>NZ_LWLS01000024.1 GCF_001905095.1 Micromonospora sp. CB01531
CACTTCACGGATTTCCCAACGGAGTCCTGAAGGCGGGAGATTCCCGAGGTTGATCGGCGTTTACGCTGCGATCAGTTCGGGTGGTTGGCGCTTCGCAGACCGCCCATCGGCGAGGTCTCCACGCCCTGTTACCGCCAGCCCGGCGGCGAGTATGTTCTTGGCCGTGTTCACGTCGGCGTGGTCCTGGTGCCCGCAGGCGACGCATCGGAAGACCGCTTGGCTCTTGCGGGACTCCGGAGCGACATGCTTGCAGGCGTTGCAGGTCTGCGACGTGTATGCGGGGTTGACCTTCTCGATCTTTGCTCCGTGGTAGCGGGCGGCATGCTCCAGCTTCAGCAGGAACCCACCCCAACCCTTGGACAGGATGGCCCGATTCAGGCCAGCCTTCTGACGCACGTTACGGCCAGGCTGCTCAACGGTTCCCTTGGCACTTGCGGTCATGTTCTTGATCCGCAGACCCTCGACAGCGACCAAGCCGTGCTCGCGAACAAGCCGCACGGCGGTCTGCGCGGCGAAGTCCCTCCGCCGGGCTCGTATCCGCGCATTCAGCCGGCCGAGTTGCGCGCGTGTAGCGTCCCGCCGCTTCGACCCACGGTTACGATCGTGAACGCGCAGCGACCGCGACAGGCGTTGCTGCAACCGCTTGAGCCTGGCCGCCTCGCCGGGAGTTACGAACTCCTGGTCATCCAGACCCCCATCAGAGGTGGCCAGTGCGACCGCCACACCACGATCCACGCCGACCGGCGGTCTACCGTTCGGAGCCGCCTTGGTCACGCCGTCTTCGACGCAGAACGAGATGTACCAGCGCCCGCCGTCACGGGAGACCGTGGCGTTACGGAGGACACCGCCGAGCGGCCTGGACCACCGGAACCTGACCAGCCCGAACTTCGGTAGCCGCACCTCACCCCACCGACGGCTGACCCGCCGCACAGCAATCTGGCTACGGTCGGGGAACCGGAACGACGGCGCGGTGCGCGCCTTGGACCGCCAGCGCACCTTCCACGTGCCATGCGCCTTGCACGCGTGGTCCAGGTCCCGCAACGTCTGCTGCAATGTGTGCGACGGTGCATCGGCCAGCCACGCACAGTCCGGGTCCTTCTTCGCTTCGGCCACCTGCCGGGCCTGCTCGTTGTAGCCGACGAACCCGCCACGGCGGCGGTACATACGGCGTTGCTCCAACGCTGTATTCCACACCGCCCGGCACACCGCACCCACCTACTCCGCGTACGCGGCCTGCTCATCAGTGAACGCCAGCAGATAACGGCGACCGGTCAACACTCAGCGGCCCTTCTGTTGTTTGACGCACCGCGTCACGGCGGCCAGCGAGAGCGGTCTGGGCATGATTGTCTGGGAGATTCGCAGGGTGGCGGATACGTAAGCAGTATAAGCTCTGCGCTGGCTACGGTCCGTCCACAGTCGATGGGCTAGCCCCGTGGATCAAGCCGGGGCCTGGGCGCTACGGACTTTGATCACCTATGGTCGGCGTAGGCACCAGGCGATGTCCTTGAGTCGGCGGATGCCGCCCCCGGTACCCCCCGGTACGAACAGCGCAAACAGCAGGACGGGGCCCGGCGTCGGAACGCCGGACCCCGTCGCTGGTGGTGCGGGTGTTACTTGACCACGTTGAACGCGTCGACCATGCCGGCGCCGTAGAAGCCGTTCCGCTCACCACCGGAGCAGTACGACGGGCCGATGTTGTGCGGCCACGTGGCCGGCGGAACCGGCACCGGCCAGTTCGGCACCGGGTCGTAGACGCCCGCCGGGCAGGACTGCGCCACCGCCGAACGCTCCAGGAACGCCGACAGCTGGCCCGGGGTCATGCCAGGGTGCGCCGACAACGCCAGCGCCGCGACACCAGTAGCGTGCGGGCCGGACATCGAGGTGCCCTGCTTGTACCCCCACCCGTTGACCATGTTGCCCTGGGCGTCCAGGCGTCCGATGGTCGACAGAATGGTATCGGTGGAGGTGGAGCGGGCACCCTGGGTACGGAACCGGCTGTCACCACCCGGGGCCGTCACGTCGATGACCCCCTGGCCGTACGACGAGTAGTAGCTCTTCTGCCCGGTCGGGCCCACCGCCGAGACGGTGACCACGCCCGGCGCCTCGGCCGGCAGGTCGAGGCAGGCGCTGTTGAGATCCACGCGAGGCGTGGGATCCTGGCCCTCCGGCAGGTTGTTCGGGCTGTCGTAGTCGGTGTTCTTGTGGGCCAGGTCGTAGTTCGAGTTGCCCGCGGACGCCACGTTCAGCACGCCCTTGGACTGCGAGTAACGAATGGCCCGCTGCACCGCCTGCCACACCGGGCGCTGGCGCGCGTCGTTGCGGCAGTTCAACTCCCACGGGTCGATGAAGTAGCTGTTGTTGGTCAGCTGCATTCCGTGGTCGGCGGCCCACAGGAACCCGCAGACCGCAGCCTCCGGGTAGATGAAGCCGTCGTTGTTGACGACCTTGACCGCGGCCACCTTCACCCCGGGCGCGATGCCGGTCACGCCGATGCCGTTGACGGCGGCGGCGATGGTGCCGGCCACGTGGGTGCCGTGGTCGGAGTTGGTCGGGTTCCAGGCCGCCTCGGTGGTGTCGGTGACACCGCCGATGCAGGACACGCTCTTGTCCTTGGCGATCTGGGTGGCAAGGTCGGGGTGGCTGCTGGAGATACCGCTGTCCAGCACGCCCACCACGACGTTGGAGCTGCCGCTGTTGACGGCGTGGGCCTGCGGGACGTGGATCATGTTCATGTCCCACTGCTGGCCGTACATCGGCTCCTTGGTCGGGTCGCCGGTGGCGTTGGCGACCTCTTCCGCGGAGACCTCGACGGTCTCGCCCTCGTCGAGGGCGGTGCCCAGGCCGGCGGTGGACGCGACCGACTCGACGCCCGCGCCCGCCACCTGGGTGGCGAAGTCGGGGTTGGTTGAGCGGACGACGAGCACGCCGATCTGGTCGTAGCTGGCCACGACGGTGCCCTTGGCGGCCGCCACGCGGGCGGCGGCCTTGTCGGTCTTGCCGCCCTGTGGGGCGAGGACCAGGAACGTGGTGTCCGGTCCGGCTGCGGCCGCCGGTGCCAGCCCGCCGGTGGCGGCGAGGCCGACGCCGAGCGCCACGACGGACGCTGCGGCCAGTGTCTTGCGACGAAGGTTCTTCACACAGACTCCCAGAGGGCCGA
This sequence comes from Micromonospora sp. CB01531, assembly GCF_001905095.1. Classification (GTDB taxonomy): domain Bacteria; phylum Actinomycetota; class Actinomycetes; order Mycobacteriales; family Micromonosporaceae; genus Micromonospora. The sequence continues at coordinate 3,158 of NZ_LWLS01000024.1, forward strand.
TCCAGCCGAGCCCCACTGCCTGGCGGACAGGGGTCGGCGGAAAACGAGCAGGCTGCTCGCTTTCGAGGGATCAGCGTAGGGAGTTGCTGTGGTGTTACACACAGCCGAACGGACGAACAACAACCGTCAGACGGCGGCCCACGGGTGGGACTCGACCGCGTGTCAACCCTGGTGAGCTGCGCCCTTGCCCACGCATCCAAGAACTCCTACAGTTACGGCCGCGAATTGCTGATGTTGCTAAGCGTGACGGGGGACGCCATGCTCGAGCTGCACACTCTCCTGCCAACTCACCTTCCGGCCCGATTCCACCGCTCATGAGGTTCCGGCTCCTGGGACCGCTCACCGTAGGCTCGGAGGACAGCCCGCTCGACATCCGCGGCAACCGGTTGCGCGCGGTGCTCGCGCTGCTGCTGATCAACAGCGGCGCGGTGGTTCCGATGGACGACATCATCAAGGCGGTCTGGGGCGAGACTCCGCCACGGACCGTGCGGACCCAGGTGCAGGTGCAGATCTCGACGCTGCGGGCCCTGTTCCAGAGCATCGAGGGTGTCAAGATAAGCACCCATCCAGCCGGCTACTCGCTGCACGCGCCGCCTGGCGAGATCGACGTTCTGGTCTTCGACCAGCTCGTGCAGCGCGGTCGGGCGTTGAGCGCGGGCCGCCAGCTCGACGCGGCCGCGGCACTGTTCCGCGAAGCGCTCGAGCTGTACCACGGGCCGCCGTTGTGCAACGTCGATGCGCCGTTCGCTCAGCTCGCCGGGGTCCGCCTGCAGGAGCGGCGGCTGGACGTGCTCGGTGAGTTGTTCGGACTGGAGCTGCGCCTCGGGCGGCACCAGGAAATCGTTCCGACGTTGACCGAGCTGGTCGCGGAGCATCCGTTGCGGGAGACGTTCTGGCGGCATCTGGTGGTGGCACTGCACGGTGCGGGCCGCCGGGGCGAGGCGATCGCCACCTACCACCAGGTTCGCCGGCTCCTTCGCGAGGAGCTCGGCTTGGACCCGGGCCGGGAACTGGTGGCGGCGTACCGCGACCTGCTGGAGGAAGAGCCGACCGCGCCGTCAACGGTCGACCGGGAGGCGCTGGCGGCGACGCTGGACTGTCTGCGGCTGACCGAACAGTTGCTGCGGGACCTACGCCGCCAGCTTGAGGCGCTGAGCCTCTCACTGGCCGGACCGGCTGATGGCTGTCGTGGACCCGAAAGCCGGGCCCACGACAGCATGACCGCGGTGGCCGATGAGGATCAGACGACGTCGCAGTCGACAGTTATGGAGTGGGTCGAGCCGTCCCGGAGCAGGACCGAGAAGAGCTGCGGCCCAGAACAGTTCCGGTTGGCCAGGGTGCTGACCTCGATCCGCCCGGTGGTCGGGTTGTAGATCGGCGCCGAATTCACGGCGCCCCCGGGGTGGCCGTTCCATGACGTGCCGGTCACGGCGCCGGAGTCGGTCACGGGGTTACCGGCGGAGTCCTTGATGGCGAATCCGAAGGTGAAGCTCCGCGGCGGTGCGGCGTCGATGTAGTCGCCGATCTTGCTGCCGTTGAGGTAGAACCCGTCGAAGGTGTACGACGTGGTCGGGCGGAGGAAGTTCGCGGTGACGTAGTTCGCCATCGCGGTGCCCGACGACATCCCCGCGTCGGCGTCCCACTGGTAGTGCACGCCGAGGTAGACCCGGCTGCGGGCGTTTTCCGTGGCAGCGGAGCTGAAGGTGGCGAAGGTCCGGGTAACCCCTGGCGCGTGCGGATCCTGGGTGGTGACGGTGAACCTGAACGCGTCAGTGTTGAAGAAGCCCGTCATCGCGCTCGCCCACGCCGCGGCGAACGTGGCGTGCCCGGAGGTGTAGGCCGGGAACGGCGGGGAGAAGTTCACCCCCTTGTCGTCGGCCGAGAGTGGCTTCCAGTTGGCGTCGGTTTTGGTCGCGGGGTTGCCGTCGGTGTCCGCGAGCTGGATCGCGCTCTCCGGCCGCCACAGGGCGATCGGGGTCTGGTACTTCGCGTCCCACGCCACGATCCCCGCGTCGGCTAGCGCGATCGCCACCAGGGCGAAGAGCCGAGCGTTCCCGGCCTGGGTCAGCTTCGCCGACTTCGCCACGATCTGGGTGTGGGCGAAGAGCTGGCCTGGCGGCTTGTACGTGAGCTTGTCTAGATCATTGGCCCAGAACCAGGCGGCCTGCGTCTGGTCGGCAGTGCGAGACGTGCTGTTGTACCGGCCGAGGTCCTTCACCTCGTTGACCTGCGCCGCGTAATCGGGGCTGGCGAGCAGTTTGGCCATGTCCGAGTAGCCCGCCGGCAAGCCTGGCCGGAACTGGGCGCCGGAGGTCATCGCGAACGGCTTGACCAGGCCCCAACTGGGCGTGGCGGCGGCGCCGGAGCCGGTCGGCCGCCACACTCCCGGGGTGTCGCTGAACGGGAACGTCGAGTTGTCCGGCGACCCGTCGTCGGTCCGGAAACTGATCATCGCCTGTGCGCTCGCCGAGCCGATCCGCTGACCGTCGGTCCGGGCCGGCGAACCGGCCGTCCCCTCCTGCGCGGTGGACAGGTCGGCGTCGAAGTTGACGCCCGGGTACACGCTGCGCAGCGTGTCGTAAGCGGCATAGTCGATGGCGGTGGCCATGTCCGGCACAACGCCGGGCGTGGGCGAGACCTTGACCCGGTACGGCTGACCGATGCACTGGGCGTCGCCGGCCGCGCAGAGAGCCGAGTTGGCCGCGTCGTAGATGGCGCCGTGCAGCATGGCGCCGGCGCGGGCCAGCGGCCCCGGCGCTCCGCCGAGCTGGCGGTACGTGCGCACCAGGACATCGTTCCAGTAGAGGACGTGATCATTGGGTGCGGCGGCGTGCGCCGCAGTGGTCGGGAGCACGACGGCACCGGTGCTGAGGGCTGCGGTGGTCAGCGCCACGGCGCCCCACCGTCTGGTTGAGCTGAACCTGCCCATGGAACTCCTTGGCGAGAGACCCGGAACGGGCGGCGGGGATGTCCCGCGCCCGTCGCGAGCCTGGGCCAGCTCGCTATCGCCCGGCTACGGTCCCGCTACGGACCGGCCATGTAGGACAGGCCGGGTGCAAAGCTCGATCGCAGCCGGCAGTCGCGGTCGCCGGAAGGGCAGGAGCAATCAAGTTGGCCCACTGTCCAGCCCGTTGCTGGTCCCTGGGTCGGCAGAGCCGCGTTCCGGCTGCCTGGCCTGCCGGTGCAGATGGGTGACGTCGTTGAACATCTCCGGGGCGAGCCGCCCCGCGGCGTCGACGGACCAGCCGGTGACCGAGCAGTTGGCGATCGAGTAGTCCCGGGTCAGCCGCCTCAGCTCGTCCTCGGTGAGCCCCTCGATCAAGTAGCGGAGCACGAAAACCAGGGCGTCGTGGCCGAAGAGCAGCACCCGCCGGCCCTCGTGGTCGCGGCGCAGGTCACCGAGGAGGGCGCGCAGCCGAAGCGCCACGTCGGGCCAGGACTCGCCGCCGGGGGGCCGGTAGTAGAAGGTGCCGAGGCGGGCCCGGCGTTCCGCCTCCGCCGGATACCGCTGCCGCACCCCGTGTTGGGTCAGGCCGTCGAGGATGCCCTGTTCCCGGTCGCGCAGCCGCTCGTCCCGGCTGACCGGGATGCCCGTGCCGGCCAGCGCCAGCTCGGCCGTCTGCACCGCCCGCAGGTACGGCGACACCACCACCACATCGGGCCGGCGCGCCCCCGGCAGCCCGGCGAGCCAGCGGCCGGTGGCGTGGGCCTGCTCCCGCCCGGTCGGCGACAGCGGCACATCCGCGTCGCGGTGCTGGGTGAGGCCGGTCAGCTCAGCGCCGGCCGCCTCCGCCCGGCTCGCCGCGACGTTCGCCGTGCTCTCGCCGTGCCGGACGATCCACAGCGCCGCCAGGTCCGCCATGCGGCCTCCGGTACCCGGGCCCGGCGGGCGTAACCGTGCCGGCCGTCGGGCGGCCCTCGGCCGGGTGGGGCGTGAACCGGCCGCAGGCGGGTAAGCGCTGGCGCCACCGGAAGCCGAGACATGGGGAGGTATGTCGTGGCCACGACCATGACCAAAGAACAGATGAGCCCGGTACGGGACAAGAACTACGACCTGATCCACACGGTGCAGATGTCGCTGGAGAACATCTACCGGATGGACACGTACATCGCCGACGCGGACAAGCGCGGCGACACGGAGCTCGCCAACTGGTTCCGCAAGATCCAGGAGAACAACCGCAAGGCCGGTGACCAGGGCAAGCAGATGCTCATGACGCGTATGCAGCAGGAAGGGCGCTGAGCGCCGGCGTGGCCGGGGCCGGACGGACGCCGCCCGGTCCCGGCAGCCGCGACGCTGGCGCTTCCCGAATGGTGCCGCTCGACTGACCGCTGTCGCGAACGGGGCAGCGGGCACGCCCATCGGTGGAGCAGAATGTCCCGTCCGACACGACGGGATGGAGCCATCGATGACGGTCCTCAAGGGTCTGCGGGAAGCCCTGGTGCTGCTGGTGATCGCGCTGGCGGTGGTCGCGGTCGCCGCCGGCGTCTGGGTGGCGGTGTCCGGCGGCGAGTTCGTCGCCCGGTTCGGTATCGCCCTGGTCGTCGTCGGGGCGCTGCTCGGTGTCACCGGCGACCTCACCCTCAGCCGGGTCGGCATGCTCGGGGCCCGGGCCGCCTTCGGGCTCGCACCCGAGCAGGAGACCGCGGGCGGTGGCCGGGTCCTCACCGGTGTCGGGATCTTCCTGTTCGTCGGACTGCCGCTCGTCGTCGTGGGCATCACGCTGATCTCCTGACCGGCCCGCTGCGCGGCGGGCGACCCCGGCGGCCCGTCGACCGCTACCGTGTGAGGCGTGGCGACCACGGCGGCCGAGGAGATCCGGGTAGGCGAGCGGGTGGTCCGCGTCTCCAGCCCCGACAAGCCGTACTTCCCGGAGCGCGGGCTGACCAAGCTTGACGTGGTCCGCTACTTCCTCGCCGTCGGCGACGGCATCCTGCGCGCCCTGCGCGACCGGCCCACCATGCTGGAGCGGTGGCCGCGCGGGGTGTTCGAGGGCGCGAAGATCGCCACCCGGCAGGACAATCGCGGCGACGCGTTCTACCAGAAGCGGCTACCCGCCGGGGCGCCGGACTGGGTGCGCACCGCGCACATCACCTTCCCCAGCGGCCGGACCGCCGACGAGGTGGCCCCGAGCGAGCTGGCCGTGGTGATCTGGGCGGTCAACCTGGGCACCCTGCGCTTCCATCCGTGGCCGGTGTCCGCCGGCGACGTGGAGCACCCCGACCAGCTCCGCATCGACCTCGACCCGATGCCCGGGGTGGACTTCGCCCAGGTGGTCCCGGTCGCCCGCGAGGTGCGGGCGTTCCTCGACGAGCTGGGGCTGGTCGGCTACCCGAAGACCACCGGCGGTCGCGGCATCCACGTCTACCTGTCCATCGAGCCGCGGTGGAGCTTCGGCGAGTGCCGGCGGGCGGTGCTGGCACTGGGCCGGGAGATGCAGCGCCGGCTGCCCGACCTGGTGACCACCACCTGGTGGCGGGAGCAGCGGGACCGGCCGGTCTTCGTGGACTACAACCAGATGGCCCGCGATCACACCGTCACGTCGGCGTACTCGATACGGCCCACCCCGCAGGCGCTGGTCTCCGCCCCGCTGGACTGGTCGGAGCTGGACGACGCGCGGCCGGAGGACTTCGACGTGGTGAGCCTGCCAGCCCGGTTCGCCGAGCGTGGCGACCCGCACGCCGGGCTGGACGACCGCCGGTTCTCCCTGGAGCCGCTGCTGGAGCTGGCCGACCGGGAGGGCCTGGAGGCGCCGCCGGAACGCTGACGCCTACGGCCAGAGGCCCTGCGTCCCGTCGAACTCCTCGAAAACCAGCCAGGTGCGCGTCGACAGCACCCCGGCGATGCTCTGCACCCGCTCCAGCACCACGTTCCGCAGCGTGGCGTTGTCCGGCGCCCGGACCAGGGCCAGCACGTCGTGCTCGCCGCTGAGCAGCGCCACGTGCTCGACGTAGCGCACCCGGGCCAGTTCCTCGGACACCTCCCGCCAGGTGTTCTGCTCGATGGTCAGCGCGATGTACGCCGACGTGCCCAGCCCGGCGGGTTCCGGCGCCACCCGGGCCCGGAAGCCGGTGATCACCCCGTCCCGGATCAGGCGCTCCACCCGGGCGTACGCGTTGGTGCGCGAGACGTGCACCCGTTCGGCCAGCGTGCGCATGGAGAGCCGGCCGTCGTCGACCAGTTCGCGCAGGATCCGCCGGTCCACCTCGTCGAGCGGCCCGGCCGAACGTCCCGTTCCGCCCGCCACGCCCGGTGTCGGGTTGGTCTCCTGGCTCATGAACCACTCCCAGTACTGCCATTCGTCCCGCATTCGACGGGCAACTTGAGTCAATCATCCGACGGCGTGAGCATAGGTCCACCACACGTCCAGGAGGTCCCCGCCGTGACGACCACACCCCAGGCGGTCCGCAGGGCATCCCCCCGCACCCGCCGGAAGGCCACCCCCGCCGCCGTCGACCCGTCGGCCGGGCTGCTGCCGCGTACCGAGCCGGTCCGGCTGCTGAACCCGGACGGCACCCCGCTGCCGGCCCGGGACGACTACCCCGAGCCGCCGCTCGACGCGCTCCGCGAGATGTACCGGCGGATGGTCGTCGGACGCCGCTTCGACGTGCAGGCCACCGCGCTGACCAAGCAGGGTCGCCTCGCCGTCTACCCGTCCTCGCGCGGCCAGGAGGCCTGCCAGGTCGGCGGGGTTCTCGCGCTGCACGACACCGACTGGGTCTTCCCCACCTACCGCGAGTCGATGGCGCTGACCGCCCGGGGCATCGACCCGGTCGAGGTGCTCACCCTGCTGCGTGGTGACTGGCACTGCGGGTACGACCCGGCGGCCCGGCACACCGCACCGCAGTGCACCCCGCTGGCCACCCAGTGCGTGCACGCCGCGGGCCTGGCGTACGGCGAGTCGTACCAGGGGCGGGACACCGTGGCGCTGGCCTTCATCGGCGACGGCGCGACCAGCGAGGGCGACTTCCACGAGGGTGTCAACTTCGCCGCCGTGTTCAAGGCCCCGGTCGTCTACTTCGTGCAGAACAACAAGTACGCGATCAGCGTTCCGCTGTCCCGGCAGACCGCCGCGCCGAGCCTGGCGTACAAGGGTGTCGGCTACGGCGTACCCAGCGAGCAGGTCGACGGCAACGACCCGGTGGCCGTGCTCGCGGTGCTCACCCGGGCGGTGGAGCACGCCCGGTCGGGCCAGGGGCCGTTCCTGGTCGAGGCGCACACCTACCGGATGGAACCGCACACCAACGCCGACGACCAGACCCGCTACCGGGACGCCGAGGAGGTCGAGGCGTGGCGGGACCGCGATCCGATCGCCCGGCTGGAGACCTACCTGCGGGCCCGGGGCGTGCTGGACGACGCGGCGGTCGCCGCCATCGCCGACGAGGCGGAGGCGTACGCGGCCGCGCTGCGCGACCGGATGAACGCCCAGCCGGCGGTGGACCCGCTCAGCCTCTTCGACCACGTGTACGCGGAGCCGACCCCGCAGCTGGTCGAGCAGCGTGAGCAGGTCCGCGCCGAACTGGCCGCCGCCCGCGACGAGGAGGGGGACGCCTGATGGCCACCATGACCATGGCGAAGGCGCTCAACGCCGCGCTGGCCGACGCGATGCTGGACGACGAGCGGGTGGTCGTCTTCGGCGAGGACGTCGGGCAGTTGGGCGGCGTCTTCCGGATCACCGACGGCCTGCAGGCCCGGTTCGGCGACAAGCGTTGCTTCGACACCCCGCTCGCCGAGGCCGGCATCGTCGGCTTCGCCGTCGGCCTGGCCATGTCCGGGCTGCGGCCGGTGGTCGAGATGCAGTTCGACGCGTTCGCGTACCCGGCGTTCGAGCAGATCGCCTCGCACGTGGCGAAGCTGCGCAACCGCACCCGGGGCGCGCTCAGCGTGCCGATCGTCATCCGGGTCCCGTACGCCGGGGGCATCGGCGGCGTGGAGCACCACTGCGACTCCTCGGAGGCGTACTACGCGCACACCCCGGGCCTGAAGGTGGTCACCCCGGCCACCGTCGAGGACGCGTACTCGCTGCTGCGCGAGGCGATCGACGACCCGGACCCGGTCGTGTTCATGGAGCCGAAGAAGCTCTACTTCTCCAGCGCCGAGGCGGAGCTGCCGGCGCGTACCGCGCCGTTCGGCAAGGCCGTCGTGCGCCGGGCGGGTACCGACGCCACCCTGGTCGCGTACGGGCCGGCGGTGCCGGTCGCGCTGGAGGCGGCCGAGGCCGCCCGCGAGGAGGGCTGGGACCTGGAGGTCGTCGACGTACGCACGATCGTGCCGTTCGACGACGCCACGGTCATCGCGTCGGTGCGGAAGACCGGCCGGTGCGTGGTGATCCAGGAGGCGCAGGGCTTCGCCGGCGTCGGCGCGGAGATCGCCGCCCGAGTGCAGGAGCGCTGCTTCCACGCCCTGCACGCCCCGGTGCTGCGGGTGTCCGGCCTGGACATCCCGTACCCGGCGCCGATGCTGGAGCACGCCCATCTGCCCTCGGTGGATCGGGTGCTGGACACGGTGGCCCGCCTCCAGTGGGACGACCAGCCCGACACCCGGTGGGTGGCGGCATGAGCGAGCGCAGCGAGCGAATCATCCGGCTCCGCCCCGCAGGTCATGACGACGCCGACCGCAGGGAGGTGGCGGCATGACGACCACGACCAGGACGCGCGACTTCCTCCTGCCGGACCTTGGCGAGGGGCTCAGCGAGGCGGAGATCGTCGAGTGGCGGGTCGCTGTCGGCGACGTGGTCACCGTGGACCAGACCGTGGTCGAGGTGGAGACCGCCAAGGCGGTCGTCGACGTGCCCTGCCCGTACGCCGGCCGGGTCGTGGCCCTGCACGGCGCGGCGGGTGAGGTCCGCCCGGTCGGCCAGCCGCTGATCACCATCGCCCCGCTCGACGGTGCGGAAGGGGACGACCCGCATGCCACCTACCGCGAGGAGGAGCGCGCCGGCTCCGGCAACGTGCTGATCGGGTACGGCACCGGGCACGGCGGCTCCGGCCGCCGGCGTCGCCGCCCGCGGCTCGCGCTGGCCCCGGAGCCCCCGGCCGCCGCGCCGGTCGGTGCCGTCGCCGGCCCGGCCCCGACCGCCACCGCCCCGACCGCCACCGCCCCGACCGCCACCGCCCCGGCTGCTGCCGGCGTGGCCGCGGCCGAGGCCACGCGGACGAGCGCCCTGGTCATCTCGCCGATCGTGCGGCGGCTGGCGAAGGAGCGCGGGATCGACCTGGCGTCGGTGCGCGGCACCGGCCCCGGCGGGGTGATCCGCCGCGCCGACGTGGAGGCCGCCTCGGCCGCCCCGGCGACCCGGCTGGTCGCGGTGCCGGACCCGCACGTCGGGCTCGCCCCCGGCGCGGACGGTGACGTGGTCATCCCGCTGACCGGCATCCGCAAGGTCATCGCCGAAAAGCTCTCCCGCAGCCGGCGGGAGATCCCCGAGGTGACCATCTGGGTCGACGTGGACGCCACCGGGCTACTGGCCACCCGGGCCGCGATCAACGCCGCCACCCCGGACGCTCCGGTCAGCATCCTGGCCCTGCTGGCCCGGATCTGCCTCAGCGGCCTGCGGAAGTACCCGCAGCTCAACGCGCACGTGGACACCGAGGGGCAGCGGATCATCCAGTCGGCCGGGGTGCACCTGGGCATCGCCGCGCAGACCGACCGGGGCCTGGTCGTCCCGGTGCTCCGCGACGCCCAGCGGCTGACCACACGGGAGTTGGCCGCCGCCCTCGCCGAGACCACCGCTGCGGCCCGGGCCGGCAGCCTGCCCCCGGCGCGGCTGACCGGCGGCACCTTCACCCTGAACAACTACGGGGTGTTCGGTGTGGACGGCTCCACCCCCATCATCAACCACCCGGAGGCGGCACTGCTCGGCGTCGGCCGCATCGTGGACAAGCCCTGGGTGGTCGACGGGCAGCTCGCGGTCCGCAAGGTGACGCAGCTCAGCCTCACCTTCGACCACCGGGTCTGCGACGGCGGCGTGGCCGGCGGTTTCCTGCGGCATGTGGCGGACTGCGTCGAGCAGCCCGCCCTGCTGGTGGCGAACGTCTGACCCACCGACCCGGCCCCGGCCCCGTCCACGCCCGGGGCCGGGGCCGTCCGCCGTTTCTCCGCTGCGGGACCGGGAATGCGAGCCCGGTCGCCGAGGGGGAGGAACGGGATGGAGCACTCGCACGTGCCCTCCGCCGGTGGCGTACGCCCGCACCCGGTCGCCGGCGCGCCGCTGATGTGCGACGCCCGGGAGCACGGGCTGACCGGGGACGGGACGACCAACGACCAGCCCGCGTTCGCCGCGCTGGTGGACCGGCTGGGGGACGCGTACGCCGCCGACCGGCGGGCCCGGGTGATCTACTGCCCGCCCGGGGTGTACTCGATCCGGGACGCCGGCACGGTCTGGCGCAGCGGGGTGTCGCTGCTCGGCGCCGGCCCGGGCGCGACCCGGTTCGTGCTCAGCAACTCGGGCAACCGGGCTGATCCCACCCCGCTGGCCTTCCACACGGCGGCGCTGCACGGCGCCGATCGGGAGCGTCACCTGGCGGACTGCACCTTCGCCGACTTCGAGATCGACGGCTCCGAGGTGGCCTCGGCCGAGTACAACCCGCTGGCCAAGGGGCTGGGCCTCCAGTACGTCGTGCGGGGCATGTTCCGCAACCTCTACATCCACCACACCGCAGCCACCGGCCTGGGCTGCGACTTCCTCCAGGACTGCCTGATCGACGGCCTGCTGGTGGCCGGTTGCGGGAGGCTGGACAACGGCACCGAGATGGGCGGGGCCGGCATCGGCATCGGGGTCGGCGGGTGGGGCAGCATCGAGCGGGTCAACATCGTCAACTGCTCGGCGGTCGGCAACGCCACCAGCGGGATCTTCCTGGAGTTGCAGCAGGCCGGGACGTTGCGGCCGCGGGGGATCCGGATCGTCGGCTGCCACGCCCAGGGCAACCGTTTCGGCATCTCCGACTGGGGCGCCAACGGCCTGATCGTCTCCGCCTGCACGCTGACCGGGAACCTGGAGGCGGGCTTCCACGTCTCGGCCAAGGGCACCACGGGCACCGCCGGTCGCGGCGGCATCCTCAGCGACTGCGTGATCGACGGCAACGTGCGCGACGGGGTCAGCATCGGCAACACCCCCGGCCCGTACACGATCCGGGGCAACCGGATCACCGGAAACGGCCGGTACGGGTACCACCAGCGCAGCCTGGGCGGCGAGGAGCAGGAGTGTGCCCGGGAGGTCGTCATCGAGGCCAACGACTTCTACGGCAACAGCCTGGACGCGATCCGGATCGACCGGCCGATCATCGACGCGATCATCACCGGCAACCGGATCCGGAGCAACGGGCGGCAGTGTGGCCCGGTCGTCCGGGGCGGCGGCGACTCGGTGCGGTACAGCGAGAAGCTGGTGGTCGACCGGCGGGCCGAGTGGCAGGAGGACGAGCACCGGGGCAAGGTGGTCCGGGTCGACGGCCGGATGGCGTTGGTGGCCGCGAACAACGCCACCGAGCTCACCCTGGCGCCGGTCCGCCCCGACGCGGTAACCGCCTGGAGCGCCGACGTCCCGGTGCCCGGCACCGGGTACGAGTTGTCGGCGGCGCCCGAGACCCGGGCGGGCATCACCGTGCACGCCGCGCTCGACTCGGCCAGCATCCGGGGCAACCGGGTCTGGGACAGTCTGCGCCCGGCCACCCAGACCCATGGCTTCTGGATCACCGAACGGGGCAGCTGCGTGGACTGCCGGGTCGAGGACAACGACCTGGCCGGGAACGCCGAGGGCCCCACCCGGCTGGACACCCCGCCCATCGGCGGCCGATGGGAACGCAACCACGGCGACGACGAATGGGACTGACCGGGCGAAGAAATGCTATTCCGTGCGCGACTGACAAAACTTAAGTCGCCTCGGTCAAGCAATTGTTCGGAACGGCCTACAGCTTCTCCGGTGACCGACAGAATGGGAATGAAGGGGACTGGAAATGGGGGTGGGGAAATGGACCTGAGGCGGCGAATGACGCTGTTCGCGGTAACCATCGCAGCCACGCCACTGGCGGTCGGCGCGTGCACGGCCGGACCGAAGTCGGTGGTCGGCAAGGGGGCCGCACCCCCGTCGATCACGGTCACGCCGGCGGACAAGACGAAGGACGTGCCGGTCAGCGCCGAGGTGGGGGCCACCGTCAAGGACGGGAAGATCACCGGCGTGCGGTTGACCGACGACAAGGGCGCGCAGGTGCCGGCCGAGCCGCGCGAGGACGGGTCGGGCTGGGTGCCGACCCGGCCGTTGCAGAATTCGCGGACGTACACGGCGGAGGTGACCGCCACCGGTGACAAGGGGCGGACGAGGACGCAGAAGGCGACATTCACGACGATGGCGAAATCGACCAAACAGGCGATCAAGAGCACCTTGTATTTCAGCGGGGAGCAGACCTACGGGACGGCGATGCCGTTGGTGGTCGCTTTCGAGCCGGGCATTCCGCAGGAGGCCCGGGCGGACGTGCAGCGCCGGTTGTTCGTGAAGACGGACCCGCCGCAGCCGGGCACCTGGTCGTGGGTGGGGGACGGCACGCAGGTCTACTACCGGGCGCCGGACTTCTGGAAGCCGGGCACGAAGATCAGCGTGCGGGCCGGGCTGGAGGGGTTGCCGATCGGCAAGGACCGGATCGGCGACGCGGACCGGTCGGCCTCCTCGAAGATCGGTCGGCAGGTCTCGCTCGACATCGACAACGCCACCAAGCAGATGGCGGTCTACCAGGACGGCAAGCTGCTCAAGAAGATCCCGGTCAGCCTCGGCAAGCCGGACACGCCCAGCTCCAGCGGCAACATGGTGATCATGGAGAAGTTCGACCGGACCACCTTCGACACCCGGGGTGAGGCGAACGGCGGCTACGTGGTCGACGTGGACGACGCCCAGCGCCTCACCTGGGGCGGCGAGTTCATCCACGCCGCGCCCTGGTCGGAAGGGGACCAGGGCTACACCAACGTCTCGCACGGCTGCGCCAACGTCTCCAACGCGGCGGCGGACTGGCTGATGGGCATCACGCAGGTCGGTGACCTGGTGACGGTCAAGGGCACCGAGGTGCAACTGCAGGCCGGCAACGGCTGGACCGCCTGGAACGTCGGCTGGGACGAGTTCGCCAAGGGCAGCGCGCTGCCCGTACCGGCCGGGCTCAAGCCCACGATCAGTGCCACGCCGCACCCGGGCGCGGTGGCCGGCGGGTCGGCGCCCGCTCCCGCGCCCTCCAGCAGCGGCGGCTGACCACCGGGGAGGAACGACCGGGGCCGACCCGCCGTAACGGCGGGCCGGCCCCATTCGGCCGGCCCGGCGGTGTCCCTGCCGTAACCACGGCGAGCCGGCCCTCTCGGCCGGCCCGGCGGCGTCCCGGTGGGAACCACGGCGGGGCCGGCCTCGTCCGTCAGCTCAGGTCCACCCGGGCCACGCACGCGGCGGTCAGACTGCCCAGCCAGAGCTGCTGCCCGTGCTGCCGCACCCCGGTGATCATCGGGTACGCCCCGCTCGGCCCGTGCAGCGTCCGCAGCACCCGCCCGGCGCCGTCCACCAGCGCGACCAGCCCGTAGCGGCGGGGCTGCGGCTGCACCGCGCCGGGCAGCAGCGCGACGAGTTGGCGCACCCGGGGATGCGGCAGGAGCTTCTCCACGCTCGGTAGCCGGGGGCTGGGCAGCGCGATCCAGTAGGTGCCGTCGCCCACCGCCGACACGTTGTCCGGGTACGCCGGCAGATCGGCCAGCACGGTGGCCCGCCCCTCCGGCAGGTCCACCCGGAGCAGCCGGTGCGTGGCCGTCTCCACCAGCATCAGCGCCGACTCGTCCGGGGTCAGCGCCACCCCGTTGGGGAAGTACAGGCCGCTCGTCACCACCTCGGTGCGCCCGGTCCGCCGGTCGTACGCGAGCACCCGCCCGTTGGGACGGTGTTCCAGCAGGTCCCGCTTCCAGTGGGACAGCGGGAACCGGTCGGAGCTGTCGGTGAAGTAGACCGTGCCGTCCCGGGCCACCGTGGCGTTGTCGGCGAGATGCACCTCCCCGCTGCCGGTCAACTCGCGCACCACCCCGTCCGGCGTGACCCGCAGCAGCCCCCGGTACGCGTCGCAGACCAGCAGCCCGCCGTCGACCGGGTCCACTTCAATGCCGAGCGGCCGGCCGCCGGTCTCAGCGAGCAGGGTGGGCCGGGTGCCGGCCGGGGCGTCGGCCGGCCACCACCAGAGCCGGCCCTGCTCGTCGCCGCTGACCGCCCTGCCCTCCGGGTCGATCAGCACGTCCTCCGGGCCGTGCCCGCCGTCAGGCAGCGGCAGCAGGTCGGCCCGGTCGAGGCGGTCGTCGGTGGGGGCCCACGGCCCGTCCAGCGGCGGGGGCACGGTGGCCGGCTCACGGACCGGCCGGATCAGCAGCGGCGGGCGCCGGCGGGGGACGGCCATCGGGTCATTGTTCCCCGCCGATGCCCGGTCAGTCAGTTGCCGGCGGCGTGTCGCGCGACATCGGGCAGCGCGCCGGAGACCAGCGCGGCACCGACCACCACCGCGTCCGGGGTGGCCGGCGCCCGGGGCCGGGGGGATCCCCTGAGGCTCTCGGGGTTGGACCCGGGACGTACCCGGATCCCGGGTTCCGGCAGGCCGGAAGTGTCGGTCCCCCGGGATAGATTTCTCGGCATGGGGCAGCACAGCGACCGGTTCTACGTCGAGATCAGCGTGGGCGACCACGAGGTGGACATCCGGGCGATCGGCGAGATCGACATCGCCACCGTGGGATCGTTCCGGGCCGCGCTCTGGGCGGCCCCGGCGCGGCCCGTGCTGCGGGTGGACCTCTCCGGGGTGCGGCTGCTCTCCGCGGCCGGCGTGCGCACGCTGTTCGCCGCGCACCTGCGGGTCCGCGCCCGCGGCGGCGAGCTGGTCCTGGTCGATCCCGGCCCGGTCGTCGCCCGGGTGCTGCGGGCCACCGGTCTGCACCGGGTGATGCCGGTCCGGGAGTCGGCCGTCGCGGGGGAGCTGGTCGCGGCCTGACGCCCGCCCTCGTGGCGGCCAGGCGGCGCGACCGCCCCGGCGGGACGGACCAGGGCCGCCGGCGTGGGTGCCGACGGCCCAGATCGGCCGGGTCAGCGGACGCCGAGCAGGTCCACCACGAAGACGAGCGTCTCGTTCGGCTTGATGACGCCACCGGCACCCCGGGCGCCGTAACCCAGGTGCGGCGGGATGGTCAGCCGGCGCCGGCCACCGACCTTCATGCCGACCACGCCCTGGTCCCAGCCGGCGATGACCTGGCCCCCGCCGAGCGGGAACTCGAACGGCTCACCCCGGTTCCACGAGGCGTCGAACTCGCGGCCGGTCGAGTGGGCCACGCCGACGTAGTGCACGGTGGCGAGCTGGCCGGGGCGGGCCTCCGGACCCTCGCCGACCGTGATGTCGTCGATGACGAGATCGGCGGGCGCCGCGCCCTCGATCGGGCCAACCTCGGGCTTCTGCATGAGCGGGTCTCCTCGGTGTTCCGGGTGTGGTCCCCGTCGATCCTGCCGGATCGCGACCGGCCGATACCCGCGGGTCCCGGGAAAGGGTCCGGTCGGGGTACGCCATGGGTGGGCGTCACCTCAGGTGACGCCCACCCAGGGGATCAGTTCACTTGAGCCAGGGGAGTCGCCGGACGATGGGGAGCCGCGCCCAGGGCCGGCCGAGGCCGAGGGTGTTGCCGGCGCCGACGAGGGCCAGGACGGCCAGCAGACCGGCGTAGATCAGGTGGTCGTCCAGGAACGGGTTGTTCGCGGGGGGCAGCACGGCCGTCCACATCATGACCAGCAGGAGCCCGCCGGTGACCGCCGCGATCCGGGTGCCGATGCCGAGCAGCAGGGCCACGCCGATGCCGAGCAGGCCGAGCATGAACAGCCAGTCCGCCCAGGCCGCGCCGGCGATGCCCTGGTAGAAGCCCTGGAACGGGCCGGCCGCCCCGAAGGTCAGGAAGCCCTTGGTGGGGCTGCCGCCGTTGATCCAGGCGTTCTTCGCCGCGGTCTCGTGCCCGAGGCCGAACAGTTTGTCCAGGAAGGCCCACAGGAAGGTCCAGCCCAGCGCGATCCGCAGTCCGGCGAGGACGTAGCGGGCCGCCCGCTGGCGGGTGGTCTCGACGTTGCGGGTGGTCGCGACCGCCGGAACCCTGGTGTTGGCCGGAACCTTGTTGTTGGCGGTGACCCGCTCGATCGTCGCGGTCATGGTCTCCACGTCCCTTCTGGTGGCTGCACCGCGCTTTCCGGTGGCAACTCCATTCCAGCTCCGCGGAGGCGGGGCGGGCAGGGCCGACCGGGCCGCTCCCGCCCGGGACCTTGGACCTGTTCCGGCCCGGTCCGGTCGGCCTGCCCAGACCGGTCCACCGCCTCTGACCAGGGCAACCATGGCGGTCCTAGCGTCGTGGGTGGACCGAGGAGGTTGTGATGCGAACCTGGCAGGTGGGCGACGTGATGACCACGGACGTGGCGACGGTGGAGGCGGCGACCCCGTACCGTCGGATCGTCGACGTGCTGATCCGGCGGGGCGTCAGCGCCGTGCCGGTGGTGGACTCCTTCCGGCGGGTGCTGGGGGTGGTCTCCGAGGCGGACCTGCTACACAAGGTGGAGCGGGCCGGCCAACCCGACGAGCGGCGCATCTTCACCGGACGGCGCCGACGCACCGCCCGGGAGAAGGCGGGCGCGCAGGTCGCCGAGGAGCTGATGACCGCACCGGCGGTGACCACCTACCCGCACGCGACGCTGGCGGCGGCGGCCCGGCTGATGGACCGTGAGGCGGTCAAGCGGCTGCCCGTGCTGGACGACCTCGGCCGGCTGGTCGGCATCGTCACCCGCAGCGACCTGCTCCGGGTGCACCTGCGCACCGACGCGGAGATCCGCGAGGACGTGGTGCAGGAGGTGCTGCGCCGGGTGCTCGCGGTCCGGGACGGCCTGGTCACCGTCCGGGTCCGCGACGGTGAGGTCACCCTGGACGGGCGGTTGGACCGGCGCAGCGCCGTCGACCTGGCCGGCCGGCTCGCCGGCCAGGTCAGTGGCGTCGTCGTGGTCCACAACGCCATCGGGTACGACGTGGACGACACCACCCTCATGGAGCTCGACCTGGTGCACGCCACCCCGGTCGCCTGACCGGCCCGTCCGTGGGCCCACCCCGACCGGGTGGGCCCGCGCCGGGCTCAGACCGGACGGGCGAGCTGGGCGGCGAGCAGCGCGGGCGCCTCGGCGAGGGAGGGCCCGTACCAGGTCAGGTGGCGGCCCGAGACCAGCGTGGCCGGTACGCGGGGGAACGCCTCCGGCCCGTCGCCGGCCGTGAACCGGTACGGCTCGTCCGGCAGCACCACCAGACTGGGCCGTCGTCCGCGCAGCTCGTCCAGGCTCGGGCGGGGATACCGCTCCGCGTGGCCGGCCCACTGGTTCGCCACGCCCAGCCGGTGCAGCACGTCACCGGCGAAGGTGTCCCGGCCGAGCACCACCCACGGCCGCCGCCACACCGGCACCACTGCGGCGCGGTGGCTGGTCGGCGTGGGCAGGTCGGCCCAGGCCCGCCGGGCGGCCCGCAACCAGTCCGGCTCGTCCGTCACGTCGAGCGCGGCGACCAGCTCGCCGAGCTGGGTCAGCGCCTCCGGCACCGTACGGGGAAAGGTGACCCGCACCGGTACGCCGGCCGCGCGCAGGGCGTCCGCGTCGGCAAGCCGGTTCTCCTCCTCGTTGAGCAGCACGAGGTCGGGCCGGAGTGCGAGCACCCGGTCCAGGTCCGGATACTTGCTCCCGCCGACCCGGCCGAGGTCCAGCCCGGCCGGATGGGTGCACCAGTCGGTCGCCCCGACCAGCACCTCGGGCCGGGTCAACGCCACCGCCTCGGTCAACGACGGCACCAGCGACACCACCCGCACGTCGGGCCTCCCCTCGGTCCCGTACATGCTGCCCCAGCGGGGGAGCGGCGGCGGTTCCAGGTCGTGTCGCGGGGCCGGACGCGTCGGGCTGGCGTTGCCGGCGGCGGCTCGAGCTCGCGCCGCGTCAGACGCCGAGCCGGCGTCGCCGATTCAGGGCCGGGGTTCGTCCACCAGCGCGGTCACGTCCAGGTGCGCCGGCTGGCAGCCGACCGTCGCCGCGAACCGGCGGACCGCGGCGTCGACGTGCGCGCGGGCCGCGCCGAGTCCGGCGTACGGGTCGACGCGCAGCTCCACCCAGACGTCCGGCCCACTGACCGGTCCGGTGAGCACCACCCGGGCCCGGCGTACCCCGGGAGCCCGGCACAGGTCCCGCTCCAGCGCGGCGGTCAGCACCTCGGTCGTCACCCGGGTACGCCCGCCCCCGTCACCGGGATGCGCCAGCGTGCCGGCGAGCCGGCCCGGCACACGTAGCCCGGCGGCCAGCAACCGCTGCCCGAGCAGGGCCGCCAGCACCCCGCCGACCGCCACCGCGAGACCGCTCCACGGCGTACCGGCCCGCCACCAGTTGGCCGGTCCGGCCCCCAGCAACGGGGCGCCGCCGCCCGGCAGCCAGCCCAGCCCGACCGCCAGCGCGGTCCCGCCGGCGGCCACGAACACCAGGGCGAGCACCGTCCACAGCAGCCGGTGCGCGGCGTTGCTCACGTGGCCCGCCGGGCCGGTAGGAGCCGGACGTCGATCCGGCCCCGGCGCGGCGCGGCCAGCCGGTCGAGTTCCCGGTGCAGGGCGAACTCGACGTCGGCGCGGGCCGCCGGGTCGGCGGTGGCGGTCACCCGGGGTCGCCAGACGTCCCCCCGCCGGCGCAGGCGTACCCGGGCCCGCCGGACGCTGGGCACGGCGCAGACCGCCCGGGCCAGCCGTCGTTCCATCGACCGGCGGTGCAGGTGCCAGCGGTCGTCCTCGGCGAGCCGCAGCCGGGCGGGGCGCCACCGGCGCAGCTCGGCGACGAGCACCACCAGCCCGAGCAGGGTCACCCCGCCGGCGACCGCCCGGGCCGGGGCGTCCTGCCAGCGGGTGGTGGTCAGCGTCGCGTACCAGCGGTGGACCAGCGGACCGGGACCGCCCAGCGCGGCGAGCAGCCCCTCGGCGACGGCGAGCGCCCCACCGGCGAGCAGGGCGACGGCGAGCAGCAGGGTGGCGACCCGGTTGACCGTCCGCACGTCAACCTCCGGCCGCCGGGATCCCGCCGCCCCGGGGGCGGTCGCCTCCGGCCGTCGGCGGGTCGGCCGGCAGGAGCATGTCCACCACCGTGACGGTGACCGACTCCACGGTCAGGCCGGTGTGCGCCTCGATCCGGGCGGTGACCCGGCGGCGGACCGCGGCCGCGAGGGTGGGCAGGTGCGTGCCGTAGTTGACGGCGAGGTCGAGGTCGATCCGGGCGGCCTGCCCGGCCACCCGGACAGCCGCCGTCGGGCCGGACACGGCCGGGGTCAGCCGCGCCGCGTCCGCGGCGAGCCGGGCGAGCCACTCCTCGGTCCAGGGCCGGGCCGGCGCGACCGGGCGATCCTGGGCGGACGTGCCGCGCCGCTGCAGGGTGCCGGTCATCGGACGCCTCCGTTCAGCGGTGCCGGTCGGCGGGGGCCCGATCGGCGAGCCCGGGCAGGGTGACGTCCCCGTCGAGGACCCGGACCAGGAGCCAGCCCACCAGCCCGGCCAGCGTGGCGCCCGCCGCGGCGCCGGCGCCGCCGAGCGCCCAGACCGCGACCAGGAGGAACCCGGCGAGGAACCCGAACTGATGTCGCGTCATGCCCACCTCCGCTGCGCGGTGACCCGACCGGACGGGCGGGGCGTACCCGTTTCCGCGCCGCGCACTCATGGTGGACGAGGGCCTCGGAACCGGGGGTCCGGCGAAGGTGACGAACGGGTACGACCCGCCCGACCGTGCACCGGCGACACGACGAACATGATCGAACGCATACACTCGGACGTCGATCGACCGACGGATGGATCTGGCGAAGATGACGAGCACCGGCAGCGTGGCGGCGGCCTGGCTGCGTCCGATCACCGGCGGGGCGGCGCCGCTGCTCAGCCGGGCCGGCCAGGTGGGGTACGCGGCACGGCGGCTGAGCGAGCTGGTGCAGGGGCGCCCGCCGGGGATCACCGGGCACCAGTGGAGCACCGCCAGCAAGGAGGGCTTCGACCTGGTGGTGTGCGCGGCCGACACCGGCTGGCCGCTGTTCGCCCTGCAGATCGCCGCGCCCGCGCCCGCCGGTTCCGCCCAGCGTGCCGAGCGGATGACGAGCGCGGTCTGCGCGGCCGTCGGTCTGCCGGTGCTGCGGGTGGAGTCGCCGACGCTGCGCGGCTCCGAGCACGGCCGCCGCCTCGTCGAGTACGTCATCGACGCGCGCAGCTACGCGGCCGGCACCCAACCCGACCCGGAGGGCGGGGACATGGTCGGGTTCCGGGACATTCTCGGCCGGCTTCCCGACGGCCGCCGCGGGCCGGTCAACGACCTCGGGGCGCTGACCCGGGCCGCCGCTGTCGAGGCGTTCGTCGAGCGGCGCCTCGCCGACCCGATCGTCCGCGGGCTGCACGTGCAATGGGCGGACGGCCCGGCCGAGGGGTGGAGCTGGGTCGAGGTGCGGCCCGGCCGGTGTCTGGTCGAGCGGGTCCAACTCTTCGCGCAGCGCTTCTCCTGTGGCGTGGACCCGGGCCGGCTCGCCGAGGACCTGGCCGCGGTGGCGGTCGGGGAGCGGCTGCGCGACCTCCAGGTCGGCGAGCCGCCGCTGGTGGAGCGGGACGAGCTGCGGCAGCAGATCCGGCGGCTCGCCGCCCGCCGGGATGAGTTCGCCGGCGGCTTCGCCTTCGACCATCTCTGGGTCGACTGATCGACCGCCTCGGCGGTTTCGCCGGTTGCGGCGGAACGGCGCCGGGAATTCTCCCGATCCATCGGTGAACCGTTACCGCCGTAGGCCGACCGAACCGTGGAAAGCCCGCGGCATCGACCGTTCGCGGTCAGACCGGCGCGGGTTCCGGTCGGGCCGGAGCCGGGGCGGGTACGCGCAGCGCCGCGATCCGCCGGGTCCGGGCCGGCCCGGCGAGCAGGTTGCCCAGCGCCACCAGCAGCGCCAGGCCGGCCAGCCCCAGCCAGAGCGCGGTGTCGCCGAACCGGCCGGTGACCAGGCCGCCCACGGTTGGCCCGGCAAAGCTGGCGAAGGCGTAGCCGAGCGAGTAGACGCCCTGGTAGCGGCCGCGCTGCGCGGTGGGGGAGAGATCGGCGGTGAGCGCCGAATTGGCGGGCGTCATGAGCATCTCGCCGAGTGTCCAGACCATGACGGTGCCGGCGTAGAACCAGACGGTGTCGGCCAGCGCGGTGAGGGCGAACCCGGCGCCGATCACCACCGCTGCCAGCGCGATGGTGCGGGAGCGGTCGAAGCGGGCGACAAGCCGCGGCACGAAGAGTTGCCCCACCACGATCATCAGTCCGTTCACCGCGATGACCGGCCCGTACGCCGACGCCGGCAGCCCGTCGGCCTGCAACGCCACCGGCAGCATCACGTCCGCCTCGATGCACAGCCAGATCAGCCCGGTCAGCGCGGTGAAGGTGAGGAAGACCCGGTCGCGCAGTACCGTGCCGAGGCCGCCCCGGTCAGCCGGGGCGCGCGGTCCGACGACCTCCGGGGCCGGGCGGGACTCGGGCACCTTGACCGCGATCAGGGCGGCGGTGCCCAGCAGCACGGCCGCGTTGACCACGAACAGCAGTACCGGGTCGGCCCGGATCAGCACGCCGGCCAGGGTGGCGGCCACCGAGAAGCCGATGTTGATGGCCCAGTAGTTGAGGGTGAGTGCGCGCAGCCGGTCGCGGTCGCCGACCACGTCGATGATGGTGGCGGTGAAGGCCGGCCGGGCCACGCCGAGGAAGAGCCCGAGCGACAGGGTCAGCGCCGCGATCGCGACCGGGTGGCCGGTGAGGCCCAGTGCGGCTGCGGTGACTGCGGCGCTGACGTTGCCGGCCAGCATCGCCGGTCGTCGCCCCCACCGGTCCGCGATGATGCCGCCGAGCAGCGTGCCGAGGGCGCTGCCGGCCCCGTGCAACCCGATCACCACGCCGGCGTACGAGGGGTCGAAGTGCCGTACGGAGACCAGGTAGACGCCGAGGTAGATGGCGACGAACCCGCCCAACCGGTTGATCAGGGTGGCGGTCCAGAGATACCAGAAGGTGCGGGGCAACCCGCCCCCGGTCTGCCTCCACCAGGTCGCCATGCGTCCACCCCCGTGTGTCGTACCCGTAATGACCTCAGGCGTCGTCGGTCATTACAGTCGAGAGGTGCGACAGGATGCCGGTCAGGTGCCGGTCATGGTGGTGTCGGTCACGGCGTGGCGATGGAGTTCGCTACCGGCTCTCCTCCCGGGGATGAAAATTGTGAACGCGGGGAAAAGCCGACCGGGGTCATGCCGATTTCTCAGCGTGACCCCGGTGTGCCCGATGGTGAACCGGGAGGTTCAGCGGTTCTTGTAGGCCTCCACCACCGAGACGGGGATGCGACCTCGCTCGGAAATCTCGTAGCCGTTCTTCGCGGCCCATTCCCGGATGGCGCGGTTCTGCTCGCGGTCCATTCCGGAGGTGGCCGGGGAGGCGGCCCGACGTGCCGCGCGACCCATCTCGACCGGCCCGCGCCCGATCCGCCGGCCAGCGGTGATGAACGGGTCGAGGGCCTTACGCAGGACCCCCGCGTTCTCGTCGGAGACGTCGATCGTGTATGCCACGCCGTCCAGGCTGAACTCGACGGTCCGATCGGCCTTTCCGCCGTCAAGGTCGTCGGTCAGAACGGTGATTACTTTCCTTGCCATCGCCATTGCTCCCTGTGTCGGGCGGGGTGTGGCTAAGAGTTTGACCTATGGCGCGGCAATTTCGCAACAATAACCGACCTTCGCCATTCGGCGGGTCGGCTAATCCGCCCGCGGAATGGCTCTCTCGGGCCCTGTGTACGGCAGCGGGCGGATGCGAATGAGTGGCGTGGGTCACATCCCGGAACAAGGGGCACGGTTTGTAACTTGAGTCAGACACGCTCAACTCAACGTGATAGCAGGTGTTCGATGGCAACTCTTCCGGTACTTCCCCTCACCGACGCCGTCCTGCTGCCGGGCATGGTCATCCCGGTGACCCTCGACCCGACCACCCAGGCCGCGGTCGACGCGGCCCGCGCCAGCGGTGACAAGAAGCTGCTCGCCGTGCCCCGCATCGACGGCGAGTACGGCTCCGTCGGCGTGATCGCCACCATCGAGAAGGTGGGCCGGCTGCCCAGCGGCGAGCCCGCCGCCGTGGTCCGTGGCCTCGCCCGGGCCCGGATCGGCTCCGGCGTGCCCGGACCGGGCGCCGCCCTCTGGGTCGAAGCGACCGAACTCGACGAACCCGCACCGGCCGGCCGCGCCCGGGAACTCGCCCGCGAGTACCGCGCGCTGATGACCTCGGTCCTCCAGCAGCGTGGCGCCTGGCAGGTCATCGACGCCATGGAGCGGATGACCGACCTCTCCGAGCTGGCTGACGCGGCCGGCTACGCGCCCTGGCTCAGCCTGGCGCAGAAGACCGAGCTGCTCGCCGCCCCGGACGTCACCGCCCGGCTCGAACTGCTGGTCGGCTGGGTGCGGGACCACCTGGCCGAGCAGGAGGTCACCGAGCAGATCAACAGTGACGTCCGGGAGGGCCTGGAGAAGTCCCAGCGGGAGTTCCTGCTCCGCCAGCAGCTCGCCGCGATCCGCAAGGAACTCGGTGAGGACGAGCCGGACGGCTCCGCCGACTACCGCTCCCGGGTCGAGTCCGCCGACCTGCCCGACAAGGTGCGCGAGGCGGCCCTGCGTGAGGTCGGCAAGCTGGAGCGGGCCAGCGACGCCTCGCCGGAGGCCGGCTGGATCCGTACCTGGCTCGACACCGTGCTGGAGATGCCGTGGAGCACGCGTACCGAGGACAACACCGACCTCGGCGCGGCCCGCGCGGTGCTCGACGCCGACCACGCCGGCCTGGCTGACGTGAAGGATCGCATCCTGGAATACCTGGCGGTGCGCAACCGGCGCGCCGAGCGCAACCTCGGCGCGGTCGGCGGGCGCGGCTCCGGCGCGGTGCTCGCCCTGGCCGGCCCGCCCGGCGTCGGCAAGACCAGCCTCGGCGAGTCGATCGCCCGGGCACTCGGGCGCAACTTCGTCCGGGTCTCCCTCGGTGGCGTCCGGGACGAGGCGGAGATCCGCGGGCACCGGCGCACGTACGTCGGCGCGCTACCCGGCCGGATCGTCCGTGCCCTGCGCGAGGCCGGCTCGATGAACCCGGTCGTGCTCCTCGACGAGGTCGACAAGCTGGCCGTCGGCTACGCCGGCGACCCGGCGGCGGCCCTGCTGGAGGTGCTCGACCCGGCGCAGAACCACACCTTCCGGGACCACTACCTCGAGGTCGACCTCGACCTGTCCGACGTGCTCTTCCTGGCCACAGCCAACGTGGTGGAGACCATCCCCGGCCCGCTGCTGGACCGGATGGAGCTGGTCACGCTGGACGGCTACACCGAGGACGAGAAGGTGGCCATCGCCCGGGACCACCTGCTGCCCCGGCAGCGGGAGCGGGCCGGGCTGACCGCCGACGAGGTGACCATCGCCGACGAGGCCCTGGCCCTCATCGCCGGCGAGTACACCCGGGAGGCCGGCGTCCGGCAGCTCGAACGCGCCCTGGCCAAGATCCTGCGCAAGGTGGCGGTCGCGCTGGCCGCCGACCCGACCCCGGTCCGGGTGGACACCGACAACCTGGCCCGCTACCTCGGCCGGCCGAAGTTCACCCCGGAGTCGGCGGAGCGGACGGCGGTGCCCGGCGTGGCCACCGGACTGGCGGTCACCGGTGCCGGCGGCGACGTGCTGTTCATCGAGGCGACCAGCATGGAGGGCGAGCCGGGGCTGACCCTGACCGGCCAGCTCGGCGACGTGATGAAGGAATCCGCGCACATCGCTTTGTCGTACCTGCGATCCAACGGGCGGCGGCTCGGGCTGGACCCGAACGCCCTGGCCGGGCGGCGGATCCACCTGCACGTCCCGGCGGGCGCGGTGCCCAAGGACGGCCCCAGCGCCGGCATCACCATGGTCACCGCGCTGGCCTCGCTGGCCAGCGGCCGACCGGTACGCCCCGAGTTCGGGATGACCGGTGAGGTGACCCTCTCCGGCCGGGTGCTGCCCATCGGCGGCGTGAAGCAGAAGCTGCTCGCCGCCCACCGGGCCGGCCTGACCGAGGTGATCATCCCGAAGCGCAACGAGCCGGACCTCGACGACCTCCCCACCGAGGTGCGCGACGCGCTGACCATCCACACCCTCGCCGACGTCGCCGACGTGCTCGCCCTGGCGCTGCGCCCGGCCGACGTCGACGCGGAGACCCTGGGCGGCCAGCCGCTCGCCGCGGCCTGATCCGTTCGCCCGGCACAACGAGGCCCCCGGTCGTTCGACCGGGGGCCTCGTTGTGCTCACCAGCGGTCCCGGCGCTCCCGCCGCGCACCGCCGTCGAGATCCGGGCCGCGCCGCTCCCGCCGCTCGCCGTCGAAGCGGCGCTCGCCGCCGTCGGTGTCCCGGTCCCGGCGTACGGTGGCCTTGCGGCCCTTGATGGTGCTCCCGCGCAGCCCCTGGATCACCTCGTCGGCGACCGCGTACGGGACCTCCACCAGGGAGAACCGGTCGGCGATCTCGATCGAGCCGATGTCCCGGCCACTGACCCGGGTCTCCCCGGTGATCGCCCCGACCAGGTCCTGCGGCCGGACCCCGGCACGCCGGCCGAGCCCGATGAAGACCTGCGTCGTACCGCCGGCACGCGGCCGGCCGCCGCCGCGCCGCTCCCGACCCTCGTACCCCGGTCGGCCCTCTCGGGACGGCCGGACCGCGACCTGGGGGATCTCCTCCTCCTCGTCCGTGGTCCCGGGCAGCGTGGCCTCGTGGGCCAGCTTCACCGCGGCGAGCGCCACCTCCATCAGGTCGAACTCGTCGGTCAGCGACTCGACGATCGCCCGGAACGGCTCCAGGTCGTCCTCCAGCAGCGACTCCCGCAGCGCCGCCTGGGTCAGCTCCAACCGCCGGGTACGCAGGTCCGCCACCGTCGGGATCTTGTCGACGGCGATCCGCTGGCCGGTGACCCGCTCGATGGTCTTGAGCATCCGGTGCTCGCGCGGCTCGGCGAGGGTGATCGCCACGCCCTCCCGGCCGGCCCGGCCCACCCGGCCGATCCGGTGCACGTACGACTCGGGCGCCGACGGCACGTCGTAGTTCACCACGTGGGTGAGCTGCTCGACGTCCAGGCCGCGGGCCGCCACGTCGGTGGCCACCAGCAGGTCGGCGGTGCCCGCCCGCAGCCGGCCCATCACCCGGTCCCGCTGCTCCTGGCTCATCCCGCCGTGCAGCGCCTCGGCCCGGTAGCCCCGGCCGTTCATCGTCTCGGTGAGCCGGTCCACCTCCTCCCGGCTGCGGCAGAACACAATCGCCGCGGTGGGCGACTCCACGTCCAGCACCCGGCCCAGCGCCGCCGGCTTGTGCGCCCGCGCCACCAGGTACGCGCTCTGCCGCACCCGGGGCGCCTCGCCGGCCACCGGCCGCTCCCGCTCGATCTGGATGCGGACCGGGTCGGTCAGGTGCTGGCGGGCCAGCCCGTCGATGCGCGCGGGCATGGTCGCCGAGAACAGCACCGTCTGCCGGTCGGCCGGGGCGTGCTCCAGGATCGCCTCGATGTCCTCGGCGAAGCCCATGTCGAGCATCTCGTCCGCCTCGTCCAGCACCACCGTGGCCAGCGAATCCAGCCGCAGGGTGCCCCGGGCGATGTGGTCCAGCGCCCGGCCCGGCGTCGCCACCACCACGTCCACACCCAGGTCGAGCGCCCGCAGCTGCCGGCCGATCGGCTGGCCGCCGTAGATCGGCAGGACCCGGGTGCCCAGGTCCTTGCCGTACCGGTGGAACGCCTCGGACACCTGCACGGCCAGCTCCCGGGTGGGCACCAGCACCAGCGACACCGGCTCGCCGCCGGGCCGCTCGTCCGGCATCCGCTGCAACAGCGGCAGGGCGAACGCCGCCGTCTTGCCCGTACCGGTCGCCGCCTGGCCCAGCAGGTCCCGGCCGGCGAGCAGCGGCGGGATCGCCTCCCGCTGGATCGGGGTCGGTTCCTCGTAGCCGAGCGTGGCCAGCACGTTCAGCAGCTCGGGGCGTAGCCCGAGGTCCGCGAAGCTGGTCGTCGGGTCGTCGGCGTCGGCAGGGGTGATGGGGTCGGTCGGCGTTGGTGCGGAACTCATGCGACAAGCCTTTCATCACCGCCGACCGGGCCGCGCGGCGACCGGCACACCAGGTCGCGCTCATCCGCCCAGCAGGGCCAGCGCCATGGTGATCCCCACCGCCGCGTCCAGTACCGCGCACCACTCGGCGTACGCCCGCGGGACCACCCGGCCGCTGCGGTGGTGCGCTAGGTCCCAGGCGGCGTGCGCCAGCCAGCCGGCGGCCACCAGCGCACCGCCGACGCCGTCCGGCACGGCGAGGGCGACCGCGGCCAGCCCGGCCCAGCCGGCCAGCCCGGCGAGTTGGAGCGCGAGGGCCCGCCGGTCGCGCCACTGCCGGCGCCCGGTGCCGAGCAGCAGGTAGCCGGCCGGCAGCACGAGCAGCGTCCACGGGGCCAGCACGGCCGGCGCGATCCAGAGGTCCAGGGTCATCAGCAGGGCCAGCGCGGTGGGCCACCGGCGCGCCAGCGCCGCGGCGGCCGGGTGCCGGCGGGGCGGTGCCGCAGGCGCGTGGCGGTGCCGCAGCGCCACCAGCACCATCGCCGGCAGCATCAGCAGGTGGCCGCCGAGTGTCAGCCCGTGGTCCCTGACCAGCCCGGCCCACCAGGGCGGGAGCAGCAGCAGGAACGGGACGTACATGGCGGCCACCACCTCGACGGCGGCGACCCGCCGGTGACCGCGGTGCCACATCCAGGCGGCCATCCCGAGCGCCATGTCCGTCGCCATCACCAGCGCCGCCACGTCCGTCCGGGCGAGGACGTCCGCGCCGCCCAGCACCGCCGCACCCGCCCGCCACACCGGGTCGAGCAGCAGCATGCCCGCCAGCATCGCGGCGACCATCTCGGCGAGGTGCCGCGCCAGCCGGCGGCCGTCGTGGGCCGATTTCCGGGGTACGCGTGCCGTCGTCTCCGTCATGCCCCGACCGTGCCCCGACCGGCCGCCCGGCCGGCCCGCGCACAACTCACCGGGATCCGTGCGGGACGCACGGTGCGGCGATGAATTCCGCAGGGGTGAACCGGACGGCCAACTTACCTAGGATCGGCGGGCATGACGGTCGAGGCGGCGGACCGCCGGCTGCGCCGGGCCCGGCACCTGACCCTGGCGTCGCTGGCCACCAACCTCGGTGCCACCCTGCTGCTGCCGGGCGTCGGGTTGGCCCGCGAGCCGGACCCGGTCCGCGTGGGCCTCGGCGCGGTCGGGCTCCTCGCGTTCGTCGCCGCCCAGGCGGGTGTGGTCCACGCGGCGGTCACCCCCTGGCTCGCCGGCGACCGGCGGCGCCGACGGCACGCCGCGCTGGCCGTGGCCACCCTGCTGAGCGTGCCGCTCGTCGGGCCGGTCGCCGCCGGCACCTGGCCGACCTGGGCCTGGTTGGGCGCGTCGCTGGTCGGCATGCTGCCGCTGCTGTTCCGGCCGGCGACCGCCACGGTCGCGATGGCCGCGATGCTCGTGGTCTCCGTCGTGGTGGCCGGGTGGGCCGGCGTGCCAGTACGCCACGCGCTGCTCGTCACCGGCGGCGTCGGCCTGGGGGTCGCCGCGGTCACCTGGGTACAGGTGTGGTTCTGGGACCTGCTCATCGAGGCACGGCAGGGCCAGGCCGCCCGCGCCCGGCTCGCCGCCGCCGAGGAGCGGCTGCGTTTCGCCCGGGACGTGCACGACCTGCTCGGCCACGACCTGACGGTGATCGCGCTGAAGGCCGAGCTGGCCGCCCGCCTCGCGCCCGTCGACGCCGGCCGCGCCGGCCGGGAGGCCGCCGAGGTGCAGCGCCTCGCCGGGTCCGCCCTGCACCGGGTACGCGCGGCCGTGCACGGCTACCGGACCGTCGACCTCGCCGAGCAGGTGGCCGCGGTGGGTGAGGTGCTGCGTACCAGCGGGGTGCGCTGCACGGTCGTGCCGCCCGACGGTGACCTGCCGGCCGCGGTCGCCGCCGACCTGGCCGCGGTGCTGCGGGAGGCCGGGACGAACGTGCTGCGGCACAGCCGGGCCGACTGGTGCCGGATCGAGATCACCCGGGAGGACGGCCTGGTGACGATGACCGTACGCAACGACGGCGCCCGCGGCGACGGACCGGACGAGCGCAGCGGCGGCCTGCGCGGGCTGGCCGACCGGCTCGCCCCGGCCGGCGGCACCGTGCGCACCCGCACCCAGGACGGGGTGTTCAGCCTCGTGGCCACCCTGCCGGTGCGGTCGTGATCCGGGTGCTGCTCGCCGACGACGAGGAGCTGATCCGGCTCGCCCTCGCGGCCCTGCTGGACCTGGAGCCGGACATCGAGGTGGTCGCGCACGCCGCCGACGGCCGCGCCGCCGTGACGGCCGCGCTGGCGCACCGCCCGGACGTGGCCGTGCTGGACCTGGAGATGCCGCCGCCCGGCGGGATCCAGGCCACCGCCGAGCTCGCCCGCGTGCTGCCCGCCTGCGCCGTGGTGATCCTGACCGGTCACGGTCGCCCCGCTCACCTACGCCCCGCGCTGTCCGCCGGTGCCCGGGGGTTCCTGCCCAAGGGCGCGCCGGGTGGAGCGCTCGCCGACGTGATCCGCCGGGTCCACTCCGGGGCCCGGTACGTCGACCCGGCGCTCGCCGCCGACGCGCTGACCCTGCCCGTCTGCCCGTTGACCGCCCGGGAGCTGGAGACCCTGCGCCTGGCCGAGTACGGCACACCGGTCGCCGTGATCGCCCGGCGTACCCACCTGGCGGCCGGGACCGTACGCAACCACCTCGCCGCCTGCGTGCAGAAGCTCGGCGCCGCCGACCGGGCCGAGGCGGTCCGGATCGCCCGCGAGGCCGGCTGGCTGTGACCGGCTCAGCCCGCCTCGAACGGCACCCGCGCCTCGGCGAGCAGCGCCGGGCCGGCGTACGCCACCGGGGCGGGCGGCGGCGCCGGGCGCAGCTGGGCCAACTGCTCGGCGCTGAGCGCGTACACGACCCGGCCCAGGCCCGAGCGTTCGATGGCGGTGGCGCACATGCCGCAGGGCTGGCAGCTCGTGTACATCGTCGCGACGGCCGCCGCGTCGGCGGCCAGGTGCCGGGCCGCCCAGCGGGCCAGCTTCAGCTCCGGATGCGCGGTGATGTCGTCGTCGGTGCGCTCGGTGTTCACCTCCTCGGCCAGCACCCGCCCGTCGGTGTCGACCAGCAACGAGCCGAACGGGCCGTCGCCGGCGTCCCGGGCGGCGACGGCCAGCGCGATGGCCCGGCGCAGGTGGCGTTCGTCGGTCTCGGTCAGCACGCTCATCCGGTGAGCATTCCCCACGGGACGTCCCGACACACCGTTGGCGACTAGCCTGACGGCGTGCGTACGGTCGAACTGCTCTGCTCGCCGGAGCTGGAGGAGGCGGTACGGGCGGCCTGGCGACGGCTGGCCGAGGCCGGTCTGCCCAGCCTGGCGCGCAACATCCACCCCACCAACCGCCCGCACCTGACCCTCGCCTCGGTCGACGAGTTCCCACCCGGGGCCGAACAGCGCCTCGCCGACCTCTGCGACGCGGCGCTGCCCCTGCCCGCCCGCCTCGACCGGGTCGCGGTGCTCGACGGGAGCGCCCCGCTGGTCTGGCTGATCCGGCCCGCGCCGCAGTTGCTCGCCCTGCACGGTGCCGTCTGGGACGTGCTCGCCGGGGCGCCCGGCCCGCGCCCGTGGCACCTGCCGGGGCGCTGGATTCCGCACCTGAGCCTGGCGCTGCGGTTCCGGGACGCCGACCGCCGCCGGGCCCGGGCGTTGGCCGGCCTCGACCGCCCCGCCGGGGAGTTCGTCGCCGCGCGCAGCTACGACAGCGATACCCGTACCGTCAGCGAGCTGGTCTCCGTGCATCCGCGCCCGGCCTGCTGCCGTCCGGGGCCGCCCGGCTGCGGACGGCCCCGGACTCCCGAGCTCAGCGGTAGAACCGCAGGTAGTCGAACTCGGCGGTGACCGCCGGCTGGGCGCCGCCCTGCGCGACCAGTCCGATCCGGGGCGTGGTGTCGGCCGGGAAGGTCCACACCGCGCCCCAGGTCCAGTGCTGCCCGTCCCGGCTGGAGCCGGCCCGGAACTCGTGTTCGCCGGTGGCCGGGTCGACGTGGTGGGCCAGCCGCAGCCAGGTGGTGGTGGCCGGGGTGCCGACTATGGAGCCGCCGTACACCGGCTGGCCGGCGAAGGGCAACTCGTAGCCATACTCGACCTGGCGGGTGTTCCAGATGGCCACCTGGGCCAGCCGGGCGAACCGGTCGTCGTCCACGTACGCGATCATGCCGGCCTGCTGGTAGTTGCGGACGGTGTCCGCACCAAGGTCGAGGGTCACCTTCGTCTCCGCCACGTAGTCCCCGGTCGGCGCGTCGCGGAGCAGCACGCCGGCCGTGTTGCCGGTGCCGACCAGGTCGGTCGACTCCACCGGCCAGCGCAGCGCGCCGTCGGTGACGCCGGCCGTCGGGTTGCGCCGGATCCAGCGCCAGGCGGGATCGAGGCCGTCGGTGAACTCGTCCGAGTACCCCGGCAGCAGTGGACCGACCGCCGGCGGGGCGACGGTGTGCCGCACCAGCCGGTACAGCCGGGCCAGGCTGACGTTGTCGAAACCGGCGGCCCCCGCGGCGAGCAGCGCCAGCGGGCCGGCCGCCGGCCGGGTCAGTTCCAGTGCCACCACGGCGAGCTGGTCACCCAGCCGGGCCGGGCTCAACTGGGCGACGAGTTGCCGGCCGCGTACCTCGACGGCCAGGTTGTGCCGATCGGCGAGGTCGAGCCCGGCGGGCAGGGGTGCCTCCGCCGCGGTCCCGCCGGCCTCCCGGACCGTCAAGCGGCCGCCGCCGACCCGCACCTCCACCTCGCCGAGCCGCAGCCCGGCCGACTCCCCGCCGGCCAACCGCAGGTCGGCCTCGGCCCGCACGTCGCCGCCCACGGCGGTACGACTGGTCAGCGCGCCGGTGCCGGTGACCTGCCCGTCGGCCACCCGCCAGGTGCCATCGGACCGCCAACCCGTGAGGTCCGCCGAGTCGAAGCGGGCGTCGAGGCGCCCGGTGGTGACCGGCGCGGGCCGGGGACCGTCGGAGGGGCCGGCGCCCGCGTTCACCGTCGGCCAGCCGGCCACCCAGTTGAGGCGGTCCAGCAGCATCGGCCGCTCGTTGATGCCGAACGGCTCGTCCAGGTACGGGTCGGCCCGGTCGATCGCGTGGTAGACGATCCAGTCCTGTCCGGACAGGTCGGTGAGGAAGCCGTTGTGCCCGGTGCCGATCCAGCGGTTGCCGTTCTGGGTGAGCACCGGGGTGCCCCCGGCCCGGGAGACGTCCAGCCGCTGCCCGTCCTGGTCCACGAACGGGCCGCGTGGGCTGCGCGCGCGTCCGACCTGGACGGAGTAGCCGGTGGCCGGCCCAGCGCAGCAGTTCGCCGTGGAGGCGAAGAGGTAGTACCAGCCGTCGCGGCGCAGCACGTAGCTGCCCTCGAACTTGTTGTCGATGGCGACGAGGGTCGGCGTGCCCACGGCGGTCAGCCCGTCCGGGGAGAGCTCGGTGACCGAGAGCCCGCCGTAGTAGCTGCCGTAGTACAGGTAGTTCCGGCCGTCGACGTCGGTGAGCTGGCTGGGGTCGATGGTCCAGAGGTAGCCGCCCCCGCCGCCTGGGCGCGGCGCGACCACCGGTGCGTCGGCGAACGTCCACGGGCCGGCCGGGGTGGGCGCGGTGGCCGCCCCGATGGCGGTGTCGAAGGTGTCGCCGGAGACGGTGGTGTCGGTGACGGTCACGTACATGACCCAGCGGCCGGCGACCCGACGGACGTCGGGGGCCCAGAACATCGCGCCGGGGGCGGCCCAGGAGGGCCGCTGGTCGGGGGCGAAGGCGTCGCCGACGTACGTCCAGTCGACGAGGTCGGCGGAGCGGGCGATAGGCACCCGGTGTGCCCGTCGCTCGCCCTCGCGCAGCGGGTCGGAGGTGCCGAAGGCGTACCAGAGGCCGTCGTCACCGCGGACCATGACCGGGTCGGCGAAGGTGTCGGCGTAGCCGGCGGAGATCGGGTTGCGGTAGCGGTCGGGTGCGGCGGCGGCCGGCGCGGGGGCCGCCGTGGTCAGCACCAGTGCGAGTACGGCGGCGAGCGCGCCGCCCCGGTGGAGGTGTCCCATCAGGCCTGCCTCGAGGGTTGACGGAGGTCACTGCGGTGCACCCGTTTCTACAACGTTGGATACAACGTTGTAAAGAGCGGCCGGACGGGTCGGCCGGCGCCGAACCGTGCCCGTGCCAGCATGGGTGGATGACCACCACCAGCACCGACGGCCGCTCGCTGGCCGGGCTCGCCGCGCTGCTCGCCGACCGCACTCGGGCCAGCTTCTGCCTGGCCCTGCTCGACGGGCGCGCCTGGACGGCGGGGGAGTTGGCCCGCGCCGCCGGGGTGGCCCCCTCCACGGCGAGCGATCACCTCACCCGGTTGGTGCACGGCGGGCTCCTCGTGGAGGAGCGGCAGGGGCGGCACCGGTATGTCCGCCTCGCCGGGCCGTCGGTGGCTCAGCTCATCGAGGACCTCGCCGGGCACGTGCCCGCCCCGCCGGTCCCGGCCCGTACGCTGCGCGCCGCGTCGGCCGGCGCCGCCCTGGCGTACGCCCGGACCTGCTACGACCACCTGGCAGGCCGGCTCGGCGTGCTGGTGCACGACGCGCTGCTGGACCGTGGGGTGCTGGACCGGACGGGCGGCCTGGCGCTCACTCCGGCCGGCGTGGCCTGGCTGGCCGGGATCGGCGTGCCGGTCGAGCCGCTGCGGACCGGCCGGCGGCCCCTGGTCCGCGACTGCCTGGACTGGACCGAACGCCGCCCGCACCTGGCCGGCGCGCTCGGCGCGGCGCTGTGCGCCCGCTTCCTCGACCTCGGCTGGGTGGTACGCGGCACCGGCCGCGCGATCCGGCTCACCCCGGCCGGCGGCCCCGCCCTGGCGGCCACCCTCGGCCTCGCCCCGGCCGCTCTCGCCCCACCCCCCTCCCGCGACACCGGCCCCGCCCGCGCCTGACCACCCACCTCGCTTCCGATGATCATGAGGTTGGCAGCGATGTGGATCTCCGAAGCGGCTGCCAACCTCATGATCAACCCCGGGGGTGCCGCTGATGATTGAGGTGATCGTTGATGAGTGAGCGGGGTGCCGCCTTTCGCGCGCTGCATCGGCCTGGGCGGCCGGTGCTGCTGCCCAACGCGTGGGACCATGCTTCCGCTGCCGCCCTGGCCGCCGCAGGGCATCCGGCGATCGGCACCACCAGCCTCGGGGTCGCCGCGGCGGGCGGCAAGCCGGACGGGGCCGGCGCCACCGGGGGCGAGAACCTCGACCTCGCCCGGCGGTTGCGCGATCTGCCGGTGCTGCTCACCGTCGACGTGGAGGGCGGCTTCAGCGACGACCCGGCGGCGGTGGCCGACTACGTCGCCGAGCTGGCGGCGCTCGGGGTGGTCGGGGTGAACCTGGAGGACGGCCGCCCCGACGGCACGCTCGCGTCGCCGGAGTTGACCGCCGCCAAGGTCGCCGCGGTGAAGACCGCCGTGCCGGAGCCTTCGTCAACGCCCGCACCGACGCCTGGTGGCTCGGGGTGTCCGAGCCGCTGGACGAGGCCCTGCATCGGGCGCGGGCGTACCGGGAGGCGGGCGCCGACGGGTTCTTCGTCCCCGCCGCGCCGGACGACACCGTCGGGCTGCTGGCTGCGGAGGCCGGCCGGCCGTTGAACGTGCTGCACCGGCCTGGTGGGCCGGGCCTGGCCGCGCTGGGTCGGCTCGGGGTGGCCCGGGTCAGCACCGGCTCCCTGCTGTTCCGGGCCGCGCTGGGTGCGGCGCTGCACCTCGCCGACGCCGTCCGCGCCGGCCGGGACGCCGACCTGCCCGCCGCGCCGTCGTACGGGTGGGTGCAGGGGTTGACGGGCAGTTAGGGGCGGGCCGCCCCGAATGAGGGGTATTAGGGGGAGATAGGAGGACTGTTCGGAAGCTTCCCGATCCTGGTGCTTACGGTGGGTCCAGGTGCAATCACGCCGTGTCCGCCCGGAGAGGGGACCCGATCATGCGAGTGCCCAGCCGAAGCCCCGGCCAGCAGCCCGGGCAAGCCGTCGCGCGCACCGCCCCCGCGGTCGCGCCCACCGCCCCCGCGCCCACCGCCCCCGCGCCCACCGCCCCCGCGCCCACCGCCCCCGCGCCCACCGCCTCCGCGCCCACCGCCTCCGCGCCCACCGCCTCCGCGCCCACCGCCTCCGCGCCCACCGCCTCCGCGCCCACCGCCTCTGCCCGTCGGGCACCCACCGCCGTCGGTCGATGCCCCGTGCCCGGGCAGCCGGACCTCACCGCGTACCGGGCGGCGGTGGCGGAACTGCTGATCGAGGTCGCCGCCCTGGCCGACGCCTCCTCGACCACCGCCCGCCAGGTGCTGCTGGATCAGCGGCTGCGGGAGCCGGCCATCGCCGCGGTCCTCAACGCCACCCCACAGGGATTCGTCGGCGCCCGGGAGACCCTGCTGCTGGAGATGACCCGCTACCAGCCGAACGTCCGCAGTTCGGCGCACGACCTCACCGCGCTGGTCCGGATCTACCTGCTCTCC
The DNA here is from genome assembly GCF_001905095.1 of Micromonospora sp. CB01531. Taxonomy (GTDB): domain Bacteria; phylum Actinomycetota; class Actinomycetes; order Mycobacteriales; family Micromonosporaceae; genus Micromonospora. Next base: position 38,784 of record NZ_LWLS01000024.1, read on the forward strand.
CGCATCGACGTCATGTGGTGGCGGGGCACCCCGGCCTTCCTCACCAACAGCCAGGTCGACACGACCACCGACCTCGTCGACCTGGAGTGGCTGCGCCGGCGCGGACTGCTCGCCTTCCGCTACCAGGAACAGCCCGCCACCGTCTTCGGCCGCGGGCTGCGGGCGGTACGCCGTCGGCTGCTGCCCGACTCCACCCCGTACACCGCGGGGCTGATGTTCCGCCGAGCCCGCCGCGAGGTGATCGCCCTGCTCAACGACGTCGCCCGGGAGTTCGCCGCGGCCAGCCCGCCGGCCACGCCGCCGCTCTGGGTCACCAGCCTCGCCCGCAGCGCCGAGCACCAGTACCGGCTGCGCCGCCTCGGATACGCCGCCATGGTGCCCAGCGGGCACTGCCTCGGCTGGGCGGCCGACGTGGAGATGGCCTGGTTCGCCCGGTTCGGCGTCCGGGACGCGCTGGCCGACCTGCTGCTGGCGCGGCAGGAGGCCGGCGAGATCAACGTGGTCGACGAGGGCCAGGCCTGGCACCTCTGTCTCGCGCCCACCGCCCGGCTCCGGTTCCGCAGGGCGTACGAGGCCGAGATGGGCGGGTGAGCGGAGCGTGTGCGGGATCGCGTTGAGCATCGGCCCGGAGGCCGATCCGGCGACCTTCCGGCGGATGCTCGCCGCCCTCGCCCCACGCGGCGAGGTCACCGAGACCCGGCAGGAGGGTGGCCTGCTGGCCGGCGTACGGCGGCTGCGGATCGTGGACCGCGAGCGGGCGGTGCAGCCCTGGGTCACGCCCGACAAACGGCACCTGCTCTGCTACAACGGCGAGGTCTTCAACCACCACGAGCTACGCGCCGAGTTGACCCGGCTCGGGTACGCCTTCGACAGCGTCAGCGACACCGAGGTGGTGCTCGCCGCGTTCCGGCAGTGGGGCGAGGAGGCGGTGCGCCGGCTGCGCGGCGAGTACGCCTTCGTGGTGGTGGAGCGAGCCAGCGGCCGGGCCTACCTGGCCCGTGACCCCCTCGGCGTGAAATCCCTGTACTGGTCCCGCAGCCCAGGCTGCCTGCACCTCGCGTCCGAGGTGAAGGCGCTGGTCGGGCACGGCGCCCCGATCAGCGAGGTCCCGCCCGGCCACCACGGCTGGGCCGGGCGCGACGGGGCGGTCCGGACCTGCCCAGCCTCGGCGCCGGGCGGCCGGTGATCGACGACCCGGACGAGGCCGCCCTGCTCGTCCGGGTCGCGCGCTCACCGACAGCCTCCGGGTGCGGCTCGACACCGACCTCACCGTCGGGGTGGTCCTCTCCGGCGGTCTGGACAGCTCGCTCGCGCTGCTGCACACCCGGCAGCTGCACCCGGACTGCCTCGCGATCACCATCGGCATGCCAGGCAGCCCGGACGTGGCGTACGCGCGGCGACTCGCCGCCGACCTCGGCGTGCCGCACGAGGTGGTCGAGTTGCGACCGCGCGACATCCGGCTGGCCGACATCCGGGAGGCGATCCGGATCTCCGAGCTGACCGAGTACGGCGACCTCATCAACGCGGTCGTCTCGGTGCCGATCTTCCGCCGGCTGCGCGAGCTGGGGATCAAGGTGGTGCTCACCGGCGACGGGTCGGACGAACTCTTCGGCGGCTACCCGATGTATCACCAGGTCGGCCCGGAACGGTCCCGCCGGCTCTTCCTCCATAAGATCCGCCACCTCTGCCGGACCGAGTTGCAGCGGGTGGACCGGACCAGCATGGGCCATGGCGTGGAGGCCCGGGTGCCCTTCCTCGACCTGAACCTGGTGGAGCTGGCGATGCGGCTCCCGCTCGAGCTCAAGCTGCGCGACGGCAGGAGAAATGGATCCTCCGGCAGGCATTCGCCGACCTGCTGCCCGACTACGTCCGGCGGCGGCCGAAGCACCCGATGTCGTACTCGTCCGGGCTGCACGAGCGGGCCTGGCTCTACAAGCCGTTCTTCGCCCGCCTGCACCGCTCCTACGGCTACCACCTGCTCGACCCGGTCCGGCGCGACTTCGACAGCGTGCTCAGCCGGTGCGGCAACGACCTGGACCGGGCGATCGCCGACGGGCTGGCCCGGCCCGACTACACCGTGTTCGAGCACGTCCGGGACCTGGTGGGCGCGGCGCGGTGGAACGCCGCGCCGGTGGTCCGCCGGATGGTCAACCCACGCCGCGCCCGGGGTGGGGACGAGGCGCCCCTGCCCCGGTGAGCCGCGAGCCGACCGGGCGGCTCGCGGCGGGAAACGCGCGGTCCGATCGCCGCCAGCACCGGCCGCCGGACCGCGCCAGGCTGGGCGTGTGAGGACGTCCACCGGGTACCTGATCCAGTCACTGCCGGGCGAGGTGCTGGCCGAGGTGCGGCGCACCGGACGGGACGCGTCCGGCCAGCCGCCGCAGCGCCGCACCGCCGAGGGCGGCGAGCCGCTGCGTTGCTGCCTGCGCGACGCCGGCGCGGGCGAGCCGCTGCTGCTGTTCGGGTACGCCCCACCGCTGCCGGCCGGCCCGTACCGTGAGGTCGGGCCGGTCTTCGCGCACGACGGCGACTGCCCCGGACCCGACCACGGGCCGGGTTACCCGGCCGGCTGGCGGGGCCGGCCCCAGGTGTTGCGGGCGTACGACCGCCGGGGCCGGATCGTGGGCGGCCGGCTCCACGACGGCGACGAGCCCGAGGCCGTCATCACCGAACTGCTCGCCGACCCGGCGGTGGACCGGCTGCACAGCCGCAATGTGGTGTACGGCTGCTTCATGTTCGCCGTCACGCGCCGGTAGCCGGGGGCGTGACCGGCGGCGGCCGGGGTATCACCGGGCATGGCCGGACTGGACGCGCTGGTGGTGGGACAGGTGTGCCGGGATCTCGTCCTCGTGGTGGACGAGGTGCCCGGCCCGTCCCGTACGGCCCCGGTGCGCCGCCGCCGGGAACTGCTCGGCGGCAAGGGGGCCAACCAAGCCGTCGGGCTGGCCCAGCTCGGCGTCCGGCCCGGGCTGCTGGGCGTGGTCGGCGAGGACGAGGTCGGCGACCGGCTCCTGGGTCAGGCCCGCAGCGACGGCATCGACGTGGCCCCCGTGCTGCGCCGGGCGGGCACCCCCAGCGCGCTGATCGTCGACGTGGTGGACGCCGACGCCCACTGGCGCTACCTGGAGGACATCCCCGAGGCGACCCTGCTGACCGAGGCCGATGTGACCGGCGCGGCCGAGGTGCTCTCGGCGGCCCGCGCCGTGCTCGTGCAACTCCAGCAGCCGCTGCCGGCGGCGCTCGCGGCGGCCCGGTGCGCCCGCGAGGCCGACCGGCTGGTGGTGCTGGACGGCGCGCCGGCGGACCCGGCGGGCGCGACGGAGTTGCTCGCCCTGGCCGACGTGCTGCGGGCCGACGCGCGGGAGGTCGAGCTGATCGTGGGCGACCCGCCGAAGGACGCCGGGACGGGGCTGCGGGCGGGCCGGGAGCTGCTCGCCCGGGGGCCGTCGCTGGTTGCGGTCGAGGTGGCGGGGGAGGGGAACGCCTTCGTCTGGCCGGACGGGGAACGTTTCGTGCCGATCAGCGACACGCCCACGGTGGACACCACCGGTGCCGGGGACGCCTTCGTCGCGGCGCTCACCGTCAGCCTGCTCCGCGGCGAGCCGTACGAGCGGGTGGCCCGGCACGCGGTCGCCGCGGCCGGCGCGACGGTGGGTCACCCCGGCGGTCGCCCCGCCCTCACCCCCGAGGCGATCGACGAGCAGCTGGCCCGGATCCCCGCCGTCTGATCCGATGGACAACTGTCGCTGCCTTCTCTAGCGTCGGTGGCATGCGGAGGACGTTGCTCGCCACCGGTCTCGCCCTGCTGCTCGCCGGCACCGGCTGCGCCGCCAGCCAACGGACCCCGGCGGCGTCCCCGGCCGGCACCCCGACCGCCTCCCGGCAGGACGCCGGCCAGGTCGAGCGGACCCTGGCCAGTCTCCGCCGGGTGGACGACCTGCCGCTGTACGAGATGACCTACGTCGGGGACTACGACCCGACGGTCGGCATCTCCGGTACCCCCGAGGCGAGCCCGTTCGGCTGCTCGCTGTTCGCCGCGCTCGGCGACCGGACCCGGCCGCTGTTCGCCCGCAACTTCGACTGGGACCCGAACCCGGCCCTGGTGCTGCGGACCGACCCGCCGGACGGGTACGCCTCGATCTCCGTGGTGGACATCTCGTACCTCGGCGTCGGCGCCGACCCGGCGGGGGACCGGCGGCTGCTCAACGCGCCGCTGCTGCCCTTCGACGGGATGAACGAGCGCGGCCTGGCCGTGGGGCTGGCCGCCGACGACGGCGCGACAGCGCGCCCGGTGCCGGGCCGGCCGACCGTGGGCTCCGTACGCATCCTGCGGCTGGTGCTCGACGGGGCCGCCACGGTGGACGAGGCGATCGCCGTGTTCGGCCGCTACAACCTGGACTTCGACGGCGGCCCGCCGCTGCACTACCTGCTCGCCGACGCCACCGGGGCGTCCGCCGTGGTCGAGTTCGTCGACGGTGAGATGCGGGCCGAGAAGGGCCGGGGCGCGTGGCAGGCGTTGACCAACGTGCCGGCCGTCGGGGTGGCCGACCGGGACCTGCGGCGCGACCACCGGTACGGCGTGCTGGCCGAGGCGCTGGACCGGGCCGGCGGGACCGTGGACGCGCCGAGCGCGCTCCGGCTGCTCGGCTCGGTCCGGCAGGCACACACCCGCTGGTCGGTGGTGTACGGCCTGAAGTCGGGCGAGGTGCGGCTGGTCACCGCCGCGGGCGGCGGCGAGCGCAGCTACCGGCTGGCGATGAGCTGACGACCGGGCCCGACCGGCCTGGGGCCGGGCGCGCGTTGAACCTGGGGCGGGCGCCACGTGGCGAGCGTCGCCGCGCAGTAGCGGTGAGCATCGATGGTCGACCTACCCCGTACGCTGGGTGACCGTGGACCGCATCATCTTCGGGCGCCCGCTACGCAGCGTCGCCTTCGACGCCGCCGTCTCCGGGCTGGTGGCGCTCTTCGCCGTCGCCGGGGGCGTCGCCCAGCCGGGTGGCTGGAAGGCCACCGGCGTCGGGATCGTGATGGCGCTGGTCCTGCTGTTCCGGCGTACCCACCCGACGGCGGTGGCCGCGGTGGTGGCCGCGCTCGCGCTCACCCAGGTGATCGTCGGCTGGGGGCCGCTGGGCTACGACGTCGGCGTGCTGATCGCCCTCTACAGCGTGGTCAAGTACGCCGACCGGCTCCGTGACGGGGTGCTCGCCGGGGTGGTGGCCGCGGCCGGCGTGGTGCTGGCCGCGCTCCAGGTGCGCGGGCCGGCCGCCTGGTGGGCCAGCGCGATCTACTTCGGGCTGGTCACCGGTGCGGTGTGGCTGATGGGGCTGAACGTGCGGACCCGCCGGCTCTACGTGCTGAGCCTGGAGGAGCGGGCCAGCACCCTGGAACGGGAGCGGGAGGCCGAGGCCCGGGCGGCGGTGGCCGAGGAGCGCACCCGGATCGCCCGGGAGCTGCACGACGTGGTGGCGCACAGCATGGCGGTGATGATCGTGCAGGCGGACGGGGTGCGGTTCACCATCGACCGGGATCCGGCGACGGCCCGGGAGGCGGCCAAGGTGGTGGCGGACACCGGCCGGCAGGCGCTGGAGGAGATGCGCCGGCTGGTGGGCGTACTGCGGGAGCCGAGCCGGCCGGAGCCGGCGGCCGTGCCGGACGCGCCCGGCGGCGAGTTGTCCGCCGAGCCGGCGCACCGCCGGCCGGCGCTGGTCGAACTGCCCCACCTGCTGGACCGCTTCCGCGCCGCCGGCCTGCGGGTGAGCTGCGCCGCCACCGGCGCGGCGGTGCCCCTGCCGCCGGGCCTGGAGCTGACCGTCTACCGGGTGGTGCAGGAGTCGCTGACCAACGCGCTCAAGCATGCCGGGGTGGGTGCGTCCGTCGAGCTGAGCCTGGACTGGTCCGCGGACGCCGTGGTGGTCCGGGCGGTCGACGACGGTCGTGGCCGGCCGGTGGTCCGTCCGGCGCCGTCCGGCGGGCACGGCCTGGTCGGCATGCGCGAGCGGGTCGGGGTGTACGACGGCAGCCTCACCGCCGGTTCCGCGCTGGCCGGGGGATGGCGGGTCGAGGCGCGGCTGCCGCTACCGTCGGCACCCGGTGCGGAGGAAGGGAAGGCGGCATGACCGTCCGGGTGGTGATCGTCGACGACCAGGCGCTGGTGCGCGCGGGGTTCCGGATGGTGCTGGACTCCCAGCCCGACCTGGCGGTGGTCGGCGAGGCGATCGACGGCGCGGACGCGCTGCGCGTGCTGGACCGGGTCGAGGCCGACGTGGTCGTCATGGACCTGCGGATGCCGACCATGGACGGGGTGGAGGCGACCCGGCGGATCTGCGCCCGGCCGCCTGCCGGGCGGCCCCGGGTGCTGGTGCTCACCACCTTCGACACCGAGGCCGACGCGTTCGCCGCGCTCCAGGCGGGGGCCAGCGGGTTCCTGCTCAAGAACGTCCCGCCGGAGGAGCTGCTCGCCGCGATCCGGGTGGTCGCCGAGGGTGACTCGGTGGTCGCCCCGTCGATCACCCGGCGGCTGCTCGACCGGTTCGCCGGCCAGCTCGGCCCGGCTCCCACCGAGGACCCGCGGCTCGCCCAGCTCACCGAACGTGAGCGGGAGATCTTGCTGCTGGTGGCGGAGGGGCTGTCCAACGCCGAGATCGCCGGCCGGGTGCACGTCGCGGAGGCGACGGTGAAGACCCACGTCGGCCGGATCCTGGCCAAGCTCCAGCTCCGCGACCGGGTGCAGGCGGTGGTGCTGGCGTATGAGAGTGGGCTGGTCACGCCGGGCGGCTGACCCGGCGTACGACCTGGGGCGTACGGGTCCACCCGGTCCGGGGCGACCGCCGGCGTACCAGGATCGAGCGCGCAGGTGGAGATCGACAGGGCGGTGTCGCGCATAGCGTCGGAGGCGTCAGATGAACGTCTCCACACGGGAGCAACACGTGTCCGTCGCACCCACGACCACCGGCGTCGCCGTCACCGCCCGAGGCCTGCGCAAGGAGTACGGCTCCGCGCAGTCCCGCGTCGTCGCCCTCGACGGCGTCGACCTCGACCTCGCCGCCGGCCGCTTCACCGCCGTGATGGGCCCCTCCGGCTCCGGCAAGTCCACCCTCATGCACTGCCTCGCCGGCCTCGACCGGCCCTCCGCCGGCACGGTACGGATCGGCGACGCCGACCTGGCCCGGCTCGACGATCGCCGGCTGACCCTGCTGCGCCGGGAGCGGATCGGCTTCGTCTTCCAGAAGTTCAACCTGCTGCCGACCCTCACCGCCGAGGAGAACATCGTGCTGCCGCTGGCCATCGCCGGCCGCCGGCCCGATTCGGCCTGGCTGCGGCAGGTGGTGGCCGCGGTCGGCCTGACCGACCGTCTCGGGCACCGGCCGGCCGAGCTCTCCGGCGGCCAGCAGCAGCGGGTGGCGGTGGCCCGCGCGCTGATCACCCGCCCCTGGGTGCTGTTCGCCGACGAGCCCACCGGCAACCTCGACTCCCGCTCCGGTGCGGAGGTGCTGCGCCTGCTCCGCGAGGCGGTCGACACCCTCGGCCAGACCGTGGTCATGGTGACCCACGATCCGGTGGCCGCCGGCTACGCCGACCGGGTGGTCTTCCTCGCCGACGGCCGGGTGGTGGACGAGCTGGTCCGGCCCACCGTCGGGCAGGTGCGTGAGGCGCTCACCCGCCTCGACCCGGCCGGCGCCCTCGCGCCGTCGGGTGGGGCGGTGACCGGAATGCTGCGCCTGACCCTGCGCCAGGTCCGCGCCGACTGGCTGCGCCTGCTGCTCTCCTCGCTGGCGATCGTCCTCGGGGTCGCCTTCGTCGCCGGCACCCTGATCTTCACCGACGGCATCCGCGCCGGGGCGTACGCCCGCGCCGGCACCTTCGACCGGCACACCGATCTCGGCGTGTACGGCCAGGACGACAAGCCGCTGCCACCCGCTCTGGTGGACCGGGTGCGGGCCGTCGACGGGGTGGCCGCCGCCGGTGGCGAACTGCTCGGCTCGGGCGGGGTCGTCGGCGCCGACGGCCGCCCGGTGCTCGGCTACGCCGTCCTCGCCGCCGTCCCCACCGACCCGGTAGTGCAGTCGTACGACGTGGTCGCCGGCCGGCTGCCGCAGCGCCCGGGCGAGCTTGTCCTCGACGCGCCGACCGTCGCCGAACAGGGCTTCCGGCTCGGCTCGCCGGTCGGCGTGGGCGGGGCCACCGGGGCGGCCCGGCCGTACACCCTGGTCGGCACCGTCGACGTGGACGGCACCTCCCGGGACGTCGGCGGGCCGTACATCGGGCTGGCCGGCGTCGACGCTCTCGCCGTCAGCGGCCAGCGCGGGTACGACCGGATCCTCGTCGCCGCCCGGCCCGGGGTGGACCGCGCCACGCTCGTCGAGCGGGTCCGCGCGGCGGCCGGCCCCGGGGTGGTGGTCAAGGACCGGCAGCGGATCCTCGACGAGGCCGTGGAGGACGGCGTACGGAACCTGCGGCAGTTCAGCGCCTTCCTGCTCACCTTCGCCGCGGTGGCCGTGGTGGTGTCCGGCTTCGTCATCGCCAACACCTTCGCCATCGTGCTGGCCCAGCGCACCCGGCGTACCGCGTTGCTCCGGCTGGTCGGGGCCACCCGTGGCCAGGTGTTCCGGGCCACCCTGCTGGAGGCGGCGGTGACCGGGCTGGTCGCGTCGGCCGCCGGGGTGCTGGCCGGGGTCGGTCTGGCCGTCGGACTGGACGCCCTGATGTCCGCCCAGGGCGCGCCGGCGGGCGGCCCGCTCACGATGAGCCCCGCGACCGTGCTGCTCTGCCTCCTCCTCGGCACCCTGATCACCGTCGGTGCCGCCGCGGTGCCGAGCTGGCAGGGCACCCGGATCGCGCCGGTGGCGGCGCTGACCGACGCGGCCGTGCAGCCGGCCCGGCGGGCGGGCCGGATCCGGCTCGCGGCCGGTGCGCTGGTGCTCGCTGGCGGCGTGGCCGCCCTGCTCGGCGCCGGCGCTTCCGGCCAGGTGGCGCTGGTCGCGCTCGGCGGGGTGCTGGCCTTCTTCGGCATCGTGCTGTTCGGGCCGGTGCTGGTGCCGGCGCTGGTCCGCCTGCTCGGCCGGCCGGTGCGCCCGCTGCTCGGCGCGACCGCCGGGCTGGCCGTCGCCAACGCCGTCCGTAACCCACGCCGGGTCGCCGCCACCGCGACCGCGCTGGTGATCGGGATCGGGCTGGTCACCGCCTTCGTGGTCGGCGCGGCCAGCGCCAAGCGGGGCATCGAGGACGGGGTCGACGCCGAGGTCGGGGTGGACTTCGTGGTGACCGGCATCGGTGGCGACCTGCCCGCCCCGCTGGCCGGCGCGCTGGCCGCCCGCCCCGAGCTGGGCGTGGTGCACGAGCAGCGCAGCCGGGTGGCCGACGGGGTGCAGCTGCGCGCGGCGCACCCGGCGCTGGTGCGCCGGACGCTGACCGGCGTCGACGCCGGCGACGTGGGCGAGCTCGGGCCCGGCGCGGTGCTGGTGCACCGGGAGTTGGCCACGGCACGCGGCTGGACGGTCGGGGAGAACGTCACCCTCGCCGGCCGGCAGTTCCGGATCGCCGCGGTGGTGCACGCCGACGACGCCCCGCTGGCCGGCAGCCCGGTCCCGGCCGGGTACGTGGTCGAGGTGGTGGACTCGGACTTCACCCGGCTCTTCCCGGCGCAGCGCGGCTACCTCGCCGAGGTGGACCCGGCGCCGGGGGTCGCCCCGGCGACCGCGAAGGCGGCGCTCACCCAGGTGCTGGCCGACTACCCGACGGTCAACCTGATGGACCAGGCGGCGTACAAGAAGATGCTCACCGGCACGGTGGACATGGTGCTGGGCTTCGTCACCGCGTTGCTCGGCCTGGCGGTGGTCATCGCCCTGGTCGGGGTGGCCAACACGCTGACCCTGTCCGTGGTGGAACGCACCCGGGAGAACGCGGTGCTGCGGGCGGTGGGGCTGACCCGGCGCGGCATGCGGGCCGCGCTGGCCGTCGAGGCGGTGCTCATCGCGCTGGTCGGCGCGGTGCTCGGCGTCGCCCTCGGCACCGCGGTCGCCGCCGGCGCGATGGCCGTGGTGGCCCGGGTGGGCGGCAGCTTCATCCTGGTGCTGCCGCCGGCGCGGATCGCCCTGATCCTCGGCGTGGCGGTGCTGGCCGCGCTGGCCGCCTCCGTCCTCCCGGCCCGGCGCGCGCTGTCCCGGCCGGTGGTGGAGGCGCTGGGCGCGGAGTGACCGGGAACGGACCCGGAACGCCGAGCCGGTCCCGCAGCGGATGCGGGGCCGGTCCGGCTGGGTTGCCCCGGTGCGCTCGCCTGCGTTCGGCGGATCAGCCGCCCGCGCGGGGCTGTTGATCCGTTTTGACGTTGGTCTGCGTGCTGGCGCTGTCGCTCGGTGACGGCTGGCCTTCCGACGGCGAGCCGGTCGGGCTGGGCTCCGTCGGCGGTGATGTCGAGGCGCTCGGCGGCGCTTCGGACGCCGACGGCTCCACGGACGCGGTCAAGGACGGGGTGGGGGTCGGGGTCGCCGTGGCCGAGGGGCTGTTATCCGGCCGGGCCGGCCGGCGCGGCCGCGTGCCCTCGTCGGGGCTGGTCTCGGTTACCGCCGGCGACTCCGCGTCGTCGCTGGGCGCGACGGCCGGCGGGGTGCTCTCGATGGTGATGCCCGGCTCGCCCGTGTTCCGCGCCGCGCCGAGCGCCGCGCCCAGGGCGGCCAGGGCGACCAGCACCGCGGCCAGCGCGCCGACCAGGGTCCCGCGCCGGGTCCGGCGGCCGGCGGGCGCCACCGTGGCCAGGGGCGCCGCGACGGTCAGGTCGTCCCGGCCGGGGGCCGGTCCGACCGCCCCGCGCAGCGTCACCGGTACCGTCGCGGTCGGTGCCCCGGCCATGGCCGCCCGGGCCGCCGCAGCCATCGCCGCGCCGTCCGGGAAGCGGTCTGCCGGGCCCTTGGCGAGAGCCCGGGCGACCAGGTCGCGGACCGGCTGCGGGATGTCCGCCGGCAGCTCCGGCGGCTCGTCGTCCAGGTGCCGGACCGCCACCTGCAGCGGGCTGTCGCCGGTGAACGGCGGGCTGCCGGTGAGGCAGCAGTGGGCGACGGCGCCGAGCGCGTAGATGTCGGTTGCGCCGGAGACCGGCCGGCCGGCCGCCTGCTCGGGTGCCATGTAGAGCGCGGTGCCGGGCACGGCGTTGGCGCTGGTGATGCTGGTGACGTTGGTCGACCGGGCCACGCCGAAGTCGACCAGCACGACCGTGCCGTCCTGCTGCACCAGCAGGTTGCTCGGCTTCACATCCCGGTGGACGATGCCCCGGGTGTGCGCCCCGTGCAGGGCCTGGGCCACCTGCGCCACGATGGACATCGTCTCGGCGACCTCGAGCTGGCCGGCCTCCTGGATCCGCCGGGAGAGCGGCTCGCCGTCGACGAACTCCATGACCAGGTAGTCGGCCCGGCCGCCGTCGGGCAGCTCGTCCTCGCCGCAGTCGAAGACCTGGACGACGCCCGGGTGACGCAGGGACGCCATGATCCGCGCCTCGGCGCGGAAGCGGGCGATGAAATCGGGGTCGGAAACCAGCGCGGGAAGCAGGACCTTCACCGCGACCCGACGGCCCAGCACCAGGTCGGTGGCACGCCAGACGTCACCCATGCCGCCGGTGGCGACACGGTCATCCAGGCGGTACCGACCGCTGAGCACGACCTCCGAAGACAACACCTCCATACCGTACCCAGTGGTGCCCGGAAGTATTTCCCGCGATCTCTCCCGTCGGGGCGCGTGGGCGGTCCGACCGTCCTCCGTCGAACGGCCAGCGGCCCCGGGTGTCGAATGGCGGACCGTGACGGGTCGGGTACGATCGGCCAGGAATCGCCGCTCCACGCTTGGTTTGTCCGCGTTGACCGGCCTGACTCGAGCAGCGGTCGGTCCGCAGCGTTCTGGCGGTGCTCTTCGTTACATCGACCCGCCGTGGCCGCCCGTAGAGAATTCTCACTCTTTCCCGGTCGAGTGGCGGCTTGTCCACCGGTGCCTCCGCTCCTAGCGTTAGCCCGGCTCTGGGCCGCCCCATGACGCGGGTACGGTATGTCCGCCGACGGACCGTACTTCGCGGCACGTGTGTCCATGCGCGCGCCGCACGTTTCCGCGCGGAGCGCCGATCAGGCCAGCGGGGGGCTGATGGTGCGGGTGGGGTCCGGTCACCGGGACCGGAACGGGCATCGGGCACGCCGCACCGGCAGGCGTCGGTCCCGAGAACGGAAATGGCGGATCCATGACCGGTGAGCTGAGCGAGGCGGTTGCCGCAGCGCAGGCGGGCGACGAGGAGGCCTTCCGCTTCCTCTACCGCAGCCTGCAGCCCGGCCTGCTGCGCTACCTCACCGCCCTGGTCGGCGCGGACGCCGAGGACGTCGCCTCCGAGGCCTGGCTGCAGATCTCCCGCGACCTGCCCGGCTTCGCCGGTGGGGAGTTCCGCGCCTGGACGGTCACCATCGCCCGCAACCGCGCCATGGACCACCTCCGCCGGCAGCGCCGGCGGCCGTCCCTGCCGGTGCCGGTGCAGGCGCTCAGCGAGCTGGCCGGGGACGCCGACACCGCCGAGCGCGCCGGGGAGACCATCGGCACCGAGAGCGCGCTCGCGCTGATCGCCACCCTGCCGCAGCGGGAGGCGGAGGCGGTGCTGCTGCGCGCCGTGATCGGGCTCGACGCGGAGACCGCCGGGCGGGTGCTGGGCCGGCGGGCGGGCGCCGTCCGTACCGCTGCACACCGGGGGCTCCGGCGCCTCGCCGCGCTCCTGGAACGCTCCGACGTGCACCAGCCGTCCAACCGGACCGAACAGGCCACCCCACCCCGCCCCCGTACCGGCCGGGGACGAGCGGCGGCGAATGCGCCCAAGGCCGAGCCGGCAGACGGATGACGTGAGGGGAATCTGGATGAGGTTTCACCGATCCGTCGGACCCGCCGACCGGGCGGAGTCCGACCGTCTTCTCGACACGGCCCGTGCCGGCCGCCAGCCGACCGCCGATCCGCTCGCCCACCTGCTCGTCGCGGCGGCAGCTCCCGCCGAGCCGGGCGAGCTGTCCGGCGAGGAACAGGCGCTCGCCGCGTTCCGGGCGGCCCGCGCGGCACCCGTACCGGCGCCGGCGCTCGCGCCTCGTCGGCCGGGACGCCTCCGCGTCGGCGCGGCGGCCTGGCTGGCCGGGCTCGCCACCACCGCCACCGCCGGGGTCGCGTTCGCCGCGGTGAGCCTCGACCGGCCCGACCAACCGGCGCCGCCACCGGCCCCGAGCACGTCGGGCAGCACCGGCGGGGAGAGCGCGGCGGCGCCGACGGGGTCCCAGGGCGGGAGCCCGACCGGCACCGGAACTCCCGGCCAAGCCCCGACCACCGGTGCCGCCCCGACCCCGACCGACGGGCCGGGCCAGCCGGCCGGCGCCGGCAAGCTGGCCGGCCACTGCAAGGCCTACCTGGCCAAGTCGCCACCGCAGCGGGCCAAGGCGCTGGAGTCGCCGGGCTTCGCCGACCTGGTCGCCACGGCGGGCGGCGCGGACCAGGTGGAGGACTTCTGCCTCCGGCTCGTCCCGGAACGGGCCCCGAAGCCGTCCCCAGATGCCTCCGCCACGTCGTCCGGCGCCCCTGCCACGTCATCCGCTGCGCCCGCAAAGTCGTCCGGTGCGCCTGCCAAGTTCGGGTCCGCCGGCGCGTCGTCCGGGGCCGACGGCGCGACCACGTCCGCCGGGGGCCCGGACAATTCGAACAGCGCCAAATCGAACAGCGGTAAGTCGAACAGCGGTAAGGCGAACAGCGGCAAATCGGGTAGCGGCATGTCCGGTGTGGGCAACCCGGCGGTGCAGAGGCCAGGCGTCGGCGGCTGACCCTACCGGCATCGGCCGCACCCGAATCCGGACAAAAATTCATCGCCCTCGGCGGGCGGGATCCGTCTGCTAGACAGAAGATGGGTGGGACCGCGGACGCCCGACCCGCGACGGTGGGGGCGCCCGTCGACACCGTGGTCGCCCACCCCCGCACGGGGAGAGGAGCCTTCTCTTGGTGATGTCACCGGAGCTGGACCGGGCGACCGTCCTGCCGGACGAGGCCGCCGCCGCCCGGCACATGGCCAGGATCTGCTTCAAGACCGGTCCGCCCACGCTCACCGGCGTCGAGCTGGAATGGACGGTGCACGACGCCGCGGACCCGGCCCGCCCGGTCGACCGCGCGCGGTTGCACCGGGCGCTGGGGCGGCACAGCCCCGTCACCATCGATCCCACCAGCCCGGCCGAGAGGCTCCGGCACGGCGGCGCCGTGACCGTGGAGCCGGGCGGGCAGGTGGAAATCTCCTCCGCGCCGCGACCGTCGATCGCCGCGCTCATCCTGGCCACCGAGGCCGACGTCGCCGAGCTGACCGCCGCGCTGGACGCCGCCGGCCTCGCTCTCGGCCATACCGGCCTGGATCCCTGGCGGATCCCGCGCTCCGTCGTGGAAACCCCCCGCTACCAGGCCATGCGCTGCGTCTTCGACCGGCACGGCCCGGCCGGTCGGGTCATGATGTACAGCACGGCCAGCCTGCAGGTCTGCCTTGACGCGGGCGAGCCGGAGCAACTGGCGCAGCGGTGGGCCACGGCCCACGCCGTCGGTCCGCCGCTGCTGGCCGCGTTCGCCACCGCGGACCGGTACGCCGGCCGGCGTACCGGCTGGGCCTCCGCCCGGATGGCCGCCTGGCTGGCCATCGACCCGGCCCGGACCCGGCCGGTCTGGTCGCCCGTTTCGCCCGACCGTGACCCGCTCACCGCGTGGACCGAGTACGCGCTCGCCGCGCCACTGCTGTGCATTCGCGGTGACGGCCCGGACTGGACCCCGCCGCCGGGGGTCACCTTCGCCGACTGGCTGGCCGGGGCGCTGCCCCGCCCGCCGACCACCGAGGACCTGGAGTACCACGTCAGCACGCTCTTCCCGCCGGTACGCCCGCGCGGCTACCTGGAGGTGCGCTACCTGGACGCCCAGCCACGACGGGAGTGGACGGTGCCGCTGGCCGTGCTGGCCGCGCTGTTCGCCGAGCCGGCCACCACCAGGGACGCGCTGGCCGTCGCCGCCCGGGTCGCCGACCGCTGGCATGCCGCGGCCCGGCACGGGCTCGACGACGGCCCGCTGGCTGCCGCCGCTACGGCCCTGTTCGACCTGGCCCTGGCGGCCCTGCCCGAGCTGGACCTGCCGGCCGGGATCCACGAGGAGACGAGTCGAGGAATCATGCGGCGCCGCGTCGCCGCGGGGAGGGGACACCGGTGACCACGACCGAGCGGCCGGGTACGGACAGCGAGCAGCTGCGCAGCCGGATCGCGGCGGAGCTGGACCGCACCCGGGGCCGCACCTCGCTGCTGACCGACGCGGTGGACGACGACGACCTGATCCGGCAACACTCCACCCTGATGTCCCCGCTGGTCTGGGACCTGGCCCACGTCGGCAACCAGGAGGAGCTCTGGCTGGTGCGCGACGTCGGCGGTCGCGATCCGGTACGTCGCGACATCGACGACCTGTACGACGCGTTCAAGCAGCCCCGCAAGGACCGCCCCGCGCTGCCCCTGCTGCCCCCGGCCGAGGCCCGGGCCTACGTGCGCACCGTCCGGGACAAGGTGTACGACCTGCTCGATGGGATCCGGTTCACCGATCGGCGGCTGCTGGCGGACGGCTTCGCGTTCGGGATGATCGTGCAGCACGAGCAGCAGCACGACGAGACTATGCTGGCCACCCACCAGCTGCGCGCCGGGGCGCCGGTGCTGGACGCGCCACCACCGCCCGAGCCGCTCATCCGGGTCGGCGGCGAGGTGCTGGTGCCGGCCGGGCCGTTCACCATGGGCACCTCGACCGACTCGTGGGCACTGGACAACGAGCGCCCCGCGCACACCGTGGACCTGCCCGCGTACGTCATCGACGCCGCGCCGGTCACCAACGGCCAGTACCGCGCCTTCATCGCCGACGGCGGGTACGACGAGCCGCGCTGGTGGAGCGTGGCGGGCTGGCGACACCGCGTCGACGCGGAGCTGAGCGCGCCGATGCACTGGCGGCGGGACGGCGACGGCTGGGCGTACCGCCGGTTCGGCCGCTGGTCGCCGGTGCGCGACGACGAGCCGGTGGTGCACGTCTGCTGGTACGAGGCGGAGGCGTACGCGGCCTGGGCCGGCATGCGCCTACCCACCGAGGCGGAGTGGGAGAAGGCGGCCCGCTGGGACCCCGCGGCCGGGCGCTCCCGCCGCTACCCGTGGGGCGATGACGACCCGACGGTCGGGCACGCGAACCTGGGGCAGCGGCACCTGTGGCCGGCGCCGGTGGGCGCGTACCCGGCGGGCGTCTCGCCGCTCGGCGTGCACCAGCTCATCGGGGACGTCTGGGAGTGGACCTCGTCCACCTTCCGGGGGCATCCCGGCTTCGTCGCGTTCCCGTACCGCGAGTATTCCGAGGTCTTCTTCGGCGACGACTACCGGGTGCTGCGTGGCGGCTCGTTCGGCACTGACCGGGCGGCCTGCCGGGGCACCTTCCGCAACTGGGACTACCCGATCCGGCGGCAGATCTTCAGCGGCTTCCGCTGCGCCCGGGACGCCCGGCCGGAGGAGGCGGCGTGAGCGACCGGAGCGGGGCGGCGTGAGCGGCGGTTCCACCTGATGTGCCGCCACCTGGCGTACCTCGGTCCGCTGGTCAGCCTGCGTAGCCTGCTGTACGACCCGCCGTACGGGCTGCTGCGGCAGTCCTGGGCGCCGCGCGACATGCGCGGCGGCGGCACGATCAACGCCGACGGCTTCGGCGTCGGGTGGTACCCGGGCACCGGCGACCCGGTCCGTTACCGGCGGGCGCAGCCGCTGTGGAGCGACACCACGCTGCCCGGGCTCGCGGCGGTCACGGTCGCCGGTGCGGTGCTGGCCGCCGTCCGGTCCGCGACGGTCGGCATGCCGGTGCAGGAGACGGCCGTCGCCCCGTTCGCCGAGGGGCGCTGGCTGTTCAGCCACAACGGCGTGGTCCGGGGCTGGCCGGACACGGTGGTGCCGCTCGCCGCCGAGCTGCCGGTCCGCGACCTGCTGACGCTGGACGCGCCGACCGACGCCGCGCTGCTGTGGGCGCTGGTCCGGCACCGGCTGCGGGCCGGGCAGGATCCGGCGCGGGCGGTGGCCGACACCGTCGCGGCGGTCGCGGGGGTCGCGCCCGGGTCGCGGATGAACCTGCTGCTCACCGACGGTACGACGGCGGTGGCCAGCGTGGCTGGGCACGCGTTGTCGGTGCGCCGTACCCCCGAGTCGGTGCTGTTGGCCTCGGAACCTCTCGACGACGACCCCGGCTGGCAGGCGGTGCCGGACGGGCGGCTGGTGGTGGCGACCGCGACCGGGGTGCGAACCCGGGATCTGGTGGCCGCCTGAAGCAACGTTTCCACGGGTAGGGCAGGACGTTCGGGCAACGGAAGGGGCACCTCATGAGCGCGGAGCCACTGGAGATCTACCTGGCGGAGCAGGACCTCGACCGCAGCCTGCGGGAGGATGTACGGGTCGGGCTGACCGCGCAGCCGAAGTGGCTGCCACCGAAGTGGTTCTACGACGCCCGCGGCAGTGAACTCTTCGGCGAGATCACCCGGCTGTCGGAGTACTACCCGACCCGGGCCGAACGGGCGGTGCTGACCGAGCACGCCGACGAGATCGCCGAGGTGACCGGGGCGAAGACGCTGATCGAACTGGGGTCCGGCTCGTCGGAGAAGACCCGGCTGCTGCTCGACGCGTTCACCCGCCACGGAGGCCTGGGCACCTTCGCGCCGCTGGACGTGTCGGTCAGCGCGCTGCGGGAGTCCACCGAGCGGATCGCCGCCGAATACCCCGGGCTGCGGGTACGTGGCATCGTCGGCGACTTCACCCGGCAGCTCGACCGGCTGCCCACCGGCGGCCGGCGGCTGGTGGTGTTCCTCGGCGGCACCATCGGCAACCTGCTGCCGGTCGAGCGGGCCGAGTTCCTCACCGCCATGCGCGCCGCGTTGGAGGCCGGCGACTGGCTGCTGATCGGCACCGACCTGGTCAAGGACCCGAAGGTGATCGTGCCCGCCTACGACGACGCGGCCGGGGTGACCGCCGACTTCAACCGCAACGTGCTCCGTGTGATCAACCGGGAGCTGGGGGCGGACTTCGACCCGGAGGCGTTCACCCACGTGGCGGTCTGGGATCCCGAGCACGAGTGGATCGAGATGCGGCTGCGCGCCGAACGCCCGATGCGGGTGCACGTGCTGGACCTGGACGTCGGGTTCGCCGCGGGTGAGGAGCTGCGGACGGAGATCTCGGCGAAGTTCCACCCGGAGGGGATCGCGGCCGAGCTGACCGACGCCGGCTTCGCCACGCAGGCGTTCTGGACCGACCCGCACGGACTGTTCGGCGTCACTCTCGCCCGGGCCGACTGAGCGTCCGGGGCCGCCGCGGTGAGCCTGTTCACCCGCGGCTACCCCGCCGGCCGGGGTGGGTTAGGCTGGGCGGCGCGAAGGGGAGTAGCCCCCAATGTCGTGGTCGACATACTGGTGCGTCCCGCATCCGGCCACGCGGCCCCGGTTCCCGGGGCGGGCGAGACCTTCGACTCAGGCTGTCGCAGCCGGGTCGAGGGCGCCCCTGTACCTCCTCCCGGCTTGATCGGGAAGGTTCACATGGACGGTTTCCTCGTCGCGCTGGTGATCAGCTTCGGCGTCATCTTCGTCGCCGAGCTGGGCGACAAGTCCCAGCTCATGGCCCTCACGTTCGCCACGCGGTTCAAGCCCGTGCCGGTGCTCATCGGCATCACCGTCGCCACCGCCATTGTGCACCTGGCCTCGGTGGCGATCGGGTACGGGCTGCACGCGGCGCTGCCCACCACCTGGATCTCGCTCATCGCCGGTGTGGCATTCCTGGGTTTCGGTGCGTGGACCCTGCGCGGCGACAAGCTCACCGAGGAGGAGAAGCGCAAGGCCGAGAAGAGCAGCAGGTCCGCGATCATCACCGTCGGCGTCGCCTTCTTCCTGGCCGAGCTGGGTGACAAGACCATGCTGGCCACCATCACCCTGGCCACCAAGTACGGCTGGTTCGGGACCTGGCTCGGTTCCACGATCGGCATGGTGGCTGCCGACGCCCTGGCGATCATGGTCGGCCGGCTGCTCGGCAAGCACCTGCCGGAGAAGACCATCCGGTACGGCGCGGCGATCCTCTTCGCCATCTCCGGCCTGTGGCTGATCCTGGAGGCGGTCCACGAGCTGACCTGAGCCGTCCGCGCGGTGTCGCCGCCGCGACCGCGTGGGTCGCGGCGGCGGCGCCCGCCGGAGCCTGTTCCCGCACCGGGCGGCACGGCCCGCGTCGGGCGTGCGTGATTCTGCCGGCCGCCGCCGGGTACGAAGATCTGCGCCGCCCTGCGGCGGTGACGGCCGACGCCTAGCGTGGGCGGCAGGAGAGGCGAACCTTCGGACGACCGGGAGGTCAGCGCATGGCCAGGCACGACGAGCCCAACGAGTACGGCTTCGCCGGGGACCCCACCGCTCCCGAGCCGCCGCCCGGCGGGCGCGCCAACGAGCAGGACCGGACCGAGTGGCTTGTGGTGCCGGCTGACGACCTCATGGAGCCCTACGCCGAGGCGGTCGAGGAGGAGACCGAGGAGCGGGAGGAGCCCGAGGAGGAGCATCCGGCCGACCGCCGGCGCTGACCGGACGCGGCGGGCCCGCGCACTGCTGGCGCTACGCGGACCGATCCTGGTAGACGTCCGGGATGCCGTCGCCGTCGGCGTCCCGGCTCTCCCGCTCCGAGATTCGCCGGTACACCCGGTTGCGGCGCAGCAGCACGGTCGAGGCCAGCGTGGCCGCGATCAGCGAGCCGAGCAGCACGGCCATCTTCACCCGGTCGTCCTCCGGGCTGCCGGCGCCGAAGGCCAGCTCACCGATGAGCAGCGAGACGGTGAAGCCGATGCCGGCCAGCAGCGCCAGCCCGAGCAGGTCCGCCCAGGTGATCTCCTCGTCGAGTTCGGCCCGGGTGAACCGGGCGAGCAGGAACGTCGAGCCGAACACGCCGACCGTCTTGCCGAGCACCAGACCGGCGGCGACCCCGAGCACGACCGGGTCGGTGAGCACCGCGCCCAGGTCGACGTCGACCAGCGACACGCCGGCCGCGAAGAACGCGAAGACCGGCACCGCCAGGCCCGCCGACACCGGTCGCCACCTGTGCTCCAGCCGCTCCGCCAGACCCGGTCCGCCGGCCCGGGACGGCAGCACGGGCACGGTGAAGCCGAGCAGCACCCCGGCGACCGTGGCATGCACCCCGGAGGCGTGCACCAGGGCCCAGGCGAGCCCGGCGAGCGGGATGAGCGCCCACCACCAGGTCCGCCGCCGCTGCACCAGCAGCGCGAAGACGGCGATCGGTGCCAGCGCCGCGAGCAGCGGCAACGGTCGGAAATCGGCGGTGTAGAAGACCGCGATGATGATGATCGCGAAGAGGTCGTCGACCACCGCGAGGGTGAGCAGGAAGGCGCGCAGCCCCTGCGGCAGGTGTGAGCTGACCACTGCCAGCACGGCGAGGGCGAAGGCGATGTCGGTGGCGGTGGGGATGGCCCAGCCGCGCAGTCCCGCCCCGCCGGTGGAGAGGAGCACCGCGACGTAGCAGAGGGCGGGCACCAGCATGCCCCCGATCGCGGCGACCACCGGCACGGTCGCCCGCCGCGGGTCCCGCAGGTCCCCGGCCACGAACTCGCGTTTGAGCTCCAGGCCCACCACGAAGAAGAAGATCGCCAGCAGGCCGTCCGCGGCCCACGCGGCGAGGTCGAGGTCCAGGTGCAGCGCCCCGCCGCCGGGCCACGGCACCCAGCGGCCCAGTTCCGCGTACGCGGACCGCCAGGGGGAGTTGGCCCAGGCCAGCGCGATCACCGCACCGAGCAGCAGCAGCCCGCCGCCCACCGTTTCGGTACGCAGCACGTCGGCCAGGAAGCGTGCTTCCGGCCAGGAACGGCGGGAGAGGAGGCGTTCGGGCAGGCGGGTGCGCGGGGTGCGGTTGGTCATACGGTGTCCAACTCCGGCTCGTCGACGGCAAGGAACTCGCCGACCAGACTTCCCGGCACACCGGTTTCGACCCTATCCCGGCGGCGGCGGCAGTGCCGATCCGGGCCGGTGGGACGATTCGCTCAGCCGTCGGAGCAGAGGCCAGCGCGGCGGGGCGGAAGCGCCCACCACGCCCGGCTCAGCGCTGCCCGGGCAGCACCGGCAGCGACGCGTGGACATGGTCGCAGAGCGCCGCCAGCCGCTTGACCAACTCGTCCGGGTCGGCGTACGGGTCCAGCCCGCGTACCTCCTCGGGGGCGAGCGACGGCACCGCCACGTGCGAGATGAGCGGGTGCAGCGGCCGGCTGTCCGCCTCGTCGGCGCCGAACAGGTGCTCGTGCAGCTTCTCGCCCGGCCGCAGCCCGGTGTAGACGATGTCGACCGGGTGGTCCGCCTCGGCGGCGAGCCGGCGGGCGACGTCGGCGATGCGTACCGGCTCGCCCATGTCGAGCACCAGCGCCTCACCCCCGCGGCCGATGGTGGCCGCCTGGAGCACCAGGTGCACTGCCTCCTGCACGGTCATGAAGTAGCGGGTCACCTCCGGGTGCGTGACGGTGATCGGCACCCCGGCCCGGATCTGCGCCTGGAACGCGGTCAGCACGGAGCCCCGGCTGCTGAGCACGTTGCCGAAGCGGACGCTCAGGTGCGCCCCGCCGAACTGGTCGGCGAAGTGGGCGGTGAGCCGCTCGGTGATCCGCTTCGAGTAGCCGAGCACGCTGGTCGGGTTGGCCGCCTTGTCGGTGGAGATGTTGACGAACTCGGCGACGTCCCGGCACGCCTCCAGGACGTTGAGGGTGCCCAGGACGTTGGTCTTGATCGCCTCGCCGGGGTGCCGCTGGAGCATGGTGAGGTGCTTGAGGGCCGCCGCGTGGAAGACCACGTCCGGCTGCCGGTCGGCGATGATCCGGGCGATGCCCTCGGCGTCGCGGATGTCGGCCAGGATCAGCTCCGGGCCGTCCAGCAGCGCCCGCCCGTGCAGGGACATCTGCAGGGCGTGCAGGGCTGACTCGTCCCGGTCGAGCATCATCAGCTCGCCCGGCTCGCAGCGGGCGATCTGCCGGCACAGCTCGGAGCCGATGGAGCCGCCGGCGCCGGTGACCAGGATCCGCCGCCCGGCCAGGCCGCTGCGTTCCACGGTCAGTTCGGCCACCCGCTGCGCCCGCCCGAGCAGGTCGGTGAGCTGCATGTCCCGGATGTCGGTGACCGCGACCGGACGGTCGAGCAGCTCGCGGACCGGGGGCAGCACCTTGAACGCGGCGCCGGCCTGGAGCGTGCGGGCGCGCACGTCCCGCAGCAGCGCCGCGTCCGAGCCGCTCATCGAGAAGATCACGGTGCCGGCCCGGGTCGCCCGCACCGCCGAGCCGATCTGCTCCCGGCCGCCCAGCACCCGGAGCCCCTCCAGGCGCAGCCGCCGGTTGGCGGGGTCGTCGTCGAGCAGGCCCACCGGTTGGTACCGGCCCTGCGGATCGCCGAGGAGCACCCGGACCAGGCGTTCGCTGGCCGCGTCCACGCCGTAGACCAGACACCGCTCCGCGGCGCGGACCGGCCGGCGGTGTCGTTCCTGCCGGGTCCGCCAGGCGGCGCGGCCGGCGGCCATCAGCACCAGGGCGACCGCGCCGCCGAGCAGCGGGGTGGTGGCCGGTGTCGGCCGTTCGGTCCACGGCAGCAGCAGGCAGGCCAGGGTGGCCAGCGCGGCGGTCGCGGCCCGGCCGGCCAGCCCGCGGGCCTCGCCGGCGCTGCCGATCGGGTGCCGCCCGTACATCCGGAAGCGAAGCAGGGTGAGCACCGCGTACAGCGCGGCGCAGCCGAGCGCCACGGTCAGCACCCGGACGCCGCGGACGGCGGTCAGCTCGAACTCGTAACGGGTCCACGCCGCGCCGAGAAATCCGCCGCACCACGCGGCGGTGTCCAGCGTTAACAGAGACAGGGTGGCCGTGCGGCGGGTGACCCAGTCGCGGGGCCGGGCGGCGGCGGTTGCTTCGCGATCCATGGATGTCCTCTGCGTCCGAACCCGGAATGGAAGGATTTAGACCGTATGAGCGCTTCTAATCGTTTACATTCGTCCGGTCGCTTACTGTGATGTATATGCACTTTCGATCCTGGCATGGCAACTGGGCGTTTTAGGGGGCTTTCGTGCAGTTTCATCGGCTGATCGGCGTGTCGCGAGGGGGAGCGTGATGGACGTTCTCAGCTACCTGCGGCTGGTCCGACGCCACTGGTGGATCGTTCTGGTCACCGTGATGGTCGCCGTGGGGGCGGCCGCTCTGATCACGGTCCGCACCCCACCCAGCTATCAGGGCTCGGTGACCTTCTTCGTCACCACGCCCAGCCAGGGGGTCACCGACGCCTACCAGGGCGGCCTCTTCCTCCAGCAGCGGGTGAAGTCCTACGCCGACCTGCTGACCAGCGACCGGCTGGCGCAGAGCGTGGTGACGGAGAGCCCGCTCGGGCTCACCGCCGACCAGGTGCAGCGCCGGATCAGCACCTCCACCGAGGCCGGCACGGTGCTGCTGAAGGCCACCTTCACCGACACCGACCAGACCCGGACGCTGCAGACCACCGAGGCGCTCTCCGCCAAGTTCGTGGAGCTGGTGCGGAAGGTGGAGACGCCCCCGGACGGCAAGTCGCCACCGGTCAAGATCGAGATCGTGAGCGGTCCCCGGGTGACCTCCAGCCCGGTGGCGCCGCAGCCGGTGCGCAACCTGGTCATCGGCGGACTGCTGGGCCTGCTGCTCGGCGCGGGGCTGGCCGTGCTGCGGGGCGTCGCCGACGTCCGGATGCGGGACGCGGCCGCGCTCCAGCGGGTGACCGGCAGCCCGCTGCTGGGCGAGATCCCGTTCGAGTCCGGCGCCAAGGCGGCTCCACTGATCGTGGGCGAGGCGGCCAACTCGCCCCGCGCCGAGGCGGTCCGCAAGCTGCGCACCAACCTGCGCTTCGTGGACGTGCACGAGCCGGCCCGGGTCATCGCGGTCACCAGCGCCCTGCAGGGCGAGGGGAAGACCACCATGGCCTGCAACACGGCGATCGCGCTGGCCGAGGCGGGCTGGCGGGTGCTGCTCATCGACGCCGACCTGCGCCGTCCCAAGGTCGCCGACTACCTCGGGGTCGACGGTGGGGTGGGCCTCACCGACGTGCTGGTGGGTGACGTCCAGGTGGGCGACGTGGTGCAGCGGTGGGGCGACAAGTCGTTGCTCGTGCTCCCCAGCGGCGCCACCCCGCCCAACCCGAGTGAGCTGCTCGGCTCCAAGGCGATGGCGGACCTGCTGGTCGCCCTGCGGGAGTCGGCGGACATCGTGGTCATCGACACCGCGCCGCTGCTCGCCGTCACCGACGGCGTGGTGGTGGCCGTGCAGGCGGACGGCGCGCTGCTGGTTGCCCAGCAGGGGCGGACCTCGCGCAGCCAGGTGGCCGCCGCGTCCCGGGCACTGCACTCGGTGTCGGTGCGCCTGCTCGGCTGTGTGCTGAACATGGCCAAGGTGGCCCGGGCGGACGCCTACCAGTACGAGGCGTACAAGGTGGTCGTTCCGCCGGCAGCGTCGTCCGTACCCACCGACCGGGCGGGTGTCGCCCGGCGCGGCGAGCCCGAGGCGCCGCTGGGCGACCGCACCCAGGAACTCACCCGGCTGTCCCGATGAGTGCCAGCACGGGTCGGATCGACCGCTCGATCTCCTCCGCACAGCGCCGGAAGTCGGCGGGTGAGCCACCGATCGGGTCGCCCAGGTCGTCCGCGTCCAGGGTGGCGGGTTGCAGCCGTCCCCGGGCGCGGGCGGCCGCCGCCACCGCCACGCGGAGCGGGGAACCGCTGCCCCCGGCGGGGGCCTCGGCCGCGGCGGCCAGCCGGGCGAACTGGCGAAGGGTGAAGGTCCGGTGCAGCGCGGCCGGGGCCAGCGCGGTGCAGACGGAACGCTGTCGCCGGGTGGCGGTCAGCACCAGCGTGGCCCGGGTCAGATGCTCCGGGCGCAGCCGCCGGGTGCGGAACGCCGCCGGATCCGCGCCGGTCCTGGCCGCGACCGCGCCGGCGTACGGGTGCATGGTCCCGCCGTCGACGGCGTCGGTGCCCGCACTGGTCACGGTGACCGGGAGATCGCGGAGCAGCCGCCGGGCGAGGAACTCGGCCATCGGGGACCGGCACAGGTTGGCGTGGCAGACGAAGAGCACCCCGTCGACCATCTGCACCCCTCTCGTAGGCATGGTGGCGCGGCTGATCGCCGCGACGGCGGAATTCCGGCGATCGCGGCCGGACGCAGAGGGGATGCGTGCATGGTACGGGGTGCGTCGGGTCGGGCGCCGGGATACCGCACCGGGAGCGCGGCCATGAAGATCGGCATTCTGTCCTACCACTTCCCGCCGGAGCCGGCGTTCATACCCGGCAGCCTCGCCGAGGAGTTGGCCGCCCGGGGTCACGAGGTACGCGTGCTCACCGGTTTCCCGGACTACCCGGGCGGTCACGTCTATCCGGGCTGGCGGCAGCGGTGGCGGCACCAGACGCACAGCGAGCGGCTGACCGTCCGCCGGGTGCCCCGGTACGCGGGCGGCGACGGCTCGGCCGGGGCACGGATGGCCAGTTGGCTCTCCTTCGCCGGCAGTGTGGCGCTGACCGGCCGCCGCTACCTCGGTGACGTCGACGCCCTGTACGTCTTCCAGCTGCCGGCGGCCACTTTCGCCGCGGCCGCCCTGTTCCGGCTGCTCGGCCGGGTACCGACCGTGCTGCACGTGCAGGACGTCTGGTCGGAGGAGGACTCGTCCGGGCCCGACGAGGGCCGCCGGTGGTCGGGGCGGCTCGGCGCCACCCTGCGCCGGATCTATCAGGAGGCCGGCGGTATCGCTGTCACCGCGCCGTCCATGCGGGACCTGGTCGTCTCCGGCGGCGCCGACCCGGACCGGGTGCGGGTGGTGCTCAACTGGACCGACGAACGGATCTTCCGGCCGACCGAGCCCAGCCCGGCCGCGCGGCAGCTGATCCGCCGTGACGGCCGGTGCGTGGTGATGCACGCGGGGACGATCGGCGTACGGCAGGGCCTGGAGACCGCGGTGCGCGCGGCGGCCGCGCTGGACGACCGGATGGATCTGGTCCTGGTGGGTTCCGGAGCGGAGGAGCGGCGGGTGCGGGGGCTCGCCGCCGAGCTCCGGGCGAACAACGTCCGCTTCGTGGAGCGACGCTCACCGCTGGACATGCCGGCGCTGTACGCGGCGGCCGACTACCAGCTCGTCATGCTGCGCGACCTGCCCGAGCTGCGCGGGATGGTGCCCGGCAAGCTCCAGGCCGCCCTCTCCTGCGCTTCTCCGGTGGTGGCCTCGGCCGGTGGCGACACGGTGGCGCTCGTGGAGCGGGTCCGGGCCGGGTTGTCCTGCGCGCCGGAGGACTGGGCCGCGCTGGCGGACCGGTTCTGGCTGGCGTCGACGATCCCGCCGCCCGCCCGGGTCGACATGGGCCGCCGGGGGCGGGACGCCTACCTGCGGGAGATGTCGCTGCGGGCCGGCGTCGACCGGATCGAGCAGATGCTCCAGGACGTCTCGGCGCCGGCGCGCGCCCGCCGATAGAGGCGAACCGATATCGCAAACCAGGACGCGGACCAGCAAACTGCCTGATATCGGGTCGATGCTGTGGTGTTTCGTGCTAGAAAGCGATGCATCGACAAGTCTGTCCGATTCGGCCCTGGGAGTGTGGTGTGGGGGAGAGCAGTGTGTCGCGTGGTCGGCGGCCAAGGTCCCGACGGCGGACCCGGGCTCGGGTCCGGCGCGTCCTGCTCATCGGGCTGGTGGTCGTCTCGCTGCTGCTGACGCTGGGTGGTTGGGTCGGTTTCCGGGGTTGGCAGGCCCGGGCCCACCTGCTCAACGCCGCCGGGCTGGCAAAGGAACTCAGCGCCCAGGTGGTGGGTGGGGACGCCGGCCGGGCCCAGCGGACCCTCGCCGCGCTCCAGGCGCAGGCGGCCGCCGCCAAGCGCGCCACCGGTGACCCGGGCTGGTGGCTCGGCCGGCAGACGCCGTACGCCGGGGACAACCTCACCGCCGTACGCCGGATCGCGGTGGCGGTGGACGACCTCGCCCGGCTCGCCTTCCCGACCCTGCTCCGGATCGACCTCGCCTCGCTGGTGCCCAAGGAGGGGCGGCTCGACCTGGCCCGGCTGCGCGCCGTGTCCACCGAGGTGTCCGCGGCGGATCGAGCGGTGCGGGAGACGACCGAGCAGCTGCGGGCGGTGCCGACCGACGACCTCGTCGGGCAGGTGCGCGACGCGTTGACCGGGCTGCGTGCCGAACTCGACCGGCTCGCCGGCCTGACCGCCGCCGCGGACCAGGGAGCCCGGCTGCTGCCGCCGCTGCTCGGCGCCGACGGTCCCCGCCGCTACCTGCTGGTGTCGCAGAACCCGGCGGAGTTGCGCGCCACCGGCGGGATGTTCGGCGCGTATGCCGTGATCAGCGCCGACGGCGGCAAGATCCGGATGACCGGGCAGGGCGCCTCCGCCAGCATGCAGTACTTCGACCCGCCGTTGCGGGTGGACGCGGAGATGCGCCGGCTCTGGTCCGACCTGCCGGGGGCCTTTCCGGCGGACGTCAACCTCAGTCCCGACTTCCCGACCGCGGCGGCGCTCTATCGGGAGATGGTCCACCGGCGTACCGGGACCACGGTGGACGGGGTGCTGGCCGTGGATCCGGTGGTGCTGTCGTACCTGCTCGGCGTCATCGGGCCGGTGGCGGTGCCCGGCCGCCCGTCCCTGGCGGCGAACACCGTGATCCGGACGCTGCTCAGCGACTCCTACCGCGACCTGGACGTGCACGCCCAGGACGCGTACTACGCGCAGGCGGCGTCGGCGGTGTTCGACGCGCTCTTCGCCAAGGCACCCAATCCCCGCGAAGTTTTGACCGTTTTCGTCCGTTCTGCTGCTGAACGTCGGATATTGTTCTGGAGTGTTCATCCCGAGGAGCAGCGCGTCCTGGGCGACAGCCCGTTGACCGGGAGGCTCCCCGAGAAGGACACCGTGCCGATGGTCGGCGTCTTCCTCAACGACGGCAGCGGCGCGAAGCTCGGCTACTACCTGAGGTTCTCGGCCAACCTGACGGTCGGCGACTGCCAGTCCGACGGGCGGCGGGAGCTCCGGCTGCGCGTCACGGTGCACTCCACCGCGCCGCGGTCGGGCCTGGACAAGTCGGTCACCGGCGCCGCCCTCGCCGGCGACCCGTACACGGCCCGCACCTTCGTGTCGGTGTACAGCCCCACCGGCGGCGCCGTGCTCGGCGGCCGGCTCGACGGGCGGGACACCGCGATGGGCAGCGGGACCGACCGTCGCCGCCAGGTCACCGTGGCGAACCTCGAGGTCAAGCCGGGACAGACCCGGACCCTCGACGCCACGCTGCTCACCGGGCAGACCGGCGCCGGCACGGCCGAGCTGGTAGTCACCCCCACCGTCACCCCATGGACCACCCAAGTTGTTACCGCACCAAGCTGTGACCAGTAGGAGGGAATCCACATGCGGCTATCCCGCATCATCATGGCGCTCACGGTCGGCCTGGCCGTGGCGGCCGCGCCGACCGCGGCCGGGGCGGCGCAGCCGCAGCCACCGGTCTATCCGCCGCCCGTCACCAAGCTGACGGTCAGCCCGCCCACCATCAGGCTCGGCGAAACCTACACGCTCAAAGGCACCGGCTTCGACCACAACGAGAGAGTGGACATCCACGTCGGCATCTCGGGGCTGCCGCAGGCCGCGCCCGCCCAGGGAACGGCGCGGCGCAGCGACGGCACCACCATGGCGCTGGCGAACGTGTCCTACTCGCAGGCGCAGCCGCGGCCGGCACCGCTCGAGTTCACGGTGACCGTTGACGGCGCTGGCAACTTCACTGGCACCTACCGGCCGAACCGGCCGGGGCGGTACACCTTCACCGCCACCGGTGAGACCTCCGACCGGACGGCCACCGCCACGGGTACGGTCCTCCCGCCGAAGCCGCATCGACCGCCGCACAAGGATGAGAACCTCCCGGTGACCGGGGCGAGCCTCAGCACACCGATGAAGCTCGGCGGCGGCCTCGCCGGCGCGGGTGTCGTCCTGCTGCTGCTCTCCCTGGCCTGGCGTCGTCGCGGCCGCCTCGGGATGGGCCCGCGCTGACCGAGGCGCACCGGGAAGAGCCCGGACCTCGACGGGTGCCCGCCGGACCACGTCCGGCGGGCACCCAGGTGTGCGGGGCCGACGGGCCGGGCGGCAGCCGGCACAATGACCGGATGGACGCGGGCGAGCGCTGGACCGACCCCGCCGGGCTGGTCGTGCTGCCCGGCGGCGCCACCGTACGCGGCCGTCGGATCGGCGCGCCCGCCTCGCCGGCCGACTTCGCCCTGCTGCTGGCCGCCGGCCCGACCCCGGCCTGGCCGTACCGCCGGGTCCGCTGGCCCGACTTCTGGGTACCGCTCGACTCCGCCGACACACGGGACGCGCTGCGGGAGGCGTGGCGCCGGGCGTACGCGGGGGAACGGGTCGAGGTCGCCTGCCGGGGCGGCGTCGGGCGGACCGGCACCGCCCTCGCCGCGCTTGCCGTCCTCGACGGGCTCGCCCCCGCGCGGGCGGTGGCCTGGGTACGCGCCCACCACCACCCCCGCGCCGTGGAGACCCCATGGCAGCGGTGGTGGCTGCACCGGCTGCCCTGAGCCGCCGGTCCCGAGCCGGTCCGGCCGCCGCCCGCGGTCAGCGGTTCACCTAGTAACTAGCCGCACAGGTGGCGGGCGCTGAGGGTGGCACCGTGCGCGACGAGGTCGGCGGGGGTGCCGGCGAACACGCGCCGGCCGGCGGTGGCGGTCCGGTGGGCCCGCGCGCCGGTGACCCGGCGCGACGGTGGCAGGACTTGGCGTGGCGGACCCCGACGGGTGTCACCACGAAGCGATCTTGCGGTTAGTCTCCCTGGTCATGAGAGCTCGGGTCCTGGCCGCCCTCACCGCCGCCGTCCTCCTGGGCACCGGGACCTCCGTGCCCGCCGCGCACGCCGCGCCGCCGAGATCCGGCGGGCAGGTCGCGCCGGCCGGAGCGGCCGCGCAGCTCGCTCCCGCCGCTGCGGCCGCCCGGGCGCCCGTGCCGTGCCCGAAGGCGCCGGCGCCGAAGGTGTCCCGCCCGCCCCGACCGGTGCCGCCGCCGAACGTGCCGGCGGACCGGGTGGTGGGTGGCGAGCGGTTGGACACGCCCGGGCTGGTCGTGCCGGACGGGGTGGCCGCGCCGCCGGCAGTCACCGCCACCTCCTGGCTGGTCGCCGACCTGGACAGCGGCGCCGTGCTCGGCGCCTGCGGGCCGCACGAGTACGCAACCCCGGCCAGCACCCAGAAGCTGCTGCTCGCGGCCACCATGCTGCCGAAGCTCGACCCGAAGCAGGTGGTCACCGTGACCGGTGACGACCTGAAGATCGAACCGGGCAGCTCCGCCGTCGGCCTGCTCGTCGGCGGAAAGTACCTGGTCGAGACGGTGTGGCTCGGACTGCTGCTCAACTCCGGCAACGAGGCCGCCAATGTGCTCGCCCGGCTCGGCGGTGGCGACGACGGCGTACCCGGCGGGGTGCGGGCGATGAACGAGGAGGCCCACCGTCTCGGCGCCCGGCAGACCCACGCCGTCACCCCGTCCGGGCTGGACGGCAAGGGACAGTTCACCAGCGCGTACGACCTGGCGCTCATCGGGCGGGCCTGCTTCGCCAACCCGCTGTTCCGCCGGTACGCGCTCACCGAGCGCACCAAGATCCCGGCCCAGCCGGCCCTGAAGAAGGGCGGCTTCCAGATCCAGAACGAGAACCAACTCATCTACCGCTACCCGGGCGCCCTCGGCGGCAAGACCGGCTTCACCCAGCTGGCCCGGCACAGCTACGTGGGCGCCGCCGAGCGCGACGGCCGGCGGCTGGTGGTCACCCTGCTCGGCGCCGAGGCCCGCCCGGTACGCGGCTGGCAGCAGGGGGCCCAGCTGCTCGACTGGGGATTCTCCCTGCCCCGGGACGCCTCGGTCGGCCGGCTGGTCGAACCCGGCGAGCTGGACGCGGCGGAGGCAGCGCCGAGCGGCTCCCCGGCCCCGTCGACCACAGTTACGCCGGCGCCCTGGCGGGGGCCGGCCGGCACCGCGCTGGCGCGGATGGCCGACGGTGACTGGCGGGTCATCGTGCCGGTCGCCGGCATCCTCGCGCTGACGATCGGCAGTCTCGTGGCCGCGCTGGTTGCCCGCCGGAGCCGGTCCCGCCGGGTCGGTCGCCGCCGCGCGTAGGACCTGCCGTACAAGGTGCCGGCAGCCGCCGGACGGATCGGCGGCGTTGCGGCCCGACGTCCGCCGCCGGGCCCTATGGTCGGAGCATGCGGGACAGCGGCGGGGCCGGCTCCGCCGCGCGGGTCCGCCAACTCCTCGCCGACCGGGGTGTCGCGGTGCGGGCCCTCGAGCCCCTGCCCGGCGACCGCCGGGGCTCCCGCCCCTGGCGGGTCACCACCGACGACGGGCGCTGCCTCTTCGTGAAGCTGACCGCCGGCCGGCAGCGGGACGCGGGCCGTCTGCGTCGCTGTTACCGGCGGCTGCGGTACCGCCAGCTCCCCGACGGCCCGCCGTACAGCACCGCGGCGCAGAAGGCCGAGCACGAGGCGGAGCTGCTCCGCCGGGCCGCGCGCGCCGGGGTGCGGGTGCCGCGCCCGGTGGACATGACCACCGGCCCGGCCGGGGAGGGCCTGCTGGTCGAGGAGTTCGCACCTGGGCGGCCGCTGGACACGCTCCGCCCCGGCGAACTGGGCGCGGACGCGCTCGCCGACCTCTGGCGCCAGGTGGCGCTGCTGCACCGCGCCGGGCTCGCCCACCAGGACCTGCGCGCGGGCTGCGTGCTGGTGACCGACTCCGCGGCCCGGCTGGTCGGGCTGGCCGCCGCCACCGACCGGGCCAGCCCCCAGCAGCGCGCCCGGGATCTGGTCGAGCCGCTGGTCACGGTCGCCGCCCTGGCCGGCGCACGCCCCACCGTCGCGGCCGCGACCACCCACCTGGGTGAAGCCGCGGTGGCCGACTGCCTGCCCTGGCTGCAACCCGTGCTGCTGTCCCAGGCCGGGCGACACGCGCTGGGCTCGCGGCCCGGCCTGCTCGACGAACTCCGCGACGAGATCGTCCACCGCTGTCCGGGGTGCTCCCCCCGGCCGGCCCGGCTGGTCCGGTTCACCGGCCGTGGCCTGCTCCTGGTCGTCATGCTCGGCGTCCTGGGCTACCTCGTGTTCGCCCAGTCCGGCCAGGTGGCCATGGCGCTGGGGGCGCTGCGGCACGCGATCCCGTGGGCGGTGGCCAGCTCGCTGCTCGCCGCCGCCGCGACGTACCCGATCAGTGCCCTGGCGCTGCGCCTCGCCGCGCCCGGCCGGATTCCCTTCGGTGCCACCGTGGCGGTGCAGGTGGCGTCGGCGTTCGTCAACCGGCTCGCGCCGGGCGCCGTCGGCGGGGTCGCACTCAGCCTCCGCTACCTGCGGCGGCAGCGCCTGCCGCTGCCGGTCGCGGCCACCGCGATCGCCGTGGACCGGGCCGCGGGCGCGGTCGCCTTCGCGCTGATGCTCCCCGTCCTGGTGCCGTTCGTCCCGGGCTCCGCGCAGCACCTGGGCAGTGCGGCCGTCGGTCGGGGCCGGACCCTCCTGCTCGTGGTGCTTGCGCTGCTCGCGCTGGCCGTGGTGGCGTTCGGCGTACGCCGGTGGCGGGCCCGCGTGCGTCAGGCCCGGCGGCAGGCGCTCGAGTCCCTCCGCCTGCTCGTCCGCAGCGGGCGGATGCTGCGGCTGCTGCCGGTCGGCGTGGCGCTCACCCTGGCCTACGGGGCCGCGCTCTGGCTCGCGTTGCTCGCTGTCGGACTGCCCTCCGCTCCGGCCCTGATCGCGCCCGTGGTGCTGGTCTCCGCGCTCGGCGAGGGCGTGGCCTCCGTCGCGCCGACGCCCAGCGGGCTGGGCGCCACCGAGGCGGCCCTGGTTTCCGGGCTGCTGCTCTACGGGGTGCCGGTGCACACCGCGGTCGCCGGGGTGCTGATCTACCGGCTGGCCACCTTCTGGCTGCCGGTGCTGCCCGGGTACGTGGCCCTGCGCCTGTTGGTCCGGCGACGGGCCATCTGAGGGCGGACGCGTGGATGTCGTGGCCCTGGGTATGCGCGGCGACATGGAGAGCACCGGACGGATCGTGGTGGTCTCCGCGGACATCGGCGTGGGCCACGACACGGCCGCCGCCGAGCTGACGCGGCGGCTGCGCCGCCGGGGCTTCGTGGTGGACCGGCTGAACTTCCTGGAGGCGCTGCCCCGGCCGGCGCGCTGGGTCGTCCGGGAGGCCTACCGAGGCATCCTGCGCCGGCTGCCGTGGGGGTACGACGCGCTCTTCGCCCTCACCAGCCGATCCCGGCTGTCCGTTTCGGTGCTCCGCGGGCTGCTCCGGCCGCTCCGGGGCCGGATGCGCCGGTCAATCCCGCCGGACACCCGGGCGGTGGTGACGACCTACCCGTTCGCCAACCAACTCCTCGGGCCGCTGCGCCGGCACGGGCGGCTGCCCGTCCCGCTCCTCACCTACGTGACCGATTCCGTCGTCCATGCCAGCTGGCTGTGCGAGGGCGTGGACCTCTACTGCGCGGTACGGCACGCCGAGCCGCAGCCCGCGGACGACGTCGACCTCACACTGGTCCAGCCGCTCGTGTCGCGGGCCTTCGCCAGCTCGGCCGCCGTCGGCCAGCGGCCGGCTCGGCAACGCTCCGGCCTGCCGCTGGACGACCGGCTGGCCCTGACCGTGGCGGACGCCTGGGGAGCGGGGGAGGCGGAGGGCACCAGGGCGGAGGTCGCCGCGGCCGAGCGGGACGATCCGGCGAGCCTGGTCGCCGAGGTGGCGAGCCGGGCCGGGAGCGCCGGAGTGGACGACCGCAGCCACCGGCTGGTCGACTCGGTCGGCGACGCGGTCGCCGTGGTGGCCGCGCTGCTGCAGTCCACCGGCGGTCTCCGGTGAGCGCCCGGCCCGTCGCCTGGGCCGCGGCGGCCGCGCTGCCGGCGGTGCAGGTGGCGCCGGTCGTGACCGCGCTGCCAGCCGTCCGGCGGCGGTTCCTGCCCGGCCTGCACGGGGTCGGCCCGCCGGACCGGGTGGCGCTGACCTTTGACGACGGTCCCGACCCGGAGTCGACCCCGCGGTTCCTGGAGGTGCTAGCCGCGCACGGGGTGCGGGCCACCTTCTTCCTGCTCGGAGTGATGCTCGAGCGGGCCCCCGAGCTCGGCCGGGACATCGTCGCCGCGGGTCACGAGG
The DNA here is from genome assembly GCF_001905095.1 of Micromonospora sp. CB01531. GTDB lineage: Bacteria > Actinomycetota > Actinomycetes > Mycobacteriales > Micromonosporaceae > Micromonospora. Next base: position 73,005 of record NZ_LWLS01000024.1, read on the forward strand.
TGGCGGTGCACGGGTGGGCGCACCACAACCTGCTGCTGCGCGGGCCCGCGGCGACCGTACGCGACCTGGCGCGCGCCCACGCGCTGATCGCCGGCGTGGCCGGCCGGACGCCCCGCTTCCTGCGCCCGCCGTACGGCGTGCTCACCGGCGCGACCCTGCTGGCGGCGCGCCGGCTGCGGCTGGAACCGGTGCTGTGGAGCTGCTGGGGCCGGGACTGGACCCGTAAGGCCACCGGCGACACCGTGTACGCCACCGTCCGGTCCGGGCTCTCCGGCGGAGGCACGATCCTGCTGCACGACTCCTCGTGCTCCGCCGCGCCGGGTGCCTGGCGGGCCGCGTTGGCCGCCCTGCCCCGGCTACTGACGGAGTGCCACCGCCAGGGCTGGACGGTCGGGCCGCTGGGGGCACACCGGGACGCGACGCGGTGACCCTGGCCACCCTTTCCAGGAATTCGTGCCCGGCTCTGGGCGGCGACGCTGGTAGACAGGGCGAGGTGGGGAGTGGGAGACGAGGCGGCGGCGGCGTTCGTGTGGGGGCGATCGCGGTCGTGCTGGTCGCCGCGATCACCGCCTGCCAGCGCCCCGCGCCGCGGCCCACCCCGGCACCGACCCCGTCGGCCGGACCACGCGCGCCGGCCGACTTCGTCGACCTCACCGCCGTCGACCCGGGCATCCGCACCGACATCCGGTACGCCACCGCGCACAACTTCGTCGGCCGGCCGATCACCGGCTATGCCGAACCGCTGTGCCTGCTCACCCGGGCGGCCGCCGAGGCGCTGCACCGGGTCCAGGCCGCCGCCCTCGCCGAGGGCCGCAGCCTCAAGGTGTACGACTGCTACCGCCCGCAGCGGGCGGTGGACGACTTCGTCGCCTGGGCGAAGACCCCCGGCGAGCAGCAGATGAAGGCCGAGTTCTATCCCGACGTGCCCAAGACCAGGCTCTTCGCCGACGGCTACATCGGTGCGCCGACCGCGCACAGCCGGGGCAGCACCCTCGACCTGACCCTGGTCCCGGTGCCGACCCCGGACCAGCCGGCGTACGTGCCGGGGCAGCCGCTGCAACCCTGCACCGCGCCCGCCGGGCGCCGCTTCCCGGACAACTCGGTCGACATGGGCACCGGGTTCGACTGCTTCGACCCGCGCGCCCACACCGCCGACGCCCGGATCACCGGTCCGGCGCGGGCCGACCGGGAGCTGCTCAAGCGGCTGATGACCGCGCAGGGCTTCGAGAACTATCCCCGGGAGTGGTGGCACTACCGCTACCGCGACGAGCCGTACCCGGACACGTACTTCGACTTCCCGGTGGCCCGGTCGTCGCTGCGGTGAGCGCCGCCCCGGCGGGAGGCGGCGCCCACAGCGGCGGTCACAGGATGCCGCGGGCGGCGAACGCGGCGCGGGTCGCGTTCGCGGCCTGGGCGCCGTAGAGCCGCTGCGCGGCGGCCACGGTCGCCAGCGCCGCCTCCCGGAAGGTGGTGTCCCTGGCGAAGTCGAACTGCGCGTCCACGATGAGCGTGGTCGCCGTGCGGTCGCCGAGGGCGGTACGGATGTCCCACAGCGCCCGCGACCAGATCTCCCCATCGGCGTGCACCTCGCCCCGCAGGTCGGCGGGGTAGACCTTGGTGCCGTCGAGGCGGCGCAGGCAGTGCGGGGCGGTCCGGGTGTACGAGACGGAGTCCCAGTCGGCCACGCAGGCCTCCGGCGTCCGCGTTGGCGCCCCGGTGATCCAACTGGTCACCGCGACCGCCAGGTAGTCGCCGAACGCCTCGCCGATCGCGCCGGACTCGAGCGTGGTGCCGAAGCCGGGCACCTGGCCGTCCTGCACCGAGTGGCCGTACTCGTGGACGATCACCTCGGCGTCCTCGGCGTCGTCCACCCCGCCCTTGCCCAGGGTGATGTTGGCCTTGTCCTCCCGGAAGAACGAGTTGTCGCCGCCGTACTGGCCGATGCGCAGCTCGATCTGCCGCTGGTTGACCGGGCGCAGCGTGCTGCCGAAGCCGAGCGACTGCAGGTACGCCTGGGCGGTGTTCACCCAGTGGTAGCCCATGACCTGCTCGAACTGGTCGGCGTCGCGGTGCCACGCCGGGAACGCGCTGTCGACCGCCCGGGCCGGCGTGCCGGTGCTGCTCTTGACCACGACGTACTTCCCGGTCAGCGTGCCGGAACCGTCCAGGTTGGTCAGCAGCACCGACCGGTACGCCCCGGCCAGCGCCGGGTAGTCCGCGTCCTTCTGGTCGGTCAGCGACTGGTCGCCGAGTTGCTGCACCGGGTTCGGGGCGAAGACCGTCGCGGTGGCGGTGTGGCCGTAGGGATCGGCGGCCGCCTGGACAGTCGTGCCGCCGGCGGCGAGCGCCGCGGTGACCGCCGAGGCGACCAGCGCGGAACGTCGGAGGTGGGCGTACATCCATGATCCCTTCGGAGGTGGACGGATGCGCTGAGACTAGGCTCGCTCGGTACCGCTGCCAACCCTCGACGAGCAGGCCTGCCGCCTGCGCGGAAGGACCCTCGTGGAGACTGAACGGATCGGCCCGCCGCTGCTTGCCGGCGAGCGGGAGACGCTGCGCGCATTCCTCGACTTCCACCGGGCCACCCTGGCCATGAAGTGCGAGGGGCTCACCGACGAGGAGTTGCGCCGGCAGTCCTCGCCGCCGTCGACGCTGTCGTTGCTCGGCCTGGTCCGGCACATGGCCGAGGTGGAGCGCACCTGGTTCCGGCGGGTGATCAACGGCGAGGACATCCCGCTGGTCTGGTCGGAGACCGGCGACTTCCAGGAGGCGTACGACGCGAGCGCCGCCGACCGGTCGGAAGCGTTCGAGGCGTGGCAGCGGGAGGTCGAGCACGCCCGCCGCATCGAGCGGGAGGCGGAGTCCCTCGACGTCACCGCCTACAACGCACGCTGGGAAGAGGAGGTCTCGCTGCGCCTGGTGATGCTGCACATGATGCACGAGTACGCCCGGCACAACGGGCACGCGGACTTCCTCCGCGAGGCCATCGACGGCTCCGTCGGCGTCTGACCCGCCGGTCAGCCGGTGACGGCGCGGCGCAGCGGCAGCCAGGCCAACACGTCCTGGATCTTTGCGTCCCAGTACGCCCAGTCGTGGTCGCCGGGGGAGAACTCCATGGTGACCGGCACCCCACGCCGCCGGGCTGCCTCAACGAAGCGGATGTTGTCCTCGTACAGGAAGTCCTCGGTGCCGCAGGCGACGTAGAGCGCGGGCAGGTCGGAGCCCGTGCGCTCCAGGAGCGCCACCGTGTCGTCGTCGGTGCCGGGCACCTCCCGGTCGCCCCACACGGTGTGCCACACCGCCGGGTTGACCGGGCTGGTCGGGTGGTCCCGCCGCCGGGTGACGTCCAGCGCGCCGGAGAGACTGGCCGCCGCCGCGAATCGGCCCGGATCGCGCAGTGCCCACTTCATCGCACCGTAGCCGCCCATCGACAGGCCGGCGACGAAGGTGTCCTCCCGGCGGGCGGACAGGCGGAAGAACGAGTGGCAGATCTCGGGCAGTTCCTCGCTGAGGAAGCTCCAGTAGCGGTTGCCGTGCGCCTCGTCGGTGTAGAAGCTCCGCCCGGCCTGCGGCATCACCACGGCCAGCCCGAGCGGTGCCACGTACCGCTCGATCGCGGTGCGCCGGGTCCAGATGGTGTCGTCGTCGCTCAGCCCGTGCAGCAGGTAGAGCACCGGCGGGTCGCCGACGGCGGCGCTGCCGGCCATGCCGATCTGCGTGGCGGCCCGTTCCGGTAGCAGCACGGTCATCGACGTGCCCATGCCGAGCGCCTCGGAGAAGAAGTCACACCGGATCCGCGCCATGGGCCTGGATCGTACGCGGCGCCGCCGGCCGGCCGCCGGTGCGCGCTTAGCGGCGGCGCCCGCCCCCGTCGCGCCAGGTGCTGGCCACCAGGCCGACGCGCTCGAGCCGGTGCGGCGATGTCACCCGGACAGGGGCCGAATCAACCGTTCCTATTGCCGTGGGGCCTCCAGGGGGACAGGATGACGAAGGCGCGCCGGAAACATTCCCGTAACCGCGTGCTGCTGGTCTCTGTCACGAGGAAGTGGGAGTCAGTTCATGAGCGACGTGTCGACGGCGCTGGGTGTGCGCCTCTACCCGGACCTGGTCGAGCGGGGCGGACTCGCCCCCGCGCTGACCGACACGGCCGCCCGCCACCAGCTCGACCTCGGCCAGGTGAGCGCCCCCGATCACGGGCGGGCCCGGTTCACCTGCGCCGAGCTGAGCTCCGACCGCGGGATCGTCTGCGTCGGGCTCGGCTCCCAGGCCCGCTACTTCATGATCGACCTCCGGGTCTCCGGCGAGGTCCAGGCCCGTGGCGACGCCACCGACCTGCTCCAGGTGGCGCAGGTGGCCGACGCCTGGCGGGCCGGGACCACGCTCGCCGAACTCACCGCGCGGTTCCCCTTCATGGAGGAGATGAGGCGCCACCCGGTCGCCCAGGCCAGCTAGTGCGCCGCCGCCGGCTGCGGCAGATCTCTAGACGTTCGCGGCTTCGGCTCGGAGAGCATGAAGGAAGCCCGCCCAGCCGGCGTTGGTGTTTTCGGCGAGGTTGGGTGGCACACTGGTGTGGCGCAGGGTCAGCAGGGTGCCGCCGGCTTGCGCCGACAGGGTCACCTCGACCTGGGAAGAGCCGGGTGGCAGATCGGGCACGCCCGGCGCCGGCTCCCAGCCAAACGTGAAGGCGATCTTCTCGTACGGCCGAAGCTCGGTGAAGTGGCCGCGCACGACGAGTCCGGGGCCGTCGGTGAGCTGGAACGTCAGCTCGCCGCCCGGCATCGGCTCGAGATCGGCCGGGCCGAGCCAACGGGCCATGCGCGCCGGATCGGTGAAGAAGCGCCAGACCACCTCTGGCGGGGCGTCGATCTGGATGCTGCGCTCGATCATCCTTGTTGCTCCTTCTCCACTTCATGCTTGAGGTGGTCGAGCCGGGCCGCCCACATCCTGTCGAGGAAGCCGGCCGCCTCGGCGAAGCCTTCGGCCCGGAGCCGGTAGAGGCGGCGGCTTCCGTCGCGTCGCATGTGGAGCAGGCCGGCGTGGATCAGGACGCGCAGGTGCTGCGAGACGGCTGGTCGGCTGATCATCGGGAACTGCACGGCGATCTCGCCCGCTGCGACCTCGCGGTCGCGGGTGAGAAGGAGGATGCCGCGGCGGGTGGGATCGGCCACGGCCGTGAGTACCTCGTCCATCCACAGTCCTTCTGTTAGCTTGTGCTTACGAGCTTACCCGAAGGTAGGAGGGTGATACCGGTGATCGAGCGGCTTGAACCTCTGGTCGGACGGTGGCGATCGAGCGGCCGCGCGGTGGACGGTGTGCAGATCGCCGGCACGGACGCCTACGAGTGGTTTCCGGGTGGCGGGTTCCTGGTGCATCACGTCGACGTGCAGATGGGCGAGGACCGAGTGCAGGTGATCGAGATGATCGGCGACCCGGACCCGACTGACGGCGGCCGGCTGCGGATGCGGGCGTTCGACGACCAGGGCGGATACGGCGAGATGCGGGCAAGCGTCGACGACGCCGGTGTCTGGACATTCGCCGGGGACACGATGCGCACGACGCTGACCATCGACCCCGACGGCAAGACGATGGCAGCGAAATGGGAGCGCTCACCCGACGGCGCAACCTGGGTGGACTGGATGGACATGGAGTTCGCCCGCGAAGCGTGAGCGCCGGCGCCCCGAGACCCTACCCAGTCGACCGCCACCCGTCCGGATTAATCGCTTGCCCGCGCTGCGGCGCCGTTGTGCAACGGTTCCGCCTGGACCTGCCGGCCGACCTGTTCGGCGCGGTGCTGCCGGTGCTGACCGGCCTCGACGCGGTGCCCCGCACCGCCACCCCGCACGGCAGCGGATACCTGGTCGAGGGCGACGTGCCGGCCGGGCGGGTGCACGCGCTGGAACAACGGCTGCCCGCGCTGACCCGGGGCGAGGGGACGCTCGAATCGGAGTTCGGCCACTACCGACCGGTCCGCGGCCCCGCCCCCAGCCGGCCCCGCTGGGACCACGACCCTCTCCACCGCAAGGAGTACCTGCTCGCCGTGGCCCGCCGGGTCACCGCCCGTGCCGAGCGGTGACCCGGCGCGGATACCGGGCCCGCACCGCGTCGATGCAGGTGTCCCGCGAGGTCGGGCCGCCGAACCGGAGCCGGTCGTACCCGGTGAACGCCGGCTCCAGCGTGTCCAGCTCGTCGACCAGCGCATGCAGCCGGTCCAGCCAGGCCGCCGACCCCGCGTCCGGCGCGGCGAGCGCCGCCTCGATCGCCGTGGTCAGCTCGTCCTTGCGCCGGATGTTTCCCGGCGTCACCGAGCGCAGGCACACGTACCGCCCGCTCAGGTAGGCATCCCACTCGGCCGCGCCCTGCGCCGGGTCGGCCCAGTGCCCGACGAACCCCTCCGCCAGCAGCTCCGGGCCGCCCGCCCGCTCCGCCAGCGCGAACAGGTCGGCCGGCACCATCTCCGCGCGGTCCGAGCGCAGATAGCCCGGCAACGGCAGCCGCCGGTCCAGCATCAACCGGCGTACGCCGTCCGGGTCCCGCCCGGTCGCCGCGCACAGCTCCGTCAGCACCACGAACTGACCGCTGACGTACGCGTCGTCCGCCGCCGTCATCGGGTGCTCCCCGTTGACATCGCGGAACCGCTCCGCCACCCGACGCCGCAACTCCATCCCGGCCTTCCTTCCTTCGAGCCCCGGCGACAGGCTAGGCGCCGCAGCCTTCGGTGCCCGCCGAACCGTCCGGGGGAAAACGCCGCGATGCCCGCCGTGCAGCGGAGACCCAGGCGCGGCTCAGATAGGTCCCAGATCCCGGCGAACCCACGCTGTCGGACCCCATCGGTAGCGTGGGCCCGCACGGACTTGGGAGGACGAATCATGGCAAAAGGCCGGGAGAAGGTCAGCGCCACCTGCGCCGAGTGTGGCCACACGCGATCCGTGCGTGCGGCACTCGTCCGCAGCTTCGACGCGCTCGTCTGCGCCCGCCACCGCCTCCTCGACCCGCCAGCCTCGCTGGTCGTGCCCGACGGCCACCTCGTGGCCGTCACCCCGGACATCGCTGGTTACTTCACCGGCTACACCGTCAGCGAACCGACCCCCGGCCAGGCACGCTCGATCTGGCGCGCCACGGCGCTCGCCGCCGCCGCGACCGGCCGCCCCGCCCCACCGCCGCCACCGGACGACGACGTGTCGGCCTGGCAGCCGGTCATCGACGCACTCACCGCCACACTCGGCCCTGACGGCTGGGAACTCGCTGACGCCGACTCCGAGCGCGGCCGCCGCGGCCGGATGTGGACAGTAAAGATCTACACCGACTTCGGCTGGGCCGGATTCCTCGACGGGTCACCGCGGCAGATCGCCGCAGACCTGGCAACGATCCGCGACGACTACGCCCGTCAGACAGCCGCTGCCGGGCTGACCTGTCCCCGCTGCGACACCGACCTGTCCCCGACCGCGCCCGCCAGTCGCTGCGACTGCGGCTCGATCGCCTGGCAGCCGGTCGCCTGGAATGCCAATGACTGGGTGTCGGCGATCCACGACGCGCTGGCCTACATCGACGACGCCCCACCCTATGAGGTCGCCGCCGAGCAGGTGCTACTCACCTGTCTGCTCGAACCCCACATCGAGTTGTATGTGGGCGACCCACGGCTGCCAGCGGTCACCTTCGAGGACATTGCGGCTGCGCTGCAGGTGCTCGTCCCAGACGCGCGCTGGGCGACGATCGGGGAACGGTTGCGTGCCGTGCTGCCGGTCGGTGCCCGCTGGGAGGGCGGCCGAGCCGCGCAACTGCGTCAGGCAGCGAGCGCCCTGGGTTACGAGTTGGTCCGCACCCACCCGATCGACGACCTGCGCATCCCCTGCCTGGTGGCGGGCGACGACACCGACCGCGGCCTACCGAAATGGTTCGACGTCACCGCTGCCGGCGAAGGCTGGCAGCTCCAGATTGACGCTGACGCCGGGCGGCTGCGGCAGCGGTGCGTCGACGACCATCCGGACGTGGACGACGAAGACCTCGGCGAGGCCATCGACCAGGTGCTGGACGACCTCATGCTCTCCGACGATGACGTCGCGTGGGCGGTAGCCACCTATTGGTGGGAAGGCGCCCTCGCGATCGCGCGCCCGATCGACGACCCGTGCGACGTCGCGGCGCTGTCCGCAGCACTGCACGAGGGCGTTGAGGCGGTAGCTGCCCTCCACGCCACCGTCAGCACCCGCGTCACCGCCTTCCTAACCGATGCCAAGTAGAGCGTCCCGCCGATCCTCAATGGAGCTCGCCAGGCGGTCACGTCGAACCCCGGCGAGACGCCCGAGGAAGCCGCCCGCCGTGAGCTACTGGAAGAGACAGGCCTGACAGCGGGGAAGCTCCACCCGCTGTGGAGTGGTCCGCGCCCATACGAGGAGGGCTTCCCCCACACCGTGACGGTCCACGTCTTCCACGGCACCACCATTGCACGACAGGAGGACGTGGTGCTCGGAGAGGGACGCGCCATGGTGTTCGTCCCCCGGGATGAGGTACTCGACCGTGAGCTGGCGGTCTCCTCGGCGCTGGTCCTGTCCCGCCATCTCGAGGGCGCGTGACCCGTGCCGGCTGATGCAGGGCGTACGAATATTCATTGCGGTCCGCCCGCCGGCCCGCCTACCGTGAGCGGGCAACATCAACTGGCACCACCACGCAGGGAGCACACCGTGTCGCAGCAGAACCGCACCCAGGCCGAGCGGCCCACGCCGCGCGGCGGTGCCCTGCTGCCGGAATCCGGCCTGGGCGGCTGCCGACGGCAGCTCTGGCAATCCGGGTGGTGGCGCGTCTAGCGCCGGCGCGATCCACGCGCAGCCGCCCGCCCCGCGATCAGGGACCGGGCGGCTTTTTCGTCACCCCGCTCCGAGGGGCGTAGCTCAACGGAAGAGCACCGGATTCCAACTCCGACGGTTGCAGGTTCGAATCCTGTCGCCCCTGCTTCACCCCGTCCCGGCCGCCAGCCGGCGACGTCGCATCTTCTCAACTCCAGAGTGGACGGCATGAGTACTGTCCCGGCCCGGCGTCCCACCCGACGCCGGCCGGGCCTCCGGGACGAGGGAGCTGGCTGACCCGCTCGCCTTGGGCGCGAGGGACACGCGGTTCGATTCCGCGGTCCCGGACTTTCGCGGACGGCAACCCGCCGTCCCGCACGGGCCGTTGGAGCAGCTGGCAGCTCACCCGGTGCTCACCCGGGAGGTCACGGGTTCGAGTCCCGTACGGCCTACGCCGGTCCCACCTCCGGGACCACCTCGCGGTTGTAGCGCAGTCAGGCAGCGCGTCACCTTGCCATGGTGAAGATCGCCGGTTCGAATCCGGCCAGCCGCGACCCGCCTAAGTTCACGGGAACTGAAGTTGCTTCAGGACGAACTTAGAACCCCTCCAACGCCTTGACCAGCACCTCGCCTCTATGTTCCGGATGAAGTTCAGCCGGCTTAGACCGGAGCGTCGTCAGACGGCGGCCTTTCGGACTCCTGCGTAGTTCCCGCAGGAGTCCAGTCGTCGATGTCGTCGGGCCAGGGTGCGGGGCGTCCCTGGTCATCCAGAAGCCGGTTTCGACGCCAGCGTCGACCAAGTCAGCGTGAGGGCCGCCCGTTTGGCTTCGGTCGTGGAAACGGGGCCCAGATGGGCGTCCTTTCTGGGCCAAGGGCGGAGTGTTTCTCGATGAGCAATGTGCGCGAGTTTGGGTCCCGCCCTGGAGGCACTGGCGGGTGGGCGCAAGCATGTCGCTCACCCGCCGGGACCGCCTGTGATGTCGTGGTCATGATGGACGGGCCATGATCCTCTGTCGCTGGCGACATCCATGGAGCCTCCGACCGGCTATTCGGAGACGTACTCGCCTTCGAGAAGTCGTTCGGCGCGGCGAACGCGAGAAGGACGCCGCGGTGCCGGTGAGCTGGCGGCGATCGACTCGTGCGATTCAGCGCACGCGACGGTAGTGCATGGCCACCACGCCGTTGCGGAGCGGCTCCGCCGAGACCAGCTCGAGCTGGCGCGTGCCGGGCAGCCCGCCCTGGTAAAGCGTCGGGCCGTGGCCGGCGATCCTGGGATGGACGAGCAGCTTGTATTCGTCGATCAGGTCCAGCCGGTCGAGCTCGGTCGCGAGCTTGCCGCTTCCGAGGAGGACCCCGGCCGGGGTCGCGTCCTTGAGCTTCTGCACGCCCTCGCGCAGATCGCCGGCGATGTGGTGGCTGTTGGTCCACGGGAAGTCCTTGCGCGTCGACGACACCACGTACTTGGGTTTGGCCTCCAGCTTGACCGCCCAATCGCGCATGGCCGGCGGCGCCTGCTCGTCGCCGCGGGCGACGGCCGGCCAGTAGCTTTCCATCATCTCGTAGGTGACGCGACCCCACAGCATGGCCCCGGCTGTGTCCATGAGGCGGGTGAAGAGGGCGTGCGTCTCGTCGTCGGCGATCCCCTCCTGATGGTCGACGCAACCGTCCAGGGTGAGGTTAAGGTTGAAGGTAAGGAGTCCCATACCCGGCGACTCTAACGCCACTACGGCGTCGCATCAGCGAGCTCGAGGTACACACGCCCCGTCTCGTGGACGTCGTCGGTCTGGACGAGCCTGCGCTCGCCTCCTCCATGCGGAGATCATGGCTCGCTCGCTGCCGACTGTTGCGCGACCCATGGCGATAAGGCCAAGCACCCACGACCAGGGCGGGTCCTAGACTCACGCCCCATGAAACCCGCCGGAGGGCGCCGGGACCCAAACTTGCGCCCGTCCTTGATGTCGTCTAGATCGAGTTTCGTGGTTCCGTTGATGCGGACGCCGATCTTGGCCATCAGCCGGCAGGCGATGTAGTCGCGCGCTTCGGTGTTGAACTTCCTGGTGTTCTCCAGGTCCGCGCGCCAAGCCCCGAAGAGCTGTTTGAGCACCGCCTCGGGCGGGGGAACACGGATCAGCCCTTCTTGGTGGCCACGGGGGCGGTTGAGGTCGTCCAGTGGACCTTCCGGGGCGTGGCCAGTGATGTTGTAGATCTCGGCGGCGTGGCGCTTCTCCAAGTAGGTAAAGAACACCGTGATCGAGCAGGACTGTGCGGTCTTGGTCGTCTCGCCATGCCTTTCAGGTGCCTGCCGAAGTATCGGTCCGCGTCGGAGGGCTCCATCTCCCACAGAGGCTTGTCGAGCCACTCGCGCAGTGAGGTCAACGTGCGTACGTCGGCGCGGATGGTGCTGTCTGCCCAGCCCGCGCTCGATCGAGCAAGAACGAAGCCCGCCAGCGCGTCTGTCTCCAGAGCCTCGATCTCGACGGCGGTGGGCGGCTGACGGCGACTGCTCAGATCCTTCACGAGAGCGAGCGACATCAGACCTCGACCTTCAACAGCGCAGGCGATCTTCCAATGAGGACGACAAGATTTAGAAATCCCTGAAATCAAGGAGACACGATGGGTTTTACCCCGCTGGCCGGCACCCGGGCGCCGGTCCGGGTCTGGACCGACCCCTACAGCATCGAGGCGCAGGCGGCCAAGCAGCTGCGCAACATCGGCGCCCTGCCCTGGGTGCAGGGGGTCGCCGTCATGCCGGACGTGCACTTCGGCAAGGGCGCCACCGTCGGCTCGGTCATCGCGATGCGCCAGGCCGTCTCGCCGGCCGCGGTCGGCGTCGACATCGGCTGCGGCATGTCGGCGGTGCGTACCTCGCTCACCGCGGCCGACCTGCCTGACGACCTCGCCCCGCTGCGTACGGCGATCGAGGCGACCATTCCGGTCGGCTTCGCCAAGCGGGACGACGCGGTCGACCCGCGTCGGGTCCGCGGCCTGGAGCAGCGCGGCTGGGACGACTTCTGGCGGCGCTTCGGCACTCTCGACCGGAAGGTGGCGCAGCTGGAGACCCGGGCTCAGCGCCAGCTGGGCACCCTCGGCGGCGGTAACCACTTCATTGAGGTCTGCCTCGAGCAGGGCGGCCCGGACGACGGCCAGGTCTGGCTGATGCTGCACTCCGGGTCCCGCAACATCGGCAAGGAACTGGCCGAGCGGCACATCTCGGTGGCCCGCGGCCTGCCGCACAACGTCGACCTGCCCGACCGCGACCTCGCGGTGTTCCTCGCCGGCACCCCGGAGATGGACGCCTACCGTCGGGACCTCTGGTGGGCGCAGGAGTACGCGCGCCGCAACCGCGCCGTCATGCTCGCCCTGCTCTGCGGCGTGGTCCGCGACGAGTTCCCGCAGGTGACCTACGACGAGCCGATCAGCTGCCACCACAACTACGTGGCGGAGGAGACGTACGACGGGGTGGACGTGCTGGTGACCCGCAAGGGCGCCATTCGGGCCGGCAAGGGCGATCTCGGCATCATCCCGGGGTCGATGGGCACCGGCTCGTACATCGTGCGCGGCAAGGGCTGTCTGGACGCTTACTGTTCGGCGTCGCACGGCGCCGGGCGCCGGATGTCGCGCGGTCAGGCGAAGCGGACCTACAGCACCGCGGACCTGGCGGCGCAGACGGCCGGCGTGGAGTGCCGCAAGGACGCCGGGGTGGTCGACGAGATCCCCGGCGCGTACAAGGACATCACCCAGGTGATGGCGCAGCAGGAGGACCTGGTCGAGGTGGTGGCGCACCTCAAGCAGGTTGTCTGCGTGAAGGGTTGACCAGACCGGCGCCCCGCGGGGGGAGGGCGCCGGTCGCCCGCCCCGGTGGCGCAGCGGAGAGCGCGCCGAACTACGAATTCGGAGGGCCCAGGTTCGAATCCTGGCCGGGGCACGGTCCGCCGCTCGGCGGACACCATGCGAGCTGGTGCAAGTGGGCAGCACATCCCTCTCTGGAAGGGAAGGTGGAGGTTCGAGTCCTCCGCTCGCAGCGCACGTGGGTTCGAGCCCCACCTCGGTCTCGATTGCCGTCCACTGTGAAGTAGCGCTGTGCCGTCGGCTCAGCGCACCAGCGTCTCCAGCAGCCGGTCCAGCTCGGCCGCCGGGTCGGCGGTGAGGCCGGTGTGCACCGGCCCGGCCTGGATCATCGTGCTGCGCGGTGCGACCAGCCAGCGGAACCGCTCGCCGTGCCGCATTCCCGCCGACGGGCCGGCCCCCACGCAGGTCCGGTCCCATGATTGCAGCGCCGCCGCGACCTCCTCCAGGTCCACGTCCGGCGCGAGGGCCCGCGCCCGGTCGGCGTCCAGGTGGGTACGCGCGCCGAGGAAGTCGAGCCCCTGGCAGTAGAGGATCACGCCGATGTTGATCTGCTCGCCGCGCTCGATCCGGGGCACCAGCCGGATCACCGCGTACTCGAAGGGCTTTCTCATGCGGCGCTCTCCTGCGGCAGCCAGTCGGCGGTGCGCGCGACCCGTCGGGCGAGATGGTCGGCGTACGCGGCTCGGGCCGCGTCGGCGGAGTCGAAGTCGGGGCCGGCCAGCCAGTCGTCGGGGACCAGGGCCAGCACCTCGGTCAGCAGTGCGGGGGTGACCCGTGGCGCCAGGTCGGCGTCCGCCTCGGCGTGCCGGGTGGCGTACGGGGCGAGCACGTGGTCGTCGGCCCGGTACGGCCGGTGCACTGCTGCCTCGGCGCGCGGCCAGTTGTGGTGGAAGTAGAGGCAGGCGCCGTGGTCGATCAGCCAGAGCTGCCGGTGCCAGATCAGCAGGTTGGGGTTGCGCCAGCTGCGGTCGACGTTCTCGGTGAACGCGTCGAACCAGAGCACCCGGGAGGCGAGGACCGGGTCGACGGGGTGCGCCATGGGGTCGTAGCCGAGCGCGCCGGGCAGGAAGTCCATCCCCAGGTTGGCGCCGCCGCTGCCGCGCAGCAGTTCCTGCACCTCCTCGTCCGGTTCGGCCCGGCCGATCACCGGGTCGATGTCGAGCACGACCAGGCGGGGCACCGCCAGCCCGAGTCGGCGGGCCAGTTCCCCGCAGATCACCTCGGCGACGAGGGCCTTCGGGCCCTGTCCCGCGCCGCGGAACTTCGCCACGTAGGTGCCGAGGTCGTCGGCCTCGACCACGCCGGGCAGCGAGCCGCCCTCGCGCAGCGGGGTGACGTATCGGATTCCGGTGACCTGGCGGAGCACGAGCCCACCCTAGCGCCGCGGCCTTCGGTGTTCGGCGGGTGTCCGGTGGGACGCGGCGCGGTCCACCGTGTGTGATTGCCGGTCCGCGCGAGGTGGGCGGCGACCTGGGTCTCAGGCCGCTAACGCGCCCGCATGACCCTCGGCTTCGCTACGGTGAGTAGCGTGGCGATCGCGAAGCTGCGCCTGCGGGGCGGGCCGTACGACGGGATGAGCGTGGACTGGGACGTGCCGGATGCGGATGATCCGCCGACGACGTACCAGCTCAAGCTGCACGGACCCCATGAAACGACGGAGACCGTCGAGTATCGCCGAGTGGAGCGGGCGCCGGAGGGCGCGGCCGAGTCGTGGATCTACGAGACACCGGCGGCCACCACGGGGTAGCGGCAATTTCGTGTCAACGCCATTGACGTGAAATCGGGTCGCGGTGTTCACTGATGCCCGTGAACGCCAAGCGGGCCTACGTCCAGACGGCGCGAGCCGCGTCAGCGGCGCGTACCAGGCAGCGGATTCTGGACGCCACCGTGGCGCTGGCCCGGCGGCAGGCGTCGGTGGAGATCGTGCTCACCGATGTGGCGGAGTCCGCCCAGGTCAGCGTGCAGACGGTGCTGCGGCACTTCGGCAGCCGCGACGGCCTGTTCGAGGCGGCTGCGGCGCAAGCCGTGCAGCAGGTCAGTGCGGAACGACACACCCCGGCCGGCGACGTCGATGCCGCCGTAGCGACTCTCTTCGACCATTACGACCGCTGGGGCGAGCTGATGCTGCGATTCCTCGCCCAGGAGGCGCACGACCCGAGGGTCTACGCGGTCACCGAGCAGGGGCGCGAGTTCCATCGTGACTGGGTCGCGCAGGTCTTCGCGCCGATGCTTGCGGCCCGGCCGGCCGGCGCGCGGGAGGCGATCACCGATCTGCTGGTCATCGCGACCGACCTGTACACCTGGAAGCTGCTCACCCGAGACCGTCGGCTGGCCCGGGAGCAGGCCGAGGGCAGGGTCCGGCAGCTCATCGCAGCGATTCTTGGGGAGTCATCATGACGTCATCGCTGTTCGTCACCTGGGACGGTGGCGGCAACGTGCCGCCGGCGCTCGGAATCGCCGCCGAACTTCAGCGTCGCGGGCACACGGTCCGTATGCTCGGCCACCCGCGGCAACGCCAGGCGGTGGAGGCGGCCGGGTTGCGCTTCGAGCCTTACCGGCATGCCCGCGCCTGGTCGCCGGTGACGCGTACCAACAGCCCGCAGTGGGCGGTGAAGTATCTGCGACTGTTCACCGAGACGGCCGTGGGCGCGGACGTGGCCGAGTCGCTGCGCCGCGAGCCGGCTGATGTCGCGGTCGTCGACTGCATGCTGCTGGCCGGGATCAGGGCCGCGCAGGGCCTCTCGGTCCCGCAGGTGACGCTCGTGCACACCCTGCACCGCTACCTGCACGGCCCCTGGGCGCGGGGGCCGATCGGGCTGGTCGCCCGCGCCAAGGGCATGTCGCCGGCGCGGCTGTGGGGCCGCAGCGACCTGAGCGTCTCTGGTCAGCTTAGTGATCTTGAGTCGGATTGAGTTTCCGGGATCGTTTCCCACCGTGGTGGGGTAGCGTGGGCATTCAGGTGGAATCCTGCGCCCAGTGCTGCTCCGCGTGGCCGGTGGCCGGTGGTGGGTGTGCTGATCGTGTTCACGCCCTGGTGTCGGTGGGCTGCGCGGGGCAGCCGGGTCCGGTCCGTTGGTGCGTGTCCCTCCGGACGCTTGCCCGCCTGGCCATGAGGTCTGGCGGGGGAGGGTGCCCTGCGTCGCCTGGGCGCGGGGCGTGTTGCCTTGTGCCGGGTAGGGCCGGTCTTCGACCGGTCTCCCCGACTGGTCCTGGTGATGACGGCTGTGGCTTCGAGTGTGTCGACCACGGCGCGAATGATCATGTGTCCGTTGGTCTTGTCGGTGACGGTCTTGGCCTGGTGGGTGAGGCCGCGGGCGGCGATGCGCCGCCATGCGCCGTGGTCGCGGTCGCCCTGCCAGCCGCAGCTGCCCGTGTTGGGGCAGATGGCCCACTTCCAGCCCGCCACCGTCGGCCTGTCTGGCGCCTTACGATGCTGCAGCGGAGTCAGACACTGCGGGCAGTGCTTGGACGTGTTCCGGGCGGGGACGGTGACCACGGCGATACCCGCCTCGGCGGCAAGGTGCCGCATCCGGTCGACGATCTGCCCGCGCACCTGCTGAGACAGGCGCGTGTTCAGGGTGACGCCCATGCCCCGAGCTTCCAAAGAGCGCAGGTCTTCCACATAGATCACGGACGCCCCAGCGACGATCGCCTGGTCCACCGTCCAGCGGGCGGCAGCCCAGGCGAGCGCGTTGTTCAGGTTCTGGCGGCGTTCGGAGACGTGGCGGATCTCGTCGCGCAGGACCGCATGCTTACCGACGAGTTGATGCCGCGAGTCGAGGCCGATGAGCCGCTGGTAGTGGTCGACCTTGGTGTGCAGCCGCTCACCGTGACGGCGCAGCCGGTGCTGCTTCGCGAGGACCCCGGCGGCCCGGAACTGAGCCCCAGCCCCCAACGCCGTGATCCGACCGTCCGCCTGTAGTCGCAGGGCACCGGCGCTGAGGAGGGTGTTCACGCCCCAGTCCACACCGAGCCCGACCGTGTGACCGGTGCGCTGGGCGTTCGGCACGGCATGGGTGAATGCCACATCGGCGCGCACCCTGCCGCCCATGACACGGAGAGTGGGCAGGTGCAGCACCGCACCCGCAGGGACCGTGGGCGGCAGGATGATCGGACAGGCCACCCACGTCCAGTCCCCGTACGCTCGCGGATCCGGTCGTACAGGAAGCTGCAGCCGCAGTAGCGCTCTGCCCGGGTCGGTGGCGCAACGTTCGAGGGTGGCCTGCTGCCGATCACACGCGGCCAGCAGCAGCATCCGCGGGATCCTCGGGACGCCTTCGAGTTCGAACACGTCCGCCGGCACCCGGCCGTTGGCGGTGAGGAACGCGGCGGCCTGCCGGGTGCGGCCCTTGATGACGCCCGATGGCAGATGCTCCCCGCCAGGGATCGATGCCCGAACCTGCTCCCACTCGACGGGGGTGCGCTTGCGTGGATCGGCCGGCCAGGTCGCCAGCACCCCCGCTGTCACATCAGCACGCCACGCCGCCGAACGAAGAGCACGCCCCGCCTGCTCCTGCACCATCCGCACGACCCGGTCATTGACCCTCACACCCCCAGGCGGGGCGACCGTCCAGCCAAGGCGTCGCAACGCCATCCACGCGTTCGGCGGCAACCTGCGCCCACCCGCATTCACCCCGGCCGCCAGCACCTCCACATCCGCCGTGTTCCAGTGCTCGCCGATCAGCGCGGCCACCATGCCCGCCACCAGATCGGCACACCACCCGACACGTTGCGCCAGCACCGCCGCAGACAGGACCTCGCCGGTCTCCTCGTCCACACCGGTGCGCAGCAAGGCGCGGGCGCACGCGGTGCGGGCGGCCTCACCTTCGGCCAGCCGCAGCTTCCCGCTCACCGACTCAATGCCTCGACACCGATCCAGAGAACCGGCCCTCACGATCGACCCACGTCACCGGAACGCTCCCGAGCCAGCCCAAACGTGATGCGTCACGGATGAACACCGACACGCTCCGCAGCATTGGAGAGCCGAAAACGTTCCACACAGACCAATCTATGATCAGTGACGATTCATAATCAAACTGGGTAGCCTCAGTTCGATCTACTACGTGGGGCAGAAGGCGGTGTTGCAGTCGATCCTGGAGGCCGTCGCGGACCTTCCGGTGCAGGCGGTGCTGACCGTCGGCCACGGCGTCGCGGCCGACGAGCTCCGTCCACCGGCCAACGTCGAGGTGCACCAGTTCCTGCCGCACGCGCAGGTCCTGCCGACGGTGAGCCTGGTCGTGGGGCACGCCGGGCATAGCACCACCTGCAGGCGCTGGCGCACGACCTGTCGATGGTGCTCCTCCCATGACCCCGCTGGGCGACCAGCCCGCCGTGGCCAGGGCCGTCGCCCGTCAGGGCGCCGCCACGGTGTTGCGCAGGTCCGCCTCGGTCAGCGACATCCGAGCCGCGATCGCACACATGCTCGGCGACGGTCCGCACCGCGATGGCGCCGCCCGGATCGGCAGACAGATCCGCTCGGCCGACGGCGCGGCCGTCGCCGCCGACCTGATCGAGAAGATGACCAGCTCTACCCGCCGGCGGTCAGGACGACGGGAACCGCCACGACGTTGATCCGGGAACCGTCCCGGGCCGACACCTCGTACACCTCGATGCTGCCCGGTCCGGTGCGGTCGAGCCGGTAGCCGACCCGTACCCGGTAGTCGCCCCGGCAGCCGGAACCGCACGTCGCGGTGCTGAACGCGGTGCCCACCTCCCGGCCGGCGGCGTCCAGGACCCGGACGCTCACCGTCGCCTCGAAGACGTCGGCGGTCCCGGTCACCGTCACCGGGCTGGTGACCCGGTCGCCGATCGCCGGTCCGGTCACCACTATCGGCGGCAGCAGGTCGGCGAAGTCGCCGCGGGCGGCCGGCGTGGTGTCGTTCGCGGCGAAGGCCACCCGACGCACGGTGGGGAACTGGGTCAGCGTCCAGACCACCTGGGCCCGGCGCAGCCGGACGGTCGCCGCGTCGTCGCCGTCGAAGCCGGCCGGCGGGACCAGCGTGGCCACCCCGCCGGCGATGCGGCTCACCTGCGTGCCGGCCGGGACCAGGGTGGTCATGCCGGTGGCCGTCTCGGCGAGGGACGGGCCGGCGGCCAGTTCGGTGAGTGCCAACCGGGAGGTGGCCGGGGTGGCGGGCAGCGTACGCCGGGCCGGCACGAGCTTGCCGCCTCGGGTGAACCAGAGCTGCAAGGTGACCGTCCCGTCCGGGCTCGGCTCCTCGACGCCGGTCGGGGCGGCGGGCGTCGACGGGCGGGTGGTGGGGGAGACGGTGGCGGGTGTGCGTCCCGCGCCCGTCGGCGTGGCGCCGGCGGTGCGGGAGGCTCCGGCGGGGGCCGGGCCGAGAGTGCCGGTGCGGGCCGGCGCGCAGCCGGCGGTGAGCAGGAGCAGCGCCGTGAGCGGGGCGATCAGGCGTCGCACGGGTCACCTCCTCCGGTGAGGGGCAGTTCGAGGCGGAAACGGGCGCCGCGGCCGATCTCGCTGTGTGCCGTCAGCCGTCCGCCGAGCAGTCGGGTGTTCTCCTGGGCGATGGCCAGGCCGAGGCCGCTGCCGGATCCGGTGCGGGCGGGATCGACCTTGTAGAAGCGGTCGAACAGATGTGGCAGGTGCTCGGCGGGGATGCCGCGGCCCTGGTCGGTGACGTCGACGACGACCGTCTCGCCGGTGTGCCGTACCTCGGCCCGGACCTCGCCGCCGCCGTGCTCGACCGCGTTGGACACCAGGTTGGCCAGCACCCGTTCCAGCCGGCGCGGGTCGGTGCCGGTGGGGGGTGCCTCCCCGGCGACGGTCACCCGGTCGGTCCAGCCCCGCGCGTCGACGATCCCGCGGAGCACCGCGACGGTGTCCACCGGCCGGATCGACACGGGTTCCCGCCCGGCGTCGAGGCGGGAGATCTCCATCAGTTCCTCGACGAGCCGGCGGAGCCGGACCACGTCGGTGACGAGGAGTTCGGCGGCGCGCCGGGCGTCGGCGGGGAGCGCGTCGAGCTGGTCGGCGAGCAGCGACGCCGCGGCCACCAGGGCGGTGACCGGGGTACGCAGTTCGTGCGCCACGTCGGCGGTGAACCGCCGCTCCCGGGCCTGGGCCCGGGACAGCGCCTCGATCTTCGTCTCCAGCGCCTCGGCCATCTCGTTGAACGACGCGGCCCACGCGGAGAACTCGTCGCGGCCGCGTACCGGCAGCCGGGTGTCCAGCAGCCCTTCGGCCACGGCGCGGGCGGCCCGGCTGGCCCGGCCCACCGGTTCCAGGGTGCGCCGGGCGAGGGTGTTGCCGACTGCGGCGGCGAGCAGCACCACCGCGATCCAGCCGACCGCCAACGCGGTGCGGAGCTGGTTGAGGCCGTCGGCGAGGTCGTCCTCGACGGTCACCACGTACAGCTCGGCGGTGGAGCCGGGGATCCGGCCGCCGACCACGAGCAGGTGCGGCCGGGTGCTGCCGGGGGAGCGTTGGAAGGCGAGTTGCCCGGCGGCGACCGCGTCCTGCAGGGC
The DNA here is from genome assembly GCF_001905095.1 of Micromonospora sp. CB01531. Taxonomy (GTDB): domain Bacteria; phylum Actinomycetota; class Actinomycetes; order Mycobacteriales; family Micromonosporaceae; genus Micromonospora. The sequence continues at coordinate 93,116 of NZ_LWLS01000024.1, forward strand.
CGGGCCGGGCGTCGGCGCGTACCGGGGGTTCGACGCCTGGGTGTCGCCGGCGACCAGCAGCACGTGCCGTCCGTTCTGCTCGAAGCTGGCCAGCAGGTCCGCCCGGCGGGTGTCGGTCAGCGGCAGGAACTGGGCGGCGAGGACGAGCTGGTAGCGGGCGTCGGCGGCGGCGCGTTGCAGCGAGCCGTCGAACCGGGCCTGCCGCAGCATCAGGTACGACCCGCCGGCGAGCGCGCCGGCGGAGACCCCGGCGACGAGCACGAACGCGATGACGAGCCGGCGCCGTAAGCGCCCGGGGGTGACCCTGCCCGCCGTCATCGCCCGTCACCCCGTCGACAGTTTGTAGCCGGCGCCGCGGACCGTCCTGATCAGCGTCGGGGCGCCGGGGTCGTCCTCCACCTTGGCGCGCAGCCGTTGCACCGCCACGTCCACGAGCCGGGAGTCACCGAGGTAGCTGTGCCCCCACACCCGGTCGAGCAGCAGTTCGCGGGTGAACACCTGCCCGGGTCGGCGGGCCAGCTCCAGCAGCAGCCGGAACTCGGTCGCGGTGAGGGTCAGCTCGCGGCCGGCCTTGCGGGCCACGAACCGGGCCGGGTCGATCTCCAGCGGCCCGGCCGTCACGGTGGTGTCGGTGACCGGCGCCACGGTGCGGCGTAGCACGGCGCGGACCCGGGCGACCAGTTCCGGGAGGTCGAACGGTTTGCGCAGGTAGTCGTCGGCGCCGCATTCCAGCCCGACGACCACGTCGATGGTGTCGGTGCGGGCGGTGAGCATCAGGATCGGCACCTGGCTGGTCCGCCGGATCTCCCGGCAGACCTCGAAGCCGTCGAGGCCGGGGAGCATCACGTCGAGGACGATCAGGTCCGCCGGCCGGGCCCGCCACGCGGCGAGGGCCGCCCGTCCGTCCGCTGCGGTCTCCACCCGGAATCCGGCCCGCCGCAGACCGAGGGCGGTGACCTCCCGGATGGAGGCATCGTCCTCGACGACCAGCACGCGGCCCTCCATGGCCACCGAGGGTAGCCGGGTGGGACGTTGCGGGGTGCTGGCGCAACGGTCGGTGATGGGGACCCGGTCGGCCCCCATCACCGCCGACGGGTTCAGGCCTGCCATCGGTGGGCCACGTCGAGGACGATCCGGCTGTGCGTACCGGGGCCGTCGAGCACGAAGACCCGGTACGGCAGCCGGGCGCGGACGCCGACGGCGAAGGTAGTGTAGCCCTCGAAGCTGCCGCCGAAGACCACGTCCCGCAGGGTTCGGTAGCCGAGCGGGTTCGCGACGTGCTCACCGGTGCGGTACGGCACGGTGGCCACGCGGTTCCCGTCGTACGCCGGCGCCCGCAGCGAGACCCGCAGCAGCGCGCCACCCGCGGTGTACGGGGACAGCGCCAGCCCCTGCCCCTCGGTGTAGGTTTCCCCGTACGCGACCGACCAGCCGTCGGCCGGGCCGGCGAACTCGAAGACCACCCGGTCCCAGCAGCCGTGCTGGCCGGTGCGGACCTCGCCTAGCGGGGCGGTGCTCAGCTTGCCGCCCGCCTTGGCCGTGCTGCCCCAGGTGATGCCGCAGTACGGCGTGGCCGCCGCGGCGCCGCCGACGCCGGCGACCAGCCCGCCGAGCACGACGACCAGGGCCACCAGTGCGCTCCTGAGTCTCATCGCTGTCCTCCTGTCGATGCTCGGGACGAGCACCGGACCGTCTCCGGTGGTCCCGTGCGCTCGACGGTCGACCCGCCGTGCCACGGTGGCTTCGCAGTGGCGTAACCGCCAGGTAACAGCGCCGGCCACCTGACCAGGGCGGGCCGTGCGGTTCCTGCGCTACGCCCGGAGCAGCTCCGCCGCGGCGTTACTGGCCGGGCCGGCCGGGCAGAGCGTCGCGCAGAATGAGCTGATGTCCGCGCGTACCCCATCGGTGTCCTGCGTCTTCGTCTGCCACGACCGCGCCGGCCGGCTGCTGCTCGCCCGGCGTGGCACCGGTGCCCGCGACGAGCCGGGCACCTGGGACACCGGCGCCGGCGCGCTTGAGTTCGGTGAGACGTTCGAGGCGGCCGTCACCCGCGAGGTCGGCGAGGAGTACGCGAGGTCGCCGCTGGCGATCAGCCTGCTCGGGGTGCGCAACGTGCTGCGCGACGACCCGTCCTCGCACTGGGTGGCGGTGGTCTTCGCGGTCCTGGTCGACCCGGCCACGGTCGCCATCGGCGAGCCGCACAAGTTCGACCGGCTCGGCTGGTACACCCGCGACGCGCTGCCCACCCCGCTGCACTCGCAGCTCGCGCCCACCCTGGCGCTGCTGCCGGACCCCCTGACCTGACCCGGACGTCTAGGGTGGCCGCATGCCGGTCACCCGACGTCGACTGCTCCAGTCCTTCGGCGCCACCGCCGGCCTCGCCGGGCTCGGCGCGGGCGGCGTGGCCCTGGTCGACGCAGAGGTGCTGCCGGGCCGGTCGGTGCTCAACCGCACGCTGGGCCGCTGCGACGCCCGCCCGCCGGACGCGCCACGGGCGCCCGCGCCGCTGCCGGTCACCGGCACCTTCCGGTCCGCGGCGCGCCGCCGGGAGGTCGCCTTCGCCATCGCCTACCCGCCCGGCCACGCCCCGGGCGCGCGGCTCCCCGTCTGCCTGGCCCTGCACGGGTACGCGGCGGACGCCCGCAGCGCCGTCGGCGCGGCCGGATACCCGGAGGTCCTGGCCGGCGCCCTGCCGCACGGGGCGGCCCCGTTCGCTCTCGCCGCTCCCGACGGCGGCGACGGCTACTGGCACCCCCACGCGGGCGACGACCCACTCGGCATGCTGGTCGACGAGTTCCTGCCGCTGTTGGCCGAGCGCGGGCTGCGGACCGACCGGGTCGCGGTGGCCGGCTGGTCGATGGGCGGGTACGGGGCGTTGCTCGCCGCGCTGACCCATCCGGGGCGGTTCCGGGCGGTGGCGGCCACCTCACCGGCGATCTTCCACTCGTACGCCGACGCGGAACGGGTCAACGCGGGCGCCTTCGACAGCGCCGCCGAGTGGGCCCGGTACGACGTGACCGCCCGGGCGCGGGAGTTCGCCGGCCTGCCGGTGCGGATCGCGATCGGCGCCGCGGACCCGTTCGCCCGGGCCGTACGCACCCTGCGCGACCGGCTGCCCGACCCGGGTGTCGTGCAGATCCCTACCGGCTGCCACGACACCGACTTCTGGCGCTCCGTTGCGCCGGAACAGGTACGCGTGATCAGCGCGGCGTTGGCGGGCTGATCGCCTCGGCGTCGATGTGCACGGTGGTGATTCAGGCCCGAGCCCGCCGAAGCCGGGGCAGCACCAGAGTCGTCCATCGCCGCCGGCCCAGTTGACTGCACCCGCTGATCACAGCTTCGGGCAGGTCGGGTCGGCGTAGATGGTGAGATAGATGAGAGCCGGTGCGACGACGGTCCACTGCGGGGATGCCGGCCGGTCCGCCGTGCTCGGTCGGACGTCCATGCGCTGTGCCGCTTGGGACCGGATGAGCAGCCGGCTGGGTACACCCCGGACCGCTCGGCAATAGGTGAGGGTCGATTCCCCGGGCACGTCCGGCGGGATGTCGATGTCCACCACGGGATGCCATCCGTCGCCGCTGGCCACGGGGTCGAAGGTGCGGCGCAGCGTCGCGTCGTCGTAGTCGCGCTCGAACCGCCAGGTCAGGGTGATCGAGGTGTTCGACACGTCCTCCTTGTTCAGCCGGCGGCACCCCGTGCTGCGGACGACGTCGCCGCCGGGCTGGGAGCCCTCTGGCCGCACGGCGAGGATCCGATCGTCCGCGTACGCGTCGAGCAGCTCGTCCTCGTCGTTCGGGACCGCGCAGCCCGGCACTCGGGCCTCGCCGGTCACTTCCGCCCACCCACACCCGCCCAGGGCCACCGTCAGCAGCGTCACGACCGGCCAGAACCCTCGAGGTCTCATCGATCCAGGTTAGAGCCCTCAGGGTTGTCCGGCGGTCCCCTGAAGTGCCGCCGCGGGCGCCGTCCTCCGGCGACGGCGCCCGCGGTGGAGGAGGATGCTCAGACCCGCTGTCGTTGCTGGCAGGGGACACAGTGGCGGGCCCAGGGCAGGATCTCCAGCCGGGCGACGGGAATTTCACCGCCGCAGCTCTCGCAGCTGCCGTAGCTGCCCTCCGCCATGCGCCGCAACGCCGCCGCGGTGTCCGCGATGCCCTGGCGCGCGGTCTCCATGAGCCCGCGCAGGGTGTCGGGGTCGTAACCACCGTGGTTGGGCTCCCGAGCGTGCGCGGTGAGCGCGGTGAGTTGACCGGTGTGCTCCTCGAACTGCCGCTCGAGAATGTCGCGCAAAGATTTCGCGCGGTCGCTCAGCGTGTCGGTCATGGCGTCGGTACCTTTCACTGGACGCACTGGCCCGGGACCAGCGCGAGGTTGGGGAGGGTGGGCGGACCAGGCTCAGTCCGCGGCCGGATGGCGGGCCGCAGCCGCCGCGGCCAGGCTCGCGCCGGTCAGCGCGGCCGTACGGGGTCCCGCGGCGCGGTGCACCGGGATCCCGGTCAGCGCGGCGAGGCGGTCTCTCAGGTTGGGCCGGGTGGCGCCGTCCCCGACGATGACCATCCCGCGGGACAGCGCGGTGGCGGCCGACGGCACGGCCTTCGCGCCCAGAGTCAGCTCTCGCACGAGGCGGGCGAGCGTGTCGGCGAGCATTCCGACCGTGGTGCCGTGGGCGAGGTCGCCGGTGCCGAGGTTCACCCGCCGGCCGGCGACGACCTGGCTGTCCCGCAGGACCGCGACCTCGGTGAGCTGGGCGCCGATGTCGGCGACGAGCAGTGCGCCGGCGCCGGCGCCGGCACCGATGGCGGCCGCGCGCACGGTGTCGATGAACAGCAGCCGCGCGGGCGCGAACACCGCGTCGAGGACCCGCCGGGTGGTGTCGTGGTCGGCGGCGGTCGCGAGCAAGGGGCGGCAGGCGACGATCAGCGGCCGGGCCGGCACCGTGACGTGGTGCTGTCGCAGCAGCTGGGCCAGCGCGGTGGCGCAGCCGGGACCGTCGACGATCTGGCCCCGCCGCACCAGCGGCCGGATCCGCCGGTCGCCGACCAGCGTGGTGAGCGTCGCGTGGCTGCCCACCCGGATGCGCAACTGCCCGCTGCCGAGGTCGACGGCGATGGGGCTGGGGCGGGTGGTGGCGGGCCCGACGATGCCGTTGAGCACGGACCCGGTGCCAACGGTGTCCGGCTGGCGACCGGTGGGGGCTTGGACGACAGGCATGCCGACCTCTTTTTCAACGGTGGATGTGACGATGCCGCCGCCCGGCGTGGGCAGCGGCGGGAAAGCCAACGGAAGGGGCTGACCTCAGCGGTCGCGGTGGGTCGCGGCGATCAGCCGCTGACCGTGTCCGGAACCCCCAGCGCTCCCGGTCGGCGGAGCGCGGATCGGCGGCGGGGACGGCAGCGCCAGGGTGTCGCGGCGCCGTCGCGGCGGCCGGGAGACGTCGGCGGGGCAGCCGAGGCTCGACCGGCCGGCACGAATGGCAGCGCCACCATGCTGGTCGTCATCACCCACCTCCTCGCCGGTCAGGACCTGTCGGACCTCCAGCGTCGGCCGGAAGCGGCGGACTGACATGGCCTAGGGCCGGCCAACATCCAGCGGCTTGCTTGCCGGCCACCGGCGAGGTCCCGCCGGTGGCCGCGCGACCGATGCGCCACTCGGCGGGTGTCGCGCCCGGAGCGGGTGGCGGGGTCCGCCCGCCGCCGCAGATCCCGCAACCGGGCGGCACCGGCGGCGTCTTCCGGAGGGCTATGGTGACCGCATGCCACCCCACCGGCACCGGTCCGACGTCGCCCAGCGCAGCGCCCTGGCGATGCTCGTCCTGGTTGCTGTGCTCACCGCGTTCCGGCACGCCCGCCCGGCCGTGGGCCTGTGCATCGTGGTCAGGCTGGCGAAGGCGATCCCGGGATGTGTGCCCGCATGGTCGGCCGACCGGGCGCCGCCGGGCCGGCTCGCCGCCAGCTGACGCCACCCGAACCTCACCCGCAGTCCCGGCCCGTACCGCCGCCCCTCGGCGGCGCCGCCACCCGTCGGCGTCGGCCGGACACGGGATCGCGGTCACCCCCACCAGCCCTTCCAGTACGGAGCACCCCATGAAGATCGAACGTACGCCGTTGCCGGGCATCGGAGTGCGGCACACATTCACGACCGAGCAGGGTCGCCGAATCGGTGTGGTCGAGTACCGGGGGCAGGATCGCCGGGACGTCATCCACGACGACCTGAACGATTCGGACAGCACCTGCGGCTTCCGCCTCACCCGCTCCGAGGCGGTGGCGCTGGCCGGCCTGCTGGGCCTGCTCGAGGTGGTCGAGGTGGCCGCCGGCGGCGACCGGTGCGGGTGAGGCCGCCGGCTACGCGGCTGGGCCGGGCAGCGGGTGACGTGGCCAGTCCAGCGCCCGCGCGCCGTACACGGCGGCCTGCAGGGTGAACCGGTCGCTGGGGTCGTTCGGGTCGTACCCGCTGAGCGTCCTGATCCGGCTCAGGCGGTAGGTGACCGTGCGGACCGACACGTGCAGCCGGCGGGCGGCCTCGGTGGCGACGCCGCCGGTGGCGAAGTACGCGTTGAGGGTGTCCAGCAACGGCTGGGCGCCACCGCGGGCGTGCCGCAGCGGGCTGAGCACCGCCTGCACCAGGTCGACGATGGCCGGCTGGTCACGCAGCAGGACCCGGTAGATGAGCAGATCGTGGGCGTCGATGACGGGCGTGTCGGCGTTCAGCCGCTGCGCCATCGTCAGCGCCTCCCGGGCCTCCTCGTAGGAACGGGCGATGCCGTACAGGCCGGGGTGCGGGCGGCCGACCGCCACCTGCCACGGACCGCCGCGCGGCAGCCGGTCGAGCTCGGCGTGCATCAGCCGCCCGAGGTCGCCGACCGCGCCCCGTCCGCGGCCACCCCGGTCGGGGGCCACCGCGTCGGCGGGGGCGATCACCACCAGCAGCCCCTCCTTGGTGGCCACCAGCACGTCACGGTCCCCGAGACGATCGAAGATGACCGCCTCCAGGGCACTGATCGCCGCGTCGGTGTCCGGCAGGCGCCGGCTCGGTGCGGCCAGCGCCACCTGATGCACCCGGGCCAGGTCCAACCCGAACGGCTCGGCCCGCTCCACCAAGCCACCCAGGTCGGAGTCGCCGCGCAGCAGATCGTCCACGAGTTCCCGGCGCAGCGTCTCCTCCCGCCGGACCAGCTCCCGGCGGGCCGCGGCGTAGCCCTCGGCGAGGGTCGCCACCGCGCTGTCGACGACGTGCAGCACAGCCTCGGCGGACGCGCGTACCCCCGTGCTGTCGATGGGCGTCGTCAGCTGCGGCAGCTGCTGCCACAGCCGGCGGGCCGCCGACAGGTACAGCTGGACCGCGCGCCCGGCCGACACGCCCTGCTCGGCGGCGCGCCGCCCGAGCACACCGACGGCGTCGAGCTCGGCCCGCCGTGGCCGGCGCCCGGTCACCGCTGCCTCCGCGAGCAGCCACAGGTAGTCGCCGAGCAGGTCCACGGGCACCCCACCGGCGTCGGCGCTGGCGGCACGGGCCACCGCCGCCAGGCACGCGTCCCGGTCGTTCTCGACCGCGGGGCCCTGGCCGGACCGCCGGACGCCACCGGTCATCGCCGCCGCTCCTCCTGGCACGTTGCCGGTTCCCCACCGATCCGGACCCGGCCAGCTTAGCGAGCCGGCTCCGGCGATCGCCGGAGCCGGCTTTTGCCGGGCATAGCGCTTCCGGTCCGGGGTATGCGCGCGCGGCAGGCTCGACCGGGCCCGCGGCGGCCCGGGGCGACCCGACGGCGTGGTCAGGGGCAGATGTCGCGAGATGTGGTGGAGCTGCGCGTACACGGGGTCACCGGGGTGCGGGCGGAGGAGTTGCTGGACCACCCGGTGGTGGTCCGGGTCGCCGGTGACCGCAACGCCGGCTTCTACCGCCCGCGGCCGGGCTTCGGCGACACGTCCGGGCCGGGCGGGGTGGTCATCGAGGCGTACCAGTGGCGGAACCTGACCGTGAGCACGGTGGCCCGGACGCTGTCACTGCTCTTCCTGCTGCCCTTCATGTTCAGCAACCTGGCGGCGTGGCTGCGGCCCCCGGGTGGCAACGGCGACACGGTGAAGGCCCTCTGCCGCGTGCTCGGCGCCACCATCACCGCCATCTTCGTGCTGTCGATCATTGGCGTCACCCTGGACCTCGTCGGCTGGCAGTGCGCGCAGTACCGGCCGTGCACCGCCGGGCGGGGGTACCTGGCCTGGCTCGACGAGTTTCCGATCGGGCCGCGAATGGTCGTCCTCGCCGTGTTCCCGGCCGCCACCATCCGCGTCATCTGGTGGGTCGGTAAGCGCTCCGCGCGCTCCTACGAGGCGTTCCGGTCCAACTACGGCAGCTCGGGCGCCCCGCCCGGGGACCGGCTCGACGCGCCTGGCTTCTGGAGCGGAGAGACCATCGTCGGACGGCTCCGGTCGATCCACGTGGCGATCGCGTACGGCACGCTCGACGTCAGCGCCCTCTTCGCCCTCATCACCCTGGACCACCGGCCGGTCGGGATGGCGCTGCTCGCAGCGGCGGCGCTGCTCGTGGCCTCCTGCGTGGTGCTGCTCTGCCTGCCCGCGTTGAACGCTCCGCACACCCGCTGGGACTGGACCAGGGTGGTCATCCGGCCGCTGCGGGTGGCGGTCATCGCGATCACCGTCCTCACCGCCGGGTACGCCCTCCTGCCGCGTCCTCCCGTACCCCGGGGAGGGGCGCTGCCCGGTTTCGCCCTCAGCGTCAATTTGGTGATCCTCGGACAGGCCACGCTGCTACTGGCGCTCGCGGTGATCACCGTGTGGCAGCAGCGGGCGACCCCGCCCTCGGCCCGGGCGTTCTTCCGGGGCCTGGGCGCCCCGGTGTTCGGCGCGATCGCGGCCGGTCTCGCGGCCACCATCACGGCGGGACTCGTCTACCGGGTGGCCGACGTCTTGGACCGGGGTGACATCCCGGGCCCCGGGCATCCACCGCCGCCCGGCGCCCCACCGTTGGACCCGCCGATCGCCTACCGGTGGGAGGCGCTGGGTGCTTTGTTCACCGTGCTGCTGGTGACCGTGGTGGGCCTGTACGCGGGCCGGTTCAGCCGGCGCCGGCGGGACCGGCTGGCGGAGCGGATCAGCCGGGAGGACTTTCCCGACGCGCCCCCGCAGGCCGCCGGGCAGGTGCAGACGGTGCGTCGCGCGATCAGCAGGTCACGCCTCGCCGAGCAGTTCAGCCCGCTACTCATCGTGTACTTCGTGCTCTCGCTGCTCAGTCTCGTGTTCACCGCGCTTGACCTGATCGAGATCGGGCCGACCCAGCTGGCGCAGCAGGTCAGCGGCAACCATGGCACGTTCGTGGGGCTCGCGGCCTATCTCACCGACGCAGGGACGATCTCGCTCGGTCTGATCATCATCGGGCTCGTGCTGATCGGCCTCCTGGCGTACGTCTCGCCCGAGGTCCGGCGGGCGGCCGGGGTGCTGTGGGACCTGGGCACCTTCTTCCCGCGGACGACACATCCGTTCGCGCCGCCCTGCTATGCCGAGCGGGCGGTGCCCGAGCTCGCCAGGCGGGTGAGCGCCCTGACCCGGGAGCACAAGGTGGTGCTGTCCGGGCACAGCCACGGCTCCGCGCTGGCGGCGGCCGCCATCCTGCAACTGCCGCCGGAGACCCTGCACCGGGTCGCCCTGCTCACCTACGGCTCACCGCTGCGCCGGCTCTACGGCCACCTGATGCCGGCCTACTTCGGCGAGGACGTCCTGCACGAGGTCGGCGAACGCGTCGGGTGGCGGTGGCGCAACCTCTGGCGCAACACCGACCCGATCAGCGGGGCCATCTTCTCCACGCACCACCCGGGCCAACCACCCGCCGTCGACGGGCCGGCCGGGCAGGTGGACGTGCGCCTGCGCGACCCGCGCGCGGTCACCGTCGCACCCATGGACACCGTCCCGCCGCCGATCGAGGCACACTGGCCGTACCACACCGACCCGCATTACACGGACGTCGTCATCGAACTCGCCGACTACCTCGACCGGGAGGAGCCCGCCGACGGTGGGCAAACCGCGCCCCGCTGACCTGGGCGGCCATGCCGGGTCGGCCCGGATTTCCCGGCCACTGACTGGGTGCGGTGCGACGCCGTAGGCGGGCGCCGCCGCCGGACCCGGCGACCGCAGTGGAGGGTGCATGGCCCATCCGGGTGTTGTTCATCGGTGCCGCCCAGATCTACATTCGCCCCGCCCCGCCAACCGTTGATAGTTCGCCTTCGGGAGCTGCTGGTTGGGGCTGCAATGCCGATATGAGGGGCAATTTGTTCATATACACACGGCTTTGGGTCGTTTGCGGATAGCGTGGCGCCTGTCGGATTGGCAGAAGGGGCGACAGTGACCAGCTATGACAATGTCCGCAGCGACCGGCAGTCGAAGGAGGGTCTGATGCGCCGGTCTTCGGCGCTGCGCGCCGCCGTCCTGACCCTGGTGCTGGCCGTGCTGGTCGGCGGCGTCTATCTGATCAGTCGGTCCCTGCTGCCGCACGCGTCATCATCGGCCGAAGCGCCGTCCGCCACCGAATCCCCCGTCCCCACCGGTGTCCAGATGACCACCGGCTCGGCGCAGGTGGCGCTGACCTTCAACGACGGGCCCGATCCCACCTGGACTCCGCTCGTCCTGAAGACACTGCGCCAGTTCCATGTCAAGGCGACGTTCTGCCTACTGGGCAAGAACGCGGCGGCGTATCCGGCACTCGTGCGGGCCATCGTGGCCGACGGTCACACCTTGTGCAACCACACCTGGAACGAGGACCTCGACCTCGGCAGCCGGCCACGTCTGGACATTGAGGGCAATCTGCTGCGGACCAGCCAGGCCATCCACGCCGCCGCACCGCAGGCCCCGATCAAGTACTTCCGGCAGCCGGGCGGGAACTGGACCCCGCAGCTTGTCGACGTCGCCGAGGACCTGGGCATGACCGGCCTGCACTGGGCGGTGGACCCCCGGGACTGGGAGGAGCCGGCAGCAGCCGCCATCATCGCCACCGTCACAGAGGGCACCAGGGCCGGCTCCATCGTGCTCCTGCACGATGGCGGCGGCGACCGGCAGAACACTGCCACCGCCCTGGCGACGTTTCTGCCCGGCCTGCTGAGCCGCTTCCAGCTCGAGGCGTTGCCCGTCGACGCACCTGGGGCCGGACAGTCCAGGTTGCCGTCACCATCTCGGCAGCCAGGCGGGCAATCGCAGAGTGCCGCCGTCGGATCGGCCAAGGGCAGCTGACCGCCACCCGACTACCCCGTACGGCAGCGGGACCATCCGGCGGTTGAGGGTCGGTGCCCCACTCAACCCGGCGTCCGGTCGACGGTTCGCGGCCGACGTCGAGCTACGGGGTGACCAGCTCCGCCGGGCGTCGCCAGATGGCCTCCCACTGCGTCCACTGCCCGGTGCCGAGGTTGTCCCGCTCGGTGCGCTGCGGCCGGGCCGGAAGCACCGGTGCCCACCCCGCGAAGAGCTGGCCCAGCTCCGCCGCACCGAAGAAGTGGATGTCCAGCCCGCGCTTCGGCCCCGCCGTGTAGCGCACGGTGAATCCGCCGTCGGGTGCCCGCTCGACCACGTCGTGCGCCGGCCACACGTCCGTGCCGACCGCGTTGACGCGTACACAGATCAAACCGCCCGCGGCGACCCGCCGCTGCGCCGCGCGGACCTGCCGGTGTGCCTGCCCGCGATCGCCGTGCTGGAAGACCTGGATGCCGATCACCAACGGCCAGGTCGCCCCGAGCGGCAACGAGTCCAGGTCGCCGTGGCGCAGCCGTCCGGCCCGGTCCGGTCGCCGGTCGGCGAGCTGGCGGACCGCCTCGGCGGAGATGTCCAGGCCGAGCAGGTCGAGCCCGCCGTCCACCAACGGCAGCAGATTGCGGCCGTTGCCGCAGCCGACGTAGAGCCCGTCGGTCGCGCCGGCCCGGTGGGCGGCGGCCAGGATGTCGGCAACGAACGCGACCGGCGGCTCGTCCTGGTAGCGGCCGCGCCGATATTCATCGTCCCAGGCCTGGGCGGCGGATCGAGTTGCGCTCATCCGGCAACTCCGCCGGAGCGCGTGGAGCCGGTGGTGGGGCGGGCACGGAGGTGCAGACGTTCGCCCTGCCGCCCGAAGAGGCTGAGGAACTCGACCGGTTCGGCGTCGGCGGCCCCGAACCAGTGCGGTACGCGGGTGTCGAACTCGGCCGCCTCGCCGGGGGAGAGCACCAGGTCGTGGTCGCCGAGGACGAGCCGCAGCCGCCCGTTGAGGACGTAGAGCCATTCGTAGCCCTCGTGGGTCTGCGGGTCCGGTTCGTTCCGCCGACCGCTGGCGGGGATCACCAGCTTGTACGCCTGGATGCCGCCGGCCCGACGGGTCAGCGGCAGCATGGTCATGCCGTGGCGGGTGACCGGGCGCAGGTGGATGCGCGGGTCTCCGGTGGGCGGGGCGCCGACGAGTTCGTCGAGCGTGACGTCGTGGGCCCGGGCCAGGGGGAGCAGGAGCTCCAGGGTGGGCCGGCGGGTGCCGGACTCCAGCCGGGACAGGGTGCTCACCGAGATGCCGGTGGCGGCCGACAGTTCGGCGAGCGTGGTGTCGCGCTGCCGGCGCAGCGCGCGGAGCCGGGGGCCGACCGCGTCGAGTGCCTGGTCGAGGTCGTCGTCCATGCCATCAGCTTGCCATAACAGCAACAAAGGTTGCCACTTTCGCGGGCGACCCGGATGGTTGCCCTCGGAGGTGGTCAGGATGACCGAGCAGCTCAGGGCGAGCTACGACGTGGTGGTGATCGGTGGGGGTGCCGCGGGGTTGAGCGGGGCGCTGATGCTGGCCCGGGCACGCCGATCGGTACTGGTGATCGACTCGGGTGCCCCGCGCAACGCCCCGGCCGACGGGGTGCACGGGCTGCTGGCCCGCGACGGGATGCCCCCGGCCGAGCTGCTGGAGCGCGGCCGGGCCGAGGTCCGCAACTATGGCGGCCAGGTGGTGCCCGGCGAGGTCGGCGCCGCGACCCCCGCGGACGACGGGTTCGGGGTGGCGCTGACCGACGGCCGGACCGTCCGGGCGCGCCGATTGCTGGTGGCCACCGGGCTGGTGGACGAGCTGCCGGACGTGCCGGGACTGCGGGCCCGGTGGGGTCAGGACGTGATCCACTGCCCGTACTGCCACGGATGGGAGGTCCGGGACCGGGCGATCGGGGTGCTGGCCACCGGACCGCTGTCGGTGCACCAGGCGCTGCTGTTCCGCCAGTGGAGCGCCGATGTCACGTTCTTCCCCCACACCATGCCGCCGCCCACCGACGAGCAGGCGGAGCAGTTGGCCGCCCGCGACGTCCGTGTCGTGGCCGGCGAGGTGGCGTCCCTGGAGGTCGTCCAGGACCGCCTCGTGGGCGTACGCCTCGGCGACGGCCGGCTGGTCCACCGCGACGCCCTGGTGGTCGCGCCGCGGATGGTGGCCCGCGCCGGATTCCTGGCGGCGCTCGGACTGCGGCCGGCGGCGCACCCCGCCGGGGTCGGGGAGCACATCCCCGCCGACGCGACCGGCCGTACCGAGGTGCCCGGAGTGTGGGTCGCGGGCAACGTCACCGACCCGGCCGCCCAGGTCGGCGCCGCCGCTGCGGCCGGCGCGGGCGCGGGCGCCCAGATCAACGCCGATCTGATGGCCGAGGAGACCCGGCAGGCGGTCGCCGCCCACCGGGACCCGTTCTCGGCCCGGTCCGAGGCACGAATCACCGAGCTGGTGACGGGCGACCGCCGCCACGGCCTGTGAAGGGGAGACGGGCGGGGACGGGCTGGGCTGCGCCGGACACGGTCAGCTCAGCCCATGGAACCGCTGCAGGATGATGACAACGAATGCGATGAGCAGCGGCGCGGCCACCATGTCGAGGGTCCGGAGGACCTCCGGCCGCGCCGGGCGCGCGGCAAGCTGCGCCACGATTCGGGCGATGAGCGCCCCCACGAGCAGGGTGAGCACGGTCGCCTGGACGGGCCCGGAACGTGCCACGCTGAGGACGATGTCAGTCATGCCGGCTCCATCCGTCGCCTCCGGTGGTGGTGCAACACGTCCCGGCCCAGCTCGATCAGGGCGGCCAGCGACGCGATCACGGTGAGGGTGACGATCCCGAGCAGCGGCGACCACAGGTGCAGCTGGAGCATCCCCTGCGCGACCAGGACGCCGAGGGCGAGGCTGAGCGCGACGCCGACGACGAACCGGGTGAGGCCGTCCGGGATCCGGATCAGCCTCACGCATGCCAGTCCCGGCGCCACGGCGAGGTAGGCGAGGACGCTGACGGTCCGCAGGATGCCCGGCACGTCCCAGAGGACGAGGGCGAGAACCGCGTCGCCGGCGACGAGCGTCACCAACGCTGACCAGGGCAAACCCGACGGGGAGCCCGTCAGCGAGGGCGGAGCCGGTTGGCCGAGAGAACCTGGACTGGCATCGATGCCAGGATCGGCGATCTGGGTCACCGGCCGCCCCCTTCGCTGCTGGCGAGGACGTAGACCCTCGCCTCGGGATTCTGGTAGACGAGCCGGAACCGTCCTGAGTCGACGACCTGGCGTTCCAGGTCCTCGCCCCAGCCCGGGGGCTTGCCCAGGAACGACTGCGCGAAGACGAACTGCCCCTTCGTCATGATCAGATATGCGCCCTTCGGGTTGCGCAGCATCTCCTCCTCGAGGGCGGGGACCGTGGTCGGCCCGAGGTCCTGGCCGAGTGGGCGGTACTGGTACCGTTCGACGCCCTTCGCCCGCCAGGGGACGTTCGAGGTCACCGAGACGAGCGTGGTGTCCGCCGGGGCGTGCGCGTAGAGCCACTCCACGGCCCGGTGGTCGCCCGGGCGGATCTGCTCGAAGGCATCGTTGCCGTATCGGGCGACGAAGAACGCGCCGATGAGGACGGCGCTCAGCGCGCCCGCCGTGAGGGCCGCGGGGACGCGACGCCGCGCCGGCCACAGCGGGACCAGCAGCGTGGCCAGGAGGATCGCCATGAACGGCAGGGCGAAGGCGTACACGCGGAGGAAGATCTCCCCGCCGTAGCTCTGCATCCCCAGCAGAAGGAAGGGTGCGCCGGCGAGCGTCAGAAGCCCCAGGACGGCCTGTCCCCGGCGCATTCGTCGCCACGCGCCGATGGCCGCCAGCCCCCAGACCGCCATCGCGAGGAGGACCCGCAGCAGCACCACCATCTGGTGCCCCGCGTCGCCTCGTACCCGTTCGACCGCCCCGTCGTTGATGGTGCCGCCGACGTTGCCGAAGGAGCCGAACATGTCGTCCAGGTGCCCCGCCCAGTACGCGACGGCGCCGTAGCTGATGTAGGCCATCAGCATGACGGCCAGCAGGACCGGCAGCGTACGGAGCGTGCAGCGGCGGACCAGCACCAGCGCACCGACGCAGACCACGATCGCGATCGGGGTGAGCTGGTGGCTCACCGTGCTGGCCGCGAAGATCACGAGAACCACCGCGGCCAGCCCGACCAGCGACGCCGGGCTGGCCCGGTCGGCCCCCGGTTCGAGCAGCAGCGTCCGCGGCGGGATCCGGAGCAGGCGTCGCAGCAACGCCGTCGGGCTCCGCCAGGTCCGCTCGCCCTGCCGGCTGTCGTGCGGGACCGGGCGGAACCAGCGGAGCAGCACCATCAGCAGGACCAGGTAGAAGAGGTAGTTCATCGCCTGGGGGCCGAAGTAGTCCTGCCCCACCCAGTTGGCCGGGAAGAACAGCCAGAGGGCGAGCCACGCCGTCCGCGCGTCCGTCGACGTCAACCGGGCGAGCCGGAACACCGCGACGCCGTAGAGCAGGTTGAACACCACGGGCGCCCAGGCGAGCAGCGGCATGGCGTCCGGCAGCCCGCCCAGCCGCGTCGCCATGGCCGTCAGCGCGAAGAATCCGGGCCAGCTGAAGCGGGCGTCCAACTCCGGCAGGGTCTCCCCGGTACGGGCGATGTAGTCGGCGAAGCCGACGTGCAGCCAACCCGAGATCACCCGCGGCAGGGGCTCGATGATCGGCGCCGCGCCGAAGAGCAGGATGACGAGCACCACCACGTGCGCGGCGAGCAGGGCATCGGAAGCCGGGCGGGGGCGGAAGACGCCGCGGAGGAAGCTCGCGGTCAGTAGCGCCAGTGCGACGTACAGTTCGGGGCGGAGCGCGGTGACCAGGCCGAGCGACCCGATGTCGGCGGCGTCCCCCCGCTGCAGGGCCCAGACCCCGAGCGCGAGCGCCGCCGCCGGCGCAGCCCACTCGGCACCGGCGAGCAGGCCGTGTCGGATCCGCCGGCCGGCTGAGGCCGGGGTGGCCAGCAGGGCCGCGGCGCCGCTCACGACGCGCCCCTCAGCAGCCGCACCAGCGACGGCAGCACGGCCGCCGCCACGACGAGCTGTCCGGCGAGATAGGCGACGCCGACCCCGGCGACCCCGATCTCCGCCATCGCGACCACCGCCAGCGAGACGACCAGGACACTCGTGGATGCGTGCACGGCGATGATGCGCCCCACCCGGCGCTGGACCCGCGACGCCGCGACGAAGACGGTCAGCAGCAACTTGGGCAGCACCGCGACGGCGAAGAGCCGCAGGGTGTCCGAGCCGGGCTCGGCGTAGTCGCTGCCGAACAGGGCCAGCAGCAGCGGCGCCGTCGTGCAGAGCAGGACGACCGCCGGTACGAAGAGGAGCAGGCCCCGGCGCAGCACCTGCCGCGCGTACGCCGCGAGCCGCGATTCGTCGGCGGCGGCCTCCACGGTCAGCGAGGTGCCGAAGTGGTACGCCACCAGCTCCAGTGAGCCGCCGAGCAGCCAGGCCACGTAGAAGACGCCGTTGGCCTCCGCGCCCAACCGGGCGGTCACGAGCAACGGTAGAGCATTCGTACCGGCCTGCATGAACAGGTATCCGACGTAGTCCAGCGCCACGAACCGGGCGAGTCCCCGACGGCCCGGTAGCGCCGCTTCGGTGCCCCGTGCCCGCTGTCGGGGCAGCAGCCGGCGGAAGACCAGCATGTTGACGGGGATGAGCGCCGCGACGACCGCCAGGTTCCACGAGACGAAGATGCCCAGGCTCGGCACGACGCCGGCGAACAGCACCAGCAGCCCGATCTTGGCGAGCCCGAAGGCGGTGTTCTCGACCGGGACCCAGACGACACCGCGCAGGGCGGTCAGCACGCTGTCCTGCAGGGTGAAGACGCCCCAGCAGGCGACGGCGACGGCGAACGCCACGGCGAACAGGGGGGTGCGGTGCAGGAAATCGAGCCGGTCGGTGACCAGGGGAGCGAGCAGCAGGAAACCGCCGCTCAGGGCGAGCGCCGCAAGACAGGTGACCGCGTACGCGTACCCGACGAGCCGGCCGCTCTGCCCCGCCGCGGCCGGCAGGAAGCGGGCGAGGGCCCCGTTCAGATTGAGCTGGGCGAGGTTGCTGAGAAACGTCATCGTGGACACTGTCGCCGCCCCGATGCCGAGCTCGGTCGGCGAGTAGAGGCGCGCGGCGAGAGCCCAGTACGCGATGCCGAGCAGCGAGCTCACCACCGTGTTGAGCATCAGCGCGTAGACGTTGCCGTTCAGCGGGTCGCGCAGGTGCTGCCGCAGGCGTAACGCGATCGGCGCGGCGACCATGCTGGCACCGGGAGCCGCGCGGCCGACCGGCGCGTCCGCGGTCCCGGCACGTTGGGCGCTCACAATGCCATCCCTCCTCCCGTCCCTGGTGCTCTCCGCTGCCGTCACGAGGTCGGCTGGTGCAGTCGCGGACGCGCGGTGTGCACCAGGTGGCTCGCCCGTCGGTACGCGCGCCAACCCCGGGTGCGCAGCCGCTCGCCGCGCCAGGCCAGCGGCCAGCCGGTGCCGTGGAGCAGGGCTCCGATTCCGGCGACCCCGGTGTCCCGTTCGATCAGCACCCGGGCGATGGCGAAGATGTCGTCGTCCGGGTGGCTCAGGGCGTTCTTGACTCCGCAGGCGGAGGAGTAGCCGGCGGCGCGCACCGCGGTCCGGACGGCATTGCTGTGGTAGCCGTACGGATAGGCGAACGATCGGACCGGCGTCCCCGTACCGTCCTCCAGCACCTGCCGGCTCCCCGCGATCTCCTGGTGCAGCTCGCCGGGGCGTAGACAGTCGAGCGCAGGGTGGCTCCGGCTGTGCGATCCGATCTCCACCCCGTGCGCGTGCAGTTCGCGGAGCTGGTCCCAGTCGAGTGACGGATCCCGGTCCGGTGCCGGCGCCGTGCCCACCCGCGCGGCGATGACGTACGCGGTGGCGGTGAGCCGGTGCCGGCGCAGCACCGGCAGCGCGGTGTCGGCGAGGTCGGGGAAGCCGTCGTCGAAGGTGATCAGCACTGGTCGCGGCGGCACCGGGGCCAGCCCGCGCAGCACGGCCGCGTAGCCGCTCACCGTCATCGGCGTACGCCCTCGGTCCCGGATCAGCGCCATCTGCTCGTCGAAATCGCCCGGTGACACCGACCAGCGCAGCGTGCCGTCTCGTGGTACGTCGCCGATGCTGTGGTAGCAGAGGACGGGGACGACCGTCTTCGGTTGACGGTTCACCTGCGGCTCCTTCCTGATCGGGCCGCGGCGGCGGCGTAGTAGACCGGCCCGAGCGCCAGTCCGCAGAGCTCGAGAACGGTCAGCGAGGCGGGATAGCCCTCCTGCTTCCCGTTGTTTTTCGCCGACCCCGGCCGCAGGGCGTAGGCGATGCCGCGGGGCAGCCGCCGCAGCAGCTCTCGTCGGGCGGTGGGGTCGCTCGTCAGGCATTTCGTCAGCACGGTGCCGAGGCCGACGCCGTACTGGTACATGGTCCGGCGCAGCGCCCGCAGCTCACGTCGGTGCGTGTGCCAGGTGATTGCGCCCGGCTCGTAGGTCAGCGCGTGTCCGGCGAGCACCGTACGCAGCAGCAGGTCGATGTCCTCCCCGCTGCGCAGCCGCGGATCGAAGGCGCCCAACCGGCGCAGCGCATCGGTGCGGAACGCCATGTTGGCGCCGGAGCCGTACGATCCGGGCAGGTACGGGTGGAGCGAGCGCGGTGGCAGCTCGACGCGGCGTGCGCCCCCCGCATCGAGGGTGGCGACCCCGGACCGGTCGAACCTCCGCCGCTGGCAGCCCTTGCCGTAACCGCCGTACTGCTCCAGCCAGATCTGTGCCGGCGTGTCGAGTTCCCGGGCGAGGATGTGACCGGTCACCCCGACCACGTCGTCGTCGGTGAAGCCGTCGACGAGGCTGCGCAGCCACCCCCGGTCGATGACGAGGTCATCGTCGGCGAAGGCCACGATCTCGCCCCGCGCCTCGGTCAGCCCCCGGTTACGGGCGGGAGCGACGCCGGGTCGCGGTTCACTCGTGTAGCGGAATCGCGGATCGGCGGCGGAGCGGCTGGCGATGGTCCGCGCCGTGTCGCTGACCTGCGGCGCGTTGTCCACCACGACGATCTCGAAGTGGGGGTAGTCGAGCGCAGCGAGCGAGTCCAGGGTGGACTCGAAGAGCGGCGTGCGTCCACACGTGGGCACGACGACGCTGACGAACGGGGCGTGCGCCGCCGCCGCTCGTCGGGACGGACACGACCCGGCGCCGCCGGTTTCCCCGACCGGGCGGGCGTCGAGCTGGTCGAGCGTGGGCAGGCCGTCGTGGCGCAGGTGCGCGTCGATTGCCGTGGCGAGGCGGTCCCGGATCGTGGCGGTGAGCGCCGGCGCGGTCAGCCCGCCGGCCGGCAGCGCGACGTCCACCAGCCCGAGCGGCTCCCCGTGCAGCCGGACCAGGACCTGCGCCGCGCCGTACCGGGTGCCGTCCGGGCCGCCCGTGTCGGGGACGTCGGGCACCCCCTCGGAGAGTTCGACGGCGAGTACCCGTACCGGCGCCGGGCCCGCTCGCCGGGGGCCCGGCTTGCCGACCGCCTGCGAGGCGCGCATGGCCTGGGCCGAGACGTAGCCTGCGGCGGTCACCAGTAGGCCGGCGACGATCGCGCCGGATCGCAGCAGGCCGGCGCGGTCGCCGGCACGGACCTGGCGCAGCCCGCGGCGCACCCCGGCGGGCAGGGTGCGGCGGGTGTACGTGCGCTCGGTGGCGAGCCCGGCGTCGCTACCGACCAGCCGGGCGACGACCGCTTTGGACCGTCCCTCGGAGAAGCAGCGCTGGCGGAAGTAGCGCCACGTCGTCCGATCGACGGTCACCCGGTGCCGGACCCGGGCCGCGGGCTCGTAGAGCACCACGCCGTCCGGCTCGAGCTGCCGGATCCGGATGCAGAGCTCCGTCTCCTCGCAGCCGACCGGTGTTCGGCCGACGCGGCCGAGCGCGGGGTCGAAGCCGGCGGTGCGGTTCAGCACCGATCGGCGGAAGGACATGTTGCAGCCGATGACGTTTCGCACGGAGGTGACCTCGGTGGGCTGGCCGGTGAAGCTGCACCCGACCACCCAGTCGAACTCGGGGGGCAGCCAGCGCGGCCGTTCCTCCTCCCACGCCGGTACGGCGTGGCCGCCGACCGCGAGCACCTGCTGGTCCCGGTAGTGTGGCAGCAGCCGGGCCAGCCAGTCGGGCTCCGCCTCCGCGTCGTCGTCGAGGAAGGCGACGATCTCGCCGGTCGCCCGGGCCACCCCGGTGTTGCGGGCCGCCGACAGGCCGCGCGGGCCGGCGTTCGGCACGACGGTCAGCTCGGGGAACGTGGCGCGCACCCGCTCCAGCAACGTCGGGTTGTGGTCGACGACCACGACGACCTGCGCCGCCGGTACGTCCTGCGCCCGCACCGAGTGGACCGCCCGGACGATCTGTGGCCACCGCCGCTCGGTGTAGACGCAGACGACCACGGTCACGGTCGGGGCCGAGCCGAGCCCGGCCGGCGCCGCCGGATCGAGAACGGCGACCGGCTCAGACGTTGGCGAGGACGCGTTCGACGTTTCCGCGGATCCAGCGTGGATCGTCATGGTCACCTTCCGAGTCGATGAACAGCAGGATGTGGCGTAGCCAGTAGAGGAGCAGGGCCGGGCGGGGCGGGATGCCGTCCAGCCAGGCGGCCGCCTCGTCGGCGGGGACGTCGAGCGCCCGGTCGATCCCGTGCCGCAGCGCCTGGACGACGATCTCGCCGAGTTCGTCACCGCTGGCCAGCCGGCGGGCGAGGACGTGCAGGTGCAGCAGGTCGTGCAGGGGGAGTTGGCGAGCCGCAGCCCGGTCCCAGTCGACGATCCCGGTCACCTGTCCGTCCGGTGAGGTGGCAAGCAGGTTGCCGGGCCAGAAGTCGCCGTGGATCCAGGAGGTGTGCACGGTGCGGCCGACGAGGGCGACGACGAGTTCCTCCCGGAGTCGCCAGACCGTGTCCAGGAACCGGCCACGTCGCGGGTGGGTGGTGGCGAACTCGCCCAGCCGCCGGAGTGGGACGTCCACCCACTCCTCGAGGGCGGCCCGGTCGAGCAGGGTCCGTTCCTGGGTGCGCTGGTGGAGGTCGCGGATGACCCGGCGGGCGGAGGCGAGCACCGCGGCCCGCCGGCTACGCCGCAGCATCATCCCGCTCGCCGGGGCGCCCGGCAGCGCGCCTTCCACGCAGTAGTAGCGCCCCTCGACCTCGCCCCGCGCCACACAGTACGGCAGGAGCGAGCGCAGGCCGGGCAGGCGCGGGTTCGTCCACAACAGGTCGAGCACCTCGGCCTGGCTCCGCAGCCCCTCGGCGGCCTGGTGCGTCCAGGGCACCTTGACCATGTAGCGTTCGTCGGCCCCGCGGCTGCGTACCGCGGCCACGGCGACGGACGTGCTGGTGAAGGCGACGGACTCGGTCCGCCACCGCGTGTCGTCGGTGGTGGTCGCCCGGGCGACCAGGCGGGGTGCGACGGTGGCGGTCCAGCTCCGTTCGGGCCGGTGCAGCCAGCAGGCGAGCCGGTCCCGCAGGACCGGCTGCGCCCACTGTACGGCGCCCCTCACCGGGCCGTCCGCTCGACGTAGTGCCGCCAGATCCGGCCGAGCGCGTCGGCGAGCACCAGCTCCGGCGCCCGGTCGGCGTCGACCCGCTCCAGGTGCGGAACTCGCCGGCGCAGCCGCCGGTACTGCTCGCGTTCCCGCTCGAGGTGCTCGGGGTCGTACTCCCCGGAGCGGCGGTGCATGACCGGCCCCGGGACGTCCAGCAGCAGCACCACATCGGGTGCCGGGCAGAGTCGGCTCAGCAACTGGAAGTACGGTCGCTTGAGCCAGACCAGCGGCCCGCGCGGCGGCAGCAGGGCGTCGTAGACGTAGCGGTCGAAGACCACCAGCCGGCCCAGCGCCCGGTGGCGCACCGCCGCCAGGTAGCGACGCCACACCGTGAACGGGCGCAGCAGAATGCGTATGCCCTGTTCAGCGGTGCTGCGCGGCGCCTCGTTCGACGGCCAGAGCCCCATGTAGACGCGGCGCACCGGAAAGTAGAACGTCGACTCGATCGCCTGGGCCAGGGTGGACTTCCCCGATCCGTCGGGCCCGATCAGGGCGACGCCGGCACCCCGACGGCTCCACGCCTGCAACGGCCGCTCGATGGAGCGCAGGGCTGTCGAGCCGACGAGGCGGCGGGCTGCGCTGGCCGGATGGGCCCGCCACCAGGTGCTGAGCAGTCGCCGACGGACGGCCGGCAGCGCCGCCGGGCAATCGACCCGCCAGTAGGCCAGCAGCATCCGGGCCGCCCGGTCCGGCAGCGCCCGGGCGAGTGGACCGTCGAGCGTGGCGTGGTCCGCCAGTTGTCGAAGACGACGTAGGTGGTGGTCGGCGAACCTGCCCTTGTCGAGCACGCAGTGCAGCAGCAGCGCCCAGAACTCGTCTCCGGGCGCGAGTACCCACACGTCGTCCTGGCGTACCCGGCGGCCCAGGCACTGGTCGGTGGCCCGGGTGCGCAGCTCGAAGTGCCGGCCGTAGGCGAGCTCCGTCACAAGGTCGAGTTCGACCCACGAGCCGTTAGCCGCGTCGAGCCCGAGGAAGAACCGGTGACTGGCCCGGCCGTGACTGGTCAGGCGGATCAGCCCATGGGCCGTGATGACGGCCACGGCCCGCGCGAGATCGGCCGGTGCGACCAGGAGGTCCAGGTCCCCGGGGGCGACGAGCGCCTCCAGACCGCCGCGGAGCAGGCACCAGCGCACGCCGGCCTCGTCGAGGCCGGCCAGCACCGACCGGGCGAGCCCGGGCGCGGCCGTCGCCGCTTCCACCTGCCGTTGCGGTTCCGGATGCCCCGCCACCGCCGTCGTCGGCGGGCCCGGCAAGCCAGGCGGAGTACGGATCATGCACTACTCCGTACCGGCCGGAGCGCCAGGATCCGCCGTACGCCGCCCCGAGCGCGCTCGACCAGCGGAGTGATCGGCACCCGCTCAATCCGGTAGCAGGCGTAGTCCTGGCTGACCGCGCCGAAGCGGCTCTTGAACAGCTCCAACGAGGACACCCGCGCCGAGTCGCCCATGTTGTAGACCGTGCATCCGGCCTCGACCGCGTCCGCGATCGCCGTCTTGTGCAGCAGATAGTTGGCATAGACGGGGCCAGCGAACTGCTCCAGCATCGCGCCGCGCCAGTACATCGCCGTCCTCGCGGCGAACAGCACGACGATCGCAGCGACCGGTCGTCCCTCATGGTAGGCGGCGTATATCCGGCACCGGGACCCGAGCATCTCCGCGACGGTGCGCAGTTTCCGGTGCGGCTCCCGTCGGGCGGCCAGCCGCCGGGCGAGCGGGAGCGGCAGCCGGTCCCGCCGCGCCCAGCGGTCGACGGACTCGCCGTAGAGCTGATGGAAGACCGGGACCAGGCGGCCCGTGTCGTCGCACTCGACGACGACGCCGGCCCGCTCCGCGCGGCGGATCCGGTTGCGGGTGTCGCTGCGGAACCGCTTGCGCCAGACCTCGTCGAAGCCGCCGTCGAGGAAGACCGTCTGCGTCATCCGCTTCTCGCGCAGCACGCTCGCCGGCACCACGGCCTCCCACGTCCCGGCCGCCGCCGGGTCGGGGCGGACCAGGGTGCTCAGCACATGCCGCCGTGCCAGGTCGGCGACCACCATACGGACGTCCTCCGGGCGGAGATCGCCGTCCTCGCAGACCAGCCCGCCCGGTCCCCAGCCGACGGGAAGTCCGAAGTCCGCCGCGAGGATCGGACCGAGCCCCGGGCGTCGGACCAGCGGAAGGACGAGGCGCCTGCCGTCGACGGTCTCGTAGAGCCGCGACACGTCCTCGTAGCCTTTGACTCTGCACACGCAGCGGAGCCAGGTCGGCGTCTGGCTGGGCAGGGCGTTCGGCGCGGAGGCGAGCACCTGCTCCCACACGTCGGCCGGGGCCGGACTGGTCACGCGCAGCGGCCGCGGGTCGCCAGGTGCCGGCCCGAGGCGGGGATCGAGGGTGGCCCCGGCGCTCACGACGAGCCCAGCGGGAGGTCGGCGTGCCAGTAGCGCTGGGTGACGTCGTTGCTGGCCAGGATCACCATGCCGGTGGCGCTGGTGACGCTCTGCTTGGTGCTCGTCACATTGTTCATGTTGGGCGAGAGGGCGTCCCTGATGACCGGCGTACCGCGGCCGTCGGGAAAGGCGATGCTGTCCATCGGGGAGCTCTTCATGAAGATCGTTCCCGGGTAGCCCGTGTACGGGCAGCCGCTGTCCGGCGCGGTCATGAAGACGTACAGCATCTGATGTTCGGAGTCGAGCAGCAGGACCGGCCGGGTGTGGCAGTCCTTGATCCGCCCGACCTTGTAGCTGGACCAGTCGTGGGTCGACGGGTCCAGGGCGAGGAGCATGATCAAGGGCGCCGAGCTCGTGGCGCCGGCGTCGTCGAGGCTGGTCTTGATGACCGCGAAGACCCGTCCGGCGGCGTCGGCCTCGAGCGCCTTGAGGTTGATGTGGTCGTCGGCGCTGTTCGGACCCTGGACCGCCGTACGCGTGACGTCCCAGGTGGAGCGCGACGCCCCGTCGACGTGCTCGGCGAAGTAGATCGCGGACTTCACCTGGTTGCTCCACATCACGCCGATCCGGGAGCCCCCGAAGCTCACCAACGACGAGATGTCGTCGCTGTCCAGGTTGCTGGCGGCGGCGCCCGGGAGCACGAACGGGGTGCCCCAGACCGCGTCCCCGCCCGTCGTGTTGTTCACGTAGACCTTCGAGCCCTGCGTCCAGCTCGCCCAGAGCACGCCCGTCGAGTCCTTGTCGATGGTCAGGGTCTCGCTGGAGTAGTTGCTGATCTGTGCCGGAAAGCCGGTGTCGCTGGTGTAGGTCTTCGTCGCGGCGTTGTAGCTGAAGCGGTAGAGCCGGGCCGGGCTGCCGGAGTTCGCGTCCGCGGACGAACTGGCCCGGACGTGCGAGGAGATGTAGAGCCGGGTGCCGTCCCACAGCGCGTCGGAGCGGGTTTTCGGCCGGTTGTCGACCACGGTCCCGGTGTCGACCCACTGCTGCGTCGGGCGGTTCAGCCGAAAGATGTGGTGGGTCTGGCTGCCGGTGTGGAAGAGCACCGCCCACCAGGTGCCGTCGTTCCACCACAGCTTGCTCTCCGGCTTCTCACCGGTCGCCGCCGAACCGTCGCCCGAGGTGGACGGACCGACGTAGCCGATGTCGCCGGCGGCCGCGCTGGCCGGTGCGGCGAGCCCGCCGGGCAGGGGCGCGGCGCCGAGCAGCACGCCCAGCAGCAGGGCGAGCGCGTGGACGCCGCGCGCCACCCGGGCACGCCGCAGGGAATGAGTCCTCATCGGGGCACCTCGCTCAGCGCCGGGCTGGTCGACTCGGCGGCCGGGGGCTGCCACCGTTGCAGCACGCGGTGGTCGATCGGGTCCACCACCGGTCGAGGGCGCCGTACGAACCGCTCCCGGAGCAGGGTCCGGAGCACCCGCTGACCGTCCCGGAAGGTGCGCAGGTTGGAGATGCCGCAGCGGCGGGGGAGTTCGTTGCTCGGCACCTCGGCGATGCGCAGGTTCGCCTTCAGCGCGTGGACCACGAGCTCGGTCTCGATCTCGAAGCCGTGCGCGGTCAGGGCGAGCGCCGGCAGGCAGACGCGGCGGAATGACACGAAGCCGTAGCACAGGTCGGTGAAGTGGACGAGGAAGAAGCTGTTCGTCAACCTCACCAGCACCTGGTTGCCGCTGCGGCGCAGCGCGGTCAGGTCGGTCGATCCGCCGCCGGTCAGGAACCGCGAGCCCTTGACGAAGTCGTAGCCGTTCATGAGCGGGGTGACATAGTGGTGGATCTCGCGGGGATCCATGCTGCCGTCGGCGTCGATCATCACGATCAGGTCGCCGGTGGCCGCGGCGAACGCCACCCGCGCCGCGTCACCCTTGCCGCGGCAGTTCTGCGTCAGCACCACGATGTCCGGCCGGATGGCGCGGGCGACCTCGACCGTACGGTCTGACGAGTGCCCGTCGACGAGGACCACCTCGTCGACGATCGGTGGCATGCGCTCGAGCACCCACGCGATGTTCTTCTCCTCGTTGAGCGTCGGGATGACCACGCTCACGGTCTGCCGCTTGGGACCAGCGCCGACCACCGCGGTCTCGTCGTCGGGCCGTTCCCGCATCCGCAGGATGCTCAGTGCCCGGTCACCCTGCCCGGATGGTGCGGCGAGCGGCGGCTCCTCGGTCAGCTGGCTGGGGACGTGCGTGTCGATGTCCCGGTTCAAGGTCACTGGATCCCCTCCCTGACGGACGCCGTGCGGCCGGTCCGCGGTGCCGAGCCCGTCTCTCCCGCGCTGCCGCCGGCGGCGGCAGTCCATACACCCCTCATCGGCTCCTCTTCCCCCGTCATTTACGGGCACAATCTGCCCTTGTGCGCCTAATGTCCGAATTGTCCGTATCCGGCCTAGTTTGGGCCGAGGTGAATTGGAGGAAAAGCTAACACGGCGCAAAGGGGAACACGCCGGAACTATGTGATGGATCAGGTCGATTCTGCACAAGGCGTCAGGAGGGCTGTCCGCCTGGCCGACCCGTTCGGACGGTCGGCTGATGTCCGCTCATGTTGTTGCCGGCACGAGCCGCGGTCGTGCACACGAGGCTGCCAACGGGAACGCCGTGGGATGCCATGCCCCTGAAGGTGCCGGCGGCGCTGAGCCGGCTATCGGGCGGGCGGCTGCTGGTCGATGAGGTGCTGAGTGGGCAGTCGGCGCCCACCGCCAGCTTGAACTGTCCTGAACGCTGCCGCTCTGACCTGCGGTTTTACAATTTGCTGCCCAGCCACGCTGAAGGTGTCCTTCGATTCGAACACTCGCGGCCAGCATTCAATGGCATTCAATATTGCCTGGTAAAACCGTATTCGCTGGGCGGCGCGGTAAGGGGCTTGCGGCTGTGGCAGCCCTTCTTGGCAGCGTGCCGAGCGGCGGGACCGGGTGGGGCTGCGGGATCTCGCCGAGGGTCGGCGACCCGCTGCCGTTCATGTTCAGCTGTGCCGGCCGGCCGGCTACGACGGAGGTCGGAGCCGGCCGGCACCGCGTTCAGCGGGTGTTACTTCAGGTCCTTCTTGTGGAAGTTGCGGGTGCACTGCTGCAGGTCGACCGTGACCGTCTGGCCCAGGTCGACGTTCACGGGCGTCCGCTGCAGGACCGTGCCGTCCGGTCGCTCGCACGTCAGGATCCACGGCTCGGCGTGGAATCCGGTCTGGTTCGGGTGCACGCCGTCGGCCTGATACGGCGGCACCGGCCGGTACGACGGGTTGACCGACCAGCGGAACTTTCCGTTCGGCTGGGTGATGTCCAGGTCGGAGGTCAGCGTCGTGGGGAACCCGCTCGGTCGCGTCGTACCGTCCGGCTGCGGGTAGGGCTGGGTGTACATGTCGAACGACTTGCTGATCCGCAGCACCGCGTCCTTGGGTGCCTTACCTTCGATGACCGAGTGCTGGGCCGGGTCGGCGGTGTTCTCCAACGCCTCGAACATGGCGAGCCGGTGGGCCGGGTAGGTGTCCACGACCTGGGTCTCGAAGGTCCGCGGGAGGCCCCGGTCGGGGCAGGTCTCGGCCGTGAACGCCAGCCCCCGCGTCGCGAAGTAGGCCCAGTCGATCGCCTCACCGGTGGTCTCATAGTCGTGCGCGGAGTCGCGCGGGATGTAGTTCGCGCCGTAGCGCTTGGCCATCCTGGTCGCCAGATCCTCGTACCGCGCCACGTCCTGGGTCGGCCCGACCGCCAGCTGCAGGGGCGGGTAGAGGACGACCTGGATGCACGTGTGCTGGGTGACGAAGGTGGTGGCCTGCCGGGTGGACAGCAGCCACTCGATGTTCCTCGCCTCCGGCTCGGACCACGGCGCCGCGCCGCCCGTCGAGATCGGCAGCCAGCCGAACCCGTAGTTGCGGTTCATGTCGACGTTCGTGTCGGTCTGCCGGCGGTTGCGCACGAACCCGTCCACGTTGACGACCGGCACGACCACGAGCCGGGCGCGGTCCAGCAGGGCGGACACGTAGGGATCGCCGGCGGACGCGGCGTTCACCAGGTCGACCGCGTACTCCATGACGAGTTCCCCGCTGGGCCACTCGTTGCCGTGGTGCATCCCGACCGTGACGAAGACGGGCTTGCCGTCGTTGGCCTGCACGTTCCGGGTGATCTCGATGCCGCGGACCAGCCGGCCCGACGACGTCGGGTACGGAAGCGTCAGCGGCTTGACCAGATCGGTGTGCTCACGCGCCAGCGTCTCCATGTCGCGCTCGTAGTCGGCCAACGACCGGTAGGTGGTGTTGCCGCTCGGCAGCGCCGAGTCAACCGTGGCGGCGGCCGCGGGTGCCGCGAGGCCGGTGATGGCGAGGCAGGCAGCGGCTGCCACCGCCAGTCCTGCGCGCCAGGGGAGGCGGCTATGTCTGCTGATCCACATTCGATTCATCCCTTTGCTGTCGTTGTATGGACAGGAGCGGGCGAGCGAGAGCGGCGACTCACCTCCATCCTCTCGGTGGCCGTGCTCGGTGCTGCGGCCCGGATTCCCGCCACAGGGCAAGATCCAAGCGACCGTATCGATACCCGTAACGGCTGGTCAAGGGTGTGCGGATGGCGACGTGCCGCCCCGGGCCGGCGGCTCCGGTTCCGGCTCGCCCTGGCCGGCACCCGGACCGACCTGGCCCGGGTCGCGCTGACGTGACCGTCGGTCAGCCGGGCGGGGCGATCAGCAGGGCGGCGACGGTGGCGGTGGTGGCCAGCGCGGCGAGCGCGGCGCTGGTGGCCACGAACCGACCCAGCGGGACGGCGACCCCGGCGGCCCGGCAGCGCTCGTACCAGATCAGGGTGGCCAGCGAGGCCCACGGGGTGGCCAGCGGGCCGACGTTGGTGCCCATCAGCAGGGCCAGCAGCTGGGTGTGGTGGTCGGCGGCGATGACCGCCTCGCCGGCCACGTAGGCGGGCAGGTTGTTGACCACGTTGGCGAAGAGCGCGCCGACGCCGCCGGCCCGCAACGCGCCCTCGGTGCCCGGGTCGCCACCGATCAGCGTCCCCATGACGGTGTCCAGGCCGTGCCGGCCGATGGTCTGCACCACCAGGAACAGCCCGGTGACGAAGACCAGCAGCCGCCAGGGGACGAGGTGGAACGTCAGGCTGCGCCGGGCGCGCACGGCGAAGCCGGCGACCAGGATCGCCGCGGCCACGCCGGACGCGAGTCCGATCTCGACCCCGGCGAGGATCCCGGCGACGAACAGCAGACACGCGCCCAGCGCGGTGCCGTACAGCACCGGGTCGGGCGGCACGTGCGGCGGCGGTGGGGTGAACGGATCGGCACCCGCCCGCGCCGGCCGCCAGTACCACCACCAGAGCAGCAACATCGTGATCGCGATGGCGACCAGCTGCGGCCACCACATCCGGGCAGCCCACGGCACCGGTGCCAGCCCGATCCGGTCGCTGGCCAGGATGTTGGTCAGATTGGACACCGGCAGCAGCAGGCTCGCCGTGTTCGCCAGCCAGACCGTGGTCATCGCCAGCGGCGTCGGCGATACGCCGAGCTTGCGGGCCAGGGCGATCATCACCGGGGTGAGCAGGACGGCGGTGGTGTCCAGGTTGAGCGCGATGGTGGTGACCGAGGCGAAGCCGACGCAGAGCCAGAACAGGGCCCGGTAGCTGCCCCGTGCGGTGATCGCCACCCGGGCGGCGAGCGCGTCGAAGACCCCGGCCACCGCGGTCAGCTCGGCCAGCACCACCACGGTGCCGAGGAAGATCAGGATGGGGAGGATGCGGCGGACGGTGGCCTCGGCCTCCGCGCGGGGGAGCAGCCCGGTGAGGACGCAGAGGACGCCGCCGGCAGCGAGCCCGATCGCGATCCAGTCCAGTACGTGCAGCCGGCCCCAGCGGGATCGGTCCGGTGCGGCGGACGGCGGGTCGCCGACGGTTTCCACGACCGTTGATCCTCGCACAGTCGTCGCCGGCACCGGCTGGTCGAACGTGGGGAAGCTGGACCCGTACCTCACGCAGGTGCGGCGGCTCTCGGTGGACGCGCCGTCCTGAGACAGCGCCGGCCGAGTCGGCCCGGCCGGCGCTGTCTCAGGAGGTCACCGGGCCACGCCCGGTCCGGCTCCGGTCAGCGTCGCCACTGCTGGTTGGCCCCACCCGTGCAGGCCCAGATCTGCAGCGGAGTGCCGTCGGCGGAGCTGACCCCGGTGGCGTCCAGGCACTTGTTCGACTGGGGGTTGACGATGTCCCCGGCGGAGCTGAACACCCACCGCTGCGCGCCGGTGCCGTTGCAGTCGTAGAGCTGCACCCGGGCGCCGTTGGCGGTCGACCCGCCGGCGACGTCGAGGCACTTGCCCAGGGCGCGTACCGAGCCATCGGCGTTCCAGCTCCAGCGCTGGGCGGCGGTGCCGTTGCAGGTCCAGAGCTGGACGGTGGTGCCGTTGGCGGGGTTCGCGCCGGCGACGTCCACGCACTTATTGCCGTAGCCGATGATCGGGCCGCCGGTGCCGCCGCCGCTGTCCCAGGCCTGGACCCGGACGTAGTCGACGACCATCGTCTGCGGGAAGACCGTGCTGCCGTCCGGGTAGCCGGGCCAGTTGCCGCCGACCGCCACGTTCATGATCATGAAGAACGGGTGGTCGAAGACCCACCGGTTGCCGCCCGCGTCCGCCGGGGTCTTCCGGGAGTACGCCACGCCGTCGAGGTACCAGGTGATGGAGTCGGGCGCCCAGTCGACGGTGTAGGTGTGGAAGGCGTCGGCGAGGGCCTGGCCGCCGGGCAGCGAGGTCTGGCCGGTCAGCGCGTTTCCGCCGGAGTAGCCCGGTCCGTGCAGGCTGCCGTGCACGGTGGACGGCTCGCGCCCGATGTTCTCCATGATGTCGATCTCGCCGTTGTTGGGCCACGGGTTGGTGGCGATGTCGTTGCCCAGCATCCAGAACGCGGGCCAGATCCCCTGCCCCCGGGGGATCTTGATCCGTGCCTCGAACCGGCCGTACGTCTGGGTGAACGTGGCGGCCGTGAGTAGCCGGGCGGAGGTGTACTGGCAGCTGCCGTACCAGCACGAGTAGCCGGCCGGATTCTCCCGGCGGGCGGTGATCACCAGGTTCCCGTTGCCGTCGAGGGCGGCGTTGCGGGTGCTTGAGGTGTAGTACTGATGCTCGTTGTTGCCCCAGCCGCCGCCGCCGATGTCGTAGCGCCACTTGCTGGCGTCCGGCGGCGCGCCGGCCGCCCCGTTGAACTCGTCGGACCAGGTGATCGCGCCGGGTGCCGCTGCGGCGGGTGCGCTCGTGGTCGCCGTGAGGGCGACCGTGAGGCCCACGACGGCGAGGGCGCCGGCGGCGATGGTGCGGATGCTGCGCACGGATGCCTCCCCTCGGTCGGTCAGCTGTGGCCGGGTCGGCCGGCCGTACAGTTAACAAACCTACAAATAGACATCTTTAAACATATGAATGAAGTGGGAGGCTGTCAAGAGAGCGCTCCCCTCAGGGCGGTTCCGGAACCTGTCCGACATATTGACGCCAGACGAAGCGATTTGGAAGGAACCCGCTCCGGGACACGCACGGCGTCAGCGCCGGTGATGCCGACCACCGGCCTCGGTCGGCCCGGGGCCGCGCACCGACCGGGCGCGGGACCGGCTGGCACCGGTCGCCGCGGACCGCTCGCCGGTACGGGTGGCGCAGGCGGCGGCCGACTGGCCCGGGTGCGCCCACCCGACGGCCGCGCCCGCCTACGTCCCAGTCGGACCGCCCGCCGTCGTCACCGATGAAGCTGGCTCGCCCGGGTCAGAGCGAGAGCCGCCAACCGGTGAGGGTGCCGGTGTCGCCGACCGCGGCGTCGTACACCTTCAGCTGCCAGGTGCCGTTGGCGACCTCGCCGGACAGATCGACCGGGAAGGTCTGGTCGATGTTGTCCGCGCTGCCGCCCACCCGGTCCCGGAGCACGTACTCGCTGCCGTCCGGCGCGATCAGGGTCAGCGTCAGGTCACCGACGTACGGGTGGGTCACGTGCACCTCGACGCTGCTGGCCGCGCCGGCGTTGCCGGGGCAGGTGCCGATCGTGATCGGGCTCTGCACTGGGGTCAGGTCGGGGATCGCCACGTCCGTGTCGTTGCTGCCCGTGCAGCCGGCCCGCCCGTCGACCCCGAGACCGTAGGAGGTCGACCGGGTGACGCCGGTGCCGGTGCCGGTGACGGTCACCGCGTAGCTCGCCGGCAGGGCGCCGGTCGGCACGGTGACGGTCATGGTCGCCGAACCGCCGGAGGTCACCGTGGGCGGGAGGAAGACCGCGCTCGTCCCCGCCGGCAGGCCGCTGGCGCTCAACGTGACCTGCTGCGGGTTGCCGGCCGTGGTCGTGGTGGTGACCGTGGTGGTGACCGAGCCGCCCGAGCTCACCGTGCCGCTGGCCGGGCTGGTGCTCATGGCGAAGTCGTCGGCCGCCGCGCAGTAGGTCGCTGCCTTGCCGATCGCCCGGTACGGGCAGTCGGCGTACTCGCCGAACATCAGTACCGCCTCGCGGTTGCGCGCGGTCGCGGCCGCGATGTCCGAGGCGGGCGGGTAGAAACCGGGGTCCGGGTCGACCGGGTACAGCTCGAAGGTGTACGTGAAGATCCGCTCCTGGCCCCACAACCAGTCGTCGACCGACCCGTCGGTGATGTACAGGTCGCTCGCCTGCTCCGGCGTGTATCCGTTCGTAGCCGCCATCTGCTGGCCAATGGCCTGGTACGTCGCGTACTCGTCGGCGCTCATCCCGCTCACCACGGTGGACTTGGTGTAGCCGAAGGGCCACAGCACAAGCTCACCGTACGAGTGGAAGTCGATCGCGGCTTTGATCCGCTGCTTCCCGGTGCCCGGATCGCGCCGGCTCACCACGAAGTCGCGGACGGCAGCGGTCTCGGGGGCGGAGAAGGCCGACTTGCCGCGGTAGGTGGGCGAGGACGGCGACGTCGAGGAGCCGCCGCAGCAGCCCCACTTGTAGCCCCAGTTGCGGTTCAGGTCGGTGCCGATGGCGCTGCTGCCGGTGTTGGGCTGCCGGTTCTTGCGCCAGTCCCGGTACACGCCGGTGGCGATGTCGTACTCGGCGCCGTCCGGGTTGACCATCGGCACGATCCAGAACACCCGGCCGTCGACCAGGCGGGTGATCCGTGGGTCGGTGCCGTACTGGCCGGTGAGCTGCTCGGCGAGGTAGAGCGCCTGCTCGACGGTTAGGTGTTCGCGAGCGTGCTGGTTGGCGGTGAAGAGCACCTCCGGCTCGGCCTCGTCGGCGCCGACATTGTCGGAGATCTTGAGCGCCACGATGTCCCGGCCTCATAGGACTTCCCGATCACCCGCCGGCTGGCGATCGTCGGGTGGGCGGCCACGATCGCGTCCACCGCGGCCAGCGTCTCCGCGTGGTCGTGGTACGCGGCGTCCGGGGCGGGGAAGGCCATCGCCGAGGCGCCCGACGTGGACACCGCCACCGTACGCAGGCCGAGGCGCTGAATGGCGCGTACCTCGGCGGGGGTGGCCGTGACGGTCAGTTCGCCGTGCTCGATGTGCTCGATCGCGGCGCCGGTGCGGGCGACCGCGTCCACGTCGGCCTTCGACTTGAGGTGGGTGACCCGGTACGGCGCGGCGCGGTCCTGCTCGGCGTGAACACCGGCACCCACGCCCGGCCCCACGGGTGCTCCGGCGGCGGGCGCCGCCGTGGCCAGTAGCGCGACGCCGGCGAGCAGGGTGGTGCGCAGGGCACTGGTCCGTAGCGGCACGGGGCCTCCCGACGGGCTGGTGGGCGGGGGTTGGCGCGGTGCGGCGGGCACGATCCGATCCGCGAGCACAGTCTCTTCGGGCCGGCCGTATCGACGGTCTCGACCGAATGGCTTGACGCTGTGTCACCATCCCGACACAGCCGTTGTGAGCAACTTCCGCGATCGATGTGCTGTCGCCGACCAGCGCCGTCGGTGACGGCCATCGACCAGGACGAGGTGGCTCATGGTGGCACTACGGCGGCTGCTGGCCGCGGCGATCGCGGCGGTGCTGACGGCCGCGCTGGCACTGGTGTGGACGGCTGCGCCGGCCCACGCCGACGAGGCGTGGGAGACGGCGCTCAAGTCCTTGATGTCCCGCACCGCCACCTGGGCCGACGGTGGACTCTCCCAGGTCGGGCTGCTCGGCCAGCCGCTGCCCCTGCTCGGGGTCAGCCCCGGCGCGCTGGTCGACGCGGACAAGCTCGCCAAGACGGCGTCCGACGCGCTGGCCAGCGGCCTGACCAAGGACGACGTGGACCTGGGCGGCGGGACCCGGCTTACCAGCTCGGTGACCACCAGCGGCGGTGACCACCTGCTCGACGTGCTGCTGACCACGAAGCGCGAGGTGGCCGACAAGGAACTGACCGCCAACGGGGTCACCCTCGCCAAGGCGGTCAGCGTCACCGGCTGGGCCACCCTGCATTTGCGGGCCCGGCACACCGCCGCCGGGGAGACCTACCTGGTGCGCGACGGCGACACCCCGCGGATCGACATCGACGCGGCGGCGCGGCTGCGCGCCGACCTCGACAAGGCCACCGCCTCGGTCGGCATCCTCGGCGTCACGCTCACCGCCGGCAGCACCCTCACCGCCCGCACCCACCTCAAGGTCACCGTCACCGATCCCAACGGCGACGGCCGGCTGGCCTTCGACACGCCCGCCGGGCCCGGCACGGGTGAACTCGGCGCGGCCGGCTCCCTGGCCGGCCTCGCGCAGGTGGCGCTGGACGGCTCCGGGGGCGGCCGGATCTCCGACACCGAGACCGAGCCCGGCCCGGGCTCCGTGCACGGCGTGATCAAGCTCGGCGCGGCCACCGCCGGGGCGCCCTTCGCCCTGCCCGCGGTGGCGGCAACGGTGAACGTGGACTGGAACGACATCTCGGTCGGCAGCCCGACGGTGACCACCACCGGGCTGGACGAGACGATCGCCAAGTTCCGCAACATGAGCCCGCTCGACCTCGCCTCCGGGCTCGCCCAACTCGCCACCCTGCTCAGCGGCGTGCAGCAGAGCGGCCCGGCGGGCAACCTGAACCTGCCGTTCCTGCGTGGCACCTTCGCCGACGCGGTCAAGGTCAACGAGAAGCTCACCGACTTCCTCAAGAAGTACGTCCACCCGCGGCCGGACGACCCGCAGTTCGATCCCACCAAGGACGACCCGGCCCTGGCCGGGCAGCCCAGGTTCAGCTCCATCCAGGAGCTGCTCGCGCTGCTCGCCGCCGAGGGCTTGCCCGTGGACAACCTCTCCTTCGCCGGCGACAAGCTGGTGTTCCGGGTGAAGCTGGAACGGGAGTCCACCGTGGAGGTGCCGCTGGACCCGGGCGCGGCCTCGCTCTCCGGCCGCGGTGCCACGTTCACCGCCAACGGCTTCAGCGTCAGCGGCAACCGGTTCACCCCTGGTGACCTCGTCGGGCAGCGGGTGGTGGCCGGCACCTCCGCCGGCACCGTCGCGGCCAACACCGCCAACTCCGTCACCCTGGTGCAGGACTGGATCGGCGGCCAGCCGGCCAACGACAGCGTCTGGGTGATCAGCGGGTCCAGCCCGAACATCGGCGCGGTCGAGCTGGCCGGCACCCTCACCGACCCGGTCGACGACGACAAGAAGGTCGGCCTTCGGGCGGCGAACGCGCAGGCCAGCTTCGCCAAGGTGAAGCCGCGCTACAGCGCCGCCCTCACCCTCGTCCTCGACCTGCGCGACGAACTGGGCAGCCCGACGGCCAACGCGGACCGGGTGCTGCTGCGTACCGACCCGGCGGTGCCGTTGTTCAGCGCGGACTTCCCGATCACCACCGGCGTCGACTTCTACGCCACCGCCGGCTTCCTCAAGGTCAAGCTCGGCGGCGACCTCTCGGTCGGACCGGCCGCCGCCGGCCAGCGGATGCTGGAGGTGAAGTTCAAGCAGGCCCAGGACATCAGCCTGGGCACGTTCTTCCACCGGCTGCAGTCCGAGCCGACCACTCTGCTCGCCGCGTCCGCGTCGGTGAAGACCACCGGCCGGGTCAAGGTCAGCGTTCCGGGCGACACCGGTGCCCTCGGGCAGGGCATCGGGGTGGACGTGAGCTGGAAGGCCGGGGAGGAGCCGGTGGTGAACACCTCCGGGCTGACCGGGCTCTTCGCTGTGGACTTCGACCCGAACGACCCCAAGGCGCTGTTCGCGGTCGTCGTCGAGGCGCTCCGGCTGGTCAACGCCGCGCTCTCCCAGGCGGACACCGGCAGCGGACCGCTGGACAAGAAGATCCCGCTGCTCGGCCGCTCCCCCCGGCAACTGCTCGGCGCCGACGAGAGCGGCGTCGGCAAGGACGTCACCTTCGCCGCCGACGGGACGAACTTCCTGCTCAAGGACGACAGCCGCAAGGACGACGCCGGTTTCGACGCCCGGCTTGAGGGCCGGACCGTGGTGATCGGCAGCAAGGCGTACCGGGTACTGAAGCAGGTGGACGGGCAGACGCTGCGGATCGACGCGGCGGGCACCCCGAAGCCGGCGGACGGCACCGCGTACGCGCTGCGGCCAGAACTCGCCGACGCGCTGGACCGGCTCCTCGCCGCGCCCCCGGACAACCTCCAGGACGCCCTCGACGTGCTCAACAACGCCATCGGCGCGGGCAGCGGGGTCAGCTTCACCGTGGATCAGCGCGAGGGCGGCCCGTTCCTGCGGATCGGGCTGGACTGGAAGCGGAACTTCCACACCGGTGGACCGCTCGCCTTCGGCTGGGGCGGCGGCAAGGACCTGATCAGCCTGGACAGCTCCGGCACCTTCGCGCTCGACGTCTCCGCGAACGCCAAGCTCGGGCTGCTGCTGCCGCTGCGCCTGGACGCCGCGCCGATCCTCGACCACACGTCCTCGGCCAGCGTCACCGTCTCCGGCGGGATCACCAAGGGCGCGATCGCCGCCCGGGTCGGCCCGCTCGCCCTCGACCTGGGCAAGGACCCCGACTTCGCCACCGTCAAGGCCAACCTCAGCCTCGGGCTCGGCGGGTTGACCGAGGACGGCCCGATCAGCGGCCTGCTCGGGCTGACCCCGCAGTTCAGCACCGCGGGCGTCGACTGCGGCGGTGGGGTCGGCGGCGCCAACGTGCCGATCTGCGCCCGCGCGCCGCTCTTCGTCAACAACTGCGAGCCGGCCGACGCCACCAACCTGCTCACCTTCACCATGGGCCTGGACCTCACGCCCACGGCGAACACCCCGAACCTGGACTCCTGCTTCGCCAACCTGACCATGAAGCTCACCGACTTCAACGTCGGCATCGACGGCTACCTGGCGAAGGTGGAGGAGGCGCTCCGGCTGGCCAGCTTCGACGGCAAGCTGCCCCTGGTCGGCGACGACCTGCAACAGGGCCAGCGGTTCGTGGCGCAGCTCCGCGAGCAGATCAAGGCGGCGATCGGCCCGGTGCTGGCCGACGCCACGCTGGACAGCGCCGGCCTGAACGCCGCGCTCAAGGAGGCGCTCAAGCCGGTCGACGAGAACGTCACCGCCGAGGTCAGCTGCCGCACCGGGGTGGCCACCCCCTGCCAGCCGGAGGACTTCCAGGCCGTCCGGATCAAGCTCACCTCGGCCAAGGGTGACCCGTCCGCGAGCGGCGGCTGCCAGATCGGCTGTGCCGAGGCCAACGTGCCGCTCGACCTCGGTATCCCCGGCCTGTCGTTGAAGGCGAAGAAGGGCGCCGCCGACGGCATCAAGGCCAAGCTCGGCTGGAAGCTGCACCTGGACCTGGTCCTCGACCGGGACGAGGGCTTCTACATCCCCACCCACGACGGGGACACCACGCCCGAGGTGCAGATCGGGGGCAGCTTCGACACCACCGGCGACCTGGCCGCGCAACTCGCGTTCATCCAGGTCAACGCCACCAAGCAGAGCACCGACCCGCTGGTGCGGGCGTACTTCGGCATCGACCTCAAGGGCTCGCCAGGGGAGAAGAGCTGCTTCGACCCGACGGTCACCGCGGACTGCACGGCCGACCCGGACGCCAAGCTCACCCTCGCCGAGTTCGGCGACCTGGGCTCGCTGCTCGCCACCGACCTCACCGCCAAGGTCGACATCGACTGGAAGCTGGCGGCGGTGGTGAACACCGGCGACGAGGTCGGCTCCGCCCTGCCCGGCATCAGCGCCCGCTTCGGGCTGAAGTGGGGCCTGGAGCACAAGCAGGGCGCCCTCACCGCCACCGGCGACGGCGTCACCACGCCGCTGAAGGTCACCTTCACCGACATCGCGCTGGACGCGGGTGCCTTCTTCGACAAGATCCTCAAGCCGGTCGTGGCGAAGCTCAAGGCGGTCACCGGACCGCTCCAGCCGGTCATCGACACCCTCTACGCACCCATCCCGGTGCTGTCGGACCTGTCGAAGGCCACCGGCGGACCGGACATCACCCTGGTCTGGCTCGCCAAGACGTTCAGCACCCTCAACGGCGGCCCGAAGCTGGACTTCGTGGACACCGTGCGGGCGGTGATCACCTTCGTGAACCGGATACCGGACTGCGACTCCGGCTGCTCCATCCCGCTCGGCCAGTTCCTGGTCGACCCGGCGAAGGCGCTCACCACCGAGGTGTCACCCGCCTCCGCGGAGAGCCTGATCAAGCGGGACGACCCGTTCACCCAGGCGAAGTCCGCCGCCGAGGTGAAGACGAAGATCGACGACGCCGCCGGCGACGACGGGGAGAAGTTGTTCACCCCGAAGAACCCCGGGGAGAAGTCCAACGCGGAGAAGACCGGCTTCAGCTTCCCGATCTTCGACAACCCGGGCTCGCTGTTCGGGCTGCTGCTCGGCCAGGACGTCGAGCTGGTCAGCTTCGACTCCGGTCCGCTGGCGCTGGGCTTCAGCT
The DNA here is from genome assembly GCF_001905095.1 of Micromonospora sp. CB01531. Classification (GTDB taxonomy): domain Bacteria; phylum Actinomycetota; class Actinomycetes; order Mycobacteriales; family Micromonosporaceae; genus Micromonospora. The sequence continues at coordinate 132,135 of NZ_LWLS01000024.1, forward strand.
GGCGGCAGTCCTTCGGCCCCGTCTACGCCCCGCCGCCGGTGCTGGTCACCCTCTCCGGCAGCGCCTCGGTCACCGCCCGGTTCATCGCCGGGCTGGACACCGCGGGCATCCGGCACGCTGTCGAGGCGGCCACCGACGGCAGCAAGCTCGACGCCGTCAGCCTGCTCGACGGGCTGTACTTCAAGACCGCCGACAGCACCGGCAAGCCCGTCCCGGTGGTCACCCTGCGCGGCGAGATCGGTGCCGGGGCCGAGGTCAGTGTGCTGATCGTCAAGGCCGGCATCCAGGGTGGCATCCGGCTGACCGTCGGGTTCAGCTGGAACGACCCGAACAACGACGGCAAGTTCCGCACCAGCGAGTTTCTCGAGAGGCTGCGGGTGAACCCGATCTGTCTGTTCACCACCAGCGGACAGCTCTCCGTCTTCCTCAAGGTCTACATCACCATCGACCTGTTCCTGTTCTCCAAGACCTTCGACTTCACCCTGGTCGACGCGACCCTGCTCGACTTCCGGGCGCAACCTGACTGCACCCCGCCACCACCGGAACTCGGCGGCACCGTCGGAGACACCCTGGTGGTCTTCGCCGGCAAGTTCGGCAAGCAGGAACAGCGCGGCGACAAGGCCTGGGACAACAGCGCCGGCACCTACGCCGGTGACGTGGTCAAGGTGTACGCGCTGCACTACGCCGACGCCGGCACCGAGGGCGCCAGCGACGACTTCGACGGCTTCGCGGTCGAGGCCCTCGGCCGCAAGCAGGAGTTCCTCGACCCGTCCCTGACCCGGGTGGTGGTCGACGGGCGCGGCTACCAGGTCGCCGACGCCGACAAGGTCTCGCTGTCGGTGCTGCTGCTCGGCGACGGCGACACCAGCGGCGACGGCACGAAGACCTCGTCCTTCGACAAGACCGCCGTGGTGCTCGGCTCCGACGGAAAGGACCAGATCCGCACCGGCACCGTACCGGCGTACGTGGACGGGCGCGGCGGCGACGACGTGATCGTCACCGCCGAGGCGCCCGGCGCGGTCAGCCGGGTCGCCGGCGGGCCCGGAAAGGACTCCATCACCACCGGCGACGGCAACAACGTGGTGGCCGGCGACAGCGGCCTCGGCGGCACCGACCGGGCCGCCACCACGGTGCACACCTCCGTCGGCGACAAGACCCTCACCGGGCTGATCGACTGGACGACCCTGACCGACCCCACCGCCGCGAGCGGCGGCGACGACGACCACGTCACCGTCGGGCACGGCGCCAGCCGGGTCTACGGCAACGGCGGCGACGACGTGCTCGGCGTGGTGGTCGACGACCGGCCCAACGGGAAGAACACCCTGGTCGGCGGCCCGGGCGGCGACACGATCAACGGTGGCCGGGGCGACGACACCATCCACACGTACGACACCACGATTCCCGCCGACGTCGACCAGGCCGGCAGCGGCGACATCGACCTGACCAACCAGGTGGACACCGGAGCCGGCCAGGACACCGTGTACGGCAGCGCCGGCGTCGACCTGGTCGTCTCCCACTCCGCCAACGGCCAGACCGGCCGCGTCTACGGCTACGGCGGCGACGACGTCCTGGTCGGCGGCTACGGCACCGACGAGCTGTACGGCGGCCCCGGCCAGGACTACCTGATCGCCGAGCCGTCGCAGGTGGGTGAGCCGGGCGCCACCGACGGGTACGGCCCGTTCCGCCAGGTCACCCACCAGCCGCTACCGGCCGGCACCCAGTCGCAGAACAAGCTGCTCGTCGGCGGTCTCGGCAGCGACCACCTGATCGGCGGCGACGGCGGGGCGACGATCTTCGGTGACCGGCACCTGCCCGCCGAGACATGCGTCGACGCCTCCCTCGCCGACGCGCAGCCGGCCCCCGCCGACCAGGGCGCGGCCGACCTGATCCTCGGCGGCGCCGGGGTGGAGGTGGTCTCCGCCGGCAGCGGCGACGACCGGGCCGACCTCGGCGGTGGCGACGACCGCGCCTGCGGCCAGCTCGGCGACGACACCCTGCACCTGGGCGGCGGCAACGACCGGGCCTGGGGCGGCGCCGGCGTCGACCAGCTGCACGGCGGCGACGGTGACGACCTGCTCTTCGGTAACACCGGCGACGACGGCCTCTACGGCGATGCCGGGCAGGACACCGCCGAGGGCAACGAGGGCGGCGACCAGGTCTTCGGTGGCCCGGACGCCGACGTCCTCTACGGCGGCTCTCGCGTCGCCGGCGCAGGCGACGGCCGGGACTTCCTCTACGGCGAGGAGGGCGCCGACCGGATCGTCGGCGACAACGGCACCCCGCGGATCGGGGACGTCGGACCGTACCCGCTGGACCTGGCCGGTGACGTGGCCGGGGCCGGCGCCGGGGACGTGATCTCCGGCGGCGGGGACGACGACGTGGCGTACGGCGGGCTCGGCGGCGACCGGATCAACGGCGACGCCGGGAACGACCAGCTCGAAGGCAACAACGGCGCCGACCTGATCCACGGTGACCTCGGCCGGGACGAGATCATCGGTGGCTCCTCGCAGGAGCCAGCCGCCGGCACCGGCCGGCCGGACAGCGGCGACGAGCTGTACGGCGACGCGGACGCCGACCTGATCGCCGGGGACAACGCCCGGTTCACGCCGGCCGGCGCCGACGCCACCCGGGTCACCCAGGGCCGGCCCGGCCCGGCCCGCAAGGTCACCCTGCTCGACCTCGGGTTCAGCCCGGCGGCCGGCACCAGCGGCGGCGACCTGATCTCCGGTGGGGACGCCGACGACGTGATCTTCGGCCAGGGCGGACCGGACCGGGTGCACGCCGACGCCGGGAACGACTACGCCGAGGGCGGCCCCGGCTCCGACTGGGTCGAGGGCAACGCCGGCGACGACGACCTAGTCGGTGGCTCCAGCACCGCGTACGACGGATCCGGGGCGGCCACCACGGGCCAGCCGGACACCGCGGACGCCGTCTTCGGCGGACCCGGTTCCGACGCGATCATCGGCGACAACGGCGCGGTGCTGCGCCCGCTCCCGGGTGAGCAGCCGACCTCGGTTACCGTGCGGCTCGGCGCCGACGGCAACCCGTTCGGGCCGCGGATCGTGGTGCTTCTGGACCGGGCGGCGGCCACCGCCAACCGGTACGGTGACGACCGGCTCAGCGGCGGCGACGGCGTGGACGCCCTCTGGGGCCAGGACGGCGACGACGCGCTGACCGGTGACGGCGACGGCGACTACCTGGAGGGCAACGGCGGCGCGGACAACCTCCGCGGTGACAGCGCCCTCGGCGGGGCGGGCCGCCAGGCGGTCACCCCGCTGGCCGACCCGGGCTGGCCGGGCGAACCGTCGCCGCCGGCCGAGCTGGTCGGCGCCGGCGCCCCGGCCGGGCAGGACGACCTGATCGGCGGCAGCTCGACGGCGGGCTTCCGGGACACCGGGGACGTGGTCGAGGGCAACGGCGCCGACGACGTCATCCTCGGCGACAACGGCTCGCTGCTGCGGACCGTGACCACGGTCAACGGGAAGCAGACCGAGCGGGTCTACACCGAGCGGTACCCGACCGGCGCCGTGCCGACCGACGCCACGGTGGCCCGTACCCACGACCCGGCGTTGCCGGGCCCGTCCACCCGGTTCTGCACCACCGCCCAGGCCACCTGCGAGCCGGCCGGTGCCTTCGGCAACGACCAGCTCTACGGCGACGCCGGCAACGACGGGATCTGGGGCCAGGACGGCGACGACCTGATCCGGGGTGGCGCCGGAGACGACGACCTCTTCGGTGAGCTCGGCGCCGACACCCTGTACGGCGACGACGGCCGGGACGCCATCCTCGGCGACCGGGGCGGCGTGGTGAACCAGTACCTCAACGCCGACGACGTGGCGGCGCTGGGCTTCACCGTCACCCTGTCGTCGGTTCCGCAGGAGACGTTCACCGGGTTCCGGGCCGGGGACTACGACCGGCGGGTGGACCTGCTGCACGACACCGACGGCGACGCCTGGATCGGCAGTTCCACCTCGGCGCCGATGCCGCACGCCGGGCTGACCGCCGGCGCGGGTGACGTCATCCGCGGCGGGGCCGGCGCGGACAACATCCACGGCGGCTTCGGCGACGACGTCGCCAACGGCGACAGCGGCGGCGACGAGGTGTTCGGCGGGGAGGGCTCGGACGTGCTCTGGGGTGGCAAGGGCTGCGACCCGGTGCTCGACGCGACCAACCCGCAGTGCCTGGTCAACGGCGTGTTCAGCGCCGCCGCCCGGGGCGACCACGACCAGTACGTGGACCACCTGTTCGGCGGTGCCGGGGCGACCAGCGGCCCGGCGGTGACCGCCGTGCTCAGCTCCGACCTGCTGGACTTCCGCCCGCGCGGCTCCTACCCGGACAACTGCGCGGCCGGGGCCTGGCCGGTCGACCTCACCTCGGGGACAGTCGACCCGTGTCGCTGGTTCGAGATGACGAACCTGGACAACGACGACGTGGCCGACAACCAGCACCACCACGGCACCGACTGGCTCTACGGCGGCTGGGACCGAGACGTGCTCCAGGGCGACGTCACCGCCAACGGCCCGAACAACGGCGACCGGCTGTTCGACTGGAACGGCGCCTACAACCTGTACACCCACTGCAACTCGGCGTACGGCGGGTTCAACGACATCCGCCAGCACAGCCCGGCGATGCAGGACTTCCTCACCCGGCTGGCCTGGGCCACCGGCGCGGGTCGCAGCGCCTCCGACGTCACCACGGCCGGCACCTCGGCCTTCCTGGAGCTGTCCTACGTCTACCCGAGGGACAACAAGGAACAGGGAGCCGGGGCGGCGTTCCCGGGCACCCCGGGGCACTTCGACCAGCCCTCCTGCACCGACTGACCGACGGCCGGGCCCGGCTTCCGCACAGGGGAGCCGGGCCCCGGCATGCCCGGCTCAGCGGCCACGATCCGCCTCCCTGAACGTGCTGCCCCGAGTGTCGCGGGCGGCCGCACGTCCCCGAAGCTGTTCGGGGGTGCGCGCGGGTCGGCCGGCGCGCGGGGGTTCCGGGGTCAGCCTCGGCCGGCGATCGGGACGGCGGTTTCCGCGGCGAGGGGGCGCCCGGCGTCGTCGAGCGGGGTCACGAGGACAGACTCGTCTGTCGCGGGAACGGCGGAGGCCGGAAGCAGGAACACCCCGGCATGAAGGTCCGCGCGCAGAGCGGCGCCGGGCGGCCCGACCGAGACCGCCCGCGCGCCAGTGACCGGCACAGTGCCGACGAGCCCGTCGAGGATCTCGCTGGCGCTGTACTCGTCGCTGCTGCCACTGCTGGCTCCGACCGCCCCCTCGTGCCGTCCGGACCGGAGGCTCTCGACGTACCACCCGGACGTCCCCGTCCAGAGGCGCAGGGTGTGGGCGCTCGCGAGCGACACCGTGTCGGTGACGACGTACCCGGCCGGCGGCTGCCAGACCGGCTCCGGCTCCGCCGCGGGCGAGGGCCGGTGGGAAGTGACGACGGCCGCGATGGCCGCCGACACCGCCGCGAGCCCGAGCAGGCTACGGGTGTTGGCACGGACGTTGGCCGGATTCATGGCCCGATCATCGCTGCCGCTCGCCACCAGGTCCAGGCCCGCCCCGGAAACCGCTTCAGGGTCAGCGGGTCGCGCGGGCGCCCTTGAGGCGGCGGCCCAACTCCCGGGCGATCTCCCGGTTGGCGTCCCGTTCGGCGATGGCCTGCCGCTTGTCGTACGACTTCTTTCCGCGGGCCAGGCCCAGCTCGACCTTGGCCCAGCCGTTGGAGAAGTACATCGACAGGGGCACCAGGGTGATCCCGCCCTCGCGCAGCTTCTCCAGGATCCGGCCGACCTCGATCCGGTGCAGCAGCAGCTTGCGGGTGCGCCGCGGCTGGTGGTTCGTCCAGGTGCCATAGCCGTACTCGGCGATGTGCAGGCCGTACAGCATGATCTCGCCGTCACGCTCCTGGGCGAACGCGTCGACCAGCGACGCCCGCCCCTCGCGCAACGACTTCACCTCGGTGCCGGCCAGCACGATCCCGGCCTCGTACGTCTTGAGGATGGTGTAGTCGTGCCGCGCCTTCTTGTTGGAGGCGATGAGCTTCCGCCCGTTCTCCCTGGCCACGCCCCACCCCCCGTGCTGTCGACCCGGAGCAGGATACCCGCCGGCGAAGGGCCGGGCGGCGCAGCCGGCCGGAAACTCCCGCGCCCGGGGCTCCGCCCAGGCGCGGGAGACCGATCACCTGCGCCGTGCCAGCCGTACGGCGAGGGCGGCGAAGCCGACGGCCTGGAGCGTCGCGCCGGCGACCTCGAACCACTCGGTGCCGGCGATCAGGCCGGTCACGTGCAGCACCGGCCAGCAGCAGATCGCGGCGGCGGCCCAGGCCGGTGCGGTCCGGGCACGCAGCAGGGCGATACCGAGCAGCAGCGTGCCGAGGATGTTCCCGGCCACGAAGAGCAGGAGCCACGGGATCGCAGCTTCGCCGGCGGCGTCCAGCACGGCGGCGTAGTCGCCGGTGGGGCCGCCCCGCTCGGCCACGGCCAGGTCGACGAAGCCTCTCATCACGGCGCCGAAGTACGCCACGTACCCGGCGATCATGAGTGACCCGCCGATGAGGCCGAGCCGGTTCGCCCGGTGCCGGGTGAACCCGATGGCGCCGAGCGCGGCCGGGATGATGAGCAGGCAGCCGAGCAGGGCCGCGATGGTGCTCACCCGCAGTGGCGTCGGATGCGCGGCGGCGAGCGCGAGGGCGTCCGCGCTGGTCTCGTCGCTGCCGCCGTCGCGGGTGGCCCAGGCGTAGGCGGCGTTGGCGACCACGAACCCCCACGGGGCGAGAAGCATGGCGGCGGCGGTGCCGACGCGGCGCAGCGCGTCGGTCGGGGCGACCGCGACCTCGCGGTCGAGGGTGGCGGTCATGACGCGGCCACCGCCGGCCGGCGCAGGCCCGGCCAGATCAGTGCCAGGGCGGCCACCGTGACGGCGATACCGACGCCGAGGAGAACCTGGTTGGCGGCGGAGATGCTGTCGTCGCCGAACGCCGGCAGCACGGCGAGCCCGGACAGGATCCGGGTGACGATCACCGTGACGAGGCCGCCGCGCCGTCCGCGCCAGGCGAACCAGGCGCCGGCGAGGGTGATCGCGCCGAGCAGCGTGATGACCACCGCCGCGGCGAGCGGCGGTTGGCCCTCCCCGCCCACGCCGAAGAACCCGGTGGCCAGGTCGCCGAGGCCGAGCAGTCCGGCGAGTACGAGACCGACGGTGAAGGTACGGGTGTGTCTCACGATTGCCCTCCTTGAGCGGATGTCCTGGCCAGCAGTCTTGGCCCGGGCCCCGCCGCCGGGCATCGGGGCGGACTCGGGAATCGGGGTGCGGGGAGGTACGGAAGCGATCTCCGTGCTGGCACGCATCCGCACTGGTTGCCGGAGGGCTTACCGTGGGGGCCATGACCCTGCCGCGGCTGGTTTCGTACGGCTTGGCGGCGTTCGCCGCCGCGCTCGTCGGCGCGGGTGGCTGGCTGCTGTCGATTGCCGCCGATCCCGGTCAGGTCGCCTACTTCGCGACCGCCTGCCTCCTCGCCACCGCCTCGGTAGGCCTGGGCGTGCTGATCGCGACGAAGCGCCCGACCAACGTGATCGGTGCGCTGCTCACGTTCTTCGGACTGCTCGCGATCTGGGTCGCCTGGACCGACGTCTACGCGTACGTCGTCGCGCACCGGCCGGGAGCGCTGCCGGTGTCGTCGCTGCTGGCCACCGTGAGCCAGGGCGCCTGGATGCTCAACTACGTGCCGGCGGCGCTGCTCATGCTGCTCTTCCCGGACGGGCGGCTGCTGCCCGGGCGGCGCTGGCAGGTGACGGCGGTCGGCCTCCTGGTGGTGCCGGCAGCGTTCATCGTGCTCACCGGTCTCGACCCCGCCCCGTTCCCGGAGCCGTTCGCGGGTGTGGACCATGCGTTCGGCACCCCGCCGCCGGCGCTGGCGCGGGTGCTGGAACCGATCGCGCTCGTGCTGCTGCCCGGGCTGCTCGCCCTGCTCGTCGCGTCCGCCACGGCGATGGTGGTGCGGTACCGGCGGGCCGCCGACCCGATCCGCCGCGCGCAGCTGAAGTGGTTCGCGCTCGGCGCGTTGTTCCTGCCTGCGACGCTGCTGCTGTGCTGGCTGAGCTATCTGCTGCTCGACGGGCCGGACCTCGCCGTGGCCGGGCTCGCCGCCACGTTGATCGCGATCCCGGCGGCCACCGCGGTCGGCATCCTCCGCCACGACCTGTACGACGTGGACAAGGCGCTGAGCGCCACCGTCACCTACGGCCTGGTCACCGCCGCGCTGCTGGCGTTCTACACGGTCGCCGCCTTCGTCGTCGGCGTCGTGGCGGGGCGCTCGTCGCCGGCGGCGGCGGCCGGTGCCACCGCGGTCTGCGCGCTGGTGCTGTCCCCGTTGCGGGTCCGGTTGCAGCATCGCGTGGACCGCCGGCTCTATCCCGCCCGCCAGGCGGCACTCGCGGCCATCGAGGACCTCCGGGACCGGATGCACGCCGGCGAGGCGGCACCGGAGCGACTCGAGGAAACCCTGCGGCAGGCGCTGCGTGATCCGAAGCTGCGCATCGGGTACCGGATGCCCGGCACGGACGAGGTGGTCAGCGCGACCGGGGCGCGGTTCGAGGCGGCCGGCGAGCCGACCCCGATCCGGCTGGGCGGACAACAGATCGGCGTGCTCGTGCGCGGCGAGACCACCCGCGAGCTGATGCGCGAGCTGGCCGACGCCTGCGCGCTGCTGGTCGAGGTGGTCCGGCTGCGGTTGCAGCTGCGCCGGGCGCTGGGCGACGTGGAGGCCAGCAGGGCACGGCTGCTGCGCGCCGGGTACGCCGAGCGGGTGCGGCTGGAACGCGACCTGCACGACGGTGCCCAGCAGCGCCTCGTATCGCTCGGCATGGCGCTGCGGCTCGCCCAGCGGCACCTGCCCGAGACCGACATCGCCGGCCTGCTCGACCAGGCGGTCGCCGAGCTGGGCACCGCGGTCGCCGAGCTGCGGCAGATCGCGCACGGGCTGCGCCCGTCCAGCCTGGACGAAGGGTTGGCCAACGCGCTGACGATGCTGGCCCGCGGCGTGCCGCTGCCGGTCACGCTCGACATCGGCGCCGAGCCGGTGCCCGAGGAACTGGCCACCACCGCCTACTACGTGGCCAGCGAGGCGCTGGCGAACGTGGTCAAGCACTCCGCCGCCACCAGCGTGCACCTTCGGGTGTCCCGAAGCGACGACCAGCTGAGGGTGACCATCCGGGACGACGGCGTCGGCGGGGCGTGCGTGCGGCCGGGCGGTGGGCTGGCGGGCATCACCGACCGGGTGGCCGCCGCGGGGGGCGCACTCACCGTGGCCGGCCGACCCGGCGACGGGACGCTCGTCGAGGCGGTGCTGCCATGCGGATCGTGATCGGTGAGGACTCCGCGCTGTTCCGGGAGGGGCTGGCCCGGTTGCTCGCCGACGCCGGCCACGAGGTGGTCGGCAAGGCGGTCGACGCGCCGAGCCTGCTCGTCGCCGTCGAGGAAGCCGCGCCGGACCTGGCCGTCATCGACGTACGAATGCCGCCCGACCACACCGACGACGGCGCGCGCGCGGCACGCCAGATCCGCACCCGCCACCCGCAGCTCGGCATCGTGCTGCTCTCCCAGCACGTGGAGACCCGGCACTCGGTGGACCTGGTCACCGGCGGGCGATTCGGCTACCTGCTCAAGGACCGGGTGCTCGACGTCGACGACTTCCTCGACGCCCTGCGGCGGGTGGCCGCGGGCGGGTCGGCGCTCGATCCGGAGGTGGTCACCCGGCTCATCGGTCGCCGCCCGCCCGACGATCCGCTCAGCACCCTGACCGCCAGGGAGCGGGAGGTCCTCGCGTTGATGGCTGAGGGGCGTACGAACGTCGGGATCGCCCGCCGGCTGTGGCTCACCGAGCGGACGGTGGAGGCGCACGTCAGCTCAATCATGGCCAAGCTCGACCTGGCCGCGTCCGACGAGGACCACCGACGCGTCCTGGCTGTGCTGGTCCACCTCCGCCGGGCCACAGGCTGACCGTTCGTTATTCGCGTCGCCTGCTCGGGGCCGCGCCGACGCGCAGCGCGGCATCCAGGAGGGCGTGCGCGGTGGAGTCATTTCCCGGTCCGCCGGTCACGGCGCCTTGCCGCGTCGCTCTCGGTCGCGGCCAGCCAGCCCGATCAAGGTCAGGATTTCGCCTTGCGGGGCGCAAGCGTGTAGCTGAAGGAGATCAGGAAATCGATGATCAGTACGATGCCCCACCCGCCCATCGGCCCCCACATCGCCGCTACCCGCGTGCCGTCCCCGACGAGCAGGGTGAAGAGCCCCATGATGGCTGCGGCGATCGCGTACGCCAGGAGATGGCGCAGCCACTGCCGCCGCTCATGGGCGGCGTGCTCGAGTCCGGTCTTCCGCGGCCGCTTCGGGTTGGGTCCGCCGGCGAACCGGTGCGCGAACCGCTCGTCGGCCCAGCGGAGCATCTGGCCGCCGAAGGCGACCGAGACTCCGAGGTAGATCGCGGCGAGGCCGTGTGCGGTGTCGGCTTCCGCGCCGCCGCGCAGGTCGAGGACGGAGGCGGCCAGCAGCAGCACGTCAACGAGGGGTACGCAGATCAGCAGAACGGTGCTGAGCTGCCGGGCGCGCAGCAGATAGCGAGCCGCGAGGCCGAGCAGGAGCAGGATCCAGAACGCGATCTCGCAGGCGATGATCAACGCCAGCATGGAACCCCCGTTTTATCGCACGGTCGTGTCATTTCGTTTTTTACACGGTCGTGCGAGAATCAGCAAGTGCCGAAGATCGTCAACCACGACCAGCGCCGCCGCGAGCTGGCCGCCGCCGTCTGGCAGGTCATCGCCCGCGACGGTGTGGAGGGAATCTCCATCCGATCGGTCGCTGCCGCCTCGGGGTGGTCCTCCGGCGCGCTGCGTCACTACTTCTCCACCCGCGCCGACCTGCTCGCCTTCGCCTGCGAGCAGGTCATCGATCAGGTGACCGAGCGGATCCAGGGACTGCGGCACACCGGCGACCCGGTCAAGACGGTCCGCGCCATCCTGTTGGAGACCATGCCGGTCGACGAGACGCGCCGCACCGAGAGCTCGATCGCCTTCGCCTTTCTCGCCCTCGGCCTCGGCGACCCCGAGCTCGCCCGGGTGCAACGCCGCCATTTCACCGGCATGTACGAGCTGTGCCTGCGGCTCGTCCAGGACCTCGCCGAGCGCGACGCGCTGGCGCAGACCGGGCAGGACGCCGAGACGCTGGCCCGCCGCATGCACGCGGTCGTCGACGGGCTAACCGTGCACGCCCTCGCCGGTCACCTCACCGCCGAGGAGATGGTCACGCAGCTCGACGCGTACCTCGCCGACCTCACGGGCGTCGAACGCACCGAATAGGCCGGCGAGCCGATGACGCCCCTGCGCGATCGTGTACTGAGGTTGGAGCAGTGATACTCGCTCGGCCCAGGGTGGCAAGCTCCGTACTCTCCTGCGTGTGAAGACGCTACTCCGCTCGTTGGACGGGATCGAGTTCGCCGAGACGGCGGCCGGTGTGCCGCTGGTCAGCGGGACCTTTCCGGAGGGCGAACACGACCGGGTCTGGCGGGCGTTGCGGGCCGAGCATCCCCGGACGGGTCTCTGGCCGGTGCTGGGCTGGACGGCCAGCACCGCGGCCGAAGGGACGTACAGCTGGTGCCGGCGGCACCAGGGGCCCGCCTGGCTGGACGCCCTCTGCGAGGTCGACCCGGCGGAGCGGATGGCGCTGCTCATCCGGTCCAAGCGGGAGTGGCGGCTTGGCGACGAGGATTCCACTGACTCGCAGATGGTGGCATGGCAGGAGGAAACCCGGGCCGAGTTCGACCCGGTGCGGGTCGCCGAAGCGATCGCTCCGCTGACGGACACCCCGCCCGGGATTCGGCGACAGACGGGTTCGTACCCGCCCACGGAGGTGCTGCTGGTGCCGGCGGCGGCCGGCCACGAGGTGCTCGCCCTGGTGCCGGGACTCATGGCGATCATGAACAACTGGAACGGGGGCCCCTCGCACCCCGACCTGCATTACGCCGACCACGTGTATGTGCTCCGGCACTGGGAGAAGGCGTGGGGCGCCGAGCTATACCACCCCGGCTTCGACAACCTGGAGCTGGCCGTCACCCGCCCGCCGCGCGACCCGCTCACCGTCGCGACCTGCGCCGTCGAGCAGTTGTCCTACTGCGACGACCTGGAGCAGATTCTCGGAGACGTGTACGACGTCGCCCGCCAGCAGGCACCAGCCGACCACTGGTCGTTCTGGTGGGACTGACCCTCCCGGCGGTGGCTGCTGTTTCATCCGAGACCGACGCCAGGTCCGGAAGCTGGCGGTATCGGGTCGGCGCGGATACCGTCACCTCCACGACCTGGAGTGGATCAAGTCAGGGCTGGCGCGACCGGTGACGGGTGGCGGTCGCCGGTGGTCAGAGCCGCCGCCCAGGCGGTGGTGATGAGCAGCAGCGCGGCGATGTAGGACGCCATCACCAGGAGACCGTGCCCGGCCAGGTGGACGCCGGCCGCCTCCAGCCCGATCAGCAGGTCCGAGCCGAGGAAGAGCGCCCCGCCGACCGCCACCCGCCGGGACACCCCGGTCGCGGCGGCGGCCATCAGGGACAGCGCCAAGCTGTAACCGAGCACCGGCAGCCGTAACGGCCCCAGCGCACCCCAGAGCAGGGCGTTGGCGACCGCCCAGACCGCCACGTACCCCAGGACCGCCGGGGCCGGCGGCCGGCGGTGCCGGACGAACGAGGTGAGGAACGCGAGCTGGGTGACCAGGAAGCAGCCCATGCCCGCCAGGAACGCGGGCTGTCCCTCCAGCAGCAGGGCCACGTCCCCGGCGGTGGCAAAGACCAGGCCAACGGCGACGCCGTCGATCCGCCGCCGGACAGACCAGAGGTACGCCAGCAGCAGCGGGGCCAGCAGCGGTTTGGCCAGCCACTGGGTCGCGGTGGAGTCGAGCGCGACGCCGACCAGCTCGACCGCGGCGACGGCCCCGAACAGGGGCAAGCAGGGGCGCCTCACCGGGCCGGCTGCCAGCCGGGCCGGCCGAAGACGTAGCCGAGACGGTCCCGCCAGGTACGGGCGGCCCGGGCGTCGGCCCAGATCGCGGCGAACTCGTGCGTGGCCACCCGCAGCGGGTTGTACGTGTTGATGTTCTTGGTGAGCCCGTACCGGACGGCGGCCTGTTCCGGCTCGAAGGTGCCGAAGAGTCGGTCCCAGACGATCAGGATGCCGGCGTAGTTGCGGTCCAGGTACTCGGCGTTGGCACCGTGGTGGACCCGGTGGTGTGACGGGGTGTTGAAGACCAGCTCGATCGGCCGGGGCAGCACGTTGATCCGCTCGGTGTGCAGGAAGAACTGGTAGAGCAGACTGATCGACTGCTGCAGGAAGATCATCCACGGCGGGATGCCGAGCAGCGCCAGGGGCAGCCAGAACGGCAGCGACGTCATCGGCGTCCAGCTCTGCCGCAGCGCGGTGGAGAGGTTGAAGTGGACGCTGGAGTGGTGGACCACGTGGCTGGCCCAGAACACGCGTACCTCGTGGTGCAGCCGATGAAACGAGTAGTAGGCCAGGTCGTCGGCGAAGAACAGCAGCACCCAGGTCCACCAGCTGGCGGGGGAGAGGTGGATCGGCGAGACCAGCCACAGCGCCGCGTAGACGCCGGCGGTGACCAGCTTCCACGGCACGCCGATCAGCACGCTGCCCAGACCCATCGACAGGCTGGTGGTTGTGTCGCGCAGCTCGTAGCCGCGTTCGTCGTCGTCGGGCAGGAACCGGTAGGAGACCGCTTCGATGATGATCAGCAGCAGGAACGCCGGGACGGCGTAGAGCACGGCGGGGATCATGCTCGGGCTTCCCTTCCGGACGGGGTGGTGGGGGTGGTGACCGGGGCGGTCAGCAGGGCCCGGGCATGCCGCGCGGCGGCCGCGCCCTGGCAGGCCGCGATGGCAGCGGCGAGCCGGCGGTGGCCGGCGACGTCGAGCAGTTCGGCGGCCCGGCCGTCCAGCGGCACGTCGTCCACGGCAAGCGCGCCCGCCACCAGGCTGTTGAAGGCCAGCAGGTAGGCGGTGTTGCCGGAGCCGGTGACGATCAGCCGCCACATAGCGATGTCGGCGTCGTGCATCCGGGGCAGGTCGGGGGCGAGTGCCGCGTACTCCTCGGCGGCCCGGACCACCGCGGCGGTGACCGCCGGATCGCCGCGCTCGGCGCAGAGCCGGGCCGCGTCGATCCCGACGCAGGCCCGCATCTCCAGCATGTCGCGGACCAGCGTCTCGACCGGGAGTACGTCGCCCGACCGGGCCAGCGAGAGCGCCAGGTCCAGCCCGGCGTGCACCCGCCAGTCGAGCACCCGGGTCGCGCCGCCCTGGCTGACCCGGAGCAGGCCGAGCTGCTGGAGCCGGCGCAGCGCCTCCCGGACGGCGTGTCGGTTGACCTCGAACGCGGCGGCCAGCTCGCGCTCGCCCGGCAGGGTCTCCCCGGGCTGGTAACGGCCGCTGACGATGGCGTCGCGGAGCTGGCCGAAGACGTGGTCGGAGACCGAGGCGCGGGGTACGGGGGCGAAGGCCATGGCGGCAGTGTGGTCCCCGACACCTCAACCCGTCAACTGGTTGGACCAGATGGTCTTCGCCATACGGGCATCGTTGTTCGACAATGGAGCGGTGAGCGACATCGCCCTCTACCACCCGTACGTTGACTTCCGCGACGAGGCGTGGCTGAAGGGCGCGGTCCTCTACTGGCCGAAGATCGCCCGGATGCTCCCCGACACCATTTGGAACTGGTCCGACTCTGACCTGGTGCGACAGCTCCGGGACGAGCTTGACTGCATCGTCGACGTACGTCTTCGGCAGCGCGACTACGGCGGACCGCTCGAGCGGGCCGAACAACTCTTCTTCCGGTTCCTCGATCTGCACGAGGAGGAACTGCTTCCCCGATATGGCGTCCGACGCCTCGGGATCGATCCGATCGTCCGGGACCGAGCCGACACCGGGCGCCTGGCGCCGCGCGATCCCCGCCTGGCGCCGGTGATGCCCGGCAAGATGCTGTGGTCCCTGGCGGACCGGTTGGCCGACAGCGGCCTACTGGTCCGGCTCGAGGACGTGCGCGCGGACGGCCGGCGCGAGTCGCTGCGCCACCTGTGCCTGCACCGTGACCTCGCGACGCTCTATCTCGCGGTGCTCGCCGACGCCGTGGCCTCGGAGAACCGGATGGCGATGGTGACCGACCTGCCGGTGACCCTGGCGACGAGCGGCGGGTGGACCACCGACTCGATGGCCGCCGTCCTGCTGGACGATGTGGAACCGGCCGCGTTCGCCCGCCCCGAGCCCGCCCAGGCCTTCGCCGTCCTCGCGCTGGCGGTCGCCGTGCCGAAAGACCTGCGAGACGTGCCGATCCGGCGAATCATCAAGGCCCGCCGGAAACTTCAGCCGCAGCTGCTCGCCTACCGCGCCTACCTCGACTCGCTGGCACCCGCCCTCGCCGAGCTGAGCGCGGTGCCGGACCCGGCCGTCCGGGCCGCCCACCTCGAGGTGATGGTCGAACGGGAGATCGGCGGCCGGATCGACGCCACCGCCCGGCAGCTGTCGAAGCTCGGCCTGGAACCGGTCCGCGCGCTGCTCACCACGCAGGCGCTGGTCCCGCCGGCGGCCCTCGCCGCACTCGGCAGCGCGTTGGACCTGCCGCCCGTGGTGACCGGATCGGGGGCGGTCGCGGCCACGGTCGTCAGTGCGACGGCCACCATGATGGGCGGGCGGGAGCAGCTCCGGGAGGCCCACCCGACCGGCTACCTGCTGGGGCTGCGCCGGGAGCTCGGGGCCAGCCACGCGGTGGCCGCGGTGCGGGCCGCGTACCGCCGGGCGGCGGGGACGGGCCGCCGCGGGTGACGGTCGGTGCGTCGAGGCGACCCGACGGTGCCGCGGCCGTCACACCTCGTATCCTGTCCGCCGGAAGGCCCGCGACATGGAAGGGAGTCGGTGTGAGCGACCGGGTCGAGACGTTGGAGTTCCAGGCCGAGGCCCGTCAGCTGCTCCAGCTGATGGTGCACTCGATCTACTCGAACAAGGACGTCTTCCTGCGCGAACTTATCTCGAACGCCTCTGACGCGCTGGACAAGCTGCGGCTGGAGTCGCTGGTCGACAAGGACCTGGCGGTCGACACCGCCGACCTGCACATCGAGCTCGAGGTCGACCGGGAAGCTCGCACGCTGACCGTGCGGGACAACGGCGTCGGCATGTCCCGCGACGAGGTGATCGGGCTGATCGGCACCATCGCCAAGTCCGGCACCGCCGAGCTGCTGCGCAAGCTGCGCGAGTCCCAGGACGCCGCCGCCTCCCAGGAGCTGATCGGCCAGTTCGGGGTCGGCTTCTACGCCACCTTCATGGTGGCCGACAAGGTCACCCTGCTGACCCGGCGGGCCGGGCAGAGCGGGGGCACCCGCTGGGAGTCGACTGGCGAGGGCAGCTACTCGGTCGAGTCGGTCGACGACGCGCCGCAGGGCACCTCGGTCACGCTGCACCTCAAGCCCGCCGACGCCGAGGACAACCTGCACGACTACACCGCCGAGTGGACCATCCGGGAGATCGTCAAGCGATACTCGGACTTCATCGCCTGGCCGATCCGGATGACCGTCGAGCGGTCGGGTGAGGACGGCGCGACCACCCGCGAGGAGCAGACCCTCAACTCGATGAAGGCGCTCTGGGCCCGCTCCCGGGACGAGGTGGACGAGGCCGAGTACAAGGAGTTCTACCGGCACGTCGCCCACGACTGGGCCGACCCCCTCGAAACCATCCACATGCGCGGCGAGGGCACCTTCGAGTACGAGGCGCTGCTCTTCCTGCCCTCGCACGCCCCGCTCGACCTGTTCTCCCCGCAGGGCCGCCGCGGCGTGCAGCTCTACGTCAAGCGTGTCTTCATCATGGACGACTGCGACGCGCTGATGCCCAACTACCTGCGCTTCGTCAAGGGCGTGGTGGACGCGCACGACCTGTCGCTCAACATCTCCCGGGAGATTCTCCAGCAGGACCGGCAGATCCGGGCCGTCCGCCGCCGCCTGGTCAAGAAGGTCCTCGCCACCCTCAAGGACCTTTCCGCCGAGTCCTACCGCACCTTCTGGACCGAGTTCGGCGCGGTGGTCAAGGAGGGGCTGCTCGAGGACCCGGACAACACCGAGGCGCTCCTCGACCTGGTCCGGGCCGCCAGCACCAACGATCCGGCCGAACTGACCACGCTGCGCGACTACGTCGAGCGGATGAAGGACGGCCAGACCGAGATCTACTATGCCACCGGCGAGTCTCGGGTCACCATCGAGAACTCGCCGCACCTGGAGGCGTTCCGCGCCAAGGGCTTCGAGGTGCTGATCCTCACCGACCCGGTGGACGAGGTGTGGGTCGAGCGGGTCGGCCAGTACGACGGGAAGACCCTGCGCTCGGTCGCCAAGGGCCAGGTCGACCTGGAGACCGACGAGGAGAAGGAGAAGGCCGAGGCCGAGCGGCAGGAGTACGCCGACCTGCTCACCTGGATGAGCGGCGCGCTGGCCGACAGCGTCAAGGAGGTCCGGCTCTCCTCGCGGCTGACCACCTCGCCCGCCTGCGTCGTCGGCGACGCCCACGACATGACGCCGACGCTGGAGAAGATGTACCGGGCGATGGGGCAGGAGGTGCCCCGGGTCAAGCGGATCCTGGAACTCAACCCGACCCACCCGCTGGTCACCGGGCTGCGCAAGGCCCACGAGCAGGGCGGCGACCAGAGCGCCCTGACCGACACCGCCGAGCTGCTCTACGGGATGGCGCTGCTCGCCGAGGGCGGAGAGCTGGCCGACCCGGCCCGGTTCACCCGGATCCTCGCCGACCGGCTGGCCCGCACCCTTTAGGACCGCCGCCTCCGTCGGCCGCGGCAGCCACGCCGCGGCCGACGGCGGTTACGCCCGGGTGAGCCGAGCCAGGTGCTCCGACTCCTGCGCCGACGGCTCAACCGGTCGGCTCCCGAGCAGCCGCCAGCGGGACGTCCTCCCGTCCGGGCCGACCAGTTCGCCGCGCGCCAGCGCGCGGTCGATGTCCTGCCGCACCCGCTCCTCGAGATGCGGTTCGGTGGCGAAGAGGATGCGCAGGCGTACCTCGTCGCCGGACCGCTCCTCGCTCGTGTGATGCGGCGCGACTGGGCAGGGCGGCTCGTGGTCCCAGCGACCGCACAGAACGGTGGTGATCGCCGCCCCGGGCGCGCGCGAGTCGTCGTCCGGCGCCATGTCGAGGACGGCCTGATGGGCGAACCCCTGCCGCATGACGCCATTGTGCCCCAGGGCGCCCGGGTCGTCGGCGCCCTTACGGTGTCGGCGTCTGGGTGGCCGCGGTGAGGGCCGCGGCGAGGGCTGCCGCGCGGTCCTTGCCGATCGCGGCCACGATCGCGGCGGCGGCGTCGGCCGGGGACTGCCCGCCGAGTGCCTGAACGGTCGCCGCCGCGATCGCGGCGGCGGTCGGTGCGGCATGGGTGGTCTGGTAGAGGTCGTTGAGCACGTTGAGCGTCGACATGCCGGCGGGGATGCCGCCACCGATGTACTGCCAGGGCAGTGCGCGCATCTTCGCGGCGACGGCCGGGTCGGACAGGATCGCGGAGAATTCGGCGGGGGTCATGGTGTCGTCCTTCGTCAACAGGGCCCGCAGCTGGGCGAGCGTGCCACGGTATGCGTTGCAGTCGGTCTGTCCGGACGCGCCGGGGCAGGCGACGGTCGACCCGTACTGCCAGATCGACGGGGTCACCCCGCCGTACGCGGCCCAGCCCGGGCCGCCGTCCCCACCGCCTTGCGCGTAGACGGCAGCGGGCGCGCCGGTGGGGTTGCTGCCGTAGTCGCTGGCGACCAGTGGTGCGTTGAGCGGCCGGAGGTCGGGCCGGCCGAGATTCCCGTCCCAGTTCCACCTCGGCAGGTAGATCGCCAGCACGCGCTGATCGACGGCGTGCCAGCGGTCCACGAACCGGCGTACGTCGTCGAAGCGCGGCCACAGTCCGTTGGCGACCAGCTCCGGGTAACGCTCGACGTCGAGCATCGCCCACACCGCCCCGATCCCGTCGAGGGTGCTCCGCAGATAGTCGACCTGCCGGTTGGTGCTGGCCTGATCGCCTCTGATCAGGTTGTGGTAGCCACCGATCACGTCGAAGCCGGCGCCGGCCGCACCACGCGCCATCTCGGCGACGTGCGGGCTGGGCGGGTGGAAGCCCTGCGGGTCGCCGTAGCTGGCGCGCAGGCACAGGACGGGTGAGGTGGCCCGGCGAACCGCCGCCCAGTCGAACTCGCCCTTGACGCGGTCCCAGTCGTGGTAAGACAGGTCGGCATAGATCACAGCCATTGCCATCACCTCTGCGGCCCACCGTAGCTCGACCCACTTGACCTGCGCGAATGCGAAGATTAGTCGGTGAAATGGGGGCGTTCGGTGGCTGGCGGAGCGGCCGCCGACGGTCAGACCTGGCCGGCGTAGAAGCCGTGCCGGGCGAGCGGCTCGACGATGTTCTGCTCCTCGTATGACAGGTGCGACAGCAGGGTGTCGGTGAGGATGTCCACGGCCTTCTGGACCTCGGTGAAGTCGCCCGGATTGCGGATCAGGTCGACCAGGGCCCGGTCCACGCCCTCCACCACGTCGTGGATCACCACGTGCTCCGCTTCCAACCGGTCGAGCACCGGGGTCAGCCCCGGATCGGCACGCCGCAGGTGCGGGAAGATCGAATTGTCCTCCAGCCCGTGGTGCTGGGTGACCACCGTGCAGTACGCGGCGCAGTACGCCCCCAGCGTCCAGTTGTTCTGCCGCATGGTCATCTGGTTGAGCACGGCCCGGGCGGCGCCGGCGGAGACCACCCCTCGTTTGACCTGTTCGAGCAGGTCGCGCACCTGCGCCAGCTCCTGACGCAGGTGGTCGTGCACGTCGACGAGGTGCGCGCCGACGGCCTGCGCGTGCGGGGTGTAGACGTGCCCGGCCGGCGCCGGCGGGGCGACCGGGCGGGTGGACTCGTCCCAGAGCTGGTGGTCGGTCAGGCGTACGCCCGGATCGGGGGTGGGGGCGACCGTGAGCGCGGTGGCGCCCCCGGCCTCGACCGCCTCGCGCGCTTCCTCGCCGGCCCTGGGCCGGGTGCCCGGCTCGGCACGCTCGGCGGCGACCAGCTCCCGCACCGCGGGCGCGACCTCCCGCGCGAAGAGTTGGATGGCGGTGGGGTCGTCGGCGCCGAGGATGAAGGTGGCGATGCCGTGGTCCAGCACCAGCCCGGCCAGCTCCTCCACCCACTGCTCCGGCGGCCCGCTGAGGAAGCCGGCGGACGACCGGGTGAACTGGCCGCTGACGTTCAACAGCCGCCGCACCGACCGGGGATCCCGCCCGGCGGCCTCGGCCTCCTCGTCGATCAGCGCGTTCATCCCCGGCAGCTCGTCCGGCCCCTTCGACAGGTACGCCAGCGACGGCAGCCAGCCGTCCGCCGCGCGCCCCACCAGCCGCAGCATCCGGGGCTTGTACGCGCCGACCCAGATCTCCACCGGGTGGGCCGGCGCCGGCCCCCGCTTCGCCCCGACCACCCGGTGGTACGTGCCCTCGACCCGGACCATGCCGCGCCGCTCGACGTCCCACACCTCGCGGATCACCCGGATCGCCTCGTCGAGCGCGTCGACCGCCTGCCCGGGGGACAGCCGCCGACCGCCGACCGCCTCGATCGCCTCCCAGAACGCGCCCGCGCCGAGGCCCAGCTCGACCCGGCCGCCGGTGAGCAGGTCCAGGCTGGCCACACTGCGTGCCAGCACCACCGGTTGGCGCAGCGGCAGGTTGAGCACGTTGCCGGCCAGCCGGATCCGACTGGTCGCGGCCGCGAGATACGACATCAGCGTCCAGGTGTCCAGGAAACCCGGCTGGTACGGGTGGTCCTGGAAGGTGACCAGGTCCAGGTTGACCTGCTCGCAGAGCTTGGCGAGCGCCACCACCTGCTCGAACTGGCCGGCGGTGGGGGTGAGGAAGCCGCCGAAGGCCAGCTCGTGTCTGTAGTCAGTCATGTTCCTCCGCCTGCGCACCCGGGCCCGGCGACCGTGCCGGACCTCGCCACCGTAGTCGGTGCCGGATCGGCGCGCGTCCGCTCCCGCAACCGCAAGGATTCTTCGCACAGGGCGGCGATTGTAGTGGTGCTGATCAATATCTTGCTGGCCTGTCACTGTCCTCAAGGGAGTTCGGCTTCTCCGGTTTCGTCGTGTCCGGCTGGAACGGCATCGACCAGATCGACGGCAGCGCTGGCCGGCGCCGCCGACGTCCTCTTCGGCGGGTACGCGCCGACCGGCAAACTGCCGATGACCTGGATGAACTCCGTCGGCCAGCAGCCCATCAACGCCGGCGACGGGCAGGTTCCGCTCTTTCCGCAGGCATTCGGCCTGACGTACTGAATGGCCGCTTGTAAGGCACCTGTGGACGCCGCGCAACTCGAACGGTGTGGCCTTCGCTCGGCCGGGTGAAGAACTTCACAAGAAGTGGGCGATCATCCGAAACCGTCCCTAATGTCGACTGCGTTCGCGATCGCGGACACCACGGGCCGGTAACGCCTAATCCCGCCGCCGGCCCGTCGGTACCTGGACCTCAGGCGGGAGCGGGGGACCCACATGTTCCTCGGTGCTCGACACCTCGGGGTGAAGCCGCCCATCCGGCGGCCGGGCTCCTCGGCCCGAACCCGACAGCTCACCTCGTCGGCGTGGAGGAACCCACATGTCAACTGAACACGTCGCACGTCACCGACGCACCACGCAGCGTCGCTTCGCCGTCGGGGCGCTCGTCGTCGGCGCCGCCACCGGCGCCGCCGCCATCCTCGGGCCGGCCGCCCCGGCCAGCGCATCCAGCGTGAACTGGGACGCCATCGCCCAGTGCGAGTCCGGCGGAAACTGGCACATCAACACCGGCAACGGCTACTACGGTGGCCTCCAGTTCTCGAAGAGCACCTGGAACGGCTACGGCGGCCAGAAGTACGCCAGCCGCGCCGACCTGGCCAGCCGCAGCGAGCAGATCGCCGTCGCCGAGAAGGTCCTCGACGGGCAGGGCATCGGCGCCTGGCCGGTCTGCGGCAAGAAGGGCGGCTCGACCAAGCACTACTCCACCAAGGACTCGGGCGCCACGAAGTCGCACAAGAAGGTGACCAAGGACCGGTCGTCCCGCGGCGACCAGCCGGCGACCCGCAGCCACCGGCGTACCGCGCCGGCGTCGGGCGGCGCGACCTACACGGTCCGGTCGGGTGACTCGCTGTCGCTGATCGCGGAGGCGAACCACCTCGCCGGCGGCTGGCAGGCGCTCTACGAGCGCAACAAGCGCGTGGTCGGCGACAACCCGGGCCTGATCTTCCCAGGCCAGCACCTTCGCCTGCGCTGACACTCCTGGCAGGTGGGGCGCCCCACACTGCGCGCTGATACACGGAAAGAGTGGCCCTCCCCGCCCGGGAAGGCCACTTTTTCGTGATCGGGGCCCCGGGTGCTCGCGGTGTCCCGGTCGGGGGCGGTTGCTATCGTCGCGGTGCTCCGGAAAGACGTGAAGAAGGCGCGGATATGACCAACGACTCGTTCTCCGCGGCCGCAAGCCTCGACGAGCTGCTCACCAGGACGCAGCAGGCGCTGTCGGCCATGCGCTCGCGGGCGGCCGAGCACCCCGACGGCGACCCGGGCGAGCTGCTCCGCGCCGAGGGCGCGGCGGCCGGCGGTCGGGTCCGGGCCGTGGTGGTTCAGGGTGGCCGGCTGGAGTCGGTGACGGTGGACCCGGAGCTGGCCGGTGACGGGATGGAGGCGGTCTGCGGGCACGTCGTGCTGGCCGTCAACGCCGCCCTCGCCGCCCTCGACGCCCAGGTCAGCGCCTCGGCTCGGGCCGACGTTGACGCCCTGGCCGCGCGGCTCGGCGGCATCGAGGAGCAGTCGGTACGGCAGATGGAGCTGTTCAGCCGGGCGGTGGACGACGTGATGGCCCGCCTCAGCCGCGTCCCTGACGCGGGGACGCGGGCGGGCCGCCCGAGCTGAGGCAGGCCGGCCGCGGCCGCGCCGGAGAGCGCGGCGAGGCGGGTTGAGAGCTTTAGGGTTAGCTCCTGTTCCGAGGCGCGCAGCATGGAGCCCGGTGGGGACACGCGGCGCGGGGTAGCGATGAGGCGGGACGACGGTCGATCCCGGAGCTGCCGGCGTGGCCCCGGTTCGACGGATCGACCGTCCGAGCCGCCGGGGGCGGCGACTCGCTGGAGCACAATCACACGGCCGTGGGCGCAGATCAATGGGTGACCGCGGCAACCGGGTCGGTCGATCACCGCGCCGGCTGCGGAAATCGGGAAGCCATGCGCTTCTATGGCCCCTGATCAGGGCGAACACCCTCCGGAGTGGGCGGGCCCGCCCGACTGGCGGGGATTGCCGCTCCATGCGGATGGCGCACGTTCACCCGTCGGTCGACCTGGCGATCGAGCCCCGCCGGAACCCGGCCCACCGGTGCACCGTCAGCGCCTCTGTCGCCGTGCGGTGAGACCCGGGAGGGTTGCGGTAGGAATCTACCGACCACTTTCGTCTGCCGTGAAGAAAAGTAGTCCGTGAGCCGACGAAAGCTATGGACAGCCTGAGAGGAAGTTAGTACTGTCGGGCACCATCAATATGTTTCGTCGAGATGAACTACCGGCACAGTAGTTCTCGACCGTGGCCTTCAGACGGCGCAACCCGTCGGAGGGTCATGACCGGCCAGCGACGGCCACCCCGGGTCAACGCCGCACCACGGCGACCTGGCGCAGGCATGCGCCCAGGATCGACCGACGTCCGTCCGTACCCGACACGACCAGATCAGCTCCGACGCGCGACCCTGCCCGGCGCCGCGTGCGAACCGGCTCGCCGCTGACACCGGGATCAACCAACCATCCATATAGGACGACCGTGGCCGCCGGCCACGGCCGGGGACCCCGCGCGGCCAGGGAGGGGCCGACGGGCTGCGAGCACCCGAAGAAGCACCTCTGACGACACCTGATACCGACGGGCCGACGCACGTTCCGCCCGGTTGTTCCCGGACCGTGAAAGAGGCATCAATGAACCCATCCGCACCGCGGGATCGGCTCTCTGCGAGCCGGCTCCGGAGATCGGTGGCGGTCATCGCGGCGATGTTGTTGCTGCTGACCGCCGCCCTGACCGGCTCCCCGGCGAACGCGCGTCCGACCGACACCGAGCGGTCGGCGACGGCCGGGCCTCAATCCTCGTCGCAACTGCAGGCCCAGGTCCTGACCTGGACCGCCGGCGACAACTTCCTGTCGTACCTGTCGGCGCCGACCACCGCCACGGCCGGGCCGGCCACCCTGGTCTTCGAAAACAGCCGGGCTACCGGCAATACCACCGGAATGCAGCACACCCTCACGTTCGAAACGGGCGACCCGAGGTACAACAGCGACGTCGACGTCAACATCCTGGCGGATCCGACGGACAGCAAGGGGGGCCGGTGGACTGTTGACGTGGTGCTCTCGCCCGGCACCTACCGGTACTTCTGCGCCATCCCAGGCCACGGCGGAATGACCGGCCTGCTGGTGGTCACCGGCGGCGGATCGGACACCACGCCGCCCACGGTCAGCGCCACGGTTTCCGGGGAGAAGGATCCCACCGGGGCGTACGTGGGCAGCGCGACGGTCACCCTGTCGGCGACCGACAGCGGCTCCGGCGTGGACCGGGTCGAGTACTCCCTGGACGGCGGGGCGTACGGCACCTACTCGGCGCCGGTGACGGTGAACCAGCTGGGCCAGCACACGGTGAGTTACCGGGCCACTGACAAGGCGGGTAACACCTCGGCGCCGCAGTCGGTGTCGTTCCGGGTCGTCGAGCCGCCGCCGACGGACACCACGCCGCCCATCGTGACGGCGGCGGTGACCGGTCAGCGGGACGGCAACGGCGCGTACGTCGGCAGTGCCACGGTGACCCTGTCGGCCACGGACACCGAGTCGGGCGTGGACCGGGTCGAGTACTCCCTCGACGGCGGTGCCTACGCCAGGTACTCCGCGCCGGTGACGGTGAACCAGCCGGGTCAGCACACGGTGACCTACCGGGCCACTGACAAGGCGGGTAACACGTCGTCGCCGCAGTCGGTGGCGTTCACGGTCGTGGAGACGCCTCCGGCGGACACCACTCCGCCGACGGTGACGGCGGCGGTGACGGGGGAGAAGGACCCCAGCGGCGCGTACATCGGCGGCGCCACGGTGACGCTGTCCGCCACCGACACCCAGTCCGGTGTGGATCGGGTTGAGTTCTCCCTCGACGGGCAGCCGTACGCCATCTACTCGGCGCCGGTGGCGGTGAACCAGCCGGGTCAGCACACGGTGAGTTACCGGGCCACCGACAAGGCCGGCAACACCTCGACGCCGCAGTCGGTGTCGTTCCGGGTGGTGGAAACGCCGCCAGCGGACACCACGCCACCCACGGTGACGGCGGCGGTGACCGGCCAGCGGGACGCCAACGGCGCGTACGTGGGCAGTGCCACGGTGACGCTCTCCGCCACGGACACCCAGTCGGGTGTCGACCGGGTCGAGTACTCCCTCGACGGGGGCGCCTACACCGCGTACTCGGCGCCGGTGACGGTGACTCAGCCGGGTCAGCACACGGTGAGCTACCGGGCCACTGACAAGGCGGGCAACACGTCGTCGCCGCAGTCGGTGGCGTTCACGGTGGTCGAGACGCCTCCGGCGGACACCACGCCGCCGACGGTGACGGCGGCGGTGACGGGGGAAAAGGACCCCAACGGGGCATACGTGGGCAGCGCGACTGTGACGCTGTCTGCCACCGACAGCCAGTCGGGCGTGGATCGGGTTGAGTTCTCCCTCGACGGGCAGCCGTACGCCATCTACTCGGCGCCGGTGGCGGTGAACCAGCCGGGTCAGCACACGGTGAGTTACCGGGCCACTGACAAGGCGGGTAACACCTCGACGCCGCAGTCGGTGTCGTTCCGGGTCGTCGAACCGCCGCCGACGGACACCACCCCACCCACGGTGACGGCCGCGGTGACCGGCCAGCGGGACGCCAACGGCGCCTACGTGGGCAGCGCGACGGTGACCCTGTCGGCCACGGACACCGAATCGGGCGTGGACCGGGTCGAGTACTCCCTCGACGGCGGCGCCTACGCCAGGTACTCCGCGCCGGTCACGGTCAACCAGCCGGGTCAGCACACGGTGACCTATCGGGCCACCGACAAGGCGGGTAACACCTCGTCGCCGCAGTCGGTGGCGTTCACGGTGGTCGAGACGCCTCCGGCGGACACCACCCCGCCGACGGTGACGGCGGCGGTGACGGGGGAGAAGGACCCCAACGGCGCGTACATCGGCAGCGCCACGGTGACCCTCTCCGCCACCGACACCCAGTCGGGCGTGGACCGGGTCGAGTTCTCCCTCGACGGGCAGCCCTACGCCGGCTACTCCGCCCCGGTCACGGTCAACCAGCCGGGTCAGCACACAGTGAGCTACCGGGCCACCGACAAGGCCGGCAACACGTCGTCGCCGCAGTCGGTGTCGTTCCGGGTGGTCGAGCCGGCGCCCACGGACACCACGCCGCCCACGGTGACGGCCGCGGTGACCGGCCAGCGGGACGCCAACGGCGCGTACGTGGGCAGTGCCACGGTGACGCTCTCCGCCACCGACACCCAGTCGGGTGTCGACCGGGTCGAGTACTCCCTCGACGGGGGCGCCTACACCGCGTACTCGGCGCCGGTGACGGTGAACCGGCCGGGTCAGCACACGGTGAGCTACCGGGCCACTGACAAGGCGGGCAACACGTCGTCGCCGCAGTCCGTGGCGTTCACGGTGGTCGAGACGCCTCCGGCCGACACCACGCCGCCCACCGTGACGTCCGCGGTGACCGGCCAGCGGGACGCCAACGGCGCGTACATCGGCGGCGCCACGGTGACCCTCTCCGCCACCGACACCCAGTCGGGCGTGGACCGGGTCGAGTTCTCCCTCGACGGGCAGCCCTACGCCGGCTACTCCGCCCCGGTCACGGTCAACCAGGTGGGGCAGCACACGGTGAGCTACCGGGCCACCGACAAGGCCGGCAACACCTCCACGCCGCAGTCGGTGTCGTTCACGGTGGTCGACCCGCCGGCCCCGGACACCACCCCGCCGACCGTCACCGCCGCCGTCTCCGGGCAGCTCGACGACAACGGGGCGTACGTGGGCAGCGCCACGGTGATCATCTCCGCGAGCGACAGCGGTTCGGGCGTGGACCGGGTCGAGTACTCCCTCGATGGCGGCGCGTACGCCAGGTACTCCGCGCCGGTGACGGTCAACCAGGCGGGCCAGCACACGGTCAGCTACCGGGCCACCGACAAGGCCGGCAACACCTCCGGCACCGCCTCGGTCACCTTCACGGTGGTCGCCAGCGGGCCGCAGCCGGAGTGCGTGAAGGACACCCGACCCACCGTCTGGCTCGGCACCGTCGACAGCGGCGTGCCCAACCGGGTGGTCGCGGGCGACTGCACCATCAACAACGTCATCGAGGACGAGCGCTCCTGGCCGAACCACGGCCAGTTCGTCTCCTACGTGAACTCGGTCGCCGAGCACCTGCACCACCTCGGCGTCATCAGCCACCAGGAGCACGGCAAACTGGCCAGCGCCGCTGGCCGCTCCGGCGTCGGCAAGCCGGACACGAAGAACGGCTACCAGCCGATCCTCGACGACAACGCCGCGTCCTTCGGCAAGTGGCAGCAGGTCGGTGCGGGTGGCTTCACCCGCAACGCCGACGGGTCCATCACCAGCAAGCCGGTGCCCGGGCTCGGCGTGCTCTGGTACCCGGTCGCCCAGTACGGCGACTTCTCGCTGAAGTTCCAGTGGCGCGATGACGCTCCGGGCGACGGCCGGGCCAACAGTGGTGTCTTCGTCCGCTTCCCGGACGTGCGCCGCCACCCGGCGGAGTCCCGGCCCGAGTGGGTCGCCATCAAGTACGGCCACGAGCTGCAGATCCTCGACCGGACCGACGGTGACCAGTACAAGAGCGGCTCGGTGTACGGCTTCGACCGGGTCGATCTGGCCGGCGCGGGGGTCACCCCCAAGGGCACCTGGAACGACTACGAGATCCGGGTGGTCGGCCAGCACTACTCCGTGTTCCGCAACGGAAAGTTGATCAACGAGTTCGTCAACGTCCCCGACGCCGTGTTCAGCCCGCCCCGAGCGGACGACCCGGGCGGCGCCGGCCGGCAGCACGCCAGCGGCTACGTCGGGCTGCAGAACCACGGGACGAACGACGTCATCAGCTTCCGCAACGTCCGGATCGCCCCACTGACCCCGTGCTGCCCGGGCGGCCCGGCGGGCGGCCCGAACTCCTGCTGCTGAGCGAACGGAAGGAAACCACCATGGCAAGGAACAGAATTGACAGACGTACCCTGCTGCGGGGTCTTGCCGGCTCCACGGTCGCGGTCAGCGCGGCCAGCCTCGCCGGCGCCCTGCCGGCCGGGGCCGACCAGGGGGGCCAGGGCAAGCTCATCCCGCAAGGGCACCTGGGCATCCAGCTCTACAGCGTCCGCGACAAGATCGCCCAGGTCGGCTTCGCCGCCGTCTTCGAGGAGCTGTCCCGCATCGGCTACCGGGAGGTGGAGTTCGCCGGCTACACCCAGGGCTCGGTGGGCGCCGTCACTCCGGAGCAGATCCGGCAGCTGCTCGACGACAACGGGCTGAAGGCGGCTGGCAGCCACCGTGGGCTGCGAGACTTCCGCACCAACCTGGAGTGGGAGCTGGACGTCGCCGAGATCCTCGGCATGCCGGCGATCGGCACGGCGGAGGCGCCTACCGGCAACCGGACCATCGCCGGCTACCAGGCCGCCGCCGCCGAGTTCAACGCCTGGGGCGAGGCCGCCGCGGCCCGCGGCATCAAGCTCTACCAGCACAACCACACCATCGAGTTCAGCTTCGCGACAGACCGACCCGACGTGCGGCTGTACGACCTCTTCCTGGACCTGACCGACCCCCGGTACGTGTTCCTAGAGATGGACATCCTGTGGGCGTACGGCGGGGCACGAAAGTACCCGGGCTTCCGCCCGGTCGACTACGTCAACGCCCACCCGCACCGCTTCCCGCTGTTCCACGTCAAGGACGGCGTGCCGCTGCCCAACCCGCAGCAGGGCAACTCCTACCTGGACGTGGAGTTCGGGGCCGGAGTCATCCCGTTCCACGAGTTCTTCGGCGAGCTCAAGGGCCGGGGCCGCTTCGAGTTCCTGTGGGAGCAGGACACCGCGCCGAGCGCGCAGCCGAACCCCCCGGGGTCGCTGGGCGCCGCCGAGCGTAGCTACCAGCGCCTGGTCGAGCTGCGGGGTGTCCGATGAGCGCCTGGCGGCTGGTCGAGGACGGCAACCCGGCACCCGAGCCGGAGCCGGCCGTCGATCCGACGAGCGAGGCCACCGGGCCGCTGGGCGGCCGGACCGAGCGCCCGCGTAGCGGGGCCCGGCGGATGCTGGTGGTCGCGGCCGTCGTGCTGCTCACCCTCGTCGGCGCCGGCGGGCTGGCCGCGGCCGGCACCGGGATGTTCGCCGAGAAGCCGGAGGGCTGCGGCAAGCCCGACCGCAGCATCCAGCTGTACGCAGTGGAGCTGCCCAAGGACGGCACGCAGATCCGGCTCGGCTACGGCCTCACCCCGCAGACGGCCTCCTACCCGGGCCCCCTCATGGAGATGATGGAGGGGGAGTGCCTTGCCATCACCCTGCACAACCAGGTGTCTGCCGAGACCCTGGCGGCGTTGCGCACCGACCCGGCCCACCCGCTGGGCGTCTCGCTGCACGTGCACGGGGTCAAGTACACCCAGCAGTCCGACGGCACGGTGCAGAGCGCGTCGTACGTCCCGCCGGGTGAATCGCGCACCTACACCTGGTACGCCCAGCCGCGCAACAACCGGACCGGGGCGCAGGGCACGGCCGGCTACTGGTGGTACCACGACCACGTGGTGGGCGGCCCGCACGGCACCCAGGGGCTCTCGTCCGGTCTCTTCGGCGGCCTGGTCGTCCGGCGTCCCGGCGACCCGAAGCCGGACCGGACCTACACGGTGGTCTTCGGTGACCGGCAGAGCATCAACCTACGCCGCGGCGCTGCCACGGACACCTGCACCGAGGTGAACCCGCAGCCGGGCCCGAGCTGCCTGGTCGCCCGCAAGGGCGAGCGGGTGGAGTTCGTCGTGGTCGGCATCGGCAACGACATGCACACCTTCCACCTGCACGGGCACTCCTGGGCGGACACCCGCACCGGGGTGATCAGCAACAACGGGCAGCCGTTCGTCGACTCCATACCGATCATCGACAACAAGACGCTCGGCCCCGGTGACTCCTTCGGCGTCCAGGTGGTGGCCGGCGACTCGGTCGGACCTGGGCACTGGATGCTGCACTGCCACATGCAGTTCCACTCCGACGCCGGCATGTCGACGATGCTGCACGTCCTCGACGAGAACGGGAACATGCCGCCCGGCATGGGCCACCAGCACGGCGCGGCCGGCGCCACCGGCGCCACCGGCGCCACTGGCGCTGCCGGCACCGCCGCGGCGCCCGCCGAGGGCGGCCAGCACCAGCACAAGTGACGGGTCCGGGGCTGCTGACCGCCGTCGGTTGGCCAGCAGCCCCCGGACCGGCACCACCACCAGCGACCCGCCGCACCGGCCGCCCGATCCGGGTGGCGCCGGCGGTCGCGCACCCAACGCTCCGGTGAGCGCCTCACCTCACCGGCAGATGGACGACCCGGAAGAACCTGTCCCTCAAACCAGGAGGAGTCGAGATGGCCGACATACGCCATTTCCGGTTCTCCCGATGGGTCGGACGCTCCCGCGCCGACTCGACGGGATCCACCACCACACCCACACCGTTCACCCCGGCCGCGGTGCGTCGCACCCGCGGGCGCCGGATCGGCGCCCTGGCGTCGAGCGCCGCCCTGGCGCTCGGGGTGCTGGCCCTGCCCGCCCAGGCGGTCACCCCCGCGGCGGCCGCCGCCGAGGCCGCCGCGGCGGTCAAGGTGCTGGTCTTCCATGGCCCGGTGGACAAGCAGGACGACCCGGTCGCCCGGGCCACCGCCACCATCCGTGAGCTGGGCGAGCAGCAGGGCTTCAGCGTCGACGACTCCGCCGACCCGGCGGTGTTCACCTTCGGCAACCTGGCCCGCTACCGCGCGGTGGTCTTCCTCTCCGCCAACGGCGTCACCCTCAACGAGGCCCAGGAGGCCGCGTTCCAGGCGTACGTGAAGGGTGGCGGCGGTTTCGTCGGCGTCCACGACGCGGCGCGCGCCCAGCCGGAGTCCTCCTGGTTCACCGGCCTGATCGGCACCCGCCCGGCCGCCAGCCTGCCGAACGCCGAGAAGCCGGTCTCGGCCACCGCGAGCGCGGAGAACCCGCCGAACGAGACCGCCGCGAAGGCCATCGACGGGTCGACCGGCACCAAGTGGCTGACGTTCAACCCAACCGGCTGGCTGGCCGCGAAGCTGGCCAAGCCGGTGGTGGTGAGCCGGTACGCGCTCACCTCGGCCAACGACTTCCCCGGCCGCGACCCGAAGAACTGGACCCTGCAGGGCTCGAACGACGGCAGCTCCTGGACCGATCTGGACAGCCGCAGCAACGAGACCTTCCCGCAGCGGTTCCAGACCAAGCAGTACAGCTTCACCAACACGACGGCCTACCAGCACTACCGGCTGAACGTCACGGCGAACAGCGGCGAGCCGCTGGTGCAGCTGGCCGAGCTGTGGCTGATCGGGCCGGACGCCGGGCCCGCGCCGGACAGCACGGTGCAGAAGGCCACCATCGACCTCACCGACCGGCAGCACCCAGCCAACAAGGACCTGCCGCTGACCTGGACCCGCTCCGACCAGTGGATCAACTGGGACCCCAGCCCGATCGGCAAGGTCCACACCATCGCCCAGGTCGAGGAGGGCACCTACAACCCGGGCCTGAGCGGTAACGGCGCCTTCCACCCGATCTCCTGGTGTCAGGACTTCGAGGGTGGCCGGTCGTTCTACACCGGCATGGGCCGGACCGAGGCGAGCTGGACCAGCGACAAGCAGTTCCAGGGCCACCTGGCCGGGGCCATCAAGTGGTCGGCGGGCCTGGTCCGCGGCGACTGCCAGGCCACCATCGCCTCGAATTACCGGATCGAGCGGCTCACCACCACCAACCAGTCGGGGCAGCTCGACCAGATCGGTGAGCCGCACGGCCTCACCGTCGCCCCCGACGGCAAGGTCTTCTACATCGGCAAGGCCGCCTGCCCGAGCGGGCCGATCGTGAACTGGGACGACCCCAAGGTCGGCCTGGGCTGCGGCACCATTCACCAGTGGGACCCGAAGACCAAGCAGGTCAAGCTGCTGACCACCCTCGCCGTGATGGGCAACCGGGGTAGCGGCAGCGAGCTGGTGAAGAACGAGGAGGGGCTGGTCGGCATCACCCTGGACCCGAAGTTCGCCGAGAACGGCTGGGTCTACGTCTACTGGATGCCGCACGAGTCCATCGACCGGGACAAGCGGATCGGCAAGCGGACCGTCTCCCGGTTCACCTACGACGCGGCGAAGCAGACGCTCGACCAGAGCACCCGCAAGGACCTGCTCAGCTGGGACACCCAGATCCACAGCTGCTGCCACGCCGGTGGCGGGATGACGTTCGACGAGAGCGGCAACCTCTACATCGGCTCCGGTGACAGCAACTCCTCCGGCGGCTCCAGCGGCTACTCCGGCAACAACTGGACCCAGGACTACAAGGGCACCTCGTTCCAGGACGCCCGGCGTACCTCGGGCAACACCAACGACCTCAACGGCAAGATCATCCGGATCCACCCGGAGTCGGACGGCACCTACACCATTCCGGCCGGGAACCTGTTCACCGGCAAGGAGGAGGGCGGCGGCAAGACCCGCCCGGAGATCTACGTGATGGGCGTGCGCAACATCGCCCGGATCGCCTGGGACCCGGTCAACCACTGGCTGACCGCGGCCTGGGTCGGCCCGGACGCCGGCGGCCCGAGCCCGGACCTCGGCCCGGCGAAGTACGAGACCGCCACGATCATCACCTCGGCGGGCAACCAGGGCTGGCCGTACTGCATGGGTAACCGGCAGCCCTACCGGGACCGCAGCAACACCGACGCCAATGTGCTGGCCGGCTGGTACGACTGCGACAACCTGAAGAACGAGTCGCCGCGCAACACCGGCCTGGTCAACATCCCGCCCGCCCGGGACAACATGATCTGGTACTCGCCGCAGGGCGGTGGCCCGGTCTACCCGAAGCGGACTGACGGCAGCGGGCTGCCCTCGTACGTGGTGGGCGAGGAGACCTTCACCCAGCCGTACCTCAAGGGCGGCGGTCAGGCCATCATGGACGGACCGACCTACCACCGGTCGAAGGTCGACACCAACAGCGGCGTTGCCTGGCCGGCGTACTGGGACAACAAGTGGTTCATCGGTGACGAGTCCAATGCCAACAACCGGATCGCCGTCACGGTCGACCCGGCCAAGGTCGCCAGCGCCGGCCCGCCGGCGTTCGCCGAGGACCTGCGCCAGATCATCCGCTCCGGCAGCGGCGGCACTCAGCTCCAGTCCTGGATGGACGCCAAGTTCGGCCCGGACGGGGCGCTGTACATGCTCGACTACGCCGGTGGCTTCTTCAGCCTCCACTCCAACCAGAAGCTGATCCGGGTCGCGTACGCCGGTGGCGAGGCGACGCCGCGGCCGAGCGACGCCACCTGGCGGGCGGTCACGCCGAGCCAGCCGAAGACGATCGCGTTCTCGTCGGCTCGGGCCGGCGGCGTGGCGTGGGAGTGGAACTTCGGTGACGGCAGCGCGCCGTCGCGGGAGGCCAACCCGACCCACACCTACGCGGGATACGGCACCTACGAGGCCACCCTCAAGGTGACGTACGCCGACGGCCAGGTGTCCACCGCGAAGATCACCGTCACCACGGGCTGCCCCGCGCCGGATAACCGCAAGACGGTACAGCTGCTGGACACCGACACCGGCGTGGCCAACCACGTGGCCGGCGGCGGCTGCACGATCAACGACCTGATCGACGACGAGCGGAACTGGACGAACCACGGCCAGTTCGTCAGCCACGTCGCCGACGTGGTCAACGACCTGCGGGCCAGTGGCATCGTGGACAACAAGGAGGCGCAGAAGCTGCAAACCTCCGCGGCCCAGTCGAAGATCGGCAAGGTCGCCGGGTACCAGACGCTCTTCGACGGCACCGCGGCGTCGCTCGCCGACTGGCGGCAGGCGCCCAGCGGGTCGTTCACCCTCCAGCAAGACGGGACCATCCGCAGCTCGGGTGGGCTCGGCATGCTCTGGTACGCCAAGGACGAGTTCGCCGACTTCTCCTTCCGGCTGAAGTTCCGGGACGTCTCCGCCGGCAGCACGTACGCCAACAGCGGGGTCTTCACCCGGTTCCCGGACCCGCGGATCCCGCTGGACCAGCGGCCGGCCGGCAGTTGCGGCACGGTCGGCTCGGCCCGGAGCTCGCAGGCCTGGGTGGCGATCTACTGCGGCCATGAGATCCAGATCTACGACGGGCCCACCGGCGAGGTGCAGAAGACCGGGTCGATCTACAACTTCGACCCGCAGGGTCTGGACATGGCCGGGGCGACCCCGAAGGGCCAGTGGAACGACTACGAGGTCCGGGTGGTCGGGCAGCACTACACGATCATCCGGAACGGCGTCGTGATCAACGAGTTCGACAACACACCCGGCAAGGCGTCGTCCCGTGCCGGTGACCCGCCGACCGACCTGCGGCAGTTCCTCAGCGGGTTCGTCGGGTTGCAGAACCACGGTACGAACGACCTGATCGAGTTCCGCGACGTGCGAGTCCGCTCGCTGTAATCCGATCGGCGCCGGGCACGGGTTCCACCCGTGCCCGGCGCCCTCGCAGGACACAGGCCACTTCCCGGAAACGGGAGGTGGCCTTGCTGCTTCTGGGCGCTGTACGGCAGCCAGCGGGCCAAGAGCCGTCGGCCATTGGGCATGATGAGTTCGTGGACGACCTGACGCGAGCAGATTTGGAGAACGTCCTTCCACGTGAGGGCTTCGCGCCCGACAGCTACCGGCTGCACGGCGGCATCGGAGCCAACGAATGCTATGTGCTCGACCTCGGCCCAGCGGGCTTGGAGGTCTACTACTCCGAACGCGGGATGAAGGGCAGCCTCCGAGTCTTCCGGACAGAGGGCGAGGCTTGCACCTACTTCCTCGAGCTGTTGCGTCGCGACCTCACAACCCGGCGGCAACAGTAGGCCCGCACCTCACGGCGCCCGACGCGAGCCCGTTCAGTCGGTCAGCAGGGGCAGTTCGTTCGGGATGAAGTGGTAAGCCCGTACGCGCCGGCCTGCAGGCGACCGTCGGCAGGCATCGGCCGCCGCGGCGGGTCCTCCTCGACCGCATCGGGTGGCTGGCACGATTGGTGTCATGCCAAACGGAAGGCCGAGCGATCACCCGGTTACGGACATCACGGTTCACCACATCGAGGTCTTTGGCACGGCCTGTGACGAGTTGATCCGGGAGATCTGCGAGCGCGGTGGCGGGGCTGCCCTTGAACGACTGCAGCTGTCGTCGCTTGATCCCGTTTCGGAGGTCGTACCGACCCTGGGGCGCTAGAGGCCGTTCTGCGTGAGATACGTGATCGACTGTCGATGGCCTGAAGGCCGAGCTCGTGCCCGATCCGTGCCAGACGCAGTGGACAACACCGGTCGGCACCGACGGCCGGGGTTTACGGACGATCGCTCAAGGCCAGCGACCCGGACGGAGACCGCCGGACGAAGCGCGCAGAGCTTGCAAGCGAGGGGTCAGAGGGCCGGGGCGCGCCGGCTACGGGGCAGGTCGAAAAGGACCAGGTCCAGGCCGTCACCAGGCCCCTGTCGGAGGCCGATCATCAGCGACCAAGGACAACCACTGGTGACGACGTCTACCCAGGTGACAAGGCGTGGTCGGCCGGTGAGCAGGCCGGCAGAGGCGCCCGAGGCGACATCGACACCTGTCTTGCCGAGCCGGGCTTTCCGGTCGGCGGCTTGCCGATGGCGTGGGTGAGTGTGTTCGAGGCGTAGCTGCGGGCGCCGTCGGCGTCATCCGGCCGAGGTCTGTGCGGGCGGCTTGACTGACCGTTCGGCATGTCTGGTCGGCACGTTCTGCGCGGCTTTTCTTCCGAAACTCGGCTGCGACGAGGGCGCGTGGAGGCTGCCGCGCGAGTACCGTCGACTCTGGCGGCTCGCCGGAGTAGCGGCCGGCGGCCCGCTGCCCAGACCGCTACCTGGGAGACGACGATGACCGATCCCGCGACCTTCGGTGCTCGCCTCCGCGCCCACCGCCAACGTGCAGGCAAAACGCGTCCGGTTCTCGGTGGGCTCGTCGGCCGCAGCGCCGAATGGGTCAAGGCCCTGGAGAACGGCCGCCTCCTTCCGCCCCGCCTGCCGATGCTGCTCCGCTTGGCTGAGGTCCTCGACATCTCCGACCTGGCTGACCTGACCGGCGACCAGTCCCTGCCGGTGGCATCGGTGACCCGCGCCGGTCACCCCGACGTCGACGGGGTCGCCGCCGCCATCCAGCGCAGTAAGGTGCCGGTCGGCTCGCCGACGTCGGTCGACGTGCTGCGCGGGTTGGTCGATCAGGCGTGGGCGCTGTGGCACCGGTCGACCGTCGAGCGTACGGCGGTCGCCACGGTGCTCCCCAGGCTGCTGGCGGACGCGCAACGCAGCGCTCGCCGGCTGGACGGCCTGGCCCGCCGACAGGCGTTGATCGAGTTGGCGCGCGTCTACCACCTCGCGCAGTTGTACCTGGCCCACCAGCCGTATCCGGAGTTGGTGTGGCTCGCCGCCGACCGGGCGATGCTCGCCGCGCAGGATGCCGATGACCCCGCGGCGATCGCCGTGGCCGCCTGGTACTACGCCCATGTCTACCGGGGCGCGAACCAGGTCGACGCCGCTGAGCAGGTGCTCGTTGACGCCTCCGGCCTGGTCGACCCGGCAGCGGGTGCTGAACAGTTGGCGCGGTGGGGGCAGGCGCAGTTGGGCATCGCGCTCGGACACAGCAAGGCCGGGCAGGCCGGAAAGGCATGGCGCGCGTGGGACGCCGCCGAGGACGCCGCGAGCCGGCTCGGCAAACGGTACGCTCACCCCTGGCTGATGTTCGGGCCGGCCGCCTGCGCGGCGTACGCGGTCACCATCGAGACGGATCTGTGCCGACCTGGTGAGGCCGTCCGGCGGGCCGACACGGCCGACTTCCGCGCGCTGCCGTCGCACACCCGTCGGGCTGCCGCCCTGATCGAGGCCGCTCGGGCGCACATGCTGGACCGAGGCGAGGTCGCAGCCATGCACCTGCTCGGCCGCGCGCTGCGCGAGAGCGTGGACACGGTTCGCCACCAACCGTTCGCCCGCACAGTCGCGCTGGAGCTGTCGAACCGGCCGGGCACGGTTGGGGAGGACGCGCGGGAGTTGGCGCTCGCGATCGGGGTGATGGGGTAACCCTCCCTCGGGTACAAACTGTCCCCGCCGCCGCCCGTGACCGCTCGTAGCGTCCAGGTCACCGACGGCGGCGGGGACCTTTTACACCAGGGAGCCGATACGGCCTGACGAGACCTCGCCGCCTTCCGACGCTCGACGTGGAGGCGGAACCTGTGGCGATCTGGTCGGAGCTGTGCAGGTTGGTGCGGTGGCTGTTCCGGCGTCCGGAGCCGCCGCCACCACCGGGCACCGGGCAGCGGTACCAGGCAAGCGAGCACGCGGAGGCGCAGCGGCGGCTGCTTGACCAGGCGGAGCGGTTGCGGGACACGCCCTGGCACCGCGAGTCGACGCAGAGCGTGCCGACCGTGCCACGGACGCCGGGTCGGCGCACCGGTGACGGGACGAGGGGCCAGCGGTGAGCCGAGCGGGGGCTGGTCTTCCTGGCAGGCAGCGCGTCTCGTACGACGAATATCTGCTCGAGGCCGCGCTGACCCTCGCCCGACGACACCGGCCGGTCTGGTCCTGGCGGGACTGGCGGCGCATCTGCCGATGCGGCGTCGAACTGCCCTGCCATGCCCGGCACCGGATCCCGATCAACCGGGGCCACTGGCCGCACGGAGCAGCCGAGTGAATGACGATCAGGAACGGGCGATCCTCGCGGTGCACGTCCGTGGGCTGGATGGGATGTGTGTCGGTTGCCGCGTGTGGTGGTCGCTGCTGGTGCTGGCAGGTGGATTGGGCGACCAGCCGGCAGGCGCGGACGATCACGGCGCGCTACCTGGGGGTGCGGGTGTGAGCACGCACGGGCCGGTGCTGCCGATCTGGAGCTGTGACGGCTGCGGGGCGCCGTGGCCGTGCGCGACCCGGCGCCGGGAGTTGCAAGCGGAGTTCGTGGACGCACCGATGTCCCTGGCGTTGTACATGGGATCGCAGTTCGTGCGCGCCGCCGAGGATCTGACCCGGGCACCTGCCGGCACCCTGCACCGGCGCTTCCTGGGCTGGCTGCGGTGAGCATCCGCGCCTATCGGCGGGAGCAGGCATTCTCCGGCAGGCCGCCCGCTGTCGTAGACGGCCGGGTGCCGGGTACGGCGGGCGCATGCCCCCCGTACCCGGCACCCGGGTCGGTTTCCGTCAGCTGGTGGGCAGCACGGCGCTGCCCTTACGGAAGTTCTTGCCCGTGCCGTCAGCGCGGTAGTTCTGCTCCACGTTGCCGGCCGCGTCCACCGAGAACCAGTGGACCTTCGTCCCGACGGGCAGGGTCAGCGTCTCTCCGCCTTCCCGGATCCCCGACGAGGCGTAGAGCGTGGAGGAGTAGGTCGGTGCGCTGCCGTCGACGGTGTAGAACACCGCAGCCGGCTCGCTCACCGTGAACGTCACGTCCACCATGCCAGGCGTGGCGCTGGGCTTCACCGACAGGCCGCTCTCCGGCCGCTGGTAGTCGGTGTCGAAGTCCCGGGCCACCCGCATCAGCTCGACGAGGCCGTTGGAGAACTCCATCGCCTCCTGGTGCGCCTCGTCCCACCCCGGCTGGAACGAGGTGCCCACCTCGAAGTTCCAGGCGTAGATGCCGTACTTGTACCAGAGCATGTCGCCGGAGTTGCCGGCCGCCGAGTACAGCACGTCGGAGATCGGGCCGGTCCGGGCCGGCGTCACCGCCATGTTGCGCTGCCGCTTGATCGCGGTGAGGATCCGCGACGAGGCCCCCCAGAAGAACGACTCCTCGGCGAGGGTCGGGCGGGGCGCCGAGATCCGGCCCGGGGTGGCGTACGCCCCCGGCGACCACATGAAGTAGTTGCCGGAGGAGTGCAGGTTCATCGAGAACTTGATGTTCTTGTGCTGGGCCAGCCAGTCGACGTTCTTGTCCTCCGGCTCGGACAGCTCGCTCGGGCCGGCGTAGGTGTCGCTGGTGCAGCTGCTGGACGCGCCCGAGTAGCCGTCGAAGAGGCTGTACTCGGTGTAGTTGCGGTTGTTGTCCACGCCCCACGAGTTGCGGGCCAGCGCGTCGGCCGACCCGGTCAACGGGCAGTGGTTGGTCATGTTCCGGCGCTGCGAGTTGAAGTCGTAGAACGAGTAGTGGCCGCCGTCCGGGTTGACCGACGGGGCGATCCAGATGTCCAGGTTGTTGAGCAGCTGCTTGGTCCGGCCGTCGTGGCCGTAGTTGCGCAGCAGCCGCTCAGCGGTCTCGACCGCGACCAGCGGCGGCACCCACTCGCGGGCGTGCTCCTGGGCGTACGCGAGGACACCCGTCTTGGACCCGTCGCGGACCTTGCCGATCCGGATCGCGTACACCGGGTGGGGATCCCGGGACACGCTGGCCGGCGCCTTCAGGTTGTCGGTGAGCACCGTCTTGGCGGCGGTCGCGACCACACCGGCACCGGCGTCTCCGCGGTAGGTGTACGCCCGGACCAGCGACCCGGCGTTGGCGTTCAACGCCGCGGCGACCTGGGCCGCCGTGCTGGTCAGCGCGCCGCTGGCGTTGGTCGCCAGGCTGACCCGGATGTCCTTGCCGGTCACGCTCACCGACAGCGGACGGCTGGCGGCACCTGGGTTGACCAGCTCGACCGAGATGCCGTTGCCGCCCTCGTGTCCCCAGGCCAGCGAGTCGACGGCGACCCGGTTGGCGTTCGTGGTGCCGAGCACCACTTGCGCCTTGCGGCGGTAGCCGTTCGTCTTGTACGGCAGCTCGACGATCTCGGCCAGGTCGGGGAACTCGGCGGCGAGCTGGTGGATCCGTGCGTACAGCTCGGTCGGGGTCAGGTAGCTGGTGACGAAGTCCTTCTGGTAGCCCGGGCCCTCCGGGTTGTCGGCCGGGATGGGCAGCCACTCCTTGACCTGGGCGACGGCGACCCCGCCGGTCGGGCTGGTGATCCGGATCCGGTCCGGCCGGGTCGTCACCGCCGACGCGCCCCGGTGGTACATGTAGACGCCGGCGTCCACGAAGCGGGAGATGCTCTGGCTGCCGCCCGAGCCGAGCTCCGTGCCGGGGCCGCTGTCCCGCACGACCGTGAGCGTGCTGGTCGAGGTCTGGCCCTGGGCCCACTTCGCCTCGACCGACAGGATCTGGCTGGTCCCAGAGGTGTAGTAGTCGGCGCGGATGATCTTGACGTCCGAGGTCTCGGAGGTCTGCAGGGCCGCGGTGAACGCCCGGTTCTCAGCGACGTGCGCGGCGATGGTCGCCTCGCGTTCCTCGACGCGGTCCGCCGAGTCGCTCGGCTCGAGGAGGGTCTCGCCGAGCCGGTAGCCCCGGGCCCGGAGGGCCGCGGCCTCGGTCGGCGTGACCACCGCGTGGGCGACGATGCCGTGCTCGGTCTGTTCGGCGTGGTGGTCGAGGTCGACGCCGGTGGCGACGAGCTCGTCCAGTTCGTTGCGGTCGGCGAGCAGGACCTCCACCACGCTGGCCGCCTCGTCGGGCAGCCGGTTCAGTTCGGTGCTCGCGCCGGTGTCTTCGGCGGGTGGCGTGACGGCCGAGGCCGGACTGACCAGGAGCACGGCCGAGACGGCCGCGATCGCGACGACCGGTGCCCGCCAGCGGCGGTCACCGGAGTTCGGCATTCGCATAGTTGCCCTTTCTGTCGTGGGTACGGAACTGCGAGCGACGGTCGGTGGAATCGGGGTCCCACGTGCTGCTGCGGAGGTTCGGCACGACCGACGGATGAGGGCCGGTGGAAATCGCCTACCGGAGCCGGTGCGGCAAGGCGGACCAGCGTCGGAAATTGAACCCGGACAGGTGTCCGGGGTGGACGATCGACCGGCGGGTGGGCCAATCCTCAACTCACGTCACGCGCTGTGTCAATGACTGTTCGTCACGAAACGATGAATGCCGAAAGTCGTGCTTCCGCCCTGCGACAGGCGTAGGAGCCGAGGGCGGCCATCTTCCACAGGTGTCCGATGACCTGCGCACGCGCCGATCCGTAGGTTCGGTGCGACCGTCGGGGCGGTGGCGGGTGCCCGCCGAACGGAGGGGTTCAAAGCCGCTGGTCGACGGCACTGTGGGAGGAGGAGCACGGATGCAAAGAGGAAGACGCGCCTGGCGGGCGTCGGTGGTGGCCCTGGCGGTCGTGGCCACCGGCCTGCCGGCGAGCGGCGCACTGGCCCAACCAGGCGCCGACGAGCGCGCTGAGTTGGTGATTTCCAACGGCGTCACCCAACCGGCCTTCGGTTATGCCGACGCCATTCGGGAACGGATTTTCGTCACTTCTGATGTCGACACGGACGGCGACGGCAAGCTCGATGTCGTGGCCATGGACATCATGCGACCGAAGGCCAGTGAGAACGGGCTCAAGGTTCCGGTGGTGATGGACGCCAGCCCGTACTACTCGACTGTCTGCCGGGGCAACGAAAGCGAGTGCAAGGCCGACGTCGACGGGGACGGGCTGAACGACAAATGGCCCCTCTTCTACGACAACTACTTCGTCCCGCGCGGCTACGCGATGGTCCTGCTGGACATGATCGGCACGAACAACTCGACCGGCTGCCCGGTCACCGGTGGTCGGGCCGACAACATCAGCGCGCCGACGGCGATCGACTGGCTCAACGGGCGCCGGCCCGGGTACGACGCCGCCGGGCGGGAGGTCGTCGCCGACTGGCACAACGGCCGGACCGGCATGATCGGCAAGTCGTACGACGGCACCCTGGCCAACGCCGCGGCAGCGAGCGGGGTGGACGGGCTGACCACGATCGTGCCGATCTCGGCCATCTCGAGCTGGTACGACTACTCGCGCAGCAACGGCCTGGTCACTCGGGCGAACAACTACTCGGGCAGCCTCGCCAACACGGTCACAAACCCGGCCCGCCGGGCGTACTGTGCGCCGGTGCGGACGGCCCTCGGCCAGGGCGGCGACGACGTCACCGGGGACTACAACGACTTCTGGGCGGAGCGCGACTACGTGCCGCACGCCGACCGGGTCAAGGCCAGCGTCTTCGTCGTGCACGGGATCAACGACGACAACGTCCGGCCGGACCACTTCAGCAAGTGGTGGGAGGCGCTCGGCGCGCAGGGCGTGCCGCGCAAGCTCTGGATGACCGGCACCGGCCACGTCGACCCGTTCGACTTCCGCCGGACGCAGTGGGTCGACACCCTGCACCGCTGGTTCGACTTCTGGCTGCAGGGCATCGACAACGGGATCATGCGGGAGCCGGCCGTCGACATCGAGCGGCTGCCGGACGTGTGGGAGACGGCCGCCACCTGGCCGCTGCCGAACACTCAGCCGACCCAGGTGTTCCTGCAGGCGCCGACCGCCGGTAACGCCGGCGGGCTGTCCGTCAAGTCCGGTCCGGGCAACGCGAAGGCGACCTTCCAGGACACGCCCACGATGACCCAGACCAACGCGATCCGCCACCCGTCGGACCCGGCGGCGAACACCGAGAACCGGCTGGTGTTCCTCTCCGCGCCGCTGAAGGCGCCGCTGCACATCTCGGGCACCCCGATCGTCAAGATCAACGCCACCGTCGACGGCGAGGACACCAGCTTCGCCGGGCTGCTCGTCGACTACGGCACCCGCCAGCGCTTCAGCACCGCCGGTGACGGCGTCCGGACGCTGACGGAGGAGGACTGCTGGGGTGAGACGGCGACCTGGGGCGGCTTCGCCGAGGACGCCTGCTACAAGAAGGTGGAGAAGAACATCGCCACCAACCCGCAGGAGCTGGTGACCAAGGGCATCATCGACGGCCTCAACCTCGCCTCGCCGTCGGTGTCGACGCCGCTGGTGCCCGGCCAGAAGACCGAGGTCGACCTGAACCTGCTGCCCGAGGACTACGTCTTCGACGCCGGCAACCAGATCGGGGTGGTCCTGCTCGGGTCGTACTCCGGTTACAGCAGCCGGGCCAAGCAGAACCGGGCCCACATCACCGTCCACTTCGACCGCAGCCGGATCACCCTGCCGGTGGTCGGCGGTCGGACGGCGGCGGTGGCCGCCGGCCTGTAGGGATCGCGGGGCGGGGCACCGGGCAGCCGGCGCCCCGCCCCGACGTCATCCACAGGGATTGCGGGGCGGGGCACCGGGCAACCGGCGCCCCGCCCCGACGTCATCCACCCGGCTGGTACTGGCCGGTCAGCCGGCCCAGCTTGAGGGCCAGGTGCAGGCAGAGCCGTTCGTTGCCGTCCTTGAGGTCGGCCTCGGCGAGCAGTTCCACCCGCTGCAGCCGGTAGTAGAGCGTCGTCCGGTGCAGCCGCAGCCGTTCCGCCGTGGCATGCGCGTTGCCGGCCAGGTCGAGGTAGGTCTCCAGGGTCTCCAGCAGCACCTGGTGGGCCTCGTCGCCCAGCAGCCGGCCCAGCCCCGGATGCACTCGCGCGACGTCCAGGTGGCGGGCATCCATGCCGGACAGCAGCCGGTAGATGCCCAGTTCGGGCCACGGCACCACCGGACCCAGGGCCGGCAGCTGGACACCCACCCGGGCCGCCTGGAACGCCTCCTGGTACGACAGCACGCTGTCGTACAGACGCGGTCGGGCGTCGCCGATCCCGAGGACCGTCCGGGCCACCGACGCCAGGCCCCGAATGGCCCCACGCAACGCCTGGTCCAGGTGCGCCGCGGCGTCCTGTGCCGCCAGGCGGCCGGTGTTCCGCCCCCCGCACAGCAGCAGCACCCCGTGATCGTGCCGGACCAGGTGCAGCGTCTCGCGCGACCCGACCCAGTGCCGGGTGGCGACGAGGGCGTGCTCCAGAGCGATCCGGGCAGCGTCGTCGAGCATCTCGTCCTGGGCCACGACCAGCTGGGCGACCAGCGCGGTGACCTGACCGTCACTGGTAACCACGCCGTCGGTCAGCAGAGACCGGACCGCCTCCCGCCGGGACTCCGGGGACTCCACCAGCAGCGTCCGGGTCGCCTCCGCCTCCCGCTGCGAGGCCAGCTCGCCGAGCAGGTTCTCCCGGTAGAGGGCCAGCGACAGGTCCGGCATCGCCTCGGCCACCGCCGAAATGTCCTCGTCGGTCATCCCCGTGCCCTCGTCGATGAACCACACGAAGCCCAGCAGCAGGTCCTGGTGCCGGATCGGCACGCACACCCGGGGCAGGAGATCCAGTTCGGGGCAGGCCGGGGTGCGAACCGGCTCCCGGGCGTCCATGATCCCGATCTCCCGGGCCCAGGCGATCACCTCCGGCGTGGTGTGCCGACGCAGGATCGAACTCCGGCGTACCCCGTCGAGCACCCCGGAGTGCTCGCTGTAGACGACCACCCGCTGACGCCGATCCTCGATCAGAGCCGGCCGCTTGACCCGCGCCGCGACCCGGTCGACGATGCGTTGCAGCTCCATGCGCATGCGCTTCCCCCGGCCAGCCCGAGGCCCGCGGTGTTGCCGCTCGGCTCCGGCTGGCTGTTGTGCTGGTAGGACCGTTGGCCTACCTTCCGATGATGTTGGCCAGC
Source organism: Micromonospora sp. CB01531 (assembly GCF_001905095.1). Classification (GTDB taxonomy): domain Bacteria; phylum Actinomycetota; class Actinomycetes; order Mycobacteriales; family Micromonosporaceae; genus Micromonospora. The sequence continues at coordinate 176,849 of NZ_LWLS01000024.1, forward strand.
GCGCAATCCCCCGTGCCGGCAGCGCGACACCCGTATCCGGTACCGCCTGAGCAGTTTCGGCATCTGTCGGAAGACCAGCGGCCGGTGATGTACCTAACGTGTGCGTTTGCCGGCCCGACGGGGGCCAGGGCGGGCCGTCCTGCCGACCGGGGTACGGCTGCGGAGTGTCCGAGAAGGGAACACCGTCGTGGCCAAAGCCAGGCCCTGGCAGGGCGTCATCGCCGCCATTCCCACCCCGTTCCGGGCTGACCTCTCGGTCGACTACGACCGGCTTCAGGAGCACGTGCGGTGGCTCGCCGAAGAGGGCTGCCAGGGGGTGACGCCGTGCGGCTCGCTGGGGGAGTACCGGGCCCTGTCCGACGGCGAGCGCACCGACGTGGTCCGCGCCGTCGTCGAGGCGGCACCGGCCGGCTGCGCGGTGGTGCCGGGCGTCGGCGGGTACGGCAGCCGGCAGTCCCGGCGCTGGGCCGAGCAGGCGCGGGCCGCGGGTGCGCAGGCGGTGCTCGCCCCACCGCCGATCGATTACCCGGCCGGTGCCGCCGAGGTCGTCGCCCACTACCGCGAGGTGGCCGCGGTCGGGCTGCCGGTGGTGGTGTCCGACGATCCGGTCGACGCGAGAACGGACCTGACGCCGGAACTGCTGGCCCGCGTCGCCGAGATCGACGGCGTGGTGGCCATGCGGGAGTGCGACGTACGCCGGCTGCACCGCGTCCGTGACCTGTGCCCCCACCTCGACGTGCTGGCCGGCGCGGACGACGTGCTGCTGGAGCTGACCGTGTGCGGCGCGACCGGGTGGATCGGGCACTGCGCGAACGCCCTACCCCGGCTCAGCCTGCGCCTGCACCGGCTGTGCGCCGCCCGCGACCTGGCGGCGGCGCTGCCGCTGTACGGGCAGCTGCACCCCCTGCTCAGCTGGGGCTCCCGGCCGGAGGTGGTCCAGGCCGTGAAGCTGGCGATGCGGCTGGTCGGGCGGTACGGCGGGCCGTGCCGGCCGCCCCGCGGCGGGCTGCCGCCCGAGACCGAGACGCAGCTGTGCCGGGACGTGCGGCGGGCGCTGCGGGCCGATGCCGACGGGTAGCCGCGACGGGCCTGCCACGATGCCGTCCTGCACGTGTCGGAAGTGGTCGGTCCACCTGCCGACATCTGCACGGTGACCGGTGCGCCGGCCGGCTCATAGATTCGGATCGGGTGTGATCATGCGGGACGGCGACCCCGTCCGTCTCGCGACAACTCCGGCTCGGGCGCGTCTGACGCCGCCCGCGATCCGGAGCCGTCGCCCGATCGCCCCGCCGATTAAGCCCTCGACCTGAAAGGTGACCCGATGCACCTTCTACCCCCCAGGCGTGCGGTGTGGCGTTCGGTGCTGGCCGCCGCGGTCGCGTCCGTCGTGGTCGCGTCCGGCGCCACCGGGCCGGCCTCCGCCGCACCCGACGTGTCGCCGGACGGGCCAGGCCCGTTCCAGGCGATCGACGCACAGAACTGGCAGAACCCCGACACGATGACCTGGGACGACTTCGTCCAGGTGCCGAACAAGAACTGGAACGACCCCGCCGTGCGCGGGTCGGTCCGGAACTTCAAGATCGCGCTGGTCACGCTCGACTACCCGGACCAGCCGTTCGTCGTCACCCAGGCGGCCAAGTCCTCGGTCTTCGGCAACCCCCAGGCGAGCGCCGCGAACATTCCGCGCGACGGCGTCCCGCAGTTCTACAGCGACTTCCTGAACAAGCCGAACGAGCTGAACCGCGGACACACCCTGCACGAGTACTGGATGCAGGACTCCAACGGCCGCTACGGCGTCGACCTCACCGGCTTCGGGCCGTACAAGATGCCGTCGAAGTCGTACCAGTACGGCATCGACAACGGCTTCAACCCCGGCGCCTGCCCGTCGGGGGAGGCGTGCGCGAAGAACATCCGCACCGACGGGCTGGGTGCCTGGCGCGCGGCGGTCGGTGACGAGGTGGCCAACAGCTACGAGCTGGTCTTCATCCTCTCCGCCGGTCAGGACGAGTCCTCGACCTGGCAGGAGTTCGGCCAGATGATGTTCCAGAACAAGGAGGACGTGCCGGACGCGTGGGGCCCGCCGGACCCCAACCTGCCCAACTACGCCAAGACCCGGTACGTCGAGTGGACGTCCTGGAAGGCGGCCGCCACCATCTGGCCGAACGCCGGCGGTGGCTCGTCGACCCAGGCGGAGAGCTCGGGCATGGGCACGTACGCGCACGAGCTGAGCCACCTGCTGAGCATCGGCGACAACTACAACAACCCGTACGGCGTGCCGTTGCGCCGCGCGTACACCGGCATCTGGAGCATGATGTCGCGCGGCTCCTTCAACGGTCCGGGCGGCCCGCACACCCGCTGGCAGATCCCGCCGGTCAACGGCGGCTCGATGGGGTCGCTGCACACGCTGCGGGACAAGCTGAAGATCGGGCTGCTCGGTGAGGAGCACGCGCTGCGGCTGTCCCGCGAGGGGCTCGCCTCCTCCGGCCTGGTCGTCGCCGACGTCACCGCCCGCGCGGTGGACGCTGGCGAGGGCTTGACCGGCATCAACATCGCCATGAACCAGGACCGCTCGCCGGCGTGCAGCACCACGACCGACCCGCTCTGCGACGGCGGCCGGTTCAACAACTACACCGTCGAGGTCGTCCAGCGGATGGGTGCGGACTCGTTCACCCCGGACAACGGCGTGCTGATCAGCAAGACCAAGAACACCGACAGCGCCCCGTTCGTGTGGGTCGTCGACGCGAACCCGCAGGACATCGACATGGTGGACTTCTACCAGCCGAACGGCACCCCGCAGAAGATCACCATGGGCGACTACCGGCAGCTGTCCGACGCGCTGTTCCACGCCGGCGCCAACTCCGGCAGCGAGTACGAGTACGTGGACGAGGCCAACCGGCTGCACTTCTACGTGCTCAACCTCCGCCGGAACGCCGACGGGGTGCTGTCGTACACGGTGGCGGTCCAGTCGCTCGACGGCGCCGGCCCGAGCGAGCACGGCGTTTCCCTGTCCAAGGGCTCCCTGATCACCCGGAGCAAGCCGACCGACAAGGGCGCGTTCTGCACGTTCGACCTGACCAACACGGGCAAGTACGTGGCCGGCGAGCAGCAGCACCCGGAGGACGCCAGCGAGTACCTGCAGTCGGACGTGTACCGTCTCTCGGCGAGCGTGTCCGGCACGGGCTGGCAGGCGGAGCTGCCGAACGAGCTGGCCACGGCCAAGTTCGGCGCCACCACCGGGGTCAACGTCTCGGTCGGCGCCACCGCCGACGCGGCCGCGACCACCCTGGTGACGCTCACCGCCACGTCGGTGAGTGACCCGAGCAAGACCGTGACCAGCCAGTGCCGGGTCGAACGACCCCGGGCGCTGATCAGCTGACCCACGGACGGCCCGGGGCGGTGGGCGTGTCCCGCCGTCCCGGGCCCCCCGACCGTCTGGAGGACAGATGCGGCGCCTGCTGGCAGCGCTAATGCTGCCGTCGCTGCTCACCGGCGCACTGGCCGGGTGCGGCGGGGCTGAGGAGGCCCGATCGGCGATGACCGTGCGGGTGCTGGTGCGGGACATCAACATCCGGCCGGTGGGCGTGGAGTGCGCGGGCACCGGCCCCTACACCCACTTCCACAACCGGGCGCCGTTCCAGGTGATCGACGCCGCCGGGCGGACACTGGCCGAGGGCTCCCTGTCGTCCGGCACGTCCGTGGCCACGTTCGAGGAGGACCTGGAAGTGGAGCGCGTCCCGACGTACTGCGAGTTCTCGGTGCCGGTCAACCTGGCCGCCCGGGACGCCTACCGGCTCGTCGTCGACGGCCGCCCCCCGATCGATCTCACCCGAAACACCAGCGAGGGGCCGGCGCTGGTCGCCGTGGTGCCCTCGTGACCCGCACGTACGCTGTCCGGCTGGCGGCCGTCGCGCTGGCGTTCGGGGTGGTGCTGTCCTCGGCCGCCTGCTCCGGCGGCGACGAGGCGCCGGCACGCACCGAGCCGGTCGCCGGTGGGGCGGCGGCGCTGCCCGGCCCGGTGCCGGCGGGTCTGGCGCTGCGCCCGGTCCCGTCCGGCGTGCCGGGCGCCCCGGCCGTCACTGGCCGGCTCACCGACGGCAGTCAGCTCGCCTTCGCCGACCTGTGGGCCGACCGCCCGGTCGTGCTGGTCTTCTTCAGCTCGTGGTGCAGCCTCTGCGCGCAGCGGCAGGACGCCCTGAGCGAGCTGGCCCGCACCCACCGGGACAAGGTCGTCTTCGTCGGGGTGGCCACCGAGGACAAACCGGAGGACCTGCAGCGCTACCTGCGGGAGCACCGGGTGCAGTATCCGGTCGTGGTCGACGACGACGGCGCGATCTGGCGGTCGTACGCGGTCCGCGAGCCGCCGACCGTGGTGATGGTCGCGAAGGGCGGTGCGCTGCTGCGGGGCTGGCCAGGCGGCGTGGACGGGCCGGCCCTCGACGGCAAGCTGCGCGAACTGGTGCTGGCCCCCTGACCCGGGGCCCTTACTCAGGGGCGTCGCGCCGCGAGCCGCGCCACGGCATTCACCACCTCGGGGAACGCCTCGATGAACAGGTCGACATGGCGGGGCTCGAAATCCTCGCGCCGCCGTACGCCACTCTGCAGGCAGCCGACGAAGGACAGTCCCGCCTTCCCGGCGGCCTCGGCGTCACCCGGCGAGTCGCCCACGTACACGCACTCGTGCGGGGCGAGCCCGGTGCGGGCGAGCAGCTCGTCGAAAGCCCGGGGATCGGGTTTGCGGTACCGGGTGTTGCCGGCATGGAAGACGGCACTGACCCGCTCGGCCAGGACGTGGTCCGGCGCGAGCAGGTGCGCCATCTCCGACTCGGTCCGCGAGGTCAGGAGCATCACCGTCCGCCCCGCCGCCACCAGCCGGTCCAACGCGCGCAGGTTCTCCGCCGGGATCACGTCGAGCCGGCCGGCCGCGACGTAGCGGCGCAGCACACCCGCGTACGCCGCCGCGAACTGGTCCAGGTCCACACCGGGTGAGCGCTGCCGCATCGCCTCCAGCAGCGGCTGCCCCCAGGTCGCCAGGTGCACGGCGCGCGGCATCGGTGCGCGGCCGATCCGGCTCAGCACCTCGTTCTCGAGCTCGAAGCACGCCGCCTCGGTGAGGCACAGCGTGTCGTCCACGTCGACCACGACAGCCCGGATCACCCGACCAGGGTAGAGCGGAGGGTTCGCTATTCGGCGAGTGTCCGGCGCTGCGGGTAGACGGTCTCGCCCCGGGCCAGCATGGCGACGAACTGGGCGATGCGGCGTTCGCGGGTGTCGGCGCGTTTGGCGGTGGCGAGGCGGTGGAGGATGGCGAACCGGTTCTGGGCGGTGAGGATGTCGAACATCGCGCGGGCCCGGGGCTCCGCGGCCAGCGCGGCGGCGAGGTCGGACGGGACCTCCGCGGTGGCCGGCCCCGGGTACGCGGCGTCCCAGCGGCCGTCGGCCTTGGCGCGGTCCACCTCGGCGAGCCCGGCCGGGTGCATTCGCCCCTCGGCCAGCAGCCGGGCCACGATGCCGACGTTCCGGGCCGACCATGAGCTACGCGCCCGCCGCGGGGTGAACCGCTGCCGGTAGGTGCTCTCGTCGCGCCCCTTGACCTGGCCGTCGATCCAGCCGTGGCAGAGCGCTTCCTCGAGCGCCTGGTCGTAGCTGAGGGTGGTCGGTCGCTGGCTGCCACGCTTGGCCAGCACCAGCCACACCCCGGCGGGGGCGGCGTGGTGTTCGCCGAGCCACCGCCGCCAGGCGGCGGCATCCGGGACGATCAGCTCCGGCAGCTCACCCGTCACGCGGTACCTCCCGGTTTTCGGCTCTTCGCCGGCGACAGGGTGGGCACCGGGGGCAGCGACGGCGACCCCGTCGGATCCGGTGTCGGCGGCTGCGTCGGGCTGGGGCTGGCGTCCGAGGGCGTCGCGCTCGGCGTCGGGCGCGCCGAAGGCCGGGGCGCGGAGGTGGTCGGCGCCGGCTGCGCCGGGCCGGTGGTCGACGGGGCGTCGTCCGGGAACTTCGGATCGTCGAACCGGTACTTGTCCGGGTCGAGCTTGAGGGACTCGGTCGCCTGTGCCATGAACTGCCGCCAGATCGGCCCGGGGCCGCTCGAGCCGTACACCTCGTAGCTGCCGTCCTTCGTCCGCAGCGGCTTGCCGTCGGTGGTGCCGAGCCAGACGGCGGCCGCGAGGGGCCCGGTCCAGCCGACCATCCAGGTGTGCACGTTCTGCGTGGTGCTCTGCCCGGCCTGCCAGGTGCCGGTCTTGCCGGCGGAGTCCCAACCGTTGTCCAACTTGGCCGCCTTGACCCGGCGCAACGTCCAGTCGAGTTGGTTGAGCGCCTCCTCGTCCAGCCCGAGCTCGGTCGTCCTCAGCTGCTCGCTGTAGATCTTGTCCTCGCCCTTGGTCACCGACCGGACGAAGTGCGCCTCGGCACGCTTGCCGCGGGCCGCGAAGGTGGCCATCCCGTTGGCGTGGTCCTGCACCGTGATGCCGTACTGGCCGATGCCGACCTCGGTGGAGAAGCGCTTCGCGACCTCGTCGGTCGGCTCGTCGCGCAGGTCCACCCGCTGCGGTTGCGGGTTGCCCTTCACCGTCTCCCACATCGAGTCGACGCCGGCGCGCTTGGCCATGTCCATGACCTTCGCGATGCCCAGCTTCTCGGTCAGCTCGAAATAGGTGACGTTCAGCGACGCGACGGTGGCCTCCCAGAGGGCGCAGTTCGGCTGGCAGGGCGCGTGCTCGGCGTTGCGGATCGGGCCGGCCGGGCTGTCCTTGGTCCGCCCCGACTCGGGGAACTCCTTGGTGTCCGGCGAGTCGAAGTGCTGCTTCACGGAGATCTTGTTCTCGACGGCGGCAGCCAGGTCGTACACCTTGAACGACGAGCCCGGCGGATGCTGGCCGAAGCCCCGCGCCTGCCCCTTCTCGTCGTAGTACCAGCCGGCGTAGTCGGCGCCGCCGGAGCCTCCGTTGCCGCCGTAGTAGCCGAGCACCCGGCCGCTGCCCGGCTCCACCGCGACGAGCGCGGCCTGCCAGTTCTTCGGCTGGTCGCGGACCGCCTCCGGGGCGGTGCCGCGGCGGATGTCGGCGGCCGCCTCGGCGGCGTCCTGGACCCGCTTGTCGATGGTGGTGATGATCTTGTAGCCGCCGTCGCGGATGACCTCGTCGCTCTTGCCCCGGAACTGCTCGGTCTGGCGCAACTCGCTGAGCACGTGCTCGACCACCAGGCCGGTCGGCCGGTCCAGCCCGGACTGGCCGGCGTTCGGGTCGATCGGCTTCACGTCGTCCGGGTACGCCAGGTTCGCTGCCTCGTCCCGGGTCAGGTAGCCGAGCTTCACCATGCCGTCGCGGATGTAGCTCCAGCGGTCCATCGAGTTCTGCCGGGCCTTCGCGTTGCGCCGCGGGTCGTAGCCGGGGGAGCCCTCGGGGTCGTTCGGGTCCGCCTCGGGCTGCTTCACCATTGCGCAGAGCACCATTGCCTCCGCCTGGGTGAGCTGCTGGGAGGCTGGCGCGTCCCGGCGCACCGTCTTGCCGAAGTAGGTCTGCGCGGCCGCCTCGATCCCGTATGCGCCCCGGCCGAACGGGACGGTGTTCAGGTAGAAGCCGAGGATCTCCCGCTTGCTGTACTTGTCGTCCAGCTTCCAGGCGATGACCGCCTCGCGCAGCTTCCGCGAGTAGGTGACCCCGCGCAGGTCCGCGGCGACGCGGGCGTACTGCTGGGTGATGGTGGAGGCGCCCTGCCGCTGCCCGCCGGTGAGGTTCGACCAGGCGGCCCGGAGCACGCCGCTGAAGTCGATGCCCTTGTTGGTCCAGAAGGTGCGGTCCTCGGCCGCCACGATGGCCTGCTTGGCAGAGTCGTTCATCTGGTCGTACGGGACGATGGTGCGGTTCTCCGCGCCCAGCTTGGCCATCGGCGTTCGGCCGTCCGCGTAGTAGACGGTGGTTGCCTCCGGGAGTTTGAGGTCGGTGGGCGTGGGCACGCTGTCGAAGTAGTAGCCGCCCGCCAGCAGGCCGGAGCCGGCCAGCAGCGCGAAGATCGCGAGGAAGACCAGTATCCGGTGGCGCCGACGCCGGCGCCGTCGCCCCGGTCTCGGGGCGGTGGAGCCGCCGGCGCTGTGGTTGTCGTTGTCACCGGTGGGAAGCATCCGCACCCGATACCCTCCGACTGCTCGGCCGAATCGTGCCCGTGCTCGGCCTGCCAGGCTAGCGGACCTCGACGGACGCCGTCGGGAGTTGCCGTCGTCGGATGTGATGTTGGTCGCCGCGACGGTGACCAGAGCGGGGCACCCTGGTCACCGTCGGTGGTCGGCCCGGCTCAGCGCAGCGCCCACCCGCGGACCGGGCCGTTGCGTGGCCGGACGAGTGGACCCCGTGCCGGCGACCGGACGTTCCGGCTGGACCGGCCGCTCCAAGGCGGCGACAACCGCCACATCGAGTGCATGGTGGTCTGGCCGTCGAGCGGGACGGCGTCCCGGTCGGTGTATCCGTGCCGCCGGAACAGTTCGCGGTCGGCTTCGGTGCAGACCTCCGCGTAGGTCGGCAGGCTCAGCGTGTCCATCCAGCGCTGTGCCCCGGCGAGGACGGCGGCGGCGCGACCCGAGTTCGACGGCTCCGGCGCGGCCAGCAGGGCCAGATGGTTGTGCGGTTCGGTGGGCCGCCGCGCCGCGAGGGCCCGGTCGAGCAGGACGAAACGGTCCCGGTGTGCACCGCACGCGTCGGTGAGCCGGTCGGCGTACCGCGCCGGGGGCGGGATCGGCCGGTAGCGGTGGAACCAGACGGTCGCGGCCGTGCCGTCGGGGAGCAGGAACGCGTCGCCGAAGAGCAGCGCGTGCTCGGTCCAGATCCGGGCCACGGCGGCGAGGATGGTTGGCCGGCGTCGCTCGTCGGGGACGAGCCAGGCGCCGAGGTCGGTGGGCGCGAGGGCCTCGGTGACGAGATCGGCGATCCGGCCGATGTCGCACCACCGGGCCCGCACGACGGGCAGGGTCACGGTCATGGGTAACTCCTGGTCACCAGCGTGATCGGGTATGTCGGAGAAGGCTGCCGGCGTCATCGCGGGACCGCCGCGGGCCGGCACGGCCCACCAGGGGCCGTCAGGCTGACAGGTGCGGACCGGGCGCCGGCCCGCGCGGAGGACGGCGCGGACCGGCCACTGGTCAGGCGGGTCGGGTGCCCGGCCGGGGCGACCTGGACGGCAGGGCGTCGTCGCCGGCCGGTCGGCGCGGGTGCGCCAGCAGGGCGGGCGGCGCCCAGGCCGCGGCGGCGTCGTCGGCGGCGGGGCCGTGGGCGGTGCCGGACGACGGCTGGGTGACCGGGCGGAGGGCGTCGGCCACCGACGTGAGCATCCCGGTGTACACCGGTTGGGTGACGGGCCGTAGCGCGTCGGCCACCGGCGTGAGCATCCCGGTGCGCACCGGTTGGGTGACGGGCCGTAGCGCGTCGGCCACCGGCGTGAGCATCCCGGTGCGCACCGGTTGGGTGACGGGCCGTAGCGTGTCGGCCACCGGCGCGAGGACCCCGGAGCGGACCGGGTCCGTGACCGGGCCGAGGGTACCGCCCACCGGGGTGGACGGGTTGCTGTCGGGAGCACCGGAGGTCGGGGGGCGCGAGTCGTCGGCGGGCTTGGGCGTGCCGCCCCGGCCGGGGTGGGTCGCCGGTGGGGTGGCCCGGTCGCGGGCCGGTCGGGTCGTGGGCCGGCTGGGCGCCGGGCGGTCCGGTGCCGTCCGGGGCGGCGACGGCGTCGGGCGGGAGTCGGGCTTCTTCCGCGGGGTGCGTGGGGCCTCGTCGGAGCTGGTCGGTGCCGGGGGAGCCGCCACCCCGAGGACCGGACGGAGGGCGCTGGTGGGCAGGTCGACGGCCGCGTGCGCCGGCGCGGCTGGCGCCCGGTCGGCGGCGTAGGCAGCCGTGGTGGTGGCGGCCTCGTGGGCGCACCAGGCCACGACGAACCCGCCGAGCAGGAGCCCGAGGCGCAGCGTGACGCGCGTCCACAGCCTGCCTCGTCGACTCACCGCGGCACCCCTCCGACCCTCGGCCATCGCCGACGATCAACCTCCGCACTCTATCGAATGCGGTCAGTCAATTACAGTCCGCCGCTGATCGGAATCGGGCCCATCGCGCCACGGTCAGGCGTGGGCGCTCCGGCCGCTGGGTACCACCGGGCCATGAGCACGAGCATCGCGGACCGCCCCGTCGCCGACCCGGCCACCCGGGCGGCCGGTGTCGTCGCCGTCGTCGCCCACCGGAAGAAGACCTTCGGCGGTGGCCTCGACGAGCTACGGACCCACCTGATCGCCGCCGAGGTCGGCCGACTCCTCTGGTACGAGGTGCCGAAGAGCCGCAAGGCGCCCAAGAAAATACGCAAGGCGCTCGACCAGGGCGCCGAGCTGATTCTGGTGTGGGGCGGCGACGGGATGGTCCAGCGCTGCGCCGACACCCTTGCCGGAACGGACGTGCCGATGGGCATCCTCCCCGCCGGCACCGCGAACCTCTTCGCCGGCAACCTCGGCATCCCCACCGACCTGCCCGAGGCGCTCCGGGTCGCCCTGCACGGCCCACAGCGCAAGCTCGACCTGGGCCGGCTCAACGGCGAGCACTTCGCCGTGATGGCCGGCGCGGGCTTCGACGGTGACCTGATCCGCGACGCCGACCGCAAGCTCAAGGGCCGGCTGGGCCGGATCGCGTACGTCTGGACCGGCCTGCGACACGTGCGCGGCGAGCTGATCCACACCCGGATCCGGGTGGACGGCGCCGACTGGTTCGACGGCGAGGCCAGCTGCGTGCTCTTCGGCAACATCGGCACCATCACCGGCGGCATCCCCGCCTTCGACGACGCCCGCCCCGACGACGGCGCCCTGGAGATCGGCGTCTCCACCGCCAGCGGCGCCGTCGACTGGGCGCGGACGCTGGGCCGGATGGCCGCCGGACGTTCCGCCGACTCACCCTTGGTCCGGATCACCCGCGGTCGCAAGGTCCAGGTGCGCTTCGCCGCGCCCAAGACGTACGAGCTGGACGGCGGCGCGCGAGGCACGACGCGGCGGCTGAAGGTGAAGGCGATGCCCGGGGCGTTGACCGTCTGCTGCCCCGACCCGCCGCGCTGACCCGACCGGCCCACCCCCGAACGGGCCGGGCAGGATGCGGACCATGAACGACGACGTACGCGGATACCTCGCCGAACTGGTGGACCGGGCCCGGGCGGTGCTCGGCGACAATCTGGTCGGCGCGTACGCGGCCGGCTCGGTGGGGCTGGGCGCGTACCAGCCGGGGCGCAGCGACGTGGACGTGGCGCTGGTGGTGGCCCGCCCGCTCGACGGCGCGACGAAGCGGGCGCTGGTGGACCGGCTGCGACACGAGGCCCTGCCCTGTCCGGCGCGCGGCCTGGAACTGGTCGCCTACCGGCGGGACATCGCCGCCTCCGGCACCCCCGATCCGGGGTTCGAGGTCGAACTCAACACCGGCCAGACCATGCCGTTCCGCGCCACGTACGACCCGTCGGACCGGCCCGCCGCGGACGGGCGGTTCTGGTACGCCCTCGACCGCAGCATCCTGCGCCAGTCCGGGCTGAGTCTGGCCGGCCCGCCCGCGGCCGACGTCTTCGCCGATCCCACGCCGCAGGACCTGCGCCGGCTGCTGGTCGCGGCGCTGACCTGGTGGCTGGCGCTGCCGACCCCGCCCGGGGACGGTCCGGCCCCCGGTGCGGAGGACGCCGTGCTCGGCGCCTGCCGCTCCCTGGTCCGCTGCCGCGAGGGCGTCTGGCTCGCCAAGGCGGACGCCGGGCGGCGGCTCGCCGCAGGCCCGGTCCGGCCCGGCCCCGGCCGGGTCGGCCGCGAAGACGCCGACCTGATCGGGCGGTCGATCGCGGCCCGCCGGGGAGGACCGCCGCCGAGCGGCCCCGAGGCCCGCGCCTTCCAGCGCCGGGTCCTCGACGAGATCGCCGCCACGCATTGACGGAGCTCGACCCTCTACTGTAAACAAGGTGTACCGCTGAGTCGGGGAGGCCCCATGCGACGCTCGGTACCGCTGGCCACGCTCCTGCTCGCGCTCACCACCGCCACGCCCGCCGCCGCCGCCCCGCCACCCCGGCCGGCGCCCGCACCCGCCGCGGCCACCCCGATCCAGGTCTACGGCGCCTGGCACTGCGGCAACGACTACTGCACCTGGGGCACGGCCCGCACCGTGGCCGACTTCGACAGCCAGAACCACTGGCTGATCGACCGGGGCGACGGCCACCCGTCGGTCAACCTGGTGGTGCTCAGCTTCGTCAACCCGCTCGACCTGCTGCACCAGAGCACCGACGCCACCACCCTCGACGGCATCCCGCGCGGCATGACCCCCGAGATCGTCGGCTGGTTCACCGCCCACGGCGTGCGGGTGATGCTCTCCGTCGGCGGCATCACCTACACCGACGACTGGAACGCCGCCCTCGCCGAGAACCCCACCCTGCTCGGCCAGCGGGCCGCCGCGGTCGCCACCCGGCTCGGCGTCGGCATCGAAATCGACTACGAGCAGAACAGCGGCCCCAACCTCGCCGGACTCCAGTCCTTCATCGACGCCTACCGGGCGGTCCACCCGTACGACGCCAGCGGCGCCCGGCCCGAAGCCCGGCTCACCATCGACGTGGCGGCCGGCGACCGGTGGTTGATCGAACTGAACCGCAAGGCCACCGCCGACTGGCTGCGCACCGACGCACCGGTCCTCGACTACGCCAACGCCATGGTGCCGGCCCGGCCCGCCTCCGCCAGCACCTCCCAGACAAGCTGGCAAGAGCACGTCGACGGGAAGTCGCAGTACAGCCCACCCGTGCCGCCGCTGGCCCCGGCCAAGTTCACCGGCGGCGTCTACCTCGCCTACGGCGGCAAGCCGCTGCCCGAGTGCGTCGACTACGCCACCTCGGTGCAGCGCGCCGCCGCCCCGTACGTACAGACCGTCGCCCCGCACGGCGCCGGCGCCACCCCCGGCATGCTCGGCTTCATGTTCTGGGCGGCCGAACGCCCCGCCACCCGGGGCATCGGCACGGTGCCGCCGAACACCTGCGAGCGCGGCGCCGGCGCCGGGGCGACGGCGTTGGCCGTCCCGGTGCCGATGCCGGCCCTGCGGCAGAGCTGACTCGGCCGCACCCACCGGTCACTCCGGCCGGCGTGGCGTTGCCGCAGGTCCCGAGGAGACCTAGGCTGTCCGCGACCAGCAGACACAAAGGAGCGTCGGTGACCGAGAAGCCGCTTACCGCCCCGGTCCGCGCCGACGCGCTGGACACCAGCGTCCCGCACTCGGCCCGCCTGTGGAACTACCTCCTCGGCGGCAAGGACAACTTCGCGGCCGACCGGGAGGCCGCCGAACAGGTCCTCGCGTTCATGCCGGAGCTCGTCCAGTCGGCCCGGTTCAACCGGGAGTTCCTCGGCCGTGCGGTCCGCCACCTCGCCGGCGAGGCCGGTGTCCGGCAGTTCCTCGACATCGGCACCGGCCTGCCGACGGCCAACAACACCCACGAGGTCGCCCAGGCCACCGCACCGGAGTCGCGCATCGTCTACGTCGACAACGACCCGATGGTGCTGGTGCACGCCCGCGCCCTGCTGACCAGCAGCCCCGAGGGCGCCACCGACTACATCGAGGCGGACCTGCGCGACCCGGAGCTGATCCTGGCCGAGGCCCGCCGGACGCTGGACTTCGACCAGCCGGTCGCCATCATGCTGCTCGGCATCGTCAACTTCATCGTCAACGACGAGGAAGCGATCCGCATCGTCCGGCGGCTGGTGGACGCCGTGCCGACCGGCAGCTACCTGGTGCTGTCGCACCCCACCCGCGAAGTCAACGCGGAGGCGGTCGACCGGGCGCTGGCCATGTGGAACGAGGGCGGCGCCGCCCAGATGGCCGTCCGTACCCCGGCGGCGATCGGCCGGTACTTCGACGGGCTCGAACTCCTCGACCCCGGCCTGGTCACCTGTTCCCGATGGCGTCCGGACGGCAACGACACCACCCCCACCTCCGAATACTGCTCGGTGGGCCGCAAGAACGGCTGACCCGGCCGGCCGCCCGGGCGCGGTGCCGGGGCGGCCGGGATCCGCGAATCAGTCCCGCACCCAGGTGAAGGTGACACGGGCACCAGCCGGCAGCCGATCCAGGTCGTTCAGCTCCAGCACGCCGGTGACCGCGCCGAACAGCTTCGCCTTGCGCAGCCGGAGCTGCCCCTCCGGGAGTTGGTAGCGGTAGAGCCCGTTGGCATCGGTGCGCTTGGCGTCCTGCACCGCGATCGTCCAGTCGCCGTCCTTCGCGTGCAGGCCCAGCTCCTTGCGCCAGGTCAGGCCGGAGCCCAGGGTCAGCACGAACTCCACCTCGTCGGCCGGCTTGGCGCCGGCCTCGATCCGGTAGTCGACCGCGTCGTGGTCCCGGCTGATCAGCTGACCGGCCGATAGCTCAGACCAGGCCGGCAGGTGGGGGTGGGCAGCCGGTCACCCATCGGCAGCTTGGCCAGCGCCCCGTCAGGCACCACCCCGACCCGGTCCCAGCGCAGCCCCAGCGCGGTGAACGTGGTGGGGTCCGGTACGTGGTGCAGCGCCCCGCCGGACACCAGGTAGACGGGATCCTTGTGCTCCTCGCGGAGCACCGTGCCCTCGATCGGCACCGGGGCCAGGGCGTGCAGCGAGTCGCGCGGCACCACCCGGACGTCGGACCAGGTGAAGCCCAGCCGGGTCAGGGTGTCCGGGTCGGGGATGTGGAAGCCGTAACCGCCGTAGGTGACGTACACCTCGGGGCGGTCGATCTCACGGAGCAGCAGCCGGTCACCGGGCCGGTCGGCGACGTACGCCGTCGAGCCGTCGGGCAGCTCGACCACCTCGGTCCAGCGCAGGCCCAGCCGGTCGAACTCCTGCGGGCTGGTCACCCAGAACTTCGCCCCGCCGTGCACCACGTAGATCCGCGGGTCCGAACGGTCGCTGAGCAGCTTGCCCCCGGCGAGATACCAAGGCACCCGGGGGGAGTAGCGCTCCACGAAGAAGCCCCGCCACTCGTCGCCGTTGCTCTGCCGCACCGCCCGGTCGGCCGGGTCGTACGCGGTCTTGAACTCCAGCACGTCCTCCCGCCGCCGGAAGCGGTTGTCCCAGATGAAGATCCGGGTGCGGGTGGCGTCCTGCTCGTAGCCGTACGCCACCACCTGGTGGTCGTTGCCGAAGCCGGCCGGGTCGCGGGACTGGACCAGCCCGAGCGGCTGCGGCAGTCCCTGGTCGAGCAGTTGCTTGAGCTTGGGGAACTGCTCCTCCCGGGTCATCCGGGCCACGCCGATCCCACGCAGCGTCGTCGGGTGGTCCGGGGTGCTCATGAACTGGGCGTACATCCCCCAGTTGTCCATGATGCTGGTGATCAGCCGGTCGTAGACGTAGTCGGCGACCGGGTTGCCGTCGGCCGGCAGCGTGCTGGCGTCGGGCACCGGGAGCCGCCGGTGCCAGTGGTCCAGCGCGGCGAACGCCATGCCGCCGCACCGGCCCTTCGTCTCGGTGATCGGCAGGCCGATGATCTTGATCTGGTTGACGAAGGCGTTGGTGAACGCGAAGCCGTCCCGGGCCGGACGGAATGACACCCGCATGAGGACTCCCGACCCTGTTCAGTAGGTGACCCGGACGCCCATCTGCGCCCAGGTGAGCCGGCCGACGACGCCGTCGTCGGTGAGCCCGCGCATCCGCTGGTACCAGCGGACACCCGCGTCGGTGCGCTCGTCGAAGTCGACGCCCGGCGGGCCGCAGCGGCGGGTGCCGACGAACCGCTTGACGAAGGCGACGTCGTCGCCGGTGCTGCCCCGCCGCACGGTGCGGGAGCCGGGCGCGCGCCCGGGCTGCGGCGGGGGCGGCGCGGTGGCCTTGCGCAGGGCGGCGAGGGTGGCTGGACCGACGAGGCCGTCCACCGTGAGCGACCGGGCCCGCTGGAAGCTGCGGACCCAGGCGGTGGTCCGGCCGCCGAACGCCCCGTCGACCGTGAGTCGGGCGCTGAGCCGGTTGGCCAGCGTCTGCAACTCCCGTACGTCGCTGCCCCGGCACCCGGCGCGCAGCAGCCGGTCGCCGAGCCGGGTCACCGCCGCGGTGGCGATGCCCCACGGCCGCTGGCTGTCCTCCAGCGCACGTTGGTGGCTGACGCTGACGTGCAGGTGTTTGTTGTGGGGATTGGTGCCGGTGTAGCGCGCCGGGGCGAAGCTGCGGACGCGGCTCCAGATCACCCGGTTGTAGATCACGTACTGGCAGGACGGGTGGGTGATGCAGTGGCGGACCACGAGCAGCGGGTCGATGCCGTCGACGTCCACGTCGATGGCGTTGACCGAGCGGTCGTCACCGTCCGGGTTGTGGTCCGAGCTGCGCGCCTGGTGGGCGGCGTCGCCGATCCAGCCGTCGGAGCTGCGGTCGCGGTGCGGCCACCGGGTGTTGATCTCCTCGCGCAGCACCCGCAGGGTGGGTGCCAGATGAGCGCTCACGTCAGTGCTCCTCGTCCATGGCCAGGTCGTAGTCGACCTCGTTGCCGATCAGGGACTCCGGGTTGTCGTCCTCCTCGAAGACGGTCACCTGGTATTCCGGATCGACCGTGACGCTGTCCATTTCTGTGCCTCCGCTTTCCGTTAGGGCCGGCGCGGGCGGCGTCCACGCCGGCGGGTCGCCGCTGCGCCGCGGACCGTCGGGGCTGGCCGGGCGAGGGCTGTGTCCACTGTCGAAAGCCCAGGTCAACGCGACAAGGCATGAGTCGGCTATCGGCGACGCGGCGACCCGAGCGGCGGCCGATCCGCGCCGATCGAGCAGCGTGGCCGCCGACCGGCGGGGCGGCGGCCGGGGATCGGGGGAGCCCCGGACTCCGCCGGGCGGTGGTGCGCGGGCCCGATCGGCGGGGCGGCCCACCGGTTTGGTCGGGCCGCCCGCGCCGCTCGCCGACACGGCCTGCCCCGTCGGCAGTGCGCGGCGCCGGGGCGGACCTGCTGCACCGGCCGCCGCAGACCGCGCCGTGCGCACGTCGCACCCACAGGCTCCGGGCCGCTCGCCCGCGTCGCCGCCCAGTCCGCACCAGCCGGTGGGCTTATGCGGGCACCTCCACGGCCAGCGGCTCCAGGTCGGCGCGGACCGCCTTCACCTCCCAGCAGAAGGCGTGCGTGGCGGGCGAGCCGTCGACGGTGCGGACCCGGAACCTGCCGGCTGGATGAGCTGGCGGCGCTCGGTGGCGTCCGGCGGGTCCAGCGGGTGGTCGATGGCGAACTGCTTGGACTTGCCCTTGATGATGCCGTTGCCGGCGTTAAGGCTGACCAACTTGATTAGGAATCGTCGGTGATCCTAGGTTAGAGCGACCGGCGATAGGTGTCACTTGAGCCTGCGGGTGGTGGGTCGGGTGTCCCAGCGGTAGAGCGTGCGGGCGCGGCGGATGAGTTGACGGACTGTGACGAATGCTGCGGCCAGGTACAGGTAGAAGTCGATGATTTTGGCGTTGCGGTCGGTGCAGCGGCGGATCTTGCCGAACCCGTTCATCCACGAGTTCGTTCGCTCGACCACCCAGCGCTTGCCGACCTGGACCGGGGCGGGGATGCCCTTACGCGCGATCTCGGCGTCGAAACCCAGCTCGTCGAGCAGGTTGCGGGTCGGGCCGTTGTCGTAGGCGCGATCCAGATGCGCGGTGACCTCCTCGGGCCAGCGATGCCGCAGCTGCGCGCTGCACGCTTCGAAGGTGTCACGCAGCAGCGGCGAGTCATGACGGTTGGCGCTCGTGCCGGTCAACCCGAGCGGGATCCCGCGGCCCTCCACACCGGTCGAGCGTTTCATGCCGCCCTTGCCACGGTCGACCGGGGAACGACCGGCACGGTCTCCCCCGCACGGTGCCTTCGTGATCGCTCCGTCGACGCTGACGTCGGCCAACTCCAGACCGATCATGCGGTCGTAGGCGTCCAACGCCAGCTCATGCAGCCGCTCACCCAGACCGGCCTCGGCCCACAGCCGTAGACGCCGGCGGATGGTGCGATCCGAGCACCGGCCGGACGCGACACGTTCGTAGCCGGAGCCATGCACCAGCGCGGCGATGACGTGCTCGAACACGACCCGGTCGGGGATCCGGCGCCGGTGGCAGCCCAGCGGATGCGTCGGGTCGAACTCAGGTAGCTGGCCGCGCAGCGCGTCGAACTGGACCCAGACGGCCTCCAGCAACGATGATGGCAGGGCAGGCACGGGACTCCCGTCGATCACTGAGCGTAGAGAACTCTGATGATCGATGAACCCGTGCCTGTTTTGCTGCCCCGGGTGCCTACCTATCCAGATCTTGACCTATCGCCGGTCGCTCTTAATCGTGTGGACCGTGGCGCTACGCTTTTGGGCTGGTTCGGGGGAGATTCCGGTGAGGTGGGCCGGTTGTGATCGTGGGTTCTCTTGGATCGATGGCGGGGCGATGAGCCGGTGACCGGGAAGCTGCCGCTGGCCGGGGGCTTGACCTNGGGCAGGCACGGGACTCCCGTCGATCACTGAGCGTAGAGAACTCTGATGATCGATGAACCCGTGCCTGTTTTGCTGCCCCGGGTGCCTACCTATCCAGATCTTGACCTATCGCCGGTCGCTCTAAGGCGAGTTCCCGCGAGTGACGACGCCAGGACGGCTCATGCGTTTGCCTGAGCCGTCCTGGCGTTCACACCGTCAGTGGCCCGCCCAGCGGCCGACCACCGCAGCCGCGCCGCCGCCCCGGCGTACCGGTTCGGCCGCGACGACCAGCCGGCCGTCCGCCAGGAACTCGATACCAGTCGCGGCGCCGATCTCCTCAGTGGAAGAGAAGGCGTGCCCCGGGGGCAAGCCGTTGCCGTACGCGGCGATGAACGCCGGCTCGGCCTGAGTGCTGGCCCCGTTGCGCTGCGACGCCCGCGGCGCCGCCAGCGCCTCCGGCAAGGTCATCCCCAGGTCGATCCGGTTGACCAGCATCTGCAGGACAGTGGTGATGATCGTCGCGCCGCCGGGTGTGCCGACAGCCAGGAACGGCCGCCCGTCGGCCAGCACGATGGTGGGCGACATCGAGCTGCGGGGGCGCTTGCCCGGTGCGGGCAGGTTCGGGTCGGGCGCGGTGCCCTGGGTCGGCGCGAAGTTGAAGTCGGTCAGCTCGTTGTTGAGCAGGAACCCCCGACCGGGGACCACCATGCCGTTGCCGCCGGTCGCCTCGATGGTCAGCGTGTACTCCACCACGTTGCCCCACCGGTCGGCCACGGTCAGGTTGGTGGTGCTCTTACGGTCGTCGCGGGTGTCGGCGACCGCCGCCGCCGAGCAACCGCCATAGGCACCGTCGGGGACGCCGGGTGCGACCGGCTTGGGCAGCGCCGCCGAGGGAGCGATCTGGCACGCGCGTTCCTTGGCGAACCCGTCGCTGAGCAGTTCCTGGAGCATGCTCTGCCCGGTGTGGTCGCCGACGTAGCGGTTACGGTCGGCGAACGCCAGCGCGCTGGCCTCCAGGTAGTGGTGCATGGCCTGCGTCGCGGTCATCGACCGCAGGTCGAACTGCTCAAGGATGTTGAGCGCCTCCCCCACCGCGGTGCCGCCGCTCGACGGGGTGGACATGCCGTACACCTCGAAGCCGCGGTAGTCCGACCGGGTGGGCTCGGGGAAACGGGTGCGGTAGCCGGCGAGGTCGGCGGCGGTCATCCCGGCGGGCCGGATCGGATACGGCCACGACCCGACCGGCTGCGCCGCCACCGGCGGGTGCTGCACGGTGGCGACCACGTCGCGGCCGACCTCGCCCCGGTAGAACACGTCGGTGCCCCGCTTGGCGATCAGACGGTACGTCTCGGCGAGGTCCTGGTTGCGGAAGGTGCTGCCGACCGCCGGCGGCTGGCCGCCGGGCAGGTACAGCGCACTGGTCGAGCTGAACTGCCCGAACGCGGCCTGATTCGCGGCGACCTGGCTGGCGAAGGTCTCGTCGACGGGGAAGCCGTCCTCGGCAACCCGCGCGGCGGGCTTGAGCATCTGCGAAAGCGACCGGCTGCCCCAGCGGTCCAACGCGTCCTGCCAGGTCAGCAGCGTGCCGGGAACGCCGGCCGACAGCCCGCTGATCCGGGCCTCGTCGAACCGGTACGGCTGCCCCGTGGCCGGGTTGACGAAGCTGGTCTCGTTCATCGACGCCGGTGCCGCCTCGCGGCCGTCGATGGTGTGCACCCGCCCGCGCTTCGCGTCGTAGTAGACGAAGAAGCCACCGCCACCGATGCCGGCCGAAAACGGCTCGGTGACGCCGAGGGTCGCGGCGGCGGCGACCGCCGCGTCGACCGCGTTGCCACCACGTCGCAGCACGTCCAGCCCGACGGCCGTGGCCGCGGCATCCACGGTGGACACCGCGCCCCCGTAACCGACGGCCACCGGCTCCTTGGGCGGCTCGGCCGGCTTCGCCTGGGCGGGAACCGCGGTCCCGGCCACCAGCGCGCCCAGCGCGATGGTCGTGGTGATGAGGGCTCGAGGTCTCATGTGTTCTCCCCGATCGGCGTAGGTGGGATTCCTGCCTACCCTCCTCGCCGGGTGTAGGCAACCCGACAGTCGATATTGCGGAGGCCGGGTTCAGCAGCGGCGGGTCACGGCGCCGGTCTGTCACGATCGCGACTGCACTTCCGTCCGGTCCCCCCGCAGACTACGGTCGCTGTCACCTCGCCAGCGTTCACCCAGGCCGGGTGTCCGGTCGTTCGTCGCAGTGCTCAACACAGCGGA
Organism: Micromonospora sp. CB01531; assembly: GCF_001905095.1. GTDB lineage: Bacteria > Actinomycetota > Actinomycetes > Mycobacteriales > Micromonosporaceae > Micromonospora. Next base: position 197,496 of record NZ_LWLS01000024.1, read on the forward strand.
AAGGGTCGCCGTCATGACGATCAGCCACAGCAGCGCCGGTGACTCCGACGCCGGTCCGGTCAGCGTCGGCCACGGCCCGCACAAGGTGCTGGCGCTGCACGGATGGTTCGGGTCGGCGCAGGGTTGGGGCTGGCTGCCCGAGTTGATCGACGCCGAGCGTTTCACCTGGGCGTTCCTGGACTACCGCGGGTACGGCACGCGCACGGTGGTCGCGGGCGAGCACACCATCGCCGAGATCTCCCGCGACGCCCTGGACCTCGTCGACTCCCTCGGCTGGGACACCTTCTCCGTGGTCGGGCACTCCATGGGCGGCATTGCTGCCCAGCGGGTGCTCGCCGACGCCCCCGGCCGGGTGGAACGCCTCGTCGGCATCAGCCCGGTCCCGGCCGGTGGGGTGCCCTTCGACCTGCAGGGCTGGGCGCTGTTCGACGGCGCGGCCGCCAACCCAGACAACCGGCGCGCCATCATCGACCTCACCACCGGCAACCGGCTGTCCGGCCGCTGGCTGGACGGGATGGTCCGGTTCTCCCTCGATCACTCCACCCCGGCGGCGTTCGGCGCCTACCTCACCGCTTGGGCGCGGACCGACTTCACCGACGAGGTGAAGGGCAATCCGGTACCGGCGCTCGCCGTGGTGGGCGAGCACGACCCGGCGCTTGGCGCGGACACGATGCGCGAGACCTGGATGCGTCACTATCCCAACGCCCGGCTCGAGGTGCTCGCCAACGTGGGGCACTACGCGATGTACGAGACGCCGGTCCGGTTGACCACGGTGCTCGAGGAGTTTCTCGGGCAGTGACGGTCGATCCGGCGCCCCTGGTCGACCCCCGCACCTACGTCGACGGCGTCCCGTACCACCTGCTCGCCACGCTGCGGGCGGCCGGCCCGGTGGCGTGGGTCGAGGAGCCGCCGCTGCTCGGGCTATCCGGCGGGCCGGGCTTCTGGCTGGTGCTCCGGCACGCCGAGGTGACAGACGTGCTCAAGCAGCCACGGCTCTTCTCGTCCTGGCTCGGCGCCACCCAGATCCGCGACCCGGCCACCCCGGAGGATCTCGGTTACGTGCGGCGGATGATGCTCAACATGGACCCGCCGGAGCACGGCCGGCTGCGCCGGCCCGTCGCCCGCTCGTTCACCCCGCGCGCGGTCGGCGCGCTGGAGGCGTCGATCCGCGCGACCGCGGCGGCGCTCGTCGAGCGTACGTTGGGCGACGCCGACGAGGGGACCTTCGACTTCGCCCGTGATCTCGCGGCCGACCTGCCGCTGCTCACGCTCGCGGACGTGCTCGGGATGCCGGAGCCCGACCGCTGGCTGCTGTACGACTGGTCGAACCGGGTGATCGGCTTCCAGGATCCGGACCATGCCGGGTCAGCCGCGTTCGATCCGCGGGCCGGCACCGCCGCGGCCCGCGAGGCCCTGCGGCACCGGCCGGCCCCGGACGCCGACGGCCGGATGCCGGACCCGCGCACCCGGGCCGGCATGGCCGACCTCTACGCGTACGCCCACCTGCTGGCTGAGTCGAAGCGCCGCAGCCCGGGACCGGACGTCATGTCCATCCTGCTGGCCCAGCAGGGGGAAGACCGGCTCTCGGTGGACGAGTTCGAGAACATGTTCTGGCTGTTCGCCGTGGCCGGCAACGAGACGATCCGCAACGGCCTGCCCGGCGCGATGATCGCCCTGCTGGAGCATCCGGCCGAGATGGCGCGGCTACGCCGGGACCCGGATCTGTTCGACACCGCCGTCGACGAGCTGTTGCGCTGGTGGACGCCGGTGATGGTGTTCCGGCGCACCGCCACGACGGACACCGCTGTCGCCGGCGTACCGGTTCGGGCCGGGGACAAGGTGGTGGTCTCGTTCGCGTCGGCCAACCGGGACGAACGCGTTTTCGCCGATCCCGACCGGCTCGACCTCGCCCGCCACCCGAACCCGCACCTGGTCTTCGGCCACGGACCGCACTTCTGCCTGGGCGCGCACCTGGCCCGGTGCCAGCTCCGCGCCCTGTTCGAGGCCCTGCTCGCGAACACCGCCAGCATCACGTACGCGGGTCCACCGGCTTACCTGCGCTCGAACTTCCAGCGCGGTGTGAAGCGCCTGCCGATCCACTGGCGACGCCGCTGATCAGGCGCCGGCCGCATCTCGCCGCTGGCCGCTCGACACCGACCCCCGAGGAGTCGAAGGGGTCGGGCTCGCGCCCAATCTCAGCGACCATATCAACTTTCGTCCGGTCGCGACGAAAGTCGGTGCCGCTGCGGTGAAAGCTATGGACATATAGACATTAGTTTTGTACCGTCGGCCGCGTGACCACGTGGTTCGTCGAGGTGAACCGCCATCGGCGACCTGTGCGTGACTGACCGCATGCCGCACCGCGGACAGCGCTGATCGGCGCCGCGGTCGGCGTCCCACGCGCCGCTCAGCAGTCCCCACCGCCCGGATCGCCCCACTCAGAAGGAACAAAAAGTACGTCCCCGACCTGCCCCGACCCGTCCCCAGCAAAGGAGAGGCAGATGAAGAGACGACTCTCGCTCGCCGTAGCGGGCCTGGCGACCATCACCCTCGTCGCCACACCAACCGTCGCGATGGCCCAGCCGGCCACGGCAGACGCGCCCCCCGAGTCGAGCTTCCAGAAGGTGACCCTCAACGACCACCCGGGCGAGCCGATGGACCTCGCCGTGCTGCCCGACAGCCGGGTGCTGCACGTGACCCGCCCGGGGGAGGTCTGGCTGCACGACCCCGCCACGGGCCGCAACACCCTGGCCGCGACGCTGGACGTCTACCGGCACGACGAAGAGGGCCTTCAGAACGTCGCGATCGATCCCAACTTCGGCAAGGCCGGAAACAACTGGGTCTACCTGTACTACTCCCCACCGATGAACACCCCGGTCGACGACCCGTCGACCCCGAACGTCAACGAGGGCGACGCGCCGGCGTGGGGCACCCCCGCCGACTTCGAGCCGTTCAAGGGAGCGATCCGGCTCTCCCGGTTCCGGTTGGTCAAGGACAAGCTGGACCTGTCCACCGAGCAGCAGATCCTCGACGTACCGGTCGACCGGGGCATCTGCTGCCACGTCGGCGGGGACATCGTCTTCGACGCCAAGGGCAACCTGTACCTGTCCACCGGTGACGACACCAACCCGTTCGAGTCGGGCGGCTACACCCCCATCGACGAGCGTGCCGGCCGCAACCCGGCGTACGACGCGCAGCGCAGCTCGGCCAACACCAACGACCTGCGCGGCAAGATCCTGCGCATCAAGGTACGCGACGGCGGGGGTTACACCATCCCGGACGGAAACCTCTTCCCGGCGGGCACGCCCAAGACGCGGCCCGAGATCTACCTGATGGGCCTGCGTAACCCGTTCCGGATCGAGTTCAACCGACAGGCCGACGAGCTGTACGTCGCCGACTACTCGCCGGACGCGGGCGAGGCCGATCCGCAGCGCGGGCCGGCCGGGCAGGGCAAGTGGGCGGTCGTCCGCAAGGCGGCGAACTACGGCTGGCCCTACTGCGCCACCGCACAGCTGCCGTACGTGGACTACGACTTCGCCACCGGCCGGTCCGGGCAGCCGTTCAACTGCTCCGCGCCGATCAACGAGTCCCCGCACAACACCGGCCTGCGCGAGCTGCCGCCGGTGCAGCAGCCGGACGTCTGGTACGGCTACGGCGCCTCTGCGCAGTTCCCGGAGCTGGGCACGGGCGGCATCGGGCCGATGGCCGGGCCGGCGTACCACTTCTCCTACCCGACCACGCGGGGACGCGCCCCGGTGGCCTGGCCGGCGTACTACGACGGCATTCCGCTGTTCTACGAGTGGACCCGGGACTACGTGCAGGGCTTCCGCCTGAACTCCGGCGGCGACCTGAGCGGTATTGAGCGGGTGCTCCCCTCGTTCATCTTCGACAACCCGATGGACCTGGAGTTCGGCCCGGACGGCGCGCTCTACGTGCTCGAGTACGGCGACGGTTTCTTCAGCGAGAACCCGGACGCGCAGCTGGCCCGGATCGACTACACCGGCTGGAAGGGCAACCACACTCCGGTGCCCCAGGTCTCGGCCACGCCCACCAACGGGCTCGCCCCGCTGACCGTCACGTTCTCCAGCGAGGGCACGACCGACTACGACGGCGACCGGCTGTCGTACGCGTGGGACTTCGACAACGACGGCAAGGTCGACTCGCGCGCGGCGAACCCGACGTTCACGTACCAGACGAACGGTCTCTACAACGCCACCGTCAAGGTGAGCGACCCCGGAGGGCTGTCGGCCGCCGCGTCGGTCCGCGTCGTGGTCGGCAACGCCGAGCCCGTGGTGGAGCTGGTCAAGCCGGTTGCGGGCCAGCCGTTCAAGTTCGGCGACACCGTGCAGTTCGAGGTACGGGTGACCGACGACCAGCCGGTGGACTGCGCCCGGGTCAGCGTCACGTACGTCCTCGGCCACGACTCGCACGGCCACCCGCAGACCACCGCCAACGGCTGCACCGGCTCGATCCAGACGACCGTGCCGTCCGGCCACGACCCGGAGAAGGACAACCTGACCGCCGTGTTCGTGGCGTCCTACACCGATCCCGGCGGCAACGGGCTGCCCGCCCTGACCGGGTCGGACGAGGTCGTCCTGGTTCCCACGAAGTAGCCACCCAGAAGGAGTCACCATGTGTTACGGATACGACGGGGAGGCTGCGTTGCGGCGGTCCGTCATGGACCGGCGAAGCCTGCTACGTGGTTCACTGGCGGCGCTGGCCGGTGTCGGGCTCGCGTCGGCGGGGATCGGTGCGACGGCTGCGACGGCGACCACCCGCACCACCGGGAGGCAGCACGTTCCGCCGGGCCTCATCAGCATTCAGCTGTGGACGGTGCGCGACGCGTTGTGGGGTGCGCCGGGTTACGACACGACCCTGACCCACCTCGCCAAGATCGGCTACCCGAAGGTGGAGCTGGCGCTCGGCTACTTCGGGCGCACCGCCGCCCAGCTGCGTCAGTTCCTGGACGGCATCGGCATCCGGGCCAGCTCCAGCCACGACGGGATCAGCGGTAACGCCGTCGAACTGGAGCAGAAGATCCAGAACGCGGTCACCCTCGGCCAGTCGTACATGGTGGTGCCCTACCTGTACTCCGAGCGCGCGGACGAATGGAAGCGCTGGGCGGAGCAGATGAACGTCGAGGCCGCGGCGGCGGCCAGGGCCGGCCTGCGCTACGGATACCACAACCACGCCCACGAGTTCACGATCGACCTCGGCGGTGGCAAGCGCCCCTGGGACGTGCTGACCGCGGAGCTCGATCCCAAGCTCGTGCACCTGGAGGTCGACATCTACTGGGCCGTCACCGGCGGCATCAACTCCGGCGACGGCGTGGCCGACCCCGAGGGCTTCACCCTGGACGTCATCCGCTCCGCGCCGCAGCGTGTCCTGCAATACCACGTCAAGGACCGGCACGCGTCCGACGGCGACATGGCCGACCTGGGCACCGGCATGATCGACTTTGCCCGGATCTTCCGGGAGCACTCGGTGCAGGAGTACATCGTCGAGAACGACACCCCCGATGTGACGCCGCAGCGGACGGCCGAGATCGGCTACCGCTACCTGCGCAACGTGCGGTTCTGAGGAACCCCGGAGAGGAGTGTTGACGGACACCAGGGCCGGCGGGCGGACCAGGCATTCTGCCAATCGGCCGCAACTGCCGGCCCTGGTGTTCACCGCCCACCATGTCGTGGGCAACGAGTTGACCTTTTAAAGCACATATGCGGCGCGGCCAACTCCCTCGACAGAGGGAGCAATTTACTGTGGAAATGGCAGGACGACAGGGCCGTTCGCGTATTTCTTTTACGCCGTCATGTCGCGGGTTGAAACTGTCGTGGCACTATCGGCAGCCCGCCGCCCCCTGGGAATCCGCCGCCCTGCGCGCCGTGTGGCCGCGCCCGCCGGCCAGCGGTGGCGGTGCTGGTCGGAGCACTGACCGGCCGTATGCCGGGTGAGCAACCGCGGATGGTGCCAGTGGCGGATGGGCTTTCTGGCGAGCCTCATCGCCATCGAGACGACGTCGCAGAAATATGGAGTCGTCTAAATATTGACCCGGCGAAATGGATCTCGTAGGGTACAAGGAACCGTGGAAAGCGCTTTCCTACTCCGTCCCCCATTCAGGAGCGCGTGTATGAGACGCCACCGCACGCTACTTTTCGCCCTACTCGCGGCTGTCACCCTCGTGCTGTCGAGCACGCCGGCGACCGCCGCCGAATCCACCACCGCCGCCAATTTCCGGGTACTGGTCTTCTCCAAGGTCACGAACTTCTATCACGACTCCATCCCGGCCGGGGTCGCCGCCATCCGGCAACTCGGCGACCAGCACGGCTTCGCCGTCGAGGCGACCACCGACGCGGCCGCGTTCACCGACGCCAACCTCGCCCGGTTCGACGCCCTCGTGTTCAACAACACCAACTCCACCCCTGCCTCCGGCGACCTGCTCGACGCCGACCAGCGGGCCGCGCTGCAAAAGTTCGTCCGCGGCGGCGGCGGCTGGGTCGGCCTGCACGCCGCCTCGGCGAGCGAGCGGGACTGGACGTGGTACGAGGGACTGGTCGGGGCCATCTTCGACACCCACCCGGACTTCTCCCGCACCGGGGGCACCTTCCCGGGCCGGATCAAGGTCCTCGACCACGCCCACCCCTCCACGAAAAACCTGCCGGAGCTCTGGGAGCGCAGCGAGGAGTGGTACAACTGGCGGACCAACCCCACCGGCAAGGTCCACACTCTCGCCCAGATCAAGGTGCGCGACGGCATATCCGGGCTGAACGAGGGCGTCGACCACCCGTACTCGTGGTGCCAGAACTACGACGGCGGCCGGTCCTGGTTCACCGCCGGCGGGCACAGCTCCTCCTCCTTCCAGGAGCCGGCCTTCCTGCAGCACCTCCTCGGCGGCATCAGGTGGGCGGCGGGCACCGCCCCCGGTGACTGCGGCGCCACCAGGACCGACAACTTCGAGCGGATCCCCCTGGTCAACCAGGACCTCTCCGACCCGTTCGAGCTGGCGGTGGCCCCCGACCGGCGGGTCTTCTACATCGAGCGCACCGGCGCGCTGAAGGTCATCAACCAGGACACCCTCGCCGTCACCACCCTCCTGGACTTCGCCTACACGCCGGAGCAGACCAGCCAGTCCGACGGCCTGCTCGGCATGACCCTGGACCGGCACTTCGGCACGAACAACAGCTGGATCTACCTGCTCTGGTCCGACCGGGTGGAGAAACAGCTGAACCTGTCCCGGTTCACCGTCGACGGCGACAGCGTCCGCCTCGACTCGGAAAAGCGCCTGCTGACGATCCCCACCTGGCGCGGTGAGGCGCGCGCCAACTCGCACATGGGCGGCTCGCTGACCATGGACAAGCAGGGCAACCTGTACGCCGCCATCGGCGACAACACCGACCCGTTCGAGTCCAGCGGCTTCACCCCCGTCGACGAGCGGGCCGGCCGCCGCGCGTACGACGCGCAGGGCACCGCCGGCAACACCAACGACCTGCGGGGCAAGATCCTGCGGATCAAGCCCCTGTCCAACGGCAGGTACGCCATCCCGGAGGGCAACCTGTTCGCCCCCGGCACGGCCAAGACCAAGCCCGAGATCTACGCGATGGGCATGCGGAACCCGTTCCGGATCACCGTCGACTCCACGACGAACGCGCTGCTCGTGGCCGACTACGGCCCCGACGCCCGGTCCGCCAACCCGAACCGCGGGCCGGAAGGGACCGTCGAGTTCAACCGGATCACCAGCGCCGGCAACTACGGCTGGCCCTACTGCATCGGCAACAACACCCCGTTCAACGACTACGACTTCGCCACCTCCACCCCCGGGCCGAAGTTCGACTGCGCCGCACCGGTCAACGACTCCCCCAACAACACCGGCCTTACCAGCCTCCCCGCGGCCAAGCCGGCGCTGGTCTGGTACGCCTACTCGGCCTCCCCGGAGTTCCCCGAGCTCGGCACGGGCGGCGGCGGCCCGATGGGCGGACCCGTCTACGACTACGACCCGTCCAACAAGCGGCTGACCAAGTTCCCCCAGTACTTCGACGGCAAGTGGATCGTCTACGAGCTGACCCGCAAGTGGTTCAAGACGTTGTCGATCCACTCCACCGCCCAGACCTTCAACGATCCCCGCTTCAACCCCACCAACGTCGGTGACCTGCAGTCCATCAACGGCATCTTCGGCAACATGTCGTGGATCCAGCCGTTCGAGGCGGAGTTCGGGCCGGACGGCTCGCTCTACGTCATCGACTTCGGCGCGGGCAGCGGGAGCGGCCGGGGCGGCAGCAACGACGGCGCGGGCATCTACCGCATCGACTACGTCGCCAACAGCCGACCGCCGGTGGCCAAGCTGACCGCCGACAAGGACAGCGGATCCGCGCCGCTGACCGTCGCCTTCTCCAGCGCCGGCACCAGCGGACCGGACGGCACTGCGGTCCAGTACGCCTGGGACTTCGACGGCAACGGCAGCGTCGACTCCACCGCCGCCAACCCCAGCCACACCTACAGCACACCGGGGCGCTTCACCGCCCGCCTCACGGTCACCGCCACCAACGGGCAGACCGCCGTCGCCGTACAGGAGATCACAGTCGGCAACACTCGGCCGACGGTGACCCTCAGCGTCCCCGACGGGGCCTTCTTCGACTTCGGTGACCGCATTCCCTACACGGTGACGGTCACCGACCCGGAGGAGAACAGCATCGACTGTTCGAAGGTGGTCGTGCAGACCCAGCTCGGCCACGACTCGCACACCCACCCGCTGGACAACTACATCGGCTGCACCGGGGTCGCGGTCACCGAGAGCAACGGCGGTGATGGGCACGGCCCGGGCCAGAACCTGTACACCGTGCTCACCGCGCAGTACACCGACGGCGGGGCGGCCGGAGCACCGGCGCTGGTCGGCTCGACACGGGCGGAGCTGCAGACCAAGCGCAAGGAGGCCGAGCACTTCGACGGCCAGAGCGGCGTCCAGGTGATCGACCGGGCCACCGCGAGTGCCGGCAAGCGCATCGGTGACATCGACCACGGAGAATGGATCAACTTCGGCCCGGTCAACCTGCGCGACATCGACTCGGTCACCTTCGGCGTCGCCTCGGGCAGCAGCGGCGGCGACATTGAAATCAGGGCCGACTCCCCCACCGGCGAACTCCTGGGCCGGGCCACCGTCGGCGGCACCGGCGGCTGGGACAACCTCGTGTCACCCACCGTCGAGCTCACCGATCCGGGCCGGACGTGCACGCTCTATCTGGTCTTCGTCAACCCGAACCAGACGGGCGGTACCCCCGACCTGATGGCGCTGGACTGGCTGCGCTTCAACGGCGCCGGGGTGCGCGAACAGACCGACGCCACGGTGTCGGCCTCGGCCACACCCAGCACGGGCACCGGGCCGCTGCAGGTGGCCTTCACCGGCACCGCCGCACCGGCGGCCGGGCGCACCATCACGGACTACGCGTGGGACTTCGGCGACAACGCCGCGACCGTGCACGGCGCGTCCGCCAGTCACACGTACGCCCGCAAGGGCACCTACACCGCTCGGCTGACCGTCACCGACAGCCTCGGGGCGACCATGTCCTCGATCGTGGTCGTCACGGTGCGCTGAGCGTCCGGAGCGGGTGGCGGGGTGGGACGGCACCCCGCCACCACCGACCCGGCACCGCCGCCGGCCCTGTCGCGAGGGCCTGTCGGCCCACCACCTGACCAGTCTGAATTCCTCAGCCACCTGGGAGACGACATGCATGCCAACTCCGCCCGCCCGCCCCACACCCGGTCGAGACGAGCACGTCACCTGCTTGCCGCATCGCTCGCCGCGGCCCTCCTGCCGTTCACACCGGCTGCGGCGTCGGCCGCCGAAACCGCGACCGACGCCACCAGCGCCCAGGTAACCGAGCAGGTGACCGCGGACCGCTGCCCGTGGGGATACCTCACCTCAGCCACGGTCTTCTTCGGCCGGGGGGCCGACTCGGGCGTACCGAACCGCGACCTCGGCGACGGGTGCACGATCATGGACGCCGTCTGGGCCGAGGCGCCGTTCGCCAGCCACGGCAGCTTCGTGAGCCTGGTCAGCCGGCTCGCCAACGAGCTCAGGCAGACCGCGATCCTCACGCCCGAGGAGAGCAGCAGCATCGTACGAGCGGCAGCCGACTCCGAGATCGGCAAGCCGCAGCCCGCCTCCGGAACCCGCGCGGTACCCGACGAGCGGATCGGCCTCGTCCTCTACACGGTGCGGGCCACCATGCCGACCGCGCCCGACGCCACCCTGGCCGCGCTCGCCGCCTGCGGCTACCGCAACGCGGAACCCTCCGGCGCGGTGAACAACTTCTACGGCAAGACGGCCACGGCGCTGGCACCCCTGGTCGCCGACGCGGGTCTGTCGGCGCCGTCGATCGGGATCGGCCTCGGCGACCTCAGGAACAACATCGACGGCGTCATCGCCAACGCCAAGGCGTTCGGCGCCAAGTACGTCCGGATCTCAGGTTCGGCGTCCTGGAAGCTCAACGACTACAGCGAGGTCGCGGCAACCCTCAACGCCGTCGGCGCCAGACTCAAGCAGGAAGGCATCACGGTCGCCTACCACAACCACGGATTCGAGTTCACCGCCCAGGGCGGCACGCGCGGCTACGACGTGCTGGTGCGCGAGACCGACCCGAACCTGGTGGCGATGGAGCTGGACCTGTACTGGGCGAGCAGCGTCGGCGCCGACCCGGTCGACCTGATCACGCGGTACCCGGGCCGGTTCTCGCTGTTCCACGTCAAGGACATGGCCGCCGACGGGTCGTTCGCCGACGTGGGCGAGGGAACCATCGACTTCGCCCGCATCTTCGCCTACAGCGAGATGGCCGGCACCGACTACTACTTCACCGAGAACGACAGCCCGCGCCCGGACGGCGTCTCGTCCGCCTGCGACAGCTACGCCAACCTCCGCGCCCTGCGCTACTGACGGAACTCGCCGGCCCGCGACACCCGCGGGCCGGCGAAGTCGTCCACCGGTTACGACCACATGCCCCTTGCGGCGGCCTCAGCGGCGTAGGTGCCGAAGTCGATCGGGTCGCGGCCCAGGATCCGCCGGACCGTGTCGGTGGGCTCGGCGAGGTATCCGGCGCGCATGCCCGCGAACATGGCGTTGAGCGCCGTTGCGGTAGCCTCCGAATGTCCCTGGGCCAGCAGTTCGGCCCGGTACTCCTCGGGCGTCAGCTCCAGGTAGCGGATGGATCGGCCCGCCGCCTCCGCGATCATCGCCACCGCCGAGCCGAAGGTGAGCGCACGGGGGCCGGACAGCTCGTACACCTGGCCGTGGTGGCCGTCGGAGGTCAGCAGTGCCGCGGCGACGTCGGCGATGTCCTGGGCGTCGATGAACGGCTCCGGCGTGGCGCCCATCGGCAGGGCCAGCCGGCCCTCCACCAGCGGCTGGCGCCACAGGTCCTCGTCGAAGTTCTGGTTGAAGTTGTTCGGGCGGATGATCGTCCACTCCGCGCCAGAGTCCCGCACCGCCTGTTCGGCGGCGAGCATGCCCGGCGCGAAATCCTCGCCGATCCGGTCGATTCCGCGCCCGGAGAGCGCCACGAACCGGCCCACCCCCGCCTTCACCGCCCGCGACACGAAGTCGTCGGCCAGGGCCGGGTCTTCCGGCGCCAAGAGGTAGACCGCGGAAGCTTCCGCCACGGCCAGCTGCCAGGTGGTCGGCTGCGCCCAGTCGAATCGCACCTCTCCCGAGCGGGACGCCGCCCGTACCCGCCTGCCCGCCGCCCGCAGCGTGCGTACCAGGCGGCGTCCGATCTTCCCGGTTCCGCCAAGGACAAGGATCTCATTCGTTGCTGTCGTCATGACCACGAGTCAACCGACCCGACCGCCGTCGGCACATGCCTGGCCGTACGCGGGGCATGTGCGATCGTCCGCGACCTATGGTGAAGCGATGGACCTGTTCGACAGTCTGCTGCGGGGCGTACGCGCGGAGGGCGCGGCCTTCGGCCGGTCGGTGCTGCCGCCGACGTGGGCGTTGCGGTTCACCGACGGCGCGCCGGTGACGCTCTGCATACCCCTGCGGGGCGAGGGTTGGATCCTGCATCCAGGGTGCGACAAACCGCGGCTGGTGCGGGTCGGCGAGGCCGTCGTGGTGCGAGGGCCGGAGCCGTTCGTGTTCTCCGCCGAGCCGCGGTCGAGCTTCCGGCCGGGGGAGCTTCGGGACGTCCGCTGCGGCGAATCGCGGGTCGCCGAGCCCCCGGACGCGGACCCAGCCGAGCACATGGTGCTGCTCGCCGGGGCGTACCACGTCCAGGGCCAGGCGCCGCATCGGCTACTCGGGGTGCTGCCGCCGGTCCTGGTCGTACCCGACGACCACGACTGTTCATCGCTGCGCGACTACCTGGACCACCAGCTCGGCGGGTGCCGCCCGGGTCGGCAGATCGTGCTGGATCGGCTGTTGGACTGGCTGCTGGTGTGCACCATCCGGGACTGGTTCGACCAGCCCGGCGCCGAGGCGCCCCGGTGGTACAGCGCGCTGAGCGACGACACGGCGGGACCGGTGCTGCGCGCCATGCACGACGCGCCGGGCAAGCCGTGGACGCTGTCCTCGCTGGCAGCTCTGGTCAGAGTGTCCCGTACGACGCTGGCCAAACGCTTCACCGAACTGGTGGGTGAGCCGCCCCTGACCTACCTGACCGACTGGCGGATGACGCTCGCTGCCGACATGCTGGCCGAATCCACCGCCACCGTCGCCGCCGTGGCGCGCCAGGTCGGCTACGCGGACGCGTTCGGCTTCAGCGCGGCCTTCAAACGCGCCCACGGGGTGAGCCCCAGCGAGCACCGCAAGCTCGCCGGAGGCGCCACTGCTCACTCCCACGGTTGACCCGAACCGCCTGTCCTGGCCGTCCAGGCCGGCCCCGACGGAGGGCCGGCCTGGACGTGCGGATCAGGCTAGGTCGAACCGGTCGAGGTCCATCACCTTGACCCACGCGGCGACGAAGTCGTGCACGAACTTCTCCCGGGCGTCATCACCCGCGTAGACCTCGGCGAGCGCGCGCAGCTCGGAGTTCGAGCCGAAGACGAGGTCGGCCCGGCTGCCGGTCCACTTGACCTCGCCGGTGGCGAGGTCACGGCCCTCGAAGGTGTTCGCGTCCTCGGACGTCGGCTGCCACGCCGTGCCCAGGTCGAGCAGGTTGACGAAGAAGTCGTTGGTCAGCGACCCGGGGGCCGCGGTGAGGACGCCCAGCGGCGACTGCTGGTAGTTGGCACCCAGGACGCGCAGACCGCCGACGAGGACCGTCATCTCGGGCGCGCTCAGGGTCAGCAGGTTCGCCTTGTCGATCAGCAGGAACTCCGCCGGCAGGTGGTTGCCCTTGCCGACGTAGTTGCGGAACCCGTCCACCGTCGGCTCGAGCGCGGCGAAGGACTCCACGTCGGTCTGCTCCTGCGACGCGTCGGTACGCCCCGGCGTGAAGGGGACCTCGACGGCGTAGCCGGCGTCCCGGGCGGCCTGCTCGACGCCGACCCCACCGGCCAGCACGATCAGGTCGGCCAGGGAGACCCTCTTGCCGCCGGTCTGGGCGGCGTTGAACGCCTCCTGGATCTTCTCCAGGGTGTGCAGCACCGGCGCCAGCTCGTCGGGGTTGTTGACCTCCCAGCCGATCTGCGGCTCGAGGCGGATACGCGCCCCGTTGGCGCCGCCGCGCTTGTCGCTGCCGCGGAACGTCGACGCCGACGCCCACGCGGTGGAGACCAGCTGGGCGACGGTCAGGCCCGAGGCGACGATCTGGCTCTTGATGGTGGCGACGTCCTCGGCGTCGACGAGCTCGTGCGTCACCGGCGGCAACGGGTCCTGCCACAGCAGGGTCTCGGTCGGGACCTCCGGGCCGAGGTAGCGGGCGATCGGACCCATGTCGCGGTGGGTCAGCTTGAACCAGGCCCGGGCGAACGCGTCCGCGAACTCGGCCGGGTTCGCCAGGAAGCGTCGCGAGATCTGCTCGTAGATCGGGTCGAACCGGAGCGCGAGGTCGCTCGTGAGCATCCGCGGTTCGCGGCGCTTCGACGGATCGTGCGCCTCGGGCACCATGTCGGCGCCCGCGCCGTTCTTGGGCCGCCACTGGTGCGCGCCGGCCGGCGACTGCATCAGCTCCCACTCGTAGGCGAAGAGGATGTGGAAGAACTCGTTGTCCCACCGGGTCGGGTGGTAGGTCCAGGTGACCTCGATCCCGCTGGTGATGGTGTCGGCGCCCTTGCCGGTGCCGAAGCTGTTCTTCCAGCCCAGGCCCTGCTCCTCCAGCGGGGCGCCCTCGGGCTCGGGGCCGACGTGGTCGGCGGGGCCCGCACCGTGGGTCTTGCCGAAGGTGTGACCGCCGGCGATCAGCGCGACCGTCTCCTCGTCGTTCATCGCCATCCGGCGGAACGTCTCGCGGATGTCGCGGGCCGAGGCGATCGGGTCCGGGTTGCCGTTCGGGCCCTCCGGGTTGACGTAGATGAGGCCCATCTGGACCGCGGCGAGCGGGTTCTCCAGGTCCCGCTCGCCGGTGTAGCGCTGGTCACCGAGCCAGGTGGTCTCCGGACCCCAGTAGACGTCCTCGTCGGGCTCCCAGACGTCCTCGCGGCCACCGGCGAAGCCGAAGGTCTTGAAGCCCATCGACTCCAGGGCCACGTTGCCGGCGAGGATCATGAGGTCGGCCCAGGACAGGCTCTGGCCGTACTTCTTCTTCACCGGCCACAGCAGGCGGCGAGCCTTGTCGAGGTTCCCGTTGTCCGGCCAGCTGTTGAGCGGCGCGAAGCGCTGCTGCCCGGCACCGGCGCCGCCGCGGCCGTCGCTGATGCGGTAGGTGCCCGCGCTGTGCCACGCCATCCGGATCATGAACGGGCCGTAGTGGCCGAAGTCGGCCGGCCACCAGTCCTGCGAGGTCGTCAGGACCTCCGCGATGTCCCGCTTCACGGCGGCGAGGTCGAGAGCCTGGAACGCCTCGGCGTAGTTGAACTGCTCACCGAGCGGGTTGGCCACGGCGGGGTTCTTGGCGAGGATCTTCAGGTTGAGCCGGTTCGGCCACCAACCGCGGTTGCCGCCGCCCTGCGTCGGGTGCGGGGCGCGCCCATGGGCGACGGGGCAGCGAGACTCGCTGCCCGCTTCCGCGTCGTGGACGACGGCGTCGTGGTTCTCGGACATCAGGTTCCTTCCGTGACGTGGCGGATCAGAGGGAATCAGGAATTGCTGGCGGTGAAACAGTCGGGGCACAGGCCCCAGTAGACGACCTCGGCCTCGTCGATCGAGAAGCCACGGTCGTCGGACGCGGTCAGGCAGGGCGCCGCACCGACGGCGCAGTCGACGTCGGCGATGACCCCGCATGACCGGCACACGACGTGGTGGTGGTTGTCCCCGACCCGCGACTCGTAGCGAGCCACGGAGCCGGATGGCTCGATGCGCCGCACCAGGCCCGCGGCCGTCAGCGCGTGCAGGACGTCGTACACGGCCTGGCGGGACACCTCGGGGAGATCCCGGCGTACGGCACCGATGATCGAGTCCGTGTCGGCGTGCGGGTGCGTGTGCACCGCGTTCAGCACCGCAACCCGAGGACGGGTCACGCGCAACGCGGCCACGCGCAGCATCTGCTGGAAGTCCAGGCTGGTGACCACGCCACGCAGTCTGGTCCGTTTTCTGGAATGAGTCAAGAATATCCGGGCAACATCACCGTGAGTGCGATGTCAATCACGGGTCGCCACCGACTGGGTCCACCGTCATCGTCGGCTCATGCCGGCCGCCCGCCAAACGCCCAGTCGTGCACCTCGATGTCGGCGTACCGGTCCGGGGTCAGGACCGCACGCGCCGCGTCCGGATCCGACGCCCGCAGCAGCACCGCGGTGCCCAGCCAGGTGGCCCCGTCGTCGGACAGCAGCGGCCCGTACGCGATCAGCTCGTCCCGGTCGGGCGGCACGGCGACGTCGGCGGCCTGCCCGGCGCCGAGGCCGAGCACCAGGTACCGGTTGCCGCCGGTCCGGCCGCCGGGGAAGTCCCACATGGTGCGCCCCAGCATGTTGCGCCACCGGCGCAGCAGCACGTCGCGGTACGCACCGGCCTGATAGTTGGGCTCGTCGAAGGCGAACGCCCGGGCGGCGGCGGAGTCCGGCAGGTCGACGATGTGCACGCTGCCGGTCGGCGTGTCACCGTCGTCGGCGAAGGTCGGGCCGCGGGCGATCATCTCCGCCGCGTACCGGTCCATGTAGGACCAGTGCTCCTGCAGCAGCTCGCGGCGCAGGACCGCGGAGCCGGGCCGGTCACGGTGATAGCAGAAGAACTCCATGCCTCAGATCTTGACCGCACTACCGCAGGCGGCGCAGCACCACGCCCAGCAGACGGTCGGTGGTGACATACCCGGACTGGCGGGAGTCGAACGAACGCCCGGGGTTGTCGCCCAGCACCACCACACGCCCGTTCGGCACCCGGGTACCAGGGGCCTGATGCAGCGCCGCCACGTCCCGCGGTATCGGGTCACCGGGCACCGCGGCCACCCGCTTGATGATCCACGCCGGTCCACGCCGGGCGTCGGGGGCCGGCGCGCGCCTCGCCCCTGCCGGTCGGGGCTGGCCGAATCCGCTGAGCACGACGACCTGGCCGGCGCGCACGGCCGCCGGTGTGACCCGCCGGACGAGCAGGCGCTCACCCGGCCGGTACGTCGGCAGCATGCTCTCCCCGTCCACGGTGACCGTCAGGTACCGCTGGCGCAGCCAGCAGCCGGCGGCGCCAAGCAGGCCGGCGGCGGCCAGCGCGACGGCACCGGCGAGCAGGCCGGCGGTCATCGCCGCGCCGCCGTGGGACGTCCGGTGCGGGCGGCCGGCGGGGGGTCGTCCCGGTAGCCGGCGGCCTGCTGGGCGAACAGCCGCGCGTAGGCGCCGTCCGCGGCCAGCAGGGCGGCGTGCGTGCCGCTCTCGGTCACGACGCCGTCGGCCAGTACGGCGATGCTGTCGGCGTCCCGCACGGCACCCAGCCGGTGCGAGATGATCAGGCTGGTCCGCCCCGACCGCAGGCTCCGCAGACGGCGGTGCACCTGGTACTCGGCGTCGGCGTCCAGGCCGGCGCTGGGCTCGTCCAGGATCAGCAGGTCCCGGTCGCGGCGCAGGAACGCGCGCGCCAGCGCCAGGCGCTGCCACTGGCCGCCGGACAGCGGCACCCCGGTCGTCGACGCGGGCGGGTCCGTGTCCTCCGACGGCTCGGCGGCGAACGACCGGCTGAGCAGCGTCCGGTACCCGCGAGGGAGCCCGGCGACCGCGTCGTGGATGCCCGCCGCCCGGGCCGCGCCGTCGATCCGGGCCCGATCATCCGCGGCCGACAGGTCGCCGACGGCGATGTTCTCCTCGGCGGTCAGCTCGTACGCCACGAAATCCTGGAAAACGGCGCCGATCCGGGCCCGCAGCGCCTCCGGCGGCACGTCCCGGATGTCCAGGCCGTCCCAGAGGATGGCGCCCCGGGTCGGGTCGTAGAACCGGCACAGCAACTTGACCAGCGTGCTCTTGCCGTCGCCGTTGTGCCCGACCAGCGCCACGGTGTGGCCGTGCGGGATCACCAGGTTCACCCCGCGCAGCACCCACGGATGGTCCGGGCTGTACCGGAACCACACGTCGCGAAGTTCGATGCCCCCGCGCAGGGCGGGCAGCGCCCGCGGTCGGGGCGGCGCCGGCAGGTCCGGCTCGGCCGTCACCACGGCCACGAAGTGGTGAAAGGTCAGCAGGTGTTCGTACGCCATCACCCCGGCGGCGACCAGGGTGGTGAGCGCGGTCTGCACGCCGGCCGCCGCCGCCACGAACATCGACACGTCGCCGACACTCAGCCCGCCGCGGGCGGCGGTGAGCAGGGCCCAGACCAGCCCGGCGCCCGCCACCGTCGCCGAGCAGGCGGCCAGGCCACCCTGCACCAGCAGCTCCCGGCGGTCCGTGCCGCGCCGGGCCGCGTTCGCGGTCCGCGCCTCGGCGAGCATCCGCCCGCGCAGGAAGTCGCCGAGGCCGAACAGCCGGATCTCCTTGGCGGCGTCCACGGTGGACAGCAGGTGGGCGTAGAACATCTCGCGCCGCTCGACCGGACCGATCCGCCAGAGCATCCCCACCCGCTGTCGGGACAGCCTCAGCTCGATCAGGAACACCGGCGCCGCGGCCAGCAGGAGCACGACGGTGAACGTCGGGCTGATCAGGGCCAGCGAGCCCACGAAACCGGCGACCGTGAGCACGCTCCGGGCGGCGGACAGTGCGGTGTCGATCAACCGACCGGGATTCGCCGCGCTCTGCTGAGCCAGCCGTAGCCGGTCGAGGAACGCCGGGGTCTCGAACCGTGCCAGCCCGACGAACCGCGACACCGCCGCGAACAGCTCGTCCTTGCCGCGCAACGCCGCACGGCGATCCACCTCGGCCCGCAGGTACTGCCCGGCGTGGCTGGCGACCGCGGCCGCCGTACCCACCGCCGCGATCGCCAGCGCCAGGCCGAGCAGCGCACCGGCAGTGCGTGGCGCCGCCAGCCGGTCCAGGGCCAACTTGGTCAGCCAGGCCAGGGCGACCGGCGCACCGGCGCCGACCAGCGTGACGGCCAGGTAGCCGAGAACGTGACCACGGGCCGAGCGCCAGACCATCCGCGCCGCCCGGGCACCGGAGCCGGCCAGGGCCCGCGCACCGGGCGTCCCCGGCCCCCGGCCGCCGGTCATGCCGCCGTCCCCACCGGCAAACGGGAGACCCGGGGCAGCACCGCGGTCAGCACACCGCCCTCGCCGAGCACGCAGAACAGGGGGTACGCCTGAACCCGGAACGCGTTGGCGACCGGCCCGTCGACGGCCTCGACGACCACCTGCGCCACCGGGTTCAGCGCCTCGACCAGGTCCGCCGGGTCACCCGACCGGCCGTCCACGACCGCCAGCACCCGCTGCCGGTCCTGCCCGCGGGCCCAGTCGAGGAGCTCGGGCAGTTGTTCCCGGCAACCGCCGCAGTCCGGCGACAGGAAGGCGACCACGGTCGGCGTGGCGAGCAGGTCCGGCGCGAGGGGCAGGCCGTCCACGGTGGTCGCGGTGAACTCGCCGACCACGTCGCCGGCGGACGGGCCGCGGGCACCCTCGCCGGGCGCGGCGGTACGGGTGGCGCCGACGTACTCGTACAGCGCGTCCAGCAGCTTCGTGTGCTCACGCAGCCGGCGGATCACGCCGAGCGCCAGCAGCAGGTTCAGCGCGCCGAGCGCGCCGACGAGAAGCAGCGCGGCGATCAGGTAGGGCATGGTGCACCGCCTTGTCGACAGGGCCGGCCGGGTCGGCGGGCCGATGGCTGGGGGTGTGCCCGGCGGCGTCGCACGCGCCGCCGGGCACCTGGCGAGGTGCCGGAGAAGCCGGACGGCTCCCCCGGGTCGGTTCGTCGGCCGCCGGCGGCTACCGGTCGGCCCGCCGCTACGTCAGCAGTAGTACTCGCTGGACGACGAACGGAAGCAGGAGCCGCAGTTGCTGGTGCCGTTCGGGTAGTAGCAGCAGTACCGCCACATGTTGGTACCGCAGCAGAAGTAGTCGCAGTCGGTTGCCCGAGCCGCGGTGTGCGGGACGACCAGACTCAGCAGCCGATCGGCCGCGGCGTTGGCCATCTTGCTGATGGTGCGCATCGAACCCTTCCCTTCCTGGTCCCTGGTCGCACGGCCGGACGGCACCCCGCCGCATCGGACGGCGTGGCACCCCCGTACGCCCGGGTGTCCGGGCGGTCTGCCCGGCCGCGTTCCCACAGGATGTGGCGCGCGGTCGGGTCGATTTCTTAACGGTTCCTTGGCGGCCATGCCCGGACGGTGCTGAGATGGGTCCGGCCCCGGGTATCGACAGTGATCAACTCGGGTGTCGACCGGCGAGGGCGGGAGACAGCATGGACATTGGTCTGCTGGGGCCGGTGGAGATTCGGCTGGGCGACCGGGTGGTGAACTCCGGGCCACGCCAGCAGCGGCACGTGCTCGCCGTGCTGGCGACCGAGGTGGGCCGTCCGGTCACCCTCGAACAGCTCATCGACCGGGTCTGGGACGAGGCACCGCCCGGCGCGCGGCAGACCCTGCAGGTCTATCTCACCCGGCTCCGGCGGCTGCTGGCACCCGGCCCGGCCGGCACCCGGTCCGCCCTGACCCGCCGCTCCGGCGGGTACGTGCTGGACGTCGAGCCGGACCGGGTCGACCTGCACCGCTTCCGCGACCTGCTCGACCGCGCCCGCGACCGCCCGGACCGCGAGCAGGCGGGGCTGCTGCGTACCGCGCTGGCACTGTGGGCCGGCGAGCCGCTGGCCGGGCTGCCCGGCGGCTGGGCGGAGCGGACCCGCCGCGCGTGGCGCCGGCAGTACCTCGACGCCATGGTGAACTGGGCGGACGTCGAGTTGCGGTGCGGCAACGCGGGCATCGTGCTCGGCCCGCTGACCGAGGCGGTCGGCGAACATCCCCTGGTCGAGCCGCTGAGCGCCGCGCTGATGCGGGGCCTGCACCGGGCCGGCCGGACCGCCGACGCGCTCGACTGCTACGCCGAGCTGCGGCACCGGCTGGCCGAGGAACTGGGCACCGACCCGTCGCCCGAGGTACGCGAGGCGCACCGGGCGATCCTGCGCGCCGAGCCGGACGGGCCGGCTGTCACCAGCCGGCCGGCGCGGCCCGTCCCCGCACAGCTACCGGCCGACATGCCCGGTTTCGTCGCGCGGGGCCGGGAACTCACCCGCCTGGCGCAGGCCCTCGACGCCGTCGGCGAGCAGCTCACCGCCGTGGCGGTGACGGTCCTGTCCGGGACCGCGGGCGTCGGCAAGACCGCGCTCGCGGTGCACTGGGCACACCGGGTACGCGACCGGTTCCCGGACGGTCAGCTGCAGGTGAACCTGCGGGGCTTCGACGGCAGCGGCGCCCCGATGGACAGCGCGGAGGCGCTCCGGGTGTTTCTCGGCGCGCTGGGCGTGCCACCCGAGGGCGTACCGTCGGAGCCGGCCGCGGCCATCGCGCTGTACCGGACGCTCCTGGCCGACCGGCGCGTCCTGATCCTGCTCGACAACGCCCGCGACGCCGCGCAGATCCGCCCGCTGCTACCCGGCGCGGCCGGCTGCCTCGTGGTGGTCACCAGCCGCGACGACCTGGCCGGGCTGGTCGCGGCCGAGGGCGCGCGTCCCGTACCCGTCGGCCTGTTCTCCGCCGACGAGGCCCGGCAGCTGCTCGCGCGCCGGCTCGGCGCGCAGCGCGTCGCCGCGGAACCGGACGCCGCCGAGGAGATCATCGACCGGTGCGCCGGGCTGCCGCTGGCCCTGGCGGTGGTGGCTGCCCGGGCCGCCACCAAGCCGACCTTCCCGCTGGCCCGGTTCGCCGAGCAACTGCGGGCCGGCCAACTCGACGCGCTCCACGCCGGGGACCCGATCACCGACGTACGCAACGTCTTCTCCTGGTCGTACCGGGGGCTCAGCCCCGCCGCGGCTCGGCTGTTCCGGCTGCTCGGCCTGTACCCGGGCCCGGACGTCTCGGTCGCGGCCGCGGCCAGCCTCGCCGGGCTCGCCGCCGGGCCCGCCCAGCGGCTGCTGGCCGAGCTGACCCAGGCCCATCTGCTCACCGAACACAGCCCCGGCCGGTTCCAGCTCCACGACCTGCTGCGCACGTACGCCGGGGAGCTGACCGCGCGGCACGACCCGGACGCCGAACGGGCCGACGCGGTGCATCGGGTCCTCGACCACTACCTGCACACCTGTGACGTCGCGGCGGTGCTCGTGGAGCCGCACCGGGACCCGGTCGTCCAGACCCCTCCCCGGCCCGGCGTGACCCCCGAGCCGCTCGCCGACGACCGGCAGGCGCTGGACTGGTTCGCCGTGGAGCACCAGGTGCTGCTGGCCGCGGTCCGGCTGGCCGTCGACGCCGGGTCCGACCGGCACGCCTGGCAGTTGGCGCGGGTACTCGCCGGGCTGATGGACAACCAGGGCCGGTGGCCGGACCTGATCGCCGTCGAACAGGTGGCGATCGAGGCCACCCGGCGGCTCGACGAGCGCACCGAGCAGGCCTGGGCGCAGCGCTTCCTCGGCCGGGCGTACGCCTCGCTGCGCCGGTACCCGGAGGCGGAGGCGGCGTACCGGTCGGCGCTGGACCTTTACACGCGGCTCGGCGACCCGGCCGGGCGGGCCGCGGTGCATTTCGCGCTCGCCTGCCTGGCCGAGTCCCAACAGCGCTGGGACACGATGCACGAGCACAGCACGCAGACGCTGCGGTTGTACACCGAAGCTGGGTACCAGCCGGGCATCGGCCGGGCGCTGAACCTGCTCGGTTGGGTACACGCTTTGCAGCGGAACTTCGACGACAGCCTGCCCTACTGCCACCGGGCGCTGGCCCTGCAGGAGACGCTCGGCGACCGCGTGGGCCAGGCGGCCACCTGGGACAGCATCGGCTACGTCCACCACCACCGTGGGGAGCACGCCGGTGCGGTCGACTGCTACGAGCGCGCGCTGGCGCTGTACCGGCGGTGCGGCGACCGGTACAACGAGGCCGACGTGCTGACCCATCTCGGGGACACCCACCACGCCGCCGGCCGTCCCGATGCCGCGCAGGCCGCCTGGCGACTGGCCGAGCAGATCTTCGGCGAACTGGGCAACGCCCACGCGGAGGCCGTCCGGGCCCGCCTGGCCGGCCTCGACCCCATCGCGGTCCTGCCCGCGCCGGTGCCCTGACCCGGCCGCACGCGCACGGCGGTCGATCCTTGCCTCCCAGGCGTCCGGGTGACGATACTGGCGCCGCGGGCGCACGACGGTCGGGGGGACGATGTACCTGTCAGTGGGACTCATGGGGGCGCTGTGGTGCGTTTTCGCCGCCTCAGCCGGGAGCAAGGTGCGCAGCCGTGCGGCGCAGCGGGCGTTCGCCGACTCGCTACGGCCGGTGCCGTTGCTGCCCACCCGGCTGGTCGCCCCCGCCGCGCTGGCGGTGACCGCGGCCGAGGCGGGGATCGTGCTCGGGCTGGGCTGGTCGGTGGCGGCCGTGGTCGCCGGCTGGGCCACCGCCCGCGCCGGGCCACCCTCGTGCTCCTCCTCACCAGCCTGCTGCTCGCCGTCCTGACGACCGGTGTCGTACTCGCCGTACGCCGCGGCACCGGAGCCCGCTGTGCCTGCTTCGGGGCAACCGAGCGACCGCTCGGCCGGCGCCATGTCGTCCGCAACGGCATCCTGCTGGCCAGCGTCGCCGGCGCGCTCGTGGCCGTGGCCCTCGGGGCGGCGTACCCACTGGCGCCGGCCGGCGCGGCCGTCGCCCTGGCGGCCGGGGCGGTGGGCGCGCTCATCCTGATCCGTCTGGACGACCTGCTGGACCTGTTCCTGCCGGTCAGCACCGCCCCGCCGATCGCGCCCAGCCGCCGCGATCCCTGACCGGGGCTACCGGCCGTTCTCGTCGCCGGTGGCTGTTTCGCGGACCAGGCGGTTGGCGTCCTGTGGGCTGGCGCCGGTGGCGCGCAGCAGGTCGCTGGCGGCGCTGCGGATCTGCACGACAACGGTCTCGCCGAACTCCCGCGCCTGGGCGCGGTCCGCTTGTCCGGCCAGCCGTGCGGCTTCGAGCACGGACTGCCGGGTCCGTCCGGACGCTCGGCCGGTGGTGCAGTCGCCGTGCAGATACGTGAGCGCGTCACCCAAGGCCGTGACGGCCTGATGCAAGGACGGCGGGACCGGTTCGTGATATTCGAGCAGAGTAACGACGCGGCGGGCCATCACCCGGACGTTGGTGGTGAAGGCACGGAGTTGGTCGGCGGCGGCCCGGTACTGCTGGTAGCGGCTGCGCCGGTGGCGCCACCACGGCGCGATGCTCACCATTTCCTCGGCCCCCCGCAGGGCTTCGTCGAAGCGCTTGGCGTCGGCGGCAACGGCGTTGAAGCTGTCCAACGCTCGCACAGCCAGGTCCCGGTCGCCGGCCGCCAGCGCCTGGCCGGTGGTGTGGATGGCCGCGGCGAGATCGGTGAAGAACGGCCTGGCGGCGCGACGGACGCCCCGCAACGGGTCGAAGGGCAGGAGCAGCGCCACGGCGAGGAAGCCCATCGACGCACCCACGGCGGCATCGAGGATGCGGGGCAGTTCGAGGCTGCGTTGACTGCCGGACAGGGTGGCGAACAGTGTCGCAGTGGCACCGGCCTGACTGACCAGGGCACCACTGCGGCCGGCGACCAACAGGGCGAGGGCGACGGACCCGGAGACAACTACCGCAATCTGCCACGCGCCGCTGCCGACGAGATACAGCAGGGCGTCGGCCACCGTGATGCCCAGCCCGACCCCGATGAGGAGTTCCACCGTCTGTCTGGTGCGTTGTCCCGTGGCGGAGGCGATGGTGGCGAGAGCGGCCGCGGGCGCGAAGACCGGCGCGTTGCGGCCGAGGAAGTCGGTGGCGATGATCCAGGCCCCCGCCGTGGCGAGCCCAGCCTGCACGGAGATCAACGCAATGGGCGCCAACTGCCGGGAGGCGAAAAATTGCCGTACGGCCGGCAGCGGCCATACGCGGCCGGGCCCCGCCGGACGGCTGGGACGCCGGCCGGGGGCACCCGGCTCAGCCATGCGACGGCTTTCCCACTCTCCGCGGAATTAGTCAGGGGACATCACGATGCGCGAAGAGCGTTTGGTGTCTCATCCGGTGCGGCCGCCTGCCTGCTCAGCCGTGGTCGCCGCGCACCCGCTGCCGAGCGGCGAGGAACGCGCCGACCGCATCGCTCGAGTGGTACTGCCACGGCCACTCCGTCACGAGGTCGCCGATCACCTCGAACTGCGCCACCGCCGAGGGGAAGTCACCGGCCATGGCGAAGCCCATCGCGAACAGGTTGTGCACGACCGGCCAACCCGGCCGACGCTGGTAGTCGGGATGCCGTACCGACTGGTCGGCTGCGGCATTGAGCTCAGCCACCACCGCCGCCGCACCGATGTAGTCGGCGTCCTCCCCCACCGGAAGATCGAGCCACATCTCCAGGTGCGCGATCGGGACGAGCTGTCCCAGCGCGGACCCCGCGGGAGCCTTCACCGCCGCACTCCGGGCGAACTCGAACATCTCCTCGTGGCTGCCGAACCACTTCCGGCACCGATACTGCAGCATGTGCTCGTGGGCGATCCGGTGCCACGGATGCCGGTCGGTCACCGCGTCAAAGCGTCGTTGCGCCTCGTCCCGGTCGACCTGCCGGCCACGCGCCGACGTGACGAGGAAGGTGCGGGCCGTGGTGTCGTCCCGGTCCCGGTCGGCCACCTCGTCGAGGCAGTTCTCGGCGAGCGTGAGTCGCTTCCGGAACTCCCGGAACTGCTCCTGCCGGGTCTGGGACGCCCGGGCGCCACCCCGCGCCTCCCACGCCCAATAGACCGCGTGCACGCCACGCACCAGCAGCGGAAGGGTCGAACGCGGCTCGGCGTCGATCCACTCACCGATCCAGTCCTGCACGCCGGACACGTCCCCCGCGACACCCAGGTAGTACGCGTGGTCGTCCGGGTCGGTGATCGGGGTGAGCAGATCCCGGGCGGTGGGCCAGTCCCGCTGCTGCAACGCAGCGCGGAGCGCGGCGGCGGTCGGATCGCCCATGGCCGGGTCGATCGACAGCGTGGCGGCGGTGGCAGACTGCCTCGCCCTGCGCCGGAATGGCCACATGTCCCCGTTCCTTCCCCCGTGATCTCGCGCAGATCATAGGGGCCTTGGTGATCCACCGGAAGCGGCGCTGTCGATCGAGAGCCCTGCCGACGGGCCGGGCCCGCGCCGGGTGATCGGCGCGGGCCCGGGTGATCTCAGTTGTCGGTCAGCACTTGGTGGGTCGGAGGGTGAAGTCGACGGTCACCGTCTTGCCTGCCTTGATGTTCGTCTTCTGGGTCTGCGGGATCCACCCGTCCCGGGCAGCGATCACCTCGATCGGGTTGGCGCCCGACGGCGCCCAGATGGCGTACTTGCCGTTGGCGTCGGCCTCCAAGGTGAACGTCCAGCCAGCCTTGCCGTTGATCTGGATGGTGGTCCCGCGCAGGGCGGTACTCTTGCCCTGGCAGTCGACGCCGGTGACGGTGCCGGTCACTTTGCCCCAGTCCTTGGGCGGCTGGACCACCATCGTCACGTCGATCGGCGCCACCGGGTACGGGGTGTCGGACTTGACCCCGAGCTGCGCGGTGTAGGTGCCGGGCTGACCCACACCCGCCGCCGAAGTGGCGTCGAGCGTGGCGGTAACCGTGACGCTCTGTCCGGGCTGCAGCGTCGCCGTGGTGGGGGACGCGGACAGCCACGGCACGTCGGTGACGGTGGCGCACTGGTCGAAGCCGGGCAGCATCTCGCTTTCCGGCGTCGGGGTGAACCCGCCGGTCGAGCCACCGACCTTCACGAACCCGCACGCCGCCCCGGCCCGGTAGCGGGCGTAGTTGGCGTTGGGCAGCGCCGACCAGGAGTTGGCCGCCGGGTCGTACGCCCAGCCCTGGTTGGTGACGACGGTGGAGTTGTTGATGACACCGGTGGACAGCAGCAGCAGGCCGTTGGCGGTGTCCGCGGCCACGCCCCAGAAGTCGACCGGCAGGTCGGCCAGCTGGGTCCAGGTGTCGTTGCCCGGGTTGTAGCCGTAGGTGCTCTTCAGGGTCGTCGGCCCGTTACCGCCGGCGCAGTAGACCGTGCCGTTGATCCCGCCGCAGCCCTGCCAGGCGACGGCGACCGGGTACGGCGCGACGGTGGTGAACGAGTCGGCTCCCGGGTTGTACCGGACGACCGCGTTGGACTTGGTGCAGTTGCCGTCCGTGCACCCGCCGACCAGGTAGATCTGACCGTCGGAAACCGCGATGCCGGGGGCTGCCCTCGGCGCCGGGTTGACCGAAGCCCGGGTCTGCCAGGCGTTGGTGGCGGGGTCGTAGGCGTACACCTTGCTGGACGTGTTACCGGCCGTGTCCCAGCCGCCGAACACGTACAGCTTGCCGTCGGCGAACGCCGCCGACGGCTTCTCCAGCGCCGCAGGCAGGTCCGCGATCCGGGTCCACACGTTCGTGGCCGGGTCGTAGACGTAGCTGTTGGCGAGGTTGTTGAGGCCGTCCGTGCCGCCGACCGAGTACGCCTTGCCGTCGAACGCGGCCACGGCGTTGTCCATGATCGCGATCGGGTACTTGGCCGTGTCGACCCACGGTGGCGCGTAGGGGGACGGCGCGACCGGCTCACCGGCCTTGTTGTCGCCCAGCCAGCCGATCGACGTGCCGCTGCCCTTGACCAGGTTGTTCTGCAGGGGCGCGCCGCGCGGTCCGAGGATCTCGAAGCCGCCACGCCGCTCGGACAGGTCCACGCTGGCCGGCGCGTCGCCGGTGTTGGTGATCTTCGTGGTCACCGTCGTCTTCTGACCGAGCGTCTGGGTGCCGGTCAGCGACGGCGGGGTGATGGTCAACCGGCCGGCCTTGAGCGAGAAGTCGGCTCGGGTGCTCTGGTCGGCCGCGACGTTCACGGTGGAGGTGACCGACCCGTAGTTGCTCTTCGCCGCCGTGAACGGGTGCGCCCCGGTCAGCGTGGAGAACATCCAGTAGAAGCCGTCGCCGAGGTTGCCGTCGTCCGGCGTCGCCGCGGTGGTGGCCTTCTCGGCCGGCTTGTCCACGCTGGTCACCGTGGCGCCGTTCAGACCTTCCGAGATGTTGTTGTCTAGGACCTGGCCGAGCACGAGTCCGCCGGGGATCGGGTCGCAGCCCCGGTTCACGACGGAGACGTTGTCGACCTCCCACCACCAGGCCCAGCTGCCCTGGTAGTGGAACCGGACCAGCACGCCGGCCTTGCCACCGGCCTGCGGGATCGCAACCTCCTCGAGTACCGGACCGCGCCGGCTGGTGGTGGTCCAGTTCGCCGCGGTCGCCCAGGTCGTGCCGCCGTCGACGCTGAACTCCACGTTGGCGAACCCGTTGAGCGCCCGGTAGTCGCTGTTGAACCGCAGCACCGGCGACGGCACGGCGGTCAGGTCCAGCGGCGGGGTGATCAGCTCGGTGTTGATGGTGGTGCCGGAGCCGGCCGCGTCGCTGTCCGCGATCGCGTACTTGCCGGTGCCGCCGGTGAGGTTGCCCCGGTTCTTCGGGTCGTTGAACACCCAGCCGCCGCTGGTGGTGTGGTTCACCACGTTCCAGCCCTGCGGGGTCGTCCCGGACTCGAACGACTCGGTGAACAGCGGGGTGCTGTAGTTGAACTGGTAGCCGGCGGCGGTGCAGCTGTTCTCGACGGCCAGGTCGAAGTTCTTCACCTGGTCGCCGCCCCCGACGGTGAGCTGCGCGCTGCCCTGCTGGTACGCCGGGTACATCGCCTTGACGGTCAGCCCGTACTCGCCTGCGGGCAGGTCGACGGAGTACGCGCCGGTGACGGGGTTGGTGAACACCGGTCCGCCCGGCTTGCCGGCCACGTCGATCCGTGCGTACAACGGCCAGCCGTGCCCGGAGCCGTCCTTCACCACCCCGGAGACCTTGCGCGCCGGCACGGCGTCGAGGGTGAAGTTGACCGTGACCGTGCCGCCGTCGGTGACGGTGACCGTCTGGGTCTTCGGCGCGTAGCCGAACGCCGACGCCGTCACCTCGTGCTGCCCGGCCGGCAGGGTCAGCTTGTAGCTGCCCTGGTCGTCGGTGACGGTGCCGCCGCCGCCGACGCGCACCGCAGCACCGGCGATCGGCGCGCCACCGGACTTGGTGACCTTGCCGTTGACCTCGCCGCGCGGCCCGGCGACGCAGTTGGGGAACTTCATCGCGCCGACCCGGGTCTGCCACGTGGCGGAGCTGGTCGTGGTCAGGTACTCGGAGGTGAACCAGAAGGTGCAGCCGTCGGTCGGGTCCACCGACATCGAGCTGTAGTCACCCCAGCGGGCCGCCGAGTGGGTCTGCGCTCCGGTGCCGGCGATCAGCGTGCGTTCGCTCTGCCCGAGCTGGCCGAGCGGGTCGCCGGAGAGCCGGCCGGCCATCCGGATGGACGGGAACGAGTTGCTGCTCGACGCCGAGTAGCCGAAGGCGATGTTGCCGGAGACGTCGATCGCGCCGCTGGCCATCCAGCGGTGCTCGGCGTCGGGGGCGTAGGTGCCCTGCTGGTTGATCCGCCAGTTGGTGGGCGAGGTGCTCTGCAGCTCGTACCAGCGCACGCCGGCGTGGTCGGTGCCGTCAGCGTCGACCGTGTGGTTCAGCACGATTGAGGCGTGGTCGCCGAAGTTGCGGTACGCGGCCCGGTACATCAACCGGTCGGCGATGGCGTCCAGCCGCGCCGAGGTGCCCTGCTGGGGGACGCAGGTGCGGGCGTAGTTGCACATGTTCGAGTCGAACGGTGCGGTCTCCAGGAAGCGGCTCGGCGCGAGGTTGTTGCCGAACGTGGAGTTCGCGGGATTGGCCCAGTCGACCTTGAAGTCCCACATCAGCAGCCGGTCGGTGGGCGAGACGCCCCAGGCGTCGTCGTCGAACATGACGAACGGGTTCGGTGCCCCGGCGGGCGGGGCGAGGCCTTCGGCGTCGGCGGGCAGCAGTCCGCCGAAGTCCGGTCCGAGGTGGAAGTAGACCATCCGGGCCGGCTG
This sequence comes from Micromonospora sp. CB01531, assembly GCF_001905095.1. Taxonomy (GTDB): domain Bacteria; phylum Actinomycetota; class Actinomycetes; order Mycobacteriales; family Micromonosporaceae; genus Micromonospora. Next base: position 226,925 of record NZ_LWLS01000024.1, read on the forward strand.
GCCGGTGAGCATCTTCTCCCGCTCGAACGCCACCGCGCCGGCGCCGACGAACGACGGCGCGAACTCGTTGGTCGTCATGTAGTAGGCGTCCGGCCAGATCCCGTACTTCGGGTAGTCGTTCATCCGGGTCTGGTGGTAGAGGAAGTCGTAGCGGAAGTAGGCGCCGGTCGGGTCCGGGGTCTGGGAGATCGCCATGCACTGGTGATTGCCGGCCGTCCCGCCGGGCAGGGCGAACTGGGTGACCATCCACCGGTCGGCGGTCTCGTCGTAGAGGACGATGGGGTCGCCGTCGTTGCGGGTCTCGCACGGTCCGCCGAAGCCGGACCAAATCGCGTTGGCCGGCAGCGGACCGAGCAGCAGGCTGCCGGTCTTGCTGTAGACGGCGTAGTGCAGGTTCACCATCTGCACGTAGTGGTTGGGCCCCACGTCGCCGTTGGTGTCCGGCGGCAGGACGCCGTCGATGTTGCCGACGCCCTCGAAGTTCGCGGTGAACTCAGGCACCTGGCTGGCGGTGAAGCCGCGCTGCACGGCGTCGCTTCCGGCCTTGGCGGACGCGTCCGCCGCCTGGCGGTTCAGCGATCGAGCCGGCTGTTCGGCAATTTTCGAGCCTTGTCCGCTCTTGCTTTTCGGGGCGATGTCGCGCAGTTTCCGAGAAACGTCGTTTTTGGCGGCTTGACGCACCTCGGCCTTTGCCGCTGCGGCTGCGGGCGCGGCGGGTTCCGGGTCGACGGGTCGGGCGGCCGCGGGTAGTGCACCGAGGAGCAGAGCGGCGACGGCCACGACGGTGACCGGGCCCGCTCTCAGCAATCCTGTTCGCGATTTGCGCATCGGGCGACGACCTCCTAGCTGGCGGTGGCCAACGGTGGCTGACCACCGAGGGTGCAGGACTGGAAACCGCAGGTAGGCGGCATCCCGCGATCATCGTCGATGCACTTCGATCTCCTCTCAAGCACAAAGGCTGGGCAGTAATAGGGCAAAATCGGTCCAATATCGAGCTTTATTTTTCGGCGACAAAAGTTTTGATATTGACCTGCGTTGTGCAAGTTGCTTTCCTACTCCCATGAGCACTCCTGCGGGAGATTTCGACGAGCAGCCGGTCATACTCTGCGTGACCGCCAGCCGCAGCAAGCGAGCGCAAGTCGCTCGGCTCATGAGCGGCCACGGGGTCGTACTGATGTTTCCTGACCTCCAGACGGTCCGCGCCGTACTGTTCGACGACACGGCCGCCTCCGCCGCCCCCGCGACCGGCAGTGGCGTCCCTGATAGTGGTGTAACGCGGTT
>NZ_LWLS01000025.1 GCF_001905095.1 Micromonospora sp. CB01531
CTGCGGCCCGCGAGCGGCAAACGCCTCGGCGAACTCCGCGTCGGCGAACAGCTCTTCCAACTCGTCACGGACCGCGACCGGCAACGGCGCCCGCCGCCCCCGATACATCTCCGCGACCGCCCGGGTGATCTCTCCCGCGGGCTCGGGCCACGGCAACGGCTGCATCGACATCAGACACCCGATCCTACGGCCGGGAAGGGGGAAGACGACCGCGCCCGACCATCGCAAAGCCGCAGCCCGACCAACGCGCGACGCGCGCCCTACCAGGCCATCAAATGGCCAACAGGGTCATGGAAGTCAACAAACGCGGCCGAGTGGCCATTGCACCGCCCTAGGCTGACCGTTGAACCGGCGGTCAACAGCAGGAGGTCACGGCGGTGGGCATCGAGCAGCAGAACATGGAACTGATGCAGACCCTCGACGACGCGTGGAACGCCCAGGACATCGACACATTCAACAGCCGGCATCACGAGGACGTCGTGGTGCGGTGGCCCGGCAAACCGGAGACGCATGGTCAGCACAACCACGAGGCCGAGGCGAGGGATTTCTTCAAGGCGTTTCCGGATCAGCGGCTGGGCAACCGGCCATACAAGGTCCTGTTCGCCTCGGGTGACTGGACGTGCTCGATCGCGCGCTTCACCGGCACCATGACCGGCCCCATGACCGGCCCGGACGGTAACGAGATCCCGCCGACCGGCAAATCGTTCGACGTCGACTTTTGCACGGTGGCCCGATGGGTCGACGGAAAGATCGCCGAAGAGAACCTCTTCTACGACCTCACCACCTTCATGAAGCAGATTGGGCTGGCGTAGTCCCGCAACCCTGGTGCGGCTACCGGCGCACAAGGGCCTGCTGCGCTACCTGCTCGCCGCACTCCCGGTGGCGCTCGTGCTGGCCTGCTGGCATACCAGGCCAAAATCGCAGTGTGGGTGCTGGGTGATGGGGCCTTCGGAGGGATGGCGAACGCGCCGAGGGCGGGTTTCCCGCGCACCGCCCGTTATGCCCGACCTCGTCCGGTGGGATCCTCCAGGGCAAGCCATCCTGGCGGGAAATTCACCGGAACTGCTATCGGGCTGCGGAAGGAACAGCGGCGATCGCCAAGAGTTCCGCTGCGAGGGCGGTCGGGGTACGGCCCAGCCACAGCGCGTGCAGCGGACGGGTCAGCGGGAGGCCCTCGACCCGGAGCTCGACCAGTTCTCCCGCTGCGACGGCAGGCGCGGCTGCGCGCGCGCTGATCACACCGATGCCACCACCGGCCCGAACCGTGGAAAGGATCGTGGTGGTCGAGCCAAGGCTGATGGCGTGCGGCAGCGACGGCGCGAAGCCGAGGGCGTGCTCGACCGCGTTCAGGAACGTGTCGCGGGTTCCGGAGCCCGGTTCACGCAGCAGCAGTGGCTGATCGGCGAGGTCGGTCGGCCGCAGTGGGCGCCAGGCGTGCGCGGCGAGCGGATAGGTGGCGGCGACGACCAAGGCGAGCCGGTCGTCGCCCACGATGCGGGCACTCAGGTCGGCGGGGATGTCGGGTGACTCGACGAACCCAAGGTCTGCCGTGCCCGAGCGGACGGCCTCGACGACGCCGTGGCTGTTCGCGACGTCGGCCGAAATGTCCAGCTCGGGATGGGTGCGGCGTAGGCTCAGCAGCCAGGCCGGCAGCAGGTACTCGGCCACGGTGAGGCTCGCCGCGATACGCAGCCGGGCCTGCCGGTCGGCGCGCAGCGTCAGAACTCCGTCGGCGAGGTTCTGCGCGGCGTCGATGACGTTGCGCGACCAGGCGACGACGGCCTCGCCGGCGGGCGTGAGAAGGCTCCCGCGCCGCGAACGCACCAGCAGCGGTACGCCGAGTCGGCGTTCCAGTTTCGCAAGCCGAGCGCTGGCGCTGGGCTGTGTGATCCCGTGGGCCTGTGCCGCGCGTCCGACGCTCCCCGTCTCGGCGACGGACAGCAGCAGGTCGAGCGCCGGCAGGTCGCTTATCCAGGGCGGCAGTGGCATCCCGCGCAGTCTGTCACAGGTGCTTGGGTGTTCGGCCCGTCCCGGGGCTGGTCATCGGGCCAGCAGGTATTGCAGGCCCAGGCTGGTCGAGCTGACCGCGGCCCAGAGGATCAGGCCGAGCAGCAGCGGCCGGGCGCCTGCGCGCCGGAGGGCGGCCACATCGGTGGAGAGGCCGACGGCGGCGAGGGCGATTGCGATGAACAGCAGCGCCACCTGATGCAGAGCGGCCTGGGCGGCGGTGGGGATGAGTCCATCGGTGTTCAGTGCGGCCACGGCGAGGAATGCGACGAGGAACCAGGGCACGAGGGAGACCGCGAGCCGCGCCTTCGACGTCTTCGGCAGGTCGGCGCGGCGGCGGGTCAGGGTGGTGAGGACGAGGACGATCGGAATGATCATCAGGGTGCGGGCGAGCTTGACGACGACTGCGTATCCGGCGGCGTCCTGGCCGTAGGCGCCCGCGGCGGCCACCACCGAACTGGTGTCGTTGATGGCGGTGCCCGCGAAGAGCCCGAACGCGTGCGCGCTTAACCCCAGCGCGTGCCCGAGCGGCGGAAAGACCAGCACGGCGGCCACGTTGAAGAGGAAGATCGTCGAGATCGCGTATGCCACGTCGTTACTCTTCGCCCGAATCGCCGGTGTCGCGGCCGCGATGGCGGAGGCGCCGCAGATGCCGGTGCCGACACCGATCAGCGTGCGTAGATCGCGGGGGACGCCGAGCCGCCGGCCCACCGACCAGGCCAGCAGCAGGCACACCCCGAGCGTGCCCAGCATGACCGGCAATGACTCCGCGCTCACCGACAGCACCTCGTCGAGCGACAGTTGAGCGCCGAGAAACACGACTGACAGCTGCAGCACCAGGCCCTTCGCGAAGCTCAGGCCTGGCGCCATCGCTTCGGGCCGGGACCGCGCCAGCGGGCTCAGCAAGACCCCGACGGCAACGGCGAAGACGGGCGCACCGACCACGGGGACCAGCGTGCCGGCAACTGTCGCGGCGAGTCCCAGCAACACCGCCGCGCCGAGTCCGGCGGCAAGGGCGGGTGCGCGGCGGCGGGTGGGCATCTCAGCAAGAACGATCACCGTTCCAGGCTTCGCCCGCGCGGCGCTCCCCGGTAGGGATCATTCCCAGACCACCGTCATAGGCAGCGCCTATGACCGAACCGGTCGTTGTTCCGGCCCGCCCGTGGATCAGTCAGGACTCGGCAGGGGAACCGCCGGGCGGTACCCGCTGGCTACGGCGGTGCTGAGCTTCACCGTTGTTCACGGCACCGCTCTTCCTTGAGGCGTCTCACCATCCCCAGCGGCTGGACGCGGTTCCGCTCGCGGGTATCGGGGGCACGTCGTCCGCACTCTCGGCGAAGTCGAGCGGTAGCAGCGGGCCCACGTACTCGACGGTGTGGCGCTCACCGAGGTCGTCGCGCAGTTCCTGGACGGCTGCGTCGGACTGTTCGAGGTCGTCAGCACGGACCAGGTAGTAATGAGTGAGGAGCGTGACGTCGTCTCCGGTGCGCGAGCCGTGGTCAACAGTGAGCGGCTTCAGCCGGCCGGCTACCTGAGCGTCGGGTGCCGCACGCCGCTCGGCCAGTCCCTGGTTCACCTGCTCACCGACGCTGATCTGCGCATTGAGTCCTGTCCGAGATGCGGCAGAGCCAACTCGACTTCTACGGAGAGCTCGTCGACAAGGCGGCCGATACCCCAGTCCGGCGATGCTCGACACCATCGAACGCGGCCTCCCACCCGAGCTGTACTCCCACTACATCGCAGTACTGATGGACAAGGTGGCCGACTCGAATGCTCACCCGCCGATGGTCGGCGCCGGTGCTTGTCGCGGCGCCAGGCGAGGTCGGCGCCGCCTGGCTCGCGGCGCGGACCCTACCCACCGTTGACGGCAACGCCGCAGCGGCACTGCACGATGCGCTACGCATGGCCGCCCTGACCCCCGCGCCTGCCCCGGGACCACCGGCCAGGATTGTTGTCCGCTGAAATCCTGTGAAGCCTGCCGATCTGCACGATCGACGGTCGTCTACAGAGCAGCACCGGAGGCGACTCGTCGCACCGCGCCTGCAACCAGCTGCGGCTGGCCGTAATGGACGTAGTGATCGGTCGTGTCGGCGATGATGTGTTGGCCTCGGCTGGACAGGGCGGCCAGTTGGGCGTGATGTTCGAGCACTTGGCGCGGCTGCCCGGCTGCGGAGATCACGACCACCGGCCGGTCCTGCCAGGCTCCAGGACGTACCGTTGACTGCACCAGACGGGCGCTGTCCACAGACGCCTCAGCTTCGCTGGCGGCGGCTGCCATGCTGGTGCTCCGATACACGACCGCCGCATGCTCACGTGCCGCCCGCGGCGCGCCCGTGCTCGCGGCGATCCCCGGGGCCAGGCGCACCACACCGATCCGCGCGGCGAACCGGAAGGCGGCCATCTGCGCGCGAACGATCGGGGCGCTCGCCTTCAACGTCCCTGTCTCGCGCTCGTCGGTGACGTCCACCAGCACCAGACCCGCGGTCTCGCCAGGCCAACGGTCAGCGAACAGACGCACCACGAACCCACCCACCGAATGAGCGACCAGGACGTACGGCCCATGTTCGCCCGCGTTGGTCAGGAGGGTGTGTAACTCTTCGGCCAGCCGCCCGGCGTCGCGCCGACCGGGCCCCGGATCGCTCCACGCATAGCCGCCGCGGTCATAGCTGCACGCCCGGACCGGGACGGTCGCCGAGGGGTCGGTCAGCATCTGTTGCACCGTCGCCCACGTCGTGGACGACTCGCCGAGCCCTGCTTCGAACACCACGGTCGGCGCACTGCCAGTCGACCCGGTGCAGTTCAGGTCCAGCCGGTGGCCCCCGATATCGATCAACCGGCCGGGCGCCGGATGCCGCTGACCGTCACTCCGCCTCGCCAGCGTCTCGTAGGTCCAACCGGAGCCGCTGACCACCGCGAACACCACTAGCAGACCAGTGACAATCCGCAGCAACGCACGCCGCCAACCCGCCCGGACGCGCCGGCGAGGCACCGCCACGCCATCAAGACGTTCTTCCACATCCAGGACGGTAGGCAACCGTCACCCCTGCGGCATCGTCCTGCGGTCGCGCCGGCCGTACGACTCGCGTCGCCGTCGTCCTACGCCTCTCTCCACCTCCTGACGGACGCGTTGCTTCCCGACAGCTAGGGGATCGCCCCTACGGCCTGGTACGACGCGATGAGGAACTCGTCGAAGGTGCGCGGTGTGTGCGTGGGTGAGCGTCTCGGGTCCGGTGAGGATGTAGGTGCCATTGGCCCGGGCCGGTCCGGTGAGCACTGCGGCAGCACACGCGGCAGTGTCGTGACAGTCCATGTAGGCGACTCCCTAGTCGCCGGCCAGGCCAATCAGTTCGCCGTTGTCGGTGAACGCTCCGGCGCCGGTGCGGAAGTTCCGCATGAAGCCGCTGGGTTGCAGCAGGGACCAGCCGATCGGGGCGCCCGTTCCGGGCGCATTTCGATGCCCGACCGGGTCGCCCGAGCGTGCCGGTGGACACCGATCCAGGCCGCATCACCGCAATGCGGAGGCGGTTCGCGCGGTGGCGCGAGGAACACCTCGCCGACCAGACATAGTCGCTCACGCCCCGTAGATCGGCAGGACCCGCCCTGACTCCTTCGCCCTGACGAAAGGGAGTCTTTTTTCGGGACGAAGCAGTTAGCCGAACCGACCGCGGCCGAAGACGTCGGCCCGCCGCCAGCGCCCGGGTATGTGGCGCAGTTCGATTCGGCCGACCTTTCTGGGCACCGCCGGCCTGGTCAGCAGGTGATCTCCGCGCGGTTCCATACCGAGCATGGTCCGCAGCAACAACAGAGGGGCACCTGTTGACCAAGCCTGTGGGCTGCATGCGGTGGGGTATTGCACGGGGTAGCGGGTGAGGTGTCGGGGGTATCCGGCGAAGGCTTCGGGTAGTCGGCCGTCGAAGTAGTTGGCGGCGTCGAGGATGCCTTCGGCGATGCGGGCGGCTTCGGTGTTGAAGCCGTAGCGGCGTAGGCCCCAGGCGATGAGTGAGTTGTCGAATGGCCAGACGGTGCCGACGTGGTAGCCGAGGGGGTTGTAGCGGGCTTCTCCTTCGGCGAGGGTGCGTACGCCCCAGCCGGAGAAGAGG
>NZ_LWLS01000026.1 GCF_001905095.1 Micromonospora sp. CB01531
CAACCCACCTGAAACCCTTATTTACCAGGCTCTAAGGCGTCCTGGTGACGCTGACGCCGACGACGCCCGCGCGAGATCCGGCACCGGTGACATCATCGCCGTCGACCGATGCCACAGGTGCCGGGATGCGAGTCGTTGTGAGCGGCCATGGGCGGCGGTGAGTGTCACCTCCGGGCGATGGCATCGCCGTAGTGCTCCATCCGGCTGTCGACGGCGTTGCCATCTGCGACAGGCGGCATCAGCGCCTGGCCTGTGTCACAACCCAGCTCAACGACACTGACAAATCCGAACCCCAACGACACGAGTCGATGTCACGGGTTGCCTGTCAGAGACGATGCCACGAGTCCCGCACCGCACCCTACGGCCGTGGCCTGCGCTGTGAGGAGTTGTGTGACCGCCGTGGCCCAATCGGTGCCGCCGCGCCACCACGGCATCGCGGCCTTACCAATCAACGGTCATCTCCGACAGGGGGAGTTGTGACATGAGCGTGTCCGCCACCAACTGGCCAACCTCACCTCTCGCAGCCGCCGACGCCGCCTTCACCGCGCTGACCGGCGAGCCAACACCTCTGACGCTCAACCTAGACACCTGCGGCGTGCCCAGCGCAGCCGCGTCGGGTGTCATGACAATGCCGGCGCTGCGCGACTGGCTCCTGCGTCATCCTCAGGAATACGCGCTGCGTGACGGCGTGTGGCGAGAACTGGTCAACCGTGCCCGCCTGGACGGGCCGGCGTGGGTGATCGCCGCAGTCGGGATGGCCATGCCCGCACTGCGCCGCTACGCCGGCCAGTTGTGCGCCGGCTACGACGGCGACCCCGACGACATCGACGCTGAGATCCTCACTGGATTCCTCACCGCCCTGCGCGACCGCGTCGACCTGACCCAGGACGCACCGTACGCGGCGCTATGCCGGGCTGCCTGGCGCGCCGGGCGCCGGCTACGCCTGCAGACAGGCGAGTACACCTCGATCGCCGACGTCGACCACCTGCCCGACCCCCGCACCCCCAAGGTGCCCTACGGACATCCCGACGTGCTCGTGCGCCGCGCCGTCGGCCTGGGCATCCTCGACCCGGAAGACGAACAGCCCTACATCGACGTGCGGCTCGGGCGGCGCCCGATCGAGCCGATCGCCGCCGGACTCGGCATCACCGTCGACGCCCTACGCATGCGTCTGGGCCGCATCGACACCCGAATCGCCGACGCACTGCACAGGGGCCTGCTCACCGGCATCGCCTCCCCGCACGCCGCCGCAACCCTCGCGGCCCAAGCCGAACACCGAGCAGCCACTCGCGCCGGCCGGGCCACCACCGACCGATCACAGCCCCTGTCTGAGAGCCACGCTGAGCCAAGATCTCGGCATGGCGGTGAGCAGGGCTCACGGCAAGTCAGCTGCAACTGGCCCGACGGGCCACGGGTCGTAGCCGACTTGCCGTGAGCCGGTTAGCGCTTTATGGTCACCACCCCGGGCAGCGCCAGCAGCCAGCCACAGACACCGGCTCGGAGCCGCTCGGGCTCGCGGCGGTAACTGCGCCGAAGCCGATGAGCGCCGCGACAGCAAGAGCAGCTGTCAGCTTGATCATTCGCATTTTCCCTCCTCTCATAGATAGACACGTCGCTTGCACAACTACGGCGGTGGGGGGTGTCTCGTTCAACTTGGTCTCGCGCATGAGAAAGCTGCGCCTCATCGAGGAACAAGCAGGCCGCCTTCGGCGGCTCACTGCTGGGGCGGCTCCCCTTCGCTGCGCCGAGCCCGAGCGTGGCCGATCGCGTCAGCGGAAAGTCAGCGCAACGCGCGGCAACGGTTGGCAAGGTCAGGCGCGTAACGGCAACACCAGCGCGTTCACCACCGCTGGTTAGGCCGCGCAGATGTTCGAGCGTGGCGCGGCACGCCTTCTCAAGGCGGTAGCGCCGGTTCGTCTCGCCGTCACACAACGCCCTCGGCTGGCTACCCGACGGTCTCTGAGGCGCGGCCGGCATCGCCACGCTGATCACCGCCGCTGGCGCTCGCCGCACCGGCACCCACAGGTACAGCCAGGGCGGTCCGGCCCCCGCGACCGGCTCCAAGCTCGTACACCCCGTCCACGTCGGCGTCGAGCAGTTCGCCGCCGTACTCGATCCACAGCCACGTGCGACGCCTCACCAGCCCAGTAAGGCCATACCGCCGTTGACCTGCGATGTGAGCGCCACGACCGCGCCACTGTGAGCGCTTGCGAGTCGCTGTGAGAAGCGGGGGCGTTCGCCAGAGCACACAACCGCCGGTTTGGGGGGTGTCAGCGCACTACCCGCGCGGCGCGGAGCCGACATCGAGATGAGCGAGCACACGCCGCAGCACCACCACGACCCCGCCCACCCCGTCGACCCGCATGTCGACCCGACCCTCATCGACCTGGTGGCCGGTGACCCACCGGTCCCGGTCACTGTATGGCGCACCGCCCACACCGAAGCCGACACCGGCCGCGCGATCGGCGCCCGGCTGGCCTACCGGCTCGTGGCCGCCTACAGCCGCCCCGGCGACGCGGTCGTCGACCTCACCACAGACCACGCCCTCACCACCGCCTGCACCGCAGGCGGGCGCCGGCACCACCCCGGCTGGTTCACCGACGCGTCCAGCCTGATCATCGGCCAGGCGACCCCGCCGCCCCACACCGACCCGGCCGCCCAGGCCGACGACGACCTGCCGGACACGGGCGCCTGGTTCGGTGACGACCTCACCGACGCCGACCTGCCCCCGTCCAGCAACCCGGCTGTCCCTGTGCCCGACGGCGCGTCCCTGGCGGAGGCGACCAGCCTGGTCGTGGCCTGCTGGCCCCTCGACACCGCCGACGCGACCAACCGCATCCGACTGGCGTGGCTGTTGACCGCGTGCGAGCGGCTGCTGCGCCCCGGCGGCTGCCTGATCCTCGTCGTCACCGCTCCCGCGAGCCCGGCCGCCCCGGAGGACTTCACCCCCGTCGTGCAGGCGGCCGCCGACGTCGGGCTGGGCTACCTGCAGCACATCGTCGCCGTCACCGCCGACGCGTGCGGCGACGCGTTCGTCTACCACGTCACCGACGAGGAAATCCTCGCCCTCGCCACGCAGGCCGAGCAGCCGTGGACGGCGGCGCACCTACGGGTACACGCGGACCTGCTGATCTTCAGCGCACAGGCGCCGGCCCCCCAACCGAACCCACGCTCGGGAGGCGATCGCCGTGGCTGAGCACATGCCCTTCCCCGCCGACCCGAACCAGCCGGCCATCCCAGCCGAGAACACCCACCGCGGCCGGCGCCGCTTCTACGAGGGCCGCAACCGCGACACCGGCGGACGTCACCGCGCGCCGGGCGGGCCGGAGAGCCTGTCGGTGTGGGCTACCGCCCAGCGGACCGGGCCGGTGCAGCGCCGCGGCCGGTACGTGCCCGAGTCGGTCAAGCACCCAGCGCGGATGCTGCCCGCGATCGCCGCCCACGCCATCGCCGCCTACACCCAGCCCGGGGACCTGGTCCTCGATCCGATGTGCGGGATCGGCACCACCCTTGTCGAAGCGATCCACGCGGGCCGCGACGCGATCGGGGTGGAGTACGAGCCGCGATGGTCGAACATCGCCGACGCCAACATCACCCACGCGCAGCAGCAGGGCGCCGGCGGCCGGGCCTCCGTGGTCCGCGGCGACGCCACCCGCCTGCGATCGCTGCTGCCCGCCGCACTCACCGGGCACGTCGCCCTCGTCGTTACCTCACCGCCGTACGGGCCCACCGTCCACGGCCTCGTCCGACCCGGCGCTGACGGAGTGGCGAAGTTCGACAACGCCTACAACGACGGCACCGACAAGGGAAACCTCGCCTACCGCGACCTCACCGGCCTCACCGACGGGTTCGAGCAGATCCTGTCCGGCTGCGCGACGCTGCTGCGCCCCGGCGGCACCATCGTGGTCACCGCCCGCCCCTGGCGCAAGAACGGTCAGCTCGTCGACCTGCCCAGCGCGGTCATCGCCGCCGGCGTCCGCGCGGGCCTCACCCCGACCGAGCGGTGCGTCGCCCTCCTCGCCGCCGTCCGCGACGGGCGGCTCGTTGCCCGCCCCTCGTTCTTCCAACTTCAAGCCGTGCGCAGAGCCCGCAGTGCCGGCACCCCACTGCACCTGATCACACACGAAGACGTGTTGATCTTCCAGCGACCGCAGATTTCCGATAGTTCGGACGAACCCACGTGTTCAACACCGGAACCGAAGGAATTCGGGGTTGATTCCGGTGCATGGATCCGGGGTTGATGAGAATTCGGCAGCCGGATTCGCGGCCACCGACAATGACGTGACGCCGCGCCTGTTCTAGACAGTTCTAGACATACGTACTCAGCAGCTCGTGGAAGGCCGCACGTTCCTCCTTGAGGTCGACTGGCCTGCCTGCCAGCTCAGCCAGGAGTTCCGGCAAGTGCCACGTCGTCAGGTGCGCATAGCGGGCGTTGTAGACACCGACGGCGGCGATGGCGAACTCGTCGGAGAAGTCGAGCAGCACGTAGCCGAGCAGCTGCATGATGGTCGGTGCCTCCAGCGAGGATCGTCGCGTTCCGTCGCGGCGCTTGCTGCCGAGGCTCGTCTTAAGCTCGAGGAGTAGGCCGGCGGCGATCAGGTCGGCGTCGGCGTTCATCAGGGATGACCCGGCGAAGGTTGGTCCGACCGCCCAGGCGCCATGTCGTGCCGCCAGGGCCGGCAGGAGGATTCGATCTGCGGAGGCGCGCAGAGCCCGGAGCTCCTCGACGGCTTCGGGCGATGCGAGATCAAGTAGCTTTTCGGCCGTGATGGACCTTGGAGCCAAGGCCATCAAGGGGGATCCCGGCGTGGGACCGACCCGGTACAGGTCGGTTAGCAGCGCCAGCGCCCAGCAAGCACGGGCGAGGAGCTGATGGTCGGCTTCGCTGCCTGCGACCGGCCCGCTGAACCGGGCGGTCCCCACGCTGCCGCTGCCGTCCCTGTCCGGGTAGTCAAGCATGAGCGCCAGTTCGTGGACCGCCTGCCGTACACGGGGTATGCGCACGCCGATCAGCGCCAAGCGTAGGTCTGGGCGCGGATGCACCATGAAGCGCACCATCCAGTCGAACGCGGAGCCGATGGTTGCGGGGTTTGCGGGACCGCCGGGTATGGCAAGGGGGCCGGCGGATTCCCGATACCGTGCCTGGAGGTCCTGCCACCGGCCGAACCGCTCCTGAATGAACGACCTTGCCGGCGAGTTCCTCGCGCTCAGCACGGCGGTCAGAGATGTCCGTCCACTGACCACAGTCATGCTTGAACCGGCTTGTGCTTCCAAAGCGGCCTTCCGCCGACGTCCACCATGTGCGAACGCTAGCCAACCGGGGTGGCATTTGGGGCAATGGGTTGGACCGCCGGTGAAGGGAGGACCAACGCCGCTGCTGCTGACGATGCGGGCACCACCAACAGCAGCCGCGCGTACATCAAGGCCGACCTGAATGCCGTCGCGACTGCCCTCGCCGCCATGACCGGCGAACCACACCCCCTTGCCCGGCGGCAGACTGTGAGGGGCGGCGACAGGGCGGGCGACGACGGGAACCAGGGCGGCGATAAGGAGCAGCTTGGCAAACCAGTGCAGGGCGCCCCGGCCGACGTCAGGGTGGAACCCGATCTCCCGTGTGGCACCACCAGGCCACGACGCGTCCCCCGAAGGCGAGCGGCAGCGCGAGCCAGGCCACGGTCCCGCCTTCCGCTCGGTGCGGCGGTCGTCAGCTCAACCAGCGCCTTGGACCGTTCGACGGTGGCGGGCAGAGGTGAGCAGTCGCCGCAGTGCTCACCTCGCCTGGCTTCCACGCCTCCATTGACCGCTATCCAGCGATAACTCGGGCGGCGATGGGTCCGCCACGATCAGCCCAAGGCGCTGTCAGCCGGTGCCTTCTGCCGCGCCATCTGGCGTGAATGCACCCTCCGCATCGCCTGCTTCTAGCCTCGGTCTTTCATTTGGGCGGCGGTTC
>NZ_LWLS01000027.1 GCF_001905095.1 Micromonospora sp. CB01531
CTAATGGAGATCAACAACTTATCTCGCGCTTGGCACGACCGCCTGCTTGAGAATCCATCGCTCCGCTCGTATTTTTTCGACGGGAAGCCCTCGACACTGCACGACGCCGATCGGCCCGCGGTGTTGACTCTCGCAGAACTGCTCGCCGACGTCCTTGAGTGTGAGTTGCAGGTAGCCGCGCTTCTGCCCGACTTCCACTTCGCCCACTCCTGGTATCAGTGGCCAGCGCATATGCTGGAGCAGAGCCCAGTCCTGGCTGAGGTGGTGGAGCGCCACCCTGAGTGGTGGCCAGCGCTTCGCTCACTCCAAAAGGCAGTCCGGGAGCCAAACAACGACGCAGCGACCCACCCGCTAGTCGGGGCACGGATGGCCCGTTCGACGGGTACCTCGCACCGACTCCTACGGATGCGCCTACCCAGCCCACGACGCCGCCCGGAGCGGCCGTTGTAAAATGTGTGCCGCAAGAGGCGCTGATGGGGACGAGTACCACCGGACGCAGCTCAGAGCGACTCGGGGGCGGTGTGAGCCCGGGAGCGTGCACGGCGGGAAGATCACCCCGGAGCCGTCGGAAGAAAGGTCCGCGGGCCGAGTAGAACCGACCTTGCATCCGAATGAGCGGGTCGTGCGTTTCGCGCGGCCAAGGAGGGTGGTACCGCGGGGCCCGGCCTCGTCCCTCCGTTGGACAGCACGCCCGACGGAGGACCGACCGGATGTACAGAACCGTGCCCGCACAGGTCGATTTGGCCACCCTTGACCATGAGGTGCTGCATTTCTGGCACAGCAACAGCGTCTTCAAGCGCAGCCTCGAGCAGACCGAGGGGCGGCCCGCCTGGATCTTCTACGAAGGCCCACCGACCGCCAACGGGCTGCCGGGAACACACCACATCGAGGCGCGGGTGTTCAAGGACATCTTCCCGCGCTACAAGACCATGAAGGGCTTCCACGTCCCCCGCAAAGCGGGCTGGGACTGCCACGGCCTTCCGGTCGAGCTCGCGGTGGAAAAGGAACTCGGCTTCACCGGCAAGCAGGACATCGAGGCCTACGGCATCGCCGAGTTCAACGCCAAATGCCGGGAATCAGTGACCCGACACACGGACGCCTTCGCCGAGCTGACCGAGCGCATGGGCTACTGGGTCGACATGGACGACGCGTACCGCACCATGGACCCGCAGTACGTGGAATCCGTCTGGTGGTCGCTCAAGCAGATCTTCGACCAGGGCCTGCTGGTGGAGGACTTCCGGGTGGCACCGTGGTGCCCACGCGACCAGACCGCGCTGAGCGACCACGAGCTGGCGCAGGGCTACGAGAACGACACGGATCCCTCAGTGTTCGTGCGATTCCCGCTGACCTCGGGACCCCTCGCCGGGCAGGCGTCACTACTGGTGTGGACGACGACCCCATGGACCCTGGTGTCCAACACGGCCGTGGCGGTACACCCGGACGTCACCTACGTGTTGGCGACCGACGGCACCGAGCGGCTCATCGTCGCCGAGCCGCTGCTGGAGCAGGTCCTCGACGGCTGGACGCGCACCGGCGACAGCTTCACCGGCAAGGAGCTGGAGCGCTGGACCTACCGGCGGCCGTTCGACCTAGTCGATGTGCCGGACGCGCACTTCGTCATACTCGCGACCTACGTCACCACCGACAGCGGCACCGGCCTGGTCCACCAGGCACCCGCGTTCGGCGCCGACGACCTCGCCAGCTGCCGAACCTACGGGCTGCCGATGGTTAACCCGGTACGCCCCGACGGCACGTTCGAGACGCAGATCCCGCTGGTCGGCGGGATGTTCTTCAAGGACGCCGACGCGCCGCTGGTCACCGACCTGCAGAACCGCGGCCTGCTGTTCCGCGAGCACCAGTACGAGCACAGCTACCCGCACTGCTGGCGCTGCCACACGCCGCTCATCTACTACGCCCAGCCGTCCTGGTACGTGCGCACCACGGCGATCCGCGACCAACTGCTGCGCGAGAACGAGCGCACCAACTGGCACCCCGGGACCATCAAGCACGGCCGCTACGGTGACTGGCTGACCAACAACGTCGACTGGGCCCTGTCACGGTCCCGCTACTGGGGCACCCCGCTGCCGATCTGGCGCTGCCCGGTGCAACACCTGACCTGTGTCGGCTCGCTCGCCGAACTCAGCGAGCTGACCGGGCGGGACCTGTCGAACCTCGACCCGCACCGCCCGTTCGTCGACGACGTCACCCTGACCTGCCACTGCGGCGCGACGGCGACGCGCGTGCCGGAGGTCATCGACGCCTGGTACGACTCGGGCGCAATGCCCTTCGCCCAGTTCGGCTACCCGCACCGCAACCAGGAACTGTTCGAGCGCAGCTACCCGGCCCAGTTCATCTGCGAGGCGATCGACCAGACCCGCGGCTGGTTCTACACCCTCATGGCGGTCGGCACGCTGGTCTTCGACCGATCCTCGTACGAGAACGTCGTCTGTCTCGGGCACATCCTCGCCGAAGACGGCCGCAAGATGTCCAAGCACCTGGGCAACATCCTCGAGCCCATCCCGCTGATGGAGCAGCACGGCGCCGACGCCGTGCGCTGGTACATGGCCGCCGCAGGCTCGCCCTGGTCATCCCGACGAGTGGGTCACACGACCCTGCAGGAAGTGGTCCGCAAGACGCTGCTGACCTACTGGAACACCGTCGCCTTCCAGGCGCTCTACGGCCGCACCGCGAACTGGGTGCCGTCCGCTGAGGACCCGGCGCCGACGGACCGGCCGGTGCTCGACCGGTGGCTGCTCTCCGAGCTCAACGTCCTGGTGCGTCAGGTCGACGAGGCGATGGCCGCGTTCGACACCCAAGAGGCCGGCAAACTGCTCGCCGCGTTCGTCGACGACCTGTCGAACTGGTACGTCCGGCGCAGCCGCCGCCGGTTCTGGCGCGGCGACCCGGCCGCCCTGGCCACCCTGCACGAGGCGCTACGAACGGTGACCCTGCTGCTCGCGCCGCTCATCCCGTTCATCACCGAGCGGGTCTGGCAGGACATCGTGGTGGCGGTGGACCCGACGGCCGCCCCGTCTGTGCACCTGGCGGCGTATCCGAAGGTGGACGAATGCTTGATCGATCCCCGGCTGGGTGAGCAGATGGCGGTCGCCCGGCGCCTGGTGGAACTGGGCCGCACGGCCCGCGCCGAGTCCGGGGTCAAGACCCGCCAACCGCTGGCCCGCTCGCTCGCCTCGGCACAGGGCTTCACCGACCTGGAGCCGCAGCTCATCGCGGAGATCGCCGCAGAGCTCAACGTCGCCGTGGTCCTGCCGCTCAGCGCCTCCGAGGCGTCGCTGGTCGACACTACCGCCAAGGCGAACTTCCGAACCCTCGGCAAGCGGTTCGGCAAGGCCGTGCAGGACGTGGCCAAGGCCATCGCCGCGGCCGACGCCGCCGCCATCAAGCGGGACCTCGCGGCCGGCGAGGCCACCGTGATCGTCGGTGGCGAGCCGGTGACCCTCGGCCCCGACGACGTGATCATCACCGAGACGCCGCGCCAAGGCTGGGCGGTCGCCTCGGAGGCCGGCGCCACCCTCGCGCTCGACCTGCAGCTGACCCCGGAGCTGCGCCGCGCCGGGCTTGCCCGCGAGGCGATCCGCCTGATCCAGGAGGCCCGCAAGACCAGCGGACTAGAAGTCTCCGACCGGATCGAGCTGCGCTACGCGGCGGCCCAGAACGACGTCACCGCGGCACTCGACGAGCACCGCGACATGGTCGCCGACGAGGTGCTCGCGATGCGGTTCGGCCCCGGCGAGCCGGACTGGGCAGCCACGCCGCACCAGGACGCCGACCTCGGCCTGACGTTCTGGCTGCGCCGCGCCTGATCCGATTCGCCGTTACGGCGGCCGGTCTGCTCAGGACCGGCCGCCACGGCGGCGGAGCCGGGTAGTCCGCGGCGTTTTGAAGAGCCAGCAGCCCTTGGCGGGGGCGACACGAACGGCGCCGGCGACACCCTGCCCTCCACTTCGTCCGCATACCCGGCGTTCACTCGGACGTTTGAAGAGATGGACAGTCGCCACGGACCCGCGTCGGCTCATGCGACGCCTATCGTCTGCCGCTCGGGTTCGATGACCGCAACGATGCGCTGTTCATCGCGTGGGTACGGCTGGCCGGTGTATTTGGTGGCCAGTTGGTCAACGATCGTCCAGGCGGCGTCGTCTTCGAGCCACTCGATGACGCGGCCGCGGATGATGACCGGCTGGAACGGGTTGTCGGTGGGTGTCAGGGAGAGCGCGATCCGCGGGTCGCGGCGTAGATTGCGGGCTTTGCGGGTGCTCGGGCCGGTGAGGACCGCGATGTGGTCGCCGTGCGTGCCGATCCAGACAGGGACGCAGTGGGGGGCGCCGTCGGGCAGGACGCTGGCGAGGTGGGCGATCGGGGTGCCGTCGAGCACGCGGCGCACGTCGGGGTTGAGCATCGTGGTCATCTCCTGGCGTGGGTTCTGGGTGGGCTTTGGTGGTTGTCGGCGGGGCGATGCGACTTTGCCGGTCATGTGGGTTATCGCTCGACCTTGTAGTGGAGGTGGGTGACGCCGGGCGCCGGGACGGCGTCGACGAGGCGGAGCCGCACGTGCCCGGGCAATGCCTGGAAGAAGGGCCGGCCGCCGCCGAGTAGGACTGGCACCTGGTGGAGGACCATCTCGTCGACGAGGCCCGCTTTCAACGCCTCGGTTACGACGCCGCCGCCCATGAGGCCGACGTCCTTGTCGCCGGCGGCCTCGCGGGCCGCGGCGACCGCGTCCTCGATGCCGCTGGTGACGAGGGCCTGCCGCTCGGTGATCTCCGCCGCGGGCCGGTGGCTGAGGACGAACAGCCGAGCCGTCGGGTGGGGGCTACCGCCTCCAAAATGGTCGGAGTCCTCATAGGTGTTGCGGCCCGCCACGACCGCGCCCACGCGCCCGGCGAGGGCGTCGAAGACCCGCGCGCTGGGCGCGCTCAGCCTGAACCCGTCGAACACCTGGCTGGGCGTGTCGCCGTCGAAGTACCAGTCGAAGAGCATCGTCCCGTGGCCGAGCCCACGCCCGGCGCCGGGCCCGCGGCAGGTGATGTAACCGTCGACCGACACCGCGTGGGCGCTGATGACCTTACTCATCTCCGCGATCCTCCCTGGGGTTCCTTAAAGAGACGCTGTGACCATAACAACGTCAGTTCCCTAAGGGAACCCCGATTGGTAAACTGGTTCCATGCAACGCACGGACTTCAGCAAAATGGCGTGCTCGATTGCACGTACGCTCGACGTCATCGGGGAGCCCTGGTCGCCGCTGGTCCTGCGCGACGTATGGGCCGGGCTCAACCGGTTCGAGCAGCTCCAGGCCGACCTCGGAATCTCACGCAAGGTCCTGACCGAGCGGCTGAACCACCTCGTCGACCAGGGCGTGCTCGAACGCCGCCCCTACGACCGGCGTCCGCGCCACGAGTACGTCTTGACGGAGAAGGGCGCCGACCTGGTCGACCTGCTCATGGTCATGACCCGTTGGGGAGACAAATGGCTCGCCGGCGAGACCGGCCCGCCAGTACTCTACCGCCACCACACGTGCGGCGAGTTCAGTGGTGTCGACCTGCGCTGCGCCCACTGCGGCGAGCCGATGCACGCAAACGACGTCGACCCGCTGCCAGGCCCCGGCGCAACCGCCTGACCCGAGATGAGCCCAGAGCCCCTGGGCGGCCTTGGCCGCCCAAAGGCATCCGCTGCCGCTTGGACTGGAAGAGCCGTAGCGCCGCTGTCGCCTGCTTCCTCGTCGACATGACCACAGCCAACGCCCGCCAGCGGCTCCCCATCCTGACCCGACCTGCACCCGGCATCCTCGGCAATCGTCCTCGGCGGACAGCCACCGGAGTTGCGAGATTTCCCTTAGAGCCTGGTAAATAAGGGTTCGGGCGGTCGCT
>NZ_LWLS01000028.1 GCF_001905095.1 Micromonospora sp. CB01531
GTGCATATGCCGGCGGGAGATCCCGGTGAACGCGGGATGGCTGAACACACGACGCGCCCACCGGATCGACACCCGAAGATCATCACCCATGCCGGACTGACGCCACCGACCGTCCTATTGCGCACGAGATCGTTAGGGCTCGCAGAGGATTAACACGCTGATTTGATCTTTGGTTGGGGTGGACCGTCTCCGGCGGCGAGGAAGGCGATGAGGTCTGCCGGCGTGGGGAACCGAGCCGTTGATGGTGTGATGGCGTATCCGTGCTGTTCCAGGAGTGGACGGGTCTGCGCAACGGCGATCGTGATCGTTTTTCGGTCGACGTTGAACAGCTCGGCCAGGACGGCTTGTGTGCACAGTTTGCGCAGGTAGAGCACGGTGGCCAGGATCCGATCGGCGTCGGCGAGCTTGATCGGTGGCCCCGCTCCGGCGGCGCGGCGGCGCTCGGCGCCACGGCGTGCCCGCCGGGTCTGCTCACGCTGTCGGGCTTGGGATTCGGCCAGCTCGGCGGCCAGCTCGTCGAGCTGGTGCCGGGGCATGCCGGTCAGTTCCGGGTGGGACAGCCGGCCCCTGTCCGGGGCGTGTTCGCCGCTTCGGTGGCCTTGGCTCTGCTCGGCGGGCGGTGGCGGGGGCTGTTCGTGGTGGGGGTGCAGGGTGTAGTTCCAGTCGCCGTGGAAGCGGTGCCGTCTCATCGGCAGGGCGGTGATCTGCGCGTCGCTGACCTGGGTGCCGGTCGGGTAGGTGCCGGTGTCGAGTTCGGCATGCACGGACAGGCCGGTGCGGGTGGTGGTGGCCGCGATCGACTGGACGATGACGTCGTGGCTGGTCAGCGGCCTGCCACGCCAGTTCATCGTGATGTGGGAGAACAGCCGGTGCTCGATTTTGTTCCATTTTGAGGTTCCGGGCCAATGCCGTTGTTTGAACGTTGAACTATCGCGGGCACAGGGTGATGACCTTGGCCACGACACGTCGCGTCGGCGGTGCTGTCATTGTTCGGGCCATGCATCCATGGATGGGAGTTTCTGGGCACGTGCGGTTGGGTTTGCTCACACGGTGGGTGACCCCGCAACTGGTGACGCAGACGTTGGCGGAGTGCGGCAAACGGGATTCCAGGCCCGGTGCGTTGCCGGCGGGGTTCATGGTCTACTTCGTCCTCGCCCTGGCTCTGTTCCAGCAGGACTCCTACGACGATGTCGCGGAGAATCTGGTGGGCGGGATCGACGGGATGGCCGAGTTCATCCCGAACAAGTCGTCTTTCACCCGTGCCCGGCAGCGGCTGGGGTCGCCGGTCCTGCGGGCGCTGTTCCGGCGGCTGGCCGGACCGCTGGCCCCCGACGACCTCACGGGGTCGTTCTACCAGGGCATGCGCCTGGCCGCGGTGGACGGGTTCGTGCTGGACGTCCCCGATTCGCCGACCAACCGGGCGGCGTTCGGCGGCCCGGTCAAATCCGGCCAGTCGGCGGGTTTTGCGCAGGTACGGGTGGTGACGCTGACCGAGTGCGGCACACATGCCCAGATGGACGCGGCGGTGGGCGGGTTCAACACCGGAGAGCCGGAACTGGCGATCGCCCTGGCGGGCTCGGCGAGGGGGATGCTCGTCATCATGGACCGCGGTTTCCCAGGCGTCGTCTTGTGGAAGGCGTATGCCGGGGCCGGGGCGCACCTGCTGCTGCGGGCCCGCTTGCCGGTGGCGCACCGGCCGGTAGAACACCTTCCCGACGGTACCTACCTGGCACGGATGAACCCGGCCGGGCAGAAGGGCGCCCACCCCGACGGTGTGCTGGTCCGGGTGATCGAGTACCAGGTCGACGGTGGTGAGACGGTCAGGCTCCTGACGGACCTGGTGGACCCAGTGGCCTATCCGGCGGCGGAGTTGGCAGCCCTCTACCATGAGCGATGGGAAGCGGAGTCGGCGTTCCGGCAGATCAAGACGTTCCAACGTGGACCGGCTGAAGTCTTGCGCTCGGGCGACCCGGACATGGTGCGCCAGGAGGTCTGGGCGCATCTGGTCGTGCATCATTGTCTGACCCGGATCGTCATGGGTCTGGCCGACGACCACGGGATCGACCCGGACCGTGTGTCGTTCATCAAGGTCCTCAAGCACGCCAGGCGCAGCGTGGTCCGGCAGTGCACGGACACTCCCAGGAAGATCAAACAGTTTCTGGCCGCCCTGGTTGGGAAGGTGAGCCGCAAGCTCGACAACGGCGTCCGGCGCTTACGCGAGGCAGATCGGTTCCTCAAGCGGCCAGACTCGAAGTACTCCTCGAAGCTGTCCTACCGGGTGAACAGTAGGGACC
This sequence comes from Micromonospora sp. CB01531, assembly GCF_001905095.1. Classification (GTDB taxonomy): domain Bacteria; phylum Actinomycetota; class Actinomycetes; order Mycobacteriales; family Micromonosporaceae; genus Micromonospora. Next base: position 2,295 of record NZ_LWLS01000028.1, read on the forward strand.
GCCGACCGACGCGACGTGTCGTGGCCAAGGTCATCACCCTGTGCCCGCGATAGTTCAACGTTCAAACAACGGCATTGGGTTCCGGGCGGCAGGTGACACACCGTGACCTCAAGGCCGGTCTCGGCGGCCAGGGCCGCAAGCTCGGTCTTCCACGCACGGGTGCGGTAACCGTTGGAGCCGCCCGCGTCGGCGGTGATCAGCAGCCGGCGTGCACGCGGATAGTCGCCTGCGCCGCGGGCGGACCACCAGCGGCGGATCGAAGCGACCGCGAACGCGGCAGTGTCGTGATCACAGCCAACATTGACCCAGCCGGTGTCCGCGGTCACGTCATAGATCCCGTACGGGATCGCCTTACCGACCTCCCGGTCGACGAAGTCATGTGTCTTGACCTGGACAGGCTCACCGGCCGGCCGCCATTCCCGCCCGCCGTTCCTGTAGAGCCCGACGAGCTCCTTCTTCTTGGTATCCACGCTGACCACCGGGTCCCCGGTGGCCTGATGGTCCTTGACCTGCTCGTTGAGATAGCGGAACTGCGCGTCGCGGTCCGGGTGCTGCTTGCCCTCGATCGTCTTGGCGTTGGCCTGCAGACTGAAGCCCTCGCCACGCAGCGCGTCGGCCACCGTGTCAGCCGAGATCTGCCACCCCTGCCGGGTCAACTCCTCGGCCAGCTTGCGGGTCGACTTCGTCGTCCACCGCAGCGGCGACATCGGATCACCGCGCATGTCGGGCTCGACCAACGCCAGCAACGCGCGACGCAACCCCGAGTCAAGATCCACCAATCGTTTGCGGCCCCCGCCCGGCCGGCGCGATCTGCCCAACGGCGCCTCACCAGCATCCAGATCAGACACGCCCCGCGACACCGTGCTCTCCGCGACACCAGCGGCCCGGGCTACCAGCCTAATACCGCCATGGCCCAGGACCCGAGCCTCGGCACCCATCAGCAGACGACGCTGCCGCTCATCCAGATGCGGGAACAAGACCCGGAACTTCGCGGCCAGTGTCTCCTCGGTCTCCGCCGTCACGCTCATACCACATTAGACAGTCGTCGTGCGGGAATCCGCTACTTATACTTCTGTGAGCCCTTAGATGCCGGCGCTTCGCGGCCTTGGCCGGAGCGTTCGCTGTCTCCTTGGATGCCTCTACCGCTACCGAGTGAGCTGTGCTGGAAGCAGTCCTGCGACAGTCCGTCCAGCGCATCACCGCGTTGCGGGCAGTGATACCGCTGTTCGATCGCGATCGGCAGCGTTGAGCAACCGAGATCGGGATCCTTCGGATGATGGGCAGGGCCTTCTGCATGAGCTCTTTGAAGTGCACCCTGCGGCCCCGCCAGCCGCTGTCGACGCGCTGCCCGAGTGTATGGCCGAAGTGGCTATTGCTTCATGCTGCCACAACGATTGACAACCACGGTTGTCGGCCAGATTCTGAAGTACGAGGCCACAGACGAGGGAGTCGCCATGCGGGATCTGACACCTGACGAGCGGCAGGACATGCGGTGGCAGTTGAGGGCGATCGCCATCGGTTGGGTGCAGCGGCTCGAGGAGGACGAACTGGATGCCGGGCGTGGGGCGGACCACGAGCCGAGCTGCGCCGAGCGGATGCGGACTCATCTCGCACGCATGACCGTCAGCGAGCAGATGCGCGGCCTGCTCGCCGACCTCGTGTCGGCAAGCGCAGAGGAAGCGGTGCAGTGGGGTGCCGGATATCCCCAGCTTGGCGCGGCGGTGGGTGCCAGCCGGCAGGCGGCGCGTAAGCGGTGGCCGAACCTGCCGATCGCGAAGAGGCGCGCTGCCGAGTGGAAGCAACCGCCAGGGGGTATCGGTTGGGCCGGCGAGAGCTGGGTTTGACCCACTTCGACGGACAGGGCTGATGTGTTGATCTACGCTAGCCTGCTGGTGGCGCACTCGGTTCCAACATTGCCTGCTCTGGGGGGCAGCCCGGCGAGCCAACTCAGCGACATCTCGCTTACAACCTCTGTGCAACGCGTCCGCACACGCCCGGGAACGGCTGCACGCTCGGAGGTTAGTCCATGCCAGTGCGCCTCAGCGTGCTGCCGTCCGGCGCGGTTGCTGTCAGCATTGCTGTCGGCGAAGCCACAGCGCCCAGCAAAGATACGCAGCGCCCACCACGGAGGACGACTCGTTGAGCCCCCACGACGGCACTCCGAACGGGTCGCCGCCCACCCAGACCTCAATGATCAACACCGCTAAGCCAAAGGCCAGGAACCAAGCACCCAACGTCGCCACCCGCTTCGCGGACACCGGGCCGTCCGTCTTGGTCATGCCGTTATGGAAGCAGGTCTTGCCACTGCTGGCCATCCCCCGAGTCCTCCCTTCGGCGCTCAAACCCACTCGGACGCAGGCCACCCCACAGCTCACCAACTACAGGTAGGAGGCCCTCCGGCCGGCCTGGTCATCGAGCCGACCACGCCTTGTCACCTGGGCAGACGTCGTCACCAGTGGTCGTCGTTGGTCCCTCACGATCGGCCTCCGACGGCCTGGTGACGGCCTGGGCCTGGTCGTCGTCGACCCCTCTGGGCTCACGTCGTTGATGGCTCAGGAAGCGGGCGTACCTCACGGTTATGCGGACCACGCTGGCGGCGGACACGCGTTATGGTTGTCTATGCCGTTAGCGCGTTCTGCCAACCGAATTTGGTGGCTTGGTCTGATCTCAGCGATCGCGATGACCGGGTGCGATTCCACACGCGAGATCGCATCCGAGCCCTTGCGGCAGACCTCTGGGCAACGGCAGGCAACTCAGTCGTCTGCACCGCCTACCGGTTCGGTCTGCCCGCCGACCGCGCAGTACACATCCCAGGATCTACAGGGCGCGGGTGACGGCGCAACGCTGTGGGCGATGCTGTTTTCAACTGCAGTGAGGACCAGCACGGAAATCAAGGTGGTCTGGCGCATGACCGGCAGTGGCGACTTCTCGATCAGCGCCACGGGTCCCGATGGAAAAGTCGTCAGGCCTGTCTGGGGTCCCGAGCCGCATGGCGGCAGCAACTGGAATCGGCCGGGCGACGAGTGGGGCACCGGTTGGGTCTTTCCCGCTGCTGGTTGCTGGACGATCAATGCGACGCGAACCAGCGGGACAGGATCCCTGGTGTTGCGGGTCGCTCAATAAGTTCGGTGGCTTTTGGACGTATAGGCACAAAACCTCTGCCGGGAATCGCGCGGGCTTTATCCCCGAGGGTCAGCCATCCCGATGCTGACTCGAAAATCGGTGAGTGAGTGGGCAGGGGAAGTTCCCCGGCGCCGGGTTGCGGGGCCGGGCTTGATGTGGAGGGCGTCGTCAGGCCGCGGCGGGTAGTTCGGATGGCGGTTGGAGGGTGACTTTCTGGCCGGTGAGGTGTTCGAGTTGGCGGATGAGGTCACGTTGGCGGCGCCGCTGGCTGATCTTCGACTCGTAGTAGTTCGGGCCCAAGTCTTGGTAGTGGGTATTCGGGTCGGACAGCAGGTGCCAGACGATGGTCAGTACCGAGTTGCCGAGGGCGACAATCGCGCGT
>NZ_LWLS01000029.1 GCF_001905095.1 Micromonospora sp. CB01531
CTCCGCGTCGGCGAACAGCTCTTCCAACTCGTCACGGACCGCGACCGGCAACGGCGCCCGCCGCCCCCGATACATCTCCGCGACCGCCCGGGTGATCTCTCCCGCGGGCTCGGGCCACGGCAACGGCTGCATCGACATCAGACACCCGATCCTACGGCCGGGAAGGGGGAAGACGACCGCGCCCGACCATCGCAAAGCCGCAGCCCGACCAACGCGCGACGCGCGCCCTACCAGGCCATCAAATGGCCAACAGGGTCTCGGGCGCCACCACGTCGATGGTCCAGCCGTCGTCGGTTGTGGCGTGCAGGCCGCCGCCAAACAACCCGGCGATGCGCACCCGAGTGCCCGCCAGCACACCGATGCCCGGACAGGCCAGGTCTGGCCCGGACGGTGACGCGTCGTCGGGGTCGGGGTGACGATCCCGGGCGATCTTTGCACCCGTTGGCGCGTCGATCAGGCCAAAGCCGTCGATCGAGACGACCATCAACAGGTCGACTCCGGTCTGCGGGTGGACACCGAAGCCGACGCCTTGCAGCCCGCCCACCGGTATGCAGCGCCTCGTCTGGTCGACGTATCGCCATGGCTCTGGCGGCGCGACGACCGGGGTAGCCAGGAACTTCGCGCGCAGCTGCTGTTGGTAGTCCGAGAGCATCCCGTGGTCCTTCGACGCCGGCGGCCGGGCGGTCTCGCGGCCTTCTACAGATCCGATCGCGCTGAGTGACGGTCCGGCACTGCACCGGGCCATCGGTGTCACGCATCATCCGACGCTGATCCGTAACGCAAGTCAAGTGGAGCCCGACATCGCCGGCAGCCGCCGGTGTCGTGTCCCGGCTGATGCTTTACATCTGCGTCCCACCTGATGCCCGACATGATCCTCAAGAGGCTCACGGAGACCGTCACGGTGCGCGACGCGAGGGGCCGCGAGGTGAGGGACAATGCGCCGGTGGAAGATCACCGGCGCTGCCGTCTTTCCGTCAGTGATGGCGAACTGGAGCTTGCCGGTCCGCCGGCTGCCCTCCGCGCCCTCGGCCGGCTGCTGCGCCAACATGCTGAGCCCTTTGAGGTAGCGATCACCGGCGGGGTCGTCAGTCAAGAGGCGACCGACGGCCCGCTGCTTGTCAGTCTCCAAGGCGGGACCACGCTGCAGCTCTCCGGTGGTCGCGATTATCTCGACATCATCTGGGACGTGCTCGACGGTGTGGCTGAGCAAGCCGAGACCGCCGATGACCGGACAATCAACCGGCATCAGCACGTCGAGTACCTTCCGGGGGACGACTACCGATCGCCGGACTCAGTCCCATTGGTCATCGTGGCCGACTGGCCAGACGCGCCGTAGTAGACAACGCGCTGATCTCGGCCTGTGGATGAAGCTGCCCTGCGCCGCTCCAACTTCCAGAAGGCGGCCGGCTGGTCCGCCTCAGTCGCCGCCACCGGCCTCCGGCTTCCACTTCCACGACCTGCGGCACACCGGCATCGACGCCGGCACCGGTGCCAGCCTGGCCGACCTCATGGCGCGTATGGGACACGGCTCGACCCGAGCCGCGATGATCTACCAGCACGCAACTGCGAGCGCGACAAGTCCGTCGCCGAATCCTCGGCGCCGGGGTGCTTGCCGAGTTCGGCGACGATGCCACCCGCTACGCCGACGCCAAAGCCCGCCGCAACTACGCCGGCACCAGCCCCATCACCCGCCAATCCGGGAAGAAGAAGACCGTCATCGCCCGGTTCGTGCACAACGACCGGCTCATCGACGCGCTGATGACCCAGGCGTTCTCGTCGCTGCGGCTCTCGCCTGGAGCCCGCGCCTACTACGACCGGCAACGCGCCCGCGGCGCCGGCCACAACGCCGCGCTGCGCCAGCTCGCCAACCGGCTCGTCGGCATCCTGCACGGATGCCTCAAGGCCGGCACCGTCTACGACGAGACGACCGCCTGGCAGCACCGCGAACAGCATGATCAAAAAAACAGCCGCTTGACGGCCAGCGCTCATGGGATGTCTGTCACCATTGCTGTCGACCGCCGTGGTACGCGGGCAGCCGGGCGGCTCGGCCTTCTTGCGCGACGAATTGTTGGGAATCCCCGACGTTCAGAAAATGGACTGGTGCACCCAGCGGCGGTTCATGTGGCATCACGGCCAGAAGATCCGGCCCGCGTTATCGAGGTACGCCTCGTCCTCCGCCAGACGGTCGGCGATGTCGTAGAGCATTGCGGCCATGTCCGCCCACTCGGGCTCAGCCACGGCTCCCGCATCCCGGTAGAACTCCATGACGCAGCCGTACTCAGGGCCGCCACGCAAGTCCACGAAAAGATTCCCGCCGCCTCGGTTGGTGGCGACGGGCAGCCAGGCGGGTAGCCAGGTGTCGCATCTCGTTCCGGCCGGACGGTTGTTCTCCGAACTGATAAAGGCTTCCAACTGGTCGAAGAGCGCGAGCTGCCGGGCGACGTCCATCCACAATCGGCGGCTCTCGAGGGCCTCGTCGATAGAGTAGGGAACGAAGCCGGGCGGGATGAGCGTGCCGCCATCGGCGTCAAGGCCAGAACGTGCTCCGTCCGCGTATAGCCACCAGGCCCGCAGATCGGGTGGCAGTTGCCGGCCGACCGCCTCCTGAGCCGCTGCGAGATCGGTCTCTGACGCCGGCGGTCGCAGCACCGCGCGAGCCCGAGGCGCGTGCTGTTGGAGCCACGCGTCGATGCGGCGTATCGCCGCCTCGGCGACCATCGCTCGGCCCATACTCACCATGATCCACCTTCTGGGCGCTCCGAATACCGGCGTCCCGGCCAGTTCTCGGACAGCAGGTTATCGTCCACGGGCGGCCCGGCCTGGTTGTCACCGTCGTGGTCTGCCGCTGTCAGTCCCGCCACGGTTTAGCCTCCGCCCGGCCTCAACAAGTACTTCAGTCTCAACTTAGAGGAGCAGTTCCCGAACCTGGCCGCTGGAGTCCGAGGCGATCATGTCCACGGTTGTGCGTCAGGGCCTGGCGGAAGACCGACTTGCTCACGCCGACGACAATGCCGCATGGGCCGTTACGCCCTTCGGCCGACGCTGCTTGGGCTACCTCCTGAGCACCAAGTCGGGGAGTTGAAGCGGAACATAGAGCCGCTGTCCCGCCACCAGCGTGAACGGCTTGCGACACCTGCTCACACGGCGTCTCGGGCTGCCAGCGTTGGTGGCTGGTTGACGACGTTTGACAGCGTCTTGTGCCCCTGTGTGCCCCACACTGCCAGGAGCGGGCGACCCGGCACACCTAGCAGCGGCAACGGTGGCTGGCACCTGCTCACCAGGCGTCGCCACGCGTCACGTCCCTGGCTGCCAGTTTGATCGAAGAAGGTCTTGGTCCATCCGGAGAAGGATTCGTTGGAGGCGATCGCGACGCTGTTGCGTTCTTCGCGCTCGGTCAGGACCTGGAAGAGGCCAAATCAAGCCGGGGAGGCTGGCTTGTCGGTGCTCGGACCTAGCATGCGGAGCATGACGCGGTATGTCGACGAGGATCTGCACGGTGCGGAGTTCCGCGAGTGCGATCTGACCGGGGCACGCCTGATCGGCGTCGTCATGCAGGATGCCGTGATCGACGGGCTCATCACCAACCTCGTGGTGAACGGTGTCGAGGTCACCGAGTACGTCGAGGCAGAGCTCGACCGGCGTCATCCGGTGCGGGTGCTGCTCCGCTCCGAGGACCCTGCCGATCTGCGCGAGGCATCGCGTCAGCTCCATGCCGGCTGGGCCGCCACGATCGAGCGAATCCGCCGTACGCCCGGCATCGAGCGCCGCAGCGTGAACGACGAGTGGTCGGCGGTGCAGACGATGCGCCACCTGGTCTTCGTCCACGACTCATGGTTCCGCCGCTGCTGCCTGGGCTCGACGGAGCTGTTCACGCCGATGGGCATCGGGACGACCGTCGAGCCCTACCGTGGAGCGCACGGGCTTGACCTCTCGCTCGATCCGACCCTCGACGAGATCGTGAGCGTGCGTGACGCACAGGCCGCCGAGCTCGAGGCCTGGCTCGACGAGGTCACCGCTGCGCAGCTCGCAGCGCGAGCGCCGGTGCCCGACGACGATGTCTGGCCGCCGTACGCCCGGGGCCGCTTGGTGCGGCAGTGCCTCGGCACGGTGCTCAACGAGACCTTCGAGCACCACGGCTTCTGCGTCCGCGACCTCGACCTGATCGAGGCACAGGACGCTGAGTAGGGCCGGCTACGGACTCAGCATCTTGCGGATGCGGGCATCGCCGACCGTCTGCGCGGTGCCGAGCTGCTGGGCCCAGAGCTGGATGCGGTACTTCTCGAACATCCGGAGCCTTCGCTAACAATCTGCAACCGATCCGCGAGGCATGGCGACGAATGGGTTTCAAGCCTCAGCAGCCGCAGGACGACGCTTAGACGGTCCTGCCATCCCGATGCTCACTGATCCACCCTGGTCCATGCCGCCTGCTGTCAGTCTGTCGGTGCAAGGCCCGGTTGCCGCGGATGGACCTGCGGCACATGCCAGCACTCCGGACAGGGCTGAACTTCCTCGTTGGTCACGTAGCGATCCTTGCAGGTATGCACGCTCAGCTTGGGAATCGGGTTGATCTACACCGAGAGCAACCGATATCAACGGAGGGCCAACACAGAGCGTTGATGCAGCGTGCAACGGACTACTGCTGGTGACTGGTGTTGACCGTTGGGTCGGGCACGGAACGGGCACGACGGAGTTTCGGGAAGGAACATGGAGATCACTTCCGGTGGTACGCCCGGACCGCGTCTTGCCGACCATCTAATCCTCCGTTCGGCAACTCCATCCTGGAGTCGTCTGGCCCCTGCCCGAGGCAGCTTTTGCTGCAATACTGCTGCGATGTTGATGTGGATCGGGCGGGCCGCGTCTCTGCTCGTGGCGCTCGCGTTGGCAGTTGTCGGTGTCCTGTTTGTCTACGGATCTTGGAACGCTTGGGATGGCCTGCCGCCGGATGGGCCGCCTCTCGGTGATGCTGATCGGATCTATGAGATCGGCACCGCCTTGTTCGGTCTGAGTCTCTTGGCCGGCGGCACCTGGATCACTGTCCGAGTCGCCCGGGGCGTGCGTCAGCGCACAGCGTGACCTGAACCCCCGCTCCTGCTGCCATCCTCACTGTCTGCCGTCGACCCGCCATCCTGGGGAGCGGGCCGCCGCCCGGTCCGCCACGTCATGCGGATCTTGACGCACGGACGGACGCTGCCGGAACGCGCCGGTTGATGGTTGACACGGCGGCTCCACGCTCACTGACCTGGGCCGGAAGTCCGGTGACTAAGTGCGCTCCCAGGGATCGCAGCCGCGGTCGCGGCTAGTGTCGTGGGCTGATGACACGACGCTTTGGTGACCGGGCGACGTTCGCGGTGGAGATCGGCGAGGTCGAGCCGCACCAACTCCGCGTCGTCGACTTGTGGGCGGCTGGCAAAAGGCTGACCATCGAGGACAACTGGGCCTTCCTCCCGTTCTTCATCCGCGTCATGCAGTCGAGCGCGGCGCAGGTGCGCCGACGCGACGTCAAGCCCTGTCCCTTCCCGGGTCGCGCGCCGGAGGAGATCTTCCGGCTGCTCCACGCCGACGAGACCGTGTTCCGGGAGCAGTTCTGGTTCATGCACTGGGGCGAGACCGTCGACAACGTCTCCACGTACGCCTACCTGGACGACGATCTAGTGTTCCGTCTCAGTTTTGATTAGCCGT
>NZ_LWLS01000030.1 GCF_001905095.1 Micromonospora sp. CB01531
CGTAACTCTATCGACATGTCAAACAACCAACCACCAAAAATGGTGTGACTGTTCGTTTGTCGGGAGTTGCACAGTGGACGCGTAGCAGCTTAGTAGTCAAGTCCTCGGCCTATTAGTACCGGTCAACTGAACCCGTTACCGGGCTTACATTTCCGGCCTATCAACCCAGTCGTCTAGCTGGGGGCCTTACCCACTCAAAGAGTGGTGGGATACCTCATCTTGAAGCGAGCTTCCCGCTTAGATGCTTTCAGCGGTTATCCCTTCCGAACGTAGCTAACCAGCCGTGCCCCTGGCGGGACAACTGGCACACCAGAGGTTCGTCCGTCCCGGTCCTCTCGTACTAGGGACAGCCCTTCTCAAGTATCCTACGCGCACGGCGGATAGGGACCGAACTGTCTCACGACGTTCTAAACCCAGCTCGCGTACCGCTTTAATGGGCGAACAGCCCAACCCTTGGGACCTGCTACAGCCCCAGGATGCGACGAGCCGACATCGAGGTGCCAAACCATCCCGTCGATATGGACTCTTGGGGAAGATCAGCCTGTTATCCCCGGGGTACCTTTTATCCGTTGAGCGACACCGCTTCCACATGCCAGTGCCGGATCACTAGTCCCGACTTTCGTCCCTGCTCGACCTGTCAGTCTCACAGTCAAGCTCCCTTGTGCACTTGCACTCAACACCTGATTGCCAACCAGGCTGAGGGAACCTTTGGGCGCCTCCGTTACCCTTTAGGAGGCAACCGCCCCAGTTAAACTACCCACCAGACACTGTCCCTGAACCGGATAACGGTCCGAAGTTAGATACCCGAATCAACCAGAGTGGTATTTCAAGATTGCCTCCACCCTAACTGGCGTTAGAGCTTCACCGGCTCCCACCTATCCTACACAAGCTAACTCAGATACCAATGTCAAGCTATAGTAAAGGTCCCGGGGTCTTTCCGTCCTGCCGCGCGTAACGAGCATCTTTACTCGTAATGCAATTTCGCCGGGCCTGTGGTTGAGACAGTGGGGAAGTCGTTACGCCATTCGTGCAGGTCGGAACTTACCCGACAAGGAATTTCGCTACCTTAGGATGGTTATAGTTACCACCGCCGTTTACTGGCGCTTAAGTTCTCCGCTTCGCCCCGAAGAGCTAACAGGTCCCCTTAACGTTCCAGCACCGGGCAGGCGTCAGTCCATATACATCGAATTACTTCTTCGCATGGACCTGTGTTTTTAGTAAACAGTCGCTTCCCCCTGCTCTCTGCGGCCATACAACGCTCCACCCGCGCGGGGCTTCACGTCTCCGGCCCCCCTTCTCCCTAAGTTACGGGGGCAATTTGCCGAGTTCCTTAACCACAGTTCGCCCGATCGCCTCGGTATTCTCTACCTGACCACCTGTGTCGGTTTGGGGTACGGGCCGCTCGGAACTCGCTAGAGGCTTTTCTCGGCAGCATAGGATCACTGACTTCACCTGAATCGGCTCGGCATCACGTCTCAGCCTATATGCGCCGCGGATTTGCCTACGGCACGGCCTACACGCTTACCCCGGCACAACCACCGGCCGGGATCAGCTACCTTCCTGCGTCACCCCATCGCTTGACTACTACCCGCCAGGTTCCCACGCTCCCCAACATCAGTCCGAAGACCTCCGCCGGTTCGGGTGGTTAGCACAACGAGGTTCGTCAGGGTCGCTCCTTCGCGGGTACGGGAATATCAACCCGTTGTCCATCGACTACGCCTCTCGGCCTCGCCTTAGGTCCCGACTCACCCAGGGCGGATTAGCCTGGCCCTGGAACCCTTGGTCATCCGGCGGAAGGGTTTCTCACCCTTCTTTCGCTACTCATGCCTGCATTCTCACTCGTGCCGCGTCCACAACTAGGTCACCCCGTTGCTTCACCCCCGGCACGACGCTCCCCTACCCACCCACACACCTGCACAAGGAATCAAGTCCCTGCAAGGTTATTGTGTGAGTGCCACAGCTTCGGCGGTGTGCTTGAGCCCCGCTACATTGTCGGCGCGGAACCACTTGACCAGTGAGCTATTACGCACTCTTTAAAGGGTGGCTGCTTCTAAGCCAACCTCCTGGTTGTCTATGCGACCCCACATCCTTTTCCACTTAGCACACGCTTAGGGGCCTTAGCTGGTGATCTGGGCTGTTTCCCTCTCGACTACGAAGCTTATCCCCCGCAGTCTCACTGCCGCGCTCTCACTTACCGGCATTCGGAGTTTGGCTGATTTCGGTAAGCTTGTGGGCCCCCTAGACCATCCAGTGCTCTACCTCCGGCAAGAAACACGCGACGCTGCACCTAAATGCATTTCGGGGAGAACCAGCTATCACGGAGTTTGATTGGCCTTTCACCCCTAACCACAGGTCATCCCCCAACTTTTCAACGTTGGTGGGTTCGGCCCTCCACGCGGTCTTACCCGCGCTTCAGCCTGCCCATGGCTAGATCACTCCGCTTCGGGTCTAGAGCATGCGACTGAACCGCCCTATTCAGACTCGCTTTCGCTACGGCTCCCCCACACGGGTTAACCTCGCCACATGCCACTAACTCGCAGGCTCATTCTTCAAAAGGCACGCCGTCACCCCGCAAGGCTCCGACGGATTGTAGGCGAACGGTTTCAGGTACTATTTCACTCCCCTCCCGGGGTACTTTTCACCATTCCCTCACGGTACTCGTCCGCTATCGGTCACCAGGAAGTATTTAGGCTTACCAGGTGGTCCTGGCAGATTCACGGCAGATTTCAGGAGTCCGCCGCTACTCGGGAACACCCACAGGAGACCAGCCACTTTCACCTACCGGACTATCACCGCCTACGGTCAGCCATTCCAGACTGTTCGGCTAGCAACTGGCTTTGTAACTCCTCCAACAGATGTCAGTCTGTTGAGCAGGGTCCCACAACCCCGACCACGCAACCCCTGACAGGTATCACACGCAGCCGGTTTAGCCTCGATCCGCTTTCGCTCGCCACTACTCACGGAATCACTCTTTGTTTTCTCTTCCTACGGGTACTGAGATGTTTCACTTCCCCGCGTTCCCCCCACACACCCTATGTGTTCAGGTGCGGGTGACTGGACATGACTCCAGCCGGGTTCCCCCATTCGGACACCCTGGGATCACAGCTTGGTTGACAGCTCCCCCAGGCCTATCGCGGCCTCCCACGTCCTTCATCGGCTCCTGGTGCCAAGGCATCCACCGTTCGCCCTTGACAACTTGACCACAAAGATGCTCGCGTCCACTGTGCAATTCTCAACAAACGACCAACCCACAACCCACAAGCCCCACACCAGCCCGACAACCGCCGGCGGTATACGGGACCAGGCCATGCCTGGCACCAACCCCCACCCACAGGTGAGGTCATGGTTCTGAAAGACAACCCATGGTTGTTCTTTCAGGACCCAACAGGGTGTTTACCGCTTCCCCCCAGCCGCACCGGTCACCCGTTCCACACCACCGAAGTGGCCGTACTAGAGATCCCAGCCGTTGCCAGGGAAAAACTCGCCAGTGTCTCCGCCAATTGAGCACCCCGACCCGGCATTCGCGGGTCGCGGGCTCCATACCGCCTTTCGACGGATGGTGCTCCTTAGAAAGGAGGTGATCCAGCCGCACCTTCCGGTACGGCTACCTTGTTACGACTTCGTCCCAATCGCCAGCCCCACCTTCGACGGCTCCCTCCCTTACGGGTTGGGCCACCGGCTTCGGGTGTTGCCGACTTTCGTGACGTGACGGGCGGTGTGTACAAGGCCCGGGAACGTATTCACCGCAGCGTTGCTGATCTGCGATTACTAGCGACTCCGACTTCACGGGGTCGAGTTGCAGACCCCGATCCGAACTGAGACCGGCTTTTTGGGATTCGCTCCACCTCACGGTATCGCAGCCCATTGTACCGGCCATTGTAGCATGCGTGAAGCCCTGGACATAAGGGGCATGATGACTTGACGTCATCCCCACCTTCCTCCGAGTTGACCCCGGCAGTCTTCGATGAGTCCCCGCCATAACGCGCTGGCAACATCGAACGAGGGTTGCGCTCGTTGCGGGACTTAACCCAACATCTCACGACACGAGCTGACGACAGCCATGCACCACCTGTCACCGGCCCCGAAGGACCCCCCATCTCTGGAGGATTTCCGGCGATGTCAAACCCAGGTAAGGTTCTTCGCGTTGCATCGAATTAATCCGCATGCTCCGCCGCTTGTGCGGGCCCCCGTCAATTCCTTTGAGTTTTAGCCTTGCGGCCGTACTCCCCAGGCGGGGCGCTTAATGCGTTAGCTGCGGCACAGGGAACCGGAGAGGCCCCCCACACCTAGCGCCCAACGTTTACAGCGTGGACTACCAGGGTATCTAATCCTGTTCGCTCCCCACGCTTTCGCTCCTCAGCGTCAGTATCGGCCCAGAGACCCGCCTTCGCCACCGGTGTTCCTCCTGATATCTGCGCATTTCACCGCTACACCAGGAATTCCAGTCTCCCCTACCGAACTCTAGCCTGCCCGTATCGACTGCAGGCCCGCAGTTGAGCTGCGGGTTTTCACAGTCGACGCGACAAGCCGCCTACGAGCTCTTTACGCCCAATAAATCCGGACAACGCTCGCGCCCTACGTCTTACCGCGGCTGCTGGCACGTAGTTGGCCGGCGCTTCTTCTGCAGGTACCGTCACTTACGCTTCGTCCCTGCTGAAAGAGGTTTACAACCCGAAGGCCGTCATCCCTCACGCGGCGTCGCTGCATCAGGCTTCCGCCCATTGTGCAATATTCCCCACTGCTGCCTCCCGTAGGAGTCTGGGCCGTGTCTCAGTCCCAGTGTGGCCGGTCGCCCTCTCAGGCCGGCTACCCGTCGTCGCCTTGGTAGGCCATCACCCCACCAACAAGCTGATAGGCCGCGAGCCCATCCCAGGCCGAAAAACTTTCCACCACCGGTCATGCGACCAGTGGTCATATTCGGTATTAGCCCCGGTTTCCCGGGGTTATCCCAAAGCCTAGGGCAGGTTGCTCACGTGTTACTCACCCGTTCGCCGCTCGAGTACCCCGAAGGGCCTTTCCGCTCGACTTGCATGTGTTAAGCACGCCGCCAGCGTTCGTCCTGAGCCAGGATCAAACTCTCCAACAAAAACTTGTTGAACAATCCATCCCGACAACAAAAGTGTTGCCAAAGGAATCCCAACCAGCCAGACAATCAAGCCCGACCAGTCCGGGGTATAAACAATTTGGCACTGGCTTATCAAACACCCTGTTGAGTTCTCAAAGAACAACCACACACCATCCAGCAACCC
>NZ_LWLS01000031.1 GCF_001905095.1 Micromonospora sp. CB01531
AATCACCGCAGCTCACGGCTCTACGCAATTGCGACAAGATCGTTAGCCCGCGCAGGTCCAGCCGGCCCTCCACGGTGCGCTTTGGGGCGGGGCGGGCACTCCACGCACTGCCTCGACCACCTTCAACCTCGACTTGCTGCGGCTGCGCCCGCGTTCATCCTCGGTCCGGGCAGACCGCACCTGGCCGTACAACCACGCTACCCAGGGGGTGCGACAAGCAGGCCCTGTGGACGCCAGGGCTGGCAGGTCAGCCGATCAGGGGTGGTTGCGAGGCGTGGCGAATGATCACCACGTGGTGGCGTGCCCGGGTGATCGCGACTCGAAGGAGCCGCCGGCGAGACTGGATGTCGTCCTCTTTACTCGTGTGATCGATGAGCTGGTCATTACCGAACCTGGTCTCAGCGATGACGACACCATCGAACTCCTTACCTTTTGATTTGTACATGTTCATGAAGGTCGTGGTCGCGGCCTCCTCGGAGGGAATCGCCTCGATCATCCGGTTCGCCAAAACTCGACGCACCACCGCTGCCGCGTCTAGGTACGTGGTGCCGTTCCACGCGTCAGTGAGCGCCCAAGCGATCGCATCGGTTGCTTTCAGTAACCGGATGAGGCGGGCCTTGCCGAAGATTTCCTTCAACTCGTTGGACCCGCTCAATCGGGCGCGAGCGAGTTGCCAGTCCTGCACTGGACTACCGGTGAACTGGATCCCGTCGGAGCAGGCGGCGGCGATCGCCTTGACGGTTCCTGATCGGACCTTCGCTCCGGCAGCGATGTCCGCTAGCGCGCGCTCAAGAACTGCGACCTTCGCTTTCGCTCCGGGCGTCTTGGTGGACTTCACACGGTAGAAGTTGCAGATAAGTTCCACCGTTGCGGTTAGTGCCACGTCTGGGTCGACGCCGGGCCATTCCATGATCGACGCGACCACGTAGGCGGACGCGGACGCCAGGTCCTGGTCGAGGTTGAGTTCGTGGTCCACGGCCGGGTAGGGGGTTCCGTCGATCTCGATTTCTGTCGCCGCTGCCTCCGACAGTCGACCGACGAGCGAATTGGTCGGGGCCAGAACTGCGATGGTGGGCTCTCTGCCCAGTTCCTTACGCAGATGCTGGCGCAGCGCGATCAGGTACTGATGAGCCAGTACCTCCACTTTTCGGTAGTTGTATGTGGCGTAGGTAAGGTTGTCCGGCACCGGGATGCTGGGGTCATTCCGCAGCACCGCGTTCGCGTATGCGAGCAGGCCCTGCCCGGGGCTGCGGTGATTGTCCTTGGACAGGTCGAATGACTTCGGCTGCAGGGTGTCGATGGCGTGTTGGATGCGCTCCTCGTTGACGCCAGGCAGGTGGTCGTAGATGCGCTGATCGGGGTCTGCGAGGCAGAGAATCGTCGACGTCGCGCTCAGCGCACGGATCGCTCGCCACTGGTCGTCGTTGGTGTCCTGGAACTCATCCACGATTACGACCGGGTACGCGTCGCCGTAGAGAGCGGCGAGGATAGGGTAGCGCTCGAAGAGATCGGCCGCTGTGCAGGCCAGCAGGTCGAACACGTACTTGCCGTCGGCGGCCAGCCGGCGGGTTTCGGCAGCCCAGTCGCCCTCGAACGCCGCCTGCATCTGCTGCTCTTGGTCAGGGGTGATGAAGGACGAGGACTTGCCGGTTTGCAACCGGCCGTGGCTGCGCACGATGTCCATGAAGAAGGCGTGGAACGTGCGAACCTCCAACCGCCGCCGAGTCTGCCGGTTGAGCACCCCTGCCATCCGGTCGGTGATCTGCCGTACCGCCGCTCGCGAGAAACTGAGGAACAGCACGGACTGTTCCGGCTTGAGGGCGGGAACGACCTCGCGTGCTTTTAGTAGGGCGATGGTCGTCTTGCCGCAGCCAGGGCCTCCGATGATAAGCAAGTGACCCGATGTCGCGAGGATGTCGAGTCGGGGCTGATCAAGATTCATCGGCGGCTTCGTTTGCACCATCGGTCGCCGTTTCGGTGGCCGTCTTCTCAGCCAGCACCTGGTTCATCTCCATAAGGAACTCGACGACTGTCGCCGGAAGATCCGCCTGGCTGCGGCATTCTCCAACGAGTAGAGGCGCGTAGCCATCGAACGATCCCTTGCGCTTTTTCAGCACGTGACGGGTGTGGTCTCTGACGGCTTCCTCGCCTGCGCTGGCATCCAGGATGCCACACTCCTGCGGATAGTCACTTCTGGTGCTGACGGCAGTACAGAACCGGCGTTGAATTTCGACCGGAATCTCGTTGGTCAACAGCTCTTCGATGCCCGCATAGCCGATCACCCGGTAGATGGTGAAGTCGGCGGTCTTCGAGGTCTGTTCGGCGGTCAACGGGCTGGTCGGCCTGTCATGAATACCGAACACAGGCTTGCCCATCGCTGCGAAGACCGGCGCATACAGCGGCACCGACGTGTCCCCGCCGGCGTCGAACAGCGAGATGCCCGTCAGGTCGAGGTGCTGATAGTCCGACGTCGGGTCCTGCTCAAGGATGTCGGCGGCGACCCGCAGGGTGGCGAGCTCGGTGGCTCCTTCGACGACACAGACCGCGCGTGCCAGGACCGCCTCGGCGAACTGACGCTGGTTGGTCCAATACTTTTTGATCTTGTAATCGGCTGGGAGGGTAACCGGCCAGCTGGTTAGCGTCCCGGCGTCGTCGCGGGCCACGGTCACCACGTGGTCAGGATCGAACATCTCTATGACGTAGGGCGAGTGCGATGTGACGATCACCTGGTCCATCTGGTCGAGCGTGAACCGGACCAGCCTGCGCTGGGCATGTGGCGGGAGCGCGATCTCCGGCTCCTCCATCGCGAAGATAACCGACTGGTCCTCGGTCAGTTGCGCGATGTAGGTGAGTAGTGCGAACACCAGAAGGTTCAGCGATCCGGTGCTCAGCCGGTTGAACGGAACCGGGTAGGTGCCCGGCTGGGTCGACACGAACAGCCGCAGGACTTCGCGCAGATGTTCACGGGTGAGATCGGATATGTGCACGTCCACAGCCGCTGGATGGTCGCTGAGATTGATGAACTGGCTGACGAGCTTGCGGACCTCGGTACGGATCTTCGCGAAGCCCGAGCCATCCCCGGTGACCACCACCTGGTCCACATCGCGAAGCGCCCGCTCCCACAGCGACGCGTCGGCGCCCTGCGCCTCAAGCCGCACGATCGTATCGATCAGCGACCCCCGTTGGAAGCTGAGGGCTCGGCTTCCCGTGCGATTGGCGCGTAGGTAGATAAAACCGCACATTCGCTTGTCCTCGCGCTTGAAGGGCTTGAGGCCCTGTCCGAGGTCACCCTCAAAGTCGGCGAAGCTATCGACAACAACCTCCGGGTAGGCGAAGAACGTACCCGCGGCGAAGTCGTCCTCGTCCGGATCGAAACGACCGATGAACACCACCGGTAGACACCAAGCACCCTCCTCCGGCCCCGGCTCGGATGGCCGCAACGCAGCGACGAGGTCCTGAGCCCCGCCCGGCGTGGGTGCGGGAGGCACCACGACGTTCAGTAGTTCCCGCGAGGTCGCAGACCAGACACGCAGGTGACTGCGAAAACGGCGAGTCGCCTCTTCGGAGAGATCCGTCAAAATCACCTCGATCCTGATTTCTGGGGTCGTCCCGTCGGCCAGCAGATATTGGCCAGCGAAGAAGTCATACTCATCGATTACCGGTCGGCGGGCCATCCGCTCCGGGCCCAACACGAGATCGAGGGCGTCGCAGATCGTCGACTTGCCGACACTGTTGCCGCCCACGAGCAAGGAGTGGCCATCGAGTAGCACCGTGCCACTCTTCGCGCCGCGGAAGTTTTGAAACGTAATGCGGCTTACCTTCACCTGCGCTCCTTGAGGGTCGCCCATGCGGTCCGGCCAGTATGGGTCAAGCCCCGGAACCAGCGCGATGCCCGTAATGGTGTCGCATTAGCGGGGAGCGTCCGAATAGGACGATACGCTAACAAAGTCGGACGTACAGCTAGGCTGCCGCAATTGCGGACGGGTCGGCCGACCTGCGGGACATCTACGTCAGACACGCTGGGGACTGAAACGAGTAGGCGTTACGCCCACGGCAGCATTTGCCGTCCGACACACCCGGGGCTGGCACGCGGCCACCGGCGTGTGGATCGGCGGCGCGCTGCTGATCCTTTCCGCGACCGGGCTGACCTGGTCCCGATACGCGGGCGGCAACTTCGACAACGCCCTCACCGCCCTCGACGCGCATCAGCCCCAGCTGGCCACCGCCCTCGCCGGCGGGGTCACCGCGGTGCTTGGCCGCGATGACCCCGGCGGCGCGTTGGACGAGGTCCGCCGCGATGGGGATCAGTCCCGTCACGTCGGTCAGAGCTTCGGAGTGGCGGCGTGGGCGGCATCGAAGCGGGCGGTGACATCGGCCCAGTTCACCAGGTTCCACAGCCGGTCGACGTAGTCCGGCCGGACGTTGCGGTACTGCAGGTAGTAGGCGTAGCTCCCAGGCGTCGAAAACCAGCAGCGGGATGCTGCCCTGTCCGACGTTGCCGTGGTGGTCGTACACCTGCTTCACGATCGTCGCTGCCCGAGCGGCTCCAAGGCGAGCACCCCCAGCCGGAGCCCTGCACGCTCTTCGTCTCCGCCGACAGCTGCCCCATGAAGCCGTCGAAGGAGCCGAAATGCTCCTGGATCGCCGCCGCCAGTTCCCCTCTGGGCGGTCGCCGCCGTCCGGGGAGAGGTTGTTCCAGAAGATCGAGTGGAGCACGTGCCCGGACAGGTTGAACGCGAAGGTCTTCTCCAACCCGACCAGGGCGGCGAAGTCTCCCTTGTCGCGGGCATCGGCGAGCTGTTCCAGGGCGTCGTTGCTGCCCTTGACGTATGCGGCATGGTGCTTGCTGTGGTGTAGTTCCAGGATTTCGCCGGACACCGCCGGTTCCAAGGCCCCGTAGTCGTACGGCATGTCGGGCAGGGAGTACACGCCCACCTGGGCAACTTCCGTCGTTCTTGCCAGCCCAGTGGGCGGCTGCCCCGGCGAGTTGGATCATCGCGAGCCGGGACAACCACCCACTGATGCCAGCACTATTACGATCTTGTGCGCAATTGCGTAGAGCCGTG
>NZ_LWLS01000032.1 GCF_001905095.1 Micromonospora sp. CB01531
TCGCTGGCCTCAACTCACCCTGGCAGACAGGGCTGCGGCACGGTCAGCCGGATCCTCGGGGTCGAGCAGGAAGACTCCCAAGAAGACGAGGATGGCGAGGGTGTGACCTACCAGGCCACACGCGACTCCGCAGCGAGGTGCCATGGAGCCCACCTGGGCAGATTCGCCCTCGTCCATCACGCCGAAGACCGTACATCCTCGGGCGGCAACCGTCGTTTGGAAGAGCGCGCTCAACGGGCCGTGATGCCCGAAACGCCTGCGGCCGGCGGTAGAGCCGAATGCCGCTTGTGCCCGCTCATGACCGCTGCGCGCCACGGTTACTGGCCCGTGGGTGGCCCGGCAGGGTTCCTCGCGGCCGCTCTGTCAGTGGGGGTCGCGCTCGCAGCCCACCCAAAGGGCGAGGATTGCCAAACGGCCGGACGCCACGAGAGCGCGCTCGTCGGTGGACAGCTTCCATCTGTAAAACGGTTCGCGGTCACGCGGCTGCTGAGACACATGCACCCGGCATTGACCGCTTGCCTGGCTCGCTCCTTCACCCTCCAGGAGCCGCTCCCAGCCTCCCAAGGATCCAGGGTCGGGCCGAAGGGTGAGCGCGGGGCCTGAGAAGACCTGAGCCGGCTCCATGTCACTCGGGCCGACATAGATGGGCTCAAGGAAGCACTCACAGTTCGCCCCGCCGCCCCAACCCACTTGCCGGTAAGCAGGGTCTACCTGCACCTGAGCCAGATACTCCCGGGCGTGCTCTGAGTTGTCGGGCAGCAATAGCGCGAGCACCCCCGCCACCAACGCTCCGGTCGTGACGGATGCGATGGTGATCCAGACCCGTTTGCGGCGGCTAATGGCGCGTCCCTTCTCGCTGCGGCACGGAGAGTACCAACCGCAGTGCGTTGCAGCGGATCTCCTCGTCGGGCAGTCGTAGACCGGCCAGCCTCCCCGGACGGGACAAGGTGGAGCGCCTCACCAGCCGAACGACCTTGGCCCCGTCCGGGGAGGCTGGTGGCCCTTGTGGTGCCCGGCGAGGTGATCCGCGGGCGGCATCTCTGAGGAGGGCCGGGGTTCGGGGCGGAGCCCCGAGGTCTTCATGGTCCTGGTCGTCCGTCAGTGTGGCCGGCCGGCCCGGCCGATGCCGGCCGGAGGTCGCCAGCAGGCCGGGGCCGGGCCGGCGCGGCCCGCTTTGCGCGCCGCGTTGATCTAATAGAGCGGAATTCGGCAATGCGCGTGGCCGGTACGGTGTCGTGTCCCAGCTGATGCTTACATCGGCGTCCCACCAGACGTTCGACATGATCGACGATTCGGTTGTCCAGCGTCGACCGATCGGCCAACCAGCCATGCAACCGCCGGCTCGTATGGTCACGGGCATGATCGGCAAGCTTTCCACTGCCACGGTGCGCCATCGGTCCGTCGTTCTGATCCTTGGTCTGCTGGTGGCAGGCATGAACGCTGCTGCCGTCGGGTTCGCGCCCTCCTTGGGACAGGTCCTGTTCTTCCCGCTTGTCTTCCTTGCCTTGACGGTCCTGGTCCTGGCGATCATCGGCATAGGGATCCGTCCGGCCTACTTCGTGGTGCTGCCGCAGATGCCGGCCTTCGCCACACCGGCGCCGGCGTGGAAGGTGTTCCTTGCCTTGGGCTTCCTCGGGCCAGCCTCGGCCAGCATCGGCGCGTTGGTGCGCTCTACCAGGGCGGGGATTGCGTCGACCTCCGACGTGGTTCTTGGTATCCCCTGGCTCGTGCTGGTCGCGCTGCTATTTGTTGAGGCTTGGCGGGGCCACGGGGCGCAGCTAAGTCCTCACGGCATACGGCAGAGCTGGGTTCTCGGCTCGCTCACTGTGCCGTGGGAGGCCCTACCGGCGGCGCAGGTCCGCCCGGGTGCCGACCGCCCCTCGCGGCTTCGGATGGACTTCGCCAAGCCTCAGATGGTGAGGCGGCGTGGCGTTCCGTGGAGCCGGAACGCACTGCGCACGGACAACGTCGACGCCCGGTTTCTCGCCGCCGCAATCCGGCACTACGTCTGTCATCCCGAACATCGGGCCGCCATCGGGAGCCAGGCCGAATACCGACGGCTTCTCGCCGAGCTGCCCGACCGGGACGGCGGGCAGGACGAGGGCAACCACCTCTAGGCCAACCGTCAAACATGTGCTGGGACGGATTCGTCAAGCATGTGGTTTGCGCCGTGAGGCGCTGTTGGTTCGAGCGGAGGTGAGAGACCGCCGCCTTTTGCCTGTCGCAGCAGGTGATCGGAGCTGAGGGCAGCCTGATCCGGGTGGTGCCGGGGAGGGTGGGAGCAGCCCTGACAACGCCGGGACGTGTCAGCACTGCCAGATGGTGCGGGCCCGGCAAGCGTGGCGGAGAGGAGTACGCGAGGAACCGGCGCTGTTACGTCCTTCAATCTTGACACCGGCTCGAACCTGGCGGATGTGGGCCGGACGCGGTGCGTCCCTGCTGCTTGCCGTTGCGGCGGGAACTCCTTGGAGGGTCTACCTAAGCCGTCCGGGAGGCCATGGGGAAGGTCTGCGGCGTACCCATGGCGATGCCGCTGGGACACAGTCGGGCTCCTCCTTCGCCGAGCGAACCACAGTGAACACGGGAACCACCCGGCCGTGGTTCCCTGGCGATGGGCAGCCAGCTCACCGTCGGGGATAGGCGCACCGACCGCTGAACCGGTGGGGTGGGGCGGAGCCGTCGTAGTACTCCGAGCCGGGGAAAGCCCGTGCACATGGGGAAGGACGGCAGCGGTTTCAAGAAGGGACGGATGCTGCAATGCCGGAAGATGCAACGCTGAACAGTGGCGCTCCGTCGGATGAAGCCCCACCTGGGCCGTTTCGGCGGGTATCGGAGATGCAGGCCAAGCTTCACCGTTGGGCGGTGGCCGAGCCCGGCCGCCGGTTCGACGATCTGTTCAACTTCGTGTACGACCCGGCGACGCTGTTGGTGGCGTTCGACCGGGTCGCAGGCAACCGGGGTGCCCGCACTCCCGGCGTGGACGGCCTCACGGTCGCCGACGTCGAGGAACAGATCGGGGTTCCCGGGTTCCTGGACGGCCTACGCACCCAGTTGAAGACGGGTGCCTTCCGACCGCTGCCGGTGCGGGAACGTAAGATCCCCAAACCTGGCGGGTCGGGAAAGATCCGGCGGCTTGGGATACCGGTGATCGCCGACCGGGTCGTTCAGGCCGCGCTGAAGCTGGTGCTGGAACCGATTTTCGAGGCCGACTTCGAGCCGGTCTCCTATGGGTTCCGGCCCAAGCGGCGAGCTCAGGACGCGATCGCTGAGATCCACTTCTACGGCAGCAAGGGCTACCGGTGGGTGCTGGACGCCGACATTCAGGCGTGCTTCGACGAGATCGACCACACCGCCTTGATGGACCGGGTCCGGTTACGGATCAAGGACAAACGCGTGCTGGCGCTGGTGAAAGCGTTCCTCAAAGCCGGGGTTCTCACCGAACTGGGTGACCGGCAGGACACGCATACCGGCACGCCGCAGGGCGGCATCGTGTCGCCGCTGCTGGCCAACATTGCCCTGTCGGTGCTCGATGAGCACCTGCACGGGCCGTGGAAACCCGGCGGATCGATGTCAACCGAAGGCCGACGCGCAGGCCGACGCGCCAAGGGGTTGCCGACGTGGCGGCTGGTCCGCTACGCCGACGATTTCGTCATCCTGATCAACGGGGTCGGGAGTGACGCCGAGGCGCTACACGAAGAAGTCTGCCATGTGCTTGCCCCGATGGGTCTTCGGCTGTCACCGGCCAAGACCCGGATCGCCCACATGGCCGACGGGATCGACTTCCTGGGGTTCCGCATCCAGTGGCGCCGCAAGCGAGGTACGAGCAAATGGTACGTCTACACCTTCATCGCCGACCGGCCCGTCCGGTCGGTGAAGGCAAAGATCCGTGCCCTGACCCGCAGGTCGTCGCAACAGGACCTCGAATACGTGCTGACCAGGTTAAACGTGGTCATGCACGGGTGGGCCAACTACTTTCAGCACGCCGTCGCGAAGAACACGTTCAGCATGCTGGACAACTTCGCCTGGCGGCGAGTGATCCGGATGCTCAGCACACGGCACCGCTGGAAGTGGAAGGACGTCCGCCGACGGTTCACCACCCCTACCGGGCGGTGGCTACCGATCAGCACGGGCGAGACCGAGCTGCGGCGTATTGCAGCGATACCAGTCACCCGGTACCGCTACCGCGGCAACAAGATCCCCAGCCCCTGGGTCCCTTCCCAGACCTAACGGCAGTAACCGTGGAGAGCCCGTTGCGTTGAGAGGCGCACGGCGGGTTCGGCGAGAGGTCCGGGGAAACGGACCAGGAGTAATCCTGGCACCGCGCCCCGGGCCTACTCAGCGGGACTAAGGCGTGTTTCATAAGCCGGTCAGAGCCAC
>NZ_LWLS01000033.1 GCF_001905095.1 Micromonospora sp. CB01531
TGCCACCGCCCAGCAGGTTAAAGACCAAGTTAGTGCCGAGCCCTCTCGGGAACCGCGCCCCGGACCGGTCCGGGGCGCGGTTCCGTCGCGGTGACGGACGTGCAGGCACTCACGTTGCCCGACGATCACCGGGCCGTGATCCGCCGAGCAGGTTGGCCCGGCGGATCACCGCTGCCACAAGCAGGCACCCGGCCAGGATCAGCCGAGGTCCCGCACCCGTATGTTGCGGAAGGCGATGACCGAGCCGCCGTCGTGGTTCTGCAGGCTGACGTAACCCTGCGCGTACTGCCGTCCACTGGTGCCCGGGTCGGTCGGACGGCCCGGGAACGGCAGGCCGGGCACGTTGTCGAACTCGTTGATCACCACGCCGTTACGGATCACGGTGTAGTGCTGGCCGACGACCCGGATCTCGAGGTCGTTCCAGACCCCCTTATCCGTCGAGCGGGCCTGGGCGAGGTCCAGGTCGGCGAACCCGTACACGGAGCCGGTCTTCCGCGGGTCGTTGCTGCCCATCTCCGGCGAGTCGTTGATCTGGATCTCGTGGCCGCAGTTCACGGCAATCCATGCCGGATCGCTCGTTTTGCACTGGGGGTTGGCGGCCGGGTCGACGCCGGGGAACCGCACGAGGACGCCGCTGTTCGATCGCGCGTTCGCGTCGCCGCCCCGCTCGTCGCGGAACTGCAGGCGCAGTGAGAAGTCGCCGAACTGGGCGGCCCGGTACCAGAGCATGCCGAGGCCGCCGCCGGTGGGTGAGTTGGTCGTAACCATCGACCCGTCGTCGCGCAGGGCGAACCCGCGACCGCCGACGTAGCCCCAGTTCGCGTACGACTCGGTCGTCCCGTCGAACAGGCTGACGTAGCCTGTCGTTCTACCCACGTCGGAGTGCGCCGCGGCTTCGGTCAGCGAAGCGGCCTCCTCTGTGGTGATCACGTCGACGCCGACCAGATCGCGCGCGATGTGCGTCACGTGCGCCACGAACCCACCATGGTTGACCCAGGCACGCTCGTCGTCGATCAGGTCGTTGATCGAACAGCCGCCGTCGGCGGTCCGGTTCGCCACGCCGCTGTCGTGGTCGAGAAAGCGGACGGTTGGCCGGCTGTCCGGCGCGACGCACGACGGTAGCGATGCGGTCGCCGGCGCCGCCGCGAAACCGCCGCTCAGGACCGCGGCGGCGAGGAGCGCCGTACCCGCGAGGAAACGTTTCCTGCTACCCACGCTGAACCTCCATGTCTCACCGATCGAGGCGGCGCTGCCGGTTTTCGCGCGTCGGCTGTCCGTCTGCATCGGCCTCTCGTTCCCCGCGAGGTCTCGGGGCCTCCCGGGGGGGGCGCCACATGACAAGTGCTAATCCGAACCTAGGTTCTTTCCATCGAGACATCAAGAAGTTTGGTTGCCATACGCGCATCTTTTGCTCCGACGACGGAAAGCCGGGACTAAGAAGGCCAGGCTTGTGTGCCTGTTTCGACTCGCCGGTCCGTGATCCGCAACGCCTTGATCCGCCGCTGGGCACACGAACACCGACAGCCCGGCGCCCAGCAAATCTCCACGCCTCTCGGCCGGCGTCGAGGGCGCTTCGCGTCGGCTTCGCCGATGGCGTGCCCCGCCATCCGTAACGCTCTAAATGACGTGCGCCACGGCCCTGGCGCCCTTCACCCGAGCGATATGCTCCCGCCGCTTGGGGCGGCGGCAGCGGCTCACCTCGGACCGCCCGATCGAGGTCGGCTCGAAAGGCCCGATGATGGGGTTGAGACGTCCCGCGATTGATCGTGGCTGGTTGAAGAAGTACGACACAAGGCGTCAGGTTTCTGATCGAACATGGTTTCACCGGTCGGCGTCGTGGTGGACGTGAACCGGTCTTACGAATGGATAAGGAACTCGATGCGCGAAACGCCGGAAGATCTCAAAGAGCTCCAGGGCCTCCTGGACTCCTCCCTGTCCCGCTCCACCTCGCATCTCCGCTCGATCATCGCTGAGCGCACCCTGACCGCGGAGCAGCTCACCCAGGTGCTCACCGGCATGTGCACACTTGCCCTGTCCACCGTGACGGCGAAGGGCGAGCCACGGATCAGCGGCGTGGACGGGCATTTCCTACACGGCAAGTGGCATTTCGGAACGGCGCGCACCGCCGCCAAGGCCCGCCACCTCGCCGCCCGTCCGGCCGCCAGCGTCGCGCACCTGCGTGGCGAGGACCTGGGCGTGTTCACGCACGGTACGGTGGAGATCCTCAACCCTCAGGCCAGCGAGCCTGCCGCGGACTGGCCAGACCTGCTGACGTACCTGAAGGACTTCTACGGCGACGACGCCTTCGACTGGGACAACGACGTGGTCTTCTACCGGCTGCACCCGCACTGGATGACCGTCTACGCCCCAGACATCGACAAGCTCACCGCCAAGTGACCCAAGCTGGTACGGCAGCCGCCGTTTGAGACGTGCCTGCCGGGTCGCGACGACGAAATCGACGGACTGCTCCAGCAGGTTGGCCAACGGTCGCGCCAGTCTGCGCGGCGAGGATCTGACCGTTGGGCCAGCAGGTCGTGAACGGTCAGCTCCACCAACGCCGCGCCCCGCGCGGCAGCCCGGGGCTGTGGGAGCGCCCCGTATCGGCAAGAGCGCGGAGCCGGCGGAAGGTTCAGCTCAACGGCCGCCTAGGGCGATGATGTGGGCGACTGGTCACCGACGGATATCCCGCACATACTTCTTATTGATAGAGCCGCCGCACGGGGTCCGGTGACACAGGGAGGCACCCATACCGGCAGGCGCAGCGCTGGCGATCGCCGCCGGAGCGGATGCACCGTTCATCGTCGCCACCGAATGAGATCGGACACCGTAGATCGGTCACCGTCGACTGATCGTCGGGTCCGTCAGGCGCGCCGGGATCGTGCTACGCGGAGGTGGTCATGTACCCAGCGGCGAAGGTTCGCACCGTTCTGGCGGCCGCGACGCTCGGCCTTGTCATGGTCGCCTGCCAGTCCTCGCACGCCTCCACGCCCGGGCCGTCCGCCCCTGATACGACACGCTCAATCCGGCCCGCGCCTGGTGGGTCGGGCGGCGGGCGGGTGGCATCGCCGTCCACATCGACCGCGCCGCTGCCCACGCAGGCCCCCGACACGTCACCCGCGCCGGTACCGTCCGTGCCGGCGCCGGACAGGTCGGCCAGCCTCACCAGGTGGCAACTGGCCGGGCAGCGAATCATCTACTCCTACCCCGGGTTGACGCCACCGGAGAGCCTGTTGAGGATCATCCGCGCCGGCGAGGCCGCCGGGGTGATCTTCTTCGGGGAGAACATCGCCAGCACCGCCCAGATCAGCTCGGTGGCCGCCCAGTTGCGACGAGCCCAGGCGCAAAGCCCGGTCCACGTGCCGCTGCTGCTCATGGTCGACCAGGAGGGTGGCCTGATCCGGAGGCTGCCGGGGGCGCCTGCGCTGTCAGAGAAGCGGATCGGCCAGGCCGCCGATCCGGCGGCCGCGGCGGCCGCGGCGGGCACCGGAGCCGGCCACACCCTCGCCGCAGTGGGCATGAACGTCAACCTCGCCCCGGTTCTCGACGTCTACTCCACTGCGGGCAACTTCATCGACCAGTATGAGCGCTCCTACAGCGCGAACCCCGACACCGTCGCGTCTTTGGGTCGGGCGTTCATCACCGCCCAGCAGCGCACCGGCGTGGCCGCCACCGCCAAGCACTTCCCCGGGCTGGGATGGGCGGCAACGGCCCAGAACACAGACACCCGGACGATCACCCTGTCCCAGTCGCTGGCCACGTTGCGCGGCACCGACGAGTTCCCGTACTCCGCCGCCGTCGCCATCGGCGTCGACCTCGTCATGGTGTCCTGGGCCATCTACCCCGCGCTGGACCCGAACCGCCCAGCCGGCCTGTCGCCGACAGTGGTCAGGCAGGAACTGCGCGGCCGCCTCGGGTTCACCGGGGTGACCGTCACCGACGCCCTGGAAGCCGGTGCGCTGGCCCCTTACGGCAGCACCGGCCAGCGCGCGGTCGCCGCCGCAACCGCGGGCATGGACCTCATCCTGTGCTC
Organism: Micromonospora sp. CB01531; assembly: GCF_001905095.1. Classification (GTDB taxonomy): domain Bacteria; phylum Actinomycetota; class Actinomycetes; order Mycobacteriales; family Micromonosporaceae; genus Micromonospora. Next base: position 4,031 of record NZ_LWLS01000033.1, read on the forward strand.
CGCCCGTGACGTCAGCCAGGGCGAAGCCGCCACCGCCGCCCTGGTCAACGCCCAAACCGGGGGCCAGCTCGACGCCGCCGGCTTCATCGCCGCGGCGGATCGGATCGCCGACCTGCGGGCCCGTCTCCACTGACCGTGTGGTGAGGCGGCCGTCCGACGCGGCTCCGCTCGCCCGAACCGGCCCGTGAACGAGCCGAGCACCCCCAAGTCAGGTGCGCGGGGGCCGGCCCGCCAGCCGGCAGCGAAGTGGGTCTTGGCGGCGGCGGGCCACATGCCGGGGCTGGCTAACTTCGCTGAGCCAGCATGGAAGACCCTGTTGGTCATTCTCGGTTCAGGCAGCG
>NZ_LWLS01000034.1 GCF_001905095.1 Micromonospora sp. CB01531
ACCTCGCCCGACTCGCCCTGGCCGCATGAACCCGGCAATAAGCCAGCAGGATCATGCTGGAGTACAAGGCCACCTGGTACGGGCGTGAGGTGATCCCCGTCGACCGGTGGTTGCCCTCGTCCAAAACCTGCTCCGGGTGCGGGCGGATCAACACCACCCTCGCCCTCAACGTGCGCGCTTGGACGTGCCCGGGTTGCGGGGTTGAGCATGATAGGGACATCAACGCTGCTCGCAACATTCTCGCCGCCGGGCTGGCGGAGAGGTGAAACGCCTGCGGAGCTGATGTAAGACCTCAAGAAAAGATCCTCCCGGCAAGGCAGTCGGCGATGAAACAGGAAACCTCACGGGCGACCGTGAGAATCCCAGCCCCTTTCAGGGCCGGGAGGATGTCAACCGAGGTCTGGATTCTTCGCCGCTGGGTTGAACTGTGCCACGTCTCGGCCCGTAGTCCTGTCGTGCGTGGCCGTCGCTGGCCTGCGCTCTTCAGCGAGGGGGACTGGCGGTGGCCGCGAAGCGCCTTGACTGGACCGGGGTGCTGTGGTGCCTGGTCAGCGCCATGGCGGTGGCTCTGCTGGGCGGTGCTGGACCGGTGCTGGCAGCGCCCGTCCCAGGTGACCAGCAGTACGCGAAGTACTACGTCGTTGGCGACTCCTACCAGGGTCAGCCTGAGAACCTGTCGGAGATCGCCAGTCGCTTCCTCGGCACCGCCGATCGGGTGCCCGAGGTGTTCAATCTCAACGCCGGCCGGCGGCAGCCCGACGGCGGCATACTCACCGATTCGCGGGTGCTGCCCCCGGGCTGGCAGATCGTGCTGCCGTGGGATGCCGCCGGGGAGGGGGTTCAGTACGGGCTGCTGCTGGACCCGTCAGGCGCCCCCGCGAACCCACAGCCGGGGAAGCCGGCCGTGCCTCCTGCCACGATCGGCGCGCCTCCTCCCACCGCTGGCGGCGGGTGCGCCACGACGCACGCCGGTGGCGAGATGTCCAACTGGGCGCAGCGCGCCGTGGTGGCCGACGTCGCCTGGCAGACCACCAAGGGGAAGGGGATCATGGTTGCGGTCGTGGACTCCGGCGTGGATGCCGGCGTGCCGCAACTCGCCGGCCGGGTGGCGGTTGGCGCCGACATCACCGCCGGGTCCAACCGCGGTAACGTCGATTGTCTCGGCTCCGGGACGGCCATGGCCGGCATCATCGCGGCGGCTGGCAGCGCCGAGGGCGGGCCGATCGGCCTGGCGCCGGAGGCCACCGTCCTGCCTATCCGCGTGGTCACGACCGCGCCTGGCGTCAAACCGGCCGACGCCGCGACCGCCGTTGAGGTGGCGGTCGCGGCCGGAGCAAAAGTCATCGCGCTGGGCTCCCACGTCGATCTCGCGGCGCCGCCTGTCGCCGCAGCGGTCGACGTCGCGCTCGGTCACGGCGTGCTTGTCGTGGCTGGTGCCCCGGTGGCCGACCAGCCCGGCACGGCCGCCAACAGGTCCGCCTCACCATCTACAGTGGATGCCTCCGGCGCACTGCTGCACGTCGGCGCTGCTGGCGAGAGGCGGTGGCCGGCCGAACACTACCGCCCGGGTACCGTGGATTTGCTGGCACCGGGCGTCGGCGTGACCAGCGTGGGCATCGGCGGGAGCGGTGTGCGGGCCGTCAGCGGCACCCCGTACGCGGTTGCCGCTGTGGCCGGCGTCGCCGCGCTGGTGCAGTCGGCGCACCCGAACCTGACGGCTGCCCAAGTGGCATACCGGATCAAGGTGACCTCGATGTCGCTCGGCAGCGCGGTGCCCGACGCCACGACCGGCTGGGGCATGGTCAACGCCCAGTCCGCGGTCACGAATGTGCTGTCTGAGGAGGGCCACGACGTGCGGCCGGCGGCCGTGACCGGCAAGAGCGGGTCCGCTGGCGGTCTCGCAGTAGCGGCACTCGTCGCTCTGGTCATGGTCGTCCTAGCCGCCGGCGCGGTGCTGGCCGGCCAGGCTCGCCGCGCGCGGCTCGCCCGCGCCGACGCAGAGGTAGCCAGCGAAGCAGGCCCTGCCGCCACCGAGGAGAAAGAACCGCCGCGTGGTGACGGGCGCCGCGATGAGCCGTACTCCGGAAAAGACAACTGACGATGCCTCGTCGGGTGTCGCGGACGCTGCTGGCCAGCCTCGCCGCCGTGGCGCTGGCCGCCATGCCCGCCACGGCGCACGCGGCGGGTGATCCGCCCGCGCTGCCCTCCGGTACGGGCTCCTGCGTGGGGGAGTCACCCGTGGTGGCCAGTACGCCACCGTGGCCGTTGAGGCGGCTGGCCCCATCTAACGTCTGGCCGCTGACCCGCGGCGACGGCGTCCTCGTCGCTGTGCTGGACACCGGGGTGAGCGCGACCGCCGGCGGCCTCACTGGCGGAGTCGTACGGTCCGGCATCGACGTGGTGACTTCTGGACGTGCCGACCGGGACTGCCTCGGTCGCGGGACTGCCCTGGCCGGCATCGTGGCCGCCCGTCCGGTGAGCGGCAGCGCGTTTGTTGGCGTCGCACCGGGTGCCACCGTACTGCCGGTGCGGATCGTGGACAGTAAGGGCCAAATCCCGCCAGGTGCGATCGCGAAGGGGATCCGGGCGGCGACCGCGGCCGGCGCGGACGTGATCCTGCTCGCGGTTGGCACGAGCGCCCCGGACACCGACCTGACGTCGGCCGTACGAACCGCGGTGGCCCAGGACATCGTGGTCGTCGCCGCCGTGTCCGACCAGAAACCGTCGGGAACCGTCGGCCAGGGCGCGCCGCCGTGGTATCCGGCCGCTGACAACCAGGTCCTCGGAGTCGGGGGCGTCGGCCCAAATGGGGTGCCGACCCAGACCTCGTCACCGGAGGCGGGCGTGGACCTACTCGCCCCCGGCGCCGGCGCGGTCAGCGTGGCCCCGCACGGACACGGTCATTACTCGGTCGGCGGTCCGGCGGTCGCGGCGGCGTACGTTGCGGGCGCGGCGGCCCTCGTTCGCGCGTACCACGCGGAGTTGGACCAAGCCGAGGTTCGGCACCGGCTGGAGCTGACCGCCGAGCATCCGCTTGACGCGCAGCAGGCATCGGCGGCGGAGTACGGCACGCTTGACCTGTACGCCGCGGTGAGTGCCCTCGATATCGCGGCGAGCCCGCTGCCGGCGAGCCAGCCGCAGCCGGTCATCCTGCGCACTGCGGCGACGGATCGGGTGAAAGTCATCGCCGGGCTCGTTGCCGCCGGTACGGTTGCCATGGCCGCCCTGGCGTACGTGTCGGCGGTCGTGATCAAGTGGGGACGGCGGCGCCGGTGGCGTCCGTGACGACCGCCCGGTCGCCGCGGTGCTTACGATTTCCCGTATCCAGCTCCGCGAGGTGTGACGAAGGTTGGTAGGGCACAAAGGCCGTCTTGGGTGGATGAATTTGGAGCTGGTTGGGACTACTTTGTCCGCGCATGGCCGCCGCTGGTCGTCCTTGATGGCGGCGAAGTTGCCGAGGATCTGGTGCGGGACATGGTGGAGGTGCTCACCTCGTTTTGTGCTGCCTGTACGGCCGCCGCTCGGCTCGTGACCGGGTGCGGAAGGCGTTGGAGGCGGCCCGGCGTGGGTGACCTGCGTCCGATCGTCCGCCGGAGCCCTCCGACTCCACTCCGATGGGCGGATCGCCGCTTTGGGGCTGGTGGCCAGGTCCGGGCGGCTGGGATCCTCGTCAAACAGCACCGCCTGCGGCGCCTGTCCGAGCGGCTGCAGGGCCAAGGCCGACCACTACCAATGGCTCGGCGGCGTCGACTCGCGGCAGTGGATCAGGCGATCGCCGCCCGGGCGAGCGTCATCTATCTGGAAGACCTGCGGTCGATGGAAGCACGGGGCATGGGTCGCTCACAACGCGCGCCTGTCGCAGCAGGTACGCGGGAAGATCGTCGACCGGATGTGTCATCTCGCCGCTGAGACCGGTGTCGCCGTAGTCGTCGTCCCTGCCCGCAACACGTCCAAGCTGTGCCCGCAGTGCCGCACGTTGCTGCAGCATCGTGAGGCCCACTTCCAGCCCACGGTGGCGGGCTGGAAGTGGGTCATCTGCTCCAACCAGTCCTGCCGTTGGCAGGGTGACCGCGACCACGGATCCTGGCGGCGCATCGCTGCCCGCGGCCTGACCCATGAGGCCAGAAACCGTCACCGACAAGACCAGCGGACACCTAGACGATCTATTCCAAGGGATGCGGGG
>NZ_LWLS01000035.1:0-34242 GCF_001905095.1 Micromonospora sp. CB01531
CCCCGCGCCCCGCGCCCCGCGCCCCGCGCCCCGACGGACCATAACCGCAGTCCGCCTTTGGACCTGACCTCACCAACGACTCACGGCGACGGCGCTCCCGGCACACCGCCGTCAGCCACCTGAGCACCCGAAGGAACTGGCACCGCCGGCGACGGCGGGATAACCCAGCCCCACCTACGAACTTGATGACGCAGACGATTCAGCGCCGGACGCCGGACCGAACGACCCGCCCACCCGGCCTGAGTCGTTCACGTCATCAAGTTCGTAGCGTCCGAATGAGACATGCGGCCGCCGGACGCGAAGGCCCGACGGGAAGGAAGGCCCGGTGGATCGGAGGGCGCGGGTTCAGGCCGGCCGTATCAGTGCCGTGATTTCCGAGGCCATGTCCGCCGTCGGACGCCGATCGGGGCACCTCCGCCGTCGGCGTACGGCGGGGCGTCGGCCTCCGCCGGTCAGCCGGCGAGGAGGGCGGTCATCCGTTCCGCCTGGGTCTCCCAGCGCCACTCCTTCTCCACCCACGCGCGGCCGGCCCCGCCGAGCTGACGGGCCAGGTCCCGGTCCGCGAGCAGCGTCGCCACCCGGTCGACGAGCTGGGCCACGTCCCGGCCGCGGACCACGTACCCGGTCTCGCCCTCCCGAACGGCGTCCGGCGCGCCGCCGGAGTCGCCGGCCACCACCGGCAGCCCGGTCGCGCTGGCCTCCAGGTAGACGATCCCCAGCCCCTCGACGTCCAGGCCACGGTTGCGGGTCCGGCAGGGCATGGCGTACACGTCGCCGGCGGCGTAGTGGGCGGGCAACTCGGCCGACGGCACCGAGCCGGTGAAGACCACGTCGCGTTCCACCCCGGTCTGCCGGGCCAGCTTCTCCAGCGTGGCCCGGTAGGGCCCGCCACCCACGATCAGCAGCGCCGCGTCCGGCACCCGGCGACGGATCTCCGGCATCGCCCGGATGAGCATGTCCTGCCCCTTGCGCGGCACCAGCCGCGAGACGCACACCACCACCGGGCGGTCAGCCAGGCCCAACCGCAGCCGCACCCGTTCCCCGTCGACGGACGGGTGGTACGTCTCCACGTCGACGCCCGGCGCGAGCCGGCGCAGCTCGGTCACCCCGTCAAGCACCCGGGCCAGCCGGACCCGGGTGTATTCCCCCAGGTAGGTGGTGACGTCCACGCCCCGCCCGATCCGGCGCAACGCGGACCGGGCGCCGGGCAGCGCGGCCCAGCCGGCCTCGTGGCCGTGGGTCAGCGCCACCGCCCGCCGGATCCCGGCCCGCCGGCGCAGCCCCGCCGCGAGCAGCCCCAGCGGGGCCGCCGCGCCGAACCACACCGTGTCGCAGTCGTACGCCCGGGCCAGCCGCGCGGCGCGGCGGGCGATCAGCGGGGTGGGCAGCAGCACCTTGGTGCGTTCCCGGATCACCTCGAACGGCTGGTCGGCGTCGAACTTGGCGGCGCCCCGCCAGCTCGACGCGTAGACCACCACCGAGCCCGGGGGCTGGCGGATGGCGAGGTTGTGCACGAAGGACTGGATGCCGCCGGGCCGCGGCGGGAAGTCGTTGGTGATCAGCAAGGTCCGGCTCATCTGCCGATCTCCCTGGCGTAGGCGCGGGCGGCGGCCATCCGCTCGACCGTGGACGGGTGGGACGCCGACCAGAGGTACTCCCAGCGGGGCGGGTCGGGGTCGGCCAGGTTCACCCCGGCCAGCCGGCGCTGCATCGCCTCGAAGGTGACCGGATCGCCGGTCAGCGCGAGCGCGTGCGCGTCGGCCCGGGCCTCCACCCGCCGCGACACCAGCGCCTGCACCGGGGTGGCCACCAGCCCGGCCAGCGTGATCAGCGCGATCAACAGCGGGAACGCCCGGGGTTGGGCGACCGAGTCGACCCCGGCCAGCCGCAGCAGCGGCGGCCAGGAGCCGATCAGGTAGAGGGCCACCACCGCGGCGGCGGCACCGAGCGCCCCGATCAGGGTGCCGACCCACACGTCCCGGTCCCGGGCGTGCCCCAACTCGTGCGCGACCACGCTGGTCACCTCCGCCGGGGTCGCCTCGCGCAGCAGGGTGTCGTAGACCACCACCCGCCGGGTCGGCCCGAGCCCCGAGACGTACGCGTTGACCGCTCGGGTCCGCCGGGAGGCGTCGGCGACCAGCACGTCGCGGACCGGCACCCCGTCCCGGGCGGCCAGGCTCATCAGCTCGGTGCGCAGCGGCCCCGGCTCCATCGGGGTGAACCGGTTGAACACCGGCTCCACCAGCACCGGCAGCACGAACGACAGCAACACCACCAGCGCGGCGGCGCCGGCCGCGCCGAACGCCCACCACCAGCGCGGGGCGAGCCGGACGACCGTGTAGAAGCCGAGCAGGGCGAGCGCGCCGATGACCGCGCTGACCGCGTACGACTTGAGCAGGTCCACCGCCCAGCCGCCCCAGCCCTGGGTGCTCAGCCCGTAGCGGGTGAGCACGGTGTGCCGCCAGGCGGCGAAGGGCAGCGTGAGCAGGTCGGCGAGGAGCATCACGGCGAGCCCGCCGAGCACCGCCTGGGCGATCCAGTGCCCGCCGAACGGCCGGCCGGCGAGCTCCACCAGGCGACCGCCGATCGGGGTGAGCCCGAGCGCCAGGGCCACCACCAGGCCGACCACGAGCGCCGACCACCCGGCGGGGCGCAGCGCGCCGTGGAACGCCCGCCCGCGGGCCACCTGCTCGACCGGCAACGACCGCAACGCGGCCAACTGGTCGGCGCGGGGCGCCGGGGGCCGATGCCAGGGGATCAGCAGCGCCGTGGTGACGGCCAGCACGACGGCCAGCACGGCGAGGGTGAGAAGCGCCCAGGCGCGCGGCGTCACCGCCACACCCCGCCGTCGCGCCGTACCCGGATCATGCCGCTCCTCCCGCCGTGAGCGCTCATCCTATTGCCCGGTACGGCCGCGCCGGACCCGGCTCGATGATCCACACGAGTTCGCGGAACGTGCGGCAGCGGGACGCGCCGGACCCGGCCGCACCGGGCACCCGGCCATCGGGGCGGCACGCCCTGGGGATCAGGCGATCCGTCGGCGGCCCGGCCGCCGGGTGGAGCCGGCGGTCTCGGCCGACAGCACCTCGATGTCGAAGCCGGCCCGGGCGAACACCTCGATCGCCCGGTGCTCGGCGGGACCGAGGCCGGCCGCCGGCGAGCCGGTGTCGAGCAGCGCGGTCACCAGGCAGCCGGAACAGCCGGCGCCGCGGATCCCGCAGGTGTCGCAGTCGATGAGCATCAACGCCTCCAGACGCCTCGCCGGCACGGGCGGGAAACGGGATCGTCGCCGCCCGACCACCGTCGGTCACCACGACGCTAGGCCAGGGGTATGACAGAACCGGACAACGAGGCAGCAGCCACCCCGAATCCGATCATCAGGCACCCGGGGGCGAGCCGTCGCCTCAGGAGCGGGCGAGCCGCCGCAGCAGCGAGTCGGCACCCAGCGGGTACGCGCCGTGGCGGCGTACCCCGTCGGCGACCTCGCGGTCGGAGGAGACCACCACCACCGGCCGGCCCGGCGGCTCGGCGCGGACCAGCCGGCGGATCAGCTCGTCCGCGGTCTCCCCCTTGCGGGAGAAGAGCACCCGAACCCCGCGCGGCGCCGGCGGCAGCCCGTGGATCCGCTCCGCGCCGTCGAAGACCACGGTGACCTCGTCGCCGGTCTGCGCGGCGATCCCGCCCAGCCCGCTGATCAACCGTTTGCGCTGCTGCTCCAGCGACATCTCGCCGAAGCCGCGCTTGGTGACGTTGTAGCCGTCCACCACGAGGTGCGCCTTGGGCAGGGCGAGCAGCTGGTCCAGCCGGGCCGGGTCGTCGGTGTCCCGGGCGCGGGCGGCCGCGCCGGCCGGGGTGACCGCGGCCTGGTCGGCGAAGGCGTCCGCAACGAAGTCGGCGGGCAGCCTGTCCACCGGGTCGAGGGCCAGCTCGCGACGCAGCCCGACGGCCGCCTGCCCGATCGTCTCCAGAAGCAGCCACAGCTTCGCGTCGTCGACCGAGCGGGCCTCCTTGGCGGTGGCCCGGGCCGCCCCGGCCGCGGCCTCCGCCTCGGCCAGCCGGGCGCGGGCACGGCGCAGCTCGGCGTCGGCGTCGGCCGCCGCCCGGGCCGCCCGGCCCCGCTCGGTGGCGAGCATCTCGGTGGCCTTGCGCTCCCGGGTCTGGGTCTCCCGCAGCGCGCGGGCCAGCTGGCGGGCCTCCTCGCGGAGCTGCCCCAGCTCCTCCCGGACCCGGGCGAGCTCGTCGCGGAGCTTCTCCGCCTCCACCCGGGCCACGGCCCGGTCGTGCTCGGCGCGGGTGGCCCGCTGTTCGGCCTCCCGGACCAGCTCGGCCACCACCGCGGTGTCCGCCTCGGCGCGCACCGCGGCGCCACTCGCCTCGATCAGCTCCCGCCACCCCCGGGGTCGGGCCAGGTAGGCCAGGGCGGCCACCTCGACCGGGTCGGCGGCGGCCGGGGCGGTCCCCTCCACCACGGCCGCGCCGAGGTCGCCGGCATCGGCCAGCACCCGTGCGGTGACCCGCTGCCGGAACAACGGGTCGGCGGTGAGTTGGGCGGCGATGGCCGGGGCGCCCAACCGGGCGCGCCGATTGGGGGCGAACTTGGCGATCCGGCGCAGCGGGACGGGCACCTCGTCGGCGGGCAGCCCGGGCAGCACGGCGGCGGTGAGCGCCACGATCCGCTGCCGGACCGGCTCGGGCAGGCTGGGCTCCGGCTCGGGCGGGATCGCCGCACCGGCGTCGGCTGCGGCGGCGTCCGCGAGGTCCGCGGGGTCCCGGCCCGGCGCGTCCGGGTCCTCACCGGCGTCGTGCACGGCGGCCATCAGCTCCTCCTCGGAGGAGTGGTCGTCGTACGGCTCGGTGAGGGGCATGTGGCAAGTCTCCCACCGCGGACGGGCCCACCGCCCGGTGAGTGAGCCGATCTCTCATCCTAGCCCCGTGGTAACGCCTGGGACGGGAGGGACGGGAGTGTCGGACCCCGCCGCTAGCGTGCCCGGGGTGACGCGAGCGGAGTACGTCCAGGAGGCGCTGGCCGGCCTGGACCGGGCGGCGGGCTCGGGGGTCGACCCCGCGCTGCCGCTCTACGCGACCACCTTCGTGGTCGTCGACCTGGAGACCACCGGCGGCGCGCCGGACGGCGGCGGGATCACCGAGATCGGCGCGGTGAAGGTCCGTGGTGGCGAGGAGCTGGGGGTGCTCGCCACCCTGGTCAACCCGGGCGTGCCGATCCCGCCGTTCATCACCGTGCTGACCGGCATCACCCAGGCCATGCTGATCCCCGCCCCGCCGATCGAACAGGTGCTGCCGAGCTTCCTGGAGTTCATCGCCGACGCCGTGCTGGTCGCCCACAACGCTCCGTACGACGTCGGCTTCCTCAAGGCCGCCTGCGCGAAGCACGGCTACCGCTGGCCCAACCCGCGGGTGCTGGACACCGCGGCGCTGGCCCGCCGGGTGCTCAGCCGCGACGAGGTGCCCAACCGCAAGCTGGGCACGCTCGCCGCGTACTTCCGCACGGCCACCCAGCCGACGCACCGGGCGCTGGACGACGCCAAGGCCACCGTCGACGTGTTGCACGGGCTGATCGGGCGGCTCGGCGGGCACCGGGTCGACACCGTCGGCGAGGCGATCGAGTTCGCCCGGGCGGTCACCCCCACCCAGCGCCGCAAGCGGCACCTCGCCGACGGGCTGCCGAAGGTGCCCGGGGTCTACATCTTCCGGGCCGCCGACGACCGGCCGCTCTACGTCGGCACCTCCGGCGACATCGCCACCCGGGTCCGCAGCTACTTCACCGCCGCGGAGAAGCGGGCCCGGATCTCCGAGATGCTGGCCGCCGCCGAGCGGGTCCAGGCCGTCGAGTGCGCCCACTCGCTCGAGGCCGAGGTCCGTGAGCTGCGGCTGATCGCCGCCCACGCGCCGCCGTACAACCGGCGCTCCAAGTACCCCGAACGCCAGGTCTGGCTGAAGCTCACCGACGAGGCGTACCCGCGGCTGTCCATCGTGCGCGATCTCGCCCCCACCGACACCGCCTACCTGGGCCCGTTCCGGTCGAAGCAGGCCGCCGAGCTGGCCGCCGCCGGCTTCCACGACGCCGTGCCGCTGCGCCAGTGCACGCACCGGCTCTCCCGGCGCACCACCATGCCGGCCTGCGCGTTGGCCGAGCTGGGTCGGTGTCCGGCGCCCTGCGAGCACCGGATCACCCCGGAGGAATACGACGACCGCGCCGCCGTCCCGTTCCGTACCGCCACCACCAGCGACCCGCAGGTGGTGGTGGACGCCCTGCTCGCCCGGATCGAGGTGCTCTCCCTCGCCCAGCGCTACGAGGAGGCCGCGGTGGTGCGCGGCCGACTGACCGCGGTGCTGCGCGCGGCGGTGCGGATGCAGCGCCTGGCCGGGCTGACCGGCATCGCCGAGCTGGCTGCCGCCCGCCCGGCCGCCCGGGGCGGTTGGGAGCTGGCCCTGGTCCGGTACGGCCGGCTCGCCGGCGCCGGCGTCTCCCCGCCCGGTGTCCATCCGCGACCGACCATCAACGCGATCCGAGCCACCGCCGAGACCGTGCTGCCCGGCCACGGCCCGGTCCCCCGGGCCTCCGCCGAGGAGAGCGAGCGCATCCTGTCCTGGTTGGAGCGACCGGAGACCCGGCTGGTGGAAATCTCGTCCGGCTGGGCGTCCCCGATCGCGGGCGCGGGCCGGTTCCGGGACCTGCTAACCAAGGCGGAGAACGGAGCGTCCCACCAACTCTCAACCGAACGCTCATGACCAACTGTCCGATCGGACTACGTCGACTCCCTTAGGCTGTTAGAGAAGTGCAGTCCTGCCCGTTTCGCGGGCCTGCTCCCGGTCGCCGCTCCCGACGGCCGGGGGCCGGGGTGAGGAGGTGTCCCAGGTGGACGTCGACGCCGGACACGGCGCCGCCCTGGGCGGCGCGCTTCCGACCCAGCCGGGGGAGCTGCCGCTGACCCGCCGGCTGCGCTCCCTGCTCACCTGGCCCACCACCGACCAAGACCCGGTCAACGCGCTGGTCCGCGCCCATCGTGGCAGCCACGCCAATGCCGACGCCTCGGTGCTCCGGCGGGCCTACACCATCGCCGAGAACATGCACCGCGGCCAGTTCCGCAAGAGCGGCGAACCCTACATCACCCATCCGTTGGCGGTCGCCCAGATCTGCGCGAACCTCGGCATGGACACCATCACCCTGGTCGCCGCGCTGCTGCACGACACCGTGGAGGACACCCGCTACACCCTCCAGGCGCTGCAGGAGGACTTCGGCCGCGAGGTGGCCCACCTGGTCGACGGGGTGACCAAGTTCGACAAGGCGTTCTACGGCAAGGCCGCCGAGGCGGAGACGGTCCGCAAGATGATCGTCGCGGCCGGCAAGGACGTCCGGGTGCTGATCATCAAGCTGGCCGACCGGCTGCACAACATGCGCACCCTCGGCGTACGCTCCGCCGCCTCCCGGGAACGGATCGCCCGCAAGACCCAGGAAGTGCTCGTCCCGCTCTGCGACCGGCTGGGCATCCAGACCCTCAAACGCGAGCTGGACGACGTGGTGCTGCTGCATCTCCAGCCGGAGGAGCACGCCCGGATCGCCCGGCACGTGCACGACCGGCCGGGCTGGGACGCGTACCTCGACGACGTGGTGGCGAAGACCCGGGTCGCGTTGCGCCGCAGCCGGGTCGACGCGGAGGTCTCCCCCCGGCCCCGGCATCTCTACTCGATCTGGAAGGACACCGTGGCGGGCGATCACACCGCCCCCTACGACCTGCCCCGCATCGCCATCGTGGTGGACGGCCCGGCCACCGACTGCTATGCGGCGCTCGGCGCGGTGCACGGACTCTGGCGGCCGGTGCCGGGCCGGTTCAAGGACTTCATCGCCTCCCCCAAGAACAACCTCTACCGCTCGCTGCACACCAGCGTCTGCGGCCCGCAGGACCGGACGGTCGAGGTGCTGATCCGCACCGAGGAGATGCACCGTGCCGCCGAGTACGGCGTGGCCGCCCACTACCGTTTCCCCCGCGCCGCCGGGCGTGCCGCCGACCGGGCGGCCGAGTTGGCCTGGCTGCGCCGGGTGCTCGACTGGGAGCAGGAGACGGTGGACCCGACGCAGTTCATGGAGTCGCTGCGCTGCGACCTGGCGGAGGCGCAGGTCCAGGTGGTCGCCGACGGGCGGCAGATCGTCCTGCCGGCCGGCGCCACCCCGGTCGACCTCGCGTACGAGCTGGGCCGGGAACGGGGCGACCACTGCCTGGCCGCGCGGATCAACGGGCGGCTTGCCCCGCTCTCCTCCGAACTGGACGAGGGCGACGTCGTGGAGATCTTCACCGAGAGCGACGCGGAGAGCGGCTTCGAGGCCGACGTGGCACCGCGCGGACCGCGCCGGGAGTGGCTGCGTTTCGTCAAGTCGCCGCACGCCCAGATGCAGATCAACCGCTGGTTCGCCGAGCACACCGAGCCGGGCATTTCGATCGCCGACAAGGTACGCCTCGGCCGGGGCAGCATCGGCTTGGCGCTGCGCAAGCACAACCGGGGCCTGGCCAGCGACCTGCCGCTGCTGCGGCTCTCCGAGGAGCTGGGCTACCCCGACCTGGAGACCCTGTTGGTGGCGGTCTTCGACCGGGCCGTCGAGCCGGACACGGTGGTCCAGCAGCTGATCGATCTCGTCGACCACCGGCAGTAGGTGAACGCCGCTCATCCGGCGGGGCCGTCCGGCCACTAGCCTGAAGGCATGATCCCCCGCGCGCGTGCCACCGGACGGGCCATCGGCTACCAGATCTTCTACCGGCTCCCCGTCCCGCTGCGGCGTCGCCTGGTGCGGCTCGCCGTGCCGAAGTACGTCGTCGGCGCGGTCACCCTGGTCCGGGACGCCGAGGCCGAGGGCGCGGGGCGGATCCTGCTGCTGCGCCAACCGCCCGGCTACAGTTGGACCCTCCCGGCCGGCCTGCTGCAACGTGGCGAGGCGCCGGTGGTCGGCGCGGCCCGTGAGCTGTACGAGGAGTCGGGCGTCCGGCTCTCCCCCGACCGGCTCCGCCCGGCTGTGCCCAACGCCGTGGTGCACGCCAAGGGCTGGGTGGACGTGGTCTTCGAGGCGGAGGTGCCGGCCTCGACCACGGAACTGACGGTGGACGGGGCCGAGGTCTTCGAGGCGGCCTGGCACCCGCTGGACGACCTGCCGCGGCTGAGCCGGGCGACCGCCAACCTGCTCGCCCACTACGGCATCGGCCCGCGCGTCGGCGAGGTCCCGCCGGCGGCGCCACCGGCCCCGTGACCGGCCCCGGCCCGCGTCCCGGCCCCGCCGGCACGGGGCGTCCCACCGGTCCGACCGGCGCCGGCTGGCGGGCGGCGGTGGACGTCTGCGCCGTGGTGCTCGCCGCGGGCGAGGGCACCCGGCTGCGCCCGCTCACCGGGCGGCTGCCCAAGGCGCTCTGCCCGGTCGGCAACGTACCGCTGCTGGACCGGGCCCTCGATCGGCTGGCCGGGCTCGGCCTGGCCGGTCCGCAGCGCGTCGCGGTGAACGCGTGCTACCTGGGCGACCAGGTGGTCGCGCACGTGGGCGGACGGGCCCACCTGTCGGTCGAGCCGGGCGACCCGCTCGGCACCGCGGGTGGGCTGGGCAACCTGCGGGACTGGATCGCCGGCCGGGGCGTGCTGGTCGGCAACGCCGACGCGTACCTGGCTGATCCGGACGCCCCACCGGGGCCGGACGTGGCGGCGCTGCTGGACGGCTGGGACGGGCGGAGCGTACGCCTGCTCGGCCAGCCCGCCGCCGAGCCGGCGGCCCCCGGCACCTTCAGCGGCCATGTGTTCGTCGGGTTCTCGCTGCTGCCCTGGCGGCTGGTCCGCGACCTGCCGGCGGCCTTCGGAGACCTGGTCCGGGCGGTGTGGCGGCCGGCGGAGGCGGCCGGTGCGCTGACCGTGGTGCCCTACCGGGGCACCTTCTACGACACCGGCACCGCCGCCGACTACCTGGCGGCGAACCTGCACGCGGCCGGCGGCGGCAGCCTGGTCGATCCGACCGCCACGGTCACCGGGCGGCTGGCGCGGTCGGTGGTCGGGGCGGGCGCGGTGGTCCGGGGCACGGCCACCCGGGTGGTGGTCTGGCCCGGGGCGACGGTCGGCCCGGACGAGCGCCTCACCGACGCGATCCGGGCCGGCGCCGAGCTGACCGTCCCGGCCGGCCGGATCCCCGAGCCGGGGACGGCCTGACCGGCAGAGCCTCTAGCATGGGCCACGACGTCGACGAACGGAGAAATGTCCCGTGATCACCGCGATCGTGCTGATCGACTGCGCCACCGACTCCATCCCCGAGGTGGCCGAGACCCTGGCCAACCTCCCCGGCGTCAGCGAGGTCTACTCGGTGGCCGGCCACGTCGACCTGATCGCCATGGTCCGGGTCCGCGAGTTCGAGCAGATTGCCCAGGTCATCGCGGGCCGCATCTCCAAGGTCCCCGGCGTGATCAACACCGAGTCGCACATCGCGTTCCGGGCCTACTCCCAGCACGACCTGGAGGAGGCGTTCGCGATCGGGCTGGCCGGCGCGGACTAGCCCGACACGCCGGGTGGCCGGCCCACCCCGGAGGGGCGGACCGGCCACCGTCGGCCGTATGGCGTCAGCTGGTGCTCGGCGCCGGGGTCTCCGTGGTACCCGGGGCCGGGGTCTCGGTGCTGGTGCCGCCCGGAGCCGGGGACTCGGTACCGCCCGGAGCCGGCGACTCGGTGCCGCCCGGACCCGTGGTGGCGCTGCCGCCCGGGCTGGGCGTGCCGCTGCTGGCGCTGGTCTGCGGCACCGGGACGCCCAGGGTCTGGGCCAGGGCCGTCAGCGCGTCGAGGTGCGCCTGGAGCACCGGCAGCGCGTCCTGGGCCAGGGTGATCACCGACTGCTCGGAGCCCTGCGAGATCTCTGTCTGCGTCGCCTGGATGGCCTGCACGGTGGCGGCCAGCTCGGCGGTCACCCACGCCTTGTCGAACGCGGCGCCGCTGAGGGTGTTCAGGTGGTCGAGGACCTTCTGCTGGTCGGCGGTCGGGTTGTTCGGCAGCTGGACGTTCAGCTGCTGTGCGGTGGACTTGACCGTCTGGTCCAGCTGGGTGTGGTCCGTCACGAACTGCTTGCCCAGGTCCTTCACCTGCGCGTTCTGGCCCTTCTGCTGGGCCAGGTTGCCCGAGGTGATCTCGAACAGGTTGACCTGGTGCATCGCCTGCAGGTACTGGGTGTCCTGCGTCGACGGCTGTGCCGCGGCCTGCGCCGCCGCAGCGGGCGCCAGCCCGACCACCACCATGGTGGCGAGCAGTCCGAGGCGTTTGATACCCAACATCTTTCCCCCCCTTTTTCGTTGGACCGCACGGATACCCGGCTGACCGGGGTTATTCCTGCGATTCCACCCGTCCGTGTCGGGGGGTGGCGGGCCGCCGGAGCGAGAGCGTCCGGCACGCGGCGGGCGGGACGGGACACCCGGCCCGGAAACGGCCGTGGCGCCCGCCGGGGAATCCGGCGGGCGCCACGGTCAGTCGTGCGAGCGGATCAGCGGCGGCTCTCGCCGCTGGTGATCTCCTCCCGCTCCGGTCGGGTCTCGACCGGCGGGTGCCCGGGCGACACCGGCGCCTCGGCCGGCTTCTCGATCGGGTAGAAGAAGCCCCGGATCGCCGGGCCCAGGGCACCGAGCCGGTTCATCTTCTTCGGGACCACCCAGCCGACGTAGTCCAGCGCGCCGTGCCCGTCGTGGTCGGCCTCGCTGAGCGGCTGGTGGACCTCGACGAACCGGCCGTCGGGCAGCCGCTTGATGATGCCGGTCTCCACGCCGTGGGCCAGCACCTCCCGGTCGTGCTGCTGGAGACCCAGGCAGATCCGGTAGGTGAAGTAGTAGGCCAGCGGCGGGAGGATCAGCAGGCCGATCCGGCCCGCCCAGGTCATCGCGTTCAAGCTGATGTGGAACTTGTCGGCGATGACGTCGTTGCCGCCGGAGAGGGTCAGCACGATGAAGAAGGCCACGGCCATCGCGCCCGCCGCGGTCCGGGCCGGCACGTCCCGGGGCCGCTGGAGCAGGTTGTGGTGGCGGTAGTCCTTGAGGCGGCGGGCCTCCAGGAACGGGTACAACAGCGACAGGCCGACCAGGATGCCGGGCAGGACGACCGTCGGCCAGAACAGCGGCGGGATGACGTAGCCGTCGCCGATCGGGATGTTGATCTCCCAGGCCGGCATCAGTCGGGTCGAGCCGTCGAGGAACATGACGTACCAGTCAGGCTGGCTGGCCGCCGACACCACCCACGCCTCGTACGGGCCGAAGTACCAGATCGGGTTGATCTGGAACAGACCACCCATCAGCGCGATCACGCCGAAGACGACCATGAAGAAGCCGCCCTGCTTGAGCGCGTAGCGGGGGAACATCCGCTCGCCGACCACGTTCTCGTTGGTCCGGCCGGGGCCGGGCCACTGGGTGTGCTTCTGCTTGAAGACCAGGCCCAGGTGGACGCTGATCAGGGCGACTAGCAGACCCGGGATGAGCAGCACGTGGGCGATGAAGAACCGGCTGATGATGATGGTGCCGGGGAACTCCCCGCCGAAGATGGACGAGGTGACCCAGGAGCCGATCACCGGGATCGACAGCATGATGCCGGAGGCGATCCGCAGACCGGTGCCGGAGAGGCCGTCGTCCGGCAGCGAGTAGCCGGTGAAGCCGGCCAGGAAGCCGACCCAGAACAGCAGCGAGCCGATGATCCAGTTCGTCTCACGCGGCTTGCGGAACGCGCCGGTGAAGAAGACCCGGAGCATGTGCACCACGATCGAGGCCATGAACAGCAGGGCCGCCCAGTGGTGCATCTGCCGCATGATCAGACCGCCCCTGACGTCGAACGACAGGTTCAGGCTGGAGGCGTAGGCGGCCGACATCGGGGTGCCCCGCAGCGGGGCGTAGCTGCCGTTGTAGATGACCTCGGTCATCGCCGGCTCGAAGAAGAAGGTCAGGAAGACGCCGGTCAGGATCAGGACGATGAACGAGAAGAGCGCGATCTCGCCCAGCAGGAACGACCAGTGGTCCGGGAAGACCTTGTTCAGCAGCTTCCGCAGCGGGGTGGCCGCCTGGAAGCGGTCGTCCAGCGCGCCCGCGCTCCTGGCCGGCACCGCGGCTACGTCAAACTTTCGGCGCTTCATGGCCGCTCCCAGAAGTCGGGGCCGATGGTTTCGGTGTAGTCGGACCTCGCCACGAAGAAGCCCTCCGCGTCCACCTCGATCGGCAGCTGCGGCAGCCGCCGGCTGGCCGGGCCGAAGACCGGCTTGGCGTTGTCGGTGATGAGGAACTGCGACTGGTGGCACGGGCAGAGCAGCCGGTTGGTCTGCTGCTCGTAGAGGCTGGCCGGGCAACCGGCGTGCGTGCAGATCTTGGAGTATGCCGCGAAGTTGCCCCACATGTAGTCGCCGTGGCCGATCCGGGCGTTGGCTTCGCGCGACTTCTGCGCGTCCTCCTCCCGCAGGTGGATCAGCAGGGTCGGCGAGTCGGCGTGCTTGTTGCTCACGCCGCCGTTGATGCCCGGGAAGACGGTGAGCTGGCCGCCGACGCTGACGTCCGCCGGGCGGAGTGGCCGGCCGTCCTCGCGGACCAGCCGGATCTTCTTCCCGTTCTCCGGCTTGAAGCCGGTGGTGAACATCTGGTTGTTCTTGTGCGGGTCGGAGATCAGGCCACCGATCAGCGGCGCCGCGACGACCGCGCCGACCGGCACCAGGCCGGCGAGCAGCGAGACGCCGAGCAGCGGCCGACGCCGGACGCCCATCTCGTCGGCCAGGAAGAGCATGGTCTCGCCGGTGATCTTGCGATCCTCCGGGGAACTCGGCTGGTCGTGCCGGTCCTGGATCGACACCTCCTTGGGCAGCAGCTTCTTGCCCCAGGTGAGGATGCCGAAGCCGATGCCGAGGAGCGCGATGCCGAGGCTCAGGCCGAGCAGCGGCGTGAAGTACTTGTCGCCACCGCGGCCCGGCGCCCACTCCCAGGGCCACCAGATGTAGATGATCAGGAACGCGGTCGCGGCCGCACCGGTCAGCAGGAACATCAGGGCGACCGTGCGGGTCAGCCGGCGCTCCGCCTTGCTGCCCGGGACCACCTGCGGCTCGTAGTGGACGATCTCGATGTCGTCCCGCCGCGCGCCCTCCTGGACCACCTCGAACCGGGAGAGCCGGGGGTCGTGCACGTCGAGCGGCTCCCGGCCCGCCGGGGCCTGGTGCTCGGTGTGGGTGCTCATGCCGTCACCTCGCTACGGGTGGCGCCGGGGGTCGACGCCACAGCACTGAAACGAATGATCCGCTCGGTCACGACTTGCCCGCAATCCACAGGCTCGTGAAGACCAGCGCGACGATGCCGACCAGGAAGGCCGCCAGGCCCTCGGTCGACGGGCCGTACCGGCCCAGGTTGAAACCGCCCTGGTCCTGGGTGTCCTTCAGGTTCTCCTGGATGTAGGCGATGATGTCCGCCTTCTCCTGCGGAGAGATCTGGTTGTCGCCGAACACCGGCATGTTCTGCGGGCCGCTCAGCATCGCGGCGTAGATCTGCCGGTCGGTGGCCGGGTACAGGCTCGGCGCGTACTTGCCCGAGGAGAGGGCACCGCCGCCGGCGCTGAACGCGTGGCACTGCGAGCAGTTGATCCGGAACAGCTCACCACCGGTGGCGAGGTCGGCGCCCTCACGCAGGTTGCCCTGGGGGACCTGCGGACCGCCGCCCAGCTCCTGGATGTACTGGCCGAGCTGGCGCACCTGCTCGTCAGTGAACTGGGGCTTCTTGCGGGGGGCCTGGGCCTCCTGCCGGGCCATCGGCATCCGACCGCTGCTGACCTGGAACTCCACCGAGGCCGACCCGACGCCGATCAGGCTCGGACCGCGTTCCGCGACGCCCTGGGCGTTGCGGCCGTGACAGGTCACACAGCTCACGTCGAACAGCGCCTTGCCCTCGTTGGCGGCGGCGCTCAGGGGCGGGTTTTCCTGCGCCTGCACGCCCGGGGCGAAGAGGGTGTAGGCACCGCCGGCCAGCATCAGCGCGGCGGCCAGCCGGACCGCGGCACCCAGCCGGCGGCGGCCCCTGCTGCGCGCTACGGGCCGCCCGCGCAGCCGCGCGAGCAGACCGCGTCGGCGGTCGTTGTCAGAAGTCATGACCTGTGTCCTTAACCGGTTGGACCTTGTCTCAGGGGACGAAGCAGCGGCGCGATACGTGACGCGCCAAGATCACTGGAGCCAGTAGATCATGGCGTAGAGCCCGATCCACACGACGTCGACGAAGTGCCAGTAGTACGACACGACGATGGCCGACGTGGCCTGGGCCGGGGTAAACCGGCCCATGGTGGTGCGGATCATGAAGATGATGAAGGCGATCAGACCGCCGGTCACGTGCAGACCGTGGAAGCCGGTGGTCAGGTAGAACATCGACCCGTAACCGTCTCCGTTGATCTTCACGCCCTCGTGCACCAGGGTCCGGTACTCGTTCGCCTGGCCGAGCACGAAGATCAGGCCCATCACGAAGGTGATCGTGAACCACCGCCGCAGGGCGTGGACGTCACCCTTCTCGGCGGCGAAGACACCGAGCTGGCAGGTCACCGAGGACAGCACCAGGATCACCGTGAAGGTGGTCGCGTAGGGGATGTTCAGGACCTCGGTGTGCTTCTCCCACTGCTCCGGCGCCGCCGCGCGGATCGAGAAGTACATCGCGAACAACGCCGCGAAGAACATGAGTTCACTGGAGAGCCACACGATCGTCCCGACGCTGACCATGTTGGGGCGCGTCAGGGAGTGGATCCGGCTCTTGTCAATGGCTGGGGCCGCAGTCACGCGGTCATTATTGCCCTTGACCGGGACCGACGATCAGCGGGGTGGCAATCCCGTGCCATCAGTGGCCCGATCGGGGACGTCCGCTTCGCCTGACCTACCCTGAAAAGCGTGCTGCACGTCGATCCGATCTTCGCCGCCACCTCGGCCGCTCCGTCGACCCTGGCCGCCGGGGGCGAGGGCGTCCCGCCGCCCTTCACCATCGCCCGGGTGTTCACCGAGACCCGGCTGGACAACTGGCTCGCCGTCGGGCTGGTGCTGGCCGCCGGCCTCTACCTCTACGGCGTGTACCGGCTGCGGCTGCGCGGCGACCACTGGCCGGTCCTGCGCACGGTCTGCTTCCTCGGCCCGGGCCTGGGCGGCATCGCGGCGGTGACGGTCAGCGGGCTGGGAGCCTACGACACCACCCTGCTGTCGGTGCACATGGTGCAGCACATGGTGCTGTCCATGGTCGCGCCGATCTTCCTGGCGCTGGGCGCCCCGGTGACGCTCGCCCTGCGTACCCTGCCGCTGCGCCCGCGGAAGCGGCTGCTGGCGATCGTGCACAGCCGGATCGCGCGGATCTACACCTTCCCGCTGGTAGCGTTCGCCATCTTCGTGGTGAACCCGTTCGTGCTCTACTTCACCAACCTGTACGAGTACACCCTGCAGCACGGGTGGGCGCACGAGCTGGTCCACGCGCACTTCATCGCCACCGGGTGCGTGTTCTTCTGGCCGCTGCTCGGCCTCGACCCGCTGCCCGGCCGCTGGCCGCACCCGGCCCGCGCGCTGCTGATGGTGCTCTCCGTGCCGTTCCACACCGTGCTCGGGCTCACCATCATGCAGAGCACCACGCTGCTCGGCGGCGACTGGTACCCGTCGCTGCACCTGACCTGGTCGGACCCGGCGAACGACCAGGTGGTCGCCGGCGGGGTGCTGTGGGCCGGCGGCGAGTTCGTCAGCGTCACCATGCTGGCCGTGCTGGTCGTCCAGTGGATCAAGCACTCCGAGCGCGAGGCCCGCCGGCTGGACCGCGAGCTGGACCGCCAGGAGGCCCGCGAGCGCGCCGCCGAGGCCACCGCCTGAGCTGCCCTGGCGTCAACTCCAGCTCGGCGCGTCCGACACCGGGCAGCGACCTGGAGCCGTCGGGTGGCACGCCAGGGCGGGCCGACCGGCCGGATGTGACGCCCGCTACGATCAGCGGGCAGCTACAGAGGTGGGAGCCAGCCAGCGATGAGCGATCGTCTTTACACCGTCCTGCTCTACAGCGACGACCCGAAGGTCCGCGACCGGATGCGACTCGCCGTCGGCACCCGGCCCGCGCCCGGGCTCGAGATCGAGTTCGTGGAGGCCGCCGACTACGCCGGGTGCGTCCGGCTGGTCGACGACTACGAGATCCACCTGCTCCTGCTGGACGGTGAGGCCAGCCCGGGCGGCGGCCTCGGCATCGCCCGCCAGATCAAGGACGACCGGGACGACGCCCCGCCGACCTGCGTGGTGCTGGCCCGCGCCGCCGACCGCTGGCTGGCCGCGTACGCCGAGGTCGACGCCACGCTGACCCACCCGCTCGACCCGGTGACCACCGGCACCACCGTCGCCGAGCTGCTGCGGCGCACGCACGCCGCGGCCTGAGCGACCCCTTCGGCGCCACGGCAACGAGGCCGTGGCGCCGTTCCACCCCCGCTCTCACCCCACACGGGAGGGCCGCCATGGGCGACCGGACCTGGCCGCTGCTGCTCAACGCGCTGCTGCGCGGCGAGGAGCTCTCCACCGCCGACACCGCCTGGGCGATGGACGAGATCATGACCGGCTCGGCCAGTTCCGCGCAGGTGGCCGGCTTCGTGGTGGCGCTGCGCGCCAAGGGTGAGACCCCCGCCGAGCTGGCCGGCCTGGTGCAGGCGATGCTCGGCCGGTCGGTGCAGGTCGAGCTCCCCGAGGAGATCCGGGCCACCGCGCTGGACGTGGTCGGCACCGGCGGCGACCTCGCCCACACGGTGAACATCTCCACGATGACCGCGCTGGTGGTGGCCGGGGCCGGCGTCCGCGTGGTGAAGCACGGCAACCGCGCCGCCTCCTCCTCGTGCGGCACCGCCGACCTGCTGGAATACCTGGGTGTCCCGCTGGACCTGGCCCCCGAGCAGGTGGCCCGGTGCGTCACCGAGGCCGGCATCGGCTTCTGCTTCGCGGGCCGCTTCCATCCGGGGATGCGCCACGCCGGCCCGGTACGCCGGGAGATCGGCGTGCCGACCGCGTTCAACTTCCTCGGCCCGCTGACCAACCCGGCCCGTCCCCGGGCCGGCGCGGTCGGCTGCTTCGACCTGCGGATGGCGCCGGTGATGGCGGCCGTCTTCGCGGCCCGGGGCGACTCGGTGGTGGTGATGCGCGGCGAGGACGGGCTGGACGAGTTCACCACCGCCGCGCCGACCCGGGTCTGGGTGGCCCAGCAGGGCACCGTCAGGGAGGCGCTGCTGGACGCGGCGGAGCTGGGGGTACCCCGGTCCACCCTGGCCGACCTGCGGGGCGGGGACGCCGCGTACAACGCCGGGGTGGCCCGGCGGCTGCTGGCCGGCGAGACCGGCGCGGTCCGCGACGCGGTGCTGGTGAACGCCGCGGTCGCGCTGGCCACCCAGGGCCCGCTCGACGGCGACCTGCCCGAGGCGCTGCGGGCCGGCCTGGCCCGGGCGGCGGAGTCCATCGACTCGGGTGCCGCCGCCAGCGTCCTGGACCGCTGGCTCGAGGTCGCCCGCTCGCTCTGACACCGCCCGCCGCCGGGCGCTGTCACACCCCGCTGGTACGCCTGGAGGCGTCCCGGGACGGCAGGCCGGGGCGGGCCCACGCCAGGAAGTGTCAGACCGGCGTGCCAAACTACACGGGAGTAATTTTCCGTTTTCCGCCAATGCGGGCACCGCCCACGGCGGGCACCGGGTACGAGAGGAGACGCCCGTGTCGGACCGCGAGTTCCACTGCGACACCTGCGAGGGCGTTGCGCTGTTCGAGACTCCGCCCTGCGTCGACGGTCACGGCGCCGACTGCCCCGAGCTGGTCTGCACCGGCTGCGGCGCGGCCCGGCTGATCGCCACCTTCGCCTTCCGCGCACCGCGCCTGGAGCAGCGTCGCCGCGGCGCCCGCCCGGCGCACCGCCGCGCCGCCTGACCCAGCGGCCGCTCCCCCGCCGCCAGATCGCCGACGTGGGGGATCCCGGGTAACCGGACACCCCCAGGTCGGCGAAGCGGAGTCGATCAAGCACCAAGATCCGCCCTCCGGGCTCGGTGCCTGGGCGCGACCCGCCCGCACCCCTGGACCTATGCGTCGAGGCCCGCGTCCCAACGGGACGCGGGCCTCGGGACGAGCCGCTAGCTCAGTGCTCGGCGGTCCGGCGGGTGCCGGAGTAGTACTCGAAGAGCAGGCCGCAGGCGGCGAAGATCACCGCGACCAGGCCCACGCCGAGCAGCCACATCTGCCAGTAGACCAGCCCCAGGCCGGCGATCGACGCGGCCAGGGCCAGGCCGAACGGCCAGTAGCTGCCGGGGCTGAAGAAGCCGACCTCGCCCGCGCCGTCGGCGACCTCGGCGTCCGGCCGGTCCTCCGGGCGCAGGTCGATCCGGCGGGAGACGAACCAGAAGAAGCCACCGCACATCGAGCAGAGCAGGAAGGACAGCACCAGCGCCACCGTGCCGACCCACTCGACCCGGCCGCCCTCGCCGTACGTCCAGGCGGCGTAGAGGATGCCGACGCCGAAGAGGAACGTCGCGACGGTCAGGAAGATCTTCCACTCGGTCTTCATGCCGGCCCCCTCAGCTGCCCGCGCCGGCGCCGGCGCCGCTCGGGTTGAAGTTGTTCTTGTCGCGCCGGGTGTCAAACGGCACGGTCTTGTCGGCGATCGGCTTCTCGCCGATGGCCGTGAGCGCCTCCTGGGTCGACTTGCCGGCCTTCTTGGCCGCCAGGAACTGGTCGTACTTCGCCGGCGAGACGACCCGCAGCTCGAAGTTCATGAAGGCGTGGTAGGTGCCGCACAGCTCGGCGCAGCGGCCCACGTACGCGCCCTCCTGGTCGAGGCTGGTGACCTCGAAGACGTTCCGGATGCTGCCCGGGAAGACGTCCCGCTTGAACAGCAGCTCCGGCACCCAGAACGAGTGCACGACGTCGCGGCTCTGCTCCTCGAACCGGATCGACTTGCCGGTCGGCAGCACCAGGATCGGGATGACCTCGCTGGTGCCGAGGACCGAGGCGACGGTGTTGGCGTCGCGGCCCTGACCGTCGCGGTAGTTGAACTGCCAGTTCCACTTGAAGGCGACGACCTCGACCGTGACGTCCGGGTTCTTCGTCGTCTTGTCCACGCCGGTCTGCACGATCGCCGTGTAGTAGAAGAGCACCGAGACGATCAGGATCGGCGCGATCGTGTAGAGGAACTCCATCGGCATGTTGTAGCGGGTCTGCACCGGCAGCGCGTTGCCCCGCTTCCGGTAGCGGATCACGCACCAGAAGATCAGGCCCCAGACGAAGATGCCGACCGCCAGGGCCGCGATGCAGGATGCGATCCACAGGTCGTACATCCGGTGCGACTCCGGGGTGATGCCGCCCTGCGGCCACCCGAAGCCGTCGAACGTCGCGCCGACGTCGCAGCCGGTGAGCAGCACCAGCAGCGCGGCTCCGCCGAGACCGAGCCCGGCGAGCCGACCAGCACCACGCCGCCGGTGCCCACCGGCCCCCGGGGAAGCGCTGTGCCGTACGGCCGACGACCGTACCTCCGAACTCCTTGCGACCACCTGGTCCTGCCTCCCTAGCGCGCCGCGGTGGGGGTTTCTCTCCGTACCGACGGCAAAGGCGTCACCGACGGTCGCAGATTACTCGACCATGACGGGCCTGACCGTGTTGGGGTCACTGTCCGCCCCCATCGGGGGTCCCGCGGGCGGGCGGCGCGATAGCGTCGGCAGTCGTGAGCGAGCGAACCATCAGGCGCGGTGGCGCGGCGCCGCGCGCCACCGCGGTGCGGAGCGAGGCGGCGGCGTGAACCCGTCCCCGGTCTACCTGGACGCGGCCACCGCCGCCCCGCTGCACCCGGTCGCGCGGCAGGCGTTGCTGGCCGCGCTGGACGACGGCTGGGCCGACCCCGGCCGGCTCTACACCCAGGCCCGCCGGGCCCGCCAGCTCCTCGACGCCGCCCGCGAGGCCGCCGCGCAGACCCTCGGCGTCCGCGCCGACGAGCTCTCCTTCACCCCCAGCGGTACGAGCGCCGCGCACGCGGCCGTGCTGGGCGGGCTGGCCGGGCGGCGCCGGGTCGGGGCGACCCTGGTGCACTCCGCGATCGAGCACTCGGCGGTGCTGCACGCCGCGGAGCGCCACGTGGCGGCCGGCGGCGACGCGGTGCCCGTGGCGGTGGACCGGCTGGGCCGGCTGGACCTGGACGCCTGGACGGCGGCGGTGGCCGCGCCGGGGGTGGCCGTCGCGGCGCTGATCGCGGCCAGCCACGAGGTGGGCACCGTGCAGCCGGTGCCGGCGGCGGCCGAGGCGTGCGCCCAGGCCGGGGTGCCCCTGTACGTCGACGCGGCGCAACTGGTCGGCCGGGCGCCGTTGCCGGCCGGCTGGTCGGTGCTGAGCGCCAGCGCGCACAAGTGGGGCGGGCCACCCGGCGTCGGGCTGCTGGTGGTCCGCAAGGGCACCCGGTGGGAGTCGCCGTTCCCGGCCGACGAGCGGGAGTCGGGGCGTACCCCGGGGGTGTTGAACCTGCCCGCGGTGGTGGCGGCGGCGGCGAGCCTGCGCGCGGCGGCGGCGGAGGCGGCGGCCGAGACGGCCCGGCTGGCGCCGCTGGTGGACCGGATCCGGGACCGGGTGGCGGCCGAGGTGCCGGACGTGGAGGTGGTCGGCGACCCGGTCGACCGGCTCCCCCACCTGGTCACGTTCTCCTGTCTCTACGTGGACGGCGAGGCGCTGCTGCACGCGCTGGACCGGCGGGGCTTCGCGGTCTCCTCCGGCTCCTCGTGCACCTCGTCGACGCTGCGGCCGTCGCACGTGCTGGAGGCGATGGGGGTGCTGTCGCACGGCAACGTCCGGGTGTCGCTGCACCGGGACACCACGGCGGCGGACGTAGACCGCTTCCTCGCCGAGCTGCCCGGGATCGTCGCCGACCTGCGCGCCGAGGCGGGGGTCACCGGCCTGTGAGCGAGCGAACCATCAAGTTCAGTAGCGCGGCGCCGCGCGCCGCCGCGGAGCGGAGCGAGGCGGCGGCGTGAGGGAACCGGAGGAGGTGCTCGACTGCCGGGGGCAGCGCTGCCCGCTGCCCGTGATCAACCTGGCCCGCCGGCTGCCCGAGTTGCCGGTCGGCGCGGTGGTCCGGGTGCTCGCCGACGACCCGGCCGCCGCCGTCGACATCCCCGCCTGGTGCCGGATGCGCGACCAGGAGTTCCTGGCCGCCCACCCCGATCCCCCCGCCTACGACGTCCGCCGCAGCCGCTGATCCGGCCGGCCCACCCCGGTGGTCAAGAGGTTTGCGTCACGCGCCCCGGGCAGGTGGGCCGGAGGTCACGGCAGCAGGTACGGCCGGACGTCTTCGGCGGCCGCGTCCCCGTACGACTCGGCGAGCCGCTTGACGAACAGGTCCCGGCGGACCTCGTACTCCTGGCCGCCGAAGTTCTCCAGCACGAGGGTGGCGAGCAGGCAGCCCACCTGGGCGGCCCGCTCCAGGTTGACGCCCCAGTCGAGGGCGGCGAAGAAGCCGGCCCGGAAGCCGTCGCCGACGCCGGTCGGGTCGACCGCCTGCATCTCCCGGGCGATCGGCACGTGGATGGTGTCGATGTCCCGGCCGGCGATCTCCACGCCCTGCTTGCCCAGCGTGGTGACCCGCACCCGCACCCGGTCCAGCAGCTGCGCGTCGTTCAGCCCGGCCTTGCTCTGCAGCAGCGACTTCTCGTACTCGTTGGTCATCAGGTAGTCGGCGCCGTCGACCAGGCCGAGCACGTCGCCGCCGTCCATCCGGGCGAGCTGCTGCGACGGGTCGGCCACGAAGGCGTACCCCCGCTCCCGGCACTCGGTCGAGTGGCGGATCATCGCGGCCGGGTCGTTGGCGCTGACCAGCACCAGGTCCAGGCCGCCGAGGCGGTCGGCCACCGGGGCCAGCTCGATGTTGCGAGCCTCGCTCATCGCGCCGGCGTAGAACGAGGCGATCTGACACATGTCGGTGTCGGTGGTGCAGACGAACCGGGCGGTGTGCGCCACCTCGCTGATGTGCACCGAGTCGCAGTCCACGCCGTGCCGTTCGAGCCAGGAGCGGTAGTCGGCGAAGTCCGCGCCGACCGCGCTGAGCAGCACCGGACGAAGGCCGAGCTGGGCCATGCCGAAGGCGATGTTGGCGGCGGTGCCTCCGCGCCGGAGCACCAGCTCGTCGACGAGGAAGGACAGCGACACCTTGTCCAACTGGTCGGCGATGAGCTGGTCGGCGAACCGGCCGGGGAAGCTCATCAGGTGGTCGGTCGCGATCGAGCCGGTCACGGCGATCTTCATGTCAACCCTCGCGGTCGGGAGCACGGCGCGGGTCAGCCTACCGGTCACTCAGCCCGGGCGGACCGGGGTCGGTCGACAACCGGCCATACTCCGCACGTATGAAGGTCACCGCGTGGACACCTGCCGGAGGCGGAGACAGCACGGCGGGGCCACCCGGTGAGGGCGGTCCCGCCGTGTCCGTATGTCAGCCGTCGCGGCCCATCCGGGCCGGCCGGCGTCGACTCAGCTGAACGAGTCGCCGCAGGCGCAGGAGTTGCCGGCGTTGGGGTTGTCGATGGTGAAGCCCTGGGCGTCGATCCGGTCGGCGAAGTCGATGGTCGCGCCGGCCAGGTAGGGGGCGCTCATCCGGTCGACGACGACCTCGACACCGTCGAAGTCGGTGACGATGTCACCGTCGAGCGACCGCTCGTCGAAGAAGAGCTGGTATCGCAGGCCGGAGCAGCCGCCCGGCTGCACCGCGACCCGGAGCCGCAGGTCGTCGCGGCCTTCCTGCTCGATCAGGGCCTTGACCTTCTGCGCCGCGACGTCGGTGAGGACGACGGTGCTGGGGGCCTTGGCCTCGGTCGACTCGGTCTGCGCTGGCGTGGTCACGTGGAAATCTCCCTGCGCGTGTGGGTCCGGACGCACTGGCCAACATCTCCCGTCGCCCAGTCATTCCCGGTGTGGTCCAGATCCGATCGTACGCCGCCCCGCCGCGCGCCACCCCCGGTGGCGTGATCCGCGGCGGGTGAGCCGCGCCGCAGGCCAGGCAGCGGTCAGCGGCTCCACTGCCGGGCCAGGCGGGCGCCGAGCGCGCGCAGCCCCTCGGCGGGCCGCTCCAGCGCCGCCGTCTCCCCGCCGCGCTCCTCGCCGCCGAAGTGCTCCACCAGGCTGTACGCCTCGGTCACGCCCGCCGCGGCGGCCTCCCGCCGCCCGGTGCTCACCCGGCCGGCCAGCACCACGCAGGGCACCCCGCGGTCCCGGGCCGCCCCGGCCACCCCGGCGACCACCTTGCCGCGCAGCGACTGGTGGTCGAAGGAGCCCTCCCCCGTGATCACCAGGTCGGCGGCGTCCAGCGCCGCGTCCAGCCCGATGGCCCGGCTGACCAGCCCGATGCCGGACTCACACCGGCCGCCGAGGGCGAGCACCGCCGCGCCGAGCCCGCCGGCCGCCCCGGCGCCGGGCCGCGCGGCGAACCCGGGCGGACAGTCGGGCAGCTCGCGTTCCAGCACCTCGACCCAGCGCTCGAGCGCGCCGTCGAGCAGCAGGATGTCCTCCCGCGTGGCGCCCTTCTGCGGGCCGTAGACGTTGCTGGCGCCGTGCAGCCCGAGCAGCGGGTTGTCGACGTCGGTGGCGGCGATCAGGGTGGCGCCGCGGACCCGGGGCGCGCCGTCCAGCGCGGCCACCGCGGCCAGCGCCGCCCCGCCGTACGGCAGGGCCCGGCCCGCCTCGTCCAGTGCGGTGACGCCGAGCGGGATGAGCATTCCGGCGCCCCCGTCGTTGGTGGCGGAGCCGCCCAGCCCGATCACCAGGGTCCGCGCCCCCGCCTCGACCGCCGCGGCCACCAGTAGCCCCAGCCCGTACGAGGTGGTGGCCTTCGGGTCCCGCTCGGCGGCCGACAGCAGGTGCAGCCCGCACGCCTGGGCGCTCTCCAGGTACGCGGTGCCGTCGTCGGTGAGCAGGATCTCACCGGCGGCGGGGCGGCCGAGCGGGTCGACGGTCGGGACCGGCAGCCGCCGCCCGCCGAGCGCCTCGGCGAGGACGGCGACGAACCCCGGCCCGCCGTCGGCGAGCGGCCGGAGCAGCAGTTCGTCCCCGGGGGCCACGGTCCGCCAGCCCTCGGCCACCGCGGCGGCCACCTCCTGAGCCGGCAGCGTGCCGGCGAACTTGTCCGGACAGAGCAGCACGCGCATGCCGAGCAGTGTGGCAGGCCACACCGACGGTGGTCGTACGCCGGGCGCGCTGTGGGACCATGGGGGACGTGACTTCGACCTGGGTTGAGCCCTCCAACACCGCCACCGCGCTGCTGCTCCTCGGCCGCGGCAGCGACCCCGCCACCGAACGCGGCGTGGAGTGTCCGGGTGACCTCCCCGCGCCGAGCGACCCGGACCTAGTGGCCCGGGCGGCGGCGGCCAAGGCCGCGCTGGGCACGAAGGTCTTCGTGCTGGGCCACCACTACCAGCGCGACGAGGTGATCCAGTTCGCCGACGTGACCGGCGACTCGTTCAAGCTGGCCCGGGAGGCGGCGGCCCGCCCCGACGCGGAGTACATCGTCTTCTGCGGCGTGCACTTCATGGCGGAGAGCGCGGACATCCTCACCTCGGACAGCCAGCAGGTGATCCTGCCCGACCTCGCCGCCGGCTGCTCGATGGCCGACATGGCGGTGCTGTCGCAGGTCGAGACCGCCTGGGACGTGCTGACCGAGCTGGGCGTGGCGCAGGATACCGTCCCGGTGACCTACATGAACTCCTCGGCGGACATCAAGGGCTTCGTCGGCCGGCACGGCGGCGTGGTCTGCACCTCGTCGAACGCGAAGCGGGCGCTGGACTGGGCGTACCAGCAGGGGTCGAAGGTGCTCTTCCTGCCCGACCAGCACCTCGGCCGCAACACCGCGGTGCTGGAGATGGGCTACTCGCTGGACGACTGCGTCCTCTACGACCCGCACAAGCCGAACGGTGGGCTGACCCCGGAGCAGCTCCGCGACGCGAAGATGATCCTGTGGCGCGGGCACTGCTCGGTGCACGGCCGGTTCACGCTGGACAGCGTCAACGACGTCCGGGAGCGGGTGCCGGGGGTCAACGTGCTGGTCCACCCGGAGTGCCGGCACGAGGTGGTGACCGCCGCCGACCACGTGGGCTCGACCGAGTACATCATCAAGACCATCGAGGCGGCCCCGGCCGGCTCGGCGTGGGCGGTCGGCACCGAGCTGAATCTGGTCCGCCGGCTGGCGCTGGCCCACCCGGACAAGCAGATCATGTTCCTGGACCGGGCGGTCTGCTACTGCTCGACGATGAACCGGATCGATCTGCCGCACCTGGTGTGGGCCCTGGAGGAGCTGGTGGCCGGCCGGGTCGTCAACCAGATCACCGTCGACCCGGACACCGCGCGGCACGCCCGGGCGGCACTGGACCAGATGCTCGCACTCCCCGGCGCTTGATCACCCTCGGTCACATCACTGGTACGGAAACGCACCGGACACCCCGGTTCGTGCCCTCGCTGGTGATGTGACCGATTCCATTCTCGTCACGGAGGGCTATGCTGCCGGGGCGACGAAAGACGCGGGTCGTTTTCCTGCGGCCCCATTGTGGGTAGCGATGCACATCGTGAGCCCGATCATCTTCACGGAAGTACCAACGCGCTGGAGGTTGCGTTGACCGACGACGTCCTGGTCGTACACGGAGGCACTCCGCTCGAAGGGCGGATCCGCGTGCGCGGCGCGAAGAACCTCGTATCCAAGGCGATGGTCGCCGCCCTCCTGGGTGACACCCCCAGCCGGCTGTTCGACGTGCCGCGGATCCGGGACGTCGAGGTGGTCCGCGGGCTGCTCGGCCTACACGGGGTCAAGGTCAGTGACGGCGAGGAGGACGGCGAGCTCATCTTCGACCCGTCCAACGTCGAGAGCGCCAGCACCGACCAGATCAACGTGCACGCCGGCTCCAGCCGGATCCCGATCCTGTTCTGCGGCCCGCTGCTGCACCGGCTCGGCCACGCCTTCATCCCGGACCTGGGCGGCTGCCACATCGGGCCGCGCCCGATCGACTTCCACCTGCAGGCCCTGCGCGAGTTCGGCGCGACCGTCGACAAGCGGCCGGAAGGGCTGCACCTGTCCGCCCCGAACGGGCTGCACGGCACGAAGTTCGCCCTGCCGTACCCGAGCGTCGGCGCCACCGAGCAGGTGCTGCTCACCGCGGTGATGGCCGAGGGCGTCACCGAGCTGCGCAACGCCGCCGTCGAGCCGGAGATCATCGACCTGATCTGCGTGCTGCAGAAGATGGGCGCGATCATCAAGGTGCACACCGACCGGGTGATCGAGATCCAGGGCGTACCGAAGCTGCACGGCTACACCCACCGGCCGATCCCCGACCGGATCGAGGCGGCGAGCTGGGCGGCGGCCGCGCTGGCCACCCGCGGCCACGTCGAGGTGCTGGGCGCCCAGCAGGCCGACATGATGACCTTCCTGAACATCTTCCGCTCGGTCGGCGGCGAGTACGAGGTGACCGACCTCCGGCCGCCGCGGGCCGGCCGGCCGGGCCAGGAGGGCGGCATCCGGTTCTGGCACCCGGGTGGGGAGCTGAAGTCGGTCGCCCTCGAGACCGACGTGCACCCCGGCTTCATGACCGACTGGCAGCAGCCGCTCGTGGTCGCGCTGACCCAGGCCCGGGGGCTGTCGATCGTCCACGAGACGGTGTACGAGCAGCGGCTCGGCTACACCACGGCGCTCAACTCGATGGGCGCCAACATCCAGGTCTACCGGGACTGCTTGGGCGGCACCCCGTGCCGCTTCGGCCGCCGCAACTTCAAGCACTCCGCAGTGATCGCCGGCCCGAGCAAGCTGCACGCGGCCGATCTGGTCATCCCGGACCTGCGGGCCGGGTTCAGTCACCTGATCGCGGCGCTGGCCGCCGAGGGCACCTCCCGGGTGTACGGCGTCGACCTGATCAACCGGGGCTACGAGGACTTCGAAGCCAAGCTGGCGGACCTCGGCGCGCACGCAGAGCGTCCGTAACATCACACTGCGTTTTCCGCGCCCGGTGCACCCGCGATGTGCACCGGGCGCGGCTGTTTGGCTACCCTTCACGACGTGCCGTCGCTGTTTCGTCGTAAGCCCGCCGACCTCGTCGAGGAATCCGTCACCACGGTGACGACCGACGAGGCGTCCACCGCTGCCCCGTCCCGGGGCCACACCCCGAGCAAGAAGGACCTGGGCGTGGTGACGCCGAAGCGGCCCACCGCCGGCCGCCGGCCGGGCGCGCCGAGCAAGCCGCTGACCAAGGAGGAGGCGCGGGAGCAGCGCCGGGCGGCCCGCGCCGAGGCGGCGGCCGA
Organism: Micromonospora sp. CB01531; assembly: GCF_001905095.1. Lineage (GTDB taxonomy): Bacteria > Actinomycetota > Actinomycetes > Mycobacteriales > Micromonosporaceae > Micromonospora. The sequence goes on from NZ_LWLS01000035.1 coordinate 28,283, forward strand.
GTTCCGCCGCGAGGGCGGCCCGCGTGACCGGGGGCCCGAGCGGCTACTGGCCCGCAACGTGGTGGACTCCCGGCGCACCGTCGGCACCTGGTTCTTCGGCGGCGCGCTGATCGTGCTGCTCGGCTCCAACCAGGCCATGCCGCCGATCGTGCGGCTGATCTCCAACCTGCTGTGGGGCGCGCTGGCACTCGGCGTGGTGATCGACTCGATCCTGATCTCCCGCAAGATCAAGAAGCTGGTCCGCGAGCGCTACCCGAAGAGCACCGAGAAGCTGGGCTCGCTCTACTTCTACGCGATCATGCGGTCGATCACGTTCCGCAAGATGCGTGCCCCCGCGCCGCAGGTGAACGTCGGCGACAAGATCTGAGCTGTTCCGGCCCGGACACGGCCCCTTCCCGCCCCCGCGGGGAGGGGCCGCGTCATGCCACCCCGAGCAGGCGCAGCAGCGCGGTGGTGCTGGCCGCCGCGACCACGACCAGCACGAAGGGCGCCCGTCGCCAGGCGAGCAGCAGCCCGACCAGCACCCCCGCGGGCCGGGCGTAGCCGGCGAAACGGCCGGCCTCAGTCAGTGCCGCGGTCGCGGCGAGGGCGGCCAGCAGGGCGGCGGCAGCCACCGGCAACAGGTGCCGGGCCCACTCGGGCAACTGCAGCCGGTCGCGCAGCAGCACCCCGGCGACCCGGAAGCCGTACGTGCCGACGGCCAGGGCGAGGATCACGGCGATCAGCACGACGCCTCCCCGGCCCGGACCACCGGCCCGGCGTGGTGGGCGGGGTCCGGTGCGGCCCCGTCCGGGCCGGGCGGGCCGTGCTGCTCCGGACCGGCCACGGCCGTCCCGTCGGGCACCTGGTCGGCGCTGCTCGCGCCCCGGCCGCGGAGCGCGGGCACGATCAGGGCGGCGAGCGCGAGCAGCACCGGCACCCCGGCCGGCAGCACCGGGGTGGCCAGCACCGCCAGCCCGGCGCCGGCCAGCGCGACCCGGCGGGTGTCCCGGTCGCGCAGGCTCGGCAGCAGCAGGGCGGCCAGCCCGGCCGGGAAGGCGGCGTCGAGCCCCAGGGCAGCCGGGTCGCCCACCGCGCCGCCGGCGAGCACGCCAAGCAGGGTGCCGGCGTTCCAGGCCAGGAAGAGCAGCGCCCCGGCGAGCCAGAACGCCCGACGGCGCCCGGGCCCGGCTGGTCGGGCCAGGGCGAAGGCGGTCGCCTCGTCGGTCATCAGGTGGCTGCCGAGCAGCCGCTGCCAGCGCCGTCGCCCGAGGGCGCCGCCGAGAGCCAGGCCGAACGGCAGGTGCCGGGCGTTGAGCAGGAGGCCGGCGAGGACGGCGGCGACCGGACTGCCGGCGGCGACCAGACCCACCGCCATGAACTGCGCGCCGCCGGCGTAGAGGAACACGGACATGGCGAGGGTCGCCCAGACCGGGAGGCCGGCGGCCACCGCCACGGCGCCGAACGAGGCGCCCACGGCGACCATGGCCGCCCCGATGGCGGCGACGTCGCGGAGCATCGCCCGGTCGGCCGTTCGATATGCCGTACGCATGTCCATTATCCTGAACACGACAGCACGCGTTCGTCAAACCGAACAAACCGACCTCTGGAGCGAACAATGGCCGTCGACCCCGCTCCCCCGCTCGCCACCATCGCGGCCGCGCTGCGCCGCGAGCGCGACCGGGCCGGGATCTCGCTGACCGAACTCGCCCGCCGGGCCGGCATCGCCAAGTCCACCCTGTCCCAGTTGGAGTCCGGGGTCGGCAACCCGAGCGTCGAGACGCTGTGGGCGCTGGGGGTGGCGCTGGGCGTGCCGTTCAGCCGGCTGGTCGAGCCGCCCACGGCCGCCGTCCGGGTGGTCCGCGCCGGCGAGGGCCCGCGGATCCGCTCCGAGCATGCCGACTTCAGCGCCACGCTGCTCGCCGCCGGAGCGCCGCACGCCCGTCGCGACGTCTACGTGATGGAGCTGGAGCCGGGTGCGGTGCGGGTGGCCGAGCCGCACACCCCGCGCAGCGTCGAGCATGTCGTGGTCGCCACCGGGCGGATGCGCCTCGGCCCGGAGTCCGACCTGGTCGAGCTGGGTCCGGGCGACTACGCCACGTTCCCCGGTGACACGCCGCACCGGTACGAGGCCCTCGTTCCGGGCACTTTCGCGGTGCTGGTGATGGAGCACCCGTGAGCCGGCGACGGCCCGGCCGGCACGACCCGCTCCCGCGCGCACCTGGCGACGCGCCGGTAGGCCCTTGCTACTCGGTCACCCACACCTGCTCACCGACCTCGGCCGGGGCGCGGTAGAGCCGGGCGACGACCTCCTCGATGTCCGGCTCGACGATCGCGATGTCCCGCAACGCGGCCAGGCCGGCCAGCCCGGCCACCACCTCGGCGACAGTCGCCGACTCGAGCACGAAGACCAACCGGTGCCCGTCCGCCTCCACCCGCTGCAACGGGGCGCCGGGCAGTGCCGGCGGCTCGGGCAGCGCGGTGTCCAGCTCGGCGACGACCATCCGGCGGGAGCCGTACCGGCTGTGCAGGGCGGCGATCGAGCCGTCGTGCACCACCCGGCCGTGGTCGATCACCACCAGTCGCCGGCAGAGCCGCTCGATGTCGGCCAGGTCGTGGGTGGTGAGCACCAGCGTGGTGTCGCCGGCCCGGCCCAGCTCGGCCAGGAAGCCGCGGACCGCCTGCTTGCTCACCACGTCCAGCCCGATGGTCGGCTCGTCGAGGAAGAGCACCTCCGGGCCGTGCAGCAGCGCGGCGGTCAGCTCGCCACGCATCCGCTGGCCGAGGGAGAGCTGCCGGACCGGGGTGTCCAGGAACTCGTCGAGGTCGAGCAGGCTCCGGCACCGGGCCAGCCGGGCCGCGTGCTCGCCCGCGGGCACGTGGTAGACGTGCCGGAGCAGCTCGAACGAGTCGCGCAGCGGCAGGTCCCACCAGAGCTGCGAGCGCTGGCCGAAGACCACGCCGATGCGCAGCGCCAGCCGGGTACGCTCGGCCACCGGGCGCAGGCCGCACACCCGGGCCTCCCCCGCCGACGGCATCAACACGCCAGTGAGCATCTTCAGCGTGGTCGACTTCCCGGCGCCGTTCGGGCCGATGTAGCCGAGCATCTCACCGCGCTCGACCCGCAGGTCGACCCCGTCGACCGCGGTGACCGTCCGCTTCTCCCGGCGCAGCCGGCCCGCCTTGATTCGGACCGTGAACTCCTTGCGCAGCCCGCGCATCTCGATGACGCTCATGATCCCGTACTCCGGTAGTGACGGATCCCGACCCGCCAGGCCAGGGTGGCGATCGCCGCGGCGACCACCGCGACACCCGGCGCCGCCCAGCCGACCCAGCCGGGCAGGCCGAGCGGGTCGGCCCGGCCGAGCAGCGCCAGCGCCGGGTGGTAGCTGACGAAGGCGAACCCCATCCCGTACGCGAAGAGCGCCCTGAACCAGCTGCCGTAGACGGTGACCGGATACGAGGTGAAGTCACGCCCGCCGTAGGTGACCGAGTTGGCCAGTTCGCCGGAGTCGATCCAGTAGAACGACACGGTGGCCGTGGTGACGAAGACCGAACCGAAGAAGACCACCGCGGCGAGCGGGGCGACCACCGCCAGCGCCACCCGCCCCGGCGTCCACTGGATGCCGGCCGAGGCGAGCGCCACCACCAGCACGGCCAGCCCGAAGACCGCCCGGGAGACCTTGCGCAGCGGCAGGTCCATCAGCAGCAACTGGGGCAGCGCGGCCAGTGGGCGGACCAGCACGGCGTCGAAGAGGCCGGTGCGGACGTACCGGGGCAGTCGCTCGATGTTGCCGACCAGCAGGTCCGCCGTGGCGAACGCGAACGACGACAGGCCGACGATCACCAGCGTCTCGCGGAGCGTGAAGCCGCCGAGCTCGCGGGTGACCCCGAAGAGCACCAGCACGGTGACCACGTCGAACACCGTGGCCCCGACGTTGCCGACCAGGTCCACCACGAACGACGCCCGGTACGCGGCCTGCGACCGGGCCTGCGCGCCGAGCAGCGCCCGGTATGCGGCCAGCCCGGGCGGTCGCCGGTCCGCACCGCTCGGCCACACCGGTCCACTCGCCACGGCCGACCGGCCCGGGTCGGTCAGCGTCCCCGGCTCAGCCACCCCGCACCGCCTGCCGCGGTTCAGCCACCCTGCACCACCATGCGGCGCTCGGCTCGGCGCTGCACCAGGCGGCACAGGGCGAGCAGCGCCACGGCCCAACCGAGCTGCACCCCGACCAGGCCGAACTGGACCGCTGCCGGGTCCCGTTCGACCAGCACGTCGAGCGGGATCTGGAGCAGGCTCGGGAACGGAGTCCCGTACCGCAGCCCGGCCTCCAGCCAGCCGGGCAGGAAGCCCAGCGGGAAGTAGAGGCCGGCGAGCACGCCGGAGCAGAGCGTCCACAGGATCAGCGGACCCCGGACGTCCTGCAACCAGTACGCGGTGGCGTTGACCAGGTATCGGCAGCCGAAGCAGACCACCACGGCGAGCAGCACGGAGAACGCGAAGAGCGGCAGGGTGGCCCAGCGGCGGGGCAGGTACACGTCGAAGAAGAGCAGACCGATCAGCACCGGCGGTAGCAGCCGGGACAGCGAGGCGAACCCGGCGCGGCCCAGGTCGGTGGCGAAGTAGCTGGTCACGGGGTGGATCGGGCGGAGCAGGTCGGCGGCGATCTCGCCGGTCCGGATCCGGTCGGCCAGCTCGGTCCAACCCCAGATCGCGACCACCGCCAGCAGCCCCTGCCCGACCCAGACGAAGGTGGCGAGCTGGGCGCGGTCGTAGCCGGCGACCCGCCCCGCCGCGCCGGCGGCCGCGACGAAGATGTAGTAGCGCAGGAAGCCGAAAACGCTGTTGGTGACCACTCCCGCCACGGCGGCCTGGCGGTAGGTGGCGTGACGCCGAAACCCAGATCCCACTATGGCGCCGAATGTCCGAAACCATCGGGTAACGTTTGAGTCCGTGGGCGGTGCCACAGTGGCGGTGACAGAGCCCACGCCGTTACCCTCCTTCCGCAGCCACGACGTGCCGGACCGGGCGACTCTACCGGCGCGCCGGGCGCCCAGCGCGACAATTTCCAACGAGGTGACATCGCCGTGAGCGAGCGACGCGAGCCGGCCCGGGGGCCGCGCCGCGCCGGCGGCGACGGGACCTGCCGATGAGCGGCTGGGACCAGTGGCGCGAGCTGGCCGAACCGTCCTGGGCCGCCGAACCCACCCACGAGTGGCGGCCACAGTTTCCGGGCCAGCGGTACCCCGGTGACATCGGCGTCGAGTACCTGACCTCACGCGCGCCGCGTGGCCGGGCCGTCGTCGGCCGGGCCGAGGTGCAACCCGTCAGCCCCGCGCCGGCCGAGGACCCGTACCCGGTCAGCCCGGCAGGCCCAGACGAGCGGCGCGGCGGCCACCCGGTGAGCCCGCCAGGCCCGGACGGCCGGCGCGGCGCGCACCCGGTGAGCCCGGCAGGCCCGGACGAGCGGCGCGGCGCGTACCCGGTCAGCCCGGCAGGCCCCGACGAGCGGCGCGGCGGCCTCCCGGGACCGCGCCGTTCGGGCGAGCGGCGCGGGCACCCGGACGGGCGCGGCGCGGAGGAGTCGCACCCGGACGGGCGGCGGGCGTGGGCGGACCGGCGCGCCCCCGGCGACGGACCCCGGCGCGGCCCGGTACCGCACCCCGGCGACCGGTACGACCCGCACGAGCGGACCCCGGAGCGCGCCGCGGGCCGGCCCGACGACCGGTACGACCAGCGCTGGGTGCACCCCGAGCCGGGACGGCGGACGCCGGACGCGCAGCGGCCGGTCTCCCCCGCGCCCGAGCCCGGCTGGCTCCCGGAACCCGGCGAGTTCCCGCCCCGTTCCCAGCCGCGACCGCCCTGGTCGGAGCCGCGCCGGGGCCCGGCCGACGGGCGACCCAACGGCACCCCGCCCAGCCCGGTGGACCGGCGGCAGCCGGCGTACGACGGCCCGGCCGACCAGCGGCGCCCGGCATCC
>NZ_LWLS01000035.1:34376-180603 GCF_001905095.1 Micromonospora sp. CB01531
CCCCACCGACCGGCGCGGCACCGCCTTCGGGCCGCCGGCGGACCGGCCCGACCCGGGCTTCGACGGTCCGCCCCGCCGCGAACGGGACCCCGGCCTCGACGGGCCACGCCGCCAGCCCGACCCGCGCCGGGAGGCCGCCGCGCGGGCCGAGACGTACCGGGACGCGCCGGACGGCCCGCGCCGACCGGTGGATCCGTACCGGCCGGAGCCCGGCCGGTACGGCGAACCGCAGCCCGCCACTTTCGGGCCGGACGACCGGTGGGACGGCCGGCGCCCCCCGGGCGACCCCGCGCGCCCACGGGCCGAGGAGTGGCCGGTCGGCGAGCGCCGGCCCCGGACCGAGCCGGCCGCGTACCGGCCCGACGAGCGGCACCGCCCGCCGGCCGTCCCCGACCGCCCCCGCCCGGACGGGCCGCCGCCGCGCCCCGGCGACGAGGCCCGGTACGACCCCCGCCGTCCCGACCCGGCCGCGCACCGTCCGCACCCCGAGCCGGTCGGCCCACGGGCCGAGGACGGGCCGGCGTTCCGCCCGGAGCCGTGGCAGGGCCGCCCGGCCGAGCCCGGTCCGGCACGCCCCCGCGACGGCTGGCGTCCGCCCGCCGACCCGGCCGCCCGGGCCCGCCCCGACGCCGTGCGGGAACGACCGACGCCGGGACGCCCCGACGAGGTACGCGCCGGGACGCCGTCCGCGCCGACCCCGCCCGACGGGGTACGCGACCGGTCGGCACCCGCCCAGCCCCGGCCGGTCTCCGGCGTGCCGGCACACCCGGCCTCACCGCCCCCGGCGGCCACGCCGCCCACCGCCGCGACCCCTCCCGCCGAGGCTCCGGTCTCCAGCCCGCCCGTCGGCACTCCGGCCACCGGACCGGCTGCTCCGACCGAGACCAGGAGCGCGGCGGCACCCCCGCCCGTACCGGCGCCACCCGTGTCCCCGGCACCAACCGGACCCGGCACGGCCACGCCTCCGGCGGCCGGCCCGACCCCGTCCACTGCCGCGCCGCCGGCACCGGCCACCGACATGCCCCGGCGGCCGGCACCCACCGCCGAGGCGCGGCCGGTCATGCCGGGCACCTCGACGTCCGGGGAGGCGGCCGACGGTGTGACCCCGATGGTGCAGGACGGCGGCGACCGCCCCGAGGCGGCGGGGCCGGACCGGCCGGGCCACGACGGGGCCACCCGGGTGGTCGAGGAGGTGGAGACCTGGTTCCGGCCGAGCCACCCCGTACCGCCGCCGGCCGCCCCGGTGGACGAGGCTGCCCCGGCGCGCCCGGTCGCACCCGAGTCCGTACCGCCGATCCAGCAGGGGGACCCGGAGGCCGCACGGCCGGTCAGCGCGCCACCGCCCGCGGTGCCGGCCGGGCCCGGCGAGGAGTCCCCGGACCGCTCCCCGGTCGCCGCCCAGTCCGCCGCCGGGCAGCTGCCGCCGGTCGACCGCGACCCGGCACCGGCCGTCGCGCGGCCCGCCCGGGAGGCCGCCGCGGAGCCCGAGTCCGGAGCACCGGCCGCCCCTGCGCCGCTGGAGTACGCTGCGCCCACCACTTTGGAACCAACGGCTTCGGAGGCCGCCCCGCAGACGGAGCCGGAAGCCCCCGTAGCCGCCGCTCCGCCCGTGTCGGCGCCAGCCGCTCCGGACGCTGCCGTCCAGCCCCGACCGGACCACCACGCACCGTCCGCCGCGGCCGCCGACGCTTCCGCCCCGACCGGTTCGGAGGGCGCGGCGGCCTCGCTGCGGCCCGGGTCGGGCCCGCCTGCCGAGCCCGGCACACCGCCGGTGTCGGCGCCTCCGGTCCCGGCCGCCACGCCCTCGGCGGCGGCAGGTCCGACCGACGAGCCCCCACCGGCAACGCCACCCGTGTCGGCACCACCGGCGCAGGTGTCCGCACCACCGGCCCAGGTCTCCGCACCACCGGCGCAGGTGTCCGCACCACCGGCCCAGGTCTCCGCACCACCGGCCCAGGTCTCCGCACCACCGATGCAGGTGTCCGCACCACCGGCCCAGGTCTCCGCACCACCCGCGCAGGTCTCCGCACCACCCGCGCAGGCTTCGGCGTCGGCGGAGCGGCCGACGGCGGAGACCGAACCGCAGGAGGTACGTCCGGCGGACCCGGAGCAGGCGCTGGCCGCGTTCCGGTGGCGGCTGCACCCGGAGACGCTGCGTGAGGAGGCTCCTGATCCGGAGGCGCTGCGCGAGGTCCGGGAGGGGCTCACCACGAAGCTCGGCAGCGCGCTGGACAACCGCAGCCGGGCGCGGCTGCTGAGCCTGCGGTCGGTGGCGTCCCGGATCCTCGGCGAGCTGGACGACGCCGTCGCCGACGCCCGGCTCGCCCTCACGTACGCGGACGCCACCGGCGAGCTGCGGCGGACCGCGCTGGCCCGCGCGCGGCTGGCCGAGGTGCTGCGCTGGCGGGGCGAGCACGCGGAGGCCGACCGGCTCTTCGCCGAGGCCAACTCGCCGGAGCTGCCCGACCGGCTGCGCGCGGCGCTGCACGAGCACGCCGGCCGGTCCTGCTACGACCAGGGCCGGCTGACCGAGGCGTGCCTGCACTTCGAGCGTGCCCTGGACCTGCGCCAGGCCGAGGACGCCGAACTGAACGCGCGTACGGCGATGGCGCTGGACGCGGTCGCCGCGCGGGCCGCGACGGACGGCTTCGGGCCGAAGCCGCGGAGCCGGGAGGCGATCCTGGGCTGCGAGCGGTACCCGGTGCCGACCTTCGACGAGCAGCAGGAGCTGTGGGGGTACGCGGACGAGGCGGGCGAGCTGGTGGTCGAGCACCGGTACGCCGAGGTGCAGCCGTTCCGCGAGGGTGTGGCCTGGGTACGCCGGCCGGAGGCGTCCCGCTGGGCGCTGATCGACACCACGGGCGCGGCGCTGATCGAGGCGAACAACGGCTACCGGGCGGTCAGCTCGTTCGCCGAGGGTCTGGCCTGGGTGTCGATGGACGGCAAGGGCCGGTGGATGGCGGTCGACCCCACCAACATCGTGAAGATCCCGCCAGGGTTCGAGGACGTGCGACCGTTCCGGGGGGGCCTGGCGGCGGTCCGCCAGAACGGCGGCTGGGGCGCGGTCGACCCTACCGGTCAGGTCGTCGTGCCGACCCGCTACCACGGCTTCACCACCGCCCTGGCCGACGGCCGCCAGGTGGACGGCTTCACCGAGGAGGGGCTGGCTGTGGTGGAGCTGGCCGGTCGTCGGGGGGTGGTGGACCGCAGCGGCCGGGTGCTGGTCCCGCCGGCGTACCCGGCGCTGGTCATACACCCGGTCGCCTTCCTGGTCGGCGACGGGTCGGGCCGCTGGGGCGCGCTGGACCGCCGGGGCGAGCCGCTGATCGACCCGGTGCACCCCGGCCGCGCGGCGGTGATCGCCGAGATCGACCGGCTGCTCGCCGACACGACACCGGTGCTCTGACCCCCGGATCACGCCGCCTGCCCCGCTGCGCATCACACCCGCGTCGCGCCTCGGCGCGGCAATGATCCGGCGGGGCTAGGGTCGAGGTATGGAATTCCGACACCTAGGCCGCTCGGGCCTGATGGTCAGCGAGATCTCGTACGGCAACTGGATCACTCACGGCTCGCAGGTCGAGGAGCAGGCCGCGGCCGCCTGTGTGCGGGCCGCCCTGGACACCGGCATCACCACCTTCGACACCGCCGACGTATACGCCGGCACCAAGGCCGAGGAGGTGCTCGGCCGCGCGCTCAACGGCGAGCGCCGCGAGGGGCTGGAGATCTTCACCAAGGTCTTCTGGCCGACCGGCCCGGGGCGCAACGACCGCGGCCTGTCCCGCAAGCACATCATGGAGTCGATCAACGGCTCGCTGCGCCGCCTGCAGACCGACTACGTGGACCTCTACCAGGCCCACCGGTACGACTACAGCACCCCGCTGGAGGAGACGATGGAGGCGTTCGCCGACGTCGTGCACTCCGGCAAGGCGCACTACATCGGCGTCTCGGAGTGGAAGGCGTCGCAGATCCGCGAGGCCCACCAGCTCGCCCGCGAGCTGCGCATCCCGCTGGTCTCCAGCCAGCCGCAGTACTCGATGCTGTGGCGGGTCATCGAGACCGAGGTGATCCCCACCTGCGAGGAGCTGGGCGTCGGCCAGATCGTCTGGTCGCCGATGGCGCAGGGCGTCCTGTCCGGCAAGTACCTGCCGGGCCAGCCGCCGCCGGTCGGCTCCCGGGCCACCGACGAGAAGTCGGGTGCCGGGTTCATCGCCAAGTGGCTCGGCGACGAGGTGCTCACCCGGGTGCAGCGTCTCAAGCCGCTGGCCGAGCAGGCCGGGCTGACCATGCCGCAGCTCGCCATCGCCTGGGTGCTGCAGAACCCGAACGTCTCCTCGGCGATCATCGGGGCGTCCCGGCCCGAGCAGGTGCACGACAACGTCAAGGCGGCGGGTGTGAAGCTCGACGCCGACCTGCTCAAGGCGATCGACGAGATCGTCGAGCCGGTCACCGAGCGGGACCCGGCGAAGACCGAGAGCCCGGCGCAGCGCCCGTGACGCTCTCCCCGGGCCGGCGCGGCCACCGCGCCGGCCCGGGCCTCTTCCCGGGTACGCCGAGGCATGGTCGCCCCGCCGCTGCGCGGCGGCTCCCGCCGCCCGGTCAGCCCCGCCAGAAGCGGATCAGCTCGAACCCGAGTGCGTAGAGCTGGGGCGGCAGCCCGAGGAAATCCGCCACGCTGAAGAGCGCGCCGAAGAACCAGCCGTTGATCCGCGGGCTCCACAGCAGCGCGAACAGCAGGATGAAGCCGTACGGGGCGAACAGGTCGTACATCCGGCGGTACTGCGGGCTGAGCCACGGCTGGATCATGTTGCCGCCGTCCAGCCCGGGCACCGGCAGCAGGTTGAGCACGCTGGCGGTGAGCTGGAGGAACGCCAGCAGCCCCACGCCGGCCCAGAACTGCAGCGGACCGACGTTGCCGTACCCGAGCCACAGCGCCGCCACCAGGACCAGGGTGAACAGCACGTTGGTGGCCGGACCGGCCAGGCTGACCAGGGTGTGCCGCAGCCGGCCGGGGATGGCGTGCCGGTCGACCCAGACCGCCCCGCCGGGCAGGCCGATGCCGCCGAGCAGCACCACCACCACGGGCAGCACGATCGACAGCAGCGGGTTGGTGTACTTCAGCGGGTTGAGTGTCAGGTAGCCGCGGTGGGCGATGTCCCGGTCGCCGGCGCGGTAGGCGACCACCGCGTGGGCGTACTCGTGCAGGCAGAGCGAGACCAGCCAGCCCGAGACCGCGAAGAGGAAGACGTCGAACCGGACGTTGCCGTAGCCGTGCCAGGTCATCACCCCGCTGACCACGAAGAGCGCGACCAGGGCGAGGAAGATCGGGCTGGGCCGGAACGCCGCGCGGGGCACCCCGAGCACCAGCGGTTCGCCCGGGCGGTCGTAGCCCATCACTGGGCCGGGGGCAGCAGGCTCATCCGGTATTCCACCCGGTCGTCCTCGACGAGCGCGACGGAAGTGACGCCGGACGCCGCGAGCTCCCGCCAGGTCTGGCCGATCCACGACTCGGCGTCCGCCTGGCTGCTGAACGACTCGGTCGGCCCGTCGACCGACTCGCCGTTCGCGCCCTCGTACCGCCAGCTCCACGCCATGCCGCGTCTCCCCTCGCCGCCGTCGTTCCTGGGACGGAACCCCCGCAAGCGTAGTCGGCCGCACGCGGGCACCACGTTCCGGACGGGGCCGCCGCTGGATCATGGCGCGCGCCGGCCGGCCGGTACGGTGGCCCGGTGCTGACTGAAGGAGTCGTGCTCCGCGACCGCTACCGGCTGAACGAACGCATCGCGACCGGCGGCATGGGGGCCGTCTGGAAGTGCACCGACACCCTGCTGGGTCGCGAGGTCGCGGTGAAGGTGCTGCTGCCGTCGCTGGTCGCCGACCCCGAGTTCACCACCCGCTTCCAGGCCGAGGCCCGGATGCTGGCCGCGCTGCGGCACCCCGGCATCGTGCAGGTGCACGACGCCGGCTCCGCCACGCTCGCCGACGGCAGCCAGGTCAGCTACCTGGTGATGGAGTACGTCGACGGCGATCCGCTGGTGACCTGGATCCGCCACGCCGGCCGGCTCGACCCGGCGTCCACCATGTCGGTGGTGGCGCAGGCCTCCCACGCGCTGCACGCCGCCCACCTCGCCGGAATCGTGCACCGGGACGTCAAGCCGGGGAACCTGCTGGTCAAACGGGACGGTACGGTGGTGCTGGTCGACTTCGGGATCGCCCGGGCCAGCACCATGGCGGGCATCACCGCCGCGCACATGGTGCTCGGCACCGCCTCGTACATGTCGCCGGAACAGGCCACCGGCCAGGCGGTGTCGGCCGCCACCGACGTGTACGCGCTCGGCGCGGTCGCCTACTTCTGCCTGGCCGGCCGGCCGCCGTTCGACGGCGACAACCCGCTCCAGGTGGCGCTGCGGCACGCCCAGGACGAGCCGCCACCGCTGCCGGTGGGCACGCCCCCGGCGGTGGTCGAGGTGGTCCGCCGGGCGCTGGCGAAGCGCCCCGCCGACCGGTACCCGACCGCGCTCGCCCTGGCCGAGGCCGCCCAGGACGTCCGGGACGCCACGCTGGCCAGCGTGCCCGTCCCGAGCCGCCCGCCGTGGGCGGTGGCCGGCCCGGCCGTGCCGGGGCCCGCCGTGCTCCCGACGCCGGACGCCCCGGCCGCTCCCGGTTCGCCCGCCACGGCCGGTCCCGGTGTGACAGCCTCGGGCCTCGCCGGTGGTACCCCGCCGGGCGGATCGGCCCACGCCGGATTCCCGGCCGGCCCGGGCCCGGCGTCAGCCGCCCCCGCCGGTCCGGGCGGCCCGGGCGAGACGGAGCGCCCCGCCGCTGGTCCGGCGCGTGGCGTCGGGCCGGCCGCTCCGGGTGCCGCCCCTGGACATGCCGGCCCGGCCGCAGGGGTCACCGCGGGGCCGACATATCCCGGCCCGGCCGCCGGTGCCAGCCCGGCCGCCGGTGCCAGCCCGGCCGCCGGTGCCGGCGCGGGCGCTCGGCCCGGGCCGAGCGCCCACCACACCGCCGGACAGCCCGGCGGCCCCGGGCCCGCAAGTCCGGCCCCGGCACCGGCCTGGTCCGTCGGGGTCGCGCACCCCGGTCCGCGCCCCGGCGGCTACAACCCGGAGCAGGACCAGCACGCCGGCTCGGGCGTGCCGCCGACGCTGGAGGAGCCGACGGGGCGCCGCAGGCGGGGGCGGGTCCTCGCCCTGGCCGGCGCGGCCGGCGTCGTCCTCGTCGCGCTGGCGACCGCCGGGGCGGTGGCGGCGCTGCGTCCCGAGGACCAGGCCCCGTCGGCCGGCCGGACGGCGCTGACCGGCGAGTCGGCCCCGGCCGACTCCGGGCAGCCGGAGCCGCCGGCCACCGGGGCGGCCCCCGAGTCGCCGGCGAGCCCCACCGGGCGGCCCGGCCGGTCGCCCTCGGCCACGCCGAGCCGCTCCGCGCCCGGTGCCACGGTTCCGTCGGCCGGCACGTCGGCGGCACCGACCGCCGGCGCCACCGGTGCACCGAAGCCGACGAAGACCACGACCGCCCCGCAGAAGCCCAACCCGTACACGGCCGGACAGGCGTGCGGCAGCGGGTACCAGGTGATCGACTCGGCGACGCTGACCGCGAACGGCGTCCGCAAGGGTCGGGTCTACCTGCTCTACAACACGGCCAGCGGGGCCAACTGCGTGGTCACGCTCAAGGACACCGACGTCGGCCGGGCCACCACGGTGTCGGCGTACCTGGAGGTGCAGGGGAAGACCCGCGTGACCGACAGCGGGGCGTTCGAGTACTACGCCGGGCCGGTCCGGGCCGGTGCCGCCGGAGCCTGCGTGAAGTGGGGCGGGTCGCTCGGCGGGGCCAGCTACGGCAGCGCCTTCGAGCACTGCGACTGAGCCCGCCCGGCCGCCCGGGGCGGCCCGCCGGTCACCGTCCGGGCCGGCAGGCGGTGACCGGCCGGGCGGCCGTAAGGTACGGGCATGTCCGTTGACGGGTGGAACACACTCCTGGTGCTCGGCGGTATCCGGTCCGGCAAGTCCGAGTTCGCGGAATCGCTGGTCGCCGACGCGCCCACGGTCCGGTACGTGGCCACCGCCCCCGAGGGGGACCCGGAGGACACCGAGTGGGCGACTCGCCTGGCGGCGCACCGGGCCCGCCGGCCGGGGAGCTGGACCACCGAGGAGACCGCCGCCGACCCGGGCCGGCTGGCCGAGGTGATCGCGGCGGCCGGGCCGAACGAGACGCTGCTCGTGGACGACCTGGGCGGCTGGGTGACCGTGCTGCTCGACCCGGCCCACCAACCCGCCGACGACTCCGCCACCATCGCCGAACTGGCGGCGGCGGTCCGGGCCAGCGCCGCCCGGTTGCTGCTGGTCAGCCCGGAGGTGGGGCTCTCCCTGGTGCCGACCACCCCGCTGGGCCGGGCGTTCACCGACGCGCTCGGCGCGACGAACCGGGCGGTCGCCGACGCCTGCGACGCCGTGGTGCTGGTGGTGGCCGGTCAGGCCGCGTGGCTGAAGCCGGCCGGCGCGCCGCCGCGCCCCACCGTGCCGGCGCCGGCCGGCCCCGGCCAGGCGGGCGCCCCCGCCGCGCCGGCGCAGCCGGACGAGGCGCTGCCCGAGGTGCTCACCCCGGCCGTGGCGCCCGCACCGAGCCGCGCTCCCGCGGGGGAGCCCACCGCCTGGGCCGCCCCCACCATGGCGCTGCCGATGATCGCCACCGGCCTGGTCATCCAGCCCGGCATGGAACTGCCGATGCCCGACGAGTACGCGGGCCCGCAGGCGATCGACCGGCTCGCCACCCTGGACCTCCCCGGCGCCGGCCTCGGCGTGCTGGACCGGGTGGTCGGCTTCGCCGCCGCCACCCAGGGCACCCCGACCCCTGCGCCGTGGAGCTCGTTGCGCGTCCTGCTGCTGCACGGTGACCACGCCGGCGGGGCGTCGGCCGGGGTGGCTTCCGGCGAGTCGGCCCGCCGCGCCCGGCAGGCCCGGGCCGGCCAGGGGGCGCTCGCCCGGCTCGCCGCCGAGTGCGGGGCCAGCCTCCAGGTGGTCGAGGCGCCCGCCTCCGCCGCAATGGAGGACGGGCCGGCGCTCTCCGCGGAGCAGGTCGAGTCGGCCCTGCGGTACGGCTGGCGGCTGGCCGAGCAGGCCGCCGACGCGGGCGTACACGTCCTGGTGCTGGCGGCGTGCGGCGCGGGCACCGAGGCGGCGGCCGCGGCGGTGCTGGCGGCGACGGCCGGCGCGGAGCCCCCGGCGGTGCTGGGCCGGGTGATCAGCGAGCAGGGTCTGATCGACGACGCGGCCTGGATGGCCCGCTGCGCGGCGGTCCGGGACGCCCTGCACCGCACCCGCCGCAGCTCGCGTGACGCCAAGGAGGTGCTGGCCGAGCTGGGCGGCGGCGACATCGCGATGGCCACCGGCGTGCTGCTCGGGGCGACCGCCCGCCGCATACCGGTGCTGCTGGACGGGCCGGTCGGGGTGGCCGCCGGCCTGGTCAGCCGCGACCTGGCCGGGCAGGCCCGGCACTGGTGCCTGCTGCCCGACCACGGCGGGCAGCCCGCCGTGCGGCTCGCCGCCGACGTGCTCGGCCTGACCCCGCTGGTGGACCTGCGGCTCAACCTGGGCGAGGGGGCTACCGCGCTGGCCACCCTGCCGCTGTTGAACTCGATGCTGGCGCTCGCCGCCGGCCTGCCGGTGCACCCGTCACTGCGGGGCGGCGCGGACGAGGAGGAGTTCGCCGAGCCGGAGCCGGCCGGCCCCGGGCCCACCACCACCGAGCCGGAGCCCGTTCCGCCCCCCTACGAGCCGGAGTTCGCCGAGCCGGAGCCCGCCGGGCCGGGACCCAGCAGGCCCGTTACCGACGAGCCGGACGAGCCGGTCGCGGTGCCGGAGTCCCCCGACCGGCGTGCCGACTGAGCCCCGGCTCGCGGACGGGATCCGGCTGGCGGTCACCACCTTCACCACACTGCCGGTGCGCACCGGTCGGGTCGACCGGGCCGCGGCCGGCACCGCGATGGCGCTCGCCCCGGCGGTCGGGGCACTGCTCGGCGCGTTCCTCGCGGCGGTGCTGCTGTTGACCGCCGCCCTCGCTCCCCCGCTGGTCGCCGCCGGGGTCACCGTCGGGCTCGGCGCCCTGCTCACCCGGGGCCTGCACCTGGACGGGCTGGCCGACACCGTGGACGCGCTGGGGTCGTACCGGCGGGGTGCGGCGGCGCTGGAGATCATGAAGAAGCCGGACGTCGGCCCGTTCGGGGTGGTCGCGCTGGTGGTCGTACTGCTGCTGCAGGCGGCGGTGCTCGCGGAGCTGGCCGGGCGGTCGTGGCCGGCGGCGCTCGCCGCGGTGGCCGCCGCCACCGCCGCCGGTCGGCTCGGGGTGGCCCTGGCCTGCCGGCGCGGGGTGCCGGCGGCCCGGCCGGAGGGGCTGGGCGCGCTGGTGGCCGGCACGGTGGGGCCGGTCGCCCTGGTGGTCGGCACGGCCGCCGTCGCGCTGCTGGCCGTGCCGGCGGTGCCGGGCCGGCCGTGGCAGGGGCCACTCGCCGTCGTCGCGGCGCTCGCCGTCGCGGCCGGGCTCCTCACCCACGTGGTACGCCGGCTCGGCGGGATCACCGGGGACGTGCTCGGGGCCACCGTGGAGATCGTCACCACGCTGGTCTACCTGGGACTGGCGCTGTCCGGCTGAGCGTCACCCGTCCGGGCAGGTAGCGTTCGGGACGAGGCACCGGCACGGTCGAGGGGGACGACATGCTCATCACGGACGACTTCCTGCCCGTACCGGTGCCGGAGTCGCTGGACGCGACCTATCTGGTGCCCATCGCGGGGCTGCCGAAGGTCAGCCCGAAGACGGCGGTGGAGCGCCTGGCCGGGCGGCTCGCCGAGCCGGTGCACGGGCTGGCGCGGCAGATGCTGGACAGCCCGCTGATGAGCGTCGACACCCGGCCGATCGGCGAGTTCCCCGAGCTGCCGCCGGATCTGCTCACCGCGTTCGGCGCCACCGAGGCCCAGCTGGCCCGGCTGGCCGCCGCCACCCACCTCGTGGTGGTCCAGGCCGAGTACCGGCCGGGCTGGCCGCCGGCGCACGAGTGGGCGGCCCGGGCGGTGGCCGCGGCGATCGCCGAGACGGTCGACGGGGACGTGGTGGACGTCTTCGGCCTCCAGTTCCTCGACCCGGCGGCCGCGCTGCGCTCGCTCCCCGACGAGCAGGGCCGGATCCGGCTGGTCGACTGGGTGCTGGTGCCGTACTCGTCGGACGCGGACGGGCTGTGGTTCACCACCAAGGGGCTGCGCCGGTTCGGGCTGCTGGAGCTGCAGGCCCAGGGGGTGCCGGACCACCTGACCCGGGCCTGGGGCGCGGTGATGACCGGTGCCGCCCGGCGGTTGCTGCGGGACTGGACCGAGGGGCTGGCCGGCGAGGAGGTGCCCGCGTTCGTACAGCTCCCGGTGCTGGCCACGGTGACCGGGCACGACATCGCCGTGGCGTACGGCAATCCGGAGCAGCACGGTGCGACCGCGCCGGTGCTGCTGAGGCTGGAGCTGGACCCGGCCACCGACCCGGACGCCGACTCGTTCCTCAGCCTCAACCCGCCGCCGGGGCATCCCGGTCCGGCCGGCCGCTACTTCGCCGCCGCCTGCGCCACCCTGTTCAACGGCATCCAGCCGGACGTCCGGTACGCCCGGCCGGGTGACGCGATGAGCCGGGCGATCGCCACCGCCCGGGCCGGCCTGGGCGACATCCGGGTCCGCTTCCTCTCCGGTCAGTTGCCCGCCGAGACCCAGCTCGTGGTCAAGTACGGCCTGCCCGGCGACGAGGGTCCCGAGTTCGTCTGGGCCGGGGTGACGTCCTGGGACAGTCCGGAGCGGATCGTCGGGGCCAGCGCCAGCGACGCCAACAGCGACCCGAGCGTCCGGATCGGCGCCCCGGTGGTCGTGGAGGCGACGGATGTCGTCGACTGGGCCCTGCTCGACGGCACCGGCGTCATCGAGGGCGGCTGGACCCAGGCGGTCCTGGACGCCGGCGAACCCCCCACCGTCGACTGACGCCCGTTTCTCCGTCGATCATGAGGTTGGCGGCGTCGACGGAGATCGACATCGCCGCCAACCTCATGATCAACGCAACAGGTCAGCGGACCGAGGGCTTGACGAACGGTGGGCGGTGGAGGCGCAGCTGGGCGCGGCGGCCGCGGATGTCGACCTCGAGGACCTCGCCGTCGGCGAACTTGGGCTCGGTGTCGATCAGGGCGAGCGCGATGCCCTGCTTCTTCGTCGGGCTGAACGTGCCGCTGGTGACCGTGCCGACCCGGGTGTCGCCGGCGTACACGGCCATCCCCGGGCGCGGAATCGCCCGGTCGACCGCCTCGAGCCCGCGCAGCGTACGCCGGGGGCTGGCGGCCTTCTCGGCGAGCAGCACGTCCCGGCCCCAGAAGGCCGGCTTGTCCCAGCCCACCGCCCAGCCGGAGCGGGCCTGCACCGGGGTGATCTCCAGCGAGAGGTCCTGCCCGTGCAGCGGGTACCCCATCTCGGTGCGCAGGGTGTCCCGCGCGGCCAGCCCGCAGGCCCGCAGCTCGTACGCCGCTCCGGCGGCGAACAGCGCGTCCCAGACGGCGAGCGCGTGCTCGGCCGGGATCACCAGCTCGTAGCCGAGCTCGCCGGTGTAGCCGGTGCGGCACACGGTCAGCGCGACACTGTCCAGCGTCGCGGTGGAGAAGCTCATGTAGTCGTGCTCGGTGGGCAGGCCCAGCGCGCCGAGCAGCTCCGCCGAACGCGGCCCCTGCACGGCGAGGACGGCGTACGCCTCGTGCTCGTCGGTGATGACCACCCCGGCCGGCGCGGCGGCACGCAGGCGACGGACCACCTCGGCCGTGTTCGCCGCGTTCGGAATCAGGAAGACGTGGTCGTCGGCGTGCAGGTAGGCGATGATGTCGTCCACCACGCCACCGGTCGCGTCGTCGCAGCAGAGGGTGTACTGCGCCTTGCCGGGGGCGATCCGGCCGAGGTCGTTGGTGAGGCAGGCGTTGACGAAGTCCGCGGCTCCCGGCCCGGTGATCCGCGCCTTGCCGAGATGCGAGACGTCGAAGACGCCCACCCCGGTACGCACCGCGGTGTGCTCCTTGAGCACGCCGCCACCGGCGTACTCCAGCGGCATCTCCCAACCCCCGAAGGGGGCGAACTTGGCGCCGGCGGCGGCGTGCCGCTCGTGCAGCGGGGAACGGCGCAGCCGGGTCGCGGCGGCGTCGGAGGTCACCTCGGTCATGGGTGGCAACTTACCGCCACCTGAACGCCTGGTTAGCATCGGCGGGACCCGTCGAGGCCCATCGGCGGGACAGCCACGCGTCCGGCGGGTAGGTTGCCGCCGGAGACCTTCATCGCCGGTACGCGACCACGCGACCGGCCCGGCCCGCCCGGAGTAGCTTCAGTGACATCGTCCCGCACCACCCTCAGCCTGGTCGACACCGACCCCGCCGAACTCGCCGTCGACGCGATCGTGATCGGCGTGCACAGCCAGACCGCGGAACAGGGCTCGGGTTCACCCGCCGGCGCCCTGCTGCTGGCCAGCGGCGCGGAGAGCATCGCCGCCGCGTTCGACGGCAAGCTGACCGAGACGCTGGCGCTGCTCGGCGCGACCGGCGGCCCCGGCGAGGTGATCAAGCTGGCCACGCTTGGCACCGTCACCGCCCCGCTGGTCACCGCCGTCGGCCTCGGCCCCGAGCCGTCCGGCGCGGCCCCGGCGCCGGAGACCCTGCGCCGGGCGGCCGGCGCGGCGGTACGCGCCCTGGCCGGCGCGCCGCGCGTGGCGCTCGCCCTGCCGCTGCCCGACGACGCCGACGCCCCGGCGGCGCTGCGCGCGGTCGCCGAGGGCGCGCTGCTCGGCGGGTACCGGTTCGCCGGCTACAAGACCAAGCCGCAGCCGGGACGGCGCGAGCCGGTTGCCGACGTGCTGATCGCGGTGCCGGACGCCGCCGACGCGACCGCGCAGGCGGAGATCACCCGGGCCCAGGCGGTCGCCGGCGCGGTGCTGACCAGCCGGGACTGGGTCAACACCGCCCCGAACGAGCTGCGCCCGCCGGCGTTCGCCGAGGCCGTGGCCGCCGCCGCCCGGGAGGCCGGGCTCGGCGTCGAGGTGCTCGACGAGGCGGCCCTGAAGTCCGGCGGGTACGGCGGCATCCTCGCCGTCGGGCAGGGCTCGGAGGCGCCGCCGCGGCTGGTGAAGTTGACCTACACCCCGTCCGGTGGCGGCAACGGCAAGCGGGTGGCGCTGGTCGGCAAGGGCATCACCTTCGACACCGGCGGCATCTCGATCAAGCCGGCCCAGGGCATGTGGGAGATGAAGTCCGACATGGCCGGCGCGGCGGCGGTCGGCGCGGCCATGCTGGCGGTCGCGGCGCTCAAGCCGTCGGTGGCGGTGACCGGCTACCTGCCGATGGCGGAGAACATGCCCTCGGGCACCAGCTACCGGCCGGGCGACGTGATCACCATGTACAGCGGCAAGAAGGTGGAGGTGCTCAACACCGACGCCGAGGGCCGGATGATTCTCGCCGACGGCATCGCCCGGGCCTGCGAGGACGGCGCCGACTACCTGTTCGAGACCTCGACCCTGACCGGCGGTCAGGTGATCTCGCTGGGCAAGAAGATCGCCGGCGTGATGGGCACCCCGGAGCTGTGCGATCGGGTGAAGGCGGCTGGTGAGGCCACCGGCGAGCCGGCCTGGCCGATGCCGCTGCCGGACGACGTGCGCAAGGGCATGGACTCCGACGTGGCGGACATCTCGCAGGTCAACGCCGGCATGGACCGGGCCGGTCACATGCTCCAGGGCGGCGTCTTCCTGCGCGAGTTCGTCACCGAGGACGTGGCCTGGGCGCACATCGACATCGCCGGCCCCGGCTACCACTCGGGCGAGGCGACGGGCTACTGGACCAAGGGCGGCACCGGCGTCCCGGTCCGCACCCTGGTCCACCTGGTCGAGGACGTCGCCGCCAACGGCTGACCTCACCTCTGGTCGACGGGGTGTCCCTTCCGGGGGCACCCCGTCCGCGCGTCTGCCCGCTCGAACGGGTGTCAGAAGAGTTCGGGGCGGCGCTTGCGGCGTTCGTTGTAGTCGCGCATGCGCTGCGGATAGCCCATCAGCCGGACGTCGTAGATCGGGATGGCGAGCTTGTGGGCGAAGCGGCGCGCCTCCTCCGGGCTGCCGACCCGCCGCCGGGTCCACTCGCCGTCGCCGGCGATCAGCATGACCGTGGTCTCGGTGACCGTGGTCCGGGGCTCGATGTACGCCTCGACGCCACGCCGAGTGCGGACAAAACTCTCAAGGTGGTCCAGATCGGCGCGCTGAGCGACCCGGTCGCGACTCACCGCGTCCGTCCGCTTGCGTCGTCGGAACAGCCCCACCGCGCCCAACCCCTCCCCGTACGTCATCGAAGACGGTGCCAAGCGTACGTGGCGGGGACGTGTCGTTGGGCACCTCACTACGCGCTTCGTCGGCGGTGGTGACAAGATGACCGAGGTGGGGTGTGCCTGTTACTCCACCGTAACCCCCGAAGCAGTGACGCGACCTGGGAGTTGGACGTGAGCGAGCCGAACGACGCAACCTTCGACATCGTGATCCTCGGAGGTGGTAGCGGCGGCTACGCGACCGCGCTGCGCGCCGCCCAGCTGAACCTGTCGGTGGCCCTGATCGAGAAGGGCAAGCTCGGGGGCACCTGCCTGCACAACGGCTGCATCCCGACCAAGGCCCTGCTGCACGCCGCCGAGATCGCCGACCAGACCCGCGAGTCGGAGCAGTTCGGCGTCAAGGCCGAGCTGGTCGGCATCGACATGGCCGCCGTCAACTCGTACAAGGACGGGGTGATCTCGCGGCTCTACAAGGGCCTCCAGGGCCTGGTGGGCGGCGCAAAGAACATCACCTTCGTGGCGGGCGCCGGCAAGCTGGTCGCGCCGAACACCGTCGAGGTCGACGGCAAGCGCTACACCGGCCGCAACGTCGTCCTGGCCTCCGGCTCGTACGCAAAGAGCCTGCCCGGCCTGGAGATCGACGGCGAGCGGATCATCACCAGCGACCACGCCCTGGTCATGGACCGGGTCCCGGCCTCGGCGATCGTGCTCGGCGGCGGCGTGATCGGCGTCGAGTTCGCCAGCGTGTGGAAGTCCTTCGGCGTCGACGTGACCATCGTCGAGGCGCTGCCCCGTCTGGTCGCCGCCGAGGACGAGGAGTCGTCCAAGGCGCTGGAGCGGGCGTTCCGCAAGCGGAAGATCAACTTCAAGGTCGGCAAGCCGTTCGAGAAGGTCGAGAAGACCGAGAACGGCGTCCGGCTGACCATCCAGGGTGGCGACACCGTCGAGGCCGAGCTGCTGCTGGTCGCCGTTGGGCGCGGGCCGAACACCGCCAACCTCGGCTACGAGGAGCAGGGCGTCAAGATGGACCGCGGCTACGTGCTGACCGACGAGCGGCTGCGCACCAGCGTGCCGAACGTCTACGCGGTCGGCGACATCGTGCCCGGCCTGCAGCTCGCGCACCGCGGCTTCCAGCAGGGCATCTTCGTCGCCGAGGAGATCGCTGGCCAGAACCCGGCCGTGATCGACGAGGCCGGCATCCCGCGGGTCACCTACTGCGACCCGGAGCTGGCGTCGGTCGGCCTGACCGAGACGAAGGCCAAGGAGCAGTACGGCGCCGACAAGATCAAGACCTACAACTACCCGCTGGGTGGCAACGGCAAGAGCCAGATCCTCAAGACCACCGGCCACGTGAAGCTGCTCCGGGTCGAGGACGGCCCGGTGGTCGGCGTGCACATGGTCGGCGCGCGGGTCGGCGAGCTGATCGGCGAGGCGCAGCTCATCTACAACTGGGAGGCGTACCCGGCCGAGGTGGCGCAGCTCGTGCACGCCCACCCGACGCAGAACGAGGCCCTGGGCGAGGCGCACCTGGCCCTCGCCGGCAAGCCGCTGCACGCGCACAACTGACCACGACAACCGCGGCGTCCGGCGACGGGCGATGATCCCACCAGGGGAATGAAGGAGTCTGGAGAACATGCCGGTATCGGTCACCATGCCCCGGCTCGGTGAGAGCGTCACCGAGGGCACCGTCACGCGCTGGCTCAAGCAGGAGGGCGATACCGTCGAGGTCGACGAGCCGCTGCTGGAGGTGTCCACGGACAAGGTGGACACCGAGATCCCGTCGCCCGCGGCGGGCGTGCTGAGCCGGATCGTGGTCGGCGAGGACGAGACCGCCGAGGTCGGCAGCGAGCTGGCGGTCATCGCCGGCGAGGGCGAGCAGGCCGGCGGGGCGGTCGCGCCGCAGGCGGCCCCGGCGGAGGAGGCCGAGGAGGCCGCCGCCGAGCCCCAGGCCGAGGCGGAGCAGCCGGCCGTCGAGCAGCCGGCGGCCCAGGCGGCCCCGGCGCCGTCGGGCGCGGGCACCCCGGTCAAGATGCCGGCCCTCGGGGAGAGCGTCACCGAGGGTACGGTCACCCGCTGGCTCAAGCAGGTGGGCGACAGCGTCGAGGTGGACGAGCCGCTGCTGGAGGTGTCCACCGACAAGGTCGACACGGAGATCCCGTCGCCGGTCGCCGGCACGCTGCTGGAGATCAAGGTCGCCGAGGACGAGACCGCCGAGGTCGGCGCCGACCTGGCGATCATCGGTGCGGCCGGCGCCGCCCCGGCTGCGCCGCAGCCTGAGGCCAAGCCCGCCCCGCAGGCCGAGGCCAAGCCCGCGCCGCCGGCCCCGGCCCAGCCGGCGCCGAAGGCCGAGGAGCCGACCCCGGGCGTGTCGTACAACCAGCCGGCCCCGGAGGCGGAGACCGCCGCCCAGCCGATGCGGGCCGAGCAGGCCGCGCAGCCCGCCGCGCCGGCTCCCGCCCCGCAGCGTCCGACCGCCCCCGTCCAGGGTGGCGGCGAGGAGGCCGCCGGCTACGTGACCCCGCTGGTACGCAAGCTGGCCGCCGAGCACGGGGTGAACCTGTCCTCGGTGAACGGCAGCGGCGTCGGCGGGCGGATCCGCAAGCAGGATGTCCTGGAGGCGGCCGAGAAGGCGAAGGCCGCCAAGGCCGCGCCGGCACCGCAGGCCGCCGCTCCGGCCGCTCCGGCCGCTGCGGCTGCTCCGGCGAAGCCGGCCGCAAAGCCGCAGCCGAGCGCGAAGCGCGGCACCACCGAGAAGCTGCCCCGGATCCGCGCGGCCATCGCCAAGCGGATGCAGCAGTCGCTGCACGAGATGGCGCAGCTCACCACGGTGATCGAGGTGGACGTCACCAAGATCGCCAAGCTGCGGGCGCAGGCGAAGGACTCCTTCCAGCAGCGGCACGGCGTGAAGCTGTCCTTCCTGCCGTTCTTCGCCCTGGCGGCCGTCGAGGCGCTGCAGACCTACCCGATCGTCAACGCCAGGATGGACCTGGAGGCCGGGACGATCACCTACCCGGACGCGGAGCACCTCGGCATCGCCGTGGACACCGAGCGGGGCCTCCTGGTGCCGGTCATCCACAACGCCGGCGACCTGAACCTGGGCGGGATCGCCAAGCGGGTCGCCGACCTGGCCGAGCGCACCCGGACCAACAAGATCAGCCCGGACGAGATCGCCGGGGCGACCTTCACGCTGACCAACACCGGCAGCCGGGGCGCCCTCTTCGACACCCCGATCGTGCCGTCGCCGCAGTCGGCGATGCTCGGCACGGGTGCCGTGGTGAAGCGTCCGGTCGTGGTCAACGACCCGGAGCTGGGCGAGGTCATCGCGGTCCGCTCGATGGTCTACCTGGCCATGTCGTACGACCACCGGCTGATCGACGGCGCGGACGCGGCCCGCTTCCTGGTCGCGGTCAAGGAGCGGCTGGAGGCCGGCAACTTCGAGGCCGAGCTGGGGCTCTGACGCCCTGACGACGAAGGGCGCGCGGCTTGAGCCGCGCGCCCTTCGTTGTACCGGAATCGGCGCGGAAGCGCCCGGCCGCTGAGAGACTCGTCGGGTGAGCGGCTTCGGGTGGCGGGGGCGCCTGGGGCCCGCCGTGCCCATGGCCCCTGCGGCTCGGGTGGACCGGTTCGAGGTCTTCTTCGACCTGGTTTTCGTCTTCTCGTTCTTCATCATCACCCGGTCCACCGCGCGGGATGTCAGCGGCGGGGCGCTGCTGCACGCCCTGCTGGTCCTCGCGGTGCTCTGGTGGTCGTGGGTGTTGCACAGCGTGGTCGCCACCCGGGTCCGGCTCGGCGAGGGCTTCGTGCCGGTGCTGATGACGGTCGGCATGGCGGCGCTGTTCACCTTCGCCCTGTCGCTGCCGCAGGCGTTCCACGACGTGCGGGGCAACGCCGCCGGGCCGGTCGTGGCGGCGGCCAGCTACATCGTGTTCCGCCTGGTCCACGTGCTGCTCCTTTTGCAGGCAACACGGGGCAGCCCGGACGAACGCCGGCAGTTGACGAAGTTGGCCCCGGAGTTGGTCGGCAGCACCCTGCTGTTGCTCGCCGCAGCGCTCATCCCTGGGGCGATACACGACTCCGCTGCGGCGCCAGTCGTCCGGGACGGGCTGTGGGGCTTGGCCGTGCTGCTCCAGTACATCACCGGCCAACTCGCCAACGCCTCCGGCTGGGGCATCGCCTCGGCCGAGCACTGGACCGAGCGGTACGACCTGATCCTGATCATCGCCCTGGGCGAGTCGGTCATCTCGGTCGGCGTCGGGAGCAACCTGATCGGGCAGCCACCCACCCTGCCAGCGGTGGGTGCGGCGGTGCTCAGCATCTTCTTCACCGCCGCGCTCTGGTGGGCGCACTACGACATGATCGGGCCGGCCGCCCGGATCGCCCTGCACTCGGCACAGGGCAAACCCCGGCTCACCATGGCCCGGGACGCGTACGCGTACTGCTATCTGCCGATGATCGCCGGGATCATCCTCTTCGCGCTCGGCGCCGAGCAGATCGTGCACCAGATCACCAATCCGAACATCTCCGACTGGGCGCCGGCCCGCGGCCCGGCCGAGCCGCTGCTCTTCGGCGGAGTGTTCCTGTACCTCTGCGGCGACATGCTGTTCCAGCTGCGGACCCTGCACACCCTGAGCTGGACCCGGGTCGGCACCCTCGGGCTGCTTGCCATCTGCCCCCCGCTGGTCGACCAGTTGCCGGCGCTGGGAACCATGGCACTGCTGACCGCGATCTGCGTGGGCATGGTGGCCGCCGAGGTGGTCATCTTCGAAGAGGGCCGGAAGGCGCTGCGCAAGTTGATCTTCGAGGAACGGACCGCTCACGAGGCGCACGAGGCAGCCTACCGGGCCCGCTGGCACGAGCCGGACGAACGGGACGAGGGCGAGTGACGCGGGGCGGCGTACGGCAGCCGGGTCGCGTAGGGTGCGGCGTAGCGTCGCGGTGCATCCGGCACGAAGGCCGCCGAGGGCATGGAGGCGCGGGAGAGCAGGGGACCATGTGCACCCATCCCACTCACCGGCCGGGCGGCTGACCGCCCTCGGCACCCAGTTGATCGAGATCCATCACTGGCTCCGCGCGGAGCTGGCCCGGCTCCGCGCGAGCCTCGACTCCCCCGACGGCGACGGCGCCGGCCTGTCCCGCGAGCTACGCGCCCACTGCGTCGGCTTCTGTGCGGCCCTGGACCGGCACCACACCGGCGAGGACGCCGGCGCGTTCCGCGTCCTGGCCGAGCAGGTGCCCGAGCTGCGCCCCGTCCTCGCCCAACTGAGCGAGGACCACCGGATCGTGGCGGACCTGCTGCGCCGCGTCGACGCCCTGCTCACCGGGGCGGCCGACGGGCCGGCGATCCGGGCCGAGCTGGACGGCCTCGCCGCGCTGCTCGAGTCGCACTTCAGTTACGAGGAACGGAAGCTGGTCGCCGCCCTCGACGCGCTGACCGACGGCACGCCCCACGAATTGTTCGGCATGGACGTCCCGACGGTCGCGGATTGACCTCGGCGGCGCAACTTCCGGGAGGTTGCTGCCTCCGGGCGCCGGCAGGCAGCGCTTTCCCCGAAGTTGCTCCCCGAAGGGGCAGGGCGCCGGGCGGCGGATTCGTCCGTTGGCAGAATCGGTCGGCGTGGGCTGGCCGGGGCAGGTGGGGGCGCATCATGCTGGGGCGATGGTGACCTTCTCCGTCCAGGCCCGACCGACCGACGCCGCGAGCTGGCTCGACCTGGCCCGCCGGGTCGAGGCGGCCGGCTTCGACGCCCTGTTCGCCGCCGACCACCCGGGCCACGGCGCGTCGCCGTTCGTGGCCCTCGCCGCCGCGGCGGCGGTGACGTCGACGCTGGGCCTCGGCTCGTACGTCTCCAACGCCGGGGTCCGGGAGCCCATCCTGCTGGCCACCGACGTGGCCACCCTCGACGTGGTCTCCGGCGGGCGGGCCCGGCTCGGCGTCGGCGCCGGCCACACCCCGGCCGAGTGGCGGGCCGTCGGCCGCGAGCGCCCCGACGTGCCCGGCCGGGTGCGCCGCTGCATCGCCGTGGCCGAGGCCGTGCGCGACCTGCTGGCCGGCAAGGAGGTCACCGTGGACACCCCGGAACTGGCCGCCTACGCCGCCCAGCTCACCGAATTGCTCCCCGTGCAGGACCGGATCCCGCTCACCATCGGCACGTCCAACTCGACGCTGTTGAGCTGGGCCGGCGCGCACGCCGACGTGGTCGGGTTGGCCGGCTTCGGGCGTACGCTGGCCGACGGCCACACGCACGAGGCGCGGTGGCGGGCCGACCAGATCGAATCGCAGCTCGCCCACGTGGCGGCCGGTGCCGCCGGCCGCGACACGCCGCCCGTGCTGGAGGCGCTGATCCAGCAGTTCACCGTGACCGACGACGCCGAGGCCGCCGCCGTGCGGTTCGCCGAGCACGCCGGCCTCACCACCGCCGAGCTGCTCGCCACGCCGTTCGTGCTGATCGGCACGGCCGAGGAGATCGTCGCGGCGGTCGCGCAGCACCAGCGCCGCTGGGGGATCACCCGCTTCGTGGTACGCGCCGATGCCGTCGACGCCCTGGCCCCGCTCCTCCCCCGCCTGGCAACCCTGTAGCACCTCGTAGCGCACTCGCGGTACGCGCTGAACCGTCCCGCCTAGCCAAACGACCCGATTCGCCGACTGTCCCGTGGTCAGCGGCGGGACCGCTGACCACGAGAAGCCGGACCCGTCACACGGCCTGGGCGAGGGTCGGGTAGTAACCGCCGGACTGCCCAGCGGCCGTCGGGTGGTAAGAGATGCTCGTGTCGGTCCAGTTCAACGCGTGCAGCCACTTCTGGCCGTAGGCGCAGAGCTCGTTGCCCCGGAAGATCGGGCGAACATCGGCGAAGACGAAACTGTTCTGGACGGCGACACCCTTGGTGAGGTCATCCAGCAGGTTGATGCCTTCGTTGATCTTCGCGCGGGACGTGTCGCTGAGACCGGCGCAGTAGGTGTCGAGCTTGTAGAAGACCGGGTAGGCGATAACCACCACGCGGGCAGAGGGCGCACGCGCGCGGATCGCCTGGTACAGGTTGTCCAGCTTCGGCGGCAACTCCCTGCGAGCCTTGTCCTCGGCCGCGTTGACGGCCGCTACGCACGCCGACTCGCCCTGCACAACACAGGTGATCATGACGTCGCTGAACCCGACGTCGTTACCACCGACGGTGACGCTCACCAGCGTGGTGCTGGTCGACAGGTAGCTCAGCTGGGTGTCGCGCACGCTCGTCGTGGTCGCACCCGAGCAGGCCACGAAGGTGTACGACGCGGGAGCGTTGGCCGTGGCCCACAGCGACGGGTAGGCGTTGGGGCTGCGCCGGCAGGAGCCGCTCTCGCTGCCGGCACCCACGCCGGAGGCGTACGAGTCACCAAGGGCGACGTATCGGACGGTGGAGGCCGCTTGGGCCGGCGCGGCCAGCGCGATCACGCTGGCAAATGCCGTCGCCAGGCTCATGGTGAGGGTTACGAGGCGGGATCTGAGCACGGGATCCTCCGAGGGGGGCGAAGGAACGATTCGGATCTATATAGATATCACTGGATACATCTGCCCCGGAAGACCTGCCGGGAAATTCGGGCAAGCCCGCCGGCGGGGCAACGGCACCTCGGCTGGCCGGGGTTGCCACGGCGGGAGGGCACACAGCCAGGCCGGTATGGGGACGTCTGCTAGAACTCCAGGTGGCACGCGTTGACGAGATCTCCGCCCGGACCGCTGCGGAGGAACTGGCCGGGTCCGTTGTGGACATCGTCGACGGGGCGCTCCGGTCGGTGATCCTTCACGGATCACTGGCGGCGGGCGGCTTCCGCCCCGGTCGCAGTGACATCGACCTGCTCGTCGTCGTCGACGGTGGACTGTCCGACCCGCAGCTCGACGCCCTGGCGGACCGGGTGCGCCACGCCCGGCTCGATGATGCCTCCGGCATCGACCTGCACGTCGTGACCGGCGCGGTGGCCGACGCGCCAACGCCGGCGCCACCGCTGGAGCTGCACGTCGGCCGGTACGACGGCTCGTCCGTCGGGTTCGAGGTCGACCGCCGGGTGCCGGCCGCCCCCGACCTGCCGGCCGAACTGTCGATGGCGCGGGCCGACGGGCACGCGCTCCGCGGCGCTCAGCCGGGCGAGGTGCTCGCGCCGGTGCCGGACGAGTGGCTCCACGAGCGCGGCCGGTACTGGCTGACGACCTGGCAGTCGCGCACCGACGACGCGGAGGACGTCGCCCTCATGGTCCTCACCGCCTGCCGGATCTGGCGCTTCGCGGTCGAGGGTCGGCACTGCGCCAAGGCCGAGGCCGCCGGGTGGGCACTCGACCGCGACCCGTCGCTGACCGCCGTCCGGCAGGCACTTCAGCAGTACGAGGTGAATCCGGCGGCGCCGATCGACGCGGACGGCGTCGCACAGGTGCTCGACACCGTGCTGCGCGAAACCACCCCCGGCACGGTGAACACGCGCTCGGTCAGAAGCTGAAACTCCGGATCGCCGCGCCGCCCGAGGCGGCGGTCGCCACGAAGAACCGGACCAGTTCCTCGTGGTGCTCCCGCAGGTAGTCGAGGTCGTCGTCGTCCCACACCCGCTGATACGGGTAGATCTCCTCCGCGCTCAGCTTCGCCGGGTCGTAGTGGCCGGCCAACGCCTCGAACGGCGTCGCGCCCAGTGCCCGGGCGGCGTCGGCGACCATGCCGTCGTCCCAGCCCAGGAGGGTGCACTCGTTGTCGATGAGGAAGCCGTCCTCGTACAGGTCGACGTCCACCTCGGCCGCGTCGAGCAGGAACTGGATGCCGGCCCAGGACTTCTCGAGGTAGCAGATCGGCAGGTTCTCGCCGCCCAGGTACTCCGCCGCCCACTCCGGGTCCGCGATCGCCCGGTCCAGTTCCTGCGTGGTCACCCGGGTGAACCACAGGGTCATGCCCATGAACCCACCGCGCTCACCGGTCGGGCGCGTTCGGCAACTCCTCGGCGACGAACACGCCGACGCCGTGGACGCCCTCCACCCAGCCCTGCATCTGAAGCACGAGAATCGCCTGTCGCACAACGGTTTGCGACACGCGGTGCTCTTCCTTGAGCTGCGCGGTCGACGGCAGCTTCTCTCCCGGCGCAAGCTCACCCGACTCGATCCGCTCGCGGAGGTAGTCGGCAAGCTGCGCCCACTTCGCCTTGGCGGGCATCCACACTCCCAGGTCTGCACCGCCATTCGACCATGAACTACCAGCCACAACAAGTAAGGGGAAGTTCGTCCTTGCTTTGCACAACATGCTGTGCAAAGCTCTCAATGACCGGCTCCCAGGTCTGCAACCGCGAGCTGGTCGTCCCGTAGGACCACCTGGCCGGCTGCTCCCCCGGTAGCCGGCCGGGTGCCACCCCATGCCCGCGATCCGGTGTCGACGGGCTCGTGAGCAGGCCCGGGGCGGGTGCCGGGCTCCGGCCGGCCATGCGCGCGCACGGTCGTCCCCGCCCGTCTCGGCGCCGCCCCCAGAGAGGCGGAGCAGCGTGCGGTCAGTGGTCGACCAACCGGTGGACGCGATGGAGAAGGTGCTCGGCGAGTTGCCGATGCCGTGGGTGGTGACGGTGGAGGACGTCCGGCTCGCCATCCGGGCGGTGCTGGTGCACGCGCCCGAGGAGTGGCCCACCGGGCCGCTGTGCCGCAGCGACCGGACCCCGCACCCCTGCCTGCTGCACCGGTGGGGGCGGCGGGTGCTGCGCTCGCGTGGCTTGCCCGACGACGTGATCGACGACCTGAGGGGCCGCGGTGAGCTGCTGGTCCGCGTACCCGATGGGGGGTGCTGACGATGTGGCCGCGACGGAACGCGGCGCCGGTGCCGCTCGCGCCCCGGCACCGGCGGACCTGGCGACGCGGACGGCGCTGGTGCTCGTGCGGCCTGCGCTGGACCGCCTGCCCGGACCGGCACGCGCCGATCCCCACCGAGCCGCCCACAGCACCGCCGAACAGCCGGTGGTGGGACGAGGTGACCCGGGCGAACCCGCAGGTCGGGCGCGCCGGCTGGCTGACCCCGGCGCAGACCTGGCGGGCCAACGGCGGCCGGTGGTGAGTCGGCCGCACACGCCGCTCCGGCCGCTCTGGCTCTGCCGGGCCTGCGCCGCGCCCTGGCCGTGCCCGATCGCGCGGCTCACCCTGCTCCGCGAGTACGTCGACGACCGGGTGGCGCTGCTGGTCTACCTGGGCGGGATGCTGCACGACGCGGCCGGCGAGCTGCACCTCCTGCACCCGCAGGACGGGCCGACGCCGGGGCACCTCTACGCCCGCTTCCTCGGCTGGGCAGTCGGCTCTCGCCGCGATCCATTCACGTCATCAAGTTCGTAGCGGCCGAACAGTTCACTCCGCCTTCGTCAGGAGGGGCGACAGGAGGGGCAGCGCATGCCTTGACTTGGAGAGCGCTCGAAGTCGAACACTGGACCGCATGACGATGACACGGACACTCGGCCGCAGCGGCATCACGGTCAGCGCGGTCGGCATGGGGTGCTGGGCGATCGGCGGGCCACTGTGGGGCGACGGCGGGCAGCCGTTCGGCTGGGGCGAGGTCGACGACGACGAGTCTGTCCGCACCATCCACCGGGCGCTCGACCTGGGCGTCACCCTCTTCGACACGGCCAGCAACTACGGCGCCGGCCACAGCGAGCGGGTCCTCGGCCGCGCCCTCGCCGGGCGGCGCGACGGCGCGGTGATCGCCACCAAGTTCGGCAACCGCTCCGACGAGGCCAGCCGGCGCTGGACCGGCACCGACGCCAGCCCGGCGTACGCGGTGGCGAGCCTGGACGAGTCGCTGCGCCGGCTCGGCACCGACCATGTCGACCTCTACCAGTTGCACATCAACGACCTGCCGGCGTCCGCCGCGCTCGATCTGATCGACACCCTGGAGGGCCTGGTCACCCAGGGCAAGATCCGGGCGTACGGCTGGAGCACGGACAATCCGTCGTCGGCGCGGGCGTTCGCCGAGGCGGGCCCGCACTGCACCGCGATTCAGCACGACGAGTCGGTGCTCCACGACAACCCCGACATGCTGACGGTCTGCGATTCGCTCGACCTGGCCAGCCTCGACCGGGGCCCGCTCGCGATGGGCCTGCTCACCGGCTCGACCCGGGCGGTCGGCGGGGACGACGTGCGGGGGGTGGCCCCGGAGTGGCTGGTCTGGTTCACCGACGGGCGGCCGACCCCGCAGTGGTCGGCCCGGGTCACGCAGATCCGGGAGGCGCTGACCGCCGACGGTCGTACGCCCGCCCAGGGCGCGCTGGGCTGGCTGCTGGCCCGCAGCCCGCGGACGGTGCCCATCCCGGGATGCCGGACGGTGGCCCAGGCCGAGGAGAACTTCGCGACGCTCGCGCTCGGCCCGCTGCCCGCCGAGGCGTTCGCCGAGGTGGAGCGACTCCTGGCCGACCTGCGCCCGGCGGCCGCGGTGCGTTGACTCCGGGCGGCGGGACCGGCGAGTGACGCATGCCGCTCAACGCATCCGGCGCCGGGTCCGTACCCGAAGATATGAGCATGCGGATCCTCATGGCCGGAGTGTCCGGCTTCCTAGGCACTCGACTGGTCAACCGGCTTACCGCGGACGGGCACCAGCTCACCCGTCTCGTCCGCCACCCGCCGCGCAAGCCGGACGAGCGGCAGTGGAATCCGTCCGCCGCGCAGCTCGACCCGGCGGTGGTCACCGACGCCGACGCGGTGATCAACCTGGCCGGCGCCGGGGTGGGTGACCGGCGCTGGAACGACGACTACAAGCGGCTGATCCGGACCAGCCGGGTGGACACCACCACCACGCTGGCGATCACCATCGCCGGCCTGGCCGCCGCCGACCGGCCCGCGGCGATGCTGAACGCGTCGGCGGTCGGCTGGTACGGCAACACGGGCGACCGGGTGGTGGAGGAGGACTCCCCGGCCGGCGAGGGCTTCCTGGCCGACGTGTGCCGGGTCTGGGAGGCCGCGACCCGGCCGGCCGAGGACGCCGGCGTACGGGTGGTGCGGCTGCGCACCGGCCTGCCGCTGGACCGCGCCGGCGGGATGCTCAAACCGCAGCTGCTGCCGTTCCGGCTGGGCGTCGGGGGGAAGCTGGGCAGCGGCCGGCAGTGGCTGCCCTGGATCTCGATGCGGGACTGGCTGGACGCGGTGGCCTTCCTGCTGGCCCGCGACGACCTCGCCGGCCCGGTCAACGTGGCCGGCCCGAACCCGGTCACCAACGCCGAGTTCGCCCGGGAACTGGCCCGCCAGCTGCACCGGCCGGCGATCATGCCGGTCCCCGCGCTGGCCCTGAAGATCGCCCTCGGCGGCTTCGCCCACGAAGCCCTGACCAGCGCGCGGGTCCTGCCCGGCGTGCTGACCAAGGCCGGCTTCACCTGGACCCACCGCGACCTGCCGAGCGCGCTGCACGCCGCCCTCACCGAGTGACCCGGCGAGGGCGGCGGCGGGCGGTCAGCAGCCGATGACCCAGTAGTTGGGGCCGGTCTGCTTGAGGGTGGTCGTGTAGAAGGTGTTGTAGAGGCCCATCTTCTGGTTGCTGCCCAGGGCGTAGGCGTAGCCGCCGGACTGGTAGGCCCGGCCGGCGCTCACGTGGGCGTAGTTGCTGGCGGTCACGCAGGCCGGCGGCGGCGTCGGGGTCGGCGACGGGGACGCGGTCGGCGTCGGGCTGGGCGTCACCCCACCGTCGAGGCCGAAGAAGAGCGCGTCCCGGTAGGTCGAGCAGATGGTGTCCAGGAAGTACGCGGCGGCGGTCCCGCACTGGTCGGTGGCCGAGCCCGGGTCGACCGGGGTGCCGTGGCCCATCCCGGCGACCCGGTAGAGCCGGACCTGGTCGCTGCCGTACACCTCCAGGCTGGTGCCGGCGGGCAGCGTGGCGGTGCTGGTGGGGGTCTGCGACACCCCGAGCACGTTGGTCCACTGGTCCCGGGACTCGACGGCGTTCGCCACCGCGACGGTGTAGTCGCCGGTCCCGTGCCAGATCGCCACCCGCGGCCGCTTCCCGGCGTACCCGGGGTAGGCGTTGCGGACCAGGTCACCCCACTGGGCCGGGGTCTTGTCGACGCCGGGGTTCATGCAGGAGTACGCGCTGGTGCTGCTGGTGGCGCAGCGGTATGGCAGGCCGGCGATGACCGAGCCGGCGGCGAAGACGTCCGGGTAGGTGGCGAGCATGACCGCGCTCATCGCCCCGCCGGCGGACAGGCCGCTCACGTACACCCGGGCGGCGTCGGTGCCGTAGTTGGTCCTCGCGTAGTCGACCATCTGCTTGATCGACAGGGCCTCGCCCTGGCCGCGCGCGGTGTCCCCGGTCTCGAACCAGTTGAAGCAGGAACTGGAGTTGTTGGCAGCCGGCTGCTGCGGCACGATCAGCGCGAACTTCCACAGGTCGGCGTACTTCTGCCAGCCGGAGTTGGCGAAGTAGCCGGAGGCGTTCTGGGTGCAGCCGTGCAGCAGCACCACGGCCGGCGCGTTGGCCGGCAGGCCGTCCGGCCGGTACGCGTACATGGCGAGGTTGCCCGGGTTGGAGCCGAAGCCGGTGACCTGGGTGAGCGAAGCGGCCTGGGCGGGGAGAGCGACGGTGAGCGCCGCGGCTGCGGCCAGCACGATCCCGGCCGCCGCCCCGGCGAGGCGGGTGAGGATGGATGAGGATCGGCGCACGGCGACCTCCCGACGGCGAATTGTGAACTGAGTCACGCTGAAGTTGCCGAGACGTTACGTCCGGGTTGCGCGGCCCGACATGGCCGCCGCTCACACATTCACCGAGATCGAAGTGTGTCGCCGTGGGCGACGGAAGCGGCCGCGAGGTTTCGTGTCTGACCGGCGTGTCCAGTTCCGGTTGGTAACGTCCGCTGCGTGCCAACCTCCCCGTCCCTGGTCACCGACCGGTCGCCCGAGCCCGCCACCCGGAGCTGGCGGGCCGACCTGGTCGTGGTGCTCGCCGCGGTGGCCTTGGCCTTCTGGGTGACCAGCGGCCTGTGGTGGAACCCGGATGCCCGGGCCATCACCGTCAACTCCAGCGACCAGGCGCTCTTCGAGTGGCTGCTGGCCTTCGGCGGGCACGCCGTCAGCCACGGGGAGAACCCGTTCTTCACCCATCTGATCAACAATCCGGACGGGGTGAACCTCGCGGTCAACACCTCGATCACCGTGTACGCGGTGCTCTTCGCGCCGCTGACGTACCTGGTCGGGCCGCCCGCGACGTTCCTGGTGATCCTCACCCTCAACCTTGCCGCCACCGGGGTGGCCTGGTACTGGCTGCTCAGCCGATACCTGGTGGGCAGCCGGCTGGCCGCCGCCGTCGGCGCGCTCTTCATCGCCTACTGCCCGGCGATGGTCTCGCACGCCAACGCGCACCTGAACTGGACCGCCGGTTGGCTGGTGCCGCTGCTGATCTGGGGCGTGTTCCGGCTGCGCCGCCCCGGCCGGGCGGTCCGCGGCGGGATCGTGCTCGGCCTGCTGGTGGCGGTCGCCTTCTCGATCGCCGCCGAAGGGCTCTTCTTCACCGCCCTGGCGCTCGCCCTGTTCCTGCTGGTGTGGGCGCTGCACCCGGCCCGTCGGGCCGAGGTCCGCGCCGCGCTGCCCCGCTTCGCGACCGGGCTCGGGGTAACCGCGCTGGTGGCCGGGGCGCTGCTCGCGTACCCGCTGTGGCTGCACTTCGCCGGGCCGCAGCGCTTCCACGGCACCGGCTTCGACCCGCTCATCCACTCCGAGGACATCGCCGCGTACGGGTCGTATCCGCGCCGGTCCCTGGCCGGCTGGGCCGGGCTGGGCACCTCGCTGGCGCCGAACCCGACGGAGGAGAACTCCTTCTTCGGCATCCCGCTGCTGCTGCTCACGGTGGTCTGCTTCGGGCTGCTCTGGCGGCGCGCCGACCGGGCGTTCCGGGCCACCCTCACCGCGCTCGGCGTCACCGCCGTGGTCTTCGCGGTGCTCTCCTGGGGGCCGACGGCCAAGTGGAACGGCCGGCGCACCGGCCAACTCCTCCCGTTCGGGGTGCTGGACAACCTGCCGGTGATCAACGCGGCGCTGCCCTCGCGGCTGGCGCTGGTGGTCGCGCCGGTGATCGGGCTGCTGCTGGCGCACACGGTGGACCGGCTCCGCGCCCGGCCACCCCGGCACCGGGTGACCACGGCGGCCTGGGCGCTCGGCTTCGCCGTCGCGCTGGTGCCGCTGCTGCCGACCCCGCTGCTGACCAGCGTGCGGGAGCCCGTCCCGCGGTTCATCACCAACGGCACCTGGCAGCAGTACGTCTCGCCCGGCGGGGTGCTCACCCCGCTGCCGCTGACCGTCGACGTCACCCCGGACGGCCAGCGCTGGCAGGCGTACGCCCTGGCGCACCGGCAGGGCGAGTTCCGCATCCCGGCCGGCTTCTTCCTCGGCCCGGGCGGCCCGGAGGGCCGGGGGCGGATCGGGCCGGTGCCGCGGACCTTCGACTCGTTGATGGACCAGGCCGGGCGGACCGGGCTCGTGCCGATCATCACCGAGGGCAGCATCCGGCAGAGCCGGGAGGACCTGCGCTACTGGCACGTCGAGACGGTGGTCCTGGCCGACCGGGTGCACGGCGCCAAGTACGACATCAACGAGGAGGCCCTGCTGCGCACCGCCACCGGCCTGCTCGGCCCGCCCCAGCGGGTGGACGACGTGTGGGTCTGGAAGGTCCCGCCGGCCTGACGCGACGAGGCTCACAGGGGCGCACCGGCAGGTGGCGGGACTAGGCTGGACGGGTGAGCGTGACGACTTCCGGGCTGACCCCCGTCCGTGCCGGTGTGCTCGACTACCAGGCCGCCTGGGACGAGCAGCGCCGGCTGCACGAGGCCGTGGTGGCCGGCGAGCAGGGCGACACGGTGCTGCTGCTGGAGCACCCCAGCGTCTACACCGCCGGCAAGCGGACCGAGCCGTGGGACCGGCCGATGGACGGCACCCCGGTGATCGACGTGGACCGCGGCGGCAAGATCACCTGGCACGGGCCGGGGCAGCTGGTCGGCTACCCGATCGTCAAGCTGCCCGACCCGGTGGACGTGGTGGCGTACGTCCGGCGCACCGAGCAGCTGCTGATCGACGTCTGCGCCGAGTTCGGGCTGACCGCCGGCCGAATCGAGGGGCGCAGCGGCGTCTGGGTGCCCGAGGACGACCGCGGCCCGGCCCGCAAGGTGGCCGCGATCGGCATCCGGGT
Source organism: Micromonospora sp. CB01531 (assembly GCF_001905095.1). GTDB lineage: Bacteria > Actinomycetota > Actinomycetes > Mycobacteriales > Micromonosporaceae > Micromonospora. Next base: position 65,858 of record NZ_LWLS01000035.1, read on the forward strand.
GGCCCGGGGCGTGACCCTGCACGGCTTCTCGATCAACTGCGACTGCGACCTGACGTACTACGACCGGATCGTGCCGTGCGGCATCCGCGACGCGGGGACCACCTCGCTCACCGCCGAGCTGGGCCGCCCGGTCACCGTCGCCGACGTGCTCCCGGTGGTCGAACGCCATCTGCCGACCCTCGTGCAGGTCTGAGACACAACCAGTTCCGACGGTGACGTCGGTGCAGCCCGGTGCGGCGGCGCCGGGCCGAGCTGCCGGGCTGATCGCGTACTCTCGTCCGGTGCGGATCGATCTCGTCACCCTGGTCGTCGCCGACTACGACCCGGCGATCACATTCTTCACCGAGGTGCTCGGCTTCGAGCTGGCCGAGGACAAGCCGTCGCTGACCAACGACGGCCGCCCGAAGCGCTGGGTGGTGGTCCGCCCGCCCGGCGGCGGGACCGGGCTGCTGCTGGCCCGCGCCGACGGCGAGCGGCAGGAGTCGGTGGTCGGCGACCAGACCGCCGGCCGGGTCGGCTTCTTCCTCCAGGTCGACGACTTCGACGCCATCTACCGCCGGATGCGCGAGGCGAACGTCGAGTTCGTCAAGCCGCCGCGCACCGAGCCGTACGGCCGGGTCGCCGTCTTCCGCGACCTGGAGGGCAACCCCTGGGACCTCCTCGGCCCCGCCTGAACCCGCCCGCCTGAACTCGGCCCCGCCTGAACCGGAAGGACCCGATGACCGACCTGATCTCGACGCAGCGGCAGATCGCCGAGGAACTCCAGCTGGCGTCGACCTTCGACGCCGCCGTGGAGATCGAGCGCCGGGTCGTCTTCCTCGCCGACCGCCTCGTCGACACGGGGCTGACGACGCTGGTCCTCGGCATCAGCGGCGGGGTGGACTCGACCACCGCGGGCCGGCTGTGCCAGCTCGCCGTCGAGCGGGCCCGCGCCGCCGGCCACCCGGCGGTCTTCGTGGCGATGCGCCTGCCGTATGGGGTGCAGGCCGACGAGCACCACGCCCAGGCGGCCCTGACGTTCATCCGGCCCGACCGGGTGCTCACGGTCGACGTCAAGCCGGCCAGCGACGCCGCCCTGGACGCGCTGGTGGCGGCCGGGCTGGCCTTCACCGACGCCGCCCAGCGGGACTTCGTGCACGGCAACGTCAAGGCCCGGCAGCGCATGATCGCCCAGTACGCGGTCGCCGGGGCGACGGGTGGCCTGGTCGTCGGCACCGACCACGCGGCCGAGGCGGTCACCGGCTTCTTCACCAAGCACGGCGACGGGGCGGCGGACGTGGTGCCGCTGACCGGGCTGACCAAGCGGCGGGTCCGCGCGCTCGCCGCGGCGCTCGGCGCCCCGGCCGAACTGGTCGGCAAGGCGCCCACCGCCGACCTGGAGAGCCTGGCCCCGGGCAAGCTGGACGAGGACGCGCTCGGCCTGACGTATGAGCAGATCGACGACTTCCTGGAGGGCCGGCCGGTCCCGCCGGAGGTGACCGAGGCGCTGGTGGCCCGCTACCGGGCCACCGACCACAAGCGCCGCCTCCCGATCGCGCCCCCGGAGGCGCGAATGGGCCGGGAGGCGGACGACCGGGTCACCGCCCAACAGGGCTGATCCGCGCCCGAACCCCCGGTTCGCAGAGCACGATCACGCCGCCGATGAGGGCGCCGATGACCGTCTCCACCCCCCGGTCGAAGAGGAGCTGCCCGATCGGGCGGGCCGCCGCGAGCTGCCCCATCAACAGCGCCATCGGGGTGATGAACAGCAGCGCCAGGCCGTAGTTGCGCCCCACCAGCAGCTCGGTGACGATCTGCAGGCCCGCCACCACGAGCACGGTGGCGTACGGCGACAGGTGCGGCGCCAGCAGCAGCGCGCTGGTCAGCAGCCCGAGCAGCGTGCCGAGGATCCGGTGCGCGGCGCGGACCAGTTGGGCGGTGACACCCTGGGCGCTCAGCGGAGCGACCGCCGCGACCATCGCCCAGTACGGGTGACCGATCCCGACGGCGGTAGCCGTGCCGCCGGCCAGCACCACGGCGAGGGCGTAGCGCAGCGGCTCCCAGGTCCACACGTGCGCCAGCCGGGGTGGCCGGCTCCGCTGCCGCCGCAGCAGGCTGCCCACGTTGCCGACCAGCAGCGCGAACAGGCTGCTCAGCCCGGCCACGGCCGCGGCGACCGGCACGTCCGCGACCCGGTGCGGGGCCGAGGCGACCGCACCGAACGCGAAGACGAGGAACAGCGGCCCCGGCGGGTGCCAGTCCTGCGCGGCGGCGAGCACCGCACCCAGCGCCGCGAGGGCCGCGGTGACCGCCACCGCGACCCACGCCCGCGACGCCAGCGACCCGACGAGCACCCCGAGGACGACCGACCCGGTGAGCACGGCCCCCGCGCTCGCCTGCATGGCCGCCCGGGACAGGTGCACGTGGTTCCGGCCGTAGAGCGAGGTGAACGCCCCGAAGACCGCGTACACCGACCAGGCGGGGCGGCCCAGGGCGAGCACCGCGAGCAGCGGGAGCAGCACGCTGATCCCGGCACGCAGCGCGATCCGGTGTGTGCCCCGGGCCGGACGGAGGTGCAGCAGGCCCCGCAGCGTCGCCCGCGCCTGCTCGCCCATCCCGCTCCTTCGCCCGTCCGTCCTTCATACCGCGCCGCTCGGCTCGGGGCCGGAGCGGCCGGAAAGGAGAGGTCCCCGGTTGACGGGCGGTCAACCGGGTACCCCTGTCCTCACGGGGTGAGCCGGTGCAGGTCGCGGGGGAAGGCGGTCACCTCCCGGACGTTGGCCGCGCCGGTGAGTCGGGCCACGAAGCGTTCCAGGCCGATCGCGAAGCCGCCGTGCGGCGGCATGCCGTGCCGGAAGGCGTCCACGTAGCCCGCGTACGGCTCGACCGGCTCGCCGCGCGCGGCGAGGGCGGCCAGGTAGTCCTCGTACCGGTGCAGCCGCTGCCCGCCGGTGACCAGCTCCAGCCCCCGGAACAGCAGGTCGAAGCCGTTGGAGTAGGCCGGCCGGGCCGGGTCCGGATGGGTGTAGAAGGGGCGCTTCGCCATCGGGTACCCGGTGACGAAGAGGAAGTCCGAACCGTGCACGCGCAGGGCCCACTTCCCCAGCGCCCGCTCGTGGGCGGGGGCGAGGTCCGGCTCGTCGGCGGGCGCCCCGGCGATCTTCAGCGCCTCGGTGAAGTGCACGGCGGGGATCTCGGCCGGCACCTCGGGCGCCGCCACCCCGAGCGTGGCCAGCGCGGCGCCGGCCCGGTCGGCGACCGCCCCCAGCATGCCGGCGAGGGTGTCCCGCAGCACGGCCATCACGTCCCGGTGGTCGGCGACGAAGCCCAGCTCGACGTCGAGCGAGGTGTACTGGGCCAGGTGCCGCACGGTGTCGTGCGGCTCGGCCCGGAACACCGGCCCCACCTCGTACACCCGCTCGAAGACGCCGACCATGAGCTGCTTGTAGAACTGCGGCGACTGGGCCAGGTAGGCGGGCCGGCCGAACCAGTCCAGCGCGAACACGTTCGCCCCGCTCTCGGTCGACGACGCCACCACCTTCGGGGTGTGGATCTCCACGAAGTCACGGGTGTCCAGGGCGGCCCGGAAGCCGGCCACCGCTGCCGCCGAGATCCGCAGCGCCGCCGAGCGGGTCGGGTGGCGCAGCGCGGTCGGCGCGTGGTCCAGCTGGGTGGGCAGGGTGGCGGTGAGCGCCGGCCGGTACAGGTCGAACGGCGGCGGGACGGCGGGTGGGCCGAGCGGTCGTACCGTCGGCGTGGTGAGCTCGACCCCGGCGGGTGCCGTGTCGTTCGCGACCACCGTGCCGACGACCTCGACGACGGTCTCCTCGGTGAGCTTCTCGACGGCCGCGCGCACCGCCGGGTCGGCGACCACCACCTGGGCCAGGCCGGCGGCGTCGCGGACGATCAGGAAGGCCACCGACTTGAGCAGCCGGCGGCGGTGCACCCAGCCGGCGATCCGGACGGACTCGCCGACGTGGGCGGACAGTTGGGTGGACAGGATGCGTTGCACGGTTACCTCCTCGATCAATCGCAACGCGATCCCCGGGAGGTGTGGGCGAGCGGGATCCTCGCGGTGCCACCACACCTTCGCCCCCGCCGGAGCGGGAGCCTCGTTCGTCGCCCGTGACGGGGGCCAGCCGGCGGGCTCTACTGGGCGCGGTGAGCAGGGTCACCCGCTCCACCGGAGGCGTGGAGAGGGGGTCCTGCCGGGCACAAGCGCCGTTCTTCCCGCAGCTCGGGAGGGTCTTCACGCGCCGGCGCCAGACCGCCTTCCAGCAACCGGCGGCTCTCTGCGCTGGCGGGTCGGCGCGCTACTCGGCTCCGTCGCAGCTTTGCCGGCACGCTAGCACCCCGCACCGGCCCCTGTGACGGCCTTTTTTCACCGCCGGTGTCCGGTGTCACAACATCTGCGGCGTGACGCCGGTCGCCCGACGTTCATCGACGGCCACCGTCCGGCGTAGGCTCGGATTCGTGACGATCGAGCACTCCACGCCGACGACCCCGCAGGCCGGCCGCACCGCGACCGCGGCACCCGAGGGGCGGCGGCTGCTGCGGATCGAGGCGCGCAACGCCGAGACGCCGATCGAGCGCAAGCCGCCGTGGATCAAGGTCAAGGCCAAGATGGGGCCGGAGTACACCCAGCTGCGCGGGCTGGTCTCGCGCGAGGGGCTGCACACCGTCTGCCAGGAGGCCGGCTGTCCCAACATCTACGAGTGCTGGGAGGACCGGGAAGCCACCTTCCTCATCGGTGGCGACCAGTGCACCCGGCGCTGCGACTTCTGCCAGATCGACACCGGCAAGCCGGCCGAGTTCGACGCCGACGAGCCGCGCCGGGTCGCCGAGTCGGTGGCCGCGATGGGCCTGCGCTACGCGACCATCACCGGCGTCGCCCGCGACGACCTGCCCGACGGCGGCGCCTGGCTCTACGCCGAGACGGTCCGGCAGATCCACGCCCTCCAGTCCGGGTGCGGCGTCGAGCTGCTGATCCCCGACTTCAACGCGGTCCCGGAGCAGCTCGCCGAGGTCTTCGGGTCGCGGCCCGAGGTGCTGGCGCACAACGTGGAGACCGTGCCGCGGATCTTCAAGCGGATCCGGCCGGCGTTCCGCTACGAGCGCTCCCTCGACGTGATCCGCCAGGCCCGGGCCGCCGGCCTGGTCACCAAGAGCAACCTGATCCTCGGCATGGGCGAGGAGCGGGCCGAGGTGTCCCAGGCGCTGCGCGACCTGCACGAGGCCGGCTGCGAGCTGATCACCATCACGCAATACCTGCGCCCCTCCCCCCGGCACCACCCGGTCACCCGCTGGGTCAAGCCGGAGGAGTTCGTCGAGCTGCGCGAGGAGGCCGAGGAGATCGGCTTCGCCGGCGTGATGAGCGGCCCGCTGGTCCGCTCGTCGTACCGGGCCGGGCGTCTCTACCAGCAGGCGCTCGCCGCCCGCGAGGGCGTCCGCGCCGCCGGCTGAGGCCCGGCCGCCGGCGCGGACCGGGCCACCCGCCGGCTGAGTCCGGGCGGGGGCGCCGGCCGCGTCACCCGCCGCCGGCCACCGACCGGATGCCATGATCGCAGGCATGACCGCCGGGGTACGCCAGGAGCCACGCGAGGGCGCCCGCCCGCGCCCGCCCCTGCGGCCCCGGCTGCCGGTGCTGCTCGCGCTGCTCGTCGGGCTGGCCGGGGTCGGGTACCGGCTGGCGCTGCTGCTCGCCGACGCTCCGCCCACCAACAGCGACGAGGCGACGATGGGCCTGGCCGCCCTGCACATCGCCCGCGGGCAGGACCTCCCGGTCTGGTTCTACGGGCAGGCGTACATGGGGACGCTGGAGGCGTACCTGGCCGCGCCGCTCGTCGCCCTCGCCGGCCCGTCGATGCTCGCGCTGCGGCTGCCCACCCTCGCGCTCTACGCACTCTTCCTCGCCCTGTCCTGGCGACTCACCCGCCGGCTCGGCGGAGATGCCTGGTTCGCCCTGCTGGTCGTCGGCTTCCTCGCGCTCGGATCGGACCGCGTCGTCAAGAACCAGCTCATCGCCGGGGGCGGCTACCCCGAGCTGAACCCGGCCGGAGTCGCGCTCGCCCTGCTCACCGTCGGGTTGTGCGCCGGCGGCTCGGCCCGACCTGCCAGCGGGTCGGGGCTGCGCGCCGGCGGGGCGCGACTGCTCCGGTGGGCGGCCTGGGGGCTGGTGTCCGGGCTGATGCTCTGGGTCGACCCGCTGCTGCTGCCGTACATCCTCGGGACCGGCGCGGTGCTGGTGGCCCGCCGCCGACGGGAGCTGGCCGGCCGGGCCGGGCTGGTGGTGGCCGGCACGCTGCTGCTCGGCGCGGCGCCGATGCTGCTGGACAGCCTCCGGCACGGCCGCAACCCGCTGGCCGCGGTCCTGGCCGCCGGCGGCGGAGACGCGGCGGCGGGCTGGAGCGAGCGGCTGTACGGCGGCCTGGTGCTCGGGCCGCCGCTCGGCATGGGCTTCTGCTCGCCGAGCCACTGCGCCGGCTGGCACCTCTGGTGGGCCGTCGCGTTCCCGGTGCTGCTACTCCTCGGGGCGGTGGCCGCCTGGCGCACCCTCCGCACGCCGGTGGCGCCGGCCGGCGGTACGGGGTCCGACGACGATTCGGGCGGCCTGGACGAGCGGCGGGACTCGGCGGCGGTGCGGCTGGCGCTGCTCGCCGGAGCGGCGGCCGTGCTGGCGGCGTACACGGTGAGCAGCGCGGCCGGACAGACACCGGTGGAGAGCGCCCGCTACCTCTCCTGCCTGGCGGTCGCCACCCCCGCCCTGATCTGGCCGCTGTGGCGTGCCGTGCTCCCCGCTCCACGCCAGGTCGGCGATCTGGCGGTGTCCGGGTCGGTCGGACAGCACCGCCTCGGCGACGTGGAGTCCACCGGCGCCGAGCCGGCCGGCGGAGGCGGGCCGGCGGAGGGCGGCCCGCTCTCCCGGGTGGCGGCCCTGGCGGCGGTCGCCGTGCTGGCCACCATGTTCGGTACCGCGGGGGCCGCCACCGCCGGGGCGATGGCCCGGGTCCCGGACATCCACGCCGAGGCCGAGCGGCACCGCGCGCTCGTCGACACCCTCGGCGGACTGGGCGTACGGCACGTGCGCGGCGGCTACTGGACCTGCAACCGGCTCACCTTTGCCACCGGGGAGGACGTGGTCTGCGCGGTGGTCGACGACGAACTGCGCCCGGGCTTCGACCGGCTGCCGAGCTACCGGCGGGCGGTGGCGGCCGACCCGGGCGCGGCCTGGGTCGCGCCGGCCGGCTCCCCGGTGGCCGCCCGGCTCGACCAGCGGCTCGGCCCCGACCCGGGCGCCCTCGACGTGGTCACCGTCGCGGACTGGCGGATCTACCTCCCCCGCCCCTGACCCGGGCGGGTCAGCGGGGGGTGGGGTCGAGCAGACCGAGGCGGTGGGCCAGCGCAGCCGCCTCCACCCGATTGCTCACGTCCAGCTTGGCGATGATCCGGGACACGTGGACGCTGGCTGTCTTCGGCGAGATGAAGAGCCGCTCGGCGATCCGGCTGTTGCTGTGTCCCTCGGCGACCAGCCGCAGCACCTCCTGCTCGCGGCTGGTGAGCAGGTCCGGCCCGGGACGGCCGCCGCCGCGCAGCCCGACCCGGCGGGCCAGGACGGCAGCCTGCTCGCCCAGCGGCGTGGCGCCGAGCCGGGCGGCGATGTCGCCGGCCTCGCGTACACCGGCGGCGCAGGTGTCCCGTTCGCCGGCGGAGGCGGCCGCCTCGGCCAGCCCGAGCAACGCCCGGCCCAGCGGGTACGGCTGCCCGACCGCCCGCCACTCCGCCACCGCCGCCCGCCAGGCCGCCAGCGCCACGCCGCCACCACCGACGGCAGGAGCGCCGGCACCAGCCAGGATCGCGGTGACCTGGGCGGCGTGTGCCCGTTCCGCCGGATAGCGGACGGGCAGGGCGGCGGCCACGGCGGACACCTCACCGGCCAGTTCGGCGTCACCGGCCAGCACGGCGGTCCGCGCCGCGGCGCTGAGCACCGGCCACCCCTCGCGGGGCAGGTCGACCAGGCGCTCGTCGGCCAGGGCGGCACGGCTCGCCTCGAGCGCCGCTGTCTTGTCGTCGGCCGCGAGGGCGGCCTCGATCCGCAGCTCGCGCAGCGGCAGCCGGTGGTTCGGCCAGAGGTACGGCCGGGCCAGGAAGGCCAGCGCCCGCCCGACCAGCTCGTCGGCGGCGGGGTGCGCCCGGGCCAGCCGAAGCCCGGCGCGGAGCTGCAGCCAGTGCAGCCCGGAGACGCCCGGCGGGTCGATCCGGGCCGCCTCCGCGCAGGCCGCGTCGGCCTCGTCCCAGCGCCCCAGGGCGATCAGCGCCTCGGCCCGGTTCGACAGCAGGTACGCCCCCGTGGAGCGGCTGATCCCGACCCGGCGCGCCTCGCTCACCCCGGCCGCGGCTGCCTCCGCCGACTCCTCGTAGCTGCCCAGCTCGTAGAGCACGTCGGAGAGGTAGACCAGGGCACTGACCAGCGCCGGCGCGTTGTTGGTGGCCCGGGCCCGGGCCTCCGCCCGGCGCAGCTCGGCCAGCCCCAGATCGGGGGCCTTGTCGGTCCGACAGAGCATGGCGATCCGGGTGGGCAACAGCGCCAGGTCCTCGCCGATCGCCTCGGCCGCGGCCATCGCCTCGGCGGCCACCGACGCGGCCTGCTCGGGATCGATCTTCACCAGGTGCGCCGCGATGTCGGCGAGCACGCCCACCCGCTCCGGCCCGTCCGGCACCCCGGCCGCCAGCCGGTACGCCGCACCCAGCTCGGCCGCACCGTCGCTCTTGCCGAGCAGCGCCAGCAGCCGGCCGCGCTGGTCGAGCAGGCGGGCCGCACGCAGCGGCTCGGCCTCGGTGTCCACCTCGGCCAGCGCGGCCCGGGTGAGGGTCAACCCGCGGCTGTAGTCGCCGGCCGTGGTGGCCGCGCCCAGGGTCTCCTCCAGCACCCGCAGGTGGTCCATGCCGAGCCGCTCGGCGGCGTCGGGCACCAGCTCCCACAGTTCGAGGACCCGTTCCAGCAGCCGGCTCTGCTCGGCGTACGCGTACCGGTCGGCGGCGGCGCAGGCGGCGACGCGGGCGGCGATCAGGGCGCGCGGGTGGTCGTGTGCCGCGTACCAGTGGTGGGCGATCTCGGCCGGGGCGCGACCGGCGGCCACCAGGTGCGGCTGTGCCTCGATCGCGGCGGCGTACCGGGCGTGCAGCCGGGCGTGCTCGCCGGGGAGCAGTTCGTCGTGCACGGCCTCCCGGACCAGGGCGTGCCGGAACTCGTAGTCGCCGTCCGGGTCGGCCACCACGAGCTGGGCGGCCACGGCGGCGCGCAGTGCGTCCTCCAGCTCGGGCTCGGGCAGGCCGGCGACCTCGGCGAGCAGCTCGTGGGCGAAGCGGGTGCCACCGGCGGCGGCGATCCGCAGCACCCGCTGGGCGGGCTCGGGCAGCCGATCCACGCGGGCCAGCAGCAAGTCGCGCAGGGTCTCCGGCAGCACCGCGCAGCCGACGGGGTCGCCGGCGGCGGCCAGCTCCTCGATGAAGAACGGGTTGCCCTGGGTACGGCGGTGCACGTCGTCGACGGCCCGCGGGGGTGGCTCGGCACCGAGAAGGTCGGTGAGGATGGCGGCGGTGCCCTCCCGGTCGAGCCGGCTCAGCTCGACCCGGTCCACCCCACGCGCCCGGTCCAGCTCGGCGAGGAACGGCCGCAGCGGGTGGCCGCGGTGCAGCTCGTCGGTGCGGAAGGTGCAGACCAGCAGCAGGCGGGCGGCGCGGGCGGCCCGCACCAGGAAACCGATCAGGTCACGGGTGGACCGGTCGGCCCAGTGCAGGTCCTCGATGACCAGCACCAGCGGCCGTTCCTCGGCGATCCGCCGGAACAGGTCGGCGACCAGGTCGAACAGGTAGCCGCGCGGGGTGTCCGAGACGGGCAGGCCGGTGGGCGCGGCCACGCCGGCCGGCACCCGGGCCAGCTCGGGCAGCAGCCGGGCGAACTCCGCCTCGTACCCGGCGAAGGCGGCCGGGCCGTCGCGGCGCAGCACCTCGCGCAGCGCGGCGCCGAACGGCGCGAAGGGCAGGCCGGCCTCGCCCAGCTCCAGGCACTGGCCGACCAGCACCCGCGCCCCGGCGGCGCCGGCCTGGGTGCCGAACTCCTCCAGTAGCCGGGTCTTGCCGACGCCGGCCTCGCCGCCCACCAGGACGGTGGCGGGCTCCCCGGCCCGGGCCCGGCCGAACGCGTCGCGCAGCCCGGTCAGCTCCGGCTGGCGGCCGACGAGGACGGTGCTGGCGGCGCGTACTGTCACGGCATCGAGCATGCCATGGCGGGCGCCGACACCCACCCGGCCGACCGGCCGGTCCGGGCTGCCGCCGGCCGCCGGTCCGGCCGCCCCCGTGGCGGCCGGGGACGTCGCCGGACCGGGCATCGCGGTCGCGTCCCGGCCGCCCGGGGCGGTCGCCGCGACGGCCGGCACGGCGAGGGTGGTCACCGGCGGCCGTCGACGGTACGGGCGGCCTGGTGCCGGCGGCTGAGCCAGCTGCGCGGGTGGCGGCGGGGCAGCGATCGGGCGAGCCGGTCGCGGGCCGCGTCGGCCTGGAGCTCGGCGGCGTGGCTGCGGTGGATGGTGAGCAGAAGCTCTGCGTCGTTGCCGAACATCTCGGTTTCCCCTGTCGTGCGGTGTCGTTTCGCGGTCGACACTGACTTTCCGCGCGAAGGTGCCCCCGGGGCATGAGTCCCCTGCCTGATCTTCGGCGTCGCCCCCTCCTTACCGGGACGGCTCAGGGGGCGGACGGCGGCGTAAGGTACTCAGCCGCGGAGGGCCGGCCGGGAATCAACGGGTGGCGGGGCGCCCACTAGACTCTCAGGCATGGCAAAGCCCCAGGAGAAGGTCTCGTTCGGCCAGCGGCTGAAGCAGATCGGGATGGTGTTCCGGTTCACCGCCAAGCAGGACCGGTGGTTCGCGCCGCTGGTCGCCGCGGCGGTGCTGATCCCGCTCGCGCTCACCGTGGTCGCGGTCATTCTCTATGGCTGGCTCTGGCTGCCGATCGGCATCCTGCTCGCCCTGCTCGCCGTGCTGATCGTGCTCAACCTGCGGTCCAACACGGCGATGATGAGCGCCGCCGAGGGGCAGCCCGGCGCGGCGGCGCAGATCATGGAGAGCATGCGGGGCGACTGGCGGGTCACCCCGGCCGTCAGCTCCACCACCCAGATGGACATGGTCCACCTGGTGCTCGGCCGTCCCGGCGTGATCCTGCTGGCCGAGGGCAACCCGCAGCGCGTCCGGGGCCTGCTGGGCCAGGAGAAGCGCCGGCTGGCCAAGGTGATCGGCACCGCCCCCCTGCACGACTACGTGATCGGGCAGGGCGAGGACGAGCTGCCGATCCGCAAGCTGCGCACCACCCTGATGCGGCTGCCCCGCTCCCTCTCCCCCAAGGACGTCAACGCCCTCGACAAGCGGCTCAAGGCGCTCACCGCCCGCCCGCAGATGCCCAAGGGCGCGATCCCCAAGAACATGCGGCCGCCGCGCGGCGCGTTCCGCCAGACCCGGGGTCGCTGACCCCCGCCGTACGCGTGAAGGAGCCGGCCCCGTGCGGGGCCGGCTCCTTCGTCGTCGGGGCGCCCGGGTCAGCGGGGGGCGGCGACGATCACCGAGCCGGTGAGGCGGTCGTGCAGCCCGCGGCGGTGCTCGTCCATGATCACGGCGGGCACCACGAGGGCGAGCAGCACGCCGCGGAGCAGGGCCCGGACCAGCCCGATCCGTCCGCCGTCGGCCCAGGCCAGGCAGCGGATCCTCGTGACGTACATGCCGGGGGTCTGGGCGAAGAGGCCGAGGAAGAGGGCGTATTCCAGGACCAGCACCAGGACCGGGGCCCAGCCGTCCCGGACCGGGTCGGCGAAGAGATTGGAGATCAGCAGGCAGAGCACCCAGTCGATGACCAGCGCGCCGAAGCGGCGGCCGAGGCTCGGGGGCGTGAAGGTCGGGTCCGCGGCGGGCGGCACCGGCACGGCGGCGGTATCGGTCACAGCGGTCAAGGGTAGCCAGGCGCCCCGCCGGGGCCGGGACGGGCGCGGTGACCAGGGGTGTCGGTCACTGCCCGGGTACGCCGGTTCGGCTCGGAGCGGGGAATCGGACCAAAGCCGCCAATTGGTGCCACACCATCACCGCGAGTATCGTCCGAACGGAGACTGACCGGCATCTGAGTGGCCGAGATGACGCTCCGCGAGGGACGTAACACGGCGGAAACAGGGGAGACACGGCCGGGCAACTCCACGGCCATACCGTCGCCAGGAGCCAGCCACCGGAGTGGACCTGCCAGGAGGACGTGTGTTCGCCAATCCCGAGGAACTCCTGCGATACCTCAAGAACGAGGACGTGAAGTTCGTCGACGTACGTTTCTGTGACCTGCCCGGCGTGATGCAGCACTTCAACCTGCCGGTCGAGTCCGTCGACGACGCGCTCTTCACCGACGGCCTCGCGTTCGACGGTTCGTCGATCCGCGGCTTCCAGGCGATCCACGAGTCGGACATGCTTCTGCTCCCCGACGTCGCGACCGCCTTCATCGACCCGTTCCGCGCGCAGAAGACCCTCGCGCTGAACTTCTTCATCCACGACCCGTTCACCCGGGAGGCGTACTCCCGGGACCCGCGGAACGTGGCGAAGAAGGCCGAGGCGTACCTGGCGGCCAGCGGGATCGCCGACACCGCGTACTTCGGCGCCGAGGCGGAGTTCTACATCTTCGACTCGATCCGCCACGAGACCTCCGCGCACCGGTCGTTCTACTACATCGACTCCATCGAGGGCGCCTGGAACACGGGCCGCGAGGAGGACGGTGGCAACCGCGGCTACAAGACCGCGTACAAGGGCGGCTACTTCCCGGTGCCGCCGGTTGACCACTTCGCCGACCTGCGCGACAAGATCGTCCGCCGCCTGGTCGACAACGGCTTCACGGTCGAGCGGTCGCACCACGAGGTGGGCACCGCCGGCCAGTCGGAGATCAACTACAAGTTCTCCACCCTGCTGCACGCGGCCGATCAGCTCCAGCTCTTCAAGTACATCGTGAAGAACGAGGTCTGGGCGAACGGCAAGACCGCCACCTTCATGCCGAAGCCGCTCTTCGGCGACAACGGCTCCGGCATGCACACCCACCAGAGCCTCTGGCTGAACGGCGAGCCGCTGTTCTACGACGAGACCGGCTACGCCGGCCTGTCCGACATGGCCCGCTGGTACATCGGCGGCCTGCTGCACCACGCGCCGTCGCTGCTCGCCTTCACCAACCCGACGGTCAACTCGTACCGCCGGCTGGTGCCGGGCTTCGAGGCACCGGTCAACCTGGTCTACTCGCAGCGCAACCGCTCCGCCTGCACCCGTATCCCGGTCACCGGCAGCAACCCGAAGGCCAAGCGGGTCGAGTTCCGGGTGCCGGACCCGTCCAGCAACCCGTACCTCGCCTTCTCGGCGATGATGATGGCCGGCCTGGACGGCGTCAAGAACAAGATCGAGCCCCCGGCGCCGATCGACAAGGACCTGTACGACCTGCCGCCGGAGGAGTGGGGCGACGTCAAGCAGGTGCCGGGCTCGCTGCCGGAGGTGCTCGACGCGCTCGAGGCCGACCACGACTACCTGCTCGACGGCGGCGTCTTCACGCCAGACCTGATCTCCACCTGGGTGTCGTGGAAGCGGGCCAACGAGGTCGACCCGGTGCGGCTGCGCCCGACCCCGCACGAGTTCGCCATGTACTTCGACTGCTGACCAGGCACACCATCAGCACCGGCCGGGCCGGCTCCGCGACCGCGGGGCCGGCCCGGCCGTCTGCGTACCTCGTCAGCCGGCGCGCCGGGCCCGGACCGCCCGGACGCCCCGGATCGCCAGCAGCACGATCACGGCGGTCATCAGGAGCGCCCCCGGGGCCTTGGTGAACCGGGCCAGGTTGGTGCCGTCCGGCAGGGTGAGGCAGGAGGCCACCGCGCAGGGCGCCACGAACCAGACGGTCCGGGCCAACGACACCGTCGCCACCGCGAGCAGCGCCAGCGGCCAGGTCGCGTACCAGGGGTGGAAGACCGGGGCGAGCAGCACGGTGGCGGCCAGCGCCAGGCCGGCCCCGAGCAGCGCCACCCGGGGGCGGGCGGCGGCCAGCCGGACCGCCCGCTGCCGGACGTCGTTGAGCCGGCGCAGCCCGGTCCAGGCCCACCACCAGAGCGCCACCAGCAGCACCGCGAGCAGCGCCAGCGCGACGAGCCGGACCACCGGCACGGCGTCCGGCTCCTGCCCGAACAGGCCGCCCACGTAGTCGACCACGAACCCCACCGCCGTCGGCGGCGAGGTCCACTGCTTCGAGTCGCCGCTGTGCGCGAGACCGCCCACCCAGCCCAGGCCCAGCCCGGTGGCCAGGGAGGTGACCAGCAACACCGCCAGCACGCCCGCGGCCAGCCAGCCCGCGTCGCGCAGCAGCACGCGCAGCGTGTACCGGCCCAGCACCGCGGCGAGCGCGGCGAACGGGAGCACCACCACGGCAACCGCCTTCACCGACACGGCCAGCCCCAGCAGCACCCCGGCCACCACCAGCGCCCGGGGCTTGCCGGGCCGACGGACCAGCACCAGCAGGCCGAACAGGAGCAGCCCCAGCCCGAGCGCGTCGTTGTGCGCGCCGGCGACCAGGTGCACCCCGACCAGCGGGCAGGCCAGCGCCAGCCAGGCCGCGCGCCGGGTCGGCACGCCGGCCGCGCGGGCCAGGCCGGGCAGGCAGAGCGCGGCCAGCAGCACCCCGGCCACCGCGATCACCCGCAGCAGCACGATCGCCCCGACCAGGCCGCCCGCGAGCAGCACCACGAGGCCGGCCAGCAGGACGAAGAACGGCCCGTACGGCGCCGGGGTGGCCCGCCAGATCGGCGTCACGGTGTCGGTCCAGGGGCACCCGGCCGCTGCCACCCCGATCCGGTACGGATCGGCGCCGTGCGTCCACGACCAGCCCTGGCAGACGTACGAGTAGACGTCCCGGCTGCCCATCGGCGGCGCGGCCAGCAGCGGCAGCACCCACAGGCCGGCGGTCACGTACGCCCACCGGGTCGACGGGGCGCCCCAGCGCAGCGACCACCAGGCGCCCACCAGCAGCGCCGTGCCGACCAGCCAGCAGCCGAGGGTCGACGGCCCATAGCTGGCGTGCCAGAGACCGGAGAGGGTGGTGCGCAGCGGGGCGTCGGGCAGCGCCCCGCCCAGCCAGGCGGCGACGGTCAGCAGCACCGCGCCGGCGAGCCCGGCGTACCGGGCGAGCCCGGCGGCGACCGGGCGGACCGGCCCGCCGGGCACCGAGCCGGGCTCGCTCACCGGCACTACTCCTCAGTCTGCGGGAACCGGCTGCCGTTCCGCCCGAGCCGACCGTACCAACCGGACGGCCACCACGATCACGAACAGCGTCATCAGGGGGGCACCCGGCATCTTGGTGTACCGAGGTAAACCGGTGCCGTCGGCCAGCACCAGGAAAGACGACACCAGGGCGACAATCACGAACCAGGTGGTCCGGCGGGCGGTCGCGGCGAGCACGGCCAGCGGCCAGGTCCAGTACCAGGGGTGGAACAGCGGGGAGAGCGCCACGGTCGCGACCAGCGCCAGGGCGGCGTGCCAGAACGGATCATGGCGGCGGAACGCGCGGAACCAGAGCCAGACCAACACCGCACCGAGCACCACCACGGCCAGGCCCCGGGTGACCGGCAGCGCGTCGATGTGCGCGCCGAACGGCACCGCCAGGTAGCCGATGGTCTGCCCCACCGCGGTCGGCGGAGAGGTCCAGGCGACCACCAGCCCGCCCTGCTCCAAACCGCTGATGAAGCCGAGGCCCAGACCCGCGGCCAGGGTCGGCCCGACCACCGCGGCCAGCGCCCCGCCGGCCACCCACCCGCCCTGGCGGACCAGCGCGCGGAGCCCGTACGGCCCGACGATCGCGGCCAGCGCCGCGAACGGCACCACGACCAGCGCGGTGACCTTGATCGCGCCGGCCAGCCCCAGCAGCACCCCACCGGCCAGCAGCGGCAGCGGGCGGCCCGGCCGGGCGGCCACCACCGCCAGCCCGGCGGCGAGCAGGCCCACCATAATCGCGTCGTTGTGCGCGCCGGAGATCAGATGCACGGGCACCAGCGGGCCGGCCAGCGCCAGCCAGAGCGCCCGCTGCGGCGGCACCCCGCAGCGGCGGGCCAGCACCGGCAGGGACACGGCGGCCAGCGCCACCCCCGCCACGGCGAGCACCCGGAACAGCGCGACGCTAGCGGCCAGCGAGCCGGCGGCGGTCACCACCGCCCCAGAGATCATCACGAACAGCGGTCCGTACGGGGCCGGGGTGTCCCGCCAGATGTACGAGATGGTGTCCAGCCACGGGCAGGGCAGGGCGGAGACGCCCTGTTCGTACGGGTTGATCCCGGCGGAATAGCTGGCGCCCTGGCAGGCGTACGCGTACGCGTCCCGGCTGCCGAGCGGCGGCGTGACCAGCATCGGCAGCAGCCAGAGCCCGATCGTGACGAGCACCCAGCGGGTCGACGGCACCCGATCGCGCAGCGACCACCAGGCCCAGCCCAGCAGCGCCGTGCCGGCCAACCAGGTGCTGATGATCAACGGCCCGTGCGGGCCCTGCCAGATGCTGACGGGGGTGGGGCGCAGGTCGCCGTACGGCAGCGCGCCGCCGAGGAAGGCGGCCACGGCGAGCAGCACGGAGCCGACCAGCCCGATCCAGCGCGAGAGGTGGTGAGGCACATCGGACATGCTGCCAGTACGGTGGGTCGCGATCAGGAGGTGGGCATGCGGGGCGGTCGGGTGGTGGCGGTGTCCGCGGCGTCCGCGCTCGTCCTGGGCGTGCTGTATGTCGCCCTTCCCCCGCTGGGGTCGGACCTGTCGGCCCAGGTGGCCCGCGCCGGCTTCTTCGCCGCCCACGGGCCGGCGCTGGTCGACCTGCGCTGGTACGGCGGCGTCCACCCGTGGGGCTACAGCCTGGTCTCACCGCCACTGATGGCCCTGCTCGGGGTCCGCCCCACCGGCGCGCTCGCGCTGCTCGCCTCGGCGACCGCGTTCGCCGCGCTGCTGGTCCGGACCGGGGTGCCCCGGCCCCTGCTGGGCAGCCTGGTCGGAATGCTCACTATCGCCGGCAACCTGGTCTCCGGCCGGGTGACGTACGCCCTCGGGGTCGCCTTCGGCCTGGCCGCGCTGCTCGCCCTCACCCGGCCGGCCGCCCGGCACCCCCGGTGGGCGCGCGGCGTGCTGGCCGGCCTGGCGGCCCTGCTCGCCTCGGCGGCCAGCCCGGTCGCCGGGCTCTTCGTCGGCCTGGCCGGCGTCGCGCTGCTGCTCACCCGCCGGTACGCCGACGGCCTGCTGCTGGCCGTCCCGGCCGCCGTGCCGCTGGCGGTGACCGGGCTGCTCTTCGGCGAGGGCGGCTGGATGAACATCAGTCGCAGCGACACCGTGCACGCGGTGTTGACCAGCCTGCTGGTGGCCGCGCTGGTGGCGTACCGGCCGGTCCGGGTGGGCGCCCTGCTGTCGGCGGTCGGGGTGCTGGCCGCGGCGCTGCTGCACACCCCGGTCGGGTTGAACGCCACCCGGCTGGTGGTGATGTTCGCGCTGCCCGTGCTGGCGGCCACCGCCGGGCTCCCCCGGTGGCTGGCCGACCGCCTGCCGGGGTGGGTGGCTCGGCGGCGGGTGGCCGGTGGGGTGGCGTTGGCCGCGCTCCTCGCCGCCGGGTGCTGGTGGCAGCCGCCGGTGGTCGCCGCCGACCTGCGCGCGGACGACCCCACCGCCGATCCGGCGTACTTCGCGCCGCTGCGGGCGGAGCTGGCGCGGCGCGGGCTGACCGGCCGGGTGGAGGTGCCGCCGACCCGCAACTACTGGGAGGCGGCCCACCTCGGCGAGGTGCCGCTGGCCCGGGGCTGGCTGCGCCAGGCCGACATCGCCCGGAACCCGCTCTTCTTCACCACCGTCCCCGGCGCCGCCGGCACCGGCGTCCCGCTCACCCCGGCGAGCTACCAGGCCTGGCTGGCCGACAACGCGGTGCAGTACGTCGCCGTCGCCGACGCCGAACTGTCCTGGGTGGGCCGCCCGGAGGCCGAGCTGGTCGAGGCCGGCCTGCCGTACCTCACCGAGGTCTGGTCGGCCGCGCACTGGCGCCTGTACGCCGTGGCCGACCCCACCCCGCTGGTGGGCGCCCCCGGCGAGCTGGTCCGGCAGGACGCCGCCACGGTCACCTTCCGCGTCCCGGGCCCCGGCCGGGTGCCGGTCCGGGTCCGGCACGACCGCTGGCTGACCGTCAGCGGAGGCGCCACGCTCACCGCCGACGGCGAGTGGACGGCGGTGACGGTGCCGCGCGCCGGCACCTACACCCTCGGCGGCTGACCCCGGCCGACCTGGCCCGCGACCGTGTCGCACTGCCCCGGCATCGGTCTCCGGGTCCGCCTCGAACGTGGCTTCCGGCGGCATCGGCGTACGCGTCTGTGCCCGGCTGGGCGATTCATTCACGTCATCAGGTTCGTAGGCGCGCAGAAGGTCGGTCGACCCCGGCCCCCAGCCGACGGCACCGGCACCGGCCGCAGAGCGGGCTGCCGGACCGGGTGGCCGCCGCGAAGAAGCACGAAGTCGGGACTCCTTTGGTGCTGATGTCGCTGACGGCTCAGCGCCCGCCCAGCCCGAGGCGTGCCAAGGGCAGCCCTCCCGGCCGGTCCAGCCCATCGCCGGGCTGCCGACCGGAGCCGTCAGGCCGGGGCGTCCAGCACCCGCTGCATGGCGGCCCGCGAGCGGCGGCCGACGCGCAGGTACTCGTCGAGGAAC
The DNA here is from genome assembly GCF_001905095.1 of Micromonospora sp. CB01531. Classification (GTDB taxonomy): domain Bacteria; phylum Actinomycetota; class Actinomycetes; order Mycobacteriales; family Micromonosporaceae; genus Micromonospora. Next base: position 84,595 of record NZ_LWLS01000035.1, read on the forward strand.
TCGCCGGGGTCGTCCCGGCCGAGCAGGCGCACGACCCCGGCCAGCTCCAGCCCGTGCCGCGGGAGCTGGTCCCCGGCCCGGCCGCGAACCAGCATCAGCGCGTTGCGGACCTGCGCCGCGAGCGTCCAGCCGGCGACCAGCTCCGCCGCGTCGTCCGGGTCGACCAGCCCCGCGGCCCGGGCGGCGGCCAGGGCATCGAGGGTACGGGTGCCGCGCAGCGCGGGCAGCTGGCCGGCGTGCCGGAGCTGAAGCAGCTGTACCGCCCACTCGACGTCGGCGAGCCCGCCCCGGCCCAGCTTGGTGTGGGTGGCCGGGTCGGCGCCCCTGGGCAGCCGCTCGGTCTCCACCCGGGCCTTGATCCGGCAGATCTCCACCACCTGCTCGCGGGTCAGCCCGTCGGCCGGGTACCGCACCGGGTCGATCATCGCCTCGAACTCGGCGCCGAGGTCGGCGTCGCCGCAGACGAACCGGGCCCGCAGCAGCGCCTGCGCCTCCCACACCTTCGACCAGCGGGCGTAGTACTGGGCGTACGCGGCGAGGCTGCGGACCAGCGGTCCCTGCCGGCCCTCGGGGCGCAGGTCGGCGTCGACCCCGAGCGGCGGGTCGGGAGCCGGCGCGGAGAGCAGCCGGCGCAGCTCCTCGGCGATGGCGTGGGCGGCGGCCCTGGCCGCGCCCTCGTCCACGCCGGGCGGCGGGTCGTAGACGAAGAGGACGTCGGCGTCGGAGAGGTAGTTCGACTCGTACCCGCCGAGCCGGCCCATGCCGACCACGGCGAAACGCAGCCCGGGCGGCGCCGGCTGGCCGGCCCGGGCGGCCCGCAGCGCGGCGGCCAGGGTGGCGTCGGTGACGTCGGCGAGCGCGGTGCCGACCGTGCAGACGTCAGCCAGGGTGGATGCCGGGTCGGGGCGTACCCCGGGCTCGGCGGCACGCGGCGGGCGTGGGGTGAGCGCGCCGGCCCGGCTGAGCACGTCGGCGCAGGCGAGCCGGAGCAGCTCCCGGCGGCGCAGCGCACGGACCGCCCGGACGGCCTCGACCGGGTCGTCGTGCCGCCCCGCCGCCGCGGCGAAGCCCTCGCATAGCACCTCCCGGGGCCGTGGCGTCAGCTCGCTGTCCTCGGCCAGCAGCCGCAGCGCCTCCGGCTCGCGGGCCAGCAGGTCGGCGGCGTACCGGGACAGCGCGAGGACCCGGGCCAGGCGGCGGGCCACCGGCCCCTCGTCGCGCAGCAGCCGCAGGTACCAGGGCGTGCTGCCGAGCTTGTCGGAGACCTGCCGGTAGTTCAGCAGCCCCCGGTCGGGCTCCGGCGCGTCGGCGAACTCGCTGAGCAGCACCGGCAGCAGGGTGCGCTGGATGGCAGCGGTGCGGCTCACCCCGCCGGTGAGGGCCTGGAGGTGGCGCAGCGCCCCGGCCGGGTCGGCGAACCCGAGGATCTCCAGTCGGTGCCGGGCCGCCTCCGGGGTCAGCCGCAGCCCGTCGGCCGGCACCCGGGCCACCGACTCCAGCAGCGGTCGGTACAGCAGCTTCGCGTGCAGCCGGCGCACCTCGGTGGCGTGGGTGACCCACTCGGCGCGGAACTCCTCGACGGCGCTGCGGCCCGGCGTGGCCTGGTAGCCGAGCGCAGCGGCCAGCCAGCGCAGCGCGGCGGGCTCGGTAGGCACGGTGTGGGTGCGGCGCAGGTGCTGGAGCTGGAGCCGGTGCTCGACGCCGCGCAGGAAGCGGTAGCCGCGCAGCAGCGCCTCCCCGTCGGCCCGGCCGACGTAGCCGCCGGCGACCAGGGCGCGCAACGCCGGGATGGTGCCCGGCGCCCGCAGCGACTCGTCGCCCCGGCCGTGCACGAGCTGGAGCAGCTGGACCGCGAACTCGATGTCGCGCAGGCCGCCCGGCCCCCGCTTGATCTCGCGTTCCAACTCCTTCGGCGGGACGTTCTCGATGATCCGGCGGCGCATCGCGCGGACGTCCTCGACCGCCTCGGGGCGTTCCGCCGCGGTCCACACCAGCGGCGCGAGCTGGTCGATCCACTCCCCGGCGAGCGCCAGGTCGCCGGCCGCCGGCCGGGCCTTGAGCAGTGCCTGGAACTCCCAGGTCCGGGCCCAGCGCCGGTAGTAGGCCAGGTGGCTGGCGAGGGTACGCACCAGCGGGCCCCGGTTGCCCTCTGGGCGCAGCGCGGCGTCAACCGGCCAGGCGACCAGCCCGCAGACCTGGATCAGCCGGGTGGCGACCTGGGTCGCGGCGGTCAGGTCGTCGTCCTCGGCCGCCACGAAGATGACGTCCACATCCGAGACGTAGTTCAGCTCGTCGCCGCCGGCCTTGCCCATCGCCACCACGGCCAGCCGGGGCCGGGGCGTCCCGCCCGGCAGCTCGTCCACGGCGATCTGGTAGGCAGCCGCGAGGGTGGCGTCGGCGAGCGCGGAGAGCGCCGCCATGGTCTGCTCCAGGCCGCGTCCGCCGGTCAGGTCGGCCGCCGCGATCCGCAGCAGCGCCAGCCGGTACGCCTGCCGCAGCACCGGCACCGGGCCGGTGGCGGCGGTCAGCCGGGCGGCGGTGGCCAGGTCGAGCCGCCCCTCGGCGGTGGGTGCGAGCCCGTCCGGCTCGGTGGCCAGCACGGTCCACTGCTCCGGATTGGCCACCAGGTGGTCGCCGAGCGCCGACGAGGCCCCCAGCACGGCGGTCAGCCGACGGCGCAGCCCCGGGTCGGCGTACAGGGCGTCGAGCACGGCCGGCTTTCCGCTCGCCCGCCACTCCGCCTCGACGAGGCGGTGCAGCTGGCGCAGGGCGAGGTCCGGGTCGGCCGCCCGGGAGAGGCCGGCCAGCAGCTCGGCGGCCCGCTCGTCGGTGGGCTCCTGGGTGTCCGGCCGCCATAGTCCCAGGCCGTCCGGACCGAGCAGGTCGGCCGCCCGCGCCCGGCCGTCGCCCTCGGCGAAGCCGTACCGGGCGAGGCGCCCCCTGGTCGGTCGGGTCATGTCAGTGCCCGAGCAGCGGCAGGCTGCGGCGCGACGCGCTGTCGTCCAACTCGCCGAGGGCGAGGGCGGCGAACCGGATGGCGAACGGCTGCCAGACCTCCTCGACGTCGGCCATCACCCGGTCGCAGGCGGCCACCACCAGCTCCGGGTCGTAGCCCAGCTCGGCGAGGAGCGTCGAGTCGCGGGCCCAGTCGGCGATCATCGCGGTGTCGCACTCGATGTGGAACTGCAGCCCCCAGGCCCGGTCACCGAGCCGGAACGCCTGGTGCGGGTAGCGGGTGGAGGCGGCGAGCAGGGTGGCCCCGTGCGGCAGCTCGGTGATCTCGTCGGAGTGCCACTGGAACACGTCCGGCATCAGCGGCACGTACCGGAAGAGCGGGTCGGTGTCGGCGGCGTCCCGCTTGCCGACTACGGCCGGCCCGACCTCCGGCCCGGACGGGCTCCGCTCGACCTGCCCGGCGTGCGCGGCGGCCAGCAGTTGCGCGCCGAGGCAGACACCGAGGGTGGGTACGCGCTGCCGGACCGCCTTGCGCAGCAGCCCCTCGAGCGCCGGGAACCAGGGCGCGCCGGGGCTGCCGTCGGGCAGCGGGTACGCCTGCTGCTCCCCTCCGAGCACCACCAGCGCGGCGTATCCGTCGAGGTCGGCGGGGAGCTCGTCGCCCGCGTGCGGGCGCAGCACCCGCAGGTCGAGGCCCCCCTCAAGGAGCCACTCCCCCAGTCGGCGGAGGTCGTCGGTCGGGTCGTTCTCGATCACCAGCGCGGTCGCCACGACGTCGAGGCTAGCCGGTGCTACCGACCAGGGCCGGCGCGGCTCGGCGGGGCGCTCACTAGGCTGCCGTCGTGCCCACCGACGAACACTGCCTGCGCCCACCGGTCCTGCGTGCCGGCGACACCGTGATGCTGGTGTCGCCCTCGGGCCCGACCCGCCCGGAACGGGTGGCCCGCGGCATCGAACTGCTGACCGGCTGGGGGCTGCGCCCGGTGCTGGCACCCAACGCGTACGCCCGGCAGGGCTACCTGGCCGGCGGCGACGAGCTGCGGGCCGCCGACCTGAACACCGCCTTCGCCGACCCGGAGGTGCGCGGGGTGATCTGCACCCGGGGCGGCTACGGCGCGCAGCGGGTGGTCGACCTGATCGACATGGCCGCGGTACGCCGGGACCCGAAGGTGGTGGCCGGCTTCTCCGACATCACCGCGCTGCAGTTCGCGCTCTGGCGGGGCGCCCGGCTGGCCGGCGTGCACGGCCCGGGGGCGGCGTGGCTGGACGACCGCACTCCGCTCCGCTCGGCGGAGTCGCTGCACGCCGCGCTGATGACCACCGGGCCGGTGACCGTCGAGGCGGTGCGGGAGGAGGAGACGTACCCGGTCCGGGTGCCCGGCCGGGCGGAGGGCCGGCTGCTCGGCGGCAACCTCTGCCTGATCACCGCGTCGATCGGCACCCCGGACATGCCGGACCTGACCGGGGCGGTGCTGCTGATCGAGGAGGTGCAGGAGCCGCCGTACAAGGTCGACCGGATGCTCACCCACCTGCGCCGCTGCGGCGCCCTGGCCGGGGTCGCCGGCGTCGCGGTCGGCCAGTTCACCGAGTGCGCGGACGGCTGGGACACCACGATCGTCGACGTGCTCGCCGAACGCCTGGGCGACCTCGGCGTGCCCGTCCTCGGCGGTCTCCCGATCGGTCACGGCGTCGGCCAGCTCACCGTCCCCGTCGGCACCCCCGCCGTCCTCGACGCCACCGCCGGCACCCTCACCACCTCCCCCGCCGTCCGCTGACCACCCCCACCCGGTCAGGGGGTCAAGTGGGCTACCGCGCCGATCTCCAGCGCGACCCAGACCGTGCCGTCTCGGGTGACCGTGAGGCCGTGAGGTTCCGATCCCGGGGTAGGTAGGTGGTGGCCGGTGATCCGGCCGGCGGCGTCGACGTGGCCGATCCGGTTCGCGCCCCACTCGGTGAACCAGCAGCCGCCGGCCGGGTCGGCGACAATCGCGTGGGGCCGGGCGGCCCGGTCCGGCAGCGGGTGTTCCTCGACCCGGCCGTCGGGGGTGATCCGGCCGAGCTGACCGGCGGCGATCTCGACGAACCAGAGCGCCCCGTCGCCGCCGAGAGTGATGCCCACCGGCCCCGCCGCCTCGGTGGGCAGCCCGTGCAGGGTCACGTCGTCGTCGAGGCCGATCCGGCCGATCGCGTTCGCCTGGTTGAGGGTGAACCAGAGGGCGTCGTCGGGGCCGGTGGCCAGCATCGACGGAAAGCCGCCGGTCACCGGCAGCGGAAACGTCGTCACCGTCCCGTCGACGGTGACCCGGCCGATCGTGTCGTTGCCCATGCCCGCGTACCAGAGGGCGTCATCGGGGCCGACGGCGAGGCCGCAGGGGCCGGTCCCCGGCGGTAGCGCCACGGAGCTGACGTCGCCCTCGACGGTGATCCGGCCGAGCCGATGATCGCCGGAGCGGGTGTACCAGAGAGCGCCGTCGGGCCCGGTGGTGATGATCAACGGCCGGCTCTCCGCCGGGTCGGTCCGGTAGGTACAGACCGAGCCGTCCCGCCCGAGCCGAGCCACCCCGCCCGTCCCGGCCAGCGTCAGCCAGAGCGCGCCGTCGGGGCCGGTCGTGATGGCGTACGGCCCGGAGCCCGGCCCGGTGCGGGCGATCTCGCGGATTGCGGGGCTAGTCATGCGGGTCACCTCTCGTCGCGGGCGGACCTACCCTTCCGGCCTTACCGTGCCCGTCGCAACCGGTTTGCCCGCACTTCGAAACCGGATTTCCAGCGCGTTGACAGGTTCGCCACGGGTTCTCCCCAGCTCCACCCGTCACTGTCGGTCACGTCAACGCACCACCACCGGAACTGGAGAACCGCATGATCCGCAAGATGTCGAGGAAGCACGTACTGGCCGGCCTGGCCGCCGCCGGGGTGCTCGGCGTCGGGATCGCCGCCCCCACGGTGGCACTCGCCGACGACAAGAGCCCGAGCCCGAGCGCCAGCGCCAACGCCGATCAGGGCACCGACCGCAAGCAGCAGCGGGCCGACCGGCAGGCCGAGTTCGCCGACGCCCTCGCCAAGGAGCTGGGCGTGTCGACCGACAAGGTCACCGCGGCGCTGGAGAAGATCCGCGAGCAGCACCAGGGCGACCGCCCGGAGCGGCCGTCGACCGAGGACCGGCAGGCGTGGCAGCAGGAGCGGCAGGCGCAGCTGAAGGAGCGGCTGGACCAGGCCGTCAAGGACGGCAAGCTCACCCAGGAGCAGGCCGACGCGGTGCTGAAGGCGGTCGAGGCCGGTGTCTTCCCGGGCCCGGGCGGCGGCGGCCACCGCGGCGGCTGGGGGCACGGCCGCTAAGTGACCGGGTGGCCCCGCCGTCCCCTCGTCGGCCGATTCTCCCTCCCGGCCGGATCAAATCCACGGCGGGGCCACGCCGCATCTCGTCAAGGCGCCGGCGGCGCTACCTGCGCCGCCGGCCCGGAGGTCACGCCGTGGCGGGCGGCGGGGTGAAGACGCCGAGGTGGTTCCCGGACGGGTCGAGCAGGTGCGCGAGGGTCAGCCCGCTCGGCGCGGTGCGCAGCGGCACCACCACCTTCCCGCCGGCCGCCTCGGCCCGGCGGCAGGTCTCCGCCACGTCCGCCACCTCGGCGTAGAAGATCGCGTAGTTCGGCGAGTCGCCGCCGGTGGCCCGGATCGCGCCACCGATCCCCTGCTCCCCACCGGCTGTCGTCACCCGGTACGACGCGTCCGGCGCCCCCTGCTCCTCGAAGCTCCAGCCGAACAAATCCGCATAGAAGCGCTGGACCTCGTCGGGGCGGTCGGAACCGATCTCGAACCAGGTGATGGGCGTGCTGGACATGCTGCCTCCCGTCGTCGTGCCGGCCGGTCGGCCGGTGTCGTCAGCAAGCAGCCTCACCCCCGTCCGCGACAGCGTCCTGTCGGTGTTTTCCGGTCTCACACCAGACTGAGCGGGCGGACCCGCTCGTGGGGGATGTCGAGGTCGCCGGGGTGCAGCTCCCGGGTCACCGGCTCCGCCAGCGGGTGCACCGAGACGATCCGGTCGGTGCGGAAGCAGCGCAGCCCGTCGCGCAGCCGGCACCAGGCGACCAGGTACCAGTGCCGGGGGCTGCCGAGGTAGCCCAGCGGCTCCACGTCGCGCATCGAGTCCGCGCCGGCGCGGTCCGCGTACCGGAGGCGGAGCACGCGGCGCGCGGTGACCGCGTCGGCGACGGAGGCCGGGACGGAGGTGGCCGGCCCGTCGCCGATCAGGTGCACCCGGCCGGCCAGGCGGTGCGCCTCGGCGGCGTCGGTGGCCGGCATCACCGCGACCAGCTTGCGCAGCGCCGCGCCGGCGGCCGGGGCGAACGGCGTGCCGGCCAGCCGATGCAGCGCGACGGCCATCGCGACCGCCTCGCCCGGGGTCAGGTTGACCGGCGGCAGGGTGCGCGCCCGGTCGACCACGTAGCCGCCGGTGCGGCCGGACTCGGCCCAGATCGGCACCCCGGCACCCTGCAGCGCGGCGATGTCCCGCTCGATGGTCCGGACGCTGACCTCGAAGCGGCGGGCCAGCCAGCTGGCGCTGCGCGGGCGTGGCGCCACCGCCCGCAACTCCTCCACCAGCGCGTACAGACGGTCGGTCCGGTTCACCCTCCGGACGCTATGCCCGGGGTGTGACAGCAGGGCTCAGAGCGAGAGGTAGCGCTGGCGCTCGTACGGGGTGACCTCGCGGCGGTACTGCTCCCACTCGGCCCGCTTGTTGCGCAGGAAGAAGTCGAAGACGTGCTCGCCGAGCACCTCGGCGACCAACTCCGAATCGGACATCACGTCGATCGCCTCGGCGAGGTTCTCCGGCAGCGCCTTGTAGCCCATGGCGCGGCGCTCGGCGCTGCTCAGCGACCAGACATCGTCCTCCGCACCCGGGGGCAGCTCGTAGCCCTCCTCGATCCCCTTGAGACCGGCGCCGAGCATCACCGCGAAGGCCAGGTACGGGTTGGTCGCCGAGTCCAGCGAGCGCACCTCCACCCGGGCCGAGTTCGGCTTGCCGTACGCGGGCACCCGGACCAGTGCGGACCGGTTCAGGTGGCCCCAGCAGACGTACGCCGGGCTCTCGGTGATCCGGTCTGGCAGCGCCAGCGGGAAGAGCCGCTTGTAGGAGTTGACCCACTGGTTGGTGACCGCGGTGTATTCCCGGGCGTGGGTGAGCAGCCCGGCGATGAACGACTTGGCCACCTTGGAGAGCTTCATCGGGTCGCCGGCGTCGTGGAACGCGTTGCGCTCCCCCTCGAACAGCGACAGGTGGGTGTGCATGCCGCTGCCCGGCTGGTCGGTGAACGGCTTCGGCATGAAGCTGGCCTGCACGCCGGTGGAGAGCGCCACCTCCTTCACCACGTGCCGGAAGGTCATGATGTTGTCGGCGGTGGTCAGCGCGTCGGCGTAGCGCAGGTCGATCTCCTGCTGGCCAGGGGCCACCTCGTGGTGGCTGAACTCCACCGAGATGCCGATCCGCTCCAGCGCCAGCACGGCCTGCCGGCGGAAGTCCCGGGCCACCGCGTGGGTGGTGTGCTCGAAGTAGCCACCGGTGTCCACCGGGGTCGGCACCGAGCCGTCGTTGGCGCCGTCCTCCAGCAGGAAGAACTCGATCTCCGGGTGGGTGTAGAAGGTGAAGCCCTTCTCGGCCGCCCGGGAGAGCGCCCGGCGCAGCACGTGCCGCGGGTCGGCCCAGGACGGGCTGCCGTCGGGGAGCAGGATGTCGCAGAACATCCGGGCGCTCTCGCCGCTCACCCCGCCCTCGAAGGGGAAGACCTGGAAGGTGGTCGGGTCGGGCATGGCGACCATGTCGGACTCGAAGACCCGGGCGAAGCCCTCGATGGCCGAGCCGTCGAACCCGATGCCTTCGTCGAAGGCCGCCTCCAGCTCCGCCGGGGCCACCGACACGCTCTTGAGCGTGCCGAGCACGTCGGTGAACCACAGCCGGACGAACCGGATGTCCCGCTCTTCCAGCGTACGGAGGACGAACTCCTGCTGACGGTCCACTTCCACCCCTCGTGACACGTACGTCCGGCGCCGGTCCGGCCGGCCCGACCCTGACCGCCCAGTCTCCACCGGCCTGGTTACGCCGACGTTACGCGACCACCCCGAGGCTGTCCCGCCGTGTCCCGCCCCCGTCGGCGGGGGTGGGAGCGTGGCCGGCGTCTCCCGCGTCCGGCCGGGTTGGGCCCGCCCCGCTGGGGCAAGATGAGGGACATGCCCACCTTGCGTCTCGCCCTGTGTCAGGTCAATCCGACCGTCGGCGACCTCGCCGGCAACGCCGACCTGATCCGCGTCTGGACCCGCAAGGCCGCCGACGCCGGCGCCCAGCTCACGCTCTTCCCGGAGCTGATGCTGACCGGCTACCCGGTCGAGGACCTCGTCTTCCGCCGCTCCTTCGTCGCCGCTTCCCAGGCCGCGCTGCGGCAGCTCGCCGCCGACCTGACCGCCGACGGGCTCGGCGACCTGCCGGTCGTGGTCGGCTACCTCGACGCGGACGGCCCGCCCCAGGTCAGCGGCGACGCCCAGCCGGGCCGGGGTGCCCGCAACGCCTCCGCGCTGCTGCACCGGGGCGCGATCGTGGCCACCTACTTCAAGCACCACCTGCCCAACTACGGCGTCTTCGACGAGGACCGGTACTTCGTCCCGGGCAACACCCTCGAGGTGGTGCGGATCGGCGGGGTGGACGTCGGGCTGACCATCTGCGAGGACCTCTGGCAGGCCGGTGGCCCGTTCGCGGTGGCCCGGCAGGCCGGCGTCGGGCTGGTGGTCAACATCAACGGCTCGCCGTACGAGCTGAACAAGGACGACGTCCGGCTGCCGCTGGTCCGCCGCCGGGCCGCCGAGGCCGGCGCCACCGTCGCGTACGTGAACATGGTCGGCGGCCAGGACGAGCTGGTCTACGACGGCGACTCGATGATCGTCGGCGCCGACGGCGCGCTGCTCGCCCGGGCGCCGCAGTTCGTCGAGCACCTGCTGGTGCACGACGTGGAGCTGCCCCCGGCGAAGGAGCCGGTCGGCGGCGACCAGCAACTCGGTGGGATGCGGGTGGTCCACACCAAGGTCAGCGACATCCTCCCGCCGGCCGCCACCGGTGAGATCGCGGCCGGCGGGATCATCGAGCCGGTCGCCGACGAGGCCGAGGTGTGGCAGGCGCTGGTGCTGGGCCTGCGCGACTACGTCAACAAGAACCGGTTCCCGTCGGTGGTGCTGGGCCTCTCCGGCGGGATCGACTCGGCGGTGTCGGCCGCCATCGCGGTGGACGCGCTCGGGCCGGACCGGGTGGTCGGCGTCTCGCTGCCCAGCCAGCACTCCTCCGAGCACTCCCGGGCCGACGCGGAGGACCTGGCCAAGCGGACCGGCCTGGACTACCGGATCGAGCCGATCCAGCCCATGGTGGACGCTTTCCTCGCCAACATGTCGCTCTCCGGGGTGACCGTGGAGAACCTCCAGGCCCGGGTCCGCGGGGTGATCCTCATGGCGCTGTCGAACCAGGAGGGCCATCTGGTCCTCACCACCGGCAACAAGAGCGAGCTGGCGGTCGGCTACTCCACCCTCTACGGCGACTCGGTGGGCGGCTACAACCCGGTCAAGGACGTCTGGAAGACGCTGATCTGGCGGCTGGCGAGGTGGCGCAACACGGACGCCGAGCGCCGGGGCGAGACCCCGCCGATCCCGGAGAGCTCGATCGGCAAGCCCCCGTCGGCCGAGCTGAGCCCCGGCCAACTGGACAGCGACACCCTGCCCGACTACGACGTGCTCGACCCGATCCTGATCGGCTACGTCGACGGCGACCTGGGCCGGGACGGGCTGATCGCGTCGGGCCACAATCCCGCGGTGGTGGACAAGGTGCTGCGGATGGTGGATACCGCCGAGTACAAGCGCCGACAGTCCGCGCCCGGCACGAAGATCTCGCACAAGGCGTTCGGGCGGGACCGCCGGCTGCCGATCACGAACCGTTGGCGCGAGCACGGCTGAGCGGGCCCTGCCGGGCAACCGGCTGCCGGCTTCCCGCCCGCCGGGCTGAGCCTGCCCGTGTACGCCGGGCCGGGAAGTGACATCCTCCACTCCGCCCTGCCGCCGCCCGGTCGTCCGGTGCGACGATCGCGGCAGAGCCCGGGGACCGCGAACGCGGCCTCGAGGAAGGAGAGAGTCATGGTGGAGTCCACCCCGGCCGAGGTGACCGCCCTCTACGGCGGGCCGGCCACCCGGCGGGTCCGTACCCGCGACCTGATCGCCGCCAAGGAGCGCGGCGAGCGGTGGGCGATGCTCACCTCGTACGACCAGTACACCGCCTCGATCTTCGACCAGGCGGGGATTCCGGTGCTGCTGGTCGGCGACTCGGCGGCGAACAACGTCTTCGGCTACGAGACCACCCTGCCGGTGACCGCCGAGGAGCTGCTGCCCCTGGTCCGGGCGGTGGTCCGGGCGACGAAGCACTCGCTCATCGTCGGCGACCTGCCCTTCGGCTCGTACGAGGAGGGGCCGACGCAGGCGCTGCGGACCGCGGTGCGGTTCATGAAGGAGGGCGGCTGCCACGCGGTGAAGCTGGAGGGCGGCCGGCGCTGCGCCGCGCAGATCGAGGCGATCGTCGGCGCCGGCATCCCGGTGATGGCGCACATCGGCTTCACCCCACAGAGCGAGCACACGCTGGGCGGCTACCGGGTGCAGGGCCGCGGCGACACCGCCGAGGAGGTGATCGCCGACGCCCGGGCGGTCGCCGAGGCGGGCGCGTTCGCGGTGGTGCTGGAGATGGTGCCGGGTGAGGTGGCCAAGCGGATCACCGCCGAGCTGCGGATCCCGACCGTGGGCATCGGTGCCGGCCCGGACACCGACGCACAGGTGCTGGTCTGGCAGGACATGGCCGGGCTGCGTACCGGAAAGGCGCCGCGTTTCGTCAAGCGCTACGCCGACCTGGCCGGCGCGCTGACCGACGCCACCCGGCGGTACGCCGACGAGGTACGCGACGGACAGTTCCCCGCCGCCGAGCACACCTTCTGAGCAGGTCGGGCGGTGCGGCTTCCGGGCCGCACCGCCCGCACTGGCCGGTACGGCGGCCGCGGTTCAGAGGTCGGTGACCCGGATGCCGGCGTGCGCCTTGTAGCGCTTGTTGATCGCGATCAGGTTCGCGGTGAACGCCTCGATCTGGTGGGCGTTGCGCAGCCGGCCGGCGTAGATGCCCCGCATGCCGGGGATCCGGGCGGCGAGCGCGGCGACCACCCCGACCAGCTCCCGGTCCTCGGTGCAGATCAGCACGTCCAGGTCGATCCGGTCGATCTCCGGGTCGGCCAGCAGCGGCGCGCTGACATGGTTGAACGCGGCGCAGACCCGGGACTCGGGCAGCAGCCGGGCGGCCTGCTGCACGGCGCTGCCCTCCTCGACGGCGAGGGCGTACGGGCCCTGCTTGTCGAAGCCGAGCGGGTTGACACAGTCGATCACGATCTTGCCGACGAGGGCGCCGGCCAGAGCGGCGACGATGGCGGCGTGCCCGTCCCACGGCACCGCGATGATCACCACGTCGCTGCGGCGGGCCACCTCGTCGTTGTCCGCGCCGGACACCACGCCGTCGGCCGGTACGCCGGGCAGGGCGGCGATCTCGGCGGCGGCCTGCGCCGCCCGGTCGGCGGAGCGGGACCCGATCAGGACGGTCTGCCCGGCCCGGGCGAACCGGTAGGCGAGACCCCGCCCCTGGTCGCCGGTGCCACCGATGATGCCGACGGTCAGCCCGGAGACATCGGGCAGCGTGGTCGCGTCGTAAGCCATGCGATCATCCTCGCAAACCGTGCCACCGGGCAGCACCGTACGCGGCTGTGACAATCCCCGCTGGCCCGGCCGGATCGGTGGGTCAGGCGCGTTCGAAGAGGACCTTGCGGTGGGTCGGGTCGGCGCTGACCAGGCGGACCGGGACGCGCTCGCCCAGCGGCAGTTGGCCGACGCAGCGGGCGCGGACCGCCGGCTCGTCCAGCGCCACCGTGCCGCCGGGCGGTCGACCGGGCCGGCCGTTGCCGGCCTGCCGGGGCGGGTCGGTGGCCGGCCGGGGCTCGTCCACGTCCAGCACCGCCGCTTCGAAGGTCTCCCCGACCCGGTGCTCCAGCAGCACCGCCTCGGCCAGCTCGATCGCGCCCCGGGTGGCCGCCGACGCCACCCGGTCGGTGGTCGCCATCACCTCGGGCAGCTTCGGCAGCGCGGCGCGGGCCCAGTCGGGCACCTCCCGGCCCTCGTACAGGGCCAGGCAGACCTCGGTCGCGTACCGGTCGGCGAGCCGGCGCAGCGGCGCCGTGACGTGGGCGTACGCGGCGGCCACCCCGCCGTGCGCCGGCTGCTCGGGCAACTCCCCGTCGAAGGCGGTGTACGCGGCCCCGCGCATCAGCTCGGCCGCCTGGTCGATGAAGGCGGCCGCCCGGGGTTGGGAGGCGTCCAGTCCGGCGAGCACCTCGCCCACCGACATCCCCGCCGGCCAGCGGACGCCCAGCGGGCCGGCGGCCAGCCGCAGCCGGTCGACCGCCTCCGGCTTCGGCGCGGGCATCGTCCGCAGCAGTCCGATCCGGCCGGCAAGCATAATGTCGGCGGCGGCCATCCCGGTCAGCAGCGAGATCTGCGCGTTGTGGTCCTCCATCGGGCCGGGTCCGCGCAGCACCAGCCGCCAGCCGTCGCCGTCCGGCTCGACGTCCTGCTCCGGCAGGGGCAGGTTGACCGCGCCCCGGCGCAGCCCACGGGCGGTGAGCAGGGCACCGATCTCGGGCAGCAGGGCGATCGGCTCGGGCAGCCGGCCGGCGTCGGCGGCGAGCTGCACGCCGACGTAATCGAGCTTGGCCCGGCTGCGGACCCGGGCGCGTTCCACCACCACGCCGACCGTGCCGCCGTCGGCGTCGAGGTCAATGGTCCAGAGCACCGCCGCCCGGTCGGCGTCGGGCAGCAGGCTGGCCGCCCCCTCGCTGAGGGTGTGCGGGTGCAGCGGCACATTGCCGTCGGGCAGGTAGACGGTCTGCCCGCGGCGCCAGGTCTCCGCCTCCAGCGCGCCGCCGGGGCGTACGTGGGTGGCCACGTCGGCGATGGCGTACCGGACCCGGAAACCGCCACCGGGGCGGCGGGCGAGGTGCATCGCCTGGTCGAGGTCGCGCGAGGTCGCCGGGTCGACCGTGACGAACGGGACGTCGGTCCGGTCGGCGACGGCCGGCAGCGGCGCAACGGCCGCCTCGTCGGCCTCGCGCTGCGCCGCGGCCGGGAAGCCCTCGGGCAGTCCCAGCTCACGACGCAGCGCGCCGAAGTCGATGCGGGGCGCGAGTACGCGTCGGATCACCACGCGGTCAATCCTGACAGTACGGCGGGTGATCCGCCCACCGACCGAAGCGCCAGCGACGGCTTCGGGTCCCGGCGCGGCGCCAGGCCGGCCTTCATCCGGTCACGAGCGCCGCCTGGCGGCGCGGAGCCCGAATCCGCCGGTCTCCGGCAACTCCATTCGGTTGACGGCCACAATTGCCGCGACGTCAGGCGGTAGCCGTCCGCGCGGGCGCCTTGCGGGCGGTGGTCTTCCGGGCGGCCGTGGTCTTCTTGGCCGGCACCTTCTTGGCCGCCGCGGTCTTCTTCGCCGTGGTGGCCTTCTTCGCGGGCGCCTTCTTCGCCGCGGTCTTGCGTGCGGCGGGACGGGTGGCCGTGGTCTTCTTCGCCGGCGCCTTCTTCGCCGCGGTGGCCTTCTTGGCGGCCGCCGTCTTCTTCGGCGCGGCGCCGGCCTTCCGGGCCGTGGTCGCGGTGACCTTGCGGGCCGTGGTCTTCTTCGCGGCCGTGGTCTTCTTCGCCGGCGCCCGCTTCGCCGCCACGGCCGTCTTCGCCGGTGCCTTCTTCGCGGGCGCCTTCTTCGCCGGAGCCCGCTTCGCCGCGGTGGCCTTCTTCGCGGCCACCGTCTTCTTCGCCGTGGTGGCCTTCTTCGCGGGCGCCTTCTTGGCGGTGGTCCTGGTGGCCGGCGCCTTCTTCGCGGGTGCCGTCCGCGCCGCCGACACGGCCTTCCTGGCGGCCGCCTTCTTCGCCACCGCCTTCTTCGCCGGCACCCGGCCGGCGCCCGCACCCGAGGCGTTGGCGGACGCTTTGGTGACCGTGGCCGTCCTGGCCGTGGCCGTGCCCACGGTACGCCTGGCTGCGGTGGTCTTCTTCGCGCTCGTACGTCTGGCGGCCGGGCGGGTGGTGGCCTGCTGTGCTTCGGCCATCTCGGTTCCCTCCTTGGGGACGTGCTCTCGCCCTCGCGGAGCACGGATCACCTCGACGCGGGCCGTCCCGCGCCGTCTAGCTGCCCTCCCCGGCCCAACGGGCGTCCTCGGCGTCCCACGCTTCGTTCCGCTCCCGCACCGTCTGCAGGGCGTTCTCCGCGTCGGCGGCTGAGGCGTACGGTCCGAGAACGTGCTTCGCGGGGCACACGTCGGCATCGGTCTCGACCCGGTGGTGTCGTGTGCACCAGTAGTAGTGCCCACCACTTCCGTCGTCGCTCATGCGATCACTGTGCACCGCGAAGTGCCCGGCCGCCACCGGAACGCCGCAAATAGTCCTGATGACCTCCACAGTAGACGTGCTCGGGCCGTCGCGGGGCGGAACGGGCGAAGTCGGACGCGGTCCACCGAACGGCCGGTACCACCGACGGCCGGCTCCCGGCAGGATCGGCGCTCGTGATCATCACGAAGGCCGGTACGGGGGCCTGCCCGGCGTGCGGCGCGGAGACGGTGTCGATCCACGAGGCGCTGCCGTGGTGCACCAGGTGCGAATGGAACCTCGACGGATACGACCGCGCCCGCCAGGCGCCCGAGTTCGGCTGGGCCTGGGTCGACCGGCGCACCCACCGGCTCGCCGCCCGGCTGACCCGCCAGCAGTTCGCGGCGCTGCGTGACCGCCCGCTGGAGCCGCCCGGCCTCGGGCCGGCCGCCGTGCTGACCGCCGTGGCGTCGCTGCTGCTGACCGTCGGCGTGCTGGCGCTCGCGGTCGTCGGCGGCTGGCTGCTCTTCGCGTACCCCTTCCCGAACTTCGCCGTCGTGTTCGGGTTGGCGTTCATCGGCCTGGCGGTGGCACTGCGACCCCGGTTCGGCCGGGTGGACCCGGACCTGGAGGTGCTCTCCCGGGAACAGGCGCCGGAGCTGCACGCGCTGGTCGAGGAGGTGGCGACGGCGATCGGCGCGCCCGTGCCGCACGTCATCGGGGTGGATGACACCCTCAACGCGTACGCGACCTCGGTGGGACTGCGCCGGCGGCGGGTGCTGGCCCTCGGGCTGCCGCTGTGGGGCGCGCTGGGCGGCCAGGAGCGGGTCGCCCTGCTCGGTCACGAGTTGGGCCACTTCGTCAACGGTGACGTCCGCCGGTCGCTCGTCACCCAACCCGCGCTGACCATGCTGGGCAACGCCGCCGACCTGTTCCGCTCCGCGCCCGGCACCCGCGGTGGCGGCCTGCTGGAAATGGTCGGTGAGGCGCTGGGCCGGATGCTGTCCTGGGTGCTGTCGCGGCTGCTCTTCGCCGGTCACCTGCTGCTCGTGGTGACGGCGCTGCGGGACAGCCAGCGGGCGGAGTACCTGGCCGACGAGATGTCCGCGCGGGTGGCCGGCACGGCCGGGGCGAGCCGCGCCCTCGACGTCCTGCTCAGCCAGGACTCGGTGACGCTCGTGGTCCGCCAGGGTGCCCGGGGCGGACACGGCCCGGCGACGTGGCGGGCAGGCGTGGCACGGTCGCTGGACGCCGCCGCCGAGCGGCTGCCGCTGGTGCGTCAGCTCTCCATCCGCGAGGAGACCTCGCTGTTCTCGTCCCACCCGCCGACGGGCCTGCGCCACCGGATGCTGTCGGGCCGGCCCTGGCAGGAGCCCAGGGTGGTGCTCACCGAGTCGCGCGCCGAGCGGATCGACGCGGAGCTGGCCCGGCACTACAAGCGGGTAAGCCGGACCATCAGCTGGTCCGCTTGAGATTCGCCGGCCGGGCTCACCCGCCGCAGCGCACCCGGCCGGGCCGGCCGCCGGCGCAGGGGATGGCCCGACCGGGTCCGCTCAGGCGGGCGACGACACCGGCGCCGGCACGACCACCGGGTCGGCCGGCCGGGCCGCGCCGATGACATACGCCAGCGCGTACGGGGTGCACGCCAGGTAGAAGAAGGGTTGCAGCTCGACCAGATCGCCGATCTGAAAGATCTCCCACTGCGTCGGGCGGGGCAGCCCGAACGACCAGTCGGTCCAGCAGGTGAAGAGCCACAGCGGCGCGGAGACCCGGTCGACGCCGTCGTACTGCGTCACCCCGTCGACCACTGGTCCCAGGCCGCCGGGGATGTGGTTGACCACGGAGAGCACCACCGCCGCGTCGGCGACGGCCAGCGCCCCGAGCACGCCCAGCCACCAGGCGGCCCGGAGCCGTCCCCGCCCGGCGAGCGCCCCGGCACCCCAGAGCACCAGCGCCAGGCCGGCCAGCCACACCACCAGACCGGGGCCGGCGCGGACCAGGTCGTCAGTGGTGCTGTTCACCGCGTACTCGACGGCGACGACGGTGAGGCCCAGGGGCAGCATCACGCCGAGCGCCCGTCGCAGCGGTCCACGCAGGGCCGCCCGCGCGGCGGTCCGGCCGACCCGACGGGCCAGCAGCACCGCGAGCCCGGCGGTGAGGGCGCTCAGCACGGGCACCTGCGACAGGTTCGCGTCCACCACCCCGAAGAGCGAGCCGACCAGCGCCGCGGACCCGACCACCGCGATCATCAGGATCGCCAGGCAGGCCGGCGGGGCCAGCAGCAGCGTGGCGGCCGTCCGGCGGGCCCGGGAGTCGAACCGGGTCCGGTCGACCACCGGCGTGCCGGGCCGGCTGGCGGCCAGGCTGGCGGCGAAGCGCAGCATCCGCCACCGCTGGCCGCGCTCGGCCAGCACGTGCAGCTCGGCCCGCCACTCCCGGGACAGTTCGTCGTGGAGTTCCGCCGGCCAGCGGCGCACCGCCGACCGCAGCAGGAACTCGGCCAGCCGCCGGCTCACCACGCCGGGGCTCCCGTCGGCTCGGCGCCACCCCACGCCCGGCCGTCCGGGGCGAGGGCCCGCAGCTCGGCGAGCGCCTGCCGGGCGGCGCGTACCCCCTCTGGGGTGAGCAGGTAGTAGCGGCGCGCGGGTCGACCGGCCGCGACCGGATCGACCTCCTCCCAGTCGGCGGCGAGCCAGCCGGCCGCCTGGAGCCGGTGCAGGACGGGATAGAGGGTGCCGCTGGGCAGGCCGGTGAGCTTCATCAGGTCGAGGCCGTAGCGGGGGGCCTCCGGGTCGGCGAGGAGTGCGGCGAGCACCTTCGCCACCGGAATAGTCATCCGCATGCTCGGCGCTGTATCGGATTTCTACATAGGGTGCGAGTGCATCAGGGGCACCAAAGTGGATGGACGCCGGCCGCCCTCCCCACCGCGGCGTCGCCTGCTCCCCTAGTCGGGCAGGCGGCGGATGGCCAGCAGGGCGATGTCGTCAACCGGGTGCTCGGTGTCGAGCATCGCCATGACGGTGGCGCAGACCGCCTCGACGGGTGCCAGCGGCACGGCGGCCTTCAGCCGGGCGATGCCGACGTCGAGCACTTCGCCGCGGCGTTCGACGAGGCCGTCGGTGTAGGAGACCAGGACCGCACCGGGCGGAAAGTCAACCGTGGTGGCGTGCCGCTCGGGCGGCCGGCGGCCGGTGCCGAGCGGTGGGTCGACGCGGGCGGGGAGCAGGTCGTTCGATTGGCCGGGGACGGCCAGCACCGGGCGGGGGTGCCCGGCCAGGGCGACGCGCACAGTGGTGCCGTCCGGGGAGATCATCGCGTACAGCGCGGTGGTCAGGCTGCCGGCCTCGAAGTGGACCACCTTCCGGTCGAGCAGCGTCAGCGCCTCGGCCGGATCGTCGCAGACCAGCGCGTACGCGCGCAGGGCACTGCGGACCCGGCCCATCACCACGGCCGACTGCAGCCCGTGACCCGACACGTCGCCGACCACCACACCCGTCCAGCCGGACGGGAGGGTGAAGACGTCGTACCAGTCGCCGCCGACGCCGGAGGCGTGACCCGGCACGTACCGGGCGGCCATCTCGATACCGGGCACCTCGGGCAGTTCGGTAGGGATCAGGCTGCGCTGCAGCGCCAGCGCGGCGGCCTGGTCCAGGGTGTTCGCGCGGGCCCGGCTGGCCAGGCTGAGCCGGTCGGCCACGAGTTCCAGCAGGCGGACGTCGTCGGGGGTGAACCGCCGCGGCGTGAGGGTGCCGACGTGCAGGACGCCGACGAGGTCACCCCGCGCGATGATCGGTACGCCCAGCAGGGACCGGACACCGGTGTCCAGCAGGATCGGGTTGACCACCTTGTCCGGGGTGACCTGCTCGATGATCACCGGCTGCCGGGTTTGGGCGATCCGGCCGGCGAAGCCACGCCCGACCGACACCCGGAACCGTTGTCGTACCTCCTCCTCCAGCCCCTTGGCTGCGGTGGCGACCAACTGCTGGGCGCGTACGTCGAGCAGGAGGATGGCCGCCGTGTCGACCTGCAGTAGGTCGCGGACCCGGTCGAGCATCTCGTCGAAGAGGTCGGCGACGTCGAGACGGGAGAGCGTGGCATCGGTCACCGCCTCGATGCGGTGCAACCGCTGCTCGTCCCTCAGGTGCTCCGCGCGAACCACCTCAGGATCGTAGTTGCATTCCCGCAACTTCCGCCCGTCCGACCCCGCCCGGGTGTCGAGGTCGGTGTGGCCGACCCGGATGAAGCCTGAGCTGCCCGGCACCATGAGCCGGAGGGCGACGGACGAGTCGACCTGTACGCCGGATTCTGTGACCGACGCGGCCCGAAGGCGCGTCGGCGGCGGCCATCCATCTCGGCCTACCGTCGCCGGCAGGCTCCAGCGGCCTACCCGCAGACATCGGACGGGCAGCCCTCAAGCGTCTGCGCGGACCATCGCCTCGCGGCGAGGATCCTTTCTTGGCCTTGCTCCGGGTGGGGTTTACCGAGCCATCCCGGTCACCCGGGATGCTGGTGGGCTCTTACCCCACCGTTTCACCCTTACCGTCCCGTTTCGGGCCGGCGGTTTGTTTTCTGTGGCACTGTCCCGCGGGTCACCCCGGGTTGCCGTTAGCAACCACCCTGCCCTGTGGAGTCCGGACGTTCCTCGGCGACGGGCCGCAAAGCCCGTCGACGCGACCGCCCGGTCGACTCGTCCGTCGCGTCCATCATCCTAACGACGCCCGCGCCGCCGCCATTTCCCGGCCGTGCGGTCACCGCACCTCGAGCGTCAGAACACCCAATCCGGCGTACGCCTTGGGCGTCTCCGTCAGCGCGGGGCGGCCCTGGGGCCACTCCGGGTCGGGTCGCCCCAGCACCACCGCGTGCGCCAGCTTCCAGTCCACGCCCTGCTTCACCAGCCGGCCCACGGCGAGAGCCCCGGAGTAGCGCAGCTCCACGACGTCCAGCACCGGTAGGGCTCCGACGTGCTCGTCAAGGGCCGGCCGCTGGGCGGCGGCGCCAGCCAGACAGAGCGCCGGTACGAACAGGTGCCTTCCGTGCTCCCGGTGCGCCTGGACAACGAGACCGGAAAGCAACTGGTGTCCCGCACCGAAGGCGAGCAGCGCGGTGTGGTCGAAAACCACTCCGTTCATGGTCACGCGGCTCGTGGTCGAGGCTCGGCCAGGCTCTCGGGAGCCTCGCCGGCTTCGATCGCCGACCACACACTCTCGCCTCGGACAAGATCCTCATCGCTCAGGTCGGGCGCGATTCGCGCGGCAGGGCAGCGAAAAGTTGAGATCCGTCCCGGCCGTACTAGCCTCCGGTAACCATGGACCTCTCCGACGCCGCGCTCCTGCTCGCCGCCGGTCTCGCCGCGGGCACGGTGAACGCGGTGGCCGGGGGCGGCTCCCTGATCACTTTCCCGGCCCTGATCGCGACCGGCCTGCCGCCGGTGCCGGCCAACGTCACCAACTCGGTGTCGGTCTTCCCCGGGTACGTGGCCAGCGTCGCCGGCAGCCGGATGGACCTGCCGCGCGGGCCGCAGCTGTGGCGCCTGCTGCCCACCACGGTGCTCGGCACGGGCGTCGGCTGCCTGCTGCTGCTGGCCACCCCGGCGCGGGCGTTCGAGCTGGTGGTGCCGTTCCTGGTGCTGGGCGCGACCGCCGTCCTGGCCTTTCAGGACCCGCTGCGCCGGCTGGTCGGCCATCCGGCCGACCTCAGCCCGCGCCGCCGTACCGTCACCGTGCAGGCCATGGTCGCGCTCGGCTCGGTGTACGGCGGCTACTTCGGCGCGGCGCTCGGGGTGATGCTGGTGGCCGGCCTGGCCCTGGTGCTGGACGCCACCCTGGCCCGGGTCACCGCCGTCAAGAACCTGCTCTCGGCCGTGGTGGGGCTGACCACGCTGGTGGTCTTCGCGCTCTTCGGCCCGGTCAACTGGGCGGCGGTCGCGGTGGTCGCGCCGGCCACCCTGGTCGGCGGGTACGTGGGCGCCCGGTTGGTCCGCCGACTCCCGCCGGTGGTGCTGAAGACCGTCATCGTGGTGTTCGGCACGGTGATCGGCCTCGACCTGCTCTGGCGCGCGCTGCGCTGACCCCCCTGGACACCGAACCGCCCCGGACGTAAGGCTGCGCCGGGGCGGTTCGACCAGGAGGGACAGTGGCTCAGTACGCCTCGCCGACCGGCTCCTCCGGCGAGTGCTCGGCGCCGCGCGCGGCCCGGTTCCACCGGGACCAGAGCACGCGCTCGCCGTAGCCGGCGGCCATCACGTGCGCGAAGGCGAGGTAGACCAGCACGCCGACGGCGAGCACCCCGAAGCCGACCCAGAACGGCAGGGCCAGCCCGTGCTCGGCGAGCTTGCCGGAGATGATCGGGGCCGGCGCGGCGGCGCCCCAGCGGACCAGGTTGAACGCGCCGGTGGCGACCCGCCGGTCGGCGGAGCCGAGGCCGAGCGCCAGGTCGGTGAGGTTGGCGTTGGCCAGGCCCATGAACAGGCCGGACAGCACCAGCACCACCAGCGACTCGGTGGTGCCCGACGAGGTGGCGAAGAGGACCATGCAGATCAGCAGGCCGGCGATGGCCACGCCGACGGTCTGCACCGCGCCGATCCGGTGCGCCAGCCGGTGGCCGATCAGCAGGATGCCGGCGGCCAGGCCGAGGCCCCAGCCGGTGAAGGCCAGCCCCAGCGGGATGACGTCGAGGTGCAGGAAGAGCGGCGTGTAGCCGAGCACCACGAAGAAGACGAAGTTGTACGCGGCGGTGACCACGCAGAGGGTGATGAACGCCGGCTTGCGGTAGGTCGAGAAGATCTGGCCGAGGCGTACCGGGGCCTGCCGGCGGGCCGGCTCGCGGAGCTTGCGCGCCGCCACGCCCAGCGCGAGCACCATGAACACGCCGCAGACGAAGAACGGCAGCCGCCAGCTCACCTCGCCGAGCAGGCCGCCGATCAGCGGGCCGACGGCGAAGCCGAGGCCGAGCGCGGTCTCGAAGAGGCCCACCACCCATTCCCGGTCGTTGGCGAGGTTGACCAGCACCACCATCGCGGTGGCGAAGAACATGGCGTTGCCCAGGCCCCACACGCCGCGCAGCGCGGAGAGCTGCACGATGTCGTTGCTGAACGACGCGAGGATCGCGGCCAGGCCGACCACCGAGACGCCGGTGATGAGCACCGGTTTGAAACCGAACTTCCCGCTGGCCAGGGTCGCCGGGATCATGCCGACGGCCATCACCGCGATGTACGCGGTGAACAGCAGTTCGACCTGCCAGGCGGTGACCCCGATCGCCTCGCCGATGGCCGGCAGGATCGGGTCCACCACGGCGATGCCGGCGATGGCGAGGAAGGCCACCAGCGTGGTGGCGTAGATGGCACTGCGGTTGGGCTCGGATCGCCGATCCACTCCGCCTCCCAGATAGCTGTATCGTACAGGTAATTCGGTTGTATCATACAGCTATGAGGGACGACCACACGACCGGACCGGCTCAGGACGAGGCCACCCTCGGCCGGATCGAGACCGAGATCGCGCTGCTGATGCGGTTGGGCGAGGCGACCCGCCGGGCCACCGGCACGGCCGAGCACCGGGTGCTGGACCGGGCGGCGTACGTGATCCTGCGGCACCTGGACAGCGCCGGCCCGCAGAACGTCTCGGCGCTGGCCGCGCGGCTCAACCTGGACGGCTCCACGGTCACCCGGCAGGTCTCCGCCATGCAGCGGGACGGCCTGATCGTCCGTACGCCGGACCCGGCCGACGGGCGGGGCACGGTGATCTCCCCCACCCAGGCCGGGCTGCAGCGGATGGCCGCTGTCCAAGCGGCCCGCACCCGGCTCTACGGCGACATCCTCGCCGGTTGGGCCGCCGGCGACCGGGACACCCTCGCGGAGATGCTGCACCGCCTCAACGAGGCGTTGGAGTCGCGCAACCGACGCCGCTGACCACACGGCGAGGCCCCCGGCCGCCGGCAGGGGCGACCGGGGTCCTCGGGGACCTCAGGCGACCGGCTCCGGGGCGGAGTCGGCGTCGCGGGTGGCGCCGGGGGTGACCCGGGCGTCGCCCTCGTCGGCGAAGTAGTCGTCCGGGGTGGTGCCGTCCACCCCGTCGGCCACCTTGCCGGCCCGCAGCACCAGCGTTAGCAGCGCGGCGACGACCAGGTTGACCAGCACCGCGACGATCCCGACGTAGATCGTCTTCTTGGTGTCGAAGCCGAACTCGGAGAGCGGGAAGGCCGAACCGGCGAAGTGCTTCTTCCCGGTCGCCGGGTTCCCGATCTGGTAGAGCATCCACATGCCGAGCGCCATGCCGGCCGCCCAGCCGGCGATCAGCGCCCCACGGTGGAACCAGCGGGTGTAGAGGCCCAGCGCCACCGCCGGCAGCGTCTGGAGGATGATCACGCCGCCGATGAGCTGCAGGTCGATGGAGAACTGCGGGTCGAGGAAGACGATGCAGGCGACCGCGCCGACCTTCACCACCAGCGAGGTGATCTTCGAGACGTTCGCCTCCTGCGCCGGGGTCGCGTCCCGCTTGAAGTACTCCTTGTAGATGTTGCGGGTGAACAGGTTCGCCGCCGCGATCGACATGATCGCCGCCGGCACCAGCGCGCCGATGCCGATGGCCGCGTACGCCACCCCGGCGAACCAGTCCGGGAACTGCGCGTCGAAGAGCCGCGGCACGATGGTGTTGGTGTCGAAGCTGCCCTCCTTGGTCCCCGCCAGCGGCGTCACCTTCGCCGCGATGGCCATGTAGCCGAGCAGCGCGATCAGCCCGAGCAGCAGGCTGTACGCCGGCAGCGCGGACATGTTCCGCTTGATCACGTCCCGGTTCCGGCTGGCCAGCACGCCGGTGATGCTGTGTGGATAGAGGAAGAGCGCCAGCGCCGAGCCGAACGCCAGGGTGACGTACTGGAGCTGGTTGTTGGCGTTGAGCAGAATGCCGTCACCCGGTGCCGGGGAAGCCTGGAACTTCGCGTCCGCCGCGTCGAAGATGCTGCCCCAGCCGCCGAGCTTGTACGGCAGGTAGAAGACCGCCACCAGGATCACGATGTAGATCAGCGAGTCCTTGACGAAGGCGATCAGCGCCGGCGCGCGCAGCCCCGACTGGTAGGTGTAGGCCGCCAGGATGGCGAACGCGATGATGATCGGCAGGTGCCGGGCCAGTGCGCTCTCCCCGGTGACCCCCATCGTCTTCAGCACCGCCTCGATGCCGACCAGCTGCAGCGCGATGTACGGCATGGTCGCCACGATGCCGGTGATCGCGACCAGCAGCGCCAGGACCGGCGAGTCGAACCGGCTGCGGACGAAGTCGGCCGGGGTGACGAAGCCGTGCCGGTGCGACACCGACCAGAGCCGGCAGAGCACCAGGAACACCATCGGGTAGATGACGATCGTGTACGGCACCGCGAAGAACCCGGCCGCGCCGGCCCCGAAGATCAGCGCCGGCACCGCCACGAAGGTGTACGCGGTGTAGAGGTCACCGCCGACCAGGAACCAGGTGATCCAGCCGCCGAAGCTGCGCCCGCCCAGCCCCCACTCGTCCAGGTGCGCCATGTCGCGCGGCGCCCGCCACCGGGCCGCCACGAAGCCCATCGCGCTGACCAGCAGGAAGAGGACGGTGAAGACGATGATCTCGGTCAGGTGGTCCCGCCACATCACCGTTCACCTCCCCGCTTCTTCGTCATCTGGTAGACGAGCGTGGTGGTGCCGACGCCGAGCAGGATCCAGGCCAGCTGCAGCCAGTAGAAGCGCGGGAACCCGAAGATCCGGGGTGAGTCGGCGTTGAAGAAGGCCGGGATGAGCGGCACCACGATCGGTACGAAGAGCAACCAGTTCCAGGGACTGTGGTCCTTCGCCCTGGATCGCGCCGTCGTCGGCGCCTCCGGCTCGGGTGCAGCCATGTGACACACCTCCGGGAAGTCGTAACTCGCCATGTGACGGCCGGAGGCTACGACCCTGTGAGCCCGGTCACGTTCAGCCGGACACGGGCGATGCGCCGAGCGGACACCCGGATGCGCCGAACGGCGGAGCCGATCGGACGGACGGCCGGCGGCGGCTCCAGCCACCGGCGCCCGACGCGCCGAACCGGAGCCGCCGTGGTCAGTGGGCGGTCAGGTGGGCGGTGTCGTTGACCGACCGGACCGCGACGCCGCCGTCCGGGTACAGGTCGAGCACCGAGACGCCCGCGGTGTCCAGGTAGAGCCGGTGCAGGAAGGCGTCGCCGGCCGCGAGGGCGTCGCGCAGCACCAGCTTGATCGGCGAGACGTGGGAGACCACCACGACCGTCTCCCCGGGGTACGCCGTACGCAGCCGCTCGACCGCCCGGCCGGTCCGCTCGGCGACCGCGGCGAACGACTCGCCCTCGGGCGGGGCGACCCGGGTGGAGGCGAGCCAGGCGTCCAGCTCCCCCGACCAGTCAGCGCGCACCTCGGCGAAGGTCCGCCCCTCCCAGACCCCGAAGTCGCACTCGACGAGGTCGTCGTCGATACGTACCGGTGGGTTCCCGACCACGGCGGCGATCGCCTCGGCGGTGGCCGTACAGCGGGACAGGGGCGAGCTGACCACGGCCGCGACGGACGGCGCAAGGGCGGCGACCCGAGCGGCGGTGGCCCCGGCCTGGGCCCGACCCCGATCGGTCAGCGGGACGTCACCGCGACCGGAGTACTGCTTCTGCACGGTGCGCTCGGTCTCGCCGTGCCTGACCAGGATCAGCCGGGTGGCGCTCTCGGTCGGGCGCGGTTCCCAGGAGGCCGGCGTGGTGGCCGGGTCGGTGCCAGTGGCCCGGCCGATGGCGGCGCGGGCGGCGACCTCGCGGGCCGCGGCCCGGGCGGCCGCATCGGGGCCGGCGACCTCGCGCGGCGGCTCCACGATGCGGGGCGTGGCGACGACCGGCCGGGCCCGCGCCATCCCGGCGGCGGCGTCCATCGCCGCGTTGGCCAGCGCGTCGGCGTGCTGGTTACGCTCCCGGGGCACCCAGGTGAACCGGACGGCGGCGAACCGGGCGACCAAGCCGGCGGCCTGCGCGGCGAGCGGCCGCAACCCCGGGTTCTTGATCTGCCAGCGGCCGCACATCTGCTCGACCACGAGCTTCGAGTCCATCCGGGCCTCGACCTCGGCCGCGCCCAGTTCGGCGGCGGCCTCCAGCCCGGCGATCAGGCCCCGGTACTCGGCGACGTTGTTGGTGGCGGTGCCGATCGCCTCGGACCGCTCGGCCAGCACCTCGCCGGTCGCCGGGTCCCGGACCACCGCGCCGTAGCCGGCCGGCCCCGGGTTGCCCCGGGACCCGCCATCGGCCTCGACGACGACCGCACGCACCGCCACGGCGGTCAGAGACCCGACTCGGCGGTCCGGACCATGATCCGCCGGCACTCCTCGCAGCGCACCACCTCGTCCGGGTCGGCCTTGCGGATCCGGGCCAGGTCGGCGCCGGAGAGCTCCAGCCGGCAGCCGCCGCAGCGGCCGGCGGTGAGCAACGCGGCCCCGAGCCCGGTGTCCTCGCGGATCCGGTCGTAGAGGGCGACCAGGTCGGCCGGGAGGTCGCCGGCGAGCGGCTGGCGGGCGCCGCGCTTGAACTCCTCCTCCTTGGCGATCTCGGCCAGGCTCTCGTCGCGCCGCTGCTCGGCGGCGGCCCGCCGGTCCCGGGCCTCGGCGATCCGCCGCTCGACGCCGTCGAGCACCCCCTGCGCGGTCTCCCGCTGCTCCATCAGCTCCAGCTCGGCGTCCTCCAGGTCGCTCTGCCGGCGGTTCAGCGAGGCCAGTTCGTGCTGGATCGCCTCCAACTCCCGGGCCGGCCCGCTGCCGGACGCGAGCCGCGCCTCGTCCTTGCTCTTGCGGGCGCGTACCTGGTCGACGTCCTTCTCCAGCCGGGCGATGTCCCGGTCCAGGTCGTCGACGGCAACCTGCGCCCGGACCCGCTCGTCCTCCAGCGCGGAGAGCTCCCGGGCGAGGGCCTCCAGCTCGGCCCGCTCGGGCAGCGACCGGCGGCGGTGGGCGAGCTGGGCGAGGGCGGTGTCGATCGCCTGCAGGTCGAGCAGCCGGCGCTGCACCTTCGGATCAGCCTTCACGGTCGGGACTCCTTGTCGTCCGGTCGGGTGCGGCGGCGTGCACGGTCCACGGGTCGGTGTCCAGGTCGGACACCACGGTCTCGACGCCCAGCTCGTCCCGCAGGTGGGCGGCCAGGTCGTCCAGCCAGGGTCGTTCGGTCGCCCAATGGGCGGCGTCCAGCAGGGCCGGGCCGCCGGCGGCGAGGTGCTCGCCAGCGGGGTGGTGGCGCAGGTCCGCGGTGAGGAACGCGTCCGCCCCGGCGGCGGTCGCCTCGGCGAGGAAGCTGTCCCCCGAGCCTCCGCTGACGGCAAGGGTACGAACCATACGCCCGGGATCCCCGGCGGCGCGAACTCCCCAGGCGGTGGCAGGGAGCACGGCGGCCGCGTGCCGGGTCAGCTCGGCCAGGGTCATCGGGGCGGGCATCTCGCCGATCCGGCCGATGCCCCGCCCCGGGCCGTCGGCGGGTGACCCCGGCCGGGGCCGGTGCAGCGGGCGCAGCCCGGTCAGCCCGAACCGGGCGGCGAGCGCGTCGGAGACGCCCGGGTCGGCCACGTCGGCGTTGGTGTGCGCCACGTACAGCGCCACGTCCGCCTTGATCATCCGGTGGACGATGCGCCCCTTGTACGTGGTGGCGGCGACCGAGGACACCCCGCGCAGCAGCAACGGGTGGTGCGCGACGATCAGGTCGGCCCCGGCGGCGAGCGCCTGCTCCACCGTCTCCGGGACCACGTCGACCACGCAGGCGATCCGGCGTACCGGGGTGCCGGGCTCGCCGAGCACCAGGCCGACCCGGTCCCACTCCTCGGCCCACGCGGGCGGGTAGCGGCGGTCCAGCACGGCCACCACGTCGGCGACGGTGGGCGGAGATCCGGTTGTGCTCACGGCCGGCCAGCTTACCGGCGTCCGGGCCCGGTCCGGCGGCAGACGGAACCAGCGGCCCCACGGGTCGCCCCTCATCCGGTCGCCGGTGGCCGGGCGCCACCCGGGGTCGGTGCGGCCGGACGGGCCAGCGCGCGCTGACCCCTCGGCATGTCGGGGCCGGCTCAGCCGACCGGGGCGGCCGGGCGTGGCGTGCCGCGCAGCGCCGCGAGGCCGACCTCCCAGGGGAAAGCGTCCACGTGCCGCTCACCGGTACCCGGCGGATGCAGCGGTACGACGTGGTCGCCGAAGACCATCCGCACCCCCCACTCACGCAGCCGGTCCAGGCTGGCCCGGAACGCCGGGTGCGCGGCCATCGCCGAGTTGGTGTACGGGACGGCCGCGATCGGCACCGCGAGCCCCTGCGCCTCGATCAGCAGCCCCAGGGCGAGCGTGTCGGCGATGCCGGCCGCCCACTTGTTGACGGTGTTGACCGTCGCCGGGCAGACCAGCATCGCGTCCGCCGGAGGGAGCACGTCCGGGTCGCCCGGGTTCTTGTAGTGGGTGCGTACCGGGTGCCCGGTCTGCCGGGCCAGCGACGCGCGGTCGACGAACTTGGCACCGTCCGGGGTGGTGACCACGCAGACGTCCCAGCTGTCCTGCTGGGCGAGGTCGACCAACCGGCCGACGTTGCGGGCCAGCGGCGAGCCGCAGGCGATCACGTAGAGCACTCGACGGCGCCGGTGGCTGAGATGCGGACTGTTCATCCGCTCATACTCCGACTCCCATGTGCTCAGCCAACTCCCCGATCGGCGGAGGCGGCGTACCCCGTGTGCGA
The DNA here is from genome assembly GCF_001905095.1 of Micromonospora sp. CB01531. Classification (GTDB taxonomy): domain Bacteria; phylum Actinomycetota; class Actinomycetes; order Mycobacteriales; family Micromonosporaceae; genus Micromonospora. The sequence goes on from NZ_LWLS01000035.1 coordinate 113,706, forward strand.
CGGAGCACGTCGGACATCACCTCGTGGGCGATCGGCCGGCAGCGGATCTCGGACGGGGCGAGCCGGTCACCGAGCAGCAGCATCTCACCCGCGTTGGCGACGTCACCGATCTGGGCGTAGCCGCGGGCGATGTCGAGCAGGTGGTGCGCGCGCCGCTCGGGCAGCAGCGCGTTGAACGCCGGCTCCGGGATCCGCTGATGGATCTCCACCGCCCGGCCCCCGTCGCCGAGTTCGACGGCGGCGGCGGCCCGGTGCAGTTCGAGGTTGGTCGGGCCGAACGAGGTCCAGTAGTGGTTCTGGTCGCTGCCCAGCAGGGTGGCCGCTTCCTGGGCCCCGTTGAGCAGGTCGTCCACCGTCGCGGAGTCGCCGATGCGGGCGGCGGCCATCGCGCCCTGGAGCAGCAGCATGCCGTAGACGGAGAGCTGCTCCGGGCTGGCGTCGCCGGTGCCGGGGGCCAGCCGGTTGGCGATGTTGACGTTGAGTTCCAGGGCCGGCCGGGACCGGCCCATGGCCGCCAGCGCGTTGCAGACCCGGGTGGTGGCGATACCGGCCAGCAACTGGTCGTCGGCACGCTGGGCGACCGCCATCGAGCGGTCGGCGGCCAGCCAGGCCAGGTCGCACTCGCCGAGCTTGCGGAGCACCGAGGAGGCGATCTGGTAGACCTGTCCGAGCAGGTGGGCGGCGTCCCGGGCCTGCTCGTCGGCGTAGCCGGCGTCGGCGGCCTGGGCGTCGCGCAGCAGCTTCGGCAGGGCGCGGGTGAGCATCCCGTAGCGGCCGTACTGGTAGGTGAGCCAGGCGTGGTTGACCGCCTTGCGTATGTCCGTCAGCGGGGGCGGGTACGGCGCCGCGTCGAAGTAGGCGGTCATCGAGTCGTACCGCTCCAGCGCGGCCCGGATCTCCTCGACCTCGACCTGGTCGATGCAGTTGAGGGTGTCGGTGCGCCGCTCCGGGTCCTTGCCGAGGAGCAGTTGGACGTCGACCTGGAGAATGTCGGCGATCTCGTAGAGGACGGAGAACTTGTCCAGCCGCCGGACTCCGCGCTCCACCTTGTCCACCCAACTCTTGGACTTGCCGAGCCGGTCGGCGAAGACCTGTTGGGACATCTTGCGCCGCCCCCGCCAGTACGCCACCCGGCGGCCTATGGGAAGTTCGTCCATATCGCCATTCCTCCCCCTACTCACGTCCGGCTGAGCCACCCCGGTCGACGGTCGCGACGATCCGTCGGTCTCTAGGTTTTCGCTGGTCGCACAGTCTGTACGTCAGCCATACGGCCAGTCCTCGTAATTTCCGTGCAAGTTGCATCAGCCGTTCGTCAACTCAACGACCGCGGGTTACGGCAGTGACGGCGTTCGACGTGCGATGTGGACCATCCAGTGCGGACGAGAGGGGATGTGGCACACATGTGGGGGAATGTCGGACCACGCGTGGCTCACCTGTCGCCCCTGGAACGGGTCCGGCTGCGCCGGGTCGCCGTCCGCTACGCCGTCCACGGCTGGGAGGTGACGCCCGGCGCCTGCCTGGCCAACAGCCGCTTCGTCTGCGGCCGGGCCGGCTGCCCCACCAGCGGCTGCCACCCGGCCCTGGAGAACTGGGAGCACGCGGCGAGCGCCGACCCGGCGCGGGTGGCCACCTGGTGGCGCAGCCGCCCGCACGGGGTGCTGCTGCCCACCGGCCGCGCGTTCGACGTACTCGAGGTCGCGGCCCACCTCGGCCGGCGGGTCCTGGACACGCTCGCGACCCACCCGGCCGGCTTCGGCGTACGCGGGCCGGTCCTGGTCACCCCCACCGGCCGCTGGATGTTCCTGGTCCGCTGCGGCGACCCGCTCCGGCCGGAACTCGAGCACTGCTTCCACGTGATCCGGCACGGTGGCGGCTCTTGGATCCCGGCACCGCCGACCCGGCTGCCCGAGGGGACGGTGCGCTGGGCGGTCGCCCCCGAGCAGGCGCGCTGGCAGCTTCCCGACTCCTATCTGGTGCAGAACGCGCTGATCGAGGCGTTACGGGCGGCCGGCGTCACGCTCACCTCCGATCTGCTCCCGGGCCAACTCCCCCTTCCCCGCCGCGGCTGCTGACGGCGGGCAGCGTCCTCCCCGGTGCCGGACTCGTTGGACCCGGATGACGGCGCGCTCGCGCCAGAGCGGGGGTTGACCATGTCCAGTGATGACGCGGCCCGCCACACCGGCGGCACCGAACCAGCACCACACCACCGCCGCCCGCGCCGCTGGGCCGGCACCCGGCCCTGGGGCTCCCGCCCCGGCCGACCCCGCCCCACCGGCTCCCGCCCCAACACCACCCACCGCCCCCTCCGCTGACCTACCCCCGCCCGGCCGACCCGGCCGCCCGCCGTGCCCCGCCGCCCGTTGCTCACGAATGTTGTCGCCGCGGCGGCCGGGACCTCACGTTTTCGCCCGCGGCGACGCTGTTGGGGCCGTTCGAAGGCACCGCGAAACCCCGCGGGACAGGCCTGCGCTGAGGCCGTCCGACCGGAAGATGCCCACCCGCCCGACTTTGATCGAAGTGGCGGCAGGAGCAGCGCGTGACCCGCCTCCGTTGCGGGTATGCCGCGGGACCGCTGAAGCCGTGAGGGGAAGGCACCGCCATGCTCAGCAAAGAGGATCAGCGCAGGTTCGAACAGATCACCCGCCAGCTGCGGGAGAGCGACCCGCAGTTCTTCGCCCGGCTCGACCACCGGGCCCGGGGCCGCCGAGGCCGCTATCTGATGCTGTTGACGATCGTGCTGTGGGCCTCGCTGCCGGCGATGACCGTACTGGCCGGGCGGCTGGCCGGCGCGATCTGCGCCGTGGTGCTGCTGGCCAACGCCGGGCTCATGTGGCACTTCCGGCGACGCTGGCTATGACCGCGCCGATCGCACCCTGCGGCCGGGAGACCGGACGCCGGGGATCAGCGCGCCGAGGTGTCCGGGTCCGTCGCCGGTCGCGGCCGGCCGAACTCCCGGTAGGCCCGCCGTAGCCGCTCGACCAGGCCGGGGCCGCCGATCGCGGCCCCCGGCGGGGCAAGCTGGCGCAGCAGCAGCTCCGGTCCGGTCGCCAGGGTGGGTGGCCGGTCGGGCAACGGCGCCGGAGGCAGCCAGAACCGGTCCAGCGCGTCGGCCAGCTCGGCCGCCGGCAGGCCGCCGAGCACCCGCCCCGCGCCGGCCACGGCTCGTTCCGCCGCCGCCGCGGGCCCGGCACCGGCGTCCGCCGGGCCGGCCGGTGCGCCCGGCACCGCCGCCTGCTCGGCCGGTGCGCCGTCCGCGCTCGCGGCGACGCCCCGCAGGGTACGCAGCCGGTCGAGCAGCTCGGCCCGGCTCCGGCCGCGCCAGTGCAGGAGCCGGAACGGGTCGGCGTCGAACGCCTCGGCCAGCAGGTAGAAGGTGGCCGCCAGGTGCTTGCACGGGACGGCGAAGTCAGGGCAGCCGCAGTGCTGCTCCAGCTCGGCCACGCCGGCTGGGAAGAGGGGCGCCTCCGCCTCGGAGAACAGCTCCTCCAACTCGGACGGCAGGTCACCGGCGAGTAGCCGGGCGCTGAAGAACGCCTGCCCGGCCAGGTCCGCCTCGACCCGCTCCCAGACCTCGTCCGGGTACGCCGCCAACCCGATCCGCACCGGGTACGGCTTGGGCCGCGACCCCTGCACGCTGGCGGTCACCAGCCCGGGGGCGACGTCGAGCCGGAGCACCTGGCCCCGGCGCGCGTACGCCCGGCCCCGGGTGAGCCGGGTGCCGAGCGCGAAGGACTCCAGCACCTCCAGGAAGCGCCGGGACCACCAGGAGCGGCCGATCGCGCCCCGGGTGCTGCGCGCCTTCAGGCCGCCCTCGACCCGGCGCGGCGGCCCGAACTCGGCGAACCGCGAACCTCGGTCCGGAGTGGTCACTCCACCACCGCCCCGGCGTCCAGCGCGAACAGCTCACGCAGGGTGTCGGTGGACAGCTCGGTGACCCACTGCTCGCCACTGCCCACCACCCGCTGGGCCAGGCTGCGCTTGTCCGCGATCATCGCGGCCACCTTCTCCTCGACCGTGCCGGCGCACACGAACTTGCGCACCTGCACCCGGCGGCGTTGGCCGATGCGGAACGCCCGGTCGGTGGCCTGGTCCTCGACGGCCGGGTTCCACCAGCGGTCCACGTGCACCACGTGGTTCGCCGCGGTCAGGGTCAGCCCGGTGCCGCCGGCCTTGAGCGACAGGACGAACAGCGGCGGACCGTCCGAGGACTGGAACCGGGTCACCATGCCGTCCCGCTCGGCCTTGCCGACGCCGCCGTGCAGGTACAGCACCTCCCGGCCGGTACGGGCGGACAGGTGCCCGCGCAGCATCCCGCCGAACTCGGCGTACTGGGTGAAGAGCAGGGCCTTCTCCCCCGCCGCGAGCACCTCGTCGACGATCTCCTCGAGCCGTTCCAGCTTGCCGGAGCGGCCGGGCAGGGCCGAGCCGTCGTGCAGCAGCTGGGCGGGGTGGTTGCAGACCTGCTTGAGCCGGGTCATGGTGGCCAGCACCAGGCCGCGGCGTTCCATCCCGTCGCTGGACTCGATCTTCGCCATCATGTCGTCGACCACCGCCCGGTACAGGGCGGCCTGCTCGGCGGTGAGGTTGCAGAGCACCTCCATCTCCAGCTTCTCGGGCAGGTCGGAGATGATCGACGCGTCGGTCTTGAGCCGGCGCAGCACGAACGGTCCGGTGATCCGGCGCAGCCGCCCGGCCACCTCGGCGTCGCCGTGCCGCTCGATCGGCTCGGCGAACTTCTTCCGGAAGGTGGCGGCCGGGCCGAGCAGGCCGGGGTTGGCGAACTGCATGATCGACCAGAGATCGGCGAGTCGGTTCTCCACCGGCGTACCGGTGACCGCGACCCGGTGCCGCGCGGGCAGCGACCGAACCGCCTCGGCCTGGCGGGTCGCGGCGTTCTTGATCGCCTGCGCCTCGTCCACCACGACCCGGTGCCAGTCGATCCCGGCCAGGTCGTACGCGTCGCGGGCTGCCACCGAGTAGGTGGTGAGGACCAGGTCGGCGGCGTGCACCGCCGCGGCGAACGCCTCACCCCGGGCGCGCTCGGCCCCGTGGTGCACGTGGACCCGCAACCCGGGCGTGAACCGGGCCGCCTCCCGCTGCCAGTTGCCGACCAGCGACATCGGACAGACCAGCAGCGTGGGCCCGACCTCCGGCGGGTCCCCGGCGAGCAGCGCGAGCAGCTGCACGGTCTTGCCCAGCCCCATGTCGTCGGCGAGGATCCCGCCCAACCCGAGCGACTGGAGGAACGCCAGCCAGGCCAGCCCGCGCCGCTGGTACGGCCGCAGCGTCCCGGCGAACCCCGGTGGCGGGTCGGCCGGGGTGAGCCGCCGCTCCGCCTCCCCGGCCAGCAGCTCACCCAACGGCCCGTCCGCGGTCACCTCCAGCACCGGCAGCGCGTCGGGGCGGTCGGCGCCGGCCAGACCCATCCGCAGCAGGTCGGCCACGGTCAGCTCGCCGGCCGAGCGGAGCAGCCGCAGCCCGGCGGCGAGCCGGTCCGGGTCCAGTTCGACCCAGCGGCCCCGCAGCCGGACCAGCGGGGACTTCAGCTCGGCCAGGGCGGCCAGTTCCTCGGCGGTCAGCGGCTGGTCGCCGAGGGCCACCTCCCAGCGGTAGTCGACCAGGGCGTCCAGCCCGAGGCCCGCCGCGGCGGCGGCGACCGTGGCGGGGGCGCTGCGGCTGCGCGCCCGCAGTCGGGCGCCGAGGCGGGACGAGGGCCGCCGCCACCAGGACGGCAGCAGCACCCCGAAGCCGGCCGCGTGCAGCACCGGCGCACCCTCCCGGAGGAACCGGTGCGCGCCGTCCGCGTCCAGCTCCATCCCCTCCGGCGCGGCGGTCCGCAGCGCGTCGTCCAGGTCCGGCCAGAGCCGGCTGGCCCGGCCCAGCTCGGCGAGGAGGGTTTCCTGCGGCTCGATCCGGTGGTCAACGAGAGCGGGCGCGGACCCGCGCCAGATCTGCGCCGCGTCGACCACCAGGCCCGGCTCGTCGGTGGGGTGCAGGCCGAACTCGAGTCGCCAGGATCCCCCTTCGACCAGCTCGGCCACCGGGTCGACGGGCGGCTCGACCAGCCGGAAGGCGGCCCGTACCCGGCCGCCGGCGGCGTCGCGCTGCCAGGCGTCCAGCTCGGTCCGCAGGGTGTCCAGGGCGGCCGGCTCGGCGTGGAACGCGCGCTCCGGCCCGGTGAGCGCGGCCAGCCAGCGGGGCACCGGCCCGACCGGGCGCATGCCCCGGTGCAGCAGGGTGTCGGTCAGGGCTGCCCGGGCGGCGGCGTCGGTCAACGCGTCCAGCGCCTCGGCGACCAGCTCCCCTGGTCCGACGGCGCCGGCCGCGGCGCCGGGCCGCGTGTACTCCCATTCGACGGCGGCGCGGGCGGCCGGGGGCAGCGCGAGGGCCAGCGAGCGCGCCCAGGCCGCGTCCGTGCCGGTGAGCAGCGGCCGCCAGACCGCCCGGGCGGTGACCACGTCGGAGTGGTCCACCGGACGCAGGTGCCGCCGGGGCCGTGCGTCCTCCACCGCGCCCCGCCCGGTCCGGGTCCGCGTCGCGGAGTCGGCGGGTGGCACGGCGACGACGTCGGCCACACCGGGCAGCAGCCGGCCGCGGCTGACGAGGTCGGCGGCGAAGTCGGCCAGCTCGGCCAGGTGGCGAAGGGTCGCCCCCGGCACCACGTCCCCCACCTCGAGGGCGCGGAGCAGGGCGAGCGCGGCGTCCGGGGCGTACGCCAGGGCGGGAACCCGCCACCCGGCGAGGGTGACCGGACCACGGACCGGTTCCCCGGCGGTGGTCCGGACCAGCTCCGGGGAGTCCATCGGCGAGCCGGCCCGGGTGGGCAGGGTGAGCAGCACCGACGCCGGTTCGCCCGGCGGGTCGCTGAGCGCGGCGGCGAGGGTGGCGTGGTCGACGGCGAAGGGGTGCGGACGCTCCCGCGGCGCCCGGCCGGGCCGGCGCGGGGCCCGGGCCGGGCGGGTGCTGTCCTCGCCCCAGACGGCGAGCCCGACGCCGGACAGCCACAGCCCGTGGATGACCAGCACGCACTCCCCCTCGACGACGCCCGAGGCCAGGATAGGCGGCCGGGACCGACTACTCTCGCCGCCATGGTCGATCTGCTCGTGATCGGTGGCCTGGGAGTCGACATCCGTGCCCAGGTGCCCGCGCTCCCGCTGCCGGCCGCCGACTCGCTGACGGTACCCCCGATCGAGCTGCGGATCGGCAACACCGGGGCCGGGGTGGCGCTCGCCGCGCACGCCCTGGGCCTGCGGGTGACGCTGGTGGACGTGCTGGGCGCCGACCCGGCCGGCGACGTGGTCCGGGCCGCGCTGGCCCGCACCTCGGTACGGGCCGTGCTGGCCGAGGCGCCCGCCGGCACCCGCCGATCGGTCAACCTGGTCGACCCGGCCGGCCGCCGGATGTCCCTCTACGACCCGCGCCCGTGGTCCGGCCCGGCACCGTTCGCCCCGGCGGAGCTCGCCGCGCTGGCCGGCGAGGCGCGGCACGTGCACGTGTCGATCATGGACTGGGCGCGGGACGCTCTGCCGGGGTTGCGCGCGAGCCTGGGGGCCGGCGTGACGCTCTCCACCGACCTGCACGACTGGGACGGCGAGAACGACTACCACCGCCCCTTCGCCGAGGTCGCCGACCTGGTCTTCCTGAGCGACGTACGGCTCGGCGAGCGGGCCGGAAAAGTGGCGGCGGGGCTGGCGCCCCGGACCGTGCTGGTGACCGGCGGCGCAGCCGGCGCGACCCTGCACGGCCCGGACACGCCGGTGCGGGTGCCCGCGGCGACCCCGCCCGCCGCGGTGGTGGACACCAACGGCGCCGGAGACGCCTTCGCGGCCGGACTTGTCGCCGCCCGGCTGGGCGGCGCGTCCCCGCTCGACGCGGCCCGGTACGCCGCCCGGGTGGCCGCCGCCGCCTGCACCCACGACGGGATGGAATATCCGCCCGGCCTGCTGCCCCGGGACTGAACCGTCCCTAGATCGCCCCGGTCTCGCCGTCGGTCAGCTCGCGCAGGATGTCGGCGTGCCCGGCGTGCCGGGCGGTCTCCTCGATCAGGTGAACCAGCACCCAGCGCAACGAGACCTCACCGAGCTGCGGGTGCGGCACCACGTGGTCCAGGTCGAACCGGGCGGCGATCGCCCGGGACCGGGCGCAGGCCGCCTCGTACCCCGCCGCGAGGGTCTCGACGGTCTCGCCGGGCTCGAGGGTGAAGCTCGCCGCCGCTTCCTCCTCCGTGGTGAGGTAGACGTCCCCCGGCTCAGGCGCGAACAGGCAGGGGAGCCAGTTCCGCTCCACCAGGGCCAGGTGTTTGAGCAGGCCGGCGAGGGTGGTGAGGGACGGCACCAGGCGTTGGCTCGCATCGGCGTCGGAGAGGCCCCGCGCCTTGCGCAGCACGATGGCCCGGTGGAAGTCGAGGAACGATTCGAGCACGGCTCGCTCGTCGCCCGTACGGGCGAGGACCGGACCGAGCGTGGGGTCGATCGTCGTGTCCGCCATCCTCGGACCCTAGTCCTGGAGCGGCCCGGCCCGCTGCCCGCTATCGCTGCGGCGCGGCGGCCTCCGGGGCAGGATGGGCGCATGGCAGGAACGGTGCAGATCCCCCTGGTGGGTGGCGTGGCCGACGGCGAGACCGTCACCGTCGAGCTGGACGACAACGGCCGGCCGCCGCTGACCCACCACCGCCTCGGCCCCGAGGGACTGGCCGAGGCGGAGATCTACGAGCTGGAGTCGGACGACCACCGCGGCCGCCCGTGGGTCTACGCCTGGCGCGGCCCGGCGCTCTGACCCCGCTCCGGTCGATCTCCCGACGGCCGGCGGCCAGCACCGGGGTGGGCGAGGTCCGCCGGCCCGACGAGCCGGCTCAGCGGGCACCGGTCCGGCTCAGGGTGCGCGACCGGATGCTCTCCAGCACCCCCCGGGTGACCTGGGAGGTGCCGCGGGCCTGCTCGCACACCTCGGCCACCCGGCGGGCGGTCTCGTCGGCCCGCGCCTCCCGCTCGTCCCACAGCTGGTCCACCTCCGCCAGCAGCGGGCCCTCCACCTCGCGTTCCACGCCGCGCAGCGCCGGCACCCCGAGCCGCTGGGCCAGGTCGAAGACCTTTCCGGCGTACGGCAGGGGCAGGAACGGCGTGCCGATCATGGCGGCGAAGATCAGGAAGTGCAGCCGCATGCCGACCGCGAGGTCCAGGTGGCGCATCATGCCCAGGATCTGCCTCGGCGAGTAGTCACCGTGCAGGATCCGGCCCCGCTCCGACGCGGTCATGTGCGACATCACCCCGTGCGAGTGCCGGATGTCGTCGCGTTCCATCGGTACGAAGAGCACGTACGCGTCGATCCGGTGCACCAGGAAGTCGGCGATCTGGGCGAGCAGCCGGTGGTAGCCGTCGACGTCGAGGCGTTCGGCGGCCCGGCCCGGCTCGCGAACGCTCAGCCCGACCAGCCGCTTGCCGCCGGGGACGCCCTCCTCGCGCAACCAGCTCTCCGGGAAGTCCTCCGGCTCCAGCAGGAACGCCGGGTCGGCGGTGACCGTGATCGGGTTGAGCAGCCCGGCCTCCTCCAGCACCATCCGGGACTCCTGGTCCCGCACGGTCACCTCGGCGGCCCCGGCCAGGGTCTCGCGCACCATCCCGGTGTCGATGCCGTCGCTGAGCGGACCGACCCCCACCGCGTAGGTGAGCAGCGGCAGGCCCCGCTCCTGGGCCACCCGGACCACCCGGAGGTAGCGGCGGGCCTCGCGGTTGTAGAGGATCCCGCCACCGCCGAGGATGAGCAGGTCGAGCTCGGCCAGCAGCATGGACGAGTCGGCCCGGCTGACCCCCTCCCAGGGCACCGCCTCCACGTCGGGATGGGCCAGCGCGGTGTGCGCCGGGTTCCGGGAGAACACGATGATTCGGGCGTCCGGCTCAAGCTGCCGCAGGTCGGACAGGAGGCCGGTGAGAATCGCCTCGTCGCCGAGGTTGCGGCCGCCGTACGAGCCGAGCACGCCGATGGTCAGTGCCGGGGCATCCGTCATCCGTCGCTCCTCCCCAGGGGCGTCCTGCCGGGGTTTCCCGCTGGGCCGGTGGACACACCTGGGACGGCGGTCAGCCGGCGGCGCCCACCAGACGGAAGACCAGGGCGGACACCACCTGGTCGACGTCGAAACCGGCGTCGATCGACGTCGTGAGCAGGTCGAGCAGGAGCCCGTCCACCGCGTAGTGCAGCAGGGCCACCTCGAAGGCCCCGCCGGGCAGGCCGGCCGCGACGTGGAAGGCCACGTCGTCGGCGTACCCCCGGCGGAGCACGTCGCCGAGCGCGTGCCGCAACTCCGGGCGGCGCGACGCCTCCAGCCGCAGCTCGAACAGGGCTCGGGTGAGGTCGGGCTCGCGGGTGGTGCGCTCGACGATGTACCGCAGGTAGTCGGTCGCCAGGGCGAGGGACGGTTCGCGCCGGCCGAGGTCGGCCAGCACCGCCGGGTCGGGTGCCATCCGTTCGAAGATCCGCTCGGCGAGCCCGGCGAGCAGCGCGCCACGGGACGGGAAGTAGTTGGAGGCGGTGCCGGTCGGCACACCCGCCTCGGCATCGACCGCGCGGTGGGTCAGCCCGCGGGCGCCGGCCGCGGCGAGCACGCGCAGCCCGGCGTCGGCGAGGAGGACACGGCGTTCCGGATTCCTGGCCACGACGACACCCTAGCAACAACCACGACAGGTGTAGTAGATTCTGCGTCAACCACGACAGCCGTCGTGGTTGAGCCGGACATCGGAGCAGGTTTGCGCAAGCTCGTGTACTACATCGCCAGCACCCTCGACGGCTTCATCGCCGGCCCCGACGGGTCGTTCGACTTCTTTCCGCTGATGCCGGAGCCGGACTTGCTGGCCCACCTGGCCGCCGAATGGCCCCAGACCTTCCCCACGTTCACCCACGCCCAGCTCGGCATCGAGTCGCCGCCCACGGGCCGCTTCGACGCGCTGGTGATGGGGCGGGGCACCTACGACCCCGGGCTGAAGATGGGCGTCACCAGCCCGTACGCCCACCTGAAGCAGTACGTCTTCTCCCGCTCGCTGCCCCCGTCCGACGACCCGCAGGTGAAGATCGTCGACAGTGATCCGGTGACCTTCGCCCGCGAGCTGAAGCGGCAGCCCGGCCGGGACATCTGGCTCTGCGGCGGCGGGCAGCTCGCCGGCCAACTCCTCGGCGAGGTGGACGAGCTGGTGGTCAAGCAGAACCCGATCGTGGCGGGCAGCGGGATCCCGCTGGCCGACCGGGGCTTCGAGCCGCACCGGTTCACCCTGGTCGAGGCACGCCCGTTCGACAGTGGTGTGGTCATCCTCCGCTACGCCGCGCCCGCGCGGTAATCGGATTGCCCAGGCCGGTGCCGGGCGGCACGGTGGACCGGTGACACGCGCGACGAACCGCCGGATCCACTGGGCGGACCTGCCCGACCGGGTCCGGGCCGCGGTGGAGGAGATCCTCGGTGACCGGGTGGTGGAGGCCCTCTCCCAGTCAGGCGGCTTCTCCCCCGGCACCGCCGACCGGGTGCGTACCGCCGGCGGCCGGCGCGCCTTCGTCAAGGCGGTCAGCCCGGCGCAGAACGACCGCAGTCCCGGGCTGCACCGGACGGAGGCGCTGATCGCCGCCGCACTGCCGCCGACCGCGCCCGCACCCCGGCTGCTCGGCAGCTACGACGACGGCGACTGGGTGGCGCTGGTCTTCACCGACGTGGCGGGGCGGCACCCGGTGACGCCCTGGGCAGCCGGCGAGCTGAACGCGGTGCTGTCCACCCTGGAGGCCATGGCCGCTGCGCTCACGCCGGCGTCGGTCGCGGTGGCACCCACCGCCGCCGCGCAACTCGCGCCGGACTTCGCTGGCTGGCGGCGGATCGCCGCGGACCCGCCGGCCGACCTGGACCCGTGGGCCCGGGCCCGGCTGCCGGAACTGTGCGCCGCCGCCGACCGGGGGCTGGCGGCGCTGGCCGGCGAGACGCTGTGCCACCTCGACATCCGCGCCGACAACCTGCTGATCGGCCCCGACGGCAGGGTCAGCGTGGTGGACTGGCCGTGGGCCTGCCGGGGGCCGGCGTGGCTGGACAGGCTGATGATCCTGGTCAATGTGCAGGTCTACGGCGGGCACGACCCCGAGGCGTTGCTGCGCGACCTGCCACTCGCCGCCGGAGTGGATCCGGCCGACCTGACCGGCGTACTGGCCGGGTTCACCGGGTTCTTCCTCGACGGGGCCCGGCTGCCGCCGCCGCCCGGCATCCCCACGGTACGGGCGTTCCAGCGTGCCCAGGGCGACGCCCTGCTGCGCTGGCTCACCCGCCGGCTCCCCTGACCGGTTGGGCGGTCAGGCGGGCGCGCGGACCTCGTGGGTGAGGAACGGCAGAGCGGCCTCGGGCAGCGCCGGTGACCCGACGATGTCGTAGTGGGTCAGGCCGGGCAGCACGGCCAGCCGGGACGCCGGGCGGTCGGTGCCGTCCCAGCCGGCGTCCCGGTGCCCGCCGCCGAGCAGCCCGAAGAACTCCGCCATGTGGCTGACCGGGACCGAGTCGGCGTCGGCGAAGACCAGGAGCACCGGCAGGGCGAGCGCGGCCACCTCGGCGGACCAGTCGTAGTCGCGGCGCAGCAGGTCACCGGTCTTGGCCCAGAGCGTCGGCCAGTCCTGCGGGCGCGGCGCCAGACGCAGGTAGAGCTCGTGCGGAGGGGTGCCGCGCATCTGCTCGGCGACCCGCTCGTCCTGGGCCGCCATTGCCGCTAGCACCTCCGGGTACCAGCCGCGCCGCCGGCACGGCGTGGAGACCAGCACCAGGCGGCGGACCAGGCCGGGGTGCTGGATCGCGGTACGCAGGGCCACCCCGCCGCCGAGCGAGTAGCCCATCAGGTCGGCCTGCGGCAGGTCGAGGTGCCGCAGCAGCGCGGCGATGTCGTCGGCCATCGACTCGTGCCGCAGCGGCCGGTCCACGTCGGCGGTGCGGCCGTGCCCCTGCAGGTCGACGGCGATCACCCGGCGGCGACCGGCGAGGGCGGGCAGGATCGGCTGGAACATCTCCACCGCGCCGTAGCCACCGTGCAGCAGCACCAGCGGCTGGCCGGTCCCGTGGACCTCGTACCAGAGCCGCACCCCGTTGACGTCCGCGTAGCTCATGACCGTGCTCCCCCGTCGTCCCTGTACCGGTACAACGAGCGTCGCGTCCCGGCGTCGGGACGGGCGGCGTCCCCCGGCAAACCTGGGACGCCCGCCCGGCGGCGATGCACTCAACCCATGATCCGGATACGCCGCGCCCCCGCCGCCTCGGGCCGGGGGCGACGGGGGCGCGGCGTGGACCGGTCAGCTGACGCCGGTGACGGCCTTGACCAGGTTGATGCCGAAATAGACCACGAACGCGGCGGAGACCGCCCACATCAGCGGGTGGATCTGGCGTGCCTTGCCCTGGGCCACCCGGATCGCCACCCAGCTCACGAAGCCGGCGCCGATGCCGTTGGTGATCGAGTAGGTGAACGGCATCAGGGTCATAGTGAGGAAGGCCGGGACCGCGACGCCCACGTCGGTGAAGTCGATCTCCTTGACCTGGCGGATCATCAGCGCACCGACGATCACCAGCGCCGGGCCGGCGGCCTCGCTCGGCACCAGCGACACCAGCGGGGTGAGCAGCAGCGCGCCGAGGAAGAGCACGCCGGTGACCACGCTGGTCAGACCGGTACGCCCACCGTCCGCGATGCCCGAGGAGGACTCGACGTACGTGGTGGCCGAGGAGGCGCTACCCGCGCCACCGGCGACCGCGGCGACGCCGTCGACGAAGAGCACCTTGCCCAGTCGGGGCATGTCGGTGCCGTCCTTGGTGGTCAGGCCGGCCTGCTTGGCCAGGCCCACGGTCGTGCCCATCACGTCGAAGAAGTCGGCGAGCACCAGGGTGAACACCAGCAGCAGCGCGGTCATCACGCCGACGTGGGCGAACGAGCTGAACGACACGTTGCCGACCAGGTGCAGGTCGGGTGCCTTGATCAGCGGATCGGGCAGGGTCGGCACGTTGAGCCGCCAGCCCGCCGGGTTGGGCTTGCCGTCGACGAACGCCGGGCCGGGCTTGGCGAGGGCGTTGACGATCACCGCGACGACGGTGGTCGCCACGATGCCGATCAGGACGCCGGCCTTCACCTTGCGGGCCACCAGGATGCCGGTGACCAGCAGGCCGACCAGGAAGACGACCGTGGTCCAGCCGCGCAGCGTGCCGTCGCCGCCGAGCTGCACCGGGACGGTGGTGCCGGCCGCGTCCGGCACCCGCCGGACCAGACCGCCGTCGACGAAGCCGATCATGGCGATGAACAGACCGATACCGGCGGCGATGGCCGCCTTCAGCGAGGCCGGGATGGCCCGGAAGACGGCCTTCCGGAAGCCGGTCAGCACCAGCACGGTGATGATCAGACCCTCGATCACCACCAGGCCCATCGCCTCGGCCCAGGTCATCTGGGAGGCGACGGCGTACGCGACGAACGCGTTCAAGCCCAGGCCGGTCGCCACGGCGAACGGCACCCGGCCGACGACGCCCATCATGATCGTCATGACCGCCGCGACGAGGCAGGTGACCCCGGCGACCGGCGCGATGCCGAGCAGGTTGCCGTCCTTGTCCGGGGCGGTACCGATGATCAGCGGGTTGAGCACGACGATGTAGGCCATCGTCGCGAAGGTGGTGATCCCGGCGAGCACCTCGCGCTTGACAGTCGAGCCACGGCGGGTGATCTCGAAGAAGCGGTCGAGGCGGCCGCGCTCGGCGGGTTCCGCCGACTCGACCGGGGCAGCAGGATCCTGCGTAGTCACGCTCATGGCGTGGCCTTACTCCGTTCCGGGTTGGCCCGCCGGACGCGCCGGTCGGGCGGTGGGGGTGCAGTCGTCCCGATTCGGTTGGCCCGGAGAACGTCGGGACGGCTGGGCTCCACGGATCCCCGTGAAGCACTACGAAGCCGCACCCGGTCGGGGAGCGACTTCGCACCTCCACCTTAACTTCCGGGTAACGGCGGATGACCTGCCCCTACGCGTGACCCCGTCGAGAGGGTGGGCAAGGTCACTCCCGACCGGCGGCCGGCTGCTCCGCTCGCCGGTCTGCGGCCCGCCTGATCGCCACTGGCATGATCACGCCGTGACCGACCGGGAGCCGACCGCCGCCGAGCGCCTCTTCGTCGATGAGCTGTGCCAGCGGGTCGACGGGTTCGACCTCTGGTTCGGGCAGGATGCTGACGGGGCTCCCCGGGTCACGGTCACGTACCTTCCTGGCGACGGCGACCGGGCCGGGACCCACCTCGTGCTGACGTACGACGGACGGCGACTCCGCGGCGGGTGGAGCGCCATCGCGCCGGCCTGGGAGGGTGAGGCCGCCCCGGACGACCTGCTCGACTCGGCTTCCCGTCACGGGCTGCGGCTCGATCACGTCGAGCCGGTCCCCGCCGCCGCGTCGGCGGTGGACTGGTTGGTCCGCGAGACCGGCCGCCGGGCACCCGCTCCTCCCGGGCCCGTCCGCGCCCACGTGACTGCCCTGATCTCCGTACTGGCCGGCATCGTGGCGCTGCTCGCGCTGCTCTTCCTGCTGTGCATGGGGCCGCTCGTGATCTACCGGTTACTGTTCCCGGACGGCCCGTTCGCCTGACGTGGTCCGCTCAGCTCCGGGCCGCCCGTCGCGTCACGTCCGGCGTCGGGTCATCGCCGCTATCGTGGCGTGGTGCCAACCCTGGAACCGGTGGTGAGTCGAGTGGGTGCGGACGTTGCGCCGTTCGACCTCTGGCCGGTCACCGCAGGTGACGCCGGGTGGCTGCGGCTGCACGGGGCGATGCGGGCCACAGAGCTCGGCACGGCGGTGTGGTCGCTCCTGTTCCACAGCGGCCCGATCGGCGACGCACTCGCAGTTCCGGACACCCCCACCGAAGCGCTCCGCCTGCTGGCCGGGTTCGACACCCTCTACGCTCCGGGCGGACTGCTGCTCGTGGATTCGGCCGGCGTACTGGTGGAGCCCGGTTGCTGCTGCGATCTCTTCGAATGGCGCGACTGGCTGGGCACCCTGCGCGGACTGTCGGTCGACCTCGGGCACAGCCCGGCTCCCGAAGTGGAGTATCACGGCGACGTGGTACGCGTGTGGGCCGAGGGCGGGGACGAGGCAACACCCCCGGCGGACCGCGCCTGTGTCGATGTCGACCGGGCGACCTTGCCCGACCTGCTGCGATCGGCACAGCGCGACCTAGTCGGATTCCTCGACGTGACGCGCGCCTGGGCCAACGAGGTCGCGCCGCAGCAGGCTGATCAGGTCGTCGCGGCGCTCGACGCGGGCCTGGCGATCAGCGAACCGCTGCCGCTGCCGGCGTGAGGCAGCGTTGGCGCTGGTGGTACGTGGTGGGCGCGGCAGGTTTCGAACCTGCGACCCCTCGCTTGTAAGGCGAGTGCTCTCCCACTGAGCTACGCGCCCGGAACGCCCGTACGGCGGGCCGGAGTTCGGCAAGCTTACCTGCCGGCCTCCGACCCGGTCGACGGCGTACCTGGGTGGGATCAGGCGGCGACGGCCTCGGCCAGGGCCTTGCGCCAGCCCTGCTGGTCACGGGCCTCCCCCGGCATGTTCATCTCGGCGAACCGGACCACGCCGGCCTTGTCGATCACGAACGTGCCGCGGTTGGCGATGCCCGCGACGTCGTTGAAGACGCCGTACGCCTGAGCCACCGCGCCGTGCGGCCAGAAGTCGGCCAGCATCGGGAACTGGTAGCCCTCCCGGTCGGCCCAGATCTTGTGGCTGTAAACGGAGTCGACGCTGACGGTCAGCACCTGGACGTCGTCGTTGACGTACTCGTCGAGGTTGTCCCGCACCTCGCAGAGCTCACCCTGGCAGATGCCGGTGAAGGCGAGCGGGTAGAAGACCAGCAGCACTGTGCGCCTGCCACGGAAGTCGGAGAGCCGGACCTCCTGGTTGTTCTGGTCCTTGAGCACGAAGTCCGGCGCCTCGGCGCCAACCTCGATGGGCATGCGAGCTCCTTGGGTCGAGTCTGGAGATGGTCAGCCTGCCACACCCGGCGGCGCCGGCCGCCGGGTGTGTACGGTCGCCTACTTCTTGCCCTTGGACCCGCGTCGGAGCACGAGGCGGGCACCGCTCCAGTCCCGACCCGCGTTGATCGTGGAGGTCTGCTGGAGGCCGGCGGTCTGGGCGCTCTCGGCCACCTCGCTCGGCTCGACGTGACCGTCCCGGCCGGCCTTGGGCGTCAGGAGCCAGACCACGCCGTTGTCGGCCAGCGGCCCGAGGGCGTCGACGAGGAGCTCGAAGAGGTCACCATCGCCGTCGCGGTACCAGACGAGAACCGAGTCGACCACCTCGTCGGTGTCCTCGTCGACCAGATCCCCACAGCGGTCGGTCAGGGCGTCTCGGAGATCCTGGTCGACGTCGTCGTCGTAGCCGATCTCCATGACGACCATCCCCGGCTCGATCCCGAACCGGTCCGCCAGGCTGCGTACCCCGTCGGCGGCCTGACCAGCGGTCGCGCTCACTGTCGCGTGCCTCCTCATCTCATCCCTGCTCGCGGCGTCGTCCGACGCCGTTCCGCCCAGTCCACACAGTTGTGGCTCGCCGCGCAAGTGGCGCACCGGGTGGAACGGAATTTACCGTGCCAGCAGCGTACGGGCACCCTGGGTAATGGCTTCCGTAGAGACCAGAACCTGACGTGCTGCCGGACCCAATGGTACAAACGAGTCAAGTCCGGCAACTCGTCGCGCCGCACCTACGTATCCGCCGTCCACCAGGGCGGCGAGCACGCCCTCGCCCACCCCGCCCGACCGGCGCGTCTCGTCGACCACCAGCACCCGGCCGGTGGCCGACGCCTCCCGGACGATGTCCGCCACCGGCAGCGGGGCGAGCCACCGCAGGTCCACCACCCGGATCCCGACCCCCTCGTCGGCCAGGGCGGCCGCCGCCCGCAGCGACATCCGTACGCCGTTGCCGAAGGTGATGATCGTGATGTCCTCGGCGGAGCCGACCCCATACACCCGGGCCCGGCCGATCGGCACGTGCCCGGCGGCCCAGGCACCCGGCGGGGCGTACTCGGCCAGCCATTCGCCGTCGCCGTCGGCGTAGAGGTCGCGGGTGTGGTAGAGCGCGATCGGCTCCAGGAAGGCGCAGACGCTGCCGTCCACCGCCGCCGCGGCCAGGCAGGTCCGGAGCATGGGCGCGGCGTCGTCCGGCCGTGCCGGCACCGCGACCACCAGCCCCGGCACGTCCCGGAGTACGGCCACCGAGTTGTCGTTGTGGAAGTGCCCGCCGAACCCCTCCTGGTAGGCCAGCCCGGCCACCCGGACCACCAACGGGTTGCGGAACGCCCCCCGGGAGAAGAACCGCATGGTGGCCGCCTCGCCCCGCAGCTGGTCCTCGGCGTTGTGCAGGTACGCCAGGTACTGGATCTCCGGCACCGGCAGCATCCCGGCGACGCCGGCGCCCAGCCCGAGCCCGAGGATCGAGGTCTCGTCGAGCAGCGTGTCGAAGACCCGGGCCCCACCGAACCGGTCCCGCAGTCCCTTGGTCACCCCGTACACCCCGCCCTTGGCGGCGACGTCCTCGCCGAAGACGGCCATCCCCGGGTGGTCCAGCATCCCGTCGGCGAGCGCCGCGTTGATGCTCTGCGCGAGGGTGAGCGGTCCGGCCAACTCCGGCGGCCTGCCGCCGAACGCCTCGGCCCGGGCGCCCGCGTTCGGCCCGGCCGCCCGGTCCGCCGCGTCGGCCACCGCGCGGAAGATCCGTACCGGCCGACGCGGGGCCAGCTCCGCCACCACCTCGACCGGGGACGCCAACTTCGGCTCGTCGAGCACCTCCTCGGCGATCCGGCGGATCTGCCAGCCGCGCTCGTCGTACCGGGCCAGCAGTTCCTCGCTGGTGGCGTAGCCCGCCGCCACCAGCAGCCGGGCGGTGGCGAGCAGGGGGTCCCGCGCGACGTCCGCGGCGATCTCGGCCGGGCTGCGGTACGCGGTCTCCGCGTCGGCCCCGGCGTGCCCCATCAGCCGTACGGTGGTCAGATGCAGCACCGCCGGCCGCCGGTGCCGGCGCACCCAGGCCGCCGCCTCCCCCGCCACCCGGTACGCCTCGGCCGGATCGCTGCCGTCGGCGGCGAAGTAGCGGATCCCCGGCTTGGCGCGCAGCGTGGCGGCCACCCAGCCCTCCGGGGAGCGGACGCTGATGCCCAGCCCGTTGTCCTCGCAGACGAAGAGCACCGGGATGCGCAGTCCGGTGTGGTCGTACCAGCCGGCGGTGTTGAACGCGGCCGTCGCGGTGGCGTGGTTGACCGAGGCGTCGCCGAACGAGCAGACCACGATCGCGTCCGGCGGCCACGGCGAGCCGGTGGCGGCGTCCCCGCCGGCCTCGGCCGTCGTCCCCGGCACCCGCCGGCTGCCGACCCGGCGCAGCCGCTCGAGGGCGAGCCCCATGCCGACCGCCCGCGGGAGGTGGGACGCGATCGTCGAGGTGGTCGGGATGACCGCGAGGTCCGCCCGGCCGAACACCTTGTGCCGGCCCCCGGCGATCGGTTCCTGCGCCGAGGCGACCATCCCGCGCAGCACGTCCCGAGCAGCCTCCGCGTACGCGTCCGCAGGGTCCGGCGCGGGCAGCGCCGGCCGGGCGGCGGCCACGGCCACCCCGGCCTCGGCCAGCGCCGGGTGACGGTCCGGGTGGTCACCCGATCGGGTGGGTGGGCTGGTGGCCGGCTCCGGCCGGACGGCGACGGGCGGGGTCTCCGGCCGCTCGGCCGGCACGCCATCCGCGGTCGACGCCGCGGACGTCTCGGCGCCGCCGGCCGTGGACTCGGCGGAGTCGCCGCCCGGCGTCGCGAACGCGTTCCCGCCGGGCGCCGCATCCGGCGGTCCGGAGGGCAGGCTCTCGACGTCGCGTCGGGGATCGGGTATCCGCGCCGTGGCGGTGGCCCGCGCACCGGGTTCGGCGTCCTCGGGGTCGTCGTCGCCGGCCGGCTCGGCGTCGGCGGGGGCGACCGGGAAACCGCCCGCCGCCTGGGCGGCGCGCAGGCAGTAGAAGGCCCCGGACCGGTAGTGCAGCAGGGCGGGATCGGTCGGCCGCAGGGCGGCGGCCACCGCGGCGTTGCCCTCGTGGCCGGCCGAGCCGATGGTGTAGTAGCCCTCGCCGAAGCTGCGCAGCCACCGCCCGGCGAGGTCGAGCAGGCGGCTGGTCAGCTGGGCGTCGAAGAGGGCCAGCGCCTGCGCTCCGGTCAACGACGCGCCGTCGGGCAGCGGTTCACCCAGGTCACGCCGCTGGGCGGGCGCCTCGAGCGCGGCCAGGGCCGCCCGGAACCGGTCGTCGAGATCTTGCGGGGTGGTCACGTCGGACAGCATTACCGACGAAGGGTCAGGTCGCCCACCCGGACACGTTCCGCCTACCGCGGATCAGGCCTCGCCGCACTGCTCCGGGCAGCCGCCGTCGGACACCTTCCAGACCAGCTCACGCAGGGTGGCCAACTCCTCGGTGCTGAGCCCGCCGAGGAGTCGGGAGTCCGACATCACCTGACGCACCCGGTCCCGGACGCGCCGGCCGGCCTCGGTCACCACCAGCGTCTTCTGCCGCCGGTCGGCCGGGTCGACCCGGCGCTCCACCAGCCCGGCCTGCTCCAGCTTGTCGACCAGCGCGGTGACGTTGGACCGGTCGCAGCGCAACTGCTCGGCCAGGTCCCGGCCGGGCAGCGGCCGGTCGGGGTCGAGCTCGTGCAGGGCCCGGGCGGCGGCCGGAGTGAGCCCCAGCGCGGCGATCTCCTCGTCCTGGTAGTGCCGGATCGCCGAGGCGATGTGCAAGATCCGGCGCACGGTGTCCCCGGCCAGGCCGGAGCGGTCGGCCGCGACCGGGCCGGCGGTGGAGACAAAGGGTTGCGCCATACCTCACATCGTACTTGCCAACCAATGGTTGACCTGCTCAACTGTTGACGAGCTCACGCAAATGCGTCGAGCATCGTCACTGGAGGCGCACCATGTCCGAATTCTCCGTCCTGGCCCTCTCCGGCAGCCTGCGCGAGGCGTCGTTCAACTCCGCTCTCATCCGGGCGGCGCAGCGACTCGCGCCGGCGGGCATGACCATCGAGCGGTACCGCGACCTCGGCGCCGTCCCGCCCTTCAACGAGGACGTCGAGCCGGCGCCGCCGGCCGCCGTGGTGGACCTGCGGGAGCGGATCGCCGCCGCGGACGCCCTGCTCATCGCCACTCCGGAGTACAACTACGGGGTTCCCGGCGTACTCAAGAACGCCCTCGACTGGGCCTCCCGGCCGAGCTTCCCGATCACCTCGTGGGTCTCCCGCTCGCCCACAAGCCGATCGCCATCGTCGGCGCCGCCCCGACCGGGATGGGCACCGTCCGGGCGCAGCTCCAGCTCCGCCAGCTCTTCCTCTGGACCGACTCCGCCGTGGTCACCAAGCCGGAGATCATCGTGACCAACGCCCACGAGAAGCTCGGCCAGGACGGCACGGTCAAGGACGAGACGACCGAAACCCTCCTCCGCACCCTCCTCGACGCCCTGGCCACCAAGATCCGCGTCACCGACCTGGCGGCCACCGCCGCCTGACGTCGACTCGGCGAGGGCGCAGATTCCGGGGAGGAGTGGCCGTTCCGCGCGGGATGGCCACTCCGTCCGGGAAAGGGGGGCCCACCGAGAGGGGGCGCGGCGGTGGCGTCGCGCGGCCGGTCAGCCAGGGAGGAAGGAGAAGCGGACCTTGCGGGTGGGGTTGTCGCCGTTGGTGTCGACCAGGCAGAGGGACTGCCAGGTGCCCAGCGCCAGCCGCCCACCCAGCACGGGCAGCGTCGCGTACGGGGGGACGAAGGCGGGCAGCACGTGGTCCCGGCCGTGCCCGCGCGAGCCGTGCCGGTGCCGCCAGCGGTCGTCGGTGGGGAGCAGGTCATCGAGCGCGCGCAGCAGGTCGTCGTCGGAGCCGGAGCCCGTCTCGATGAGGGCGAGCCCGGCGGTGGCGTGCGGCACGAACACGTGCAGCAGGCCGTCGCCCTGCCCGGAGACGAACTGCTCGGCCTCGGCGGTGATGTCCCGGACGGCCGGCCGGGACCCGGTCTGGACGCTGATCTCCTCACTACGCATAGGGCGCATTCTGCCGCAGCCGGCCAGAGCGCGCCGCGAACCGGGCGCGGCGGCGGACGCGGTGCTAGCGCATCCCTGGATCGCGCTAAGTTACCGGCGGGTACGTGTGTTCAGCGTCGCGTCTGGGGCAGGGAGACGTGACGGCATGCGCCACGAGGGGGCAGGATGGCGCTAGAGACCTATCCCACACAGAACCGAGGGAACGCCTGTGGCTACGGAACGCAAGCGCCCGGTGATCACCGCTGGTCTGCCGAGCCAGCTTCCGGACATCGACCCTGAAGAGACCAGCGAATGGGTCGAGTCGCTCGACGGTGTCATCGACGAGCGCGGGACAAAGCGCGCCCGCTACGTCATGCTGCGCCTGCTGGAGCGGGCCCGCGAGCGCCAGGTCGGAGTGCCGTCCCTGACCACCACCGACTACATCAACACCATCCCGCCGGAGCGCGAGCCGTGGTTCCCGGGTGACGAGCACATCGAGCGGCGGATCCGGGCGTACATCCGGTGGAACGCCGCCATGCTGGTGCACCGGGCGCAGCGCCCCGAGATCGGCGTGGGCGGCCACATCTCCACCTTCGCCAGCTCGGCGTCGCTCTATGAGGTCGGCTTCAACCACTTCTTCCGGGGCAAGGACCATCCGGGCGGCGGCGACCACATCTTCTACCAGGGCCACGCCTCCCCCGGCATGTACGCGCGGGCCTTCATGGAGGGCCGGCTCAGCGAGGACCAGCTCGACGGCTTCCGCCAGGAGCTGTCGCACCCGGGCGGTGGGCTGCCGTCGTACCCGCACCCGCGGCTGATGCCGGACTTCTGGGAGTTCCCCACCGTCTCGATGGGCCTCGGGCCGATCAACGCGGTCTACCAGGCGCGGTTCAACCGCTACCTGCACCACCGGGGCATCAAGGACACCTCGCAGCAGCACGTCTGGGCGTTCCTCGGCGACGGTGAGATGGACGAGGTGGAGTCGCTCGGCGCGATCGGCGTGGCCGCCCGCGAGGAGCTGGACAACCTCACCTTCGTGATCAACTGCAACCTGCAGCGGCTGGACGGCCCGGTCCGGGGCAACGGCAAGGTCATGCAGGAGCTGGAGGCGTTCTTCCGGGGCGCCGGCTGGAACGTGATCAAGGTGGTCTGGGGCCGGGAGTGGGACCCGCTGCTCGCGGCGGACACCGACGGCGCCCTGGTCAACCTGATGAACACCACGCCCGACGGCGACTACCAGACCTACAAGGCGGAGTCCGGGGCGTACGTCCGGGAGCACTTCTTCGGCCGCGACCCGCGCACCCGCAAGATGGTCGAGCACCTCAGCGACGACGAGATCTGGAACCTCAAGCGGGGTGGCCACGACTACCACAAGCTCTACGCGGCCTACAAGGCGGCGATGGAGCACACCGGCCAGCCGACGGTGATCCTGGCCAAGACCATCAAGGGCTGGACGCTCGGTTCGCACTTCGAGGCCCGCAACGCCACCCACCAGATGAAGAAGCTGACGCTGGAGGACTTGAAGCTCTTCCGCGACCGGCTCTACCTGGACATCCCGGACAAGCAGCTGGAGGAGAACCCGTACCTCCCGCCGTACTACCACCCGGGTGAGAAGTCCGAGGAGATCGAGTACCTGCACGAGCGCCGGAAGCAGCTCGGCGGCTACCTACCGACCCGGCGTACCACCGGCAAGGTCCTCCAGATCCCGGGCAGCGAGCGCTTCTCCGACGTCAAGCGGGGCTCGGGCAAGCAGAAGGTGGCCACCACCATGGCCTTCGTCCGCCTGCTCAAGGACGTGATGAAGGACAAGGAGTTCGGCAAGCGGTGGGTGCCGATCATCCCGGACGAGGCGCGCACCTTCGGCATGGACTCGCTCTTCCCGACCGCGAAGATCTACTCGCCGCACGGCCAGCGGTACACCTCGGTGGACCGGGACCTGTTCCTGTCCTACAAGGAGGCCATCGGCGGCCAGATCCTGCACGAGGGGATCAACGAGGCCGGCTCGGTCGCCTCGTTCACCGCGGCCGGCAGCTCGTACGCCACCCACGGCGAGCCGATGATCCCGATGTACATCTTCTACTCGATGTTCGGGTTCCAGCGGACCGCCGACGGGCTGTGGGCCGCGGCCGACCAGATGGCGCGGGGCTTCCTGCTCGGCGCGACCGCCGGCCGGACCACGCTCAACGGTGAGGGCCTCCAGCACGAGGACGGTCACTCGCTGCTGATCGCCGCCACCAACCCGGCGGTGGTCGCCTACGACCCGGCGTTCGCGTACGAGATCGCGCACATCATGGAGAACGGCCTGCACCGGATGTACGGCGAGGCGCAGGAGAACATCTTCTACTACCTCACCATCTACAACGAGCCGATCTTCCAGCCGGCCGAGCCGCAGGGCGTGGACGTCGAGGGCATCCTCAAGGGCATCTACCGCTACTCCCCCGCGCCGCAGGTCGGCGCGGACGCGCCGAAGGCGAACGTCCTCGCCTCCGGCACCGGCATGCAGTGGGCGCTCAAGGCGCAGCAGCTGCTCGCCGAGGACTGGGGCGTGGCCGCCGACGTCTGGTCGGTGACCTCCTGGACCGAACTGCGCCGGGACGCGGTGGAGTGCGAGGAGCACAACCTGCTCAACCCGGGCGCCGAGCAGCGGGTGCCGTACATCCAGCGGAAGCTGGCCGACGCCGAGGGGCCGAAGGTCGCGGTCAGCGACTGGATGCGCGCGGTACCGGACCTGATCGCCCGCTGGGTACCCGGCGACTACACCTCGCTCGGCACCGACGGCTTCGGCATGTCGGACACCCGGCACGCGCTGCGCCGCCACTTCCACGTGGACGCCGAGTCGGTGACCGTCGCGACGCTGCGCCAGCTCGCCCTCCGCGGCGCGGTGCCGGCCCACGTGCCGGCCGAGGCCGCCCGGAAGTACGCGCTGGAGGACGTCAACGCCGCCCCGGTCGGCGAGACCGGCGGCGACAGCTGACCCATCCGGTACGAAGGGCCCGGCGCACCCGCGCCGGGCCCTTCGTCGTCTCTGGTGGTGCTCCCGGCCGCCGGTGACGTGCACGATCGAGGATGTAGTGGCCTCGGCGTGGCCTGGATGCCACTGGATCCAGGACGCAGCACGACCCTGGGCGGCGGTCGCCGCCTCGGCGCCGGAACCGAGCGCCGACCGACCGGCGGCACAGTGGCCGATGGTCCGGCGTCCCTGGCGGGGACGCCGGACCATCACCATCGCGGGCGACGCCGGGACCGGCTGGGTCAGCCGACGGCGGCCAGGTCGGTCAGCCGGGCCAGCGAGTCCTCCAGGTCGGCGCCGACCCGACGCAGGCCGAGCCGGAGCAGGGCGGCCTTGACCGGCCCGGCGGGCCACCGTACGACGATGAGCCGTACGACCGTCCCGCCCTCCTCCTCGTCCGGGGTCAGCTGCACGTAGATCTCGGTGCGCGCCTCGGCCCGGGCGCCGGCGCCCCTGGCCCGTTCGCGCCACCCGATCAGGGTCGGCTCCTGGTAGGCGATCACCTCGGCCTCGTGCGCCGCGCCGCGCCCGGCCTGGACCAGTTGTCGCCGGCCGAAGCCCTCCCCCGAGAGGACCTCGGCCGCGCGGACCCCCGCCAGCCAGGCCGGCAACTGCTCGGCCCGCTGCACGACGCCCCAGACCGCTTCCACCGGCGCCATCACGTGCGCACTGCGTTCCACGAGGATCATGTCGTCTTCCCCCACTAAGGACATCCGCGATATTACGCACTGTATGCGCAAAAACGGACTTACCCGGACGGGTTCGGAAAAGACACGCCGAAAACCCTTGCACCAGCCGGCCTCCCCGACCTATGGCGCATCACCGGTCCGCGTCCTAGAGTCCCGAACACGATTCGCGTTTCCGGGAGGGCGAATGACGACCGCGCCGATGCCCGACTTCCCCAGCGGTTTCCGATGGGGAGTGTCCACCTCCGCGTACCAGATCGAGGGCGCGGCCGGCGCCGACGGCCGGGGACCGTCCATCTGGGACACCTTCGCCCACTCGCCGGGCCGGATCGTCGACGGCAGCACCGGCGACGAGGCCTGCGACCACTACCACCGGTACGCCGAGGACGTCGCCCTGCTCGCCGGGCTCGGGGTGTCCGCCTACCGGTTCTCCATCGCCTGGCCCCGGGTGCAGCCCACCGGCACGGGCGCGGCCAACCCGGCCGGGCTGGGCTTCTACGAGCGGCTGGTGGACGGGCTGCTCGACCGGGGCGTGGACCCGGTGGCCACCCTCTTCCACTGGGACCTGCCGCAGGCCCTGGAGGACGCCGGCGGCTGGCTCAACCGCGGCACCGCCGACCGCTTCGCCGAGTACGCCGACCTGGTCGCCGCCCGCCTCGGCGATCGGGTGAAGCTCTGGATCACCCTCAACGAGCCGTTCATCCACATGAGCCTCGGGCACGGCATGGGCGTGCACGCCCCCGGCCGGATGCTGCTCTTCGACGCCTTTCCGGTGGCCCACCACCAGCTCCTCGGGCACGGCCTCGCGGTCGCCGCGCTGCGCGCCCGCAGCACCAGCCCGGTCGCCATCGCGAACAACTACTCCCCCGTGCGGCTGGCCGGGGACACCGACGCCGACCGGGCCGCCGGGGTGGCGTACGACGCGCTGCACAACCGACTCTTCACCGACCCGCTGCTCGGCCAGGGTTATCCGGAGGTGCCAGGCCTCGACTCCGCGCTGATCCGCGCCGGGGACCTCGACGTGATCGCCGCCCCGGTCGACGTGCTCGGGGTGAACTACTACAACCCGACCAGCATCCGGGCCGCCGAGGAGGGCTCGCCGCTGCCGTTCGAGATCGTGCCGCTGACCGGCTACCCCCGGACCGCGTTCGACTGGCCGGTGGCCCCGGACGGGCTCCGCGACCTGCTGCTCCAGCTCCGCGACCGGTACGGGGACCGGCTGCCGCCGATCCAGGTCACCGAGAGCGGCTGCGCGTACGACGACGGGCCGGACGCCGACGGCCGGGTGCACGACCCGGAACGGATCGCGTACCTGGCCGGGCACGTGCGGGCGGTCCGCGAGGCGATCGACGCCGGGGTCGAGGTGACCGGGTACTTCGTCTGGTCGCTGCTGGACAACTGGGAGTGGGCGGAGGGCTTCACCAAGCGGTTCGGCCTGGTGCACGTCGACTACGCCACCCAACGGCGTACCCCGAAGTCCTCGTACGCCTGGTTCCGCGACCAGGTCGTGCGGCCGTGACCACGGTCGACCCGACGCCGGCGGCACTGCCGGCGGCGCTGGCCGAGCCGACCGTGCCGGTGCGGCGGGGCTGGATCGCGCTGATCTTCGCGGCCAATCTCGGCGTCTGGATGGCCTTCTTCACCCCGATCCAGGTGCTGCTGCCGCAGCAGGTGGAGCGGATCGCGCCGGGCGACAAGGAGGCCATGCTCGCGGTGGTCACCGGACTCGGCGCGCTCGCCGCGGTGCTGGCCAACCCGCTCGCCGGGGCGCTGTCCGACCGGACCGTGCTCCGGCTGGCGGGCCGGCACTTCGGTCGGCGGCACGTGTGGACCGCGTCCGGCGCGGTGGTCGGCGCGCTCGCCCTGGTGCTGCTAGCCCGGCAGGACAGCATCGCCGGGGTGGCGATCGGCTGGGTGGCCGCGCAGGTGTGCTTCAACGCGATGCTGGCCAGCCTCACCGCCGCCATCCCGGACCGGGTGCCGGTCGCCCAGCGCGGCGGCGTCTCCGGCTGGGTGGGCATCCCGCAGGCGCTCGGCCTGGTGCTCGGGGCGGTGCTGGTCACCGCCGTGGTCACCGGCAACGCCGCCGGGTACGCGGCCGTCGCGCTCGCCGTGCTGCTGCTGTCGCTGCCGTTCGCGCTGCTCACCGAGGACGACCCGCTGCCCCGGGAGCACCGCCCGGCGCTGCGGTTGCGCGGGCTGCTCGCCTCGATGTGGATCAGCCCGCGCCGGCACCCCGACTTCGCCTGGGCCTGGTTCACCCGGTTCCTGGTCCAGACCGGCAACGCGCTGGGCACGCTCTACCTGCTGTACTTCCTCGCCGACGGGGTGCGCGTGCCCGACCCCGAGGGCGCGCTGCTGGTGCTGATCCTGCTCTACACGCTCGGCATGATGCTGACCGCGGTGGTGGCCGGGCGGCTGTCGGACCGGTCCGGCCGGCGCAAGGTCTTCGTGATCGTCTCCGGGCTGATCATGGCGGTGGCGGCCCTGCTGCTGGCCGTGGCGCCGGTCTGGCCGATGGCGGTCACCGCCGCGCTGCTGCTCGGCGCCGGCTACGGCGTCTACCTGGCGGTGGACGCGGCGCTGATCACCCAGGTGCTGCCGGCCGCCACCGACCGGGCCAAGGACCTCGGAGTGATCAACATCGCCAACTCCGCGCCGCAGGTGCTCGGCCCGGCCCTCTCCGCCCCGATCGTCGTCCACCTGGGCGGCTACCCCACCCTGTACGCGGTCACCGCGGCGGTCACCCTGCTCGGCAGCGCCCTGGTGCTGAAGATCAGATCGGTACCCTGACCGCCCCCTCGCTCAAATCGGCTCGCCGGCCGCCGTAGGCTGGGGACGTGACGGTACGTGTACGCTTCGCCCCTTCCCCGACCGGTATGTTCCACGTCGGCGGCGCCCGCTCGGCCCTGCAGAACTGGATCTACGCCAAGCAGCAGGGCGGGGTGTTCGTGCTCCGCATCGAGGACACCGACGCGGCCCGCAACAAGCCCGAGTGGACCGAGGGCATCCTGTCGGCGCTCGACTGGATCGGCATCGAGCGGGGCAGCTACGAGGGCCCGTACTTCCAGTCGTCGTACGCCGGTGAGCACCGCGCCGCGGCACAGCGGCTGTACGAGAGCGGCCGGGCGTACTACTGCGACTGCACCCGCGAGGACGTGCAGGCGCGCACCGGCTCCCAGTACGCCGGGTACGACGGCTTCTGCCGGGACCGCGGGCTCGGGCCCGGCGCGGGGCGGGCCCTGCGCTTCCGTACCCCGGACGAGGGCGAGACCGTGGTGGTCGACCTGATCCGCGGCGAGCCGACCTTCGAGAACAAGCTGATCGAGGACTTCGTCATCGCCCGCGGGGACGGCTCGCCGGTCTTCCTGCTCGCCAACGTGGTCGACGACATGACCATGGGGATCACCCACGTGATCCGGGCCGAGGAGCACCTGCCCAACACCCCGAAGCAGCAGCTGCTCTGGGACGCCCTCGGGGTCAAGCCGCCGGTCTGGGCGCACGTGCCCGTGGTGGTGAACGAGAAGCGGCAGAAGCTGTCCAAGCGGCGGGACAAGGTCGCCCTGGAGGCGTACCGGGACGAGGGCTACCTCGCCGAGGCGATGCGCAACTACCTGATGCTGCTCGGCTGGGCTCCCTCCGGCGACCGGGAGATCGTGCCCTGGTCGGTGATCGAGGAGGAGTTCCGGCTGGATGAGGTGAACCCCTCCCCGGCGTTCTTCGACGAGAAGAAGCTGCGCGCGTTCAACGGCGAGTACATCCGCGCGCTGCCGGTGGAGGACTTCATCGGCGCCTGCCAGCCGTGGCTGACCGGCACCGGAACCATCGCCCCGCCCCCATGGCAGCCGGAGGAGTTCGACCCGGCCGCGTTCGCCGCGGTGGCGCCGCTGGCGCAGACCCGGATCGCGGTGCTCAGCGAGATCGTGCCGAACGTCGACTTCCTCTTCCTGGCCGACCCGCTGATCGACGAGGCGGCCTGGGCGAAGGCGATGAAGGAGGGCGCGGCCGCGCTGCTGGAGGCGGCGATCGCCGCGTTCGAGGCGCTGGAGTCCTGGGACGCCGAGTCGCTGAAGTCCACGCTGGAGGCGGTCGGCGCGGAGCGGGGCCTGAAGCTGGGCAAGGCGCAGGCGCCGGTCCGAGTGGCGATCACCGGCCGTACGGTCGGCCTGCCGCTCTTCGAGTCCCTCGAGGTGCTGGGCCGCGACCGCGCCCTGACCCGGCTGCGCGCCGCCCGGGTGCGCCTGGTCTGACCTCGCATCGCGAAGGGGCCCGCCGGTCGTCCGGCGGGCCCCTTCGTCGTACGGCGGTGGAGAGCTGCCGGGCGGCTCAGCGGCGGGCGGAGCGCCGACGCAGCAGCAGCCCGCCGCCCAGCGCGACCAGCGCCACCACCGCCGCGAGCGCCCACCACAGGCCGGTACCGCCGCCGTCGTCGGAACGCGACGAAACCGGGGCGGGGTTCGCCGAGGTCGCCTCGGCCACCGGGGTCGGGGGCGCCAGGGTGGTCGGCGACGCGCTGGCCGAGGGGGTGGCCGGGGCCACGCCGGTGGTCAGGGTGAAGCTGACCTGCCCCTTGATCGGGTGCCCGTCGGTCGAGCCGACCTGGTAGGCGACCGTGTAGACGCCGGCCGGCCCGGGGGTGAACGGCACGCTCACCCGCTTGCCGGAGAAGGTCGGATCGCCGCCGGAGGCGGGGGCGTCATCCGGCCCGGTCACTGTGATCTTCGTCGTGCCTGGCGACAGGGTGGCCAGGAAGCGGAGCTCGATCCGCTTCGGCGCGGTCGCCACCTGGGCCCCGTTTTTCGGATCGCTGCCGGTCAACGAGTTGTGCGCGGCGGCGGGGCTGGCCGGCAGCAGCACGGCTCCCACCGCCACCCCGAGAACCACCAGCCAGGTACGCGCCGCACGGGCAATCGTGCCCCCCATGAGCCCCTCCGTCCGGGTACTATCCGGCCGCTGATCAACGGCCGCTCACATTAGTCGGCCGCAGATCGCAGATAGTTCCAAATACTCTTCCAGCAGCTGCAACCGAATGACGTTCTGCGGAGTCTTTGAGGTGGGCACCGGTTCTCGCCGGGCGACCACCACCGTCGGCCGATACAACGTGACCTGCAGCGGAAGCCAGCCATCGAACGGGGCGAGGAGGCGGCGATGATCCGGAGGGTGTCGCGACTGCTGGTGGCCGTGACCGGCGCGGTGCTCGCGACCACGTGCACGCTGCTCCTGAGCGGCCCGCCGGCGGCCCGGGCGGCCGGGCCCGGGCCCAAGCTCGCACCGGCCGGGGTGGACATCACCGGCGACCAACTGGACCAGCCGCTGCAGCTGCGCGCCGACACCCAACCCGCCCAGGTGAACGCCGTCATCGACCAGGTGAGCTGGCTGGCCCGGACCGGGCAGCAGCGCGGCCCGGCCGCGCAGGACCTCGGTCCGAAGTACACCGTCGTGGTGCTGACCGCCGGAGTGCCGGTGAAGACCTACGACCTCTACCCGCTCGCCAAGGGCGGGCCCCGGATCTACCGGCCGGCCAAGCAGCCCGACCTGAGCAAGGCCCGGGCCGGCTGGTTCTTCGGCCGGCTGAACATGTCCGAGACGCTGCGCTCCGTCGGTGTGCCGCTGGAGCGGCAGTTCGACACGCTCAGCGGCGGCCTCGGCGGCGGCGAGCGGGTCCTGCCGGAGGACACGCTGAACCCGGTGCAGGACATCGACGCGGCGATGACCGAACTCCAGCGACTGCTGCTGCTCAACGTCGGGGTGGTGGTGGTCATCACCGCCGGGCTCGCCGGGATCGCGCTGCTGGTCCGCCGCCGCACCCGCTGAGCCGGTCGCCCCGGCGGCGCCGGCGTGTCAGACCTCCAGCACCACCTTGCCCCGAACGTGCCCCGCCGCCACCAGCCGCTGCGCCTCGGCGGCCTCGGCCAGCGGGAAGGTCCGGGCCACGTGCACGGTGAGCCGGTCGGCGTCGACCAGCCCGGCCAGCACACTCAGGTCCGCGGTGGACGGCTTCACGAAGAGGTAGCTGCCGCCGAGCCGGGTGACATGCTCCGGGTCGGCGGTGGAGACCAGCCGGGCCGGCCGGGCGAGCAGCTCGGCCGAGACGTCCAGCGCCTCGCCGCCGAAGAGGTCCAGCGCCACGTCCACCCCGTCGGGCGCGACCGCGCGGATCCGGTCCAGCAGGCCGGCGCCGTAGCTGACCGGTTCGGCGCCCAACGACCGGACGAAGTCGTGGTTGGCCTCGCTGGTCGTGCCGATCACCTTGCCGGCGCCGAGCGCCCGGGCCAGCTGCACCGCCAGGTGCCCCACCCCGCCGGACGCGCCGTGCACCAGGACCGTGTCGTTGGCGCCCGTCCGGGCCAGCTGCAACGCCTGGTACGCGGTCAGCCCGGCCAGCGGCAGGCCACCCGCCTCCGGCCAGGACGCCTGGACCGGCTTGTCGGCGAGGCACCGTTCCGGGGCGGGCACCAGCTCCGCGTACGTGCCGTGCTGGACGTCGTCGCGGCGGACGTACCCGATCACCTCGTCGCCCACCGCGAAACCGGTCACCGCCGGGCCGACCGCCTCGACCACCCCGGCCGCGTCCCAGCCGGGCACCAGCGGGAAGTGCGCCGGCATGCCGCCGGCCAGGTGGCCCTCGCGGACCTTCCAGTCGACCGGGTTCACCCCGGCGACGCGCACCCGGACCAGGACCGTGTCCGGCCCGACCGGCGGGGTGGGCAGCTCGCGCAGGGTGAGCTGGTCCGCCGAGCCGTACGCGTCGATCGCAATCGCCTTCACGCTGCCCACGCTAGTGCTGAACGATCGCCGGGCTTGCCGGGCGGCGAAATTGTCGTAGCGGTGGCCGTCGGCTCTGCCGGCCCACGCCGGCCGGAGCCCGGTGCGCGAGAGGTAACTCCTGAACCGCTACGACGCCATGCCGTCACCCGTGAACCGGCGGCCGGCCCCGGCAAGGCGAGTCGGCAAGCGGTCAGCACCAGCGGCGCGGTGGCCGCTCCCGGCGGACCGTACGGTTGCGGGGCCGCACCGCGCCGTGCTGGTGCGCCCCAGCCCAGCCGGGCAGGTCGCTGCAGCAGCCCTGGCTCGGCACCGGCTCGGGCAGGGCCGGCAACACCGGCTCGGCGGCCCGCTGCCGTGGCGCGGACGGGTCGTCGTCCCCGCGCTCCGGCCCCCAGCCGGCGGGCGTCTCCGCCGGATGGGTCAGGCCGGCCCGGCGCGGGTGCTTGGCGGACACCGGCTGGTCGTGGGGCCCCGGCCGGCAGGGCTCACCCTGGGCGCAGCCGTTTTCGGCCTCCCCGTGCGCCATCCCGGTCTCCTCACGTTCGCCATCGCCCGCCCGGCGGTCACCCCGGGCGTGCCCTGACACGGTACTGGCCGGGCCCGACGGACTGAACAGCGCGTACCCGTGGAGATCCGCTGCGACCGGGATCGGCCGGAGCGGGCGGCGTCCAGGCCGGGGCGGTGGCCACGGGATGCCGCCCAGTTCCAGGCCGGCCAGCACCTCGGTGCCGGGCGGGGCCGACCGGGCCAGCCCGGCCGCCGCCCACCCTCGATGTGCCGGCCCTGGTCAGGGCATGTCAGGCTGGACCGGTGAGCGAACCGGGCGGCACCGAACTGCCGGCCACGCTGCGCCGGATCGAACGGGCGGCGGGGGCCCTGGCCACCGTCAGCGTGGCCCGGATGGACGAGGCGCTGCCCTGGTTCCGGGAACTGCCGGCGGACCAGCGGTCCTGGGTCATGCTGGTCGCCCAGGCCGGCGTCCGGTCACTGGTGCAGTGGCTGCGCCAGGGCGGCGGCGCGACCGACAGCACCCAGGAGGTGTCGGACGAGGTCTTCGCCGCCGCACCCCAGGCCCTGGCCCGCTCGATCAGCCTCCAACAGACCGTCGCGCTGATCAAGGTGACCATCGAGGTGGTCGAGGAGCAGGTGGCGCACCTGGCCGCCGAGGGCGAGGAGCAGCCGCTGCGGGAGGCGGTGCTGCGCTTCTCCCGCGAGATCGCCTTCGCCGCCGCCCGGGTGTACGCCCGCGCCGCCGAGTCGCGCGGCTCCTGGGACGCCCGGCTGCAGGCGTTGCTGGTGGACGCGCTGCTGCGCGGCGACTCGCCGGACGTGCTGGCCAGCCGGGCGGCGGCGCTGGGCTGGACGGACGCGCCCCCGGTGGCGGTGGCGGTCGGGCGCTCCCCCGGCGGCGAGGTGGCCGCCGTGCTGCACACCGTCTACCGGCAGGCCCGCCGGATCGGGGTCGAGGTGATCGGCGGCGTGCACGGCGACCGGCTGGTCATCGTGCTCGGCGGGGCGGCGGACCCGGTGACGGCGACGGAGAAGCTGCTGACCGCGTTCGGGGAGGGGCCGGTGGTGGTGGGTCCGGCCGTACCCAGCCTGGACGAGGCGACGGACTCGGCGCGGGCCGCGCTGGCCGGGTTCCGCGCGGCGCCGGCCTGGCCGACCGCCCCCTGCCCGGTGGCCGCCGCCGACCTGCTGCCCGAGCGGGCCCTGGCGGGTGACGCCGAGGCCCGCCGCCGGCTGCGCCACGACGTGTACGCGGCGCTGGTCCGCGCCGGGGGTGAACTGCTGGAGACCCTGGACGCCTTCTTCGCCGCCGGCGGCACGTTGGAGAGCGCCGCCCGGGCGCTCTTCGTGCACCCCAACACGGTGCGTTACCGGCTCAAGCGGGTCGCCGAGGTGACCGGCTTCTCGCCGTTCGCGCCGCGGGACGCGTTCGCCCTGCAGGTGGCGCTGACCGTGGGGCGGCTCGACCCGGTCGTCCCGGCCGTCGCACCGGTCCCGAGCCAGACATTGGCCCCAGGCACCCGGAAAGCAGCACAGACTGGTGATGATCGTCGCCGATTTTTGTAGGGTTCCTCCAACGCTCCTAGTGCGGTTTGGTGCCGTGCGTTACAGCGCGACCCGCGAGTATCCGTCAGAGTCGTAGACGTGCTCGCCGTTCTCTCACCCGGACAGGGTTCCCAGAAACCCGGCTTCCTGACTCCCTGGCTCGACCTGCCCGGCGCCGAGGCGCGCCTGCGCTGGTGGTCCGCGCTGGCGGGAGTCGATCTGGTGCACCTCGGTACCCAGGCGGACGCGGACGAGATCAAGGACACCGCCCGCACGCAGCCGCTGCTCGTCGCGGCCGCGCTGCTCGCCGCGGAGCACCTGCCGATGTACGACGTCGCGCTGGTCGCCGGCCACAGCGTGGGCGAGCTGAGCGCCGCCGCCCTGGCCGGGGTGCTGCCCGCCGAGGCGGCCGTCACCCTCGCCGGCGTACGCGGCCGGGAGATGGCCGCCGCCTGCGCGCTGGAGCCCACCGGAATGGCCGCCGTGCTCGGCGGCGACCCGGACGAGGTGCTCGCCGCCATCGAGGCGCACGGGCTGCACCCGGCCAACCGCAACGGCACCGGCCAGGTCGTCGCCGCGGGCGCGGTGGCCGGCCTGGAGAAGCTGGCCGCCGAGCCGCCGGCGAAGGCCCGGGTCATCCGGCTCCAGGTCGCCGGCGCGTTCCACACCCCGTACATGGCCCCGGCCGAGGCCGCCCTGGCCACCGTGGCCGGCGGCATCGTGCCGGGCGACCCGGCCCGGATCCTGCTCTCCAACCGGGACGGCGCCGCCGTCAACCACGGCCGGGAGATGGTGCAGCGGCTGGTCCGGCAGGTCACCGCCCCGGTCCGCTGGGACCTGTGCATGCGGACCCTGGCCGACCTCGGGGTCACCGGCGTGATCGAGCTGCCGCCGGCCGGCACCCTGGCCGGCCTGGTCAAGCGCGAGCTCAAAGGCGAGGGGGCGCCCGAGATCGTCACCCTGAACACCCCCGCCGACCTGCCCGCCGCGCGGGACCTGATCGCCCGGCACAGCGGCCTGAGCGGCCACGAGCCGGCGATCCAGTTCCGGGTGGTGGTCTCCCCCGCCGCCGGGACCTTCGAGCCGCTGACCGGCCTGGCCGAGGGCACCGACCTGCGCGCCGGCCAGGTCATCGGCCACGTCGCCACCCGGCAGGGGCCGGTCGAGGTAACCGCGCACCACAGCGGGCTGCTCACCGAGTGGCTCGCCCACCACAACGACCCGGTCGCCCCGGGCCAGCCCCTCGCCCGCATCGGAGGACAGGCATGACCGGCAGCAGGATCGTCGCGATGGGGCACTACCAGCCCGCCCGCGTGGTGACCAACGACGACATCGCGCAGTTGGTCGACACCAACGACGAGTGGATCCGGGACCGCGTCGGCATCGTCACCCGGCGGATCGCCGGTGACGAGACGGTGGCCGACATGGCCACGGCCGCGGCCGGCAAGGCACTGGCCAACTCCGGCCTCAGCGCCGCCGACATCGACCTCGTCGTGGTCGCCACCTGCACCTCGATCGACCGCAGCCCGAACGTGGCCTGCCGGGTCGCCGCGAAGCTGGGCATCGCCGCCCCGGCCGCGTTCGACGTCAACACCGCCTGCTCGGGCTTCGCGTACGCGCTGGGCACGGCCGACCACGCGATCCGGGCCGGGGCGGCGCGCAACGCCCTCGTCATCGGCGCGGAGAAGCTCTCCGACTTCACCGACTGGACCGACCGCTCGACCTGCATCATCTTCGGCGACGGCGCCGGGGCCGCGGTGGTCACCGCGACCGCCGAGGGCGAGCCGGCCGGGGTCGGGCCGGTGGTCTGGGGCTCGGTGCCGGAGAAGAGCGACGCGGTCCGGATCGAGGGCTGGCGGCCGTACATCGCGCAGGAGGGGCAGGCGGTGTTCCGCTGGGCCACCACCGCGCTGGCCCCGCTCGCGCTGCAGGCCTGCGAGAAGGCCGGGGTCGCCCCGTCCGAGCTGGCCGCGTTCGTGCCGCACCAGGCCAACGGCCGGATCATCGACGGCATCGCCAAGCGGCTGAACATCCCCGACGCGGTCATCGCCAAGGACATCGTCGAGTCCGGCAACACCTCGGCGGCAAGCGTCCCGCTGGCCCTGTCCAAGCTGGTCGAGCGGCGTGAGGTGCCGGCGGGTGCGCCGGTGCTGCTGTTCGGCTTCGGCGGCGGTCTGACCTACGCCGGTCAGGTCGTCCGCTGCCCCTGAAGACCCCCTCCGGCGAGCGCGCCGCGAGGAGTGACGACCGGCGTCGCCGGCCGTCGAGTGAACCCCCGATGAGAGGAACCAACCGCAATGACCCGTGACGAGATCACCGCCGGCCTCGCCGAGATCCTCGAAGAGGTTGCCGGGGTGAACCCGGACGACGTGGCCGAGGGGAAGTCCTTCACCGACGACCTCGACGTCGACTCGCTCTCCATGGTGGAGGTCGTGGTGGCGGCCGAGGAGAAGTTCGGCGTCAAGATCCCGGACAACGAGGTGCAGAACCTCAAGACCGTCGGGGACGCCGTCAGCTACATCGAGGCGCAGTCCTGATCATGAGTCGCCCCGACGTCGTCGTCACCGGGCTCGGCGCGACGACCCCGCTCGGCGGGGACGTCGCGTCGACCTGGGACGCCATGCTCGCCGGCCGCTCCGGGGTGAGTCCGCTCACCCAGGAGTGGGCGGCGCAACTGCCGGTCCGGATCGCGGCCCAGCTCGCCGTGGAGCCCAGCGAGGTGCTGGATCGGGTCAAGCTGCGCCGGCTGGACCGGTCCGAGGCGATCGCCCTCATCGCGGCCCAGCAGGCCTGGGCCGACGCCGGGCTGGCCGACGCCGGGCCCGACCCGGAGCGGCTGGCGGTCAGCATCGGCTCCGGCATCGGTGGGGCCACCACCCTGCTCGCCCAGGACGACATCCTGGAGGCGTCCGGCCCGCGGCGGGTCTCCCCGCACACCGTGCCGATGCTGATGCCGAACGGCCCGGCCGCCTGGGTCGGGCTGGAGGTGGGTGCCAAGGCCGGGGTGCACTCGGTGGCCAGCGCGTGCGCGACCGGCGCGGAGGCGATCGCGCTCGGCCTGGACATCATCCGCTCCGGCCGGGCCGACGTGGTGGTGGCGGGCGGCACCGAGGCGGTCATCCACCCGCTGCCGATCGCCGGGTTCGCCTCGATGCGGGCCATGTCGACCCGCAACGACGAGCCGGAGAAGGCCTCCCGGCCGTGGGACAAGGGTCGCGACGGCTTCGTGCTCGGCGAGGGCGCGGGCGTGGTGGTCCTGGAGCGCGCCGACCACGCCGCCGCCCGCGGCGCCCGGGTGTACGCCCGGCTCGCCGGCGCCGGCATCACCTCGGACGCGTACGACATCGTGCAGCCGCACGCCGAGGGCGAGGGCGCGATCCGCGCAATCGGGAAGGCGATCGCGGACTCGGACGTCGCCAAGATGGATATCGTGCACGTCAACGCGCACGCCACCTCCACCCCGGTGGGCGACATGCTGGAGATCGGCGCGCTGCGCACGGCGCTGGGCGACCATCCCGTGCTGTCGGCCACCAAGTCGATGACCGGGCACCTGCTCGGCGCGGCCGGGGCGCTGGAGTCCATCGCCACCATCCTGGCCATCCGCGACGGGGTCGTGCCGCCGACGATCAACCTCGACGACCCGGACGACGGCCTCACCCTGGAGGTGGCCGCCCACAAGGCACGGCACATGGAGATCCCCGCCGCGCTGAACAACGCGTTCGGTTTCGGCGGACACAACGTGGCTCTCGTCTTCACGCGGGCCTGACCCCTCTGCCAGGGAGGCACCAGTGACCACGACCGCCGTCAGCGCGGACAGCTCGACGGTGGACCACCGGGATCCGGAGGTCCGCCTCCGGGCGCTGTTCGACGCCGGCTCGCTGCGCCTGCTGGCGCCGCGGGACAGCTCCGGCGTGCGCTACGCGCGGGGGGAGATCGACGGTACGCCGGCCATCGCGTACGCCACCGACGCCACGAAGATGGGCGGCGCGATGGGCGCCGACGGGTGCCGGCACATCGTGGACGCCATCGACACCGCCGTCCGGGAACGGGTGCCGGTGCTCGGCCTCTGGCACTCCGGCGGAGCCCGGCTGGCCGAGGGTGTGGTCGCCCTCGACGCCGTCGGCCAGGTCTTCGCGGCCATGGTCCGGGCATCCGGCCGGGTGCCGCAGATCTCCGTGGTGCTCGGGCCGGCCGCGGGTGGCGCCGCGTACGGTCCGGCGCTGACCGACGTCGTGGTGATGAGCGGGGCCGGCCGGATCTTCGTCACCGGCCCCGAGGTGGTCCGCAGCGTCACCGGCGAGCAGGTCGACATGGCGCGGCTGGGCGGCCCCGAGCCGCACGGCCGGCGCTCCGGTGTGGTGCATGTGACCTGCCAGGACGACGAGGAGGCGCTGGCCGAGTCGCGCAGGCTCACCGCGCTCCTCGGCCGCCAGGGGCGGCTCTCGCCGGACGACGTGGCCACCGGCGACGAGGGGCACGACCTCGCCGCGAAGATGCCGGCCGGGGCCAGCCGGGCGTACGACGTGCGGCCGGTGGTGAAGGCGCTGCTCGACGCTCCGGGCGTGGAGCTGCACGCCAAGTGGGCGCCGAACATCGTCACCACGCTCGGCCGCTTCGCCGGTCGCACGGTCGGCGTGATCGCCAACAACCCGCTGCGGCTTGGTGGCTGCCTCGACGCGTCCAGCGCCGAGAAGGCCGCCCGCTTCGTGCGGATGTGCGACTCGCTCGGGGTGCCGCTGATCGTGCTGGTCGACGTCCCCGGCTACCTGCCCGGCCTGGGCCAGGAGTGGGACGGCGTGGTCCGGCGCGGGGCGAAGCTGCTGCACGCCTTCGCCGAGGCGGTGGTGCCGCGGGTGACGCTGGTGACCCGCAAGGCGTACGGCGGGGCGTACATCGCGATGAACTCCCGCTCGCTGGGGGCGACCGCGGTGTTCGCCTGGCCGAACGCGGAGGTCGCGGTGATGGGCGCGAGCGCTGCGGTGAACGTCCTGCACCGCAAGAAGCTGGCCGCCGCTCCGGTCGAGGAGCGGGAGGCGCTGCGCGCCCAGCTGATCGAGGAGCAGATTCGGGTCGCCGGTGGCGTCAACCGAGCGCTGGAGATCGGCGTGGTGGACGAGGTGATCAAGCCGGCGGAGACCCGGCGGCGGATCGCTGAGGCCCTCGCCGTGGCGCCGGCCGCCCGGGGCGCGCACGGCAACATTCCGCTGTAACCACCGGTCGTACCGTCAGGGTCCGCGCTCATCCGGGCGCGGGCCCTGATGTCTTCTCAGGTCCGGCTGTCCCATGGCCACCCCAGCCTGCCCGCGCCCAGCGCGGCGCCGCACCCGGTTTGCGACCGCCCCGGCCGGCGGGGCGACTAGGGTGAGGGCGGCCGAGACGTGTCGAGGAGCACGCCGTGGACGCGACCGAGATCCGCAAGCTCGCCGCGCTCGAGGACACCCACTGGTGGTACCGGGAGCGGCGGGCCCTGCTGGGTCGGGCGCTGCGGCGGCTGGCGGCGGCCGGGGTGCGCCCGGAGCGGGCGCTGGACATCGGCGCCGCCGGCGGCGGCAACACCCGGGTGCTGCGGGCGCACGGCTGGCGGCCGCTCGCACTGGAATACAGCGCGGAGGGCGCCGGGCTGGCCCGCGAGCGGGGCCTGGCCGTGATCCGGGCCGACGCCCGGCACCTGCCGGTCCCCTCGGCCAGCCTGGGTCTGGTGGTCGCCTTCGACATCCTGG
The DNA here is from genome assembly GCF_001905095.1 of Micromonospora sp. CB01531. Classification (GTDB taxonomy): domain Bacteria; phylum Actinomycetota; class Actinomycetes; order Mycobacteriales; family Micromonosporaceae; genus Micromonospora. The sequence goes on from NZ_LWLS01000035.1 coordinate 153,975, forward strand.
AGCACTTCGACGAGGACCACCTGGCCGCCGCCGAGATCCGCCGCGCCCTATGGCCGGGCGGGACCGCGCTGATCGCGGTGCCGGCCGACATGCGGCTCTGGTCGGCGCACGACGTGGCCGTCGGGCACGTCCGCCGCTACGACCGGGCCGGGCTGCGGGCGGTGGTGGCGAAGGCCGGGCTGGCGGTGGACGAGTTGTGGAGCTGGAACGTGCTGCTCCGGCCGGTCGCGGCCTGGCGGCGGCGCCGATCCGCCGGCAGCGACCTGGACCACCTGCGCCCCGCGGTCAACCGGGGACTGCGCGCGATCATCACCGCCGAGCGGTACCTGCCGGTGCGGTCGCTGCCCGGCGTCTCGCTGATGCTGCGCGCCCACCGCCCGGCCTGACCGGCCGGAACACCGGGTCAGCGGGGCGCGGGCACCGCCTCGCGAGCCAGGGTGAGCGCGCCGAGCAGCGCGGCGTCGTCGGCGAACCGGGAGAGCACCACGTCGGGCCGGTGCGGCAGCACCTCCTTGAGCCGGTCGACCAGCAGCCCGCGGATCAGCGCGCTGCGGGCCACCCCGCCCACCAGCACCACCCGTTGCGGATCGAGCAGCAGGCAGCAGGTGACCAGGTGTCGGGCCACCTCGTCGACCCGGGCGGTCAGCGCGTCGCGCGCCGCCCCGGGCCGCTCCGCCGCGTCGGCGAGCCCGGCCGCCCCGCCCGGCACGCCGAGGTCCTCGGCGAGCCGGTCCAGCGCCCGGCCGGAGAAGTCCAGCTCCAGCATGGTGCCCGGCCAGGGGCCGCCGGCCACGGCGTACCCGATCTCGCCGGCCGCCCCGCGGTGTCCGGCCAGGACGGTCCCCCCGACCGTCACGGCGGCCGCCACGCCGGTGCCGATGCCCACCACCAGGCCGGGGTCGGCGTCCCGCAGCGCGCCCAGCCGCAGCTCGGCCAGGGCGGCGGCGTTCAGGTCGTTGTCCACCGCCACCCGGGCCACGCCGAGCGCGTCCCGGACCGCGTCGGCCAGCCGCAGCCGCTCCCACCCGGGCACGTTGGGGGCCAGGTCGATGCCGTCCGGGCGGACCACGCCGGGCGAGGCGACCCCGGCCGCGACGAGCGGCCCACCGACCTCGGCGACCAGCTCCGCGGCGAGGTGCAGGGCGCGGTCCAGCGCCTGCGGCGCGCCCTGCTCGGCGTGCGTCGGGACCCGGCGGTGGGCCAGGAGCTGCCCCTCGGCGTCGGCCACCCCGACGGCCATCTTGGTGCCACCGAAGTCGATGCCGAGCAGCAGCCCGCCGGTCCGGGTGGACCCCGCCAGCTCCACGCTCACCGGGCCACCAGCTCGGCGGCGACGGCGTCCAGCGCGTCGTCCGCCCGGCGGAGCCGGTCGCGCACCGCCGCCAGGCGGTCGGCGACCCCCTCGAACGCGACGCGCAGCGTACCCACCTGGGCGCGGACCGCGGCGGCGCCCGGCCCGTCCACCTGAGCCCGGTTCAGCACCAGGTCGGGACGGACGGCGGCGGCGATCAGGTCGGCGACCGCGGCGTCGTCGAGCGGGCCGGTCAGCCCCGCGGCCGCGGCCCGGACGCCCTCGGCGGTCCAGGTGTCCGGGCCACCGGCCCGGACCAGCCGGCCGACCACCGAGTGGGCGGCCCGGAACGGCACCCCGTGCCGGGTCAGCGCGTCGGCCGCGGCGGTGGTGGTGGCGCCGGAGGCGACGATCTCCTCCCGGCTCGGCGGCGACAGCGGCTCCACCTCGGCCAGGAAGCCGCCGACCAGGGCGAAGAAGCGCTCCGCCCGGTCGTTGCTCTCCCAGAGCCGGACCTGCACGTCGGTGGTGGCGTTGTTGGAGTCCTCCCACCAGGCGGCGCCGACGTTGTTCAACACCGAGGCGGCGTCCGCCGCGGCCGCGCCGGCGTACGAGACCAGGTGCTCCAGCACCACCGGGTTGCGCTTCTGCGGCATGATGCTGCTGCCCTGGGTGAAGTCGCCCGGCGTGGTGACCCACTGCCAGCTCAACCAGTCCATCAGGGTGCGGGCCAGCCGGGCCCCGGTGGCCAGCGCCTGCGCGTTGAGGGTGCCGACACGGACCAGGTGGTCGGCGCCGGCCACGGCCTCGTACGAGTTGGTCACCAGGCCGGCGAACCCGAGCAGCTCCGCCACCCGGGCCGGGGCGATGTCCAGGTCGGTGCCGGCGAACGCGCAGGAGCCCAGCGGCGAGACGTTGAGCTGGTCGATCAGGTCGGCGTAGGCGGCCGCCTCGCCGGCGAGCGCCTCGGCGTACCCGGCGAGCGCGTGCCCGATGGTAGTGGGCTGGGCCGGCCGGCGGTGGGTGTAGCCGGTGATGACCACGTCCGCGTACCGGTCGGCGCGGTCCAGGCCGGTCCGGCCGGTGGCCAGCACCCGGTCCAGCACCCCGAGGAGCTGGTCCCGCAGCAGCATCCGGAACACCCCGGCATCCAGGTCGTTCCGGCTCCGGGCCAGCTGCACGTCGAGCTCGGCGGTGGGGATGCCGCACGCCTCGGCGAGCCGCTTCTCCAGCAGGTAGTACGTGTCCTCGAAGCTGCCGTCGTACGCTGGCGTCGGGGTGGTGTCGGCGCGCAGGACGGCCAGCCCGCGCAGCAGCCGGGCACCCCGCTCGGCGGGGATCAGCCCCTGCTCGGTCAGCATCACCACGTGCGCCTGGCTGGCCCGGACCATTGCCGGATACAGGTGGCCCACATGGTGGTCGTAGGTGGGCGCCAGGTGGTGCCGCTGGTAGGTGGTCAGCGGGGATGTGCTCATGACGGTTCCTTCCAGTCCGCGGGCGGGCGGTGGGCCGCCCCGATGCGGGTTCGGCCGGTCAGTCGGTCAGGCCGAGCAGCCGTTCGGCGTTGCCGGCGAAGATCGCGCGTAGGTGGTCGTCGGGCAGGCCCAGTTCCCGGCAGACCCGGAGCTGGTCGTCGAGGTAGCGGGTGACGTAGCCGCGCGGAAACCAGGACGAGTCGCTGCCGAAGACGATCCGGTGCGGGCCGATCGTCTCGTAGCAGCGGCGGAACAGGTCCTCCAGGGTCAGCTTGTACGGCATCCACCGCACCCACTGGTTGGAGCCGGACGTGTCGACGTGGATGTTGGGGCAGCCCCAGGCGGCGAAGAACAGCTCCTGCACGTGCTGGACACCGAAGTGCGGCACCACCACGGCCAGTTCCGGGAAGCGCCGGGCCATCCGGGCCAGCTCGTCCGGGCCGCCGTACCGGCCGAAGCTGAGGCCGCCGGCGCTGCCGTAGTGCCCGATGTGGATCAGGACGGGCACGCCGAGTCGCTGGGCGGTGCCCCAGAGCGGGTCCAGGTCCTCGTGGTCGAGCGGGCCGCGCAGCAGCGGGGCGAACAGCTTCAGCCCGCGCAGGCCACGCTCGGTCACCGCGCGTTCCAGTTCCCGCGCGGCGTCCGGGCCGTACGGGTCGTGGTGGGCGAAGCCGAGCAGCAGGTCTGGGTGGCGGTCCACCACGTCGGCGAGGGTGTCGTTGCCGCCGCCGGTCACGAAGACAGCCTTGCGGATGTTGACCGCGCGCAGTTCGCCGGCCCAGCGGTCGGCCTCGTCCTGCCAGCGCTCGGCGGGCGGCTCGGGGTCGGGGAAGCCCCACGCCTGCCGCCACTGCCGGGCGTACGGCGCGGAGCCGGCGGCCCGGACCATCCGCTCGTGCTCCCCGCCGGGATGCATGCCGGCAGCCTGCTCGCAGGCGTGGATCGTCTCGTCCGCGCCGATCCGGAAGTGCAGGTGGAAGTCGACGACGTCCAGTCCCCGGTCGCTGCTCATGCCGGCGCCTCGCTACGCTCGGCCCCGGCATGAGGCACCACGGCGCTGTGCTGATGATTCGCTCGCTGGCGCTCGCTCATGATGCTCCCTCCGTCGGCAGTGGATCGGCGGTGGGCGGCGCCGGCGGTGGGGCGGCCACCCAGGCGGCGACGACCTCCCGCAGCCGCTCCCCGGCCAGCGCGCGGACCCGCCGGCCGGCCTCCTCGCTGGCCAGCGAGACGTGCCCGGACCAGCCCTGCCAGGGCTCGGGGTGCGACTCCACGAGCACGTACGGGTGGGGCACCGGCAGTTTCGGCCGCGGCGGCAGGTCGGTGGCGGCGTCGAGGCGTACCGCGCCGGGGTCGAAGCCGAGCACCCCGGAGGTCTCGTACGCCCCGCCGTGCCCGCGGGCCGGCGGTGCGCCGTAGATCTCCGTGGTCTCCGCCGGGTTGACCAGCTGGAACCAGTTGACCAGCAGCAGGCTGGCGGTGCGCCGGCCGGAGACCCATTCCATGGCGGCCCGGACCGTGGACATGTTGGCGTCGTGGCCGTTGACCACCAGCAGCCGGGGGAAGCCGGCGGCGACGATGCCCTCGATCACGTCGGCGAGGTAGCCGATCGCGATCTCCGGCCGGATCGCCACCGTCCCCGGCCAGGGCCGGGTCTGCCCCGGGCAGGCGGCGTACGCGACGGCGGGGAAGAGCACGCCGCGTGGCCCCGGCTCGTCGCGGGCGGACTCGCCGGCGAAGCCCTCGGCGAGGATCAGGTCGGTGCCGAGCGGCAGGTGCGGACCGTGCCACTCGACCGCGCCGACCGGGAGCACCGCGAAGTCCGCCGCCGCGGCGACCGCGGCGAGTTCCCCGCCGGGGACCCGGGCGGCGGGAAGCAGTCCGCCGCCCGCCGGCCAGCGGTCCGTCACGCCGTCCACTGCGCCGCCTCCCGGCTGGCCTTCGGGCCGCTCTCCAGCCGGCCGGAGACCACCATCACCACGAAGATCAGCACGACCTGGAGCATGCCGTACGCGGCGGCGGTGCCCACCTCGAACGAGTACATCCGGTTGTTGATCTCGACGGAGATCGGCGCGGTCTCCGAGGTGTAGATGAGCACCGAGGCGACGAACTCGCCGACCCCGTGCACGAAGGCGAGCAGCGCGCCGGCCAGCACGCCCGGCAGCATCAGCCGCAGGGTGACCGTGCCGAACGCCCGCCACCAGGACGCGCCGAGGTTGCGGGCGGCCTCCTCCAGCGACGGGTCGAGCTGGGCCAGCGTCGCCGAACTGGAGCGGAACACCAGCGGCAGGAACCGCACGAAGTACGCCAGCGGCATGATCCAGAAGGTGCCGATCAGGACCTGGCCGAAGCTGAACGCGTTGCCGGTGCTGAACGCCGAGATCAGGTTGATCGCCACCACCGTGCCGGGCAGCGCCCAGGCCAGCATGACCGCCACGTCGAGCAGGCCGCGGCCGCGGAAGTCCAGCCGGCGCACCGCGTACGCGATGAGCACGCCGACCGCCACGCAGGCGACCGTGGCGATCAGGCTCATCTGCAGCGAGTTGACGATCGGCCGGTACGCCCCGGCGTCTGTGAAGATCGTGACGAAGTTCTGCATGGTGTACGCCGAGGGGATCACCTCGGTCGTCCACGAGCCGTCCTGCGAGAACGCCACCAGCGCGATCGTGCCCACCGGGGCGAGCAGCACCAGGGTGCCGAGCAGCGAGGCGAGCAGGGCCAGCCACCGGCCGAACGGGTTGGTGAGCTCGCGACGGTGCGAGGCGACGCCCTTGGACTGGGAGCGGTAGCTGCGCCGCCCCTCGTACCAGCGCATGCCGAGCAGGAACAGCACCGACACCACGCCGAGCACCGAGGCGTACGTGGAGGCCATCGGCAGGTCGCCGTTGGTGCGGTTGATGTAGATCTGCATGGTCATCGTCTGGTCCACCCCGAACAGCAGCGGAGCGGTGTACGACGCCAGCGAGGTCATGAAGACCAGCAGCGAGGCGGAGACCAGCGCCGGGGTGAGCATCGGCAGCAGCACCGTGCGCCAGACCCGGAGCCGGCCGGCACCCAGGTTGTACGCGGCCTCCTCCACCGACGGGTCCATCCCGACCAGCGCGGCCGAGGTGGCCAGGTAGAAGAACGGGTACATGGTGAACGTGTGCACCACCAGCACGCCGGCGATGCCGGTGAACGGCAGCACCGGGCTCTCGGTGCCGAACAGGTGCTGCAGGCCCCGCGGCAGGATGCCGGTCTCGCTGTAGAGCAGCTGGAACGAGATCGCCCCGATCAGCGGCGGCAACGCGGCCGGCACCAGGATGATCGCCTCGATCAGCCGGCGACCCGGGAACGAGAAGCGCTTGAGCAGGAATGCCATCGCCACGCCGACGATGCCGCAGAGCACCACGCTGGCCGCCGAGATCACCAGCGAGGTGACCAGCGAGGAGCGGGCCACCCCGTCGCCGGTGAGGAAGATGGTGTAGTTGGCCAGGCCGTCCACCCCGACGCTCTCCGCGAAGGTGGCGAACATCGGCTGGACCACGTACCCGAAGAGGATCAGCGCCAGCGGGAAGACCAGGACGTACGGGAACCAGGGTGAGTTGGCGCCGCCGGCGAACCGCCGGGATCGGCGGGCCCGCGGCGGCGTCGGCTCCTTGGTGACCGGCGGGACGGTGGCCGCGCCGGGGGTGGCGGGAATCGTACTCATGGACGCACCACCCACATCCGCTCCCGGGGCAGCCGCAGCCCGACCTGGTCGCCGACCGCCAGGCCGGCGGGTACGTCGATGGCGGTGACCTGCACCGGCTCGCCGGCCACGTCGACCAGGAGGTTGGTGGACATGCCGGTGAACTCCAGCTCGGTCACCCGACCGGACAGCGCGCCGGCCTCGGTGGCCGAGGCGAGCCCGATGTGCTCGGGCCGGACGGAGACCAGCGCGGTGCCGTTCTCGCGTAGGCCGTGCTCGGCCGGCGCGGCCACGGTCACCTGGTCGCCGCCGGGCAGCGCGACGGTGACGGTCTGCGGGCCGGCGGTGGCCACCGGCAGGCTGAGCACGTTGCTGCGGCCGATGAACCGGGCCACGAACGCGTTCGCCGGCCGGTGGTAGATCTCCTGCGGCGCGCCGATCTGTTGGACCCGGCCGGACTCCATGACGGCGATCCGGTCGGACATCGCCATCGCCTCGGCCTGGTCGTGGGTCACGTAGATGGAGGTGGTGCCGGCCTCCCGCTGGATCCGGCGGATCTCCACCCGGGTCTCCTCGCGCAGCTTGGCGTCGAGGTTGGACAGCGGCTCGTCGAGCAGCAGGGTACGGGGGCGGATCACCAGGGCGCGGGCCAGCGCGACCCGCTGCTGCTGGCCGCCGGAGAGCTGGTCGATCCGCCGGTCGCCGTAGCCGGCGAGGTGCACCTGGCCCAGCGCCTCCTCGACGCGCCGCCTCGAATCGGCCCGGCCGACCTTGCGGATCTTCAGGCCGTACGCGACGTTCTGCGCCACGGTCAGGTGCGGGAAGAGCGCGTAGTTCTGGAACACCATGCCGGTGTCGCGCTTGTTCGGCGGCCGGTTGGTGACGTCCTCCTCGCCGAAGCGGATCCGGCCCGAGGTGGGGAAGTAGAAGCCGGCCACCATGCGCAAGGTGGTGGTCTTGCCGCAGCCGCTCGGGCCCAGCAGGGTGAAGAACTCACCCGCGGCGATCCTGATGTCGACGTCGTCGACGGCCGCAGTGTCGCCGGCGCGCGCGAATCGCTTGCTCACCGACTCCAGCGTGACATCGGTCATGATGTCTCTCCTTGCGTCCGGTTACCGGGTCTGACCGGTGGTGGGGTGGGGCCAGACCCGGTCTGGCGGCGTGCGTGACGGGGGGGCGGGGTGCCGGGCGCGAGGTCGCACCCGGCACCCCGGTGGTCAGCCCTTGTTCTTGATCTGGCTGTTCCAGTGGTTGATCCACTCGGTCTCGTTCTTGCCGATCACGTCCCAGTCGACGTCCAGCGGCTTGAGGTTGAGCTGGTTCAGCCACTCCGGCTTCTCGGCGATGTCCACGGCCGGGATCTGGAAGTAGTCCTTGGCCAGGTCGGCGCGGAGCGAGTCGTCGAAGAGGAACTCGATGAACTTCTGCGCGCCGGTGGTGTTGCCGCCCTTGACCGCGGCCAGGCCGTCGACCAGAACCGGGGCGCCGGAGGCCGGCATCACGTACCCGAAGGGCATGTTGGACTGGTTGGCCTGGAGCAGGATGTCCTGCAGGTTCCAGGCGCTGAGGACGCCCTGCTGGCGGGACATCTTCAGGTAGAGGTCGGTCGGGTTGGCCGCGTACGCGCCGGTGTTGGCGTCGAGCTTCTTCAGCCAGTCGTAGCCCGGCTGCGGGTTGCTGCCGTCCGGCGACTGCCGCTGGATCATCGAGGCGTAGATCGACCGCATCGTGCCGGAGGCGGCCACGTCACGGATGATGATCTTGTCCTTCCACTCCGGCTTCAGCAGGTCGTCCCAGTCCTTCGGGGCCTGCTCCGGGGTGAGGGCCTTGTTGTTGTACATGATGACCTCGGGCAGCAGGATCTCGCCGAACCAGCGGCCCTCGGGGTCCTTGTACTTGGCGTCCATCTTGCCGGCGAACGACGGCTGCCAGGGGTTGAGCAGGCCCTCGGTGGCCCCGGCGGCCAGCCCCTGCTGGGTGCCGCCCCACCAGACGTCGGCCTGCGGGTTGGCCTTCTCGGCCCGGACCCGCTCCAGGATCTCCTGCGCGCCGAGGTTGAGGACCTCGACCTTGCCCTTGTACTCGGGGTACTTGGCGGTGAACTTGTCGACGACGAAGGTGGCGACCTTCTTGTCGCGGGCCGTGTAGATCGTCAGCTTCTCGGTTTCGCCGGCGGCCTTGTCGGTCGAGCCGCCACCGCAGGCGGTGCCGGCGGCGAGGACGGCGGCGAGCGCTCCGGCGAGAAGAAGTCGGCGTCTCATGGGGTACCTCCGAGGGATGTGGGGGAACTGCGTTGTTCTGACGGGAACGGTCTAGGGGGCGGGTAGCAGGGTGGACAGGCCCGCGGCGGCGGCGGAGAGGGCGTAGCTGACCGCGCCGTGCAGCACGGCCCGGTCGCCGAGGACCGCCCGGCGGACCTCGGTCGGGCTGGGTGCGGCGGCCGACACCAGGGCCTGGAGCCGGTCGACCGCGGCGTCGTCCAGCTCGGCGGCGGCCCCGCTGAGCAGGACCCGGCCGGGGTCGACGACGCAGGCGCAGGAGACGATGAGGCGGGACCAGGCGGCCAGCACCTCGTCCAGGTACGCGGCGGCCAGGTCGTCGGCGGCGGCCAGGCCCACCAGGGCCCGTACCGGCGACTCGGGCCGGCGGCCCGGGGCCAGGGACACCACCTTCTCGGCGATGGCGCTCTCCGACCAGCGGGCCTCGAACGGGCCGATCCCGTCGTGCCCACGGTCGGCCGGGTCGAGGGGCAGGAAACCCACCTCGCCGGCCGCCCCGCCGGAGCCCCGGCGGACCTGGCCGTCCAGCACCAGACCGGCCCCGATGCCGTCGGCGACGTGCAGCAGGAGCAGGTCGGCCACGTCCGTGCCGGCGCCGGCCGCGTGCTCGCCGGCGGCCATCAGGTTCACGTCGTTGTCCACCACCACCGGCACCCCGAGCCGCTGCCGCACCGACTCCCCTATCGGCCGCCCCTCCACCAGGCCGACCGAGGGGGCGAGCCGGACCGCACCGCCGGAGGAGACGCCGGGGGCGGCGATGGCCACCCCGCGCAGCGCGGGCAGGCCGTCGCCGGCCAGGTCGGGCACCGCCGTGCAGATCAGGTCGACGATGTCGCCGATGAGCCGCACGGTCCGGTGCGCCACCACGCCGCCGTCGCTGTCGGCGATCTCGCAGCTGATCCGGGCCGGCTCCAGCGAAACGGCGGCGACCAGCTCGGCGCGGGGGTTGAACTCCAGCATGGCCCGCGGCCGGCCGGCCCGGGACGCCCCGGGTCCGCGCTCGATCAGATAGCCCTCGGCGATCAGGTCGCGGACCAGCGGGGTGAGCGTGGCCGGGCTCAACCCGGTGAGCTCGGTCAGCTCGGCGCGGGAGAGCACCCGCACCTGGCGGGCGGCGGAGATCACGGAGAGCCGCTTGATCTCCTTCGACCGCTCCCGGCTCACCGGGCTCGTCGGTGGCGTCACCACGTCAGTCACACTTCCTTCCTACGGCGAACGAATTATTGAGTCAAGTAACGAATGGGTCTCGGCCGCCCGACGCGACCGTGATGAGCAGCGGAAATGTCGACGAACCGGCCGACACTTCCCGGAGTGGAGCAAGATCCAGAGCGTCCATGGCGGCGAATTACTTTCTTCCGCAAATTAAGAAAGATCTTGCACAGCATTGACTAGCCGCCGCGCCGGTCCCTAGCGTCACCGAGCGAAGGCCTTCCAGTGTGTACGGAGTCCCGTACCGCTGCGTACCCGGCGGCCCGGGGCGCCCGTCGGCGCCCACCGTCCCGCCGCCCACCGCCCACCGTCCGAAAGCGACCACCACGTCGACGCCGGCCCGCGTCCGACGTCGCTGGCGGCTGCCCGGACCTCGGCCCAGTCGGAAGGATCCGCATGCGACGCAAGACGTTCCTGCTACCCACGGCGCTCGCCCTGGCCCTCTCCGGGGTCCCGGGCGTGGCCCTCGCCGCGCCCGCGCCCGCCCCACCCGCCGTCGACCTCGACGTGCTCTTCGTCAGCGCCCATCCCGACGACGAGGCGGGCAGCCTCGCGACCCTGGGCCAGTGGAAGGAGCGGTACGGCGCGAAGGCCGGCGTCGTGACCATCACCCGGGGCGAGGGCGGCGGCAACGCGGTCGGCCTCGAGGAGGGCCCGCCGCTCGGCATCATCCGCGAGCGCGAGGAACGCACCGCGATCGGCCGCGCCGGGGTGGAGAACCTGTACAACCTGGACCGGGTCGACTTCTGGTACACCGCCTCGGCTCCGCTCTCCGAGCGGATCTGGGGGCACGACGACACCCTCGCGCAGATCGTGCGGGTGATCCGGCAGACCCGGCCCGAGATCGTGCTGACGATGAACCCGTCACCCACCCCGGGCAACCACGGCAACCACCAGCAGGCCGCCCGGTTCGCCGCGGAGGCGTTCCACGCCGCCGCCGACCCGAACGCCTTCCCCGAGCAGCTCACCAAGGAGAGACTGAAGCCGTTCCGGGCGGCGAAGTTCCTGCGTACCGGTGGCACCGGCAGCTCGTCCGCCGGTCCGGCGTGCGCGTCGAGCTTCGTCCCGACGGTGCCGACCGATCAGGTCTTCGGCGTCTGGGAGGGCACCCCGAGCCGCACCGGGAAGACCTGGGCCGAGATCGAGGTGGACGCCCGCCGCGACTACGTCACCCAGGGCTGGGCCGGTACCGCCGCCGCCCCGACCGATCCGGCCAAGATCCGCTGCGACTTCTACACCCTGGTCGACAGCCGGGTCCCGTACGACCCGGCGGACACCTCCGCCGAGGCGATCCTGCGCGGCTCGGTGCTGCCGGCCGCGCCCGGCGGGCTGCCCCGGGACACCGAGCTCTACCTGACCACGGACCGGTTCGACCTCGCCCCAGGCCAGACCGTCGAGGTGACCGCGCACGTCCGGGCCCCCCGCGACCGGGCGCTGACCCAGCCCCGGGTCGCCCTCCGGCTGCCCGAGGGCTGGACCGCCACCGGGTCCGGCACGCTGCCCGGCGCGGTGCCGGCGGGCCAGGAGCGGACCGCCACTTTCACCGTCACCGTGCCGGCCGCCGCCGACACCAACCAGCAGCGGCTGCTCGGCGCGACCCTGACCACCGGGCAGGGCGTCGGGCGTACCGACCGGGCGGTGCGGGTGGTCGCCGACGTGCGCGGCACCCTGGAGCCGCTGCCCGAGGTGGGGATCTTCCGGGACTGGGCCGGCGACAGCGGCTACCCGCAGCTGGACACGCTGATCAAGCCGGTGCTCACCATCGGCTCGGGGCAGAGCCGGTCGGTCCGGGTGGATCTGCGCAACCACGGCCAGGTCGCCCAGCGCGGCCAGGTCACGCTCGGCCTGCCGGCGGGCTTCAGCGCCGACGCGGCCACCAGGAGCTACCCCGAACTGGCCGCCGGCGCGACCGGCGCGGTGACCTTCACCGTCACCAACACCGACGCCACCCTGCCCACGGCCAACGAAGGCGGCACCGACGGCGACTACGGGATCACCATCACCACCACCAGCGCCGCCGGCAGCACAGTCGAGACCGGTGCCCTGGAGATCGTCCCGACCAGCGAGGTGCCGCACGCCGGGGCCGGGCACGCGGTGGACGGGGTGGCCGCCCCCGGCGAGTACCCCGGCCCGGAGCTGGACCTCTCCCGGATCTGGGAGGGCGAGCCCACCACGGCGCGGGACGCCTCGGCGACCGGCCGGATCGCCTGGACCGAGGACGCCCTGAAGGTCTTCGTGCAGGTCACCGACGACGTGCTGGGCCGCAAGGTGGTGCCGCAGGACTGCAAGCGGCAGCGCCGCACCGACAGCGTGGAGATCATCATCGACCCGTCGGGGAACTCGGCGGACACCTCCACCGCCTTCAAGGCTGGCATCTTCCCGGTCACCGACGACCCGGCCAACGGCGACCCACCGTGCTGGCAGCGGGACGCCGACAACCGGCAGGGGCCGGGCGCGACGACCGCGCCGGGGATGACCGTGGTCAGCAAGGTCAGCGCGCCGTACACCGGCTACACCATCGAGGCGAGCATCCCGTTCGCCGTGCTGCCGGACGCCGTCGACCCGGCCCGGATGGGCTTCAACGTGCTGGTCTACGACTCGGACACCCAGGACCTGACCTCCCAGTCGCGGCTGGGCTGGTCCACCTTCACTGGCGTACGGGCCGACCCGTACCGGTACGGCCTGGTCACCCTGCCCGGGTACACCCCGCCGGCCCGCCAGCCCAGCGCCCCGGTGTTCCCGGACACCGCCGCGCGCAGCGTGCACAGCCCGCAGACCATCGCGCAGGCGGCGACGGACGGGATCGCGCCGGCGGCCGTGCCGCGGCTGCCGGTGGGCGCCCTGCGGCTCACCGACGCCCGCGCGGTCTCCGACGGCGTCTCGGTCACCCTGCGGGCCGACCGGGCCGGCACCGCGTACCTGTACGGCTGGGACGGTGACCGGTCCACCGGCGACCGCACCGTGGCCCTGGCCGCCGGCTCGCCGGTGACCGTGGTGGTACCGGTGACCGCCGGTACGCCGGCGTCGCTGCTGGCCGCGTTCGAGGCGGACGGCGCGGCGCTCGCCCAGGCGGTTCCGCTGGGCTGAGCCGACCGGACGGGCCCCTTGTTCGACAAGGGGCCCGTCCGTTCACCGCAGGCGGTAGACCGCCATCCGGGAGTTCGCGAACCGCAGGTCGGCGAGGCGCCGCAGATCGGGTGCCTCCGGGGCGACCTCCCGATCGACCACCAGCCAGCGGACGCCGTACCGGTCGCGCAGGGCGGCCAGGCCGGCGGCGGTGGGTGCGGTGAAGGCCGCGTCGTTGGCGCGCTGCCGGGCCGCGTCCCAGAACGGCGCGTACGGGCCCTCCGGCCGGCCGACCATCCGGGGCGCGAACGCCCACCCCTCCACCAGCACCGAGCGCTCCGCGTAGCCGCTGAGCCAGAACGAGCGGGCGTCGCACCAGCCGTCCACCACGGTCCGGCAGTGCACGTTGGTGGCGAGCACGTCGGCCGGGTCGCTGTGCGCGTGGACCCAGCGGGCCGCCTCGACCCGCGAGGCGGGCATCGCCACCACCGGGTACGCCCCGCCGTTCGGGTATGTCCGGGTCGCCGCGGCGTCCAGCACCAGGCCCGGCGCCCCGGCGACCAGCACGGCGGTGAGCAGCAGCAGTCCGCCCCGGCCGGCCAGCCCCGGCCAGCGCCCACACAGCGCCGGCCAGTACAGGGCCACCACCAGCGCCGGCACGGCCAGCGCGCCGGCCCACCAGAGCAGCGGCAGCACCGGGGCGTACGCCGGGGAGGCGGGCGTGCTGATCGCCGAGCCGAGCTGGACCGCGGTGAGCAGCACCGCGAACCCGGCCGCCCCGGCGCCGAGCAGCCGCCGGCCCCGGGCGGAGAGGGCGGCCCGGTCGGCCACCTCGATCCAGCCCCACGCGGACAGCAGCACCCCGAAGGCGAACCCGGTGCGGGTGAAGTACTGGTTGCTGCTGCCCGGGTGGCCGACGGCCAGGTAGATCGCCGGCCCGGCGAGCGCGCCGCCGAGCAGGAACACCTGCACCGGCTCCAGCCGCCACCGGCGGTGCCGCAGCAGGGCCAGCAGGCCGGCCAGCCGGAGCTGGAGGTTGAGCAGGACCGCCACCGCCACCGCCACCCACACCAGCACGGTGACCGCCGCCGGACGTCCGGTCGGCACATACGGGCGCAGCCCGGAGAGCGGGTCGAGGGTCACCCCGTGGCTCTCGAAGGCGAACAGCACGGCGGTGGCGAAGAGCTGCGCGGCCAGGGCCAGCCCGGCGGCGACCAGCACGGCCCGGTGCAACCGGCGGCGGACCAGCAGCGCCAGCGCGGCGGTCCCCGCGAGTGCGGCCAGCACCACCGGCAGCGAGCTGGCCTTCGCGCCGGTCGACGCGGCCAGGAAGAGCACCACCAGCGCCCAGGCGCCCCGGCCCAGCGCCGGTACGCGCACCCCGCGGGCCGGACCGACCAGTTCGCCGAGCGCGGCGATCAGCGGTAGCAGCAGCACCCAGCTGTACGTCATCGACGGGCTGCCCCAGACGACGAAGGTGGCCTGGGTGCCGAAGAGCTGCCGCCAGCCGTTCTCGAAGCCGAACTCCCCGACGGTGAACATCAGCGCGGCGGCCACCACCCCGGCGTACGGGCGGCCGGTGAGCCGCCAGCCGACGACGGCGACCAGCACGGCGGCGAGCGCGCAGAGCGCGGGTACGCCGAGCCGGAAGAAGACCGTTGGCAGGTCGACTCCGCTGACCAGGCTGGTGGCGGCCAGGTGGGCGAAGCCGAACCAGTGGTAGTGCAGCGGTTCCCCGGCGGCCTGCGGCAGGTCCGGCGGGACCTGGTGGGTGGCCGCCCCGGCGAGGGAGAGCTGGAATGCCAGGTCGAGATACTGGGCCTGGCCCTCGTCGCGGGGCAGCACCGGGTTGACGGCGAGGAACGAGCCGTACAGGTAGAGGGTGAAGCCGGCGACCACCCCGGCCAGCGACCACGCCCAGCCGGCCGGCGCGACGGTGGCGTAGCGCACCCGCCAGTGCCGGCGCAGCCGGGGTACGGCGGCGAACGGCAGCAGCACGGCGAGCGGCCACAGCCGCAGCCAGCCGGGCACGCCCAGGGCGGTGAACGCCGCCCAGGCGGCCAGCTCCAGCACCAGCCCGACGGCCGCGCCCAGGGCCAGGTCCTCGATCAGGGTGTGTGGCCGGCGGCGCAGCGCGCGGAACACCAGCGTGCCGGGGAGCAGCACGGCCAGCAGCGCGTACCCGGTCCAGCGGGCGAGCGCGGCGACCGGGGTACCGGCCACCAGCAGCACGGCGGCGACGAACGCGTACCCGGCCACGGCCGGGGCGTGGCGCAGGGCGGCCGGGCGGCGGCGCGGTGCCACGGCCGACGGGGCGAGACCGCCGCTGGCGAGGGCGGTCACCGCAGACTGTCGGCCAGCTCGGCGGCGTCCGGGCGGGCCGGCTCACCGCCAGCGCTGTCGCTGGCCACCGCGTACGCCGGCCGGCCCTGCACCGCCGTGTAGATCCGGGCCACGTACTCGCCGAGCAGCCCGAGGCAGAGCAGTTGCACCGCGCCGAGGAAGAGGATCGCCACGTAGAGCGAGGGCCAGCCGGTGACCGTCGCGCCGGCGAACCAGGCCAGCACCGCGACCACCACCAGCACGCCGCAGAGCGCGACTCCGACCAGCCCCAGCCAGGTGGCCACCCGCAGCGGGGCGGCGGAGAAGCTGGTGACGCTCTCCGCGGCCAGCCCGGCCATCCGGGACAGCGGGTACTTGGTCCGCCCGGCGGCGCGTTCCCGCCGCTCGTAGGCGACCTCGCCGCTGGCGAAGCCGAGCCAGGGCACCACCAGCCGGAGCACCGGGCTGCGCTCCGGCAGCGCCCGCAGCGCCTCGACCGCGGCCCGGCTGAGCAGCCGGAAGTCCCCGGCCTGGGCGGGCACCTGCGCGCCGACCAGGTGCCGGACCAGGCGGTAGTAGCCGGCCGCGGTCCACCGCTTGAACCAGGAGTCACGGCTCCGGTCGGCCCGGACGCCATAGACCACGTCGAGTCGGTCGGCGCGGGCCAGACGGAGCATCTCGACGATCGCCTCGGGCGGGTCCTGGAGGTCGGCGTCGATGCTGACCACGTAGCCGCCCCGGGCGCGGAGCAGCCCGGCGACCAGGGCCGCCTGGTGACCGCTGTTGCGGCGCAGCCGCAGCACGCGCAGTTCGGGCCAGCCGGCTCGCAGCGTCGCCAACCCCGCCGCGGTGCCGTCGGTGCTGCCGTCGTCGACCGCCACCACCTCGTACGCCTCGCCGAGCCCGTCCAGCACGCCGCGCAGCCGCGCGGCGAGCAGTGGCAGGACGGCCGCCTCGTTGAACATCGGCACCACCACGGAGAGCGCCGGCTGAGGTGCGGTCACGGCCCCTCCGTTCCTGCGGCGGCGGACGGCCCGACGCTACCAGTCGGACTGGTCGCGAACGGCCGGTTCAGGGCCGTCGACGCAGGTCAGGTGCCGCAGGCGGTGGCGGGCAGCCCGGTCACCGGCACCGGGGACCGGCCGGTGGGGCGGGCCTTGCCGGCGAGCACCCCGGCCAGGGCGGTCAGCGACGCCCGGCTGGACGAGTAGGTCGCCAGCAGCGTCGGCGACTTCGCGTCGGCCAGCACGTACGGGGTGTCCATCGCCACCGTCACCGCCGCGTCCGCGCGCAGGTCGTCGGCGCTGTCGCCGTACCCGACGAGGTGCACCACGGTGCCGCCGCGCGGCAGCACCCGGACCCCGGCGGCCGTGAGCGCCTGGGTCAGCGCGGCGCGGCTGCGCTCCCGTCCGGCGGAGGAGGTGACGGTGACCGGGCCGGCCACCGGGGCGCCGCATCGGCCGCGGAGCAGGGTGACCGCCGCGGCGGCCAGGTCGGTGGCGGCCTTGCGGTGCTCGGCGCCTGCCAGCGTCGACAGGTCCGGGGCCGGCCGGTCGGCCAGTTTGAACTTCATGGTCAGCACTCGGGTGACCGCCTCGACCAGGCGGGCCCGGGGCAGCGAGCCGTCGCGCAGCGCGGCCAGCAGCCCGTCGTACGCCTGGCCGACGTTCGGGGTCATCAGGATGAGGTCGTTGCCGGCGTTGAGCGCCCGGACCGCGGCCTCCCCCGGCGCCCACCGCTTGGCCGGCGCCATGTTCATCCCGTCCGTGACCACCACGCCCTGGAAGTGGAACTGGCCGCGGAGCACGTCGGTGAGGAGCTTGCGGGAGAAGGTGGCGGGGGTGCCCGGATCGACCGCCTGCACGTCGAGGTGAGCGGACATCACCGCCAGCGCGCCGGCGTCGATCCCGGCGCGGAACGGCGGGAACGCGGTGCGGTCCAGCTCGGCGCGGGACTGGGTGATGACCGGGAGATCCTGGTGCGAGTCGTCGGCGCTCAGGCCGTGGCCCGGGAAGTGCTTCACGGTGGCGGCCACGCCGGCGGCCTGCAACCCCCGGACCGCGCCGGCCACCTGGTCGGCGGCGTTCTGCGGGTCCGCGCCGAAGGAGCGGGAGCCGATCACGGTGCTCCGGGTGGCGAGCACGTCGGCGACCGGGGCGAAGTCCATGTTGATCCCCATGGCGGCCAGTTCGGCGCCGGCGGCCCGCCAGGCGGCCTCGGTCAGCGCCGGCTTCCCGGCCGCGCCGGCCGCCATCGGGCTGGGCAGCAGGGTCACCCCGTCGGTGATCCGGGTGACCACGCCGTACTCCTGGTCGGTGCCGATCAGGAAGGGGGCCGGGCCGGCGGGGAGCTTTCCGGCGGCCGCCCGCAGCCCGGTGGTCAGCTCCCGGACCTGCTTCGGGTTGTCGACGTTGGTGGTGGCCTGGTTGCCGGAGGTGGGGTCGTCGGCGCTGAAGCCGACCAGGATCACCCCGCCCAGCCGGTACTTCGCCACCATCGCCGCCGGGGTGTCGACCCCGGCCAGGGCCTGGTTGCCGGCGGCCGACCCGGGCGAGACCGTGGTGGCGGAGCTGCCGTACGCGTACGGCATCAGCACCTGGCCGACCAGGTCCTCGTCGGCCAACGTGCGGACCAGCGCCGCCGCCCGGGCTGCCGGGTCGTCGGCGGACGGGGTCGGCGCGGCGGCCGACGGGGGCGGGCTCTCCGCCGCGGCGGTCCGCGGGCCCCTCGGTTGGTTCGCGCAGCCGGAGACGAGCAGCGCGGTCAGTGCGGCGAGCGCGACGAGGGCACGTCGAGGGGTGGTCGACATCCGCCCATCCCACCAGTTCCCCCCGTACCGGGGCAACTTGACCTTTGTCAGCCGACCTGGGTGAGCAGGGTCACCGGGGCACCGTCGCCGGCGTACCGGTACGGTTCCAGTTCGGCGTCCCAGGCGGTGCCGAGCGCCTTGTCGAGGGCGTGCGCGAGCGCCTCCGGGGCCCGGGCGGACGCCATGATGCTGCGCAGCCGGTCCTCGCCGAGCTGGATGTCACCGGCCGCGCCGACGGTGGCCCGGAACAATCCCCGCCCCGGGACGTACATGAAGCGCTCGCCGTCGACGCCCGGGCTCGGTTCCTCGGTCACCTCGAAACGGATCATGGGCCACTGCCGGAGGGCAGCAGCCAGCTCGGCGCCCGTCCCTGGGCTACCGGTCCACCCGCACTCGGCGCGCCGGGCGCCGGGATCGACGGGCTGGGCCGTCCACTGCAGGTTGACCGGCGCGGCGAGGACGCGCGCGATCGCCCACTCGACGTGCGAGCACACGGCGAGCGGGGTCGAGTGGACGTATACGACGCCACGCGTTGGCACGGTGACCTCCCGGAGGGCGAGGTGCGTCTTCCCCTACGACCTCGTCCACCCGAGTGGTTTCCGTAACACATGATGACCGGTGTGACGGATGGTGCGCCAGCGAATCGGAAAATCCGCCGCCCGGGATTGGCGGAAATACCCGGGCGGCTGACCCCGTTGACCCTCCTGACGGCGTGATGACCAGCCAGGCATCGAGGTCGTGTACAGTTCTCTGGGCGGTTCTGTGCCGCCGCACATCTTCGCGGGCCGACGCTCACCAGAACGTCACCCGCAACAGCCCCCGGACGTTTCAGTCCCTCCCGTACGTCTGCAAGGAGTACCTCCGTGGCGAGCAACACCTCTAAGACCGCGCGCGCCTCAGTCCGGGCCGGCCAGGCTGGCCAGGGTGGCGCCCTCAGCGTGCTGGGCGAGTTCAAGTACCTCATCCCGCTCAACGGCGGCAAGCACGCCTACGTACGCAACCTGACCAACGGCAAGACCGAGCGCCTGCGCACCGACTCCGAGGCCTTCGTCGAGGAGATCCGGACGCTGGCCGCCGCCGGCCACGCCGCCAAGGTCCGCGCCGAGATCAACAACCTCGCGGCCGACTACCCGGACCACGGCTGGGACAAGACCGAGAAGCGTCTCGTCGAGGCCGGTGTCTTCGAGGGCTGAGTCCCGCACCGCGACACCACGAACCTCCCGCCGGGGTCACCCGGCGGGCGGTTCGTCGTTTCTGGACCCTGACGGCTGATGCGGGCTCGGCCCGAGGCGTCGACGGACGAGGCCCTTACTCGCCGAGCAGTGCGACGTCGCCGGTGGCCAGGTCGTAGAGGGCGCCGACCACCGCGACCCGCCCGGCCGTGACCGGGCCGGCCAGCAGCTCGTCGGCGCGCAGCGCGGCCACCGTGCGCCGGACGTGTTGGCGGACGGCCCGCGGGTGGGCGGACGGGTCGTCCGTGCCGACCTCCCGGACCGCCGGGGCGATCTGGTCCACCACGTACGCCAGCGAGCCGCCCGGTCGCTCGTCGGTGCGCAGCGCCTCCACCGCCGAGCCGACCGCCCCGCAGCGCTCGTGTCCGAGCACCATCACCAGCGGCACGCCGAGCTGCCCCACCACGTACTCGATGGAGCCGAGCACCGCGCGGTCCAGCACGTGCGCCCCGGTACGGATCACGCAGATCGAGCCGAACGTCTGGTCGAAGATCGCCTCCAGCGGCACCCGCGAGTCGATGCAGCCCAGCACCACCGCGTACGGCTGCTGGTCGCCGGAGGCGACGGCCGCGGCCGCGGTGACGTCGTGGCCGTGCAGCGGCTCGCCGCTGACGAACCGACGGTTGCCGGCCAGCAGCTCGGCCAGGGCGGTACGCGGCGTCCGGGCGGCTCCGGCGGCCGGTGTCGGGCTGGGCGGCGGCATGCCTTCCAGCCTGGTCCCTGATCCGACCGTGCGCGGGGTGGTCGGGAATCTTCTCCGCGACACGGTTGGCGTGCTGTCATGGCGGGTAGCCGGTTGTTACCGCCGGGTTGCGCCGGTGCACGGACATCGGTCGGCCCGGGGGAGGTGGACATGCCGGAGCACCGGGAGGTACGGCTGCCCGACGGCGTACGGCTGCACGTGACGGCGACCGGGCCGGTCGACGCCGAGGTCACCGCGGTCCTGCTGCACGGCTGGACGCTGGACGGGCGCAGCTGGCACCGGCAACTGGCCGAGCTGCGGGCGCGGTACGGCGACCGGGTCCGGGTGGTCACCTACGACGCCCGCGGGCACGGCCGGTCGAGCTGCATGGCGCTGCGTACGGCCACCCTGGCCCAGCTCGGCGACGACCTGGCCGCGGTGCTGGACGAGGTCGTCCCGCACGGGAAGGTCGTCCTGGTCGGGCACTCGCTGGGCGGGATGACGGTGATGGAGTACGCCCACCGCCATCCCGCGCACTTCGCCGCCCGGACCGCCGGGCTGGTCTTCGTGTCGACCACCGCCGAGGGGCACACCCACACCGGCTACGGGCTCTCGCCCCGCATCGCCCGGTTGATCCGGCTCGCCGAGACCACCGGCGCCGGGATGCTCGCCCGTTGCGGCGCGTGGCGTCCGCCGCACGCCCTCCTCCGCGCATTGCGCCCGAGCATCCGCTGGATGCTGTTCGGCGACCGCTGCGACCCGGCCGACATCCGGCTGGTCACCTCGGCGGTGGCGCACGCCTCGCTCCGCTCGATCGGCGGCTTCCGCGCCTCGATCGGTGCCCAGCACCGGCTGGACACCCTGGCCGCGCTCGGCCGGGTGCCGGCCGCCGCGCTGGTCGGGGACCGGGACCGGCTCACCCCGCCGCCCTGCGCCGAGTCCATCGCCGCCGCGCTGCCCAGCACCGAGCTGACGGTGTGCCCGGGTGCCGGCCACATGCTGATGATGGAACGCCCCGACGAGGTGAACGCCGCCCTCGCGGCGGTGCTCGACCGGGTTCTGGCCTGGCCGGCCACGCCGGCCGCCGAGCCGGTCGCGCCCGGCGGTGCAGGCCTCGCCCGGGAAGCGGCCTGACCTGTGGTGGGAACGCCCAGATAACGGGCAACCGGCACGCGCGGGTGCCGGGCACCGGCATGGCCGCGACAACGGCCGGGAGGGCGGCCCGTACCCTCATTCAGCCCGCCGTACCCGCCGCGTGACCACAGGAGCCCCCGCCGTGAGCGACCAGACCACCCTGGAACGGGAGATCGCCGTGGAGCAGCGGCATCTCGACCGGGTGTACGCCCGCCTGGCGGAGCTGCGCCGGTCGGCCGCCGACGCCGAGCGGGAGGGCTACCGGCTGGCCCGGGTCGGCAACTTCGGCGCGCTGGTGGAACGGGACGCGATGGTCTTCCACGCCGCCCAGCGCCGGTACGTGCTGGACGCCGAGCACGAGGGGCTGGTCTTCGGCCGGCTGGACCTGCGTACCGGGCAGGTGCTGCACGTGGGACGGCTGGGCATCCGCGGGAAGAACGCCGAGACGCTGGTGGTGGACTGGCGGGCGCCGGCCGCCGCCGCCTTCTACCAGGCCACCCCGGCTGAGCCGATGGGTGTGGTCCGCCGGCGCACCATCCAGTCGTCGGCGGAGCAGGTCACCCGGATCGAGGACGACCTGCTGGACCCCGAGTCGGCGCCGCCGGACCTGGCGGTGGTCGGCGACGGCGCGCTGCTGGCCACCCTGTCCCGGGCCACCGGACGGGGCATGCGGGACATCGTCGCCACCATCCAGCGCGAGCAGGACGAGGCGATCCGCTCCCCCGGCTCGGGCGTCACGATCGTCTCCGGCGGCCCGGGCACCGGGAAGACGGCGGTGGCGCTGCACCGGGCCGCCTACCTGCTCTACTCCGACCGGGCCCGGTACGCCGGCGGGGGGATCCTGGTGGTCGGCCCGTCCAGCGTGTTCGTCGAGTACATCGCCTCGGTGCTGCCCTCGCTCGGCGAGGAGACCGCTACCCTGCACTCGCTCGGCTCGCTCTTCCCCGGCATGTCGGCGACCCGTACCGACCCGCCCCAGGTGGCCGCGGTGAAGGGGTCGCTGCGGATGCGCCGCGTGCTGGAGCGCGCGGTCCGGGACGCGGTGCCGGACTCCCCTACCGAGCTGCGCCTGCTCTACCGGGGCGAGCTGCTCCGCCTGACCAGGGACCAGCTGGACGCGATCCGGAACAAGGCGCTGCCCCGGGGCGCCCGCCGCAACGAGGTGCGCCGGGCCGGGTTCGACGCCGTCCTCGCCGCCCTGTACGGCCAGGCCCGCCGGCTGCGGATCGGCCGGCTGCCGGAGCAGCCCGCGTTCGAGGACGAGATCATCGACCGGCCGGAGTTCCGCGAGTTCCTGAAGGCCTGGTGGCCCCGGCTGCACCCGCGGCACGTGCTCGGCTGGCTGGCCCGCCCGGAGCGGCTGCGCCGGTACGCGGGCGGCGTCCTGTCCGGGGCCGAGATCCGGCAGCTCACCGAGGCGTACCGGACGCTGGACCGGGCCGGGCTGACCATCGCCGACATCGCCCTGCTGGACGAACTGGACGCGCTGCTCGGCAAACCGGTGCAGCGGGCGAAGCCGAAGCGCGACCCGTTCCAGCTCGCCGGGGGCGTCCGGGAGCTGAGCACGTTCGCCGACCGGCAGCGGGCGGCCCGGGCCGCGGCCCGCGAGCGCCCGGAGGACTACCGCGACTACGCCCACGTGGTGGTCGACGAGGCGCAGGACGTCTCTCCGATGCAGTGGCGGATGATCGGCCGGCGGGGCCGGTTGGCCTCGTGGACCGTGGTGGGCGACCCGGCACAGACCGCCTGGACCGGCGACCCGGAGGAGCTGACCCGGGCCCGGGACCAGGCGCTGGGGCGGCGCCGCCGGTACCGGTACGAGCTGACCACCAACTACCGCAACTCGGCGGAGATCTTCGCGGTGGCGGCGGCGGAGATCCGCCGGCTCTACCCGGACCTGCCGCTGCCCACTGCGGTCCGCTCCACCGGCGTCGAGCCGGTCGAGCTGGCGGTGCCCCCCGCCGAGCTGGCGCCGGCCACCGTGGCGGCGGCGCGCACCCTGCTGGCCGAGGTGGAGGGAACGGTCGGCGTGATCACGCCGGTGCCGCGCCGGGACGAGGTCGCCGGCTGGCTGGGCGAGCTGGGCGGCGGCCGGCTGCAGGTCGTGACCAGCCTGCAGGCCAAGGGCATGGAGTACGACGGCGTGGTGCTGGTGGCCCCGAGCGAGATCCGGGCCGATCCGGGGTCCGGCGTCCGCACACTCTACGTGGCGCTCTCCCGGGCCACCCAGCGCCTCACCACCCTCGACCCGGTGGGCTGACGGCGGCTGCGGCGCCGCCCATTCACTCGCACATATAGCGATGTGAGCATAGATTGGGGTCGGGCCGGGTTGCGGAACGGAAGGGTGTGGGCGTGGGCGCAGGTCATGACCACAGCGGCACGGTGGCCAACGCCGCGCACCGCCACCGGGGCCGGCTCTGGGCCGCCTTCGGGCTGCTCAGCGCCCTGATGGTGGTCGAGGCGGCAACCGCCTTCGCGACCGGCTCGCTGGCCCTGCTCTCTGACGCCGGGCACATGTTCACCGACGTCCTCGGCATCGGCATGGCGCTGGCCGCGATCACCGCCACCCGGCGTGCCGAGACCGACCCGCAGCGCACCTTCGGGCTCTACCGGCTGGAGGTGCTGGCCGCCCTCGCCAACGCGGTGCTGCTCGGCGCGGTCGCCGCGTACGTGCTCGTCGAGGCCGTCCGCCGGTTCGGCGAGCCACCGGAGGTCCTCGCCGGGCCGATGCTCGCCGTGGCGGTGCTCGGCCTGGTCGCCAACCTGGTCGCGTTCGCGCTGCTGCGCAGCGGGGCGCAGGAGAGCATCAACCTGCGCGGGGCCTACCTGGAGGTGCTCGGCGACCTGCTCGGCTCGCTCGGCGTGATCGGCGCCGCCCTGGTCATCACGTTCACCGAGTGGTGGTGGGCGGACCCGCTGGTGGCCGTCGCGATCGGGCTGTTCATCCTGCCGCGCACCTGGCGGCTCGGCCGGGCCGCGGTCCGCATCCTGGTGCAGGCCGCCCCGGAACACCTGCAGGTGACCGCCGTGCACGACCGGCTGGCCGCGGTGCCCGGCGTCGCCGAGGTGCACGACCTGCACGTCTGGACGCTCACCTCCGGCATGGACGTGGCCTCGGCGCACCTGACCACCACCCCCGACGCCGAGGTGGGCGAGGTGCTCGCCGCCGCGCGGGCCGCGCTGCACGATGACTTCCGGATCGATCACGCCACGTTGCAGATCGAACCCGGGGCGTCACCTGGCGCGTGCGGATCCGTCGAGTGGTAATTGAGGACAACCTTAAATCCAAGTGGCTATTGTGCACTAGTGCCGGCTTATGCCCGATTCCCGTTCGCCGCCCACGGCGACGGGTCGGAACAGCGCCGGTAGGCTCGGTCGCGGCTTTCGCCGGACGATGCCCAGCAGCGTCCGCGTTGGCCGTCGCCTAATCGCCACAGCACGGCGAGCCGGGGAACCACGTACCTGGGGTGCATCCGCGTCAGCGGTAGGGATCTTCCGTCCCGAACCCGTCAGCTAACCCGGTCGGCGGTTGACGGAAGGACACGTGAATGCCACCAGTGGCACCTGTACGAAGGACGGCCGCCCGGTTGGCGGCCCTGCTCGTCGCGGCGCTCGCCCTCGGCGTCGCGGCCACGCCGGTCTCCGCCGCCTCGGCGGCTCCCCCGACCGGCCTGCTCGCCGCCGCACCCGGCGACGACGAGGGCGGCACACCGGCGCTGCGCGCGCAACTCGACGCGGCCAGCAAGGGCTGGCTGGAGGCGCGGACCGCGTTGAACCGGTCGCTGAGCCGGCAGCAGCAGCTCACCGCCCAGCTCAAGACGATCAACAGCGAGCTGGGTGTACGCGACGCCAAGGTCGGCGAGCTCGCCGGGTTGGCCTACCGGACCGGGCGGCTCGGCACCGCCGCGGCGCTGCTCGGCAGCAGCAACCCGGAGGGCTTCATGGACCGGGCGCTCACCCTGCAGCAGGTCGCCGCACACGAGGACCGGGCCCTGCGCGACCTGATCGGCACCCGGGACCAGGCCACCCGCACCCAGAACGCGCTCAACGGCGAGATCGGGGAACAGCGCAAGCAGGTCGCGATCATGGCCAAGCGCAAGGCGCAGGCGGAACGGGCCCTGGCGGTGGCGAACAACCGGACCACCGGCACCGCCGGCGGCAGCGTGCAGGGCACGTCCCGGGTCAACGCCACCCCCGCGAAGCGCAACCCCGACGGTTCCTGGCCCGCGGAGTCGTGCAGCGTCAACGACCCGACGCCCGCCGACGGCTGCATCACCCCGCGCACCCTGCACGCGCTCCAGCAGGCCAAGGCGGCCGGGTTCACCCGGTACGTCTCCTGCTACCGGCCCAGCGGCTCGGGTGAGCATCCCAAGGGCCGGGCCTGCGACTTCGCCGCCCAGAAGGACGGCTTCGGCGGGGTGGCCACCGGCGGCGACAAGACGTACGGCAACAACCTGGCCGCGTACTTCATCCGCAACGCCGACCCGCTCGCCGTGCTCTACGTGATCTGGTACAAGCAGATCTGGCTGCCCAGCAGCGGGTGGAAGGCGTACAGCGGGGGCAACGGCGACCCGTCCAGCGACCACACCAACCACGTGCACCTGTCGGTGTACTGAGCGGTACGGTGGCCCGCCGGCGGCGGGCCACCGTACGCCCACCGACGTACGCCGGATGTCGCCGCGCGGCCCACGACGCCGGGTCGGCAACGGCCGAGTATCGAGGGCATGAGCCGACTCTCGCCCACCACGCGCAAGGCACTGCTCACCCTGCACCTGGTCACCTCGCTGGGCTGGCTCGGCGCCGACCTGGTGCTGCTCACCCTCGGCATCGCCGGGCTGCGCGGCGCCGATCCGGAGGTGGTTTATCCGACCGCCGGGCTGCTGGTCACCTACCTCTTCGCGCCGCTGAGCGTGGCGGTCTGGCTGGTCGGGCTGGCCAGCGCGCTGCTGACCCCGTGGGGCCTGCTGCGCTGGCGCTGGGTGCTGGTGAAGTTCGCGATCACCACCGGGATGCTCGGCCTGGTCCTGCTGCTGCTCACCCCGACCGTGCGCGGGCTCGCCGAACAGGGGCCGGAGCTCGCCACCCGGGACCGGCTGGACCTGGTCATCCCGCCGGCGGTCTCCAGCAGCCTGCTGATCCTGATGACCGTGCTGTCCACCTACAAGCCGTGGGGACGGCTGCGCCGCGCCACGCCGGCGACCCGGCGGCCGGCCGCCGGCTCCAGCGACGGCTTCAGCGACGGCTTCAGGTCGCAGCGCGGCGTCAGACGCGCCGAACTGAAGTCGTCGTCGCGGCGCGAGGTCAGGCCGGCCTTCATTCGGCCCGGAGCGCCGCCGATCGGCGCGGAGGCCGAATTGTGGCCGCCAGCCGAGCCGGAGTTGCCGCAAACCGCCGGGCGGCGGGCCTAGCCGGTACGGCCGCCGCACCGGCTTACGATCTCGTGCGCAATAGGACGGTCGG
>NZ_LWLS01000036.1 GCF_001905095.1 Micromonospora sp. CB01531
CCCAACGGAGTCCTTCAGGGCCGAGAAGCTGACGGAACGTCGCCCGCTTCGCGGCGTCCTCGCTTTGCAGCCGACCCGGCGGTTCGGCGGCCGTCATGGTCGCCTCCCCCCGTCGGTCCAGCCCATCTGGCAGTCGTAACACTCTTTCCGGTTCTGTTGGCGTCTATCGTGCTTTTCGATCGGGTCGGGACCGGTCCGGATCTTGCTCAGGGGGACGGCGAGCGGGCACGATCGACCAGTGACGATCAGATGGGGCATGACGGTTCCGCTGAGCGGCATCCCGCTCGCCGACCACGCCCCGGTCTACGCGGCCCTCGACCGGGCCGGCTTCACCGACGTCTGGTCGTCGGAGGTGGCCGGGGCCGACGCGTTCACGCCGCTGGCGCTCGCCGCCGCGTGGCAACCCCGGCTGCGCCTCGGCACGGCGATCGCCCCGGTCTTCACCCGAGGGCCCGGGCTGCTCGCGATGAGCGCCGCCGCGCTCGCCGAGGCCGCCCCCGGCCGGTTCGCCCTCGGCATCGGCGCGTCCTCGCCGGTGCTCGTCCGTGACTGGAACGCCGGCCGGTTCGAGGAGCCGTACCAGCGGACCAGGGACATGCTGCGCTTCCTGCGCGCCGCGCTGCGGGGGGAGACGGTCGACGGGGCGTACGACACGTTCACCGTCCGCCGGTTCACCCTGGAACGCCCTCCGGCCGTGCCGCCGCCGGTGCTGGTGGCCGCGCTGCGTCCTGGCATGCTGCGGCTCGCCGCCGCCGAGGCCGATGGAGTGGTCCTCAACTGGCTGGCCGCCGCCGACGTGCCGACCGCCCTCGCCGAGCTGGGCGAGCGCCGGCCCGGCTTCGAGGTCGTCGCCCGGATCTTCGTCTGCCCGACCGAGGACGCGACGCACGCCCGGGCGCTGGGCCGCCGCCTGGTCGCCGGCTACCTCACCGTCCCCGCGTACGCGGCCTTCCACCGCTGGCTGGGCCGGGATCCGCTGCTCGGGCCGATGTGGGCGGCGTGGGCGGCCGGCGACCGGCGGGGCGCCGCCGCGGCCGTGCCGGACGAGGTGGTCGACGCGCTGGTGCTGCACGGCTCACCCGAGGACTGCGTCGCGCAGGTCCGCCGGTACGCCGAGCAGGGGGTGGACGTGCCGGTGCTGGCGCTGCTGCCCACCCCGGAGTTGGCCGCCGGTGGCGCGGCGGCGCTGGCTGCGCTGATCCCCCGGCTCGGCACGGAGGTGACCTGAGATGAACCTGACCGATCGGGTGGCCGTGATCACCGGTGGCGCGGGTGGCATCGGCGCGGCGCTCGGCCGCCGGTTCGCCGCCGAGGGCGCCGCCGTCGTTGTCCTCGCCGACCTGGACGCCGATGCGGCCCGCACGGTCGCCGAGGGGATCGGACCCGTCGCGCACGCCGTCGGGCTGGACGTCACCGACGAGGCGCAGGTCCACGCGCTGGTTGACGAGACCGAGCAGCGGTACGGGCGGATCGACGTGTTCTGTGCCAACGCCGGCGTGGCCACCGGCGGGGGAGTGGACGCACCCGACTCGGACTGGGAGCGGGCCTGGCAGGTCAACGTCATGGCCCACGTGCACACCGCCCGGGCGGTGCTGCCCGCGATGCTCCGCCGCGGTCAGGGGTACCTGTTGTTCACCTGCTCGGCGGCGGGGGTGCTGACCGCGGTCGGCGACGCCCCGTACACCGCGACGAAGCACGCGGCGGTCGGTTTCGCGGAGTGGCTGTCGGTCACCTACCGGGACGCCGGCATCCGGGTCAGCGCGCTCTGCCCGCAGGGTGTGGACACGCCGATGCTCGCCGACGGTTTGGCCGCCGGGCACCTGGGTGCCCGGGTGATCGCCGCTTCCGGGGCGGTGCTCAGCCCCGACGAGGTCGCCGAGGCCACCATCGCCGGGCTGGCCGAGGAGCGGTTTCTGATCCTCCCGCATCCGGAGGTCGCCACGTACGCGCGCCGGCGGGCCGAGGATCCGGACGGCTGGCAGGCCGGCCTGCGCAAACTGGTCCGCAAGCTGCGTCAGTGATCTCCCGGCCAGGTAGCCCGGCCGCTGACCAGATCGGGTGCCCGCACCCGGCCGCCATCGGGGATGGGAACGGGAGACCGAGATCCGGCGACGCGACTTGAGCTGAGCGTGACGGCGGTGTCTGGGCTGCGGGCTGGACTGTGGTCGTCCAGGATCAGTTGACGTCGCTCGGCGGACCGCCGGAGTAGCTGCCCCAGTTGCAGCCGGGCTGGGCGCTGTCGGTGGTCGACAGGCCGGGCCCGGCGCGGCGGGAGTCCCGCCGGATCCCCCGGGCCGCCTGCCGCGCCGCGGCGAGCCTCTCCTCGCGGGTCAGCTCGCGAGGGACGCGGCGGCGCATGCGCCACCCGGCGATGGCCAGGAGGACGGCGGCGAGGGCGGTGGTGGCCGCCCAGACAGGCGGGTGCATGTCGTCAGTGTTGCTCGGCCGAGCAAGGTGATCGGCATTCCGCGTTCCGGTGGGTTGAGCCCGGTCCGCCTGGACGCCTGGATTGCCGGCGAGCCGGCCGGATCGGGTGCGGTACGAGGTCATCCGGCCTGCTGACGCGCTTCTCGGCTCGGTTCGGCTGGCACGGTTGCTGTACTTCGCTGCTGTACTGCTGGCGCGGTTCCGCCGGTTGGTTGCGTCCACGGAAGTGGTGTACGACTTGCCCGTGATGGGCGTGTTGCGTAGATAGGAGACGGCCACCGCGCGATCCTTCGAGACGGCTAAATCCAACGAAGGAGAGTGATGCGCGAAGGCCGCATCTGAGAGTGTGAGCCCTGTTGACCTGCTGTGCGAGCAGATCGAGGGCGCGTCGCCTGATGTTTTGCAGGCGATGATCAGGACGTTCGCGCAGGCGATGATGTCCGCCGAGGCGGACGCGATCTGCGGCGCCGGGTATGGGCAGCGCAGCGACGAGCGGGTCAACTCTCGTAACGGCTACCGGCCGAGGCAGTGGGACACCCGGGCCGGGACGATCGACCTGGCGATACCGAAGCTGCGGCAGGGCTCCTACTTCCCGGACTGGCTGCTGACGCACCGGCGGCGGGCCGAGCAGGCCCTCGTGTCGGTGGTTGCCACCTCCTACCTGCTCGGGGTGTCGACGCGGCGGGTGGAGAAGCTGGTGGAGCAGCTCGGGATTCGGCAGCTGTCGAAGTCGCAGGTGTCGGAGATGGCCGCCCACCTGGACGCCCAGGTGCAGGCGTTCCGCAACCGGCCCCTGGACTCAGGGCATTACACGTTCGTGTGGATGGACGCGTTGACGATGAAGGTCCGCGAAGCCGGCCGCACGGTCAACGTCCACGCGCTGATCGCTGTCGGGGTCAACGCGGATGGCCAACGCGAAGTCCTCGGCGTCGATGTCGCCGCGGATGAGGACGGCGCCGGCTGGTTGGCGTTCCTGCGGTCGTTGACCGCCCGTGGCCTGTCCGGCGTCCGCCTGGTCATCTCCGACGCCCATGCCGGCCTCGTGGCCGCCATCGGCGCTGCGCTGCCCGGGGCGTCGTGGCAGCGGTGCAGGACTCATTACCTGCGGAACTTGCTGACCAAGGTGCCGAAGTCGGCGCAGCCGTGGATCGCGACCCTGGTGCGCACGATCTTCGACCAGCCCGATGCTGATGCCGTCCGAGCCCAGTTCGACCGGGTCGTGGCCACGATCGAGGCGAAGTTCCCCGCCGCGGCCGAGCACCTCGACGCCGCCCGCGACGATCTCCTGGCGTTCACCGGCTTCCCGCGCGAGATCTGGCGCCAAATCTGGTCGAATAACCCACAGGAGCGGCTGAACAAGGAGATCCGTCGCCGCACCGACGTCGTCGGGATCTTTCTGAACCGGGCGGCGATCATCCGCCTCGTCGGCGCCGTCCTGGCCGAACAGACCGACGAGTGGACCGAAGGCCGCCGCTACATGGGCCTGGAACTACTCGCCAAAGCCCGCCTGATCACCGTCGACACAGACCAACACGGCACCGACCAGACCGACCCCACCCCGATCGCCGCATAACATCAGACCGGATCCCGCGATGGCCGTCTCTTAGTGAGCGTCCGGGAACTCGGCAGGGCG
>NZ_LWLS01000037.1 GCF_001905095.1 Micromonospora sp. CB01531
CCATGCGCCCTGCCGAGTTCCCGGACGCTCACTGACAGTTGCAGGTGGCGTTGCCAGCGACACCGACACCAGCCGCGCCTTCGTCCGGTCAGGACCCATTCCTCCAAGCTGTCAGCGACGCCGGTCGTTTCCTTGGTGCCGATGGCGCGTTGACCAACGTGGGGGATCGTCCACCACGAGGAACTCCTGATGGTTCGTCCGATGACCCCGATGCCGGCCGTCGCGTCACCGCCCCCCGTGTAGCGGCGCGCAGGGTTGGAGCAGTGAGGCCCCGTGCTGGGACGTCTGCTGGATGGCCGCTACCAGTCCGAGGAGCTGCTGGGCAGCGGCGGCATGGGTGAGGTGTGGCGCGGTCGCGACCTGCGCCTGGACCGCCCGGTGGCGATCAAAGTGCTGACCGCGGCGGGTCTGCAGGAGCCGATGGCCGCGGAACGCTTCGACCGCGAGGCCCGTGCGGCGGCCGGGCTGACCCATCCGCACATCGTCGCTGTCTACGACTTCGGCACCGAGGAGAACGACTCCTACCTGATCATGGAACTGGTGGAGGGGCGGACCGTGTCCGCACTGATCACCGAGGGCCCGCTCACCGTCCTGCAGGCGATGTCGATCGCGGTCCAGGCCTGCGACGGAATCGCCGCCGCGCACGCGGCCGGGGTGGTGCACCGTGACGTGAAGCCCGGCAACCTGATCGTCACCGCCACCGGCAGCGTGAAGATCTGCGACTTCGGCATCGCCCGCCTTCCGTGGGCAGAGGGGGAGAACACCCTCACCGAGCCGGCGACCAAGCTCGGCAGCAGCTCGTACATGTCGCCCGAGCAGGCCCTCGGCCAGCCGGTGGACCACCGCACCGACCTGTACGGGCTGGGCTGCACCCTCTACGCCATGCTCGCCGGCGGTCCACCGTTCGCTGGCGAGCCGCTCAGCGTGCTGCATCAGCACGTCAACGAGCCACCCCCGCCGCTGCGCGAGCGCCGGCCCGACGTACCCGCCGAGCTGGACGCCCTGGCCACCGAACTGCTGGCCAAGGATCCCGCCGACCGGCCGACCGGCGCGCCCGAGGTCCGGGACCGCCTCGCAGCCCTGCTGCCCCGGGCCGGCACGTCGGTTCCCCTCGTGTCGGTCACGCCAGCGGACCCGGGACGGCCGAAACGGTCCACGCCGGTGACCGCTCTTCCGCCCAGACGGGACGCAGTTGGCCCGGCACGCCCCAGGCCGGGCCCGGCACGGCATCGACGCCAGGCGCTGCTGGCGGCGGCCGTGCTCGGCGTCGCGCTGCTCGCCCTGACCGGCGTCACGCTGCTCGACCGCGACGACCACACCTCGGTCGCGGGGCCGACCACGCCACCGGCATCGGCCACCACCACCGTGGCGCCCCGCGTGCCGGCCGCGCCGCTCACCGTCGCGCCCGCCACGCCGACGCTACGCACCGTCGCGTCCGCCACCCGCAGCCCGGCCAGCCCCACACCGAGCCCTGCGGCCACCTCCCGTAAGCCGAACCCCACTCCACCCGCTGACCCGATCGCCGGCATGCGACGGTCGATCCGGAATCAGGTGGAAGCCGGCCGGTTGAACCCGGACGCCGCAAAAGACCTGCACACCAAGGTCGACGCGATCGCGAAGGAGATCACCGAAAACGACCCAGACCAGGCCGAGGACCAGCTCAAGAAACTGCGCGAAAAGCTCGGCGACCTGCGCCGCGACGGCAAGCTCACCACCGACGGCTACAACGCCCTGACCGCCGACGCCGACCGGATCGCCGCCGACCTGCGGTAACGGCATCGGCGACGCGATAGATGCCTGATGTGGTCGCAGGGTGCCGGACGGAGATTGGGCTATCGATGGCGGGGCCGGGGGTCGTCAGCGGTAGCAGCGCCAGGCATACGGATCGCCTGGAGTCGACGTCCGCGCGTAGGCGCCCGAACCGTACGTGTCACGGCAGGCGACGTCCATGTCAACGGCGGAGGCAGAGAGAAGTCTCGTGCATTGCCAACGGCCGTCGTTGCGGGGCTCCGCTGAGCTCCCTGGGATGTGTCGACCGCAGTACTGCTGGACCATGTTTGCCACCCCGTCGTTGCTCGATGGGCCGAGCAGGAGCGGAGTCGGGCGTCGGGTCTGGGCCGGCGTGGCGGAACGTGTGACAGACGGTGCGGCGCTGGGCGTGGCGGAACGGGTGACCGACCGTGTGGTCCTGGGAGTGGCGGGGGAGCTGCGCGGGGTTGCGGAAGTCGCTGTCGCTGACGGCATCTCCGGGAGGGCAACCGGCTCCTCAGACGCGTCCGGCGGGATGGTGGCTGTCACCAGCGGCAGCGCGCCTTCCGGCGGCTGGTCCGACCCCCAGTTGAACGCCAGAGCGCAGACCAGCGCCCCCACCGCGAGCCCGCCGACCGCGATCAGCCAGCGCCGCCGGTTAGCCCCCCGCGGGTGGGCGTCAAGTTCCGCGATGTGCAGCACTTGGGTCGGAGCGTCGTCGACCGCCTCGGGGTCCCGCGGGGCGGACCCGCCGTAGCGGTACTCGTTGGGGCCCGCGTAATCGTCATGCGGGACATGCTCCTCTTGGGCGCCCACCTCCGGTAGGAGGTATGAGTCCTGCAGTGCGGCATGCGCGTCCTCGCGCACGGGACCGGCATCGATCGGTCCGTACGGCGCATGGGCCCGGCCCTCCCACGAGGCCTGCACGTGCTCGTCGGACCGGTAGGGCTGGTCGGGCTCGTAGCCAGCCGGTTCGGGGTCGGCCACCGGGTCGGACCCCCGGTACGCGTGCTCGTCCTGACCGTAGGCCCCGTCGTACCGCTCGTATTCCTCGTACTGCTGGTCTGCCCGGTGCCGTGCGTGCCGCCCTTCCCCCGGGTTCGTATCCGCGGGCTGGTACGACTCCTCGTACGGGTCCGACGCGTTCTCGCGCCACTGCGGCGCCGCGGCGTCCGACCACTCGTCGTCCGTGTCGAAGTCGTCTGCTGCCGGCCGCGACAGGTGAGCGATCCAGCTGTCTACGTCACTTGGATCGTCGTGAATTTGGGCAGCCCCATCGGCGGGGCGAGCGGTCGATCTCTCGGCCACGGTCGCTGGCCTCCTCTGAACGCACAGGTGCGGACAGCTAGCTGACCATACTCACCATCAGCCAAAAGTCCAGCCGGACCATCCCGCGAACAGACGACGGACCACCTCCGCTGCCGTGCGGGCGCTGCTGGATTGAGCTGGCCAGGACCGAGTGATCGCCGACCGTACGGTGCCCTGAGCCATCGGCCACTCCACAACGCGCAGCAGCTCCCGACACTCCCGACGACGCCCCGGTGCTGGCGACCTCTAACCTGTTCAGCCACCGGTTGATGGGCAGAGCAGCGGCTCCACCAGTGGCAGCCGTAGGGGGTCTGTGCACAGGCGGACGATGGAAGGCTCGGGCGAGGGTGGTGCGCTGGTTGGGGCCGGACCGGTGGTCGGGGACGGCCTCGTGCCCGGGGCCGGAGCGGCGGTTGGCCCAGGGCGGGCGGTCGGGGAGTGGCGTCCCTGATAGTGGTGTAACGCGGT
>NZ_LWLS01000038.1 GCF_001905095.1 Micromonospora sp. CB01531
CACCAGTTCGACCCGCTCACACCGCAGCCAGTCTGTCCCGCACCGGGTTTGATGGAGACATCGAAACCTGGGAGGAACACCAGCGATGCCCGCACCGAAGAAGTACAACGATGAGCTGCGTGAGCGCGCGACCCGGTTGGCGGTCGAGGCTCGTCGGGATCCGGCGTCCGCGGTCGGAGCGATCCGTCGGATCGCCGATCAGCTCGGGGTCCATCCGGAGGCGTTGCGCACGTGGGTGAAGAAGGCGGAGACCGACGCCGGTGAGCGGCCGGGCACCACCAGCAGCGACGCGGAACGCCTCGCCGCCCTGGAACGGGAGGTGCGTGAGCTGCGCCGGGCGAATCAGATCCTGAAGTCCGCGGCGTCTTTCTTCGCGGCGGAGCTGGACCGTCCGTCGCGATGAAGGTCGAGTTCGTCGACTCCCAGAAGGAACAGCACGGTGTCCAGCCGGTCCTGCAGGCGCTGGAAGACACGCCGGCCGAGATCGCACCGTCGACCTACTACGCCACCAAGACCCGCCCCGCCAGCGCCCGATCGCGACGCGATGAGGAGCTGACCGCGGTGATCGAGCGGATCCACGCGGAGAACTACGGCGTCTACGGGGCACGCAAGATCTGGCACGAGCTGCACCGCCAGGACATCGAGGCGGCCCGGTGCACCGTCGAGCGGCTGATGCGCGAGTCCGGGCTACGCGGGCTGCTGCGCGACAAGTCCCCGCGCACGACCCGGCCCGCAGCCGAGACCGAACGCCCCCGCGACCTGGTCAAACGTGACTTCACCGCAGCCAGCCCGAACCGGCTGTGGGTCGCCGACCTGACCTACGTGCGCACGAGTGTGGGCTGGGTGTACGCCGCGTTCGTGCTGGACGTGTACTCCCGCATGATCGTCGGCTGGCAGGTGTCCACGAGCCTCTACACCGACCTGGCCCTCGACGCGCTGAAGATGGCGACCTGGCGCCGCGAAAATCAAGGCGCTGACCTGCAAGGACTGGTCCACCACTCCGACCGCGGGGTCCAATATCGAGCGATCCGCTACACCCAACGGCTCGCCGAAGCCGGCGCCGTCGCCTCCGTCGGCTCCAAGGGCGACTCCTACGACAACGCGATGGCCGAGGCGTTCAACTCCCTCTACAAGGCCGAACTCGTCCGCAACAAAGGGCCCTGGCGCGGGCTCGACGACCTAGAGATGGCCACCGTCGAATACATCGACTGGTACAACAACCGCAGGCTGCACGGCGAGCTCGGGCACGTCCCACCCGCCGAGTACGAGGCGCTACACGCGATGACCCACCCGGTCACCGCACCCCTGGAAACCAGCTAACCAACTCTCCATCAAACCCGGGGCTTGACAGTCGGCCAGGGCCAGCAAGGCCGGCGTCACGGATGCGTACTCGCGGACCTCCTGCACTCGCCGACCCGGATTCGTCGGGTGCGGGACCCGCACGCACGCGACCAGGCCCGCTTTGCCGATGTCGATCGCGCACACCCGCGCCACTACCTGCGCCGGTTCCTCTCTGCTGTCTTCCACCGCAGTCACCCTTTCCTTCGCGCCGCCAGGGCGGTCGCCCGCGGGAACGGTCGGGGTAGCAAATAGAGGCGGACTCGCGTGCTCGAAGCGACAAGGCAGGGCCCCTTGATCACATTCCCAGCGTCAGACTCCTATCCGGGCTCGAAGCACCAGGCATCAACGACGTCGGCGAGCGACCACCCCCATTTTCACGCCCGGCATGGGCGTCGCGATAGGGACATCGGAGACTCCTATGGATGTCAAGCGGCCGTGAGGGCGGAGCTGCTCGCGGGTGTCGTGAGTACTGGGTAGAGCTCTGGGGCGATGCAGCGCTTGAGGCAGCGGATGGCCTCGCGTCGGGTTTTGCCGCCCCGGACGCGGGGTTCGGCGTAGGCGCGGGTGGTGCGGTCCCATCGCAGGCGGGAGAGGGTGATTCGGTGCAAGGCGGCGTTGGCCTGCCGGTTGCCGCCCGGTTGAGCCGGCGGCGCCGGGTTTCGCCGGAGGATGCCTCGACCGGGCTGACCCGCAAAGGGCGGCGAGGGCGGCTTCGGAGCGGAGCCGTTCGGGGTTGACTCCTGCGGCCATGAGCAGGGTAGTGCCGGTGTCGGGTCCCACGCGGTTGCGGGCCAGCAGGTCTGGTGCATGGCAGCCAGGATGGCGGTCAGCATCACCGCGCGACGATGCGTCGGCGGGGCGCCTGCGACGGCTGTGGCCGGCGGCGAGATTGCCGGTGGTTAGCCGGTCCAGCCCGCCGTCGTTCGTCGCCGAGCATCTGCGCCAGTCGCCAGGCCAGGCGGGCCGGCCGCCAGCCGTGCGCCCGCTCTCCTTACGGCGAGCGGCAGGCTGCCGCAGTACCCCGCGATCTCGGTGGCCTTCTCGATGTGCCGCATGACGCGCTCGTCATCGATGATCCGGAAAGCAGCTCGATCACCTCGTCCGGCGTGATCAGCGCCAGCTCGACGTGTCGGGCGCCCTCTAAACCGGTCGGCCGTATCCGGCCGGTGACCAGTACGGTCCAGGTCGGAGCGTCGGCGTGGCAACTGGTGTACCAGCAAGGTGACCCAGTCCGAGCAACTGGGCATCGGCTTGGCCCTGGTGGTCGCGAAAAGGGTGCTGCAGCGCCAGTACCGACAGGTGCGGGGGTTGCACATGCCGGCGCCGTACAAAGCGGAGCATTGTTCGGCGGCGTGAGCGCACCCGGGTCTCGGGCGATGCCGTCTGATCACCGCCGCAGCAGTGCAAGGCGAGTTCGGCGTGGACTCGACGGCACGGGGCCAGGAAGTGGTGGGCCGGACTGCCGAGAGTGGCGGCGTATTCTCGGTGGACTTGAGAACTGCCACGGCTTGCGAAGGTGGAACGGATGCGCGATCCACACGACTTCGACCTTGAGGAGATCGCTACTGCGCTGGAGGACCAGAGCGCGTACGAGCACCGGTGGCTGATCGACCCGGCAACGGGAGAGGTGTTTTTCTGGACTGCCGATGGTGGCATCGACGGTAAGACACCCGTCGACCTCGACGAACTCGACGTGGTGCCCATCGACCCCTTGCCGTCCTACGTGTGGTACCAGGACATGGCCGACTTCGCGGACCTGCTCAGCGACGAGCGCGCCAGCCGACGACTGCATCGAGCGATCGACGGCAGGGGCGCCTTCCGGCGCTTCCGGAACGAACTGTATGAGGAGTACCCGCACCTGGTGTCGGTGTGGCAGGACTTCCACAACGCGCATGCCCTGCGGCGTGCGATCGGATTCCTGGCGGACAACAACCTCATCGCGGAGGATGCGGCGGAGCGAGCCCGGGCCGAGCACCCTGACCCGGCGGTGCCCTGACTGCGCCCCTGCCGCCTCGGGATCCGGCACCGCCCGACATGAGAGGCTCAGAAGGAACGCCCGATCATCGCCTGCGTGCCGGCGACGGAGTTGTGCCGCTCCACGCCCTAGTGTCCTGAGTCGTTAATTCGTTGGCAGT
>NZ_LWLS01000039.1 GCF_001905095.1 Micromonospora sp. CB01531
CCCAGGAGTCCTTCCAGCACTGGTTTTCCAGGCTGTTACGTCGGTTGCGGCGTTGGTACCAGATGTAGCCGTTACCCATGATGTCGCCGTACTCGTCGATCCAATGCAACGCCGCCCGCGCCTCGGCCTCGAATTCGCGCACGACGTCCGCGTCTCCCGACCAGCGTTCGTACTCGTCGAGCAGGATCACGAAAAGCGGCGTCGCGTCCGCGCTGCCGAAGTACGGGGTGTCAGGCTGCTCCTCGA
This sequence comes from Micromonospora sp. CB01531, assembly GCF_001905095.1. GTDB lineage: Bacteria > Actinomycetota > Actinomycetes > Mycobacteriales > Micromonosporaceae > Micromonospora. The sequence continues at coordinate 247 of NZ_LWLS01000039.1, forward strand.
ACGCGGACAACTCGCTGTACCGGAACTCGTGCATGATCTTTCCCGGCTCCTCGTCGCGGAAGTCGTCGAGGACGGCAGCCTGATCGAGGCCGAGTAGGCGCAAGGTGGCCACGGCTTGGTCCGGCACGACGGGCAGCGCCTGCAGACTGGTAAGGATCGAGTCACGGCCGGTGCCGGTTGCGGCCCACGGCAGGCCGGCGGCCGGCACCGGCTCGCTCGGCAGCGCCAGTGGGTAAAACCGCAGAGCGGCGAGATCGACCAGGCTGCGCCGGTACGTCTGCTCCAGTGGCTTCCAGTCGCACGACAGCTGTGGGGTCTCGGCGAGCCACTGCTTGAGGTCCTGCTCGAGCCGCGGTTTGTCCCGCCGGTGCGGGGCGGGGTGCAGATGCGCCCGGACGTCGTCGCCGTCGGGGCGCAATACGAGACCCCGGACGTGCAACTCGGTCGCCCACTGTCCGTGCGGGCCGATGCGGATGTCGTACGTCAGCCCGCCCTCGTCGACCCGCGCCGGCTCGCTGGTGGAGATGATCGTCTCTCGCCGGAACGTGTCGCGCTCGTACCCGAGGCACAGGCACCCGTCCGCGACGCGCTTGTATATCCGGCCGAGCCGCTCGTATCTTCCGCCCTCGGCTACCGCCCACAGCGGGAGGAAGTCCGAGTCCGCCTCGATCCGAATGGTGAATTTCGTTGGTTCATCCGAATGGTTGAAGACGGTCAGGCGCTCCTCGAAGCTTCCGGCCACCGAGCGCTCGCGGATGACCGAGGCCTTGGCGTCCACGTAGTGGGTGGGGGCGCCGGGCACCAGGAAGAAACGCACCTCGAAGTACTGCGAATCGTCCAAGGCCAGCGAGTGCAATCGCTCACCGTTGACGCTCAGTCGCCACAGCGATAGGCATCGCGTGTCGAGCGTGAAGAATCCGGACGGGTCGCCTTGGGTCGTCTCGATGTCGCCGCTGTCCTGGCTCAACACGAAGATGTTGCCGTCCAGGATTCGGACGAGGCCGGGTTTCATGTCCGCCGCCCCTGTTCGCGGGCGAAGGCTCGCGGATGGTGCCCACCTGGGGGCTCGGGGAAGAGCCGCTCCAGCAGGAGGATGAGCCGGAATTCCCCTTCGCTCGTGAGCTCGTTCCGCAGCCATGCCGGCTCCGGTTTGATCTCGCCGAGCACCATCCGATCGAACGAGGCGTTGTCGGTGCGGATGACGATGTCCGCGCTGCGCTCTTCCCTCGTCACCCGGATATCCCCGTTCGTGATGCTGATGAACCAGTGGTCCGTCCCGTGACCGTGGTCCAGGTCGAAGCGGATGGTGCCGGTGGTCTTCTTGAGCACGCGTCCTTGACGGGGGAGTTCGGCGAAGAATTTTCTGGTCACATCCGACATCAGAGTCCTCCCAGAAGGTCGAGCGCCATGGCCAGGATCGCTCCACCCACAGGGTCGTGGCATCACCCGTCTCGGGTGAAACGGCGGCGGGGCGATCCGTTACCGCCTCGGTGACCAGCGAGGAGATAGCCGGTCTCACCCGATGCGGGTGATGCCGGAGCACTCCTCGGCGGACTACCTTGTCGCCGTCGGGAGTCGAGCCGAGGGAGTCTTGATGTCCGATCGCACCGCGGAATTGTTCGGCGGGCTCGGCCGCCGCGGCCATGAACCCCTGCTCGAGGAGGCCAACGCCGCCGTACGCTTCGACCTTGAGCACGAACGCGGAATCGACCACTGGCTCCTCGTGATCCGCAACGGCGACATCCGGGTGTCGCGAGAAGATCGCGGAGCGGACCTCGTCGTTCGGGTTGACCGGGCACTCTTCGAGCGGATCGTCGCCGGCGACACCAACGTCTACTCGGCGTGGTTGCGTCACGAACTCTCGGCCGAGGGCGACGTGCGTCTGGCTCGGCTCATCCAGCGGATCATCCCGGGGCCCTCGGGCGCACGCCATCCGCGGGCCTTCGCCCGCGAGCAGGGACAGCGGACATGAAGCAGGACCTCGTCAGACTGCTGGACGGTAACACGTTCGTGGTCAGTGAGGAGAACGGCGACATCGACGCGTCTCCCACCGTCCCGACCGGGTTGTTCTCCTTCGACACGCGATTCCTGTCGAAATGGCTTCTGCGCATCGACGGGGAACGGCTCACCACGCTCACCGTCGACGACGTCGAGTACTTCGAAAAGCGCTTCTTCCTCGTCCCGGCCACCCCCGCTCTCGCCGACGCCCAGGTCTCGGCCATCCGGGAACGGTGTATCGGCGGGAGTTTCACCGAGCGACTGACGGTGATCAACCACAGGAGCCGGCCGGTCGATCTGCGGATCCAGGTCGAGATCGAGAGCGATTTCGCCGACCTGTTCGAGATCAAGGATGTCCAGGCCAAGCGCGGGAGATATCACGCACGTGTGGAAAACGGGCGCCTGTGCCTCGGGTACGAGCGCGACAAGTTCCGGCGGGAGACGATCATCTCCACCAGCGAGCCGGCGCGGGTCGACGAGGGCGGGCTGACGTACGACATCCGCATCGGCCCGCACGGACAGTGGGCGACCGAGCTGCACGTGCGCACCCTGGGCCCCGACGGGCGGGACATCCGCGAGAGCCTCCAGGGCAGGTCTACTCGAAAGACGAAGGAGATGCGCCGCGAACTGGACCGTTGGCTGGCCGAGGCGCCCCGCCTGGTCTGCGATTCCGTGGCACTGACGAAGACGTACCGGCGCTGCCTGGTCGATCTCGCCGCCCTGCGTTTCACCCCACTGACGGGCGGCGGGCAGACCCTGCCCGCCGCCGGGCTGCCGTGGTTCATGGCCATCTTCGGCCGGGACAGCGTGTTCACCAGTCTGCAGGCGCTGCCGTTCGCGCCAGACCTCGCCGCCACGATGCTACGCCTGCTGGCGCTCACTCAGGGCGCCGTGCTCGACGACTTCCGGGAGGAGGAGCCGGGAAAGATCCTGCACGAGTTGCGGTACGGCGAGACGGTCGCGTTCGAGGAGCAGCCGCACGCGCCGTACTTCGGCAGCGCGGACGCGACGCCGCTCTACGTGATCCTGCTCGACGAGTACGAACGCTGGACCGGCGACGCCGACACGGTGCGGCTGCTCGAGCGCGCCGCGCGGGCGGCGTTGCATTGGATCGACGAGTACGGCGACATCATGGGTAACGGCTACATCTGGTACCAACGCCGCAACCAACGCAACGGCCTGGAAAACCAGTGCTGGAAGGACTCCTGGG
>NZ_LWLS01000040.1 GCF_001905095.1 Micromonospora sp. CB01531
ACCTCGCCCGACTCGCCCTGGCCGCATGAACCCAGCAATAAGCCAGCAGGATCCAGTTGGCGGCGGGGCGCGACGCGCCCGTGCTCCCGGGCGGCCCTGACGGCGGCGGCCGGGGCCGCGGTGGTGTCGGCGTCGGCCAGTTCCTCGCCGAAGACACCGACTGCGGACTTCTTCAGCCGCGCGGTGTGCGCGCCCAGCACGTCCAGCTTCTGGCCCTGGCTCAACCCCCTCGACACCGGTGACGGAGCCGCCGTCCGCGCGCTGCACGATCAGCGGCAGCGAGCCGGAGTGCGCGTCGTCGAAGCCCTCCGCGACCAGCTTGGTGACGTTGAACAGTTCGTGGTCGAGCACCGACGCCGGGCCGGTGAGGTCCGCCACGTCCGACGGGACGATGTAGGTGTCCGTGCCGACGGTGTTCACGGCGAAGGTGACGCCGGTGCGGTCCACCCCGGGCAGCGGGGCGACGGTGTAGGTGGGCTTGCCGTCGGCACCGATGCCCACCGTGATCCGGTCGCCGGTGATCAAGGTGACGGTGGTGCCGCCGGGGCCGGCCGCGTCGATGGCGGCGCTGTCGCCGGAGGCCGCGGTGGCGGTTCCTCCGGTCAGGCAGGTCGTAAAGGCCAGCGCCGCGGCCGACAGCGTGGCCAGGGTGGCTCTGGTGAGGGGTCTCACGGTACCTCCGGGTGATCGGACTTCCTGTGCGGGGGCGGTCGAGCAGCTGCTGTGGTCGCCGGTGCTTCCTACCGGCCGGGGACGCTAGGGCGAGGCTGTTACAGCGGAGTTCGCAGCGCCGCGTCGAGTGAACTCGCCGGCGGCCGCCTCACCACGGCGGCGTCCTGGCGAGGTCGATCCGCCTCAGCCCGGCCGGACAGGGCAGCTAGGCGGCCAGGGCATCGGCTCGCGGCGGGCTGCCGTCCGTCTCTAGGGCGCGTGGTAGCGAGGCGTTCTGCTTCGTCCGCGTCGATCCACACAGTGTCGGTCTCGAGCCGCAGGAGCAGGCCGTCGGTACTGAGCGACGCGGAGGCGGACAGCGGCGCGAGCCCGGGTTCCACGGCGCGGTGGGCGGCGTGTCGGGCCACGCGTAGGACCGCATGAAACTGGCTGATGGCACGCAGCGAACCGGGCTGATCCAGCGCCGAGCGGTCGTAGACGCACCGGCAGTCCACCCGGCGCTCCAGCACGCCCAGCACCTCCCTGGTCCGGTCGGTATGCCGGACGAAGGGCACCCTCGCCAACACCAGCATCTCCCGCTCGACAGAAGCCTCCACCTCCGCCCAACGCCGCGCCAGCCCAGGCCCATCGAGCAGCTCCACCGGGCCGGCAGGCGAGACACCCGAGGCCACACTGTGCTCCGCCACCAGGGAAGCCAGAGCCCTCCGCGCGCGGGACAACTCCTGCTCACGGCGCTGGATCAGCGACTCGACCGCAACCTGCGGCGGCAACGCACACGAGAGGCCCGGACCGCCAGCTGTCAAGCTCAGCAGACCCCGGTGAGCCAACGCCTTGACCAGCCGCTCGACCTCGGCGACCGGCAGTCCAAGGACCGCAGCGAGATCCTCCGTGGTGGCCGGCCCAGCCTGCACCAGACGGCGGTAGAGCCGCACCTCCGCCGCCCGCCGCGCCCACACCAAGTACGGACAGCGCGCCGTCCAAGTCCTGCGACTGCTCAGCTACGGAAGTCACGAACGCCCGCTCCCGGATACTCGGTGCATTCGGCGATGACTAGGGGGCTGCAGGAACACAGCCGAGGTCGGGCAGCGGCGCACTGGTGGGATGGAGTCAGCTCCGGTGGGCACGGGAAGTCGACGAAGCCGGGAGCGTCTCTGGTCAGCCTAGTGATCCTGAGTCGGATTGAGTTTCCGGGATCGTTTCCCACCGTGGCGGGGAGGCGTGGGCATGCAGGTGAAATCCCGCGCCCAAGGCGGCCCCTCGTGGCCGGTGGCCGGTGGTGGGTGTGCTGATCGTGTTCACGCCCTGGTGTCGGTGGGCTGCGCGGGGCAGCCGGGTCCGGTCCGTTGGTGCGTGTCCCTCCGGGCGCTTGCCCGCTCGGCTGTGGGGCCGGGTGGGGGAGGGTGCCCTGCGTCGCCTGGGCGCGGGGCGTGTTGCCTTGTGCCGGGTGGGGCCGGTCTTCGACCGGTCCACCCGACTCACCTTCGTGATGACCGCTGTGGCTTCGAGTTTGTCGACCACGGCGCGGATCACCATCTGACCGCTGGTCTTGTCGATGACGGTCTTGGCCTGGTGGGTGAGGCCGCGGGCGGCGATGCGCCGCCAGGCGCCGTGGTCGCGGTCGCCCTGCCAGCGGCAGGACTGGTTGGGGCAGATGGCCCACTTCCAGCCCGCCACGGTCGGCTTGTCGGGCGCTTTGCGATGTTGCAGCACGGTCAGGCATTGCGGGCAGCGCTTGGACGTGTTGCGGGCGGGGACGGTGACCACGGCGATACCCTGCTCGGCGGCGAGGTGCCGCATGCGGTCGACGATCTTTCCGCGTACCTGCTGGGACAGGCGCGTGTTCAGGATGGCGCCCATGCCCCGTGCTTCCAAAGACCGCAGGTCTTCCAGATAGATCACGGACGCCCGGGCGGCGATCGCCTGGTCGACGGCCCAACGGGCGGCAGCCCAGGCGAGCGCGTTGTTCAGGTTCTGGCGGCGTTCGGAGACGTGGCGGATCTCGTCGCGCAGGACCGCATGCTTGCCGACGAGGTGATGGCGCTCGTTGACGCCGATGAGCCGCTGGTAGTGCTCGACCTTGGCGTGCAGCCGCTCACCGTGACGGCGCAGCCGGTGCTGCTTCGCGAGGACCCCGGCGGCCCGGAACTGGCCACCAGCCCCCAACGCCGCGATCCGCCCGTCGGTGTGCAGTCGTACGGCCCCCGCGCTGAGGAGGGTGTTCACGCCCCAGTCCACACCGAGCCCGACCGTGTGACCGGCGCGGCGGGCTTTCGCCACGACATGGGTGAATGCCACATCGGCGCGCACCCTGCCACCCAGGACACGGAGAGTGGGCAGGTGCAGCACCGCACCCGCAGGGACCGTGGGCGGCAGGATGATCGGACAGGCCACCCACGTCCAGTCCCGATACGCGCGCGGATCCGGCCGTAAGGGCAACTGCAAGCGCAGCAGCACCCTGCCCGGGTCGGTCTCGCAACGCTCGAGGGTGGCCTGCTGCCTGTCACACGCGGCCAGCAGCAGCATCCGCGGGACCCTCGGAGCGCCTTCGAGTTCGAACACGTCCACCGGCAGCCGACCGTTGGCGTTGAGGAACGTGACAACCTGCCGGGTCCGGCCCTTGATGACATTCGACGGCAGATGCTCCCCGCCCGGGATCGAGGCCGCCGGGTAGCGGGCGGGAGTCTCACCCGCCCGCCCCCACAGATCCGGACGTAAGCCTCTCGGCTTATCCGGCTCGTGCCGTCCAGTTGTCAGGT
>NZ_LWLS01000041.1 GCF_001905095.1 Micromonospora sp. CB01531
GCTTGACACCTCAGCTCCTGGGGTGTCTGACACGTCAAGCGCGCCCGTTCGTCATCGTTCACCACGACGGCTTCAACCAACGCGGCATGTGGCGGTTTGACATCACCCTGTCAATCCCCTGGCCGCGCTCGCGACCCAGCCGAGCCGACATTTGCATGCATCCTCGATCATCCTTGCCGTTGTCATCCTGCGGATGCTGTGTCGGCGGTTATGGACCATATTCCGGCGCGTGCGGCCGCAAGGGCGGCTTTGCCAGCGCGGTCGGCGTCGGCCTCCGTGAGAGGGCCGCCGGTGTTGAGAAGTGTGTAGTACAGGGGGGCGGAGACGGCGGAGATGACGCGGATGGCGTCGGTGCCCTCGGGGAGTTCGCCGCGTTGGATGGCGTCGGTGACGCAGCCGGCCCACTCGGCGATCCGTGTGGCGTAGAAGCGGTGGAGTGCCTCGGCGGCCTGTTCGTCGCAGAGTGAGGCGGCGATCAGGGCTTTGAACAGCCGTCCCTGTCGGGGGTCGGTGAGCGTCTTGACCACCAGGTGGGCGTTGGCGCGCAGATCACCCTCGATGGAGCCGGTGTCGGCGCGGGGCAGGGACTGCGCCGCCATGTCGTCGAGCAGGTCGGCAGCGAGGGTGCCGGGGGTGCCCCAACGGCGGTAGACGGTGGTCTTGCCAACCCCGGCCTGACGGGCGACCTCGGCCAAATCGAGGGCCTCGAAGCCCTCTTGGGCCAGGACGTCGCCAGCCGTCTGCAGGACGGTTTCGCGGACGCGGGCGGTGCGGCCACCTGGCCGGATGGTGCCGGGAGCTGGGGTGTCGGCCATGGGTGGACCTCCTTCGTGCGGCGCTTCACGATCCCACAGACAACAGTATCGGTACTGGCGTTCCGTTACGACGTTCCGTGGTGCTACAGTTGCCAGCCTAACGGAACGATAGACCCGTTAGTTTCTCGGTGCAGGGGTGGACTCGAAAGGAAACGCATGTCATGTCCACAACCAGCGCCGCATCGCGGCGCACATCACCTGCCGTCGCTCACTCACCGCAGCCACCGCGGCTGACCGGCCATCTCAAGCTGGTCCTCGCCGTCCTGCTGGTCGCCCAGTTCATGCTGGCCGTCGACTTCTCGATCCTGAACGTCGCGTTGCCCGCGATCGGCGACGGTCTCGGCTTCTCCCTGGCCAACCTGCAGTGGATCGCCACCTCGTTCGCACTGTGCGCGGCCGGCCTCACCCTCTTCTTCGGCCGCATCGGCGACCTGGTCGGCCGCAAGCGGATCTTCCTCGGCAGTCTCGGCCTGTTGGGCGTGGCCTCTCTCGTCGGCGGCCTCGCCCCCAGCCCCGAGATCCTGATCGTCGCCCGCGTCGCCCAGGGCCTGGCCACCGCAGCTGCCACCCCAGCCGGGCTCTCCCTGCTGACCATCTCCTTCCCCGAAGGCCCGCTGCGGCAAAAGGCCCTCGGCCTCAACGGCGCGCTGATGTCCGCCGGTTTCACCACCGGCGCCATCCTCGGCGGTGTGCTCACGGATCTGCTGTCCTGGCGCTGGGCCTTCTTTATCAACGTGCCCGTCGCCGTCGCCGTCCTGCTGATCGCTCCCTCGGTCATCCGGGAGTCGAGGCCCGCCGACCGTCCCAAGCTCGACCTGCCCGGCGCCCTGACCGTCACGCTCGGCCTGCTGGGACTCGTCTACGGCCTGACCCAGGCCGGCGAGCACGGCTGGACGAACCCGCACGCGCTGACCGGGCTGATCGCCGGCGCCCTGCTGCTGGTGGCGTTCTACGTCGTAGAGCGGAAGGTGGCCCAGCCGCTCGTCCCGCTCAGGGTGCTGGGTCGCCGGAATGTGGCCTGGGGCAACGTACTGGGCCTGCTGGCCTTTGTCACCGAGACCTCGCTGGTCTACCTACTCACCCTGTACATGCAGAAGACTCTCGGGTTCTCCGCCCTGGCAGCCGGGATCTCCTTCGGCGTCCTGGGCCTCGGCACCGTGGTCGGCGGCTTGCTGGCCCCGAAGGTGATCGCCAAGACCTCCACGCTGACCGCGCTGGTCGCAGGCGGCCTGATCCAAACGATCTTCACCGCGGCTCTGCTCTTCCTGGGCACGAGCACGGCCTCTTCGATGGCGCTACTCCTGCCCGCCACCTTCTTCGGCGGCGTCGGCAACATGCTGGTCATCGTCGGCTTCATGGTCACCGCCACCAGCGGACTGCCCGACAGGGAGCAGGGCCTAGCCACCGGACTGACCACCATGTCCCAGCAGGTCGGCATCACCATGGGCACCCCGATCATGTCCGCGACCGTCACCGCAGCCGGCGCGGGCGCCGGCACGGCCGCAGCGATCCTGGATGGCGTCACCACCGCCATCGCCGTCAACGCCGTCCTGGTCGGGCTCGGTGTCCTTATCGCGGCCATCTTTCTGAACACCCAGCGGCAGCGCCAACAGACCTGAACTCCCAAGCAAAGGCATCGGCGGACAGATCCTGTCTTGTACGGCATCCAGTCAGGTGCGGGCCTGGCGGGGAGCTGGCACAAGCGGCAGACCTCCACGCCCGGCGGCAGCCGGGACCGCAGGAACGCGGCGTCGACCTCTCGGCGGAGCAGGACGTGGACCTGCTCGACGAAGTTGACGGAGCGGATTTCCGTTGGGATCTCGGGATGCCGGTCGGACAGTTCGGTGAGGATCGCGGCCACGTAGGGCATGAAGGCCTCGCCGCCGATGGCGCGATTCTCAGATGGCCCCGCACCTGCTGGGCGTAGGTGGCGGCGACCCTTTGAAGACGGTCCATGGCCGCCACGAGATCACGCGCTTCGGCTACCGGAGCCTGACCGGCTGCGTTGAGATCCATACGACGAGAGAGCTCTGTACCAGGTCGGCGCCCAGCAATGGGTGGAGCACTACCTCTGATGGTCGATTGGACCTGGATGGATCAAAGGCGCGCGATGATCCGGCCCGGCGACAAGCGTCCCGGCCCGCCGGGGCAGTCAGCCGCTCGGGCCGGCAGGCCGCGCGAGTTGCCGAACGGATCCGGTCGGCGTCGGCCAGGGCCCGTCGGACGTTGCCGACAGCACGTCAGCGGGGCTTGCGGCCACGAGTTGCGAACGGGTCGGGTCGATGTCGGCCAGGGCGTGCCGGCTGACGTCTACGAGCGCGCAGAGCTCGGACGTCGGAAAGCTGCCGAACGGTATGCGGATTGTCGTCATTGCGGTCGGCCACGATGAAATGGCTTAGTGCTCATTTCCGTTAATTCGTCGGGGG
>NZ_LWLS01000042.1 GCF_001905095.1 Micromonospora sp. CB01531
GGCTGATGCGCGTCGAGCATGAGTACGACCGTGGTGGAGCCCTGGCCTACCTGGCGGCACTCGACGTGCACTGCGGCAGGGTCTACGGCCGCTGCGAGCCGACCACCGGCCTGGTCCCGTTCGCGCGGCTGGTCGAGCAGGTCATGACCCGCGAACCCTACGCCTCAGCGCGGCGGGTGTTCTGGATCGTCGACAACGGCTCCTCCCACCGCGGGCAGGCGTCCATCGACCGCATGACCGCGGCGTGGCCCACCGCGACCGTGGTGCACACCCCGCTGCACGCCAGCTGGCTGAACCAAGTGGAGATCTACTTCTCCATCGTGCAGCGCAAGGTCGTCACCCCCAACGACTTCTACGACCTGGCCGACGTCGAGAGCCGGATCGAGGCGTTCCACGACCACTACAACCTCGGCGCACGGCCGTTCAACTGGCGATACACCAAGAAAGATCTCGACGCTCTCCTCAAACGCCTCGCCACCCACACGCCCCTACCCACCGCCGCGTGACACCCCCGACGAATTAACGGAAATGAGCACTAAGCTGACCAGAGACGCTCGTGTGCCAGGGCGCCATCCATTCCTCGGCTGGGTTCCAGCGCAGTTTTGTCTCGTGCCCGAGGGCGACGTTGTTGACGTCGATGAGGATTTCCGTCTTGCGTTGCTTGTTTCGTACCTGCCGCCCGGTGTAGCGCGGGATTGGCCAGGATGATTCGACCAACCGGCAGCCGACGCTCTCACAGCTGGTGGACCACCAAACGGGGCCGAGTCAACTGTAAGTGGCCGGTAAATGGCAGCCGGTCGAATCCCAGTGGTCAGGCTGGTCATCGAAGCGCGACCCGACGCTGCTTCAACGGGACCCGTGAGGCCGGGTTCGCATTGCGGTGACGTAGGCCTCGTCCTTCAGGCGCACGGCGGCTTGGTCGAGCGGCACTTCGTGGCCGTTGGCGCACATGATGTGGGCTGAGAGCGGGGCCTCACAGTCGCGATGAACGAGCTCGACACCGGTGCGGTGGTCGTCGCCGAGCAGCTCTCCCCACTGTACTAAGGCAACGATGATCGGGAAGAGTCCGCGCCCGCGCTCGGTGAGCACGTACTCGTCCCGGGTGCGCTTGCCGGCCTCTTGGTAGGGACGCCGGTCGACAATGCCGTCGGCGTACAACTGCTTGAGCCGCCCGGCAACGACGGCCTCGCTCAAGCCCGTGCGTCGGGCCAACTCGTCGAACTTCGTGCCCCCATAGAAGAGTTCGCGGACTACCAGCATCGCCGAGCGTGTGCCGATCAGATCGAGCGAGCGCTCGATGCGGCACCAGCCCTTCGCCGTCCACTCGTCACGCTCGGAGAACGCGCCCAGACGCTCAAGGACGTCGGCGGACTCAGCCTGTCCCTCGTCGTGATTCATGGCACCATCCTACCCCTGGCTTTGCTCATCACAAGTCAGGGTGTAACTTCTGGCTATGGTCTCCACTAGTCAGAGTTCCAGCGCGTCGGCTACTCCACCCTCCGTGGCGAACAGGTGGCCGAGCCTGTTGGTGGTCTGCATCGGCGCGATGATGTCTTTCATCAACGCCTCGTCGACCATCGGGGCGCTCGCCTCGATCCAGGACGACCTCCATGTCTCGGGCAGCACGCTGGTGTGGGTCACCAGTTCGTTCCAGCTCGCGTTGGTGAGTCTGGTGATGTCGGCCGGAACGTTCGGCGAGCTCTACGGTCGCCGCCTCACCTATCTCGTTGGCGTTGTGCTCTTGACCGTCGGCAGCGTGACAGCGTTCGCGGCCGCCAGCTCGGGCGTGTTGATCACCGGTCAGGCGATCATGGGTGTCGGCGCGGCAGCGATCCTGCCGTCCGGCCTGGCGATCGTGAGCACGAGCTTCCACGACCCCCACGAACGCACTGGTGCGATCAGCATCTGGGCAAGCTGCGCTGGACTCGGCCTGGCAATCGGGCCCCTCATTGCCGGCTTCTTGCTGGACCACTTCTCGTGGCACAGCGTCTACCTCACCAACGTTGTCCTCGGCGTCATGGCGATCGTGCTCACCGTGCTGGTCCTGAAGGAAAGCAAGCACCCCTCACGGCAGCTCGATCCGCTCGGCGTCGTCCTGGGAACGATCACGGTCGCGGCGGCGACGTACGCGATCATCGAGGGCGGCGCAAGCGGGTACGGCCAGCCGCCCATCGTCGTTGCCTACGTCGTAGCCGCCGTCGGTGCGATCGCCTTCCTGCGGGTCGAGTCGAGGCACCATGACCCGATGCTCGATCTGAGCCTGTTCCGTAGCGCGTCCTTCACCACGGTGATGCTGGTCGGCGCGGCCGCGATGTTCGGCTTCGTCGGGATCGCGCTGCTCAGCGTCCTCCACCTGGAACGGGTCGCCGGTCACGACGCATTCGGAGCTGGCGTGCGGCTGACGCCGATGATGGTCACCTACGTCGTATTCAGCGCCTTCGCCGCCCGGATCGTGCGGTCCGTCGGCTTCACCGTCACCCTGACCGCCGGGCTTGTACTGATGGGCGTGGGGGCACTCTCGCTGCTGTGGAACGGTGCGGACAACGGTTACTCCCACATGTGGCCAGGCCTGGCACTGGCCGGCATCGGCAGCGCCCTGCTTGTGGCACCGTCGACTGCCGCAGCCGTAAACAGCGTCAGCCCTCTTCAAGCGGGCATGGCGTCGGCAACAGTGAACCTGTTTCGCCAGCTCGGCTCGATGCTCGGCCCAGCCGTCCTCGGCACCATCGCCACCAGCCGCTTCCCCGCACTGCTGGCCGACGACCTCGGTGGCGACGGCCTACCTGCTGACAGCGCCACGTCAGTCGCCGCCGCCATCAGCCACGGCCAGGCACCGACAGTCGATGACGCAACGCTTGGGTTGCTCAGCCACGCCGTACCCGACGCCTTCTCCACGGCCTTGCACGGCGGACTGCTCACCGGCGGCATCGTCCTGCTCGTCGTCGCAGTCCTCGCTGCGCTCTTCGTACGCCACCGCTGAAAGGAACCCATCATGACCAGCGCCTACATCATCGACGCCGTCCGCACCCCGATCGCCAGAGGCAAGCCCGGCGGCGCCTACTCCGACATCCACCCCGTCGACCTGCACGCTCACACCCTCGCGGCACTCGTCGAGCGCATCGGAATCGACCCCGCTGCGGTCGATGACGTCATCAGCGGTGCCGTCGGACAGGTCGGCGAACAGTCCGGCAACACCGCACGGTGGG
>NZ_LWLS01000043.1 GCF_001905095.1 Micromonospora sp. CB01531
AACCAGCCGCGGACGTACCTTCTCGATCTGCTCCGGAGTCACACCACCAGCCAACCACCATCCACATGGAAGCCACCAACGACACACCCGACACCTAACAAAGTACTACTAGTGCGGTGTCCACTAACGTTCGCCGGGTTGCCCGCTGCCGGAAATTGTCGTACCCGTCGGGTTGGGTGTGGCTCGTGCCTCGTCGTCGGGATCCTGCCGCGCCCAGGGTGGTGTACCGGACCGCGCGTGTGGCGTTGCGGGTGACCCCTGGGCAGCGGCGGCGGTGCTTCGGGCTGCTGCGCTCGGCCGGTGACGTGTGGGCGTGTGTCCTGGAGATCAACGCGTGGCGACGCCGCCGCCACGACGCGCCGCTGGTTGGTTATCAGGCGTTGTGTCGGGAGCTGTCCGGGTCGGGGCCAGGCACGTTCGGCGAGCTGGACAGCACGGGTGCCCGTTCGGTGTTGCGCCGGTTCTCCGATGCGTGGTTCGCGGCGGCGAAAGCCCGCCGGGACGGTGACCTGTCGGTGCGGTTTCCGCGGCGTCGGCGGGCGTTGATGCCGGTGCGTTGGTATCACGGCACGTTCACCCTGGATGGGCTGCGGGTGCGGATCCCGACCGCGCAAGGCGCGTCGCCGTTGTGGGTCAGGTTGGCGCGGGAGGTGCCGTATCCGGTCGAGCAGGTCCGGTCGGTCACCCTGCTGTGTGAGGGCGGCCGGCTGTTCCTCGACATCACAGCCGAGGTCCCCGTGGCGGTGTATCCGCCGGGTGTGGGGCCGGACCCGGGCAGGGTTGCCGGGGTCGACCTGGGCATCATCCACCCCTACGCGGTCGCCAGCCGCGACGGTGAGGGCCTGTTGGTGTCGGGGCGGGCGATCCGCGCCGAGCACCGCATGCACCTCGCCGACACCAAAACCCGCCGCCGCGCCGTGGCCCACAGAGCACCGAAGCCGGGCCAGAAAGGGTCACGGCGGTGGCGGAAACACCGCCGGCGTACCCGGCTGGTCGAAGGCCGGCACAAGCGCCGGGTCCGGCAAGCCCAGCACGAAGCAGCCCGCACCGTGGTGTCGTGGGCCGTCGAGCAGCGGAACGGTGTGCTCAGGGTAGGTAACCCGCGCGGTGTGTTGGACATCGACGCGGGGCGGCGACACAACCTGCGGCTGCGGCAATGGCAGATCGGCCGCCTCCTGCAAATCCTGGAAGACAAGGCCACCCTGGCGGGCATCACCGTCGACCCCGTCAACGAACGCGGCACCTCCTCCACCTGCCCCACCTGCCTGCGGCGGGTACCGAAACCCCGCGGCCGGACCCTGTCCTGCCCACACTGCCAGTTCTCCGGGCACCGCGATCTGATCGCGGCCGCCATCATCGCCACCCGCACCCCGGGCGGCGGACCCACCCCAGCAGCCGTCGTGCTGCCGAAGGTGGTCACGCACCGTCGAGCCGGCCGACACCTACCCGGTGCCGGCCAGTCCCGGCGTGACCCCCGCCGCCCACATCGGGTGTCGAGAGGATCAGTTGGCCCGCGGAGGCCCGCCCCACCACCAGGTGGGGAGTCGCTCGCCTTAACGGCGAGGATCCACAACGCGCACCGGAAACCCGGTGAACGTTAGTGGACACCGCACTAGTGTGCTGAGTCGTTAATTCGTTGGCAGTAGGCTGCGATCGTTTCGAGGATGTCGTCCGCCGTCTTGGTCCACACAAACGGCTTGGGGTCGGCGTTCCACGCATCAATCCAGGCGGTGACGTCGGCTTCCAGCGCGGCGACACTGCGGTGGGCCGACCGGCGGAGTTTGCGGTTGGTCAGCTCGGCGAACCAGCGTTCGACCAGGTTGAGCCAGGACGAGTAGGTCGGGGTGAAATGCAGGTGGAACCGGGGGTGCTTGAGCAGCCACTGCTGGATGGCGGGCGTCTTGTGGGTGGCGTAGTTGTCCAGCACGAGATGCAGGTCCAGCTCGGGCGGGGTTGCCCGGTCGATGGTGCGCAGGAAGCGCAGGAACTCTTGGTGGCGGTGTTGGCGCTGGGTCTGGCCGATGACCTTGCCGGTGGCCACATCAAGGGCGGCGAACAGGCTGGTGGTGCCGTGGCGGACGTAGTCGTGGGTCACCCGGCCGGGTACGCCGGGCATCATCGGCAGCATCGGCGCGGTCCGGTCGAGGGCCTGCATCTGGGACTTCTCGTCCACGGCGAGGACCATGGCGGCCTCGGGCGGGTCGAGGTACAACCCGACAATGTCGCGGACCTTGTCCACGAACAGCGGGTCGGTCGACAACTTCCAACTGTCGACCTGGTGCGGTTTGAGCCCGAACGCCCGCCAGATCCGCGAGACCGCGGTCTGGTTCAGGCCCACCGCCTTGGCCATCGACCGGGTCGACCAATGACTGTCCTGATTGGGCGGCAGCTCTTCGAGCGTCTTAGTGATCACGGCCTCGACCTGGGCGTCGCCGATCTTCCGTGGCGCGCCCGGGCGCGGTTCGTCCCGCAGGCCGTCCACCCGATCGACCGCGAACCGCTTGCGCCACTTGCCGACCGTCGGCAGCGACACCCCAAGCCGGCGCGAGACCTCGCTGTTGGACAGGCCTTCCGCACACGCCAGCACGATCCGCGCCCGCACCGCCAACGCCTGTGCCGTCTTCGGCCGCCGAGCCAGCCCTTGCAACTCCTCCCGCTCCTCGGCGGTCAGTTCCAGCGGCGGCAGCTTCGGACCACGACCATCACCCATACCAACAATCTATCAATCAATTAACGACTCAGCACACTAGTAGCACTTTGTTAGGTGTCGGGTGTGTCGTTGGTGGCTTCCATGTGGATGGTGGTTGGCTGGTGGTGTGACTCCAGAGCAGATCGAGAAGGTACGTCCGCGGCTGGTTGAGTTCGCTGCGCAGATGTTGGACGGTGCGGTTCGGCGGTCGGACCAGCGGGTCAAGGGTGAGTTGTATGTGCGGGGGCTGCTCACCGACGGGGCGCGTAAGTCGATGCAGCCGATGGCGGAACGTCTCGGCGTCGATCATCAGCAGTTGCAGCAGTTCGTGACGTCTTCGACCTGGGACTATGCGACGGTGCGGGGG
>NZ_LWLS01000044.1 GCF_001905095.1 Micromonospora sp. CB01531
CCCACCAGGCGGCGCCGCACCGGACACCCCAGCCGACGCGCCGCCACCACCGGAAGCCGGCACACGGCCGTCCGGACCCAGAAGCAGGACCCCCACCGGGAAATCCTCGTACTGCCCGGTCGGCGCCTCCTGCACCACACCGTCATTCAGCCGGATGAAGAAGACCCTCCCTTCCTGATTACGGAGCGCCCCCACCCCCAAACGACTGCCCTCGCCCGAATACATGAACGCGGTATACCCCGGACCGAGCCGAGTCACTGCGACGGCCGCCGCACCATACGAACCCTCCACCCACACCTCGGCGTCATGCGCGTCCAAAAACGCGTCCAACGAGTTCTCCTCGACCGCACTCCCGTAAAACCACCAGTCCAACCACACCAACCGCGCCACCGGATCCGAACCCGCACGGTCCAGAATCGCCTCGACCTCCCCAGTAAAACGAGCCAAAGGATCAGCAGCCGCAGGACGAGCGACATCAATACCCGACCCGACGATGGCATTCCCCTGCAACACCGCCGGCAACTCACCGACACCCCGTTGCACACCAGCAGCCGTGCCCGGCCCCGTTGAGCTACCAACCCACGTCAACGGCCCAGAATCACGGACGACCAGCCTCCAACCCGACTCCCCCTCCTCGCCCACGTCGTCGACGGCGGCAAGTTCCCCGATAGCGGCAAGCGCGCCGTCGTTAAGTTCTCGGATGAGCTTTCGGGGGTCTCTTGATCTGGTTTCTGTCGCGATTGTCTCCTTAGTGACGGTGCGGCCTTCCGCCTCCAGCAGCAGCCGCAGGGCGCCGGCCGTTTTGCGGCCCAGCTGCTTCGGATCGGGGTGGTTCGGATCGGGGTGGCTGGGTTTCAGGAAACCGGTGTCGGTCAGTGTGAGCCCTCCCCAACTGATCCACGGTCCGACCTCAGGGTGGGCCAGCCTCCAACCAGCCCCCTCACCCTCACCCTCTGGAACGATCTCCCAGCGGTCGGGGAGCGAGTCTCGGAGATGACTGATGAGACCTCTGGCATTTTTTGTGCCGGTTTCCGTCAGAAAATCGTTTTTAGTGACGATGCGGCCTTCCGCCCCCAGCAGCAGGCGCAGGCCACCGGCCTCCTTGGGGCGCAGACGCCCCCAATCGGAGTCGAGGTATTTCAGGGAACCGGTGTCGATGTTCAGCGTCAGCCCTCCCCAACTGATCCACTGTGGGACATCGCGGTCGACCAGCTTCCAACCCACCCCCTGACCGCCACTTACAATTTCCCAGCGGGCGGGGAGGCGTTGTCGGATATAGCTGATGTGGCTTGTGGCATTTGCTGAGCCGCTTTCCCTCTCAATAACGTCTGCGGCGACGGTGTGGCCTTTCCGCGCCATGAGTAGGCGTATGATCTGTACCGACGTGGACGGTTGAGACCGACCGCCGCTGACGGTGATCAGCCAGGCCTCGTTGGGGTGGGCGTCCGCGGATGGCGCGCCAGCCGGCGGGTCCGCTTTGGTGGATTCCAGGCGCTCGGTGTTGAGGTTCAGTGTGAGTGTTTCGTAGATCAGGGTGTTGGGGGTGATCGTGTTTCTGGCATGGCTGAAACCGATGGCGTCGTAGTGGTTGGGGGTGTGCCACAGGTGTAGCGCTGGGGTGTCGGGGCTGGTGTTACGGGTGCCGGGGTGTAGGTATCCGTCGTGTTGTGCGGGGCTGGAGATGCGCAGGGGCAGGCCGAGGACGTCGGCGAGAAGGACGTTGTATCCGTCGCCGAAATCGCTGGCCCCGGTGGAATCCCAGTTCCGTACCGCGGCGGCCAGCCCCGCACGGTGTGCTGTGTCGGGAGTCCAGACATCGGGTGGGGAAATTCCCCGCATGGTGAGAGCGCTACGGATGGCGTAGTCGCCGAGGGTGCCTCCCCGCGACTGGCTGGTGATCATGTCAGCGATCCGGTCGGCGATGTCTTGTCTCACCTCAGCCAGACCGGGTTGGTTCAGCAGTCGCGATCCGCTGCCGGGCTGAGCCACCAGCTGGCGGGCCAGGGTGCTCAGCCAGTTCACGCTGGTTGGGGTGAGGCCGGGCACGACATTGGCCAGCTGGGCCGGGGCAGACAGGATCGTGCAATCAAGCAGACACCACCCGCTGCGAGCCACCGCCTGCACCCTGTCGGGGGTGGAACGTGGGACTTCCATGGTGATCCGATCGATCACCTGGCGGACCGCCTCACGGGGCAACTCGTCGCGCCACTGCGGTAATGGGACGACTTCGCCGCGGTTGTCGCGGTTGATGAGCACCCAGCCCTCCGATGAACGCAGCGGCCACCGCGCCTCACCGGGCTCCACCGAACCCGTTCCAGACCCGGGGGGTGGACTCAACACGAACTCGTGGCGTGCCTCCCGGAGCGGCAGCCTCTCCAACGACGAGGCGTCAGTGACGATGTGAAGAAGCGCCCCGTCGGAGGGACCCACCCCCGGCAGCGGGATACGTATGGTGGCGATCGGCACGCGTATCCCCGTACGAGGGACCTCCGCGAACGGACGGCTTCGCCGAAGGGCGTGCCGATACAGGCCGACCAGATCTCCCGGGCCGAGCACAGTCAAATCCTCCACATGGCGATCGCGGTCGGCGTCGGTGAGCATCCAACCGGTGTGAGAAACCGGCTTGCCCTCGGCCAAGCCCGCGATAGCCGGACCCTGCTGCCACGACGGGTGCGGCTGCGGGTGCAGCACGATCATGTTGTGCTGCCTCGCCATAGCCTCCAAATCGGGGTTCTGCCGGTCCAGTAGCACAACCCCCGCCATCGGCTGCTGCGAGAGCTTCTCCGCGAGCTCAACGACCGTCACGTCGCCGCCCACCAACACAACCGACATCCGGTCTTCATCACGACCACCCGACACGACCCACACCACAATCCCCGGTCGTGCCGCCGACGCCGCCGACGCCGCTGCCGGCGCTGCCGGCGCTGCCGGCGCTGCCGGCGCTAGTGCTGCCGGCGCTGCCGGTGCTAGTGCTGCCGGCGCTGCCGGTGCTAGTGCTGCCGGTGTTGGTGGTGCTGGTGGTGCTGCCGGCGCCCCCGGCGC
>NZ_LWLS01000045.1 GCF_001905095.1 Micromonospora sp. CB01531
GCGCCGGGGGCGCCGGCAGCACCACCAGCACCAGCACCGGCAGCGCCGGCAGCGCCGGCAGCGCCGGCAGCACCAGCGCCGGCGGCGCGACTGGGGATTGTGGTTCGGTCCGTGTCGGGTGTCCGTGGTGAAGACCGGGTGTCGGTTGTGTGGGTGCCCAGCGACGTGACGGTCGCTGAGCTCGCGGAGAAGCTCTCGCAGCTGCCGATGGCGGGTTTTGTGCTCTTGGAGCAGGAGAACCCCGATTTGGCGGCTATGGCCAGGCAGCACAACATGATCGTGCTGCACCCGCAGTCGTCGCAGTGGGGTCCGGCTATCGCGCGCCTCATCGGGGGCAACCCGGTTTCTGACACCGGTTGGGTGCTCATCGACGCCGGCGACGTCCGCCCGGTGGACGAGTCGACTGTGCTCGGCCCGGGAGATCTGGCCGGCCTGTAT
This sequence comes from Micromonospora sp. CB01531, assembly GCF_001905095.1. GTDB lineage: Bacteria > Actinomycetota > Actinomycetes > Mycobacteriales > Micromonosporaceae > Micromonospora. Next base: position 439 of record NZ_LWLS01000045.1, read on the forward strand.
CGGCACGCCCTTCGGCGAAGCCGTCCGTTCGCGGAGGTCCCTCGTACGGGGATACGCGTGCCGATCGCCACTATACGTATCCCGCTGCCGGGGGTGGGTCCCTCCGACGGGGCGCTTCTTCACATCGTCACTGACGCCACGTCGCTGGAGAGCCTGCCGCGCCGGGAGGCACGCCACGAGTTCGTGTTGAGTCCACCCCCCGGGTCTGGAACGGGTTCGGTGGAGCCCGGTGAGGCGCGGTGGCCGCTGCGTTCATCGGAGGGCTGGGTGCTCATCAACCGCGACAATCGCGGCGAAGCCGTCCCATTACCGCAGTGGCGCGACGAGTTGCCCCGTGAGGCGGTCCGCCAGGTGATCGACCAGATCACCACGGAAGTCCCACGTTCCACCCCCGACAGGGTGCAGGCGGTGGCTCCCAGCGGGTGGTGTCTGCTTGATTCCACGATCCTGTCTGCCCCGGCCCAGCTGGCCAATGTCGTGCCCGGCCTCACCCCAACCAGCGTGAACTGGCTGAACACCCTGGCCCGCCAGCTGGTGGCTCACCCCGGCAGCGGATCGCGACTGCTGAACCAACCCGGTCTGGCTGAGGTGAGACAAGACATCGCCGACCGGATCGCTGACATGATCACCAGCCAGTCGCGGGGAGGCACCCTCGGCGACTACGCCATCCGTCGCGCTCTCACCATGCGGGGAATTCCCCCACCCGATGTCTGGACTCCCGACACAGCACACCGTGAAGGGCTGGCCGCCGCGGTACGGAACTGGGATTCCACCGGGGCCAGCGATTTCGGCGACGGATACAACGTCCTTCTCGCCGACGTCCTCGGCCTGCCCCTGCGCATCTCCAGCCCCGCACAACACGACGGATACCTACACGCCGGCACCCGTAACACCAGCCCCGACACCCCAGCGCTACACCTGTGGCACACCCCCAACCACTACGACGCCATCGGTTTCAGCCATGCCAGAAACACGATCACCCCCAACACCCTGGTCTACGAAACACTCACACTGAACCTCAACACCGAGCGCCTGGAATACACCAAACCCCGCCCGGCTGGCGCGCCATCCGCGGACGCCCGCCGCGGTCGGTCTCACCAAGGTCCTGCGTCCATCTGGGTACAGGTCATGCGCCTGCTCATGGCGCAGAAAGGCCACATCGTCACCGCAGACGTTATTAAGAGGGAAACCGGCACAACAAATGCCCAAGTCCAAATTCTCTCTATCCGACGTCGCAACCTCCCCAAAGGAACCGGCTGGGAGGTTGTAGGTGGTGCGGTTTCGGGTTGGAGGCTGGCCCACCCTGATGTCGGACGGATCAGTTGGGGAGGGCTCACAGTAACCAGCACCGATTCCCTGAAATACCTCGACTCCCATTTGAAGGATCTGGGCCCCAAGGAGGCCGGTGCCCTGCGCCTGCTGCTGGGGGCGGAAGGCCGCACCGTCACCGAAAACGATTTTGTGAGGGAAACCGGCACAAAAGATGCCAAACATCTCACGGCGGATCTCCGAAGATTGCTCCCCCCCGGCTGGCAGATTGTCAAAGAGGGTGAGGGTGAGGGGGCGGGTTGGAGGCTGGTCCACCCTGAGGTCGGACCGTGGATCAGTTGGGGAGGGCTCACACTGACCCACACCGATTTCCTGAAACCCAGCCAACCCGATCCGAACTACCGCAAGCCGAAGCATCTGGGTTCCAAAATGGCCGGTGCCCTGCGCCTGCTGCTGGAGGCGGAAGGCCGCACCGTCACTGAGGAGAAAATCGCAACAGTAATCAGATCAAAAAACCCCGGAGCGCTTATCCGACACGTTAACGACGAGCTTGCCGCTATCGGGATACTTACCGCCCTCGCAGACGTGGACGAGGAGGCGGAGCCGGGTTGGAGGCTGGTCGTCCGTGGTGCTGGGCCGTTGACGTGGGTTGGTAGCTCAACGGGGCCGGGCACGGTTGCTGGTGTGCAGCGGGGTGTCGGTGAGTTGCCGGTGTTGCAGGGGGATGCCCTGGTCGGGTCGGGTATTGGTGTCGCTCGTCCTGTGGTTGCTGATCCTGTGGCTCGTTTTGCTGGGGATGTCGCGGCGATTCTGGACGGTGCGGGTTCGGATCCGGTGGCGCGGTTGGTGTGGTTGGACTGGTGGCTTTACGGGAGTGCGGTCGAGGAGAACTCGTTGGACGCGTTCTTGGACGCGCATGACGCCCAGGTGTGGGTGGAGGGCTCGTATGGTGCGGCGGCCGTCGCAGTGACTCGGCTCGGTCCGGGTAGTACCGCGTTCATGTATTCGGGCGAGGGCAATCGTTTGGTGGTGGAGGCGCTCCGTAATCAGGAAGGGACGGTCTTCTTCATCCGGCTGAATGACGGTGTGGTGCAGGAGGCGCCGACCGGGCAGTACGAGGATTTCCCGGTGAGGGTCCTGCTTCTGGGCCCGGACGGCCGCGTGTCGGGTTCCGGCTTCGGGTCGGACGTCACCCTGAGCGAGGCTCTGCTCGATCCTGCCCGCAGCTCTCGACCGGGTATGCGACCAACACCAGCACCACCAGCACCAGCACCGCCA
>NZ_LWLS01000046.1 GCF_001905095.1 Micromonospora sp. CB01531
CCACCGGGCCACCCCCGGCCACCGGACAGCCAGCCCCCCAACCGGACGACACACCACGCCCAACCAGACCCCAACCAGACAGCCCATCCCGCACAGGCCGGGACCGAACGGGCGTCGACGGACCTCCGGGGCGAACAGCCGACCTTCTGGCGCTCTGAGGGGCCACTTTCCCCGAAAGTGTCGCCTCGTGGTCGCGCAGGGGCACGGTGATCGACTTCATGTGCGGTATGTGGCGGTGTCGTAGGTGATGGATACCGCCGTTTGCGGGATCTCGAGTGGATCAACGGAGGGCACCGGCCATTAGCCGGGGTTGTGGTGCGGGTGCCGGCACGCGCACGTCAACCCTCACCCACCGTCACATCCCGTGGCGGACCAGACCCATCCGCACCCTGCTTTGCTCTGCAGCCACATACGCAACACCCACAGAACGTGACAGCTGCGTATCCGGCTGCAGAGCAAAGCGAGGACGGGGACAATTCCCCTTTGCGAAGCTGGCGGAGGAAACACCTGCTCAGCCCCCTCTCCGGGGGCTGGCGTGCGTATTCGTCAAGACGCCTATCGGTTACGGTGCGTGCCTCAAGGCCAATCAGCCGGCCGTCACGTTCCGTCAAACCACTCCGATGGCTGGCGGGGCGATGTTGACGCAGGCACCTCGTCGCCCGCGCACCCTCGTGACGGCCAGACCGGGCACATGCGCGGCACCGACCGGCGCGGCACCGTTTCTCGCAGAGACCTGGGACGCGCGGCGGGCTGGGGCGAGTCAGGGGGTGGGAGTCGGCTTGGCGCCTTCGTCGAGGGCGGCCAGGATCGCCTCCGCCGTCCGCTTCCCCACCCCGGGCACCTCGCTGATCTCTTCGACCGTGGCGGCGGAGAGGCGCTTGAGCGAGCCGAAGTGGCGCAGGAGGGCCTTCCGGCGTACCTCGCCCAGGCCGGGGATGTTGTCGAGCGCCGACTCGGTCATCCGCTTCGAGCGCCGCTGCCGGTGGAAGGTGATGGCGAACCGGTGCGCCTCGTCACGGACACGTTGCAGCAGGTAGAGCGCCTCCGAGGCGCGCGGGAGGATGACCGGGAACTCGTCGTCGGGCAGCCAGACCTCCTCCAGCCGCTTGGCCAGCCCGCAGAGCGCCACGTCGTCGATGCCCAGCTCGGCGAGCGCCTGCGCGGCCGCCGCCACCTGTGGCGCGCCGCCGTCAACCACGACCAGTTGAGGCGAGTACGCGAACCGGCGCGGACGCCCGGTGGTGGGGTCGATGCCGGGCCGGTCCGGGTCGCCGGCGGTCTCCTCGCCGATCTCCCCGGTCTCGGCGCGCGCGTCGAGGTAGCGGGCGAAGCGCCGGCGGAGCACCTCGGACATCGCGGAGAGGTCGTCGCTGGCACCCCGGATGATGAACCGTCGGTACTCGCTCTTGCGGGGCAGCCCGTCCTCGAAGACGACCATGCTGGCGACCACGTCGGTGCCCTGGATCTGCGAGACGTCGAAGCACTCGATGCGCAGCGGCGATGTCCGCATGCCGAGCGTCTCGGCGATCTCGTCGAGGGCCTTGCTGCGGGTGGTCAGGTCGCCGGCCCGCTTGAGCTTGTGCCGAGCGAGCGCGTCCTTGGCGTTGCGTTCCACGGTCTCCAGCAGCGACCGCTTGTCGCCACGCTGTGGGACCCGCAACGACACCCGGCTGCCCCGGCGCGTGGAGAGCCAGTCGGCGAGCGCGTCGACGTCGCTGGGCAGCTCCGGGACCAGCAGCTCGCGGGGGACGTCCGCCTCGCCCTGCTCGCCGCCGTAGACCTGGGTGCAGAAGTGGTGCACCAAATCGCCGGTGCTCAGGTCTTCGGTCTTCTCCACCACCCAGCCGCGCTGGCCGCGTACCCGGCCATCGCGGATGTGGAAGACCTGGACCGCGGCCTCGAGCGGGTCGTCGGCGAAGGCCACCACGTCGGCGTCGGTGCCGTCGCCGAGCACCACCGTCTGCTTCTCCATGGCCCGGCGCAGCGCGGCCAGGTCGTCACGCAGCCGGGCGGCCCGCTCGAACTCGAGCTCCTCGCTGGCCTCCTGCATCTCCCGTTCGAGCCGCCGGACCATGGTGTCGGTGCGGCCGGCCATGAACTCGCAGAAGCCGTTGACGATCTCCCGATGCCGCTCGGCGGTGACGCTGCCGACGCAGGGCGCCGAACACTTGCCGATGTAGCCCAGCAGGCAGGGGCGGCCGACCTGACCGGCCCGCTTGAACACGCCGGAGGAGCAGGTCCGCGCCGGGAAGACCCGGAGCAGCAGGTCCAGCGTCTCGCGGATCGCCCAGGCGTGCGAGTACGGCCCAAAGTAGCGGACCCCCTTGCGCTTGGCGCCGCGCATCACCTGGAGCCGCGGATACTCCTCGTCCAGGGTCACCGCCAGGTACGGGTACGACTTGTCGTCGCGGTAGCGGACGTTGAACCTCGGGTCGTACTGCTTGATCCAGGTGTATTCCTGCTGGAGCGCCTCGACCTCGGTGGCGACGGTGATCCAGTCCACCGACTCGGCGGTGAAAACCATCTGCCGGGTGCGCTGGTGCAGGTTGACCGGGTCGGCGAAGTAGGAGTTGAGCCGGCTGCGCAGGCTTCGCGCCTTGCCGACATAGATCACCCGGCCGGTGCCGTCGCGAAAGCGGTAGACCCCTGGCGACTCCGGGATGGTGCCGGGTGCGGGACGATAGGTCGAGGGGTCAGCCACGCCGCAAGCCTAGTCCGCACCCCCGACACCCCACCGCCGCCACGCGTCCCCCACCCGGACCCGCGGGCGGGGGACGCCGCCGAGCACTCAGGCGAGGGTGATCTGGTCGCCGGTGACCTTGATGTTCTTCGGGGCCAAGGGCCGGGTGGCCGGGCCCTGCTTCACCGATCCGTCGACGATCGAGAACCTGCTGTTGTGGCAGGTGCAGTTGATGGTGCCGCCGTCGACATTCGACACCGGGCAGCCCTGGTGGGTGCAGATCGGGTCGAAGCCCTTGAACTGGCCCGGCTCCGGCTGGGTGATCACGACGCCCTTGCTGGCGAACACCGCGCCGCCGCCGACCGGGATGTCGGTGGTCCGGGTCAGCGGGCCGATGCTGTCCCGGTTACCGCCCCCGGCGTCGCCGGCGCCGGTCGCGCCCGGGCCGCCGCTGGTCGGCGCCGGGGTCCCCGAACCCGAGCCCTCGTTGTCGCCGCAGGCGGCGAGCACCACTGCCGCGCCGACCGCGCCGGCGCCCGCGAGCAGGGCTCGGCGCGTCTGCGTACCCGGCTCGTTTCCCACCTGATCGTCACTCATGTCCGGCCTCTCTCTCGACTGCCGCCACCCATCATGATCCGTGTCCATTTCTGGACACGGATGACTGTGCCGCGCGGTTCATACGAGCGCGTCACCAAATGGGTACCGAAACCCAGAACGCCCCGGCTTCGCCCGGACGCGCGGACGGGCCGTGCGGCGGGCCGGCGGGTGCGCCGGGCCGCCGCGGCGCTCGGCTCAGCGGGCTCCGGCTGGCACCTTACGGGCACGTGACCTGGCGGTGCCGTTGGCCCGCGCCGCCCGGGTGGTGGCCGCCGTGGCGCCCTTGGCCTCGCCGTCGAGTTTGAGCATCGGACGCAGGAACTGGCCGGTGTGGCTCTCCGGCACCTCGGCGACCTCCTCGGGCGTGCCGGTGGCGAGCACCGTGCCGCCCCGGTGGCCGCCTTCGGGGCCCATGTCGATGATCCAGTCGGCCGTCTTGATCACGTCGAGGTTGTGCTCGATGGTGATCACGGTGTTGCCCTTGTCGACCAGACCCTCCAGCACCATCAGCAGCTTGCGGATGTCCTCGAAGTGCAGGCCAGTGGTGGGCTCGTCCAGCACGTAGACGGTCCGACCGGTGGAGCGCTTCTGCAGTTCCGAGGCGAGCTTGACGCGCTGCGCCTCACCGCCGGAGAGCGTCGGGGCGGGCTGGCCCAGCCGGACGTACCCGAGACCCACGTCGACCAGGGTCTTGAGATGCCGGTGGATGGCTGGGATGGCGGAGAAGAACTCGGCCGCCTCCTCGATCGGCATGTCCAGCACCTCAGCGACCGTCTTGCCCTTGTAGTGCACCTCGAGGGTCTCCCGGTTGTACCGGGCGCCCTTGCACACCTCGCAGGGGACATAGACGTCCGGGAGGAAGTTCATCTCGATCTTGATGGTGCCGTCGCCGGAGCACGCCTCGCAGCGGCCGCCCTTGACGTTGAACGAGAACCGGCCCGGCCCGTACCCCCGGACCTTGGCCTCGGTGGTCTCCGCGAAAAGCTTGCGGATGTGGTCCCAGACGCCGGTGTAGGTGGCCGGGTTGGACCGCGGCGTACGCCCGATCGGCGACTGGTCGACGCCCACCACCTTGTCCACGTGCTCCAGGCCGCTGATCCGGGTGTGCCGGCCGGGGACCAGCCGGGCGCCGTTGATCTGGTTGGCCAGGACCGTGTACAGGATGTCGTTAACCAGCGTGGACTTGCCCGAGCCGCTGACCCCGGTGACCGCGATGAGCTGGCCGAGCGGGAAGTTCACCGTGAGGTTGCGCAAGTTGTGCTCGCGCGCCCCGTGCACCACCAGCTCGCGACCGGGGGTCTGCGGCCGGCGGTGGCCCGGCGTCGGGATCACCTTCCGCCCGGACAGGTACGCCCCGGTGACCGACTCCGCGTTTTCCAGCAGCGCCGGCACCGACCCGCTGTGCACGATCTTGCCGCCGTGCTCGCCGGCGCCCGGGCCGATGTCGACGATCCAGTCGGCGACCCGGATGGTGTCCTCGTCGTGCTCCACCACGATCAGCGTGTTGCCCAGCCCGCGCAGTCGCAGCAGCGTCTCGATCAGCCGGTGGTTGTCCCGCTGGTGCAGGCCGATGGACGGCTCGTCCAGCACGTAGAGGACGCCGACCAGGCCGGACCCGATCTGGGTGGCGAGCCGGATGCGCTGCGCCTCACCGCCGGAGAGGGTGCCCGCCGGGCGGTCCAGGGAGAGGTAGTCCAGCCCGACGTCGAGCAGGAACTTCAGCCGGGCGTTGATCTCCTTGAGCACCCGCTCGGCGATCATCTTCTGCCGGTCGGTGAGCTCGATGCCGGCCAGCAGGTCGGCCGCCTCGCCGACGGAGAGGTTGCAGACCTCGGCGATGCTCTTGCCGGCCAGGGTGACCGCGAGCACCTCCGGCTTGAGCCGGGCGCCCCCGCAGGCCGCGCAGGGCACGTCCCGCATGTAGCCCTCGTACTTGTCCCGCGACCACTCCGACTCGGTGTCCGTGTGCCGGCGCTCGATCCACTGCACCACGCCCTCGAAGCCCGTGTAGTAGGAGCGCTCGCGGCCGTACTTGTTGCGGTAGCGGACGTGCACCTGGTCGTCGGAGCCGTGCAGGATCGTCTTCTGCGCCCGGGACGGCAGCGCCCGCCACGGCGTGTCGATGTCGAAATGCTCGGCCTCGCCGAGGGCCTCCAGCAGGCGGAGGAAGTATTCCAGGTTGTGCCCGGTCGACCAGGGCTGGATCGCGCCGTCGCGCAGAGTGCGCTCCGGGTCCGGGATCACCAGCTCCGGGTCGACCTCCTTCTTGGTGCCGAGGCCGGTGCACTCGGGGCACGCGCCGTACGGGGCGTTGAAGGAGAAGACCCGGGGCTCCAGGTCCTCGATCGCGAGGGGGTGGTCGTTGGGGCAGGCCAGGTGCTCGGAGTAGCGGCGCTCCCGGGCCGGGTCGTCCTCGGGCAAGTCGACGAAGTCGAGCAGCACCAGCCCGCCGGAGAGGCCGAGCGCCGCCTCGACCGAGTCGGTCAGCCGCTGCTTGGCGCTGGGCTTGACGCTGAGCCGGTCGATCACCACCTCGATGGTGTGCTTCTCCTGCTTCTTGAGCTTGGGCGGCTCGGTCAGCGGGTGCACCACGCCGTCGACGCGGGCCCGGGCGTAGCCCTTGGCCTGCAGCTCGGCGAAGAGGTCGACGTACTCGCCCTTGCGGCCGCGCACCACCGGGGCGAGCACCATGAACCGGGTGCCCTCGGCCATGCCGAGCACCCGGTCGACGATCTGCTGCGGGGTCTGCCGGGAGATCCGCTCGCCGCAGATCGGGCAGTGCGGCTCGCCGATACGGGCGAACAGCAGCCGGAGATAGTCGTAGACCTCGGTGATGGTGCCGACGGTGGAGCGCGGGTTGCGCGAGGTGGACTTCTGGTCGATGGAGACCGCGGGGCTGAGCCCCTCGATGAAGTCGACGTCGGGCTTGTCCATCTGGCCCAGGAACTGCCGGGCGTACGACGACAGCGACTCGACGTAGCGGCGCTGGCCCTCGGCGAAGATGGTGTCGAACGCCAGACTCGACTTGCCGGACCCGGAGAGGCCGGTGAAGACGATCAGGGCGTCCCGGGGCAGGTCGAGACTGACGTCACGGAGGTTGTGCTCGCGCGCGCCACGGATGATCAGTCGGTCGGCCACGGTGCGTGTGCTCCCGGAGAAAGAATGTGAGGCGGATCTGTCCGCTCGGAGCGTGGTCTGAGCGGTTTTTCGAGGTTGTCGAGGCGCAGGGAAGACGCCCGAGCAACTCTAGCCCTGAGGTACGACAACTTTCGTCGTGCGCACATTCCCCCAGGTCGGCCCGGTCGCGCCGGCTCCGACGGGCCGCCGCGACCGGTGCTCGACTCAGTATCCGCCGGGAGGCGGCGGCGACGCCGGACGCGCGGCGCGCCGCCGCTCGCCCCGCCAGCTTCCTCGCCGCTCGGCGGCCAGCCGGGCCTGCCGGCGCCGGCTCTCGTACGCCACCTCCCGCTGGAGCCGGCGCCAGCTCTCCCAGCGCCGGACGGACAGTTCCCCGCTCTCCAGTGCCGCCCGCACCGCGCAGGCCGGCTCGGCCTCGTGTGCGCAGTCGGCGTAGCGGCAGCCGGCGGCGAGCTCGGCGATGTCCGCGAAGGCCCGGTCCAGCCCGGCCGAGCCGTCCAGCAGGCCGACCGCCCGGACGCCCGGGGTGTCCAGCACCGCGCCCCCGCCGGGGATCGGCACCAGCGCCCGCCAGGTGGTGGTGTGCCGGCCCTTGCCGTCCACCCGGCGGATCGCCTGGGTCCGCATCACGTCTGCCCCGGCGAGCGCGTTGACCAGGCTCGACTTGCCCGCGCCGGAGGGCCCGAGCAGCCCGAGCGTCCGCCCCGGCGCGACGTACCGGCGCAGCGGGCCCAACCCGGCGCCGCGCTCGGCGCTGACCGGCAGCACCGGCACCCCGGGTGCGACGGCTTCGAGCTGCCGGGCGACCGCCGCCGGGTCGGCGGCCAGGTCCGTCTTGGTGAGTACGAGCAGCGGCTCGGCCCCGGACTCGTGCGCCAGGGAGAGCAGCCGCTCGATCCGCGCGGTGTCCGGCTCGGGGTGCACCGGTTCCACCACCGCGGTGGCGTCCAGGTTGGCGGCGAGCACCTGGCCGCTGGCGTCCTTGCCGGCGGTACGGCGAACCAGCGCGGTGCGGCGGGGCAGCACCGCCTCGACGGTCACCGGCCCGTCCGGCCAGGTGGCCAGCAGCACCCAGTCACCGGCGCAGGGCAGCGCGGTCAGGTCGCGGGCGGCGGCGGCCAGCACCGCGCCGCCCAGGCTGGCCCGGACCGGGCCTTCCGGGCAGAGCACGGTGCAGATCCCCCGGTCGACCCGGGCCACCCGGCCCGGACGGTGGTCGGTGCGCCGTCGTACGTGTGCCGCCCAGTCGGCGTCCCAGCCGAGGGCGGTCAGATCGAGTGTCATGGTGTCCTCATCGGTGTCGAGGGGTTCATGGCGGAACACGCGTGCTAGGACCGGCATGCTCACCACCTCCGTCCCGACTCCCGGTGCCGCGTTCGACGCCGACTTCAGCTCGGCGCGTCTGGCGCCGCGCCGCGACCTGAAGCCGTCGGACCGACGGTAAGGGCGCGGGCCGACGCGCCGAAAGCGATTTCCCCGACGACGCGACGGCGCCCGACCGTTAGGGTCGGTTCGTGAGCGCGAGGAGTGAGCCGGTTCTGCGAGCCCCGCAGTCGCGAGGTGAGGTGGCGCCGTGAGCAACGATCCGCTGCTGTTGACCGGCGAGGTGGCCGACGCCACCGCCCGGTTGCTGCGTACCGTGGCCGGCTTCGACGCCGGGGACGTCGCCGCCGCCTCGCTGCTGCCGCGCTGGACCCGCGGGCATGTGCTGACCCACCTGGCCCGCAACGCCGACGGCTTCGTCAACCTGCTCACCGCCGCCCGCACCGGCGAGGCCGTTCCGATGTACGCCAGCCCGGCGGCCCGGGTGGCCGACATCGAGGGCGGCGCCGCCCGGCCGCCGGCCGCCCACCTGGACGACCTGCGCCGGTCCGCGGGCCGGTTCGCGGCGGCGGTCGCCGCCATGCCGCCCGAGGCGTGGACCGCGACGGTGCAGACACCGCGCGGCCCCCGGGTGGCCGCCCTGCTGGTCTGGGGCCGGCTGCGCGAGGTGGAGGTGCACCACGTGGATCTGGCCGCCGGCTACCGGCCCGCGGACTGGCCGGCGGCGTTCAGCCACCGGCTGCTGCACGAGGTCGCCGCCGACCTGGCCGACCGGGCCGCCGCACCCGCGATGGTGCTGCGCTTCCCCGGCAGCGGCTGCCACGAGTTGGGCATCGGCGACCGGGCCGGGGCGCCCACCGTCTCCGGCGCCGCGCCGGACCTCGCCGCCTGGCTGATCGGCCGCACCGCGGGCGAGGTGCTCACCGTCACTCCCGACGGTCCCCTGCCGAACCCACCGGAATGGATATAGCTGTCCCATGACCTACACCGGAGACGTCACGCCCGGCGGCGAGCCCGCCGTCCGCGAGCTCGACCAGCTCACCATCACCAAGGTGTCGGTGGGTCCGATGGACAACAACGCCTACCTGCTGCGCTGCCGGGACACCGGCGAGCAGCTGCTGATCGACGCCGCGAACGAGGCGCCGCGCCTGCTCGACCTGGTCGGCGACGGCGGGCTCACCGCGGTGGTCACCACGCACCGGCACATGGACCACTGGGTGGCCCTGGAGGAGGTGGTCGCCAAGACCGGGGCCCGCCCGCTGGTGCACGCCGACGACGCCGACGGGCTGCCGATCCCCGCCGAGCCGCTCCGCGACGGCGACACCATCGCGGTCGGTGGCTGCGGCCTGCAGGTGATCCACCTCAAGGGCCACACCCCGGGCTCGATCGCGCTGCTCTACCGCGACCCGTCCGGCATCCCGCACCTGTTCACCGGCGACAGCCTCTTCCCGGGCGGCGTCGGCAACACGGACCGGGAGCCGGAGCGGTTCGGGCAGCTCATCGACGACGTCGAGCACAAGCTGTTCGACCGGCTGCCGGACGAGACCTGGTTCTACCCGGGGCACGGCAAGGACGGCACGCTGGGCGCCGAGCGCCCTGCCCTGCCGCAGTGGCGGGCCCGCGGCTGGTGAGCCGCCCGTCGGCCCCGGCCCGGCGGGTCGGCGCCGACGGCGTCAGGTTTCCGGCCGGCCCACTCAGGACGCCGCGCCCGCGCCGATCACCGCGCGGAGCCGGCGCCGGGTGCCGAGCAGCACCGGAGCGGCGAGCAGGAGGCCGACCGCCATGGTGAGTACCGACGGGTTCGGCACCCCGGGCAGCAGCCCGGTCAGCGCCCGGGCGGTGATGCCCAGCGCCACGTAGGCGCCGGCCCAGAGCGTCGCGCCGAGCGCCGCGCAGGCCACGAACCTCCGGTACGGCATCCGCAGTCCGCCGGCGGCCAGCGGCAGCAGCGCGTTGAACACCGGCAGGAAGGGGGCGACCAGCACCATCCGGCCGCCGCCACGGTGCAGGAGCGCCTCGGCGGCCACCCAGCGCGACTCACCGATCCAGTCACCCAGCCGGCTGCGCCGCAGCCGCTCGCCCCAGCGCCGCCCGGCCAGGAAGCTCAGCGACCAGCCGGCGAGGCAGCCGGCCACCACCGCCGCCACGGTGGCCAGCCCGGTCGCCGGCCGGCCCGCGCCGACCGCCGCGAGCACCGCGGCGTCGCCGGGCACCAGCACCCCGATCAGGGGTACGGCGTCGGCGAGCATGACCATGCCCAGCATCCCCATCAGCAGGGTGGTGGGCAGCTCCCCGACCTGGGCCAGCAAATCCGTCATTCCGCGTACGCTATGGCCCCCGCTACGGGCGCACATCCGGCCGGATCCCCCACCCTCCCCTGATTTCGGCTCGGGGTCGCCCCGAACCGACCGGCACCGGTCATCGTGGACGCAGCACCTGCACCCGGCGTACCGGGGAGTCGACCGAGGGCTCGGTGGTCGGCACCGGGTAGCTGGCGACCACCTCCAGCCGGTCCGGCGGCAGGTGTCCCCGGTCGGGGTCGCCGACCAGCACCTGGACACCCCGGTCGGCGGCCCGCTGCAAAAACGGCAGCACCCGCTCGGCCAGCGCGGCGTCGTAGAGGATGTCCCCGGCCAGCAGCAGGTCGGTGCGGACAGTGCTGTCCAGCAGGTCGCCGGCGGTGGCGGCCACGGCCACCCGGTTGGCCCGGGCGTTGACCGTGACGGCGGCTACCGCGTACGGGTCGACGTCGTTGGCGACCACCCGCGCCGCCCCGGCGAGCGCGGCGGCGATGGCCACCAGCCCGGACCCGGCGGCCAGGTCGAGCACCCGCCGGCCGGCGGCCAGCTCGGGATGGTCGAGCAGGTGGCGGGCCAGCGCCTGGCCGCCGGCCCAGACCGAGGCCCAGTACGGCGGCGGCAGCGACTGTCCGGCGGCCGCCTCCATCCGGGCCCACCAGAGGATCGCGTCCTCGGCGACGTGCAGCCGTACCTCGGGCACGAACGGCGTGGCGACCAGCCGGAGCCGGTCCATGCCGCCGCCGGGCGCGGCGATCTCCCGTTCCAGGTCGGCCAGCGCGGTCTGTGCCCTCATCGGGCCAAGCATGCCGGGTGCCGACTCCACGCGGAGGGATTTTTCCGCTCGACGCGTATTCGCGAGGCACGCCGGCACTTCCGCCAGCGGATCCCGGTTCGGCCGGTTACTGTCGGGAAGGTACAGGGCGATCATCGGCTGCGGCCGGTGCTCACCCGCTTTGAACAGGGAGAGACGCATGGCAACCGGCACGGTCAAGTGGTTCAACTCGGAAAAGGGCTTCGGCTTCATCGAGCAGGACGGCGGGGGTCCGGACGTGTTCGTCCACTACTCGGCCATCCAGAGCAGCGGCTACCGCGAGCTGCAGGAGGGTCAGAAGGTCGAGTTCGAGGTGACCCAGGGGCAGAAGGGCCCGCAGGCGGACAACGTCCACCCGATGTAGTTTCGTGCCGGCGGCGGCGGTCGGGCGCGCCCGACCGCCGCCGAAGCGCATCCCCAGCCGGGCGCGCCGGCCGGTCAGGCGGCCAGCCGCCGGGACAGCTCGTCGGCGACCTGCCGGGCGATCTCCGGCGACAACGCGGCGGCGATCGCCTCCGGGGTGAGCTGCGCCAGCAGCAGCGGCGCGAGCGCGGCGGCCAACGCCGGCACGTCGACCGGTGGCCGGCCGGCGACCGTGGCCAGGTCGGCGCGGATGCCGTTCACCTGGTCGACGAGCCACACGGGCCCGCCGGCCCCCTTCAGGTCGCTCCGTATCTTGGTGCGGCCGTTGGCGATGGCCTCCATCCGCCCGTCGGTGTACCCGGACTGGCTGACCAGGGTGGGCAGCACCGCGGCGAGTTGGTTGAGGACAGCGGCGTGCGCGTCGGTGAACTGGGCCATGGGGTCCTCCAGAAGTCCGATGCCGGTCAGGTAGCGGCGGAACAGCGGGGTCTGGTCCCGGCCCGCCTTGGTGGAGTCGCGGAAGAAGCTGAAGTGGGTGTGCGTCAGGTGGCTGGAGTCGCCGGTGGTGCGCTTCCGCAGCCGGTCCCACCGCTTCACCACCTTGCCGTCCGGCGAGTAGATGATCTCTCTGAGGTCCCGCGCGTCCGACTCGTTGGCGACGCACTGCGCGACGCACCAGGCGGAGAAGGTGCGCAGGTTGTGGGTCCGGCCGCCGGAGCGGACCGTGAACATCCCGACGTCCAGGGCGGACGCGTCCAGGGTCAGGCCGGAGGAGTCCCGGGTGGACTCCACCACGGAGTAGTCGTTCTTCACGACCCGGTCGGAGCCGCAGTGGTATCCGCCCCGGTGGTTGGCGTCGCCGACGATGCCGACCTCGCCGGGTTCGAGATCCTCCGGCCGCACGGCCTTCTTGTCGACGTTGAGGTGGGTGAGCAGCAAATTGCGGACGGCCAACAGGTTGTTCGGGGCCCGCGTCATCGGATTCCCCCCTTGTGGATCGCCAGCCGGCCGGGCACGACAATCACTCCGCGTGATGCGGACGATCCGGGGACGCACCCGGTCGGTACGGTGCACGGCGCCGGGCAACTGACCCGAGAATATCCACGCCGACAGGCAACTGCCCAGGTCAGAGGCACTATCTGCAACTATGAAGGGGCTGCGGGCGCTGCCGCGGCCTGCGGCAGCACCAGGGCGGACGGATGCGCGGGGTCATGCAGCACCTCCCGCCATCCAGCACGGAGGGTGACGGCTGTACCCAGCGGTTCTCCGGTGCCGGGGTTGCGCGCGTAGCGCGGGTGCGCACCGCCGGACACCTGCACGCGCAGCCGGTGCCCCGGCGCGAAGCGGTACGCCGTCGGCCAGAGGGTGACCGGCACCCGGACCGCGCCGGACGGATCGACCGGGAAACGCCCCGGCGCCACCCGGACCAGGCCGTCGCAGACGTTCCAGGACCGACCGCGGTGGTCCACGTCGCAGAGGCGGACGAAGACGTCCAGGTAGGAGAGTTCACTGCGAACGTGGATCTCGGCGCGGACCGGGCCGACCACCTCGACCGGGCCGTCCAGCGGCTCGCTGGTGTAGGTCAGCACGTCGGGCCGGGCCTCCACCGGCCGGTTGTCCACGGCGCCGGCCCGCTGGGCGACCAGCAGCGGGCCACCGAGCGACGGGGTGGGGTCGGCCGGGTCGTACCAGATCCGGTCGGGCGGGGAAGACGCCGGCGCGGCCGGGTCGAGGGCCTGGCCGGCGTGCAGGTGCCAACGGGTCGGCACGGCGGGCGGGGGCCAGTCGGGCAGGTCCCGCCAGCCGCCGCCGACGCCGCCGACGTGCACCCGCACCGGTGCACGCCGGACCGCCCGGCGGCCGGCCAGGTGCGTGTCGAGCCAGTCCAGTCCCTCCCTGAGGGCCGCCACCAGGAGCCCGGGGCTGCCGTGGGTCCACGGGCCGACGGTCAGCCGGGGCCGGGCCCCGGCCGACCGGAGCCGGGCGTAGTCGTCGAGCTGGGCGGGGAGGAAGATGTCGTGCCAGCCGCTGATCATCGCCACCGGCGCCCGCACGTCGGCGATCCGGTCGCCGAAGACCCGCAGCCGCCAGTAGTCGGCGTCGGGAGTGTGGTGGCGCAACCACTCCTGGAAGAACGGCACGGTCACCCCGGTGGCGATGTGATCCGCCTCGGCGAGCGGCAGGTGGGCCAGCGCGCGGACCAACCGGGGTTGCCCCCGCCGGAGCTCCCACTGCCGGGCCAGCCAGGGCACGGTCTGCGCCTGCAGCAGCTCCGCCCAGGTGAGCACGGTGTCCAGCGCGAACGACTCCCCCGCGTACGTCGAATCCCGGGTGGCCGAGGCGGTCACCACCATGACCATCGCGCGCAGCTCGTCGGCCGCCTCGGCGGCGAGCGCCCATTGCACGAAGCCCTGGTAGCTGGCGCCGAACGTGCCGAACGACCCGGACCACCAGCGCTGCCGGCGCAGCCAGTCGAGGGTGTCCAGGCCGTCGTCGCGCTCGTGCACCAGCGGGACGAACGCACCGCCGGAGCCGTAGGTACCCCGGCAGGACTGGATCACCACGTGGTAGCCGCGCTCGGCGACGAGCCGGCCCAGCAGCCGGATCGGCCCACCGCGCCCGTACGGGGTCCGGATGAGCACGGTGGGCGCGCCCGTCAGATCCGGGGCGTAGTGATCGGTGCGCAGCGTGACCCCGTCCCGCACCCGGACCGGGATGTCCCGCCTCACCGCGACCCGCCGCGTCCGGACGGCAGGCAGCCGCAGCGCGGCGGCGGCGAGCCGGGTGAGCAGCCCGTCCATGTTCAGTCCGCGGGCGATCCCGCGGCGGCCGGGTCGGCGCCCGCCGCCCGTCGGGCCGGTTCGCCCCGGGCCGCGCGGACGGCGTCCCGGTGCTCCCGCATCGAGACCACCATCTCGGCCATGAACCGGTGGACGACCGCCAGCTCCTCGTCGCTGAACCGGGCCATCACCTCGTCGGTGCGCCGGCCGAGCGGGCCGAAGAAGCTGCGGGCCACGGCGGCGCCCTGATCGGCGTAGTGCAGGAACACCTTGCGGCGGTCGGCGGTGTCGCGGTCGCGCCGGATGTGGCCGGCCCGTTCCAGCCGGTCGATCAGCGCGGTCACCGAGCCGGAGGAGAGGTTGAGCTGCTCCCCGAGGCGGCCCGGGGTGATCGGGTCACCGACCAGTTCGGCGTCCATCACTGCGATCAGGGCGTGCAGGTCGGTGACGTTGAGCCCGTGCAGGCCGGCGAACGCGTGCCCGACGTGCTGCGCGTCCACCGAGTAGCGCCGCAGGTCGTTGGTGATGTCGGCGATCATCTGCCCGCGCCGGTCGTCCCGCCGCCGGTACATGCTCTGCGCTGCCACGTCTCGCCGCTGCCCCCTGTCCGACCGCTCCGGTTGCAGCATAGAGCAGCTGCAGATAATCTCGCCCATCAAGATACTTGCCAGGCGAGATTCGATCCCGAGGACCGTGAGGGCATCCCCATGTCACTGTTCACCCGCGTCGCCCGGAGCCGGCTGGCCGCCTGGCTCACCGTGGCCGTCGCGCTCGTCGTCGGCGTGATCGTCTTCGGGCTGCCCCGACCCGACAACCCCGCCCCCGTCTCCGCCACCGGCCTCTCCATCCGGTGGCAGTCGACGCAGGTCGAACGCCTGCAGGAGCAGTTGCCGGCCAGCGGCGGCCAGCCCGCCGTCGTCGTGATCAACCGCGCCGACGGGACACCGCTGACCGGGTCCGACCGGACCGCCCTCGCCGGCGCGTCGGCCGCGCTGGGGCGGCTCGCCGTCGGTGGCCGGGTCGCCCCGCCGCAGCTCTCCCCCGACGGCACGGTGGCGCTGGTCGCCGTGCCGCTGTCCACCGCCGGCGGCCAGCAGGCCGTGGTCGACGAGGTGGCACAGCTCCGCACCGCCCTGGCCGACCTGCCCGACGAGCTGACCGTGGCGGTGACCGGCGCGCCGGCCATCACCGCGGACCTCACCAAGGTCTTCGCGGGCGCGGACGTCACGCTGCTCGCGGTCACCGCCGCCGTCGTGGCGCTGCTGCTGCTCGTCACCTACCGCAGCCCGTTCCTGTGGATCGTGCCGCTGCTCGTGGTCGCCGCGGCCGAGCAGCTCACCCAGCGCGCCGTGGACACGCTCGTGCCCGCGCTCGGGATCCACCTCCAGGACGGCCAGGTCACCGGGATCGCCAGCGTGCTGGTCTTCGGCGCCGCCACCGACTACGCCCTGCTGCTGATCGCCCGCTACCGGGAGGAACTGCGCCGCACGGAGAACCGGTTCACCGCGATGCGTGCCGCCCTGCGCCGGACCGCCGAGCCGATCCTGGCCAGCGGCTCCACCGTGGTCCTCGGCGTGCTCACCCTGCTGCTGTCCGAACAGGAGACCAACCGCGCCCTCGCGGTCGCCTGCGCCACCGGCGTCGCGTTCGCCATGCTGTCGGCGCTGTTCGTGCTCCCCGCCGCGCTGGTGATCTTCGGGCGGGGCCTGTTCTGGCCGTTCGTGCCCCGGATCGGCAGCCCGGCCCGGGAAGGCCGGCTCTGGGGGCGGCTCGGTGCCGTCGTCGTCCGCCGGCCGGTGCCGGTCGCGGCGCTCGCCACGCTGCTCCTCGCCGGCCTGGCCCTCGGCGGCCTGGGAATCCGGACCGGGCTGTCGGAGACCGAGCAGTTCCGGGTGAAGCCGGAAGCGGTGGCCGGCGCGGAGACCCTCGCCCGTGCCTTCCCGGCCGGGACCACCCAGCCGGTCGCCGTGCTGACCAACCCCGGCGCGGTGCCGGCCGTCCTGGCGGCCGCCGAGCAGGTCGACGGCATCGCCGCCGCCCGGCCCGGCGCGACCGGCGACCGGGTCGCCCAGGTCGACGTCGTGCTCGCGGCCGAGCCGGGCACCGCCGCCTCGGACCGCGCCGTCGAGGCGCTGCGGGACGCGGTCGCCGCGGTACCCGACTCCGCGCCGCCCGCCGTCGCCGGCGCCGAGGCCCCGCCGGGGGCGGTGGTCGGCGGCACGGTCACTGCCACCTACGACTCGGCCCGGGCGGATGCACAGGATCTGCGGGTGATCCTGCCGATCATCCTGCTGCTCGTCGGGGCGGTGCTGGTGCTACTGCTGCGCGGCGTGCTGGCGCCGGTCCTGCTGGTGCTCACCGTCATCGCCTCGTTCTTCGCCAGCCTCGGCGCGGCCTGGCTGCTCTTCGACCACCTGCTGGACTACCCGGCGCTGGACAGCGGCGTGCTGCTGCTCGCCTTCGTGTTCCTGGTGGCCCTCGGGGTGGACTACAACATCTTCCTGGTCACCCGCGCCCGCGAGGACGCCCGCGAGGCCGGCACCCGCGCCGGCATGCGCTCCGCGCTGCGGGTCACCGGCGGGGTGATCACCAGCGCCGGGGTGCTGCTCGCGGCGGTCTTCGCCGTGCTGGGCGTGCTCCCGCTGATCACGCTCACCCAGATCGGCGTCATCGTCTGCGTCGGCGTCCTGCTGGACACGCTGCTGGTCCGGACGGTGCTGGTGCCGGCGCTGGCGTTCGTGCTCGGCGACCGGTTCTGGTGGCCGGGCCGGATCCGCCGCGAGCCGCAGCACCCTAAGCAGGATCGGCGGGGCCCTGGGGGGCGGGCGACGCCGCTCCGGACGGGCGCGGTCGGGGCAGATGCCCCGCCCCCAGCCACTCCGCCGGGCCGTCGGGCTCCGTTGTGGACGGCGGATCGGCCACGCCGACGGCCCGGTCCCGGGTGGCCCAGGCGACCATGAACACCGTGGTCCAGGCGGCGCCGAGCAGGACGGACGTGGCGGTGCCGCTGGCCGTACTCCAGCCCAGGTAGAGCCGGGCGCCGCCGACGGCGAACACCCCGGCCACGGCACCCGTCCACACCGCCACGGCGACCGGCCAGCGCGCCCCGCGGGACAGCAGCCAGGCCAGCGTGCCGAAGCTCGCCGTCACCACCGTGATCTGGGTGGGCAGGAGCACCGGCGTGTCGCCAGGACCGCCCGGGCCGGTCAGGTCGGCGACCACGGCCAGCACGACCAGCGGCACGAACGCCCCCACCGTGCCGACCACGCTGAGCAGGTCGGCCCGCCAGGGGCGGCTCCGCCAGGCCAGCACCGCCGCGACGACCGCCACCGCGGCGATCAGGGACGACCCGCGCAGCACCGAGACGGCGGCCAGCGCCGCGTCGGCCACCCCGGGGGTACGCCGGGCGGCGAACCACTCCGCGATGAGGCCGTCGACCACCCCGAGCCCGCTGTGCCGGACCACCGCCTCCAGCACCGCGGCGACGGCCAGGCCGGCGGTGAAGAGCAGCAGCAGGCCGGCAGCGAGGTTGAGCAGCAGCGTCCAGGCCGGCCCGATCCGCATGGCGACCAGGAAGAACAGCACCCCGTACCGGGCGCGCAGCCAGCGCAGCGGGGGCACGGCGGCCGCCCGGGCGGCCAGGGCCCGGGCCGGGTCCGGGTTGCGGCCGAGCCAGCGACCGGCCAGCACCACCCCGACCAGGCAGAGCAGCAGCACCAGCACCGCCCCGGTGGCCCGGCCGAGCAGCCGGGACACCTGCGCGTACGACTCGCCGGCGGCGTATCCGGCCAGCACGGACGCGCCGACCCAGCTCACCACCCCGGCCAGGTTCCACGCCGCGAACCGCCGGTACGGCAGGCCCGCCGCGCCGGCCAGCCGGGGCGCCAGGGTACGGGCGAAGGCCACCCAGCGGGCGGCCAGCACACCGCGACCGCCGAGCCGGTCGAGCAGCGAGTCGGCCCGCTGCCACCGGTCGGCGCCGATCCGGGCACCGAGGCCGGAGGCGCGTAGCCGGGGCCCGTACCGGCAGCCAGCCCGGAAGGCGAGTGTGTCACCGATCACGGCGGCGGCTGTCATGGCCAGCAGCGTGGGGACGAGCCGTAGCGTCCCCGCGTACGCTAGGAAGCCGACCAGCAGCAGGGTCGCCTCGCCCGGCACCAGCAGTCCGAAGATCACCGCGGTCTCACCCGCGACGATCATCGCGGCGACCAGGTAGATCAGCAGGGCCGGCAGGGCCTGCAGCCACGTCAGCAGGTCAGGCATCCGGTCCCCCGCACGAGGACCAGCATGCCAGTCACTGGAACGGTCGGAACAGCAGTTTCGGCAGACATCCGGGCGATCTCGGGGTGACCCCGACGCGCGCCCCGGCAACCGCAGACAGGAGTATGGAGGGTATGCAGCTTCGCACCGACCTCCGCAACGTCGCCATCATCGCCCACGTCGACCACGGCAAGACAACCCTGGTCGACGCCATGTTGCGGCAGGCCGGCGCCTACGGCGCCCGCGGTGAGGTCACCGAACGGGTCATGGACTCGATGGACCTCGAGCGGGAAAAGGGCATCACCATCCTGGCCAAGAACACCGGCGTGCACTACCTGCCGGCGGACGGGTCCGACCCGGTCACCATCAACATCATCGACACCCCGGGCCACGCCGACTTCGGCGGCGAGGTCGAGCGCGGCCTGACCATGGTCGACGGGGTGGTGCTGCTGGTCGACGCCAGCGAGGGCCCACTCCCGCAGACCCGGTTCGTGCTCCGCAAGGCCCTCAAGGCCCGGCTGCCGATCATCCTGGTGATCAACAAGGTGGACCGGCCCGACGCCCGGATCAAGGAGGTCGTGGACGACACCTACGAGCTCTTCCTCGACCTGGACGCCGACGAGGAGCAGATCGACTTCCCGATCGTCTACGCCTGCGCCCGCGACGGCATCGCCTCGCTGACCCAGCCGGCCGACGGCGCGGTGCCGGACGACAGCCACAACCTGGAGCCGCTGTTCCGCACCCTGCTGGACACCATCCCGGCGCCCGCGTACGAGGAGGACGCGCCGCTGCAGGCGCACGTCACCAACCTCGACGCCTCACCGTTCCTGGGCCGGCTGGCGCTGTGCCGGGTCCGGCAGGGCACCATCAGCAAGGGCCAGACCGTGGCCTGGTGCCGCACCGACGGCAGCACCCAGCGGGTCCGCATCTCCGAGCTGCTGATGACCGAGGGCCTGGAGCGCAAGCCGGCGGAGAGCGCCGGCCCCGGCGACATCATCGCCGTCGCCGGCATCCCGGAGATCATGATCGGCGAGACCCTGGCCGACGCGGAGAACCCCGCCCCGCTGCCGCTGATCACCGTCGACGAGCCGGCCATCTCGATGACCATCGGCACCAACACCTCGCCGCTGGTCGGCCGGGTCAAGGGCGCCAAGGTCACCGCCCGGATGGTCAAGGACCGCCTCGACAAGGAGCTGATCGGCAACGTCTCGCTGCGGGTGCTGCCCACCGAGCGTCCCGACGCCTGGGAGGTGCAGGGCCGCGGCGAACTGGCGCTGGCCATCCTGGTCGAGCAGATGCGCCGCGAGCAGTACGAACTGACCGTCGGCAAGCCGCAGGTGGTCACCCGGGAGATCGACGGGAAGACCTGCGAGCCGGTCGAGCGGCTGACCATCGACGCCCCCGACGAGTACCTCGGCGCGATCACCCAGCTGCTGGCCACCCGCAAGGGCCGGATGGAGCAGCTGGTCAACCACGGCACCGGCTGGATCCGGATGGAGTGGCTGGTCCCGGCCCGGGGCCTGATCGGCTTCCGCACCGAGTTCCTCACCGAGACCCGCGGCACCGGCATCCTGCACCACGTCTTCGAGTCGTACGAGCCGTGGTTCGGCGAGCTGCGGACCCGGGCCACCGGCTCGCTCGTCGCCGACCGCTCGGGCGCGGTCACCGCGTTCGCCATGACCAACCTGCAGGAGCGCGGCCAACTCTTCATCGAGCCCGGCACCGAGGTGTACGAGGGCATGATCGTCGGGGAGAATTCCCGCTCCGACGACATGGACGTGAACATCACCAAGGAGAAGAAGCTCACCAACATGCGCTCCTCGACCTCGGAGGAGACCGAGAAGCTGATCCCGCCGCGCAAGCTGTCGCTGGAGCAGGCCCTCGAGTTCTGCCGCGAGGACGAGTGCGTCGAAGTGACCCCGGCCGCGGTCCGCATCCGCAAGGTGACCCTCGACCAGACCCAGCGCGGCCGGATGGCCGCCCGCCGCAAGCACGCCGGCTGACCCCAGCCCACCCCGGAGCCCGGACCGCCCCCAGCGGCCCGGGCTCCACCCTTCCCCCACCCGCGGCCCCGGCGTCGATCATGGAGTTGGCGGCAGTCCTGAAGCGGAAAATCGCCGCCAACCCGATGATCAAACCGGGGTCATCGCGGGGCGTGCGTAGGTCAGGCGGGTTTGGTGGCCTGGAAGGCCAGGATGTCGGGGATGGGGGTGGCACCGGACTCCTGGACGCGGGCGAGGGCCAGGCCGGCCGCGGTGACCGCATTGAGCAGATCCGCCAGCGGCACGTGCCAGGCACCCACCCGGGCCCGGACGCCGCTGGAGTTCCACGACCGGAAGCTGCGCTCCCGCTCGCCGTACCCACCGTCGATGACGATGCGCGCCGGGTCGGAACGGTCCGCGAACGGGCCGATGAAACAGGGGTGCACGCCGATGTGGACGAAGCGCCCGCCGGGGACGAGCACCCGAGCGGCCTCCGCGACCACCGCCGGGTAGGCGGGCAGGTCGGTGTGCCCGAGTACACAGGTGACCGCACAGACGCTCGCGTCGGCGACCGGGAGCCGAGCCGCGTCGCCCCGGGCCACCGGCAGCCGGGTACGGGCGTACCGCAGCTGCCCGCCGGACAGGTCGACCCCGACCGGCTGCCAGCCCAGCCGACGCAGCTCGGCGGCGTGCACCCCGGTGCCGCAGCAGACATCGAGACAACGACCCGGCCCGTTGCCGAGCAGGTCGGCGAGCTGGCGACGGACCCGGAGCTGGTAGTCCGCCGAGGTGTCGGTGACGAACTGCTCATACCAGTCGGCGATGGCGTCGTACGCGGCGGTCGTCACCCCCCGCACGCTAGACGGCCGTCGGGCGGGCCGCAGCCCCGCCGGCGATCGACTACGGTCACCGGCATGACCTGGGAGGATCTCGACTCGTACCTCGACAAGGCGCCCGGCACCATCTCCGCGTACGTGGGGCGGCTGGGCGCCCCGCCCACCTGGACCCGCCTGCCCGACGCCACCCACTACGCGGCCAGCACCATGAAGGTCGGGGTGCTGGTGGCGCTGCACCGCGCTGCCGAGGCCGGCCGGCTGGACCTGGACGCGCCGGTGCCGGTGCACAACGCCTTCGACTCCGCCCTGCCGGGCGCACCCCGGTTCGCCAACGCCCGGGACTACGACAACGACGACGCGGTCTGGGACCGGGTCGGCAGCACCGCGTCGCTGCGCTGGCTCGCCGAACGCATGATCGTCCGGTCCAGCAACCTGGCCACCAACATCGTCATCGGCGCGGTGGGACTGCCGGCGGTGGCCGAGGCGTGGGCGCTGAGCGGGGCGCGGCACAGCGTCACCGGCCGCGGCATCGAGGACTCGGCCGCCCGGGAGGCGGGCATCGACAACCTGGTCACCGCGGCCGACCTCGCCGCCCTGCTCGGCGGGCTGGCCCGCGGCGCCCGGGAGCCCGGCCCGCTGGCCTCCCCGGCCGGCTGCGCGTCCATGCTGGACGTCCTGTTCGCCCAGGAACACCGTGAGGACCTCGCCGCCGGGCTGCCCGCGGGAACCCGGATCGCGCACAAGAACGGCTGGGTGCGCGGCATCCGGCACGGTGCCGGAGTGGTCTTCCCGGCCGACGCGCCGCCGTACGCGATCGTCGTCTGCACCACCACCGACCTGGCCGACGGCGGCCCGAGCGGCGAGGAGGACGACGACGCCTGCCGCCTGATCGCGCACGTCTCCGCGCACGTCTGGGCATCCCGGCACGACCTGGCCGACTGACCGCACCCCGCCGGCCCGCCGACGGGCGGGCCGGCGGCCAGGGCTCACTCCAGCAGCTGCGCGCGCAGCGCGGCGACCGTCTCGTCGGTCACGCCCAACCCGTCGCGCAGGTACGCCCCGAACGAGCCGTGCGCCCGCCGGACCTCGTCGTACGCGGCATCCAGGTATTCCGGCCGCACCTCCAGCAGCGGGCGCGCGCTCGCCGGGTCCAGATTCGACCGCCCCCGGGTCATCGCCGCCAGCAGCACCTCGCGCAAGCTCTCGGTCAACTCGTTGTGCCGCAGGTAGTCGGCCCGGATCGCCGCCTCGTCCACGCCGAGCGCGGTCAGCAGCACCACCGACAGCCAGCCGGTCCGGTCCTTGCCGGCCGAGCAGTGGAACAGCAGCGGCAGGTTCGCCCCCTCGGCCGCGAGCCGCACGGCCGCCCCGAACCCGGCGCGGGCGGACTCCCCGGTGACGAACCACCGGTAGATCGCCGCCATCGCCGCCGGCATACCCTCCCGGGCCAACTGCTCGTACGCGCTCAGGTCGTGGCCGAGCAGCACGGCCGAGACGTACGTGAAGACGGGGTGAGCCGGGTCGTAGACCGGCAGGTGCACCACCCGCGGCTCACCGGCCAGGCGGTCCGGCGGGGCGACCTCCTGCTCGCTGGCGTGCCGCAGGTCCACCACGCAGGCGGGCGCCAGCTTGCCCAGCACCGGCAGGTCCTCGTCGGTGAGCCGACCCAGCGCGGCGGTACGGATCAGCCGACCCGGGCGGACCCGCCGCCCATCGGATGTCGGCAGACCGCCGAGGTCGCGCGCGTTCGGTGCGCCCACCAGTGCCCAGTCCCGTTCCGTCATCGGCCCTCCCCAGTCGCCGGCAAACCTCCGTATAGGGTGCCGCACATGACGATCGCCGCGGTACGCACCCACCGGCTCTCCGCCCCCTTGCACACCCCGTTCGTCACCGCGCTGCGCCGCACGACCACGGTGGACACCCTGGTCGTCGAGGTCGTCGACAGCGACGGGCGGTCCGGGTTCGGCGAGGCCCCGCAGGTCTGGCAGGTCACCGGGGCGTCGATCGCCGGCGCCGAGGCGTGCGTCCGGGACCTCCTCGCCCCCACGCTGACCGGACGGGACGCCGACGACCTTCAGGCCCGCTGCGCCGAGGTGCGCCGGACGGTGGTCGGCAACGAGTCCGCCAAGGCGGCTGTCGACGTCGCCCTGCACGACCTGGCCGCGCGGCGGCTCGGCGTACCGCTGGTGCGGCTGCTCGGCGGCACCAGCCTGCGCGTCCCGACGGACGTCACGCTGGCCGCCGGCGACGCCGTGGACCTGGCCGCCGCCGCGAAGCAGCGCCGGGCCGAGGGGTTCACCGTGCTCAAGCTGAAGGTCGGCACCGACGCCCGGGGCGACCTGGACCGGGTCCGCGCGGTCCGCGCGGCGGTCGGCACCGACGTGCGCATCCGGCTGGACGCCAACCAGGGTTGGACCCCGCGCGAGGCGGTCCGGGTCATCCGGGGCATCGAGGACGCCGGACTGGACGTCGAACTGGTCGAGCAGCCGGTCCACCGGAGGGACCTGGATGGGCTGGCCTGGGTCAGCGACCGGGTCGACCTGCCGATCCTCGCCGACGAGTCGGTCTTCGACGTCCGCGACCTGGTCGAGGTGATCCGCCGGCGGGCGGCCGACATGGTCAACGTCAAGCTGGCCAAGTGCGGCGGCCTGCACACCGCGCGGACGCTGCTCGACCTGGCCGCCGCGCACGGGATGGGCACCATCGTCGGCTCGATGATGGAGAGCCCGGTGGGCGTGGGCGCCGCGGCCAGCCTGGTCGCCGCCTACGGCACCACGGCCGTCTCCGACCTCGACGCCGCATGGTGGCTCGCCTGGTCACCGGTGGGCGG
This sequence comes from Micromonospora sp. CB01531, assembly GCF_001905095.1. Lineage (GTDB taxonomy): Bacteria > Actinomycetota > Actinomycetes > Mycobacteriales > Micromonosporaceae > Micromonospora. Next base: position 23,901 of record NZ_LWLS01000046.1, read on the forward strand.
CGGAATCCGGTACGACGGCGCGAGCGTCCTGCTGCCCGACGAGCCCGGCCTCGGCATCTCGGCCATGCGTGAAGTCAATGTGCACGCCCGCAGTTGATGGCTGGTGAAATTTTTCATAGGGTCGCCGGAGAGAACCGCGAGGTGGGAGTGGACGTGGAGCTGCAGCCGGGCCGCGAGGCCGTCGTCCGGGTCCCGGTCGCGACCCTATGGAGCGCCCCCGAGGCCGTCCGCCCGATCGACGGTGCCGCACTCGGCGACACGCCGGACACCGCCGCCTGGGTCGCCGGCATGGACCGCGACCAGCAGGTCGGCGAGTGCGTGCTGAGCCAGCTGCTGCTCGGCGAACGGGTGCTGGTCACCGAACTGCGCGCGGACGGTTGGGCGCAGGTCGTCGCCCTCGAACAGCCCGCCGCCAAGCTCGACCCCCGGGGCTACCCCGGCTGGCTGCCCGCCGCCCAGCTCACCGCCCCGGCAGCGACCGACGCGTCGGCGGGCCCGCTGGTGGTGGACGCCACGCTCACCGCGCTGCGCACCGCCCCGGACGGCCCAGTGGCTCTGCCCGACGTAGTCCTCGGCACCCGTCTCGCACCAGCGGGCCGGACGGTGGACGGATGGCGGCCGGTGCACGTACCCGGCCGGGTGGACCCGCTCTGGGTGCCCGAGGCCGACGTGGTCCCGCTGCCCACCGAGCGGCCGGAGGCCAAGGAGGTGCTCGCCGTGGCGGAGCGGCTGCACGACCTCGTCTACGTCTGGGGCGGGGTCTCCAGCCACGGGATCGACTGCTCCGGTCTGGTGCACCTGGCCTGGCGGCGGTACGGGGTGACGCTGCCCCGGGACGCCGACGACCAGGCCGAGGCGACCACCCCCCTGGCGCTTGGCGAGGAGCGCCCCGGCGACCTCTACTTCTTCGCCCGGCCCGGCCGCCGGATCCACCACATCGGCATCGTGAGCAGCGAGCCGCAGGGTGAGGTCCGGCGGATGCTGCATGCCTGCTACATCCAGCGCGTGGTGATCGAGCAGCGGCTTCCCGATTACCGAGAGGCCACCCTGGTCGCGGCCCACCGCGTCTGACCTCCGTACGCGAATGGGGCGCTCCCGACCGCGGGAGCGCCCCATTTCGCCGGGTGTGGGTCCGGTCAGTGTCGCGCCGCGGCCAGCTCGCGGCGCCGGTCCCGGGACGACTTGACCAGGCTGGCCGCGGTGGCGATCCCCAGGGTGCCCAGGATGACGGCCAGCGACAGCCAGATCGGGATGTGCGGGGCCCACGCCACGTGCTCGCCGTTGTTGATGAACGGCAGGTTGTTGTCGGCGAGGGCCTCCAGGACCAGCTTGACCCCGATGAAGCCAAGCACCACGGACAGGCCGTAGCTGAGGTAGATCAGCCGGTCCAGCAGCCCGCCGAGCAGGAAGTAGAGCTGCCGGAGCCCCATCAGCGCGAAGACGTTCGCGGTGAAGACCAGGTACGGCTCCTGGGTGATGCCGAAGATCGCCGGGATCGAGTCGAGCGCGAAGATCAGGTCGGTGGTGCCGATCGCGATCATCACGATCAGCATCGGGGTGAAGAGCCGCCGCCCCTTCTCGTGGGTGGTCAGCTTCGCGCCGTCGAAGTCCCGGGACAGGGGCAGCGCCTTGCGGCTCCACCGGATCAGCACGTTCTCGCTGAACTCGTCCTCGTCCGGCTCGCCCTGCCGGGCCAGGTTGATCGCCGTGTAGATCAGGAACGCGCCGAAGATGTAGAAGACCCAGGTGAACTGAGCGAGCAGGGCGGCGCCGGCGGCGATGAAGCCACCCCGCATCACCAGCGCCAGCAGGATGCCGATGAGCAGCACCTTCTGCTGGTACTGCCGGGGCACCGCGAAGCGACCCATGATGATCACGAAGACGAAGAGGTTGTCCACCGAGAGGCTGTACTCGGTGAGCCACCCGGTGTAGAACTGGCCGGCCACGCTGGGGCCGACGGCGAGCCACAGCCCCACGCCGAAGAGCAGGGCCAGCCCGACGTAGAAGCCGACCCAGATGCTCGACTCACGGACGCTGGGCTCGTGCGGGCGCCGACCGATGATGAGCAGGTCGACGAGCAGGACGGCGGTCAATGCGACGAGGGTCGCTGCCCACACCCATCCGGACACGTTCAAGATCCAACCTCCGGCAGACACACAACGTCGGCCACACCGTACGCCCCATGAGGGGCCAAGGTGCGTCGACGCTGACTCTGGTGACTGTCGGAGGTCTCTTCCGCCACCGACCGGGGGTGCCGGGTCGCTGACCAACAGAGCCGGGTCGTGCCACCGGGGGGCCGGCGCTCTTCCGTGCTGACGACTCCATTGCGGGGGAATACTCCCCTCCTCGGGCGCCATTGTTCACCATCAAGGCGGCTCGGCGCATCTCCGGGCGCCCGGATTGATGAGAGAATTAGGTCACGCCGCGAGGTGGATCTCCTCCGCCAGGGCTTCCTAAGAGGAGCTAGGTGAACCGCCCCGTGGTCGGCAGCAGGGCCGGCGATACGGCGGCATCCCGGCGATGTAACACCGCCAGGTCGGCGAGATGGAGCCGACTGTCGGGAGGCGCCCGGCCGATGGTGTGGCGGCCGGACCAGCCCCGGGGCGGACGGGTCGGCGGCCGGCGTGCGAGGCTTCGGGCATGGTTCTTGAGGTCGCGCTGATCGACGTGACACCCGGGCAAGAGGACGCCTTCGCCGCCGCCTACGCACAGGCGTACCCCCTCCTCAGCGGCACTGAGGGCTGCCGCTCGGTGCGGATGACCCGGGGCGTGGAGTCGCCGTCCCGGTTCGTGCTGCTGGTGGAGTGGGACTCGGTCGAGGCGCACGACGTCAACTTCCGGCAGAGCGAGCGGTTCCCGCAGTGGCGGGCGCTGATCGGTCCGCACTTCGCGAACCCGCCGCTGGTCGAGCACTTCGTGGACGTGCCGGCCGGACCTGTCACACCCCTCGCATAGCCTGCGGGCAACGCGCCAGCCACCGGTCCCGACGGGCATCGGGGGCGCCGGGCCCGGTGGCGGCGCGGGCTTCGCTCCAGCCAGCCGAGCCCGATTGATCAACTTCCGGCGCTGGGGCGCCGCCTTCAGTGCAGTTCGGGGACCGAGGCGTCGCGGGGCTCGCGGGGCCGCGGCACGTGCACCGGGCCGAGCCGCCGGGCCAGCAGCTCGACCGTCTCCTCCTCGGGCAGCGCCGCCGCCAGCAGCCGGTCGACCAGCCGCTCGTAGCGGGCGATGTCCGCCTCGCCGACCAGCCGCAGGTCGGTGGTGAGGGTCTCCACCAGTACCGTGCGGGGGTCGGCCGGGTCAGGGTACGCGTAGTAGGAGAAGGCAGTCAGCGGGCGGACGCCGCCTTCCGGGGCGGCGTCGCTCGGCACCACCCGGATGGTGATGTGCGGCCACTCGGCGAGGGCGATCAGGTGCCGCAACTGGTCCCGCCAGACGTCGGCCGGCGTGCCACCCGGCTCGCAGACCCGCTCGTCGACCAGCGCCGTGTAGTGCGGCGGATCCGGGCGGCGCAGCACCTCCTGGCGCACCGTCCGGCCCCGTACGTCGGACTCCACGTCCACGTCGTCGCCGAGCAGCGCCCCGGCGCTCACCCGCAGGCGGGCGTACGCCGGGGTCTGCAGCAGCCCGGGCACGAGGGCCGGCTGGTACTCCACGATGCGGGCGGCACCCGCCTCCAGTTCGGCGTACGCCCGCTGCCGCTCGCCCATCTCGCCCAGGGCCTTCGACAGACCCCGCCCGGTGGCGGCGTCCCGGGCGATGACGATCAGCTCGTTGCGCTGGTCGGCAGGCACCTGGTAGGCGTCGAGCAGGTCGAGCACATCGGCCAGGTCCGGCCGGCTCTGGCCCAGCTCGATGCGGGACAGCTTCGAGGTGGACGCCCACCCGAGCCGGACACAGACCTGCTCCAGGGTGAGCGCCTCCCGGCGACGCAGCCGGCGCAGCTCCGCGCCGAGGCGCACCCGCCGGACGACAGGACTTGCTGACAGCCGCATACCAGCCTCCCCACCGTGGGAGAGTACGCATTGCCGTCACTCACGGCAATACCTCACTCGCGCAGTGCAACCGGCCCGGAGTCCGTCCCGGGCGCACGTCCACCGCCGCCCGGCCCGCTCACTTCACGCCGGCCGCGTCCATCCCGCGCAGTTCCTTCTTGAGGTCGGCCACCTCGTCCCGGATCCGGGCCGCCAGCTCGAACTGCAACTCCCGCGCGGCGGCGAGCATCTGGTCGTTGAGCTCCTGGATGAGGTTGGCCAGGTCAGCCCGGGCCATGCCCTCCCGGGACGGGGTGGCGGCACCGCCCCGGCCGCGGCTACGGGTCTCCTTGACCGGGGCCTTGCCCCGGGACAGTTGCCGGACCGCCCCGCCGACGCGGGTGTTCTCGGTGTCCTCCGCCTCGCGGTAGATGTCGTCGAGGATGTCGTGGATCTTCTTGCGCAGCGGCTCGGGGCTGATCCCGTGCGCCTCGTTGTGCGCGATCTGCTTGGCCCGGCGCCGGTCGGTCTCCTCGATCGCGTCCGCCATCGACGGAGTGATCTTGTCGGCGTACATGTGGACCTGGCCGGACACGTTACGCGCCGCCCGGCCGATGGTCTGGATGAGCGACCGGCCGCTGCGCAGGAAGCCCTCCTTGTCGGCGTCGAGGATCGCCACCAGGGACACCTCGGGCAGGTCGAGGCCCTCCCGGAGCAGGTTGATGCCGACCAGCACGTCGTACTCGCCCTTGCGCAGCTCGCGCAGCAGCTCCACCCGGCGCAGCGTGTCGACCTCCGAGTGCAGGTAGCGCACCCGGATGCCGTTCTCCAGGAGATAGTCCGACAGGTCCTCGGCCATCTTCTTGGTCAGGGTGGTGACCAGGACCCGCTCGTCCCGCTCGGTCCGCAGCTTGATCTCGTGCATCAGGTCGTCGATCTGCCCCTTGGTGGGCTTCACCACCACCTCGGGGTCGATCAGGCCGGTAGGGCGGATCACCTGCTCGACGAACTCGCCCTGCGCCTGCTCCAACTCCCACGGGCCCGGGGTGGCGGAGAGGAACACCATCTGGCCGACCCGCTCCAGGTATTCGTCGAAGCGCAGCGGCCGGTTGTCTGCCGCGCTGGGCAGCCGGAAGCCGTGGTCGATCAGCATCCGCTTGCGGGAGGCGTCGCCCTCGTACATGCCGCCGATCTGCGGGATGGTCACGTGCGACTCGTCCACCACGGTGAGGAAGTCGTCGGGGAAGTAGTCGAGCAGGCAGTGCGGCGGGCTGCCGGGCAACCGGCCGTCGATGTGCATGGAGTAGTTCTCGATGCCGGAGCAGAAGCCGACCTGCCGCATCATCTCGATGTCGTAGGTGGTGCGCATCCGCAGCCGCTGCGCCTCCAGCAGCTTGCCCTGCCGCTCCAGCTCGGCCAGCCGCTCGCCCAGCTCGGTCTCGATGTCGCGGATCGCCCGCTCCATCCGCTCCGGCCCTGCCGCGTAGTGCGTGGCCGGAAAGATCATCAACTGGTCGACCTCGCGAACCACGTCCCCCGTGAGCGGGTTGAGGTAGTAGAGCTTCTCGATCTCGTCGCCGAACAGCTCGATCCGGACGGCCAGTTCCTCGTAGGCCGGGATGATCTCCAGCGTGTCCCCGCGGACCCGGAAGGTGCCCCGCTGGAACGCCATGTCGTTGCGGGTGTACTGGATGTCGACCAGCCGGCGCAGCAACTGGTCACGGTCCAGCTCCTGGCCGACGGCCGCCCGGACCGCGCGGTCCAGGTATTCCTCCGGGGTGCCCAGACCGTAGATCGCCGAGACGGTCGCCACCACGATGACGTCCCGGCGGGTGAGCAGCGACATGGTCGCCGAGTGGCGCAACCGCTCGACCTCCTCGTTGATCGAGGAGTCCTTCTCGATGTAGGTGTCGGTCTGCGGGATGTACGCCTCGGGCTGGTAGTAGTCGTAGTAGGAGACGAAGTATTCCACCGCGTTGTGCGGGAGCAGCTCGCTGAACTCCTTGGCGAGCTGGGCGGCGAGGGTCTTGTTGGGGGCGAGCACCAGGGTCGGCCGCTGCAGCCGCTCGACCAGCCACGCCGTGGTGGCGCTCTTGCCGGTGCCGGTCGCGCCGAGCAGCACCGTGTTACGGTCGCCACGCCGCACGCGACGCTCAAGCTCGTCGATGGCTGCCGGCTGGTCGCCGGCCGGCTGGAACTCGCTCACGACCTGGAAGCGGCCGTCGAGCCGGGGAATGTCGAGCGCCATGACCCCAACGGTACGCCCGCGGTCCGACACTTCGGGCCGACCACGGACCGTCCGTGATTGGCTTCGATATTCCCATTGTGTGCCCCAGCACACCCGACTACCCTCGTACCGTAGGCCGCTCGCGGCGGCCGACCGGGCCCGGTGGCCGCCCGTCAAGGGCGCGGCCGCCCCCGGCACAGGGTCGCAGCACCCGGGACGACCGGCGTGCGCACCCAGGTGGTCGCGCTGGAGGCGCTGACCGGCCGCCGCGAGCGCCCCTGCTCGTCACCCGATCCCGACAGCCGCGTTGTCCACTCGTGGAGACCTCCCCCGGCCGCCGGTCCCGGCCCGCTCCGTCGCCCGACGCCAGCCCGCCCCCCGCCGACGACACCCGCCGCCACCCGCCCGCCGACGGTCCCGAGAAGCCGACCACCGACGGCGCCGACGAACCGACCCCCGGCACCCGGACCGCGCGCGCCGCCGACCAGCCCGGAACCGGCACTCCTCCCCCGCAGTCGACCGGCCAGCCCCACCTCGACCCGCGACGCCCGCACGCAGCCGACCGGCAGGGCGTCGGCGCACCGCTCGCCCGCACCGCCGACCAGCCCGGTGCCGACCCGCCCGGTGCCGACCCGCCGGTGCCCCGCGCGATCGACCAGCCCGGCGCCGGCACAACGCCCCCACGCACCGCCGGCCGGCCCGGCACCGACCCGCCGCCACCGGGCACCGCAGGCAGGGCCCCACGCCGCACCACTCCCACCCCCGGCACCCGCGGCGAGCCAGCCAGCACCGGCCCGGACGGGGGACCGGCGCCGACCGCCGTGCCACGCGAACCGGGCCGCCGCCACCGTCGCGCCCGCTTGGCGGCCGGTGACCGGCTCCTGGCCCTCCCGCTCCGCCGTCGGCGGGCCGACCCGGCAGCCGCCACGGGTCCGCTGCCGCCGGGCAAGGAGGCCGGACCACCGCCCGACACCGATACGGACGGTACCGACGACCCGCCGGAGCGGTCGGCCCGGCGCCGAGCGGTGCTGGTCGCGCTCGGCGTCACCGCGGCGGCCTCGGCGGCGGCGCTGGTCGCCGGGCTGCTGAGCTGGTCGCCCGAGCCGGCCGACCCGGCCCGGCCGCTCACCGCGCCGGAGGCCGAGCTGCTGGCGGCGATGCGGGTCACCAACCAGCGCGACGTCCGTGCCGGCGTGCGGGGCTCGGTCGGGACGGGCAACGCGCGCACCGAGTTCGTCGGCTGGGTCGACTGGGCCCGGCCGCTGGTCTACCTGGACGTCGGCGGACCGGGTGCCGGCACCGAACGCGGGCTGGTCCAGGCCAACCGGTCGGCGCTGGTGGTCCGGCCCGATCCCGATCCGGCTGCGGCGCCCAGCCCCGCCCCGCCCCCGTTGGTGCCCCCGGCCGACCGCTGGCGGCTGCGGGAGCCGCCCGCCGGGCGTGCCGTGGCCGCCGTCCGGGACCTGCTCCTCGGGCTGAGCGCGAACCGGACCGACCCCATCTCCACGGAGGCCCGCTGGCTGGGCCAGGACACCGTCGAGGGCAGCCCGGTCGACATCCTCCAGGCATCCCTGCCGACGGCCCCGACCCCGACCCCGACCACCGCCGTACCGACCGCCGCTGGCGCGAGCAGCGGCGCCGGAGGAGACGCCCGCGGGCCGGCGACCGGCGACGGGCCGAGCTGGCGGCCGCGTCTCTGGCTGGACCGTGACGCGCGGTTGCACCGGCTGGAGGGGCGGCTGCCGGACGACACCCCGATCACCGTCGAGTTGGCCCGTAGCGACCGCCCCACGCTCCGCCCGGTGGACGCGCTCGGCGGCCGACCGGGCCTGCCCCGCGCGCTCGCCGACGGCGAGAATGACCGCCTGGTCCGGCTGCCCGACCGGCTGCGGGCGAGCGGAGGCGCCACGCTGACCCTGACCGCCCCGCTCGGCCCGACCGCCAACCTGCGGGCCGCCGGCTGGCTGAGCTGGGCGCAGTCCGCCGCGTACCTGGCGCTGGTCGAAGTCGACACCCCGGGACGCCGGACCCTCCTGCGGTGGCGGTCCGGGCAGGTGGCCCGGGCGGAGGTCCCGGGCGGCGGCGCGGCGACGGAGCTCCCGGCCGCGCCGCCGCTACCGCCGCCGACCGGGGTGACCTGGCCGGCCGACCAGCCGCCCGAGGACGACCTGGACCGGCTGCTGGACGCGGCGCTGCGGGCCGGCAGCGGCCCCGGGCCGGCGGGGACGACGGTCCGGGTCCGGGACGACCGGGTGGCCGACCGCGCGGTGGACGTCATCGAGGTGCGATCCGGCGCGACCGCGCTGCGCTGGTGGATCGACCGGAGCGGTCTGCCGCGCCGGTTGGAGCTGCGGACCGGGCGGGGCGTCTGGGCCCAGCTCGACCTCACCCCCAGCAGGGTGCCGGCGCTGCCCGTGGCCGCGCCCGGACCGACCGCACGCTGAGCCCGGTCAGGGCCGCCAGCCGGTCTGCGCGGCCCACGCCTCGGCCCGCAGGTGCTCCTCGTCGAACCAGGGGTCCTTCAACGTCCCGTACGTGGCGCTGTCCGGGGCCGACGCGGCCAACTCCCGCTTCAGCTGGAGGTAGGCGGCCCGCTGGCCCGGGTCGGCGCGCAGGTGGTCCCGCATCAGCAGCGCGTACCGCCAGCCGGGCGAGCCGGCCACCCGCAGGTGCAGGTAGACCGGGCGGCCCGGGTCGGCGCTGCCGTGCAGCCGCTTCTCCCACCGGGCACTGCCCGGTGGGCGGGGGTTGTCCCACCAGTCGCCGGGCAGCCGGGGGAACCCGGCGTCGGCGAGCCGCTCGGCGAGCGGCCCGTCCGCCTCCGCCAGCGACGAGACGGTGAGCTGGATGTCGATGACGTCCTTGGCGGCCAGCCCGGGCACCGCGGTGGAGCCGATGTGGTCCACGCGAATGTCGGCCCCGGCCGCGCGCCGGATCCGGGCGGCCAGTCGGGCGTACTGCTGGGGCCAGGCCGGGTCCGGTCCGGTGAGCACCACCTGGTCCGGCCGGACCGCGTGGCGTTCGCGGACGTTGCGCTCGTAGGGCACCAGCCGCTCATGCCAGAGCGCGTCCACCGCCGCGTGCAGCTCGTCCAACGGGCCGTCGTTGGTCAGCACCACGTCGGCCGCCGCCTGCCGGCGGGCGTCGTCGGCCTGCGCGGCGATCCGCCGCTCGGCCTCCGCGCGGTCCATGCCCCGGTCGTGCGTCAGCCGCGCCAGCCGGGTGGCCACCGCCGTCTGCACCACGACCACCAGGTGGTACGTCGGCGCGAGCCCCACCTCCACCAGCAGCGGTACGTCGTTGACCACGACCGCGTCCGGAGGCGCGGCGGCGGCCAGTTCGGCGGTACGCGCGCGTACCCGGGGATGGGTGATCGCCTCCAGCCGGCGGCGGGCCGCCGCGTCGGCGAAGACGACGGCGCCCAGGGCCGCCCGGTCGAGCGCGCCCTGCGCGTCGAGCACCCGGTCGGAGAAGGTGGCGACGACCTCGGCCAGTCCCTCGGTGCCCGGGGCGACCACGTCGCGGGCGACCTGATCGGCGTCGATGATCACCGCGCCGAGGACGGCCAGCCGGCTGGCCACCGCGCTCTTGCCGGACCCGATACCACCGGTCAACCCCACCATCAGCACCCGCCCAGTCAACCCGATCACTGGGCCGGTGCCAAACCGGCCGCCAACCTCGACGGGCCGCGCGGGGATGCGGGATGGCGGGGGGTCCGGTCGGCGGAAAGGCAACACCACACCGAGTCGATCAAGCCCACCCGGCGGGGCCGGCCGACGACGGGGTCGGGCAGAGACACGCGAGGGCCCCGCCCCCGGCGGCCTGGTGAGACCGGATCGCGGGGACGGGGCCCGTCGTCGTCAGCGACGACTCCAGATCGACATGGCGTCAGACGCGCCGACCTGGAGGTGTCGTCGCAGGAGGGTCACTTGCCGCCGGCGAGCTTCTCCCGCAGCGCGGCGAGCGCCTCGTCGGTGGCCAGGGTGCCGGCCGGCTCCTCGGCCTGACGGCTCGGGGCCGTGGTCGAGGTGGTGGTGCCGCCGGCCGCAGCCGGAGCCGGGTTGGCGGCAGCCTCGGCGTCGGCGGCCCGGGAGGTCTGCACCTGCTTGGTGTGGGCCTCCCAGCGCTGGCGCGCCTCGGCGTACTGGTTCTCCCAGGTCTCGCGCTGCTTGTCGTAGCCCTCGAGCCACTCGCCCGTCTCCGGGTCGAAGCCCTCCGGGTAGATGTAGTTGCCCTGCTCGTCGTAGGTCGCGGCCATGCCGTAGAGGGTCGGGTCGAAGTGCTCCTCGCCCTCGACGAAGCCCTCGTTGGCCTGCTTGAGCGACAGCGAGATCCGGCGACGCTCCAGGTCGATGTCGATGACCTTGACCATGACCTCGGAGCCGACCTGGACGACCTGCTCCGGGATCTCCACGTGGCGCTCGGCCAGCTCGGAGATGTGGACCAGGCCCTCGATGCCGTCGTCCACCCGGACGAACGCGCCGAACGGCACCAGCTTGGTGACCTTACCCGGCACGATCTGCTGGATCGCGTGGGTACGGGCGAACTGACGCCACGGGTCCTCCTGGGTCGCCTTCAGCGACAGCGAGACCCGCTCGCGGTCCAGGTCGACGTCCAGGACCTCGACCTCGACCTCCTGGCCGACCTCGACGACCTCGGACGGGTGGTCGATGTGCTTCCAGGACAGCTCGGAGACGTGCACCAGACCGTCCACGCCGCCCAGGTCGACGAACGCGCCGAAGTTGACGATCGAGGAGACGACGCCCTTGCGGACCTGGCCCTTCTGCAGCTTGTTGAGGAACTCGGTGCGCACCTCGGACTGCGTCTGCTCCAGCCAGGCCCGGCGGGACAGAACCACGTTGTTGCGGTTCTTGTCCAGCTCGATGATCTTGGCCTCGAGCTCACGGCCGACGTACGGCTGCAGGTCGCGCACCCGCCGCATCTCGACGAGCGAGGCGGGCAGGAAGCCGCGCAGACCGATGTCGAGGATGAGACCACCCTTGACGACCTCGATGACCGAGCCGCGGACGACGCCGTCCTCGTCCTTGATCTTCTCGATCGTGCCCCAGGCCCGCTCGTACTGCGCCCGCTTCTTCGAGAGGATCAGACGCCCCTCCTTGTCCTCCTTCTGGAGAACAAGGGCCTCGATGTGGTCGCCGACCGAAACCACCTCGGCCGGGTCCACGTCGTGCTTGATCGACAACTCGCGCGAGGGAATGACGCCCTCGGTCTTGTAGCCGATGTCGAGCAGGACCTCGTCCCGATCGACCTTGACGACGGTGCCTTCGACAATGTCGCCGTCGTTGAAGTACTTGATGGTCTCGTCGATCGCGGCGAGGAAAGCCTCCTCGGAACCGAGATCGTCGTGAGTGACCTTGTTGGCGCTCGAGGGGGCCTCGATGCTGCTCGTCATGTGGGCGGTTGCTCCGGTCGGATGGGTTGTCACAGCAGGCGTGGCGTCGCGGTGACTCGTCCGCGCCAGCGGATCCGTCACCGGGCACACCTAACGATCACCGTAAGAAGATCATTAGTGGCTCCGGTGACCGCACACCTGCTCCCTGCCGAGGCACACGATCCGCGAGCGCATCCTCTAGCCTACCCGCTGCATTACCACAGCGTGCAAGCCCTCCCTGGTCCTGACGACCTCGTCAGCTGCGAAAGCGGAGATTTCGCGCGGTAAGGTCCAGTAGCTGTCTCATCCGTCACATCAGCCCCACCCGACCCATGACGGCGGCCCCCGCGGGTTGAGGCTAGCGTGACTCGGATGAACGAGGACAGGGTGACCCGGCGCCGGGTGGGCGCCGCGGAGGTTCGCCGGGCCAACCGCGGCTGGTGGGACGCCGACGCCGACGAGTACCAGGCCGAGCACGGCGCGTTCCTCGGCGACGTGGACTTCGTCTGGTGCCCCGAGGGGCTGCGCGAGGCCGACGCCCGGCTGCTCGGCGAGGTGGCCGGGCGGCGGATCCTCGAACTCGGCTGCGGGGCGGCCGCCGCCGCCCGCTGGCTGGCCACCCAGGGGGCCCGGCCGGTCGCCCTGGACCTCTCCGCGGGCATGTTGCGGCACGCCACGCAGGCCGCCGCGCGCACCGGGGTACGCGTACCGCTGGTGCAGGCCGACGCGCTCGCCCTGCCGTTCGCCGACGCCGCCTTCGACACGGTCTGCACGGCGTTCGGCGCGATCCCGTTCGTGGCCGACTCGGCGGCGGTGATGCGGGAGGTGTCCCGGGTGCTGCGACCCGGCGGTCGCTGGGTCTTCTCGGTCACCCACCCGATGCGGTGGATCTTCCTCGACGACCCCGGTCCGGGCGGACTGGCCGCCGTGCATTCCTACTTCGACCGCTCCCCGTACGTCGAGCAGGACGAGCACGGGGTGGCCACGTACGTCGAGCAGCACCGCACCCTCGGCGACCGGATCCGGGAGCTGGTCGGCGCCGGGTTCCGCCTGCTGGACCTGGTGGAGCCGGAGTGGCCGGAGGGGCACGAGGGGATCTGGGGGCAGTGGAGTCCGCTGCGCGGCCGGCTCTTCCCCGGCACCGCGATCTTCGTCGCGGAGAAGCCGACCGACGGGTAGCCGTCGTTTCCGCCCGGCGGCCCCGGGTACCCGGAGGGCATGGCCGAGAAGGAGTTCCGCGAAGGCGACCACGTCTCCTGGGCCGCCCACAGCGGCCGAGCGTACGGCGTGGTGAAAGAGAAGCTGGTCGACCGGACGCACGTCCGCGGGCACCCCGTGAACGCCTCGCCGGAGGACCCGCAGTACCGGATCCGCAACGACCACTCGGGCCGGGATGTCGCGCACCGACCGGAGGCGCTCCGCCGTGAGTCGAAGTGAGGATGGGCGGGACACCTATCGGGAGTTCACCGAGGCGGTGAACATGAAGCCCGGCGAGCTCCAGAAGTGGCTGGAGACGGACCAGTCGAAGCATGTCGGCTGGCGGAAGAAGAGCAGCGGCGGTGAGTCGGTCGGCCACGAGTCCGGCCGGAAGATCGTCGAGCTGCTGCGCCGCAGGCGCGACGAGCTCTCCGAGAGCGACTACCGGCACATGCGCAAGGTGGTCGGATACGTCCGGCGGCACATGGCGCAGCGACCGAGCGGCGACGTCCGCGCGACCCGGTGGCGGTACTCCCTGATGAACTGGGGTCACGACCCGGTCAAGGCCCCGCTGCCCCCGCCGGGCGGTCCGTCCCGAAAGGCCCTGCAGCGGCACGGCGCCCCGCCGAAGGCGCGCCGCGGGCCGGGCCGCTGACCCGCGGACCACCCCTACCCCGCCCCTGGGTCCCCGGGCGGGGCGGGCGACGGTCAGTGGTCGGCGCTGTTCCAGTCGCGGCCCTCGCCGACGGAGACCTCCAGCGGCACCGAGAGCGGGTACGCCTCGCCCATCTCCTTGCGGACCAGGGCCTCCAGGGTGGCCCGCTCGCCGGAGGCGACCTCGAAGACCAGCTCGTCGTGCACCTGGAGCAGCATCCTGGAGCGCAGCCCGGCCTCGCGCAGCGCGGTGTCGACGTGCAGCATGGCGACCTTGATGATGTCGGCCGCCGAGCCCTGGATCGGGGCGTTGAGCGCCATCCGCTCGGCCATCTCCCGGCGCTGCCGGTTGTCGCTGACCAGGTCGGGCAGGTAGCGGCGGCGCCCCAGGATGGTGGAGGTGTAGCCGTCCTGCCGGGCCCGGGCCACCACCTCTTGGAGGTAGTCGCGAACCCCGCCGAAGCCGGCGAAGTAGTTCTCCATCAGCCCGCGCGCCTCCTCGGCGGTGATCCCGAGCTGCTGGGAGAGGCCGAACGCGCTCAGCCCGTACGCCAGGCCGTAGTTCATCGCCTTGATCTTGCGCCGCTGGTCGGCGGTGACCTGGTCCACCGGGACGCCGAAGACCGAGGAGGCGGTGGCCGCGTGGAAGTCGTGCCCGGAGTTGAACGCCTCGATCAGCGCGTCGTCCGACGACAGGTGCGCCATGATCCGCATCTCGATCTGGCTGTAGTCGGCGGTGAGCAGGCACTCGTAGCCCTGACCGACGACGAAGGCCCGCCGGATCCGCCGCCCCTCCTCCGTGCGGATCGGAATGTTCTGCAGGTTGGGCTCGGTCGAGGAGAGCCGCCCGGTGGCCGCCACGGTCTGGTTGAACGTGGTGTGGATCCGGCCGTCGTCGGAGACGGACTTGAGCAGCCCGTCGACGGTCGACTTGAGCTTGGCGACGTCCCGGTGGCGCAGCAGGTGCGCCAGCACCGGGTGCGGCTGCTGGGCGTAGAGCCACTGGAGGGCGTCCGCGTCGGTGGTGTAACCGGTCTTGATCTTCTTGGTCTTGGGCAGGCCCAGCTCGCCGAAGAGGATCTCCTGGAGCTGCTTGGGCGAGCCAAGGTTGAACTCCCGCCCGATCTCCGCGTACGCGCCCTGCGCGGCGGCCTTCACCTCGGCGGCGAAGTGTGCCTCCAGCTCGGACAGGTATTCGGTGTCGGCGGCGATGCCGGTGCGCTCCATGGTGGCGAGCACCCGCATGAGCGGCAGCTCCACGCCGGCCATCAGCCGGGCCGACTGCTCGCCGTCGCGGGACAGCTCGGCGTCGATCGCGTCAGCCAGGTCGAGGGTGGCCCGGGCCTGGAGCATGAGGTTCTGCTCGGCCTCGCCGTCGTTCCCCAGCCCTTCCAGGGTGAGCTGGCCGGTCTCCGGCGCGTCGACCCGCAGCTCCCGGTGCAGGTAACGCAGCGCCAGGTCGGTCAGGTCGTAGGAGCGCTGGTCGGGGCGGGCCAGGTAGGCGGCGATCTGGGTATCGCGGGAGATGCCCCCCAGGTCCCAGCCGTGCGCGGCGAAGGCGAGCACGGCCGGCTTGCTGTCGTGCAGCACCTTGGGGCGGGCGGCGTCGGCCAGCCAGCTCGCGAGGGCCGTCTCGTCGGCCGGGTCGAGCGTGGCCGGGTCGAACCACGCGGCGGCGCCGCCGTTGGTGGCCAGGGCCATCCCGGTCACCGACGCGGTGTGCCGCCGGTTCGGTCCGGTGTCGAGCTTGACCGCGAGGCCCACCGGGCTGCCGGCCAGGGCGTGCGTCTCCAGCCAGCCGGCGAGGGCGCCCGGCTCGGTGAGCAGCTGCCCGGCCAGCTCGAAGCCCGCCTCGGCCTCCGGCTCGACGGCCTCCAGGTACTGGTACAGCCGGTCGCGCAGGATGCGGAACTGGAGGGTGTCGAAGACCTGGTGCACGGCCTCCCGGTCCCAGCCCTGCCAGCGGGCGTCCTCCGGGCGCACCGGCAGCTCCAGGTCGGCGACCAGGCAGTTGATCTCGTAGTTGCGGATCACGTCGGCGAGCCGCTCGCGCAGGCTGTCGCCGGCCTTGCCCTTGATCTCGTCGGCCCGGGCCACCACGCCGTCGACCCCACCGTACGTGTTGATCCACTTGGCGGCGGTCTTCGGGCCGACGCCCGGGATGCCGGGCAGGTTGTCGCTGCTCTCGCCGACCAGGGCGGCCAGGTCACGGTAGCGGTCCGGGCCGACGCCGTACTTCGCCTCGACCGCGGCCGGGTCCATCCGGGCCAGGTCGGAGACGCCCTTGCGCGGGTAGAGCACGGTGATCTGGTCGCCGACCAGCTGGAACGCGTCCCGGTCGCCAGTGGTGATCAGCACCTCCATGCCCTGGTCCCGGGCCTGGCAGGCGAGGGTGGCGATGACGTCGTCCGCCTCGTACCCCTCCTTCTCCACCACCGGGATACGCAGCGCGGCCAGCACCTCCTTGACCAGGCTGACCTGCCCCTTGAAGTCGGTCGGGGTCTCGCTGCGGCCGGCCTTGTACTCGGCGTATTTCTCCGTGCGGAAGGAACGGCGGGAGACGTCGAAGGCGACCACGATGTGGGTGGGCTGCTCGTCGCGGAGCACGTTGATCAGCATCGAGGTGAAGCCGTAGACGGCGTTGGTCGGCTGCCCCGTGGTGGTGGAGAAGTTCTCCACCGGCAGGGCGAAGAAGGCCCGGTATGCCAGGGAGTGTCCGTCGACGAGGAGCAGGCGCGGCGTCGTAGCTGTCACGGCAGCGACTCTAGTCCGTACCGCCGACAAGCCCGACCCGCGGCGCGGCCCGAACGGCCGCGATCCGCCGGGCATCGGCGGCGATGTCCGATCTGTCGGGTCCGGTGCGGCACGTGCCGCACCGGACCCGACGATCAGAGGACCTTGGCCAGGAACGCCTTCGTCCGTTCGTGCTTCGGGGCGGCGATCACCTCGCGCGGGTTGCCCTGCTCGACCACCACGCCGCCGTCCATGAATACCAGCGAGTCGCCGACCTCCCGGGCGAAGCCGATCTCGTGGGTCACCACGATCATCGTCATGCCGTCGCGGGCCAGGTCCTTCATCACGTCCAGGACCTCACCGACCAGCTCCGGGTCCAGCGCGCTGGTCGGCTCGTCGAAGAGCATCAGCTTCGGCTGCATGGCGAGCGCCCGGGCGATCGCCACCCGCTGCTGCTGCCCGCCGGAGAGCTGACCCGGGTACGCCCCGAGCTTGTCCCCCAGCCCGACCCGGTCCAGCAGCTGCGCCGCCCGGTCCCGGGCCTCCGCCTTCTTGGCCCGGCGCAGCAGCACCGGCGCCTCGACGACGTTCTGCAGCACGGTCATGTGCGGGAACAGGTTGAACCGCTGGAACACCATGCCGACGGCTCGGCGCTGCGCGGCCACCTCCTTGTCCCGCAGCTCGTGCAGCTTCCCGCCGCGCTCCCGGTAGCCGATCAGGTCGCCGTCCACCCAGATGCGGCCGGCGTTGATCTTCTCCAGGTGGTTGATGCAGCGCAGGAAGGTCGACTTGCCGGAGCCGGAGGGCCCGAGCAGGCAGCACACCTCCCCGGCGCGGACCTCCAGGTCGATGCCCTTGAGCACTTCGAGGGGCCCGAACGACTTGTGCACCTGCTCGGCCCGGACCATCGGGCCCGACTCCGCTGTAGGCACCCCGGCCTGGGCGGAAACGATCAGCTCGCTCATACCGGCACTCCGCTACGCTCCGTGCCGCCATGAGACACCGCGGCACTGCGTCGATGATTCGCTCGCTGGCGCTCGCTCATGCGCCCCCTGCCCCTCCGCTGCTACGGCCCCAGACGCCGAAGCCCTGCAGCCGGTTGCGCGCGTCGGCGGTCCGGCCGAAGCCGCGCCCGTAGTGCCGCTCCAGGTAGTACTGCCCGACGAGCAGCACGCTGGTCAGCACCAGGTACCACAGGCACGCCGCGACGTACATCGGGAAGACCTGGAACGTCCGGTTGCCGACCGCCTTGAGCTGGAAGTACAACTCGGTGCTGACCGGCACGAAGGCCACCAGCGAGGTGTCCTTGAGCATCGCGATGGTCTCGTTGCCGGTCGGCGGGATGATCACCCGCATGGCCTGCGGCAGCACGATCCGGCGCAGGATCTGAGTGCGGCTCAGCCCGAGCGCCTGCGCCGCCTCGGTCTGCCCCTCGTCCACCGACTGGATGCCGGCCCGGACGATCTCCGCCATGTAGGCGGCCTCGGAGAGGCCGAGCGCCAGCATGCCGGCGACGAAGCCGGTGAGGATGTCCACCGCGGTGAAGCCGAACAGGCGCGCCTCGAAGTCCTGGATCCCGAACAGGGCACCGATCTGCCGGTCGAAGGGCAGGCCGAACTCCACCCGGGACCAGAGGATGCCCAGGTTGCCGAAGAGGATGGCCAGCACCAGCCGGGGCACCGCCCGGAAGAACCAGGTATAGACCCAGGAGACGCCGCGCAGGATCGGGTTCGCCGACAGCCGCATGATGGCCACGACGATGCCCAGGCCGATGCCGATCAGCATGGCCAGGATGGTCAGCGCGATGGTGCCCTTGAGCCCGTCGATGATCGGCGGCCGGAACATGTTGTCGACCATGAACGACCAGTTGAACGCCTTGTTCGTCACCAGCAGGTGGACGAACATGGCGACCAGCACCCCGATCACCAGGACGGCGACCCAGCGGCCGGGATGCCGCACGGGCACGGCCTGGATGGGTTCCGGCCGTGCCCGTTCGGGTGTTTCCGTCTCGACCGACATGGTCAGCTGGCGGGGTTCAGTTCGGAGCTGGTGACGGCGCCGCCCTCGACGCCCCACTTCTCCAGCGCGGTCTTGTAGCTGCCGTCGGTGATGACCGCCTGGACGGCCTCCTTGAGCACCTCGGCGAAGGCCTGCTGGTCCTTCTTCACCGCGTAGCCGTACGGGGCCGACTCGTAGATGTCACCGAGCAGCTCCAGCTGGCCGTTGCTCTGCTTCACCGCGTACGCGCCCACCGGCGAGTCGGCCAGCATGGCCTCGTCCTTGCCGCTGACCACGGCCGCCGTAGCGTCGCTCTGCGCCTGGTACTGGTCGACCGTAATGGCCGGCTTGCCGGCGTCGGTGCACTTCTTCGACCGGGCGGTGATGTCGTCGACCTGCACGGTGCCGGTCTGCACGGCGATCTTCTTGCCGCAGGCGTTGTCCGGGTCGACGCCGCCCGGGTTGCCCTTCTTGGTCGCCCACTGGGTGCCGGCGGAGAAGTAGCTGACCATGTTGACACTCTTCAGGCGCTCGGCGTTGATGGTGAACGACGAGACGCCGACCTCGTACTTGCCGGAGTCGACACCGGGCAGGATCGAGTCGAACGGCGCGGACTCGTACTCGGCCTTGAGGCCGAGCTTCTGGGCGACCGCGTTGAACAGCTCCACGTCGAAGCCGATGACGGTCTTGCCGTCGTTGTCGAGGAACTCCG
This sequence comes from Micromonospora sp. CB01531, assembly GCF_001905095.1. Taxonomy (GTDB): domain Bacteria; phylum Actinomycetota; class Actinomycetes; order Mycobacteriales; family Micromonosporaceae; genus Micromonospora. The sequence continues at coordinate 42,788 of NZ_LWLS01000046.1, forward strand.
CCGGGGCGTACGTGGAGTCGGTACCCACCTTGATCACACCGTCCGCCTTGATCGCGTCCGGCACCTTGGCGGCGAGAGCGGAGTCCGCCGCCGCGGTCACCGAGGGGCCGGCGCCCGGCTCACCGGAATTCTCCTTCTCACCGCACGCGGCCAACGAAAGCAGCAGCACGGCCGCGCCGGCGGCCCCGACCGCCGCCCGCCGAGCACCAGAGGGGTTGAACATGCTTGTACTCCTTCTGTGGGGGTCGCCGATCAGGCCACGCCGAGGTATGCCTCTTTGACCGACGGGTCGTGCAGCAGTTCGGCGCCGGTGCCGCTCTTGACGATCCGTCCGGTCTCCAACACGTACGCGCGGTGCGCCCGGGCCAGCGCCTGCTGCGCGTTCTGCTCCACCAGCAGGATCGTCGTGCCCTGCTCGTTGATCTCGGTGATGATGTTGAAGATCTGCTGGATCAACATCGGCGCGAGACCCATCGAGGGCTCGTCGAGCAGCAGCAGCTTCGGTCGGCTCATCAGCGCCCGCCCGACGGCCAGCATCTGCTGCTCGCCGCCGGAAAGGGTACCCCCGGCCTGCTTGCGCCGCTCCGCCAGCCGGGGGAAGAGCTCCATCACCCGGTTGAGGTCCTGCGCGACGCCCGCCCGGTCCCGCCGGGTGTACGCCCCCATGTCCAGGTTCTCCAGCACCGTCATGCCCGGGAAGATGCCGCGCCCCTCCGGGGCCTGGCACAGCCCGCGCCGCACCCGCAGGTCCGCCCGGAGCTTGGTGATGTCCTCGCCGTTGAACCGGATCCGCCCGGAGGCCACCGGCCGGATCCCGGAGATGGCCCGCATCGTGGTCGACTTGCCGGCCCCGTTGGCGCCGATCAGGGCGACGATCTCACCCTCGTCCACGGTGAGGCTGATGCCGTGCAGCGCCTGGATCCGCCCGTACAGCAGGCTCACATCGTCGATCTCAAGCAGCATCGTCCGGCACCCCCAGGTACGCCGCGATCACCCTCGGGTCGTCCCGCACCTCGGCGGGCAGACCCTCGGCGATCTTCTTTCCGAACTCCAGCACCACGATCCGGTCGGTGACCCCCATAACCAGGCGCATGTCGTGCTCGATGAGCAGCACGGTCACGCCGGTGTCCCGGATCTGCCGGATGAGCTGGAGCAGTTCCTCCTTCTCCGCCGGGTTGAAGCCGGCGGCCGGCTCGTCCAGGCAGAGCAGCACCGGTTCGGTGGCCAGCGCGCGGGCGATCTCCAGCCGCCGCTGCTCACCGTAGGAGAGGTTGCGGGCGAACTCGTGCATCCGCTTGCGGATGCCGACGAACTCCAGCAGGCGCTCGGCCTTCTCGCGACCCTCCCGCTCCTCCCGCCAGTGCCGCGGCAGCCGGAGCAGCGCGGAGACGACGCTGGTCTTGTGGTGCGCGTCGGCACCGACCTGGACGTTCTCCAGCGCGGTCATCTCGGGGAAGAGGCGGATGTTCTGGAACGTCCGCGCCATACCCATCTTGGTGATCTGGTGGCGCTTCTTGCCGCTGATCTTCTCGCCGCGGAACCTGATCTGCCCCTCGGTGGGCTGGTAGATGCCGGTCATCGCGTTGAAACAGGTGGTCTTGCCGGCGCCGTTCGGGCCGATCAGACCGAGAATCTCGCCCTTGTAGAGGGTGAAGTCCACCTGGTTCAGCGCGACCACACCGCCGAAGCGCAGCGTGACGTTGTCGACCTCCAGCAGCGGCTCCCGTGCGGACACCGCCTCCACCGCGGGTGCGGCGGCCTGCGCCGGGACGGCCGGCGTCTGCTCGACGTCACTCACCGACGATCACCTCCTTGCGACGATCCTTGAACTCCGCCGCCCGTCGTCGGTTCGGGATGAGGCCCTGCGGCCGGAAGATCATCATCCCCACGAGCACCAGGCCGAAGAAGAGGAACCGGTACTCGTAGAGCTCCAGGCCGAACAGCTCGATGCCGCGGAACCGCTCGATCATGTACGCCACCAGGCCGCCGCCCACAATGGCGCCGACGATGTTGCCGGAGCCACCGAAGATGACCGCGGCCAGGATGATGATCGAGTTCAGCAGCTCGAAGTTCTGCGAGTTGACGAAGTTCTGCTTGCCCGCGAAGAGCGCACCGGCCAGGCCGGCGATCGCCGCGCCCGACGCGAACGCCCAGAGCTTGAACTTGAACGTCGGCACCCCCATCAGCTGGGCGGCGTCCTCGTCCTCCCGGATGGAGATCCACGCCCGGCCCACCCGGCTGTGGGTGAGGTTCCGCACCCCGATCACCACCACGATGATCAGCGTGAGCACCAGCCAGTAGTACGGCCTGGCGTCGAGCACGCCGAAGATCGGCTTGCCGTCGGTGTACTTGCCCGGCGGGTGCGGGATCTGGTTGAAGCCCCGCTGCCCCTTGAGGAAGTCGGAGCTGACCGCCGCGATCCGGATCATCTCGGCGAAGCCGAGCGTCACCAGCGCGAGGTAGTCGCCGCGCAGCCGCAGCGTCGGCGTGCCCAGCATGACACCCGAGACCATGGTCAGCGCGATCGCCACCGGCACCACCAGCAGCCACGGCCAGAGGGTCTTGATGTTGCTGCTCGGCGAGGTCAGTACCGCCACGGTGTACGCGCCGACGGCGAAGAAGCCGAAGTAGCCGAGGTCCAGCAGGCCGGCGAAGCCGACCACGATGTTGAGCCCGACGGCCATCAGCACGTAGATCGAGACGGTGAACATCACCTGGGTGAAGTTCGCGCCCGGGGTCGGGATCGGCCCGAGGTACTGGTAGAACTCCTTGTTCGGCAGCGCGTAGAAGAACACGATGACCGCCGCCAGCACCGCCCAGCGCACCCACCGCGGCGCGTCGCGCCACCGCTGCGCGACCGCCTCGCGGCCGTGCCGCAGCCGGTCCATTACCGCTTCCCGTTGCTCCGGGTTCGGCGGTTTAACGGTCGTCGTCATGCCCGTGCCCTCCCCAGCGATTCGCCCAGCAGACCCGTCGGCCGGAACATCAGCAGCACCACCAGCACGGCGAACGCCGCGAAGTCCTTCCACTGGGAGCCGAACAGACCCGAGGCGTAGTTCTCCACCACGCCCAGCATCAGGCCGCCGACCAGCGCGCCGCGCAGGTTGCCGATGCCACCGAGCACCGCGGCGGTGAACGCCTTGAGGCCCAGCAGGAAGCCGACGCTGTAGGTCAGCGTGCCGATCTTCACGTCGTAGAGCAGGCCGGCCACGCCGGCCATCGACCCGCCCGCGATGAAGACCAGCATGATGATGCGGTCCTTGTTCACCCCCATCAGCGCGGCGGTGTTGGCGTCCTGGGCCACCGCCCGGACGCCGCGGCCGAGCCGACTGCGGTTGATGAACAGGTCCAGCGCGACCATCATCACCAGCGCGGCACCGACGGTGAGCAGCTGCACCGCGTCGATGGGCACACCGGCGATCTCGAACAACGGCTTGGTGTTGACCAGCCCGGGCGCGCCCTGCGGGAGCCGGCGGGTGTAGACGCCGAACGCCTCCGAGATCGCGATCGAGGCGCCGATGGCCGTGATGAGGAAGGCCAGCGGCGGAGCGTTCCGCTTACGCAACGGGCGGTACGCCACCCGCTCGATCACGGTCGCCGTGCCCGCCGAGGCGATGGCCGCAGCGATCACCGCCACGAGCAGATAGAACATGATCGAGCCGACCCCGCTGACCTGTGAGTTCTGGTCGAGGCCGAAGCCGTTCCAGGTCCACAGTGCGGCGAACGCGCCGGCGATGAAGACCTCGGAGTGGGCGAAGTTGATGAGTCTCAGCACGCCGTAGACCAGCGTGTAGCCGAGCGCGACCAGGGCGTAGATGGCGCCCTGTGTCAGGCCGGTCGTGGTGAGTTCCCCGAAATTGGAGAACAGTCCGTCGAAGTTCAAGGGAGGGACGCTCCATCAGGTGTGGCGACAAAAACGGGGTGCGGCCGGGAGCGAGCTCCCGGCCGCACCCGCGATCACGACTCAATCGCTGTAGCAGCGACCGGCGTCAGGACTTCTTGATCTCCTGGTCCGGAACGACCTGACCACCCTGGACCTTGAAGGCCCAGACCTTCACCTGCGCCGGGTCCAGCTCGCCACCCTCGACGAACTTGTAGTTGGCCGCCACGCCCTCGCCGCTGTAGTTCTTCACGAAGTCCAGCAGGCCGGCGCGGTCGGTCTTGCCTGCCTTGATGCCGGCCAGCAGGATGTTCGCCGCGTCGTACGCGGTGTCGCTGTAGGTGCCCGGGTCGGTGCCGTTGAGCGCCTTGTACTCCTCCTTGAAGGTGCCGCGCGCCTCGCTGGCGGGCTGGCACGGGCAGGTGAGGATCGTGCCCTCGGCGGCCGCCGCACCGGCAGAGTCGATGTACGCCTTGTCGTTGACGCCGTCACCGGCGACCAGCGGAGCGGTGACGCCGGCAGCGGTGAGCTGCTTGCGGATCAGGCCGGCCTCCTGGTAGTAGCCGCCGTAGAAGATCGCCTTGACGTTCGCGGCCTTGACCTTGGTGACCACGCCGGAGAACTCGGTCTGCTTGCCCTCGCCCTGGACCTTGTCCGAGCCGACGACGGCCCCGCCGAGCACCTTCTTGACCTCGTCGGCCAGGCCCGCGCCGTACGCCGACTGGTCGTCGATGACGTAGACCCGGTCGGCCTTGATCACGTCCTTGATGTAGGTACCGGCCGCGGGGCCCTGGCTGAAGTCGTTGCCGACCGCCCGGAAGAAGGTCTTCCAGCCCTGCTGGCTCAGGCTGGGCCGGGTCGCGGACGCGGTGATGTGCACCAGGCCCGCCTCGGAGAACAGCGGGTCGGCGGCCTCCGACTCACCGGAGTAGGCCGGGCCGACGATGCCGAGGATCTTCGGGTCGTCGATGGCCTTCTGCGCGAGGCCCGGGGCCTGGTCCGGGCTGCCCTGCGAGTCGAGCGGAACCAGCTCGACCTTGCAGTCGGCATTCTCCTTGTTGTACTTGTCGACGGCCAGCTTGACGCCGTTGTTCTCGTTGATGCCGAGTGCCGCCGAGCTGCCGGTCAGCGCACCGAAGAACGCGATCTTGTTGCCACACTTGTCACCACCGGACGCGCTGTCCCCACCGCTGCTGCTGCAGGCGGTGCCGCCGGCGACGAGCGCCAGCATGGCAGCTCCACCGATCACGCGCGCGAGCTTCTGCCTCAAGGCCCGAACCCTCCTCCGTCGCATGGCCCCAACCACCCGCTGCCAATTGGCCCTTGCGGGGGGCGAACGAACCAGACCGTCGTCGCCGGTCTGGGCCGGGACGTTATCCCACGTGGGAGCTGTGGCGTAAGTCCCAGGAGAGCGGGTTGACCGAACCGTTACACGCCGTGGCGGATTGGAAGCGATCGCTGTAAGAACCGTCGGTCGCGAGGGACTTTCACCTTTGTTTCATCGGTAAGCAGCCAATGCCGCTTCACCCGCTACCGATCGACGGTCGGCACCGCCGCCCACCAGGCACGAGACTCTCCACCGTCATCGGCGATCAACATCAGTCGATCCTCGTCGAACGCCGCCGCCACCGCGGTGTCCCCACCATCGGGCACCGCGACCGGCAGCACGATCGGCCGCCATGAACCGCCCGAATCGACCGAGAACCACAGACCGTGACGACTGCCGTCGCCGGTCACCGCCAGCAACCCGCCGCCGCCGGCCGGCACGAGCCCGTGCACCGACGACACCCCCGGACCCGCCGCACCGAAACCGCCGACCCGTTGCCAGCCCGCGGCACCGATCCGCTCCGCACCGCCGCCGGCGTCCGCCGCCCGCCACACCCCGAACCCGTCCCGCGCCGGACCGACCGCCACCACCGCGCCGCCCACCAGAGCGACCCGCTGCGCCTGGCTCCGCCCGTCCGACGCCGGCAACTCCATCCGCCGCCAGGCCCGTCCGTCCATCGAGGCCCAGGCGAGCGGCAGCGCCGCCGTCCCACGCGGCGGCAGCACCGCCCCCACCACCAGCCACCCCGGCGGTACGGCCACCGCGTCCAACCCGACCGTCCGGCCCCGAGCATCGCCGGCCAGCTCCGGCACACCCTCGTGCAGCGTGAACCGCGCCCCGTCCGGTGACGTCCACACCGCCGCCCCGTCGGCCCGGGATCCGACCACCAGCCACCCGCCCGGCCCCGCGATCAGCCGGGAGACGCTCACCGCCCGGGGCCCCCCGTACAACTCGAACGGGGCCACCGCCTCCCGCAGCGTGCCGCCGGCGTCCTGCGCCCAGGTGCCCGTACGCGGATTGCCGTGCACGCCCCCGTTCCGCGCACCCAACGCCCCCAGCCGACCCTGCCGGCAGGCCGCCGCGTAGAGCACGTGCCGCGCCCCGTAGAAGCTCGATGACGCGATCGGCACGGACGACCACGAGGAACCGTCCGCGCTGGCCCACGCCGCCGGGCGGGTCTCCCCCGCCGGATCGGTCACCCCGCCCACCACGAACCAGCGCCCGGCGCAGGCCACCACGTCGCGCAGCACCAACCGGCCGGGCGTTCCCGGCGGTACCGGCAGCGCCAGCGGTTGCCACCGCGGGCTGAGCGGCCCGGGCTCGACGTGCGCCCTCGCCCGTACGCAACCGGCGAGCAGCACGCCGACGACACCTAGCATCGCCACCAGCCGCCGCGCCGCCACGGGCCGAAGTCTATCGATCCCCGCCGCCCCAGCCCACCGGCCGAGCGGCGCCGTCAGGAGGCCGGCTGGGCCACCTCGCCGCCGGCGGTCTCGGCGAGGATCCGCTCGGCGACCTCCTTCATGGTCATCCGGTGGTCCATCGCCGTCCGCTGGATCCACTTGAACGCCTGCGGCTCGGTCATCCCGTACGTGGTCATGAGCGCGCCCTTGGCGCGTTCGACGGTCTTGCGGATCTCCAGCCGGTCGGTGAGGCCGGCCACCTCCGCTTCGAGCGCGGCGATCTCGGAGTAGCGGGAGAGGGCGATCTCCACCGCCGGCACCAGGTCGCTCTTCTGGAACGGCTTGACCAGGTACGCCATCGCGCCGGCGGCCCGGGCCCGCTCCACCAGGTCCCGCTGGCTGAACGCGGTGAGGATGATCACCGGGGCGATCCGGGCGCCGGCGATCCGCTCGGCCGCGGCCAGCCCGTCCATGATCGGCATCTTGATGTCGAGGATGACCAGGTCCGGCTTCAACTCCTCGGCGAGCTTCACGGCGGTCTCGCCGTCACCGGCCTCGCCGACCACCTCGTAGCCCTCTTCGACCAGCATCTCGGCCAGGTCCAGCCGGATGAGCGCCTCGTCCTCGGCGATCAGTACGCGCCTGCGCTCCCCATCCGTCTGCGTCTCGGCCACGAGCCTCTCCCACCAGTCTGAGCCTCGACACCCGCGGTACCGGGTGTCGCCGCCCCTAGCGTAGTGGGTAACCTGTCATGGCCAATCAACAGAAGGCCCCTGTAGTCCAACGGCAGAGACGATGGTTTCAAAAGCCATAAAGTGTGGGTTCGAATCCCACCGGGGGCACAAACTGTCATACAGGCGTTCGAAGATACATGGGTGTATCCACCCGAAGTACGCGCTGAAGCGCGGCGCCTCTACCTGGCCGGGGCGACCGCTGCCGAAACCGCCCGCGCCGTCAGGGTCTCCTATCCCACCGTTCGTCACTGGTGCAAAGTCCAACCGGAGCCGAAGCAACAGAGCACTTCCCTGCGCTGCTTCCGTTGCCGTACCGACGTCGACAATCCGACAGATCCCGGTCAGTACGCCTATCTGCTCGGCCTATATCTCGGTGACGGGCACCTGGTCACCACCGCGCGGGTTCCGGTGCTGCGCATCTCTTGCGCCGATGCCTGGCCCGGCCTGATCGACGCGTGCGAGGACGCTATGAAGAGCGTCCTTGCGGCCACAGTCAGCGCGTGCAGGGCCAGGGCTGCGTCAGCGTGCAGAGCTACGGCAAACACTGGCCGTGCCTGTTTCCCCAGCATGGGCCCGGCAAGAAACATGAACGGGCGATCGTCCTGGCCGACTGGCAGCGGGAAATCGTGGCGGCGCACCCGGGCGACTTTCTACGGGGACTGTTTCACTCCGACGGTTGCCGGTTCGCCAACCGGGTCACCGTCCGGGGCAAGCAGTACGTCTACCCGCGCTACATGTTCACCAACAAATCCACCGACATCATGGGCCTCTGTCAGGGGGCGCTCGACCTGCTCGGCATCGCGTGGAAGATGAACCGCCGCAACTCCCTCTCCGTCGCGAGGCGGGACGCCGTCGCCGCGCTGGACCGCCACGTCGGACCGAAATCCTGAGGCCGAGCAGCGCCGGAGACGCAGCCCCGACGGGTCAGATCGCCGCGAGCGCCTGCTCCAGGTCCGCCCGCAGATCCTCCGGGTCCTCCAGGCCGACTGAGAGCCGCAGCAGCCCTCCGCACGGCTTGGCGTCGCCCTCGACCGGCCGGTGGGTGAGCGAGGCGGGGTGCTGGATGAGGGTGTCGACGCCGCCGAGCGACACGGCGTGGGTGATCAGCCGGCAGGCACCCGCGACGGCGGCCGCGGCGGGGGCACCGCCGCGTACCTCGAAGGCGAGCAGGCTGCCGGGGCCGGACATCTGGCGGCCGACCAGACCGGCCGGGTCGTGGTGCGCGGGGTGGTGCACGCGCGTGACGGCGGGGTGGCCGGCGAGCCAGCCGGCGAGTTTCTCGGCGCCAGCCTGCTGGGCGCGGACCCGCAGCGGCAGGGTCTGCAGGCCGCGGTGCAGCAGGTACGCGCCGAGCGGGTGCAGGATCGCGCCGGTGACGGCGCGGACCTGGCGTAGCCGGGCGGCCCAGCCGGGGTCGCAGGCGACGACGCCGGCGAGGACGTCGCCGTGGCCGCCGATGCTCTTGGTGGCGCTGTGCAGCACGAGCGCGGCGCCGTGCCGGGCGGGCTGCTGGAGCACGGGGGTGGCGACGGTGTTGTCGACGAGCAGCGGGACGTCGCCGGCGGCGGTGGCGAGGGCGGCGATGTCGACGAGGTCGAGGGTGGGGTTGGCCGGGGTCTCGACGACGACCAGGGCGGTGTCGGGGCGGATCGCGGCGGCAACCTGGTCGGGCCGGGCCCAGGTGACCTCGGTGCCGAGCAGGCCGGTGGCGAGCACGTGGTCGGTGCCGCCGTAGAGGGGGCGGATGGCGACGACGTGGCGGCGCCCGTCGCGGGTGGCGGCGAGCAGGGCGGCGGTGAGGGCGGCCATGCCGCTGGCGAAGGCGACGGCTTCGGCGGTGCCTTCGAGTTCGGCGAGGGCGGTCTCGAAGCGGGCCACGGTGGGGTTCCAGAGCCGCTGGTAGACGGCGCTGCCGTCGGGCGGGAGGGTGCCGCCGGTGGCGAGGGTCTCGTAGGCGTCGCCGCCGCCGGCGACCGACGGCAGCGGGTTGGTGGTGGAGAGGTCGATGGGCGGTACGTGGACGCCGAGACCGGCGAGGTCGTCGCGCCCGGCGTGCACGGCTCTGGTGTCCACGGCGGTCATGGTCCGAAGCGTCGAACATCAGACCAGCACAGGGCAATAGAGACGAACAAGATTCTGCGGATTGCACTTTCGCCGTCCCCAGATTCGGTGGATGATGCTCGCATGCCTGTGGCACCGAATGATGTACGGCCGTTCGCGGCGCTGGACGACATCGACCGCGCGATCCTGACCGAGCTGGCCGTCGACGGCCGGCTGCCGAACAATGCCCTCGCCGAGCGGGTCGGGGTGGCCCCGTCGACGTGTCTGACGCGTACCCGGGCGCTGCGCGAGTGCGGGGCGATCCGCGGGTTCCACGCGGAGGTGGACCCGGCGGCGGTGGGGTTGCCGTTGCAGGCGCTGGTGTCGGTGCGGTTGGCCGCGCACGAGCGGGCGGTGGTGGACGCGTTCCGGGCCCGGTCGGTGCGGTTGCCGGGGGTGGTGTCGGTGTTCCATGTGGCCGGTGCGGAGGACTACGTGCTGCACGTGCGGGCGGCGTCCGGGGATGCGCTGCGGGACTTCGTGCTGGACCATCTGGCGGTGGATCCGGCGGTGCAGCACACCCAGACCAGCCTGATCTTCGAGCAGGCGCGCGGTATGGGTTAGGGCACCGTCCGGAACAAGTCCGGCGCGCGGCGGGTTGCTCAGAGGCGTGATCGACGTACCGTTGTCTGTTCTTGATCTTGCTCCGGTCGCGGCCGGCGGCAGCGCCGGTGAGGCCCTGCGACACACGACCGAGCTGGCCCGGCGCACCGAGGAGCTGGGCTATCGCCGGTTCTGGGTGGCCGAGCACCACAACATGCCCGCGATCGCTAGTTCGGCGCCGGCGGTGCTGCTCGCCCACCTGGCGGCCCACACCTCGACGATCCGGCTCGGCTCCGGCGGGGTGATGCTGCCCAACCACGCGCCGCTGGTGGTGGCGGAGCAGTTCGGCACCCTGGAGGCGCTGCACCCGGGCCGGATCGACCTGGGCATCGGCCGGGCGCCCGGCACCGACCAGGTGACCGCGCTGGCGCTGCGCCGGAGCATGGAGGGGCTGTCGGCCGAGCACTTCCCGCGGGAGCTGGCCGACCTGATGAACTATTTCAGCGGCGCGGAGCCGGGGCCGATCACCGCAACCCCGGGCCGGGGCCAGTCGCCGGCGGTCTGGCTGCTCGGGTCGAGCGGCTTCAGCGCCCAACTCGCCGGGCTGCTCGGGCTGCCGTTCTCGTTCGCGCACCACTTCAGCGCGCAGAACACGCTGCCCGCGCTGCAGCTCTACCGGCAGAGTTTCCGGCCATCGCAGTGGCTGGAGCAGCCGTACGCGATGGTCGCCGTGAACGCGGTCTGCGCGGAGACCGACGAGCGGGCGGAGTGGCTGGCCGGGCCGGCCGGGCTGTCCTTCCTGAAGCTGCGGTCGGGCCGGCCGGAGCCGCTGGCGACGCCCGAGGAGGCGGCGGCCTACCCGTACACCGAGTTGGAGCGGGAGTTCGTGGCCCAGCGCCGGGAGGGCCAGGCGACCGGTTCGCCGGAGACGGTGGCCCGGCAGCTCGGCGCGCTGCTGGCGCGCACCGGCGCGGACGAGGTGATGCTGACCACGATGGTGTACGACGTGGCGGACCGGGTCCGTTCGTTCGAGTTGATCGCCGAGAAGGTGGCCGGCGGACTTCGCCGGGATGCCTGAAACATGCTCTTCATAGCCGTGTCACCCCGCCGTCGCGCGGCACCCGTAGGTTGATGACCGGTGGTGGTACGGCACTCCCGGTCGGGACGGGTCGGGGGTGCCGCGGTGTGGTGCACCGGGTCGCCAGCAGCGGGTTCCGCGGCTGGCGGCCCGGTGCTTTTTCGTCCGGGCCGGTCTCGCCCGCTGCCCGACCCTTGCCCCCACGGCGGCCCACCTGATCGACTCCACCCCATGTCTGAGCACATGGATCCGGAGGAGTTCCGCCGCGCCGGGCACGCCGTGGTGGACTGGATCGCCGACTAGTGGACGACGCTCGGACAGCGGCCGGTGACGTCGCAGGACCCGCCGGGCGCGGTGGCCGCCGCGCTGCCCGCCGGGCCGACCGAGCGGGGCGAGCCGGTCGAGGCCGTCCTGGCCGACCTGGACCGGATCGTCACGCCCCGGCTGACCCACTGGCAGCACCCGGGCTTCTTCGGCTACTTCCCGGCCAACACCTCCGGCCCGAGCGTGCTCGGCGACCTGGTCAGCTCCGGGCTCGGCGTGCAGGGGATGCTCTGGACCACCGGCCCGGCCTGCACCGAGCTGGAGACGGTGCTGCTGGACTGGCTCGCCGGCCTGCTCGACCTGCCGGAGCGGTTCCGCTCGACCGGCCGCGGCGGCGGGGTGATCCAGGACTCCGCCTCGTCGGCGGCGCTGGTCGCCACGCTGGGCGCGCTGCACCGGGCCAGGAAGGGCCGCTGGCGGACCGACGGCGTCGACCGGCGCTACCGCGCGTACACCTCCACGCAGGGGCACTCCTCGATCGAGAAGGCGGCCCGGATCGCCGGGCTGGGCGCCGACGGGGTACGGGCGATCGAGGTGGACCCGGCGACGCAGGCGTTGCGCCCGGCGGCGCTGCGGGCGGCGATCGAGGCGGACCTGTCCGCCGGGGTGGTGCCGGCGATCGTGGTCGCCACCGTCGGCACCACGTCCACCACCGCAGTCGACCCGCTGCCGGAGATCGGCGCGATCTGCGCCGAGCACGGCGTCTGGCTGCACGTCGACGCCGCGTACGCGGGGGCGGCCGCGGTCTGCCCGGAGCTGCGCTGGTCGCACGCCGGGGTCGAGTACGCCGATTCGTACTGCTTCGACCCGCACAAGTGGCTGCTCACCGGCTTCGACTGCGACGCGTTCTGGGTGGCCGACCGGGGCGAGCTGATCGAGGCGCTGACGGTGATGCCGGAGTTCCTGCGCAACGCGGCGACCGAGTCCGGCGCGGTGATCGACTACCGGGACTGGCAGGTCCCGCTGGGCCGCCGGTTCCGTGCGCTCAAGCTCTGGTTCGTGCTGCGCTGGTACGGCGTCGAGGGGCTGCGGGCGCACATCCGCTCGGGGGTGGCCCTCGCCGACCGGTTCGCCGCGCGGGTAGCGGCCGACGACCGGTTCGAGCTGGCCGCGCCGCACCCGTTCTCGCTGGTCTGCTTCCGGCTGCGGGCCGGCGACGAGGCGAGCGCGGAGCTGCTGCGCCGGGTCAACGGCACCGGGCGGGTGCACCTCACGCACACCCGGATCGAGGGACGGTACGCGCTGCGCCTGGCGGTCGGCTCGCCGCTCACCGGGCAGGAGCACGTCGACGAGGCCTGGGAGTTGCTCTCCGCCGCGGCCGACGACCTGCTCGCCGCCTGACCCCGACACCGGCCCCGCCGCGCCAGGCTCGGGCGCGCACCTTCCCGGAAAGCTGTGGCCTCCTGGCGTCGGGCCGCATTCCCGAACGTGTGGCCGCACCGGGTCGTGGCGGGAGCTGCGCGGCGGGCCGCGGTTGCGAGCCTGCTGGCAGGACACGCCTGCGCGGGCGGGCGCCAGGCGGCGTACCCGGGATCAGCCCTCGACGGCGGCGGCGAGCCGCCGGGGCTCCTCGGGCGGCGCGGCGTCGGCCTGGCCCCCCGGGGCGCCGGCGACCGGCACGGCGAGGGCGGTCTCGACGACCGTCCGGGCCCGGCGGGTGCGGCGCAGGGCCCGCACGGCCAGCGTCAGCGCGACCAGCCAGCCGGCGCCGAGCGCCGCGTAGACCAGGAACGGGACCGGGCCGGCCAGCTCACCGGCGCGCAGCAGCGTCCGGGCGTTGGTCAGCACGATCACGCCGCCGATCGTCGCGCCCAGCAGCTGGGCGGGAACGATGCGGACCAGCCAGGCGGCGATCGGCGCCGCGACCAGGCCACCGATCAGCAGTGCGGCCACGGTGGGCAGCAGGAAGCCCTCGGAGCCGAGGCCGATCAGGAACCCGACACTGGCCGCGCCGGCGACCATGAACTCGGCGGTGTCGACCGAACCGATGACCTTGCGCGGCTCCATCCGGCCGGAGACGAGCAGCGCGGGCGTGGCGACCGGGCCCCAGCCCCCGCCGCCGGTGGCGTCGATGAAGCCGGCGACCAGGCCGAGCGGGCCCAGGAACCGCCCCCGCAACCGGCCGGCGGTGCGGTTGGCGCGCAGCGGTCGGGAGAAGCGCACCAGCAGGTACGCGCCCAGGGTGAACAGGATCGCGGCCATCCACGGGGCGGCGGCCTCGGTGGAGATCGAGCTGAGGAAGGTGGCGCCGGTGAACGCGCCGATCGCGCCGGGTACCGCGATCCGGGCGACCACCCGCCAGTCGACGTTGCCGAACCGCCAGTGCGCCACCCCGGCGGCGAGCGTGGTGCCGATCTCCGCCAGGTGCACCGAGGCGGACGCGGCGGCCGGCGCCACCCCGGCGAACAGCAGCAGGGTGGAGGAGGTCAGCCCGTACGCCATGCCGAGCGCGCCGTCGACCAGCTGCGCGGCGAGCCCGACCAGGGCGAGGATCAGCAGCTTGCGCACGAGGTCCTCCGACTTTTCGGCATCTCCTATCGACTTGGTCGACAATGCGGTACGCGACCGCTCCGGTCAAGTCCCCCATCCAGTTCGTGGGACGCGCCGGGCGGCGCGGAATGGGCGCGGGTCAGCCGGCCCGGCTGGACCGGCGGGCGCGCGGGCAGCCCCGGTCACTTACGCCGGGCGGGCCGGCGGACGGCCGGGTCGGTCAGCTCCAGGCGCTCGGGTCGGCGGCGAGCTCGTTGACCCGGCCGGGCAGTGCACCGCTGGCCACGTCGGCGAGAGAGACCTGCTCCAGGATCTGCCGCTCACTGGCCCGCAGGGCGATCCAGACGTCCTGCAACGCCCGGGCCGGTCCCTGGTAGCCGAGCTCCTCGGGGCGCTGACCGCGGATGTGGGCGAGCGGACCGTCGATCACCCGGATCACCTCGGCGAGGGAGATCTCCGTCGCCGGCCGGGCCAGCCAGTACCCGCCCTCGGGCCCCCGCTGGGCGTGCACGATCCCGCCCCGGCGCAACTGGAGCAGGATGCTCTCCAGGAACTTCGGCGGGATGTCCTGGGCGCGGGCGATCTGCTCGGCGGTCACCGGGCGGCTCCGTCCGGTCGCCGTCCCGTCGGCGACCGAGGCCAGCTCGGCGGCCGCGCGGAGGGCGTAGTCGACCCGGGCGGAGAGACGCATGCCGGCAAGATTAGTCGGCTGGTCAGCCAGCCGGATTGCCGGCCCTCGCCCGAGCGGGCACGGTGGCCCGGTCAGGCGCCCTCGCGGCGCAGCAAGCCCTCCTGCACTGCGCTGGCGATGTGCCGGCCGTCGGTGGTGAACATCCGGCCGGTGGCCAGCCCGCGGGCGCCCGAGGCGGACGGGCTCCAGCAGTCGTAGAGGAACCACTCGTCGGCGCGGAACCGCCGGTGGAACCAGAGCGCGTGGTCGAGGCTCGCGCCCACCACTCCCCCGGGCCCCCACACCTCGCCGTGCACGGACAGCACCGAGTCGAGCAGGGTCAGGTCGGAGGCGTACGTGAGGGCGCAGGCGTGCAGCAGCGGGTCGTCGGGCAGCTTGCCGTCGATGCGCATCCACACCCGCTGGTGCGGCTCGGCGGGGCGGTCGCCGGGGCGTACCCAGCCGGGCTCGCCGACGTAGCGGACGTCGATCGGGCGCGGGATCTGACCCCAGATGCCGAGGCGCTCCGGGTAGCGGGCGAGCCGGTCGGTCATGGTCGGGATCTCGTCCGGCCCGGGCACGTCCGGCGGGGCCGGCGCGTGGTGGTCCAGCCCCTCCTCCTGCCGTTGGAACGAGGCCGACATGAAGAAGATCGGCTTGTCGTGCTGCAGTGCGACCGAGCGGCGGACCGAGAAGGACCGGCCGTCCCGGATGTCCTCGACCCGGTATTCGATCGGCTCGGCCGGGTCACCGGGGCGGACGAAGTAGCCGTGCAGGGAGTGCACGAAGCGCTCCGGGTCGACGGTGCGGCCGGCGGCCACCAGGGCCTGGCCGGCGACCTGGCCGCCGTACACCCGCTGCGGGCCGACCGGCGGGCTGATCCCCCGAAAGGTCATCTCGCCGATCTGGTCCAGGTCGAGGACCTCGAGGAGCTGGTCGACGGCGGCCTGGCCGGTCGCCACCGGCTGCTCGCTCACGGGGTCACCTCAGTTCGCGACTGCGGGGCTCGCAAAACCGGCTCACTCCTCGCGCTCACGCTGTCGCCTCGCCACCGAGCCGGATGGCTCGGGCGCTCCGCTCGCTCACTGCAGCGCTCGGGCCGAGGCGGCGTCGACGAGCGAGCCGAGCTGGTGCACCCGCAGGGTGTTGGTGGAGCCGGGGGTGCCGGGCGGGCTGCCGGCCACGATCACCACGTGATCGCCGGGGTTGGCCCGGTTGAGGCCGAGCAGCGCCTGGTCGACCTGGCGGAACATGTCGTCGGTGTGCGCGACGAACGGCATCAGGAAGGTCTCCACGCCCCAGGAGAGGGCGAGCTGGTTGCGCACCTCGGGCACCGGGGTGAAGGCGAGCAGCGGCAGGTCGCAGTGCAGCCGGCTGAGCCGCCGGACGGTGTCGCCGGTCTGCGAGAAGGCGACCAGCGCCTTGGCGCCGATGGCCCGGGCGATGGAGGACGCGCCGACGGTGAGGGCGCCGCCGTGTGTACGCGGGTCGTGCTGCAGCCGCGGCACGGCAATCGAGCCGGACTCGGTGGTGGTGATGATCTTGGCCATGGTGCTGACCGTGAGCACCGGGTACTTGCCGACGCTGGTCTCGCCGGAGAGCATCACGGCGTCCGCGCCGTCGAGCACCGCGTTGGCCACGTCGGAGGCCTCGGCGCGGGTCGGCCGCGAATTCTCGATCATGGAGTCGAGCATCTGGGTGGCCACGATGACCGGCTTGGCGTTCTCTCGGCAGAGCTGCACGGCGCGCTTCTGCACCAGCGGCACCTGGTCCAGCGGCAGCTCGACGCCGAGGTCGCCGCGGGCGACCATGACCCCGTCGAAGGCGAGCACGATCGCTTCCAGGTGGTCGACCGCCTCGGGCTTCTCGACCTTGGCCAGGACCGGGCGCTGCACGCCCTCCTCGGCCATGATCGCGTGCACCAGCTTGATGTCCTCCGGCGAGCGCACGAAGGAGAGCGCGATCAGGTCGACGCCCAGACCGAGGGCGAACCGCAGGTCCTCGGCGTCCTTCTCCGACAGGGCCGGGACGCTGACCGCCACGTTCGGCAGCGAGACGCCCTTGTTGTTGGACACCGCGCCGCCCTCGGTGACCAGGCAGCGGATGTCGTTGCCGGTGACGTCGCTGACCTCGACCGCGACGCGGCCGTCGTCGATCAGCAGCCGGTCACCCGGCTTCACCTCCTGCGGCAGCTTGCGGTAGGTGCAGGAGACCCGGTCCTTGGTGCCGAGGATGTCGTCACCGGTGATCACCACCGAGTCGCCGGTGCGCCACTCGTGCGGGCCGTCGGCGAACCGGCCGAGCCGGATCTTCGGGCCCTGCAGGTCCGCGAGGACCGCCACCGGGCGCCCCGCCGCCTCGGCCGCCTCGCGGACCAGCCGGCAGACCGCCTCGTGGTCGGCGTGGCTGCCGTGGCTGAAGTTGAGCCTCGCCACGTTCATGCCCGCCTCGACCAGGCCCCGAATGCGTTCCGGGGACGAGGTGGCGGGGCCGAGGGTGCAGACGATCTTCGCGCGGCGTGTCACGCCCATCAGGCTAGTCTCTCCTCCGGGTCGACCTGCCGGCCGACCCCTTTCAGAGTGCGGAATTGTCCAACGACGGGCCATCCCCGCGCGGCGGGCGGAGAGGAACCGCGGCCGGAACGTCGTGGGTGGCGGGCATCGGCGACCGCGCGGCGGAAATCGTACCCCCCGCCGCCAGCTCCCGTCGGGGCGCTCCCGACCCGCCCACGAGCGCCGGTCGAGGCGGCGTCGACCGTTGCCCCACCGCGCTCAGCGCTGCGCCTCGGCGAGCGGGAACTCCAGCGAGCCGGCCGGGCAGAGGAAGGTCAGCACGTCCACCCGGTAGAGCCCGGCCTGCACGGCCGGGTCGGCCTCCATGACGGTGCGCACGTCGTCCACCGAGCCGGTGCGCGCCAGGCCGAAGCCGATCGGCGGGTCCGGCTCGCGGGCCGGACCGTCCACCGAGCCGTCGATCAGGACGATGCCCCGCCGGAGCAGCGCCTGCATGTGCTCCTGGTGCTCGGCCTGCAACCGCTGCACCGTCTCCTCCGGCAGGGCCCGGCCGGACGGCCCCGGGTAGAGCACGATGCACTCGTACGTGTCGAGCGCGAAGTCGACCTGCGGCGCTCCGGTCATGTCGCACCTCCAGACGTACGCCCCGGCCCAGGGTCGCACGGCTCGCACGGCCACCGCGGTCGCTCGACCCAACTGCCCGGGGTGCCGCCGGGTTCCCGACCCGCCGCGCCGTTCGTCCCGTCGTACCCCCGGCCTAACCTCACCGGCCATGGGCACGAGCTACCAGACCGTCCTCGCCACCGGGGAGCTGGCGCCGATCCGGGCCGCGCTGGCGGAGGCCGGGTGGGAGGCGTACGTCGCGCCAGCGGGCGACCGCCGGTGGGCGGTGATCCCCCGCGAGGAGGACGAATACGGGTGGGCCGACGCGGACGCGGTGGCCGAGTTGGTCAGTAGCTTCACGGGCAGCCCCGCCGTCTCCTTCGACGTCTTCGACTCGGACGTGATGCGCGCCCGGATCTTCGTCGACGGCGCGGAGGCACACGGGTACGTGTCCGACCGGTCCTACGTCTCGGAGTACTGGGACGACGACGACAACGAGTTCCTGGCCGGCTTCGACGGCACGCTGTACCCGGTCGACGCCCCGCCGCCGCCGGGACCGGGCGGCGCCGACCCGGGGGCGTTCGCGCCCCTCGGCGTCGGTGCGGTCGACGTGGCGGCGCTGGGCGCCGCGTTGCGTGCCAAGGTCCCGCTCGACGACGCGCCCCGGCTGTTCGCCGAGCGGCAGCACGCCGCGATCCTGGCGGCCCTCAACCTCCGCTGCCGCCCGCTCACAGCGGCGTTCCGGCACACCGACCCGGCCGACCTACCCGGCGCGCTGCACGTCACGCCGTGAGCATGCTGCCCCGAGGACGGCCGCTGACATGATCCACGGCCGGACCGGTGGGCGGCGCGCCCGTCGGGTGCTCGGATCAGATGGCGAAGCAGTTCGGGTGGATGGCGGCGCCGGCGAGCGCCTGCCGGACGATGCTGTAGGCCGTGCCGTCGAGGACGAGACCGAGGTGTCCGACCACTCGCAGCGGGCACGACGACTGGATCAGCACGTTGGTCGCGCCGTCGGCGAGGGTGGCGTTGTCGACCGGGATCACCAGCTCGTCCTGCCAGGTCCGGATCGTGGTCCAGCGGACCGCGCCCGGGGTGTCGTCACCGCTGTTGAGGTCGGCGAGCAGACCCGAGCCGACCGACATCTGCTGGCAGGCGACGATGCCGGCGCAGCTGCCCAGGCCGAGGAACTTCACGATGTTCGCGATGTAGGTGCCCTGTTGGGGGGTGCCCAGGCTGACGTTGCGGCCGACCTTGTCGACACCGCCGAGGAACTTCACGTACCAGCGGGAGACCAGGCCGCCCTCGGAGTGGGTGACCAGGTCCACCTTGGCCACCCCGGTGGCGGCGCGGACCTGGTCCACGTAGGACGATAGCGCGCGGGCGGATTCCCGGATGTCGCCGAAGCCGAGGTCGGGGAGCTGGTAGATGGAGGCCCGATAGCCGTCGGCGCGCAGCCGGGCGGCGATCGGCTCGTACGCGATGGAGACCCCGATCAGGCCCCCGACGACGATGACGGGGTTGCCGGTGGCCGCGGCGGTG
This sequence comes from Micromonospora sp. CB01531, assembly GCF_001905095.1. GTDB lineage: Bacteria > Actinomycetota > Actinomycetes > Mycobacteriales > Micromonosporaceae > Micromonospora. The sequence continues at coordinate 61,995 of NZ_LWLS01000046.1, forward strand.
CGGCCGGCGGTCTCGGTGGTGCCGGTCGGGGTGGCGGCACCGTCTGCGGTGGCGGCCTGGGCGGCGGTGGCGGGGAGCAGCAGGGCGGCGACGGTGGTGGTGGCGACCAGGATCTTTCGGAGCAGCATGGCTGCACCTCCGGTGGGAGGCACCCGGGGAACCGGGAGGGACGGGTGGGGGATCCGATCGATCGTGAGAACGATGATGCGTGGCGGCTTTCACGTACGTCAATGGAAAGTTACGCGTCGGTAACCCGTTGTTCCGCGAGACGCACAAACCGGCGTACCGGACAGCCGTCCCCTGTGGAGGGACGGGGCGCGCCGGACCGCCCGCACCGGTCCCGGGCCGCCGCACCGACGGCGGCGCTCACGCCGAGGCGGCAGCGCGGGTGATCGCGCGAGCGGTCGCCGCCAGCCCGGCCCGGTCGCACCGCTCCGGGTCGGCCAGCACGTCGACCGCGACGCCCGGCTCGACCAGCCAGAACGCCTCCCCCACGCCGATCAGGCCGGGGCCGTCGGGGTGCGCGAACTCGGCCCACTCCCCACCAGCCGGGTCGCGCTCGTGGTAGTCGGCGAGGAAATCCCGCAACGCGGTGAGGTCGGTGAGCCGGTCCACCCGGAGCACGTGCACCCGCAGGTCGACCCGGTAGCCCTCCGCGACCTGGCGCTCCCAGACCTGGGTGGCGAAGCTGACCTCATCCCACTCGCTGGCGAAGTCCGACACCTCGGTGCCTACGCCGGCCGGTACGTGACCGACGTGGAAGCCGTCCAGTTCACCGCCGTCGCGGGCGACGGACCCGTCCCGATCGCTCATCCCGGGCTCAGTTTCCCAGCGCCTGGACCTTGGCGATGGTCTCCTGGACGTGCTGCCGGGCGGGCTCGCCGCCCTGGGCGGCCTGGGCCAGGGCCTGCCGATAGGCGTCGACCACGCCGAGCAACGGTCCCGCCGCCACGCCCTCCAGCGCGCCGGCCACCAGCGCACGCGCCTCGGCCACGTCCTGGGCCGCAGCCGCCGTCTTGGCCTTCGCCTCGTCCAGCTTCTGCGCCGCCGCCGCCAGCCTGGCGATGATCTGCGCTGCGCTCACGCCACCGCCTCGCTTCGCTCGACGGCGGCGCGAGGCGCCACGCTGCTGAGCTGAATGGTTCGCTCGCTCCGCTCGCTCACGCGCCCTCCCCGTCCCGCCGCGTCGTCCGACCGGCACCGCCGCACCGGCCAACATGGAGCCTACGAGATCACCGCACGCCCCGCGACCACCCGATCACGCCGGCCGCACCCGGTCAGCGCATCAGGCGGAACACCAGGAGGTAGACGCAGAACAGCGACGGGGAGAACAGCGCACAGATCACGAAGCCGAGCGGGACGTACCGCGACGGTGGGGGGTCGGAGCTGACCGGCGGCCGACCCCAGCGGGCGAGCACCAGCTGCCCGGAGAGGAACGACAGCAGCGGCACGCCCGCGCACGAGGCGGCGGCCACCAGATCGAGCCCGGTGGCCGGGATCTGCGAGCCCACCAGCGCGACCAGCATCAGCACCGAGCCGGCCAGCGCGCACGCCGCGTAGACCGCGACGGCCCGGGCCGGCGGCGACCAGGTCGGCAGCAGCGCGGGCCGGTGGGCGATCGCCTCGGCCTGCTGCCCGTACCGGTCGGCCTCGTCGACCAGTTGCCGGGCTGCGGCCAGCTCCGCCGCCGGGTCCGCCTCCGCGCATGGGGCGGACACGGCGCTTTCCGGATACGCCCCGACGCCCGGCCGCCCCGGCGCGGCGGCTGCGCCGCCGGTCGACCCCGCCCCGGTTCCGGGCGTAGGTCCGGGTCCCCCCGCCAGGCTCGGTGCGCCCGCCGGCGGCGGTACGGCCCCCGGCCCCGTGCCGGACCCGGGTCCGGCCAGACTCGACACACCGGTCGGCGTCGACCAGGCCGGTGCCGATCCAACCGGGATCGCCGGTCCGCCCTGGGACGGAACCCGGTCCGCCGGGTCCGCCGGCGACGAAGCCGGCAGTCCGGCGGCCCGGCCGAGCTGGTCGAGGCGCTGGCCCTGGGCGGCGAGCCGCTGGCCGAGCTGGTCGACGGCGGTGTGCAGGGACCGGCGGCGTTCCGCCTCGGCGGCGACGGCCTGCTCCTCGCCGCGCTGCCGCGCGGACAGCTCCCGGGCCAGGGCCGCGTACTCCTCGAATCCGCTCACGCCGCCGCCTCGCTCCGCTCCGCGGCGGCGCGAGGCGCCACGCTACCGAGCCAAATGGTTCGCTCGCTCACGTGTCGCCTCCGTCACCGACGAAGGGCACGACCAGGGTGGTTCGCTGGTCGTGCCGATCCACCAGCAGTGCCCGCCCGTCACGCGGGGCGTAGGCGAGGTCGTGCCAGCCCAGATGCAGGCCGAGGTCGGCGCCGGGCACGTTCAGCGCGACCAGGCAGGCCAGGTCGTCGCGGTTCTGCGTACCGCCGAGATCCTCGCCGAGCCGGCGCAGCCCGCGCCACCAGCCCAACAGGTGCACCCCGCGCGCCGGCCCCTGGCGCAGCACTGCGCGCAGGTCGTCGTGCCCGGAGCGGAAGGTGGCCGGGTCGGTGGCCGCGAGCACGCCGGCGGCGGCGTCCACCCCGAACACCACGAGGTAGGTCCGCCCGGGTGCACCACCCCCCGAGCCAGCCACGGCGCCGGACGGGCCGCCCGGTCGCTCACCGCCGGGTCCGGCGGCCAGCTCGGCGAGTTCGGCGCGCAGTGCCGCCCCGTCGAGGCGGCGGACCGGATGCCCTGCGGCGGCCAGGGTCATCGCCAGGTCGTCGGCGGCATCGGTGGTGCCGGGCGCCAGGGGGGCGAGCAGGAAGCGGGCCGTGCCGGGGGACTGCTGCCGGGCCAGGCTGAGGGCGGCCGAGCGGAGCACGTCCACCCCGGCCGAGGCGGTGCCGACCACGGCGAGGTGCCGGCCGGGGGTGGCGTCCAGGCGGAAGGCTGCCGTGCTGCCGGCCACGTCCACCGTCCGGCCGACCAGCGCGAGCGGCGGCTCGGCGCCCGGCCGCAGCGCGGCCCAGGTGGGGTCGGCGGCCAGTCGCGGCGTCTCGTACCCGCGGAAGACGGTGGGCGGACGCGCGCCCGCCGGTCGGGCCTGGAACAGCTCGTGCCGGAGGGTGGCCAGGTCGGCGCCGGCGGCGTGCGCGTCGGGGAAGCGGACCTCGGTGTTCGCGCCGGCCGCGCCCCCGGCGGTGTTGACCACGGCCGTGCCCACCCGCAGCGCCTGCGCGACGTCGTTGAGCGGGTCGAGCACGCCGCTCCCGCCGGGGAGCGCCACCCGCAGCGGGAACTGGCCGAAGATGGCCTCGGCCCGACCGTACAGGGCCTCGATGCCGGTGGTGCTCTGGCTGGCCAGCACCAGGTGCAGGCCGTACGAGCGACCCTTGCGGGCCAGCTCCTCCAGCAGGTCGACGGCCTGCCGGGCGAGGGCGTCGTTGCCGGCGAACAGCACGTGGAACTCGTCGACCACGGTGACGATCCGGGGTGGCCGGTGCTCGGCCGGCAGGTCGGCGAGCTTGGTGACGCCGTGGCGCTTGAGCAGGTCTGCCCGGCGGGTCAGCTCCTCGCGCAGCTCGCGCAGCACGGCGACGCCGTACTCGCGGTCGGACTCGATGCCGACCGCGCGGGCGTGCGGCAGCCAGGACGGGTCGCGCTCGGTGGGGACGAACTCGGTGAAGCTGACGCCCTCCTTGAAGTCGAGCAGGAGGAGCTGGAGCTCGGTCGGGGCGTACCGGGCCGCCAGGCCGTAGAGCACGTCGAGCAGGAACACCGTCTTGCCCGCGCCGGTCCGCCCGCCGACCAGCCAGTGCGGGGTGGCGTCGTCGAAGGCGACCGTGACCGGTCGGCCTCCGACGGCTCCAGCGCCGGCTGCAGATCGTGGCGCGGCGTCGGACGCGCCGAGCTGGAGTGGTCGAACCGACCGGCCGAGCACGGTACGCAGCCCGGTGGCGGCCGACTCGGCCCAGCGCCGGGCCGGGAGCAGGTCGGCGAAGGTCACCGCCTCGGCCCGGCGGGTGGCCGCGGCGAGCTGCCGGGCCAGCCCGGTGACGGTGGCGTGCGTTGGGTCGCCGTCGAGCACCACCGGGGCGGGCAGGCCGCTGCCGTCGGCGCTGAACGGCTGCCCGGGTGGGTCGCCGACCAGCGCGTACCGGTCGTTGAGCCGGAGCTGGGTGGTGGCGCCTAGCGGCGGTGGCGGGTCGCCGGGACCGGCGGCGGGGTAGCCGGCGAGCAGCACGCAGACCGCCGCGGCCGGACCGGCGTGGGTGAGCGCGGCGAGCCGGGCCAGCTCGCGGGGCGGCGGGGCGGACGCGGCGACCACCAGCAGCAGTTCCTGGTCGTCCCGGGCTGCCTGCTGGGCGCTGCGGGCGTGCCGTTCCGCCTCGTCGAGCAGGGCGGCCACCTCGGCGGCGGTGGTCGCGGCGGGGCCGAGCACCCCGGCGTCCAGCAGCGGGCGCAGCGGCAGGAACGCCGCGCCGAACGCGGCGGGGTCGATGCCGGCGACCCGGACCGTGCCGGCCGGCGCGGCGGCGAGCAGCCGCACCACCACGGCCCGCAGCAGCTCACCGATCCGGGGATCGCGGGCGTCGGCGTCGACCGCGAGGTGCGTGCCGCCGGCCAGCGGCACCAGCACCGGGAAGCGACCGTCCAGGGTGGTCGCCTCGCCGATGCGGACCGGCACCGGGGTCGTGACCGGGCGGGCGGCGCCCGGTGCGGCGGCGGCCAGCTCGGCGCCGAGCCGGGCCAGCCGGGCGACCAGCTCGGGACTGCCGGGGGCGACCGGCCCGGCGGCGGCGAGCGCCCGCCGCGCGGCCTCCCAGCGCCGTACGGCCTGCCGGTGGAAGGCGACCGCCTGCCCGTACGCCGTCGCGAGCCTGCCCACCGTCCCGTCCCTCCGACGCCGTCGCGGTCCCGATCGAGGGAACCCTAACGGAAGCGCGCCGGGCCGGCACAGCACGTGATGCGCTTTCAGGATTTGTCTACTGTTCACCTCGCGGACCCCGGCCGCGTCGACGGCGTTCCCCGGCCGCCGTTTGCCTGCTGACGGAAGCATCGTGAACAGGAAGGCGACGACGTGACCTCCTCCCCCATTTCCCGCCGGTCCATGCTGCGCGGCGGTGCCGCCGGCGCCCTCGGCATCGTGGTGGCCGGTAACCTGGACGTCATCGCGGGACCGGCGGCGGCGCGGGCCGCGGCCCGCCCGGCGGTCGGCTACGGCGAACTCGTTCCGGACCCGGCCGGCCTGCTGGCCCTGCCGCCCGGCTTCTCGTACACCATCGTGGCGCAGGCCGGCGTGACCCTGCTGGAGTCCGGGCAGCCGACCCCGAGCGACGCCGACGGCACCGGCTGCTTCCTCGGCCGTGAGGGCTCGGTGCTGGTCAACAACCACGAGATCGGCGGCAGCGAGCCCTTCCCGGTGCCCGCGCTGGCCGGCCTCACCTACGACCCCGGTGCCCGCGGCGGCACCACCACCATCGAGGTGGATGCCCAGGGCCGGCGGCTGCGCGAGTACGTCAGCGTGGCCGGGACGCACAACAACTGCGCCGGCGGAATCACCCCGTGGGGCACCTGGCTGACCTGCGAGGAGACCGAGCAGAAGGCCGGCGGGCGGTACCTGAAGGACCACGGCTACACCTTCGAGGTCGACCCGCACGACCGGTCCGCCAACCTGGACCCGGTGCCGCTGAAGTTCCTCGGCCGGTACGCGCACGAGGCGGTGGCGGTCGACCCGTACACCCACGCGATCTACCTGACCGAGGACGCCGGCGGGCCGAACGGGCTCTACTTCCGCTGGACGCCGCCGGCCGGCTTCCGGGGCGGCAAGGGCGCGCTGCGCGCGCTGGCGCAGCGTCCCGACGGGGACACCGTCGGCAGCCTCCAGGCGATGAAGTGCTTCCGGGGCAGCCAGCACGTCGCCGACCTGTCCGAGGCGACCACGCCGGGCACCCGGTACAAGGTGGAGTGGGTGGACGTGCCGGACCGGGACGCGAAGACCGTCTCGGTGCGCAAGCAGTTCACCGACGAGCAGGTGACCCGCAGCCGCAAGCTGGAGGGTGCCTGGTGGGCCGACGGCGGCGCGTACTTCGTGGCCAGCTTCGCCCGGCACTCCGACGGCAGCGTCAACGAGCACGACGGCCAGGTGTGGTTCTACGACCCGCGGACCGAGACCGTCACGCTGAAGACCATCTTCGGGGTGAACCAGAACCCGGACGAGGAGGCCGGCAACTACGACGGCCCGGACAACATCACCGTGTCGCCGTACGGCGGGGTGATCCTGGCCGAGGACGGCGAGGGCCTGTCGCACCTGGTCGGGGTGACCGAGCAGGGCAAGGCGTACCCGCTGGCCCGCAACGAGCTTAACGACAGCGAGTTCACCGGGCCGACGTTCAGCGCGGACGGGAAGATTCTGTTCGCCAACATCCAGTCCCCCGGCTACGTCTTCGCGATCACCGGCCCGTGGGGCCGGCCGAGCAACGCCGACCTGGCGGCTGACCACTCCTGAGTACCTGCGGCGGCCGGCGGTTCCCTGGGGGCCGCCGGCCGCCGCCTTGGCAGGACCACGCCAGCCGTCCGGTGTTGGCCTCGGCGGCTGCCGGCCTGGCACCGCCGATCCGGCCCACCGGCCCCGGCTCCGCCCGACGCGACCGGACCCGGCGCGCCGCCTCCCCGTGTGTCAGGGGCGCGCGGCCGGGTGGCGCAGGCCGTCCAGGGCGATGGCCAGCACCCGGTCGCGCTGGGCCGGCTCGGGGAACTGGTACGCCGTGATCCCGCTGATCAGCCGCACCACGTCGTCGAAGCTGGCGTCCGGCCGGGCCACCCCGGCCTCCTGGGCGCGGCGCAGCAACGGCTCGCCCGCGGCGTAGATCTCGGTGCGGCAGCTGCGGAACACCTCGGAGTCGTGCACCAACTCCTCGGCGAGGGCCCGTTTGGTGCCGACGTAGGCGACGAACCGGTTGAGCCAGGCGACCAGGGCATCCCACGGCGGGAGGTCCGCCAGGTCGACGGCGGACCGGCTGAGCGCCCCCACCTCCTCGACATAGACCGCCTCGAACAGGTCACGCCGGTTGGGGAAGTTCCGGTAGAGCGTCCCGATGCCGACTCCGGCCCGCCGGGCGATCTCCTCCAGCGAGGCGCCTGCACCGCACTCCCCGAAGACCTCGCGCGCGGCGGCGATCAACGCGTCGTAGTTGCGCCGGGCATCCGCCCGTTTCGGGCGCCGCGCAAGGACCTCCCCCAGCTGCTCGCCGCTGGCCATGACGGGCGTCACCTCTCCTGCCTTGCAACCGGAGGCACCCCTCCGCTAGGTTAGTGGAGGCACCCCTCCGGAACTGACCGGAGCCATGCCTCCGGATAGCTTACTCCGGCATTCGGGCCGATCCCCACCTGGCGCGATCGGCCATCCAGACACCGGACCCAGGAGGTCCCACCATGCCCGCATTCGGCTGAACACCGGCAGTCCCGCCGCCACCGCGGCAGATCGCCCCGGCCGCGCCCGTGCGCGTGCCGTCCCCCGATCCGCGCGAGCGGCCCCGCGGTCACGTCGACCGCACACCCGGGCGACCGGCCGTCGCCCTGGCAGAGTTTTCTTTCGTACGCGAACGGGAGTTCCCTCCGTGACCGAAACCATCCGACGCGGCTCGCGTCGGTTGACCTTCCTCGTCCTCGCGGCCGGCACCGGCTTCTTCGCGATGCTCCAGTCGCTGATCACCCCGGTGCTGCCCACCATCCAGCACGACCTGCACACCTCCCAGAACACCGTGACCTGGGTGCTGACCGCCTACCTGCTCTCCGCGTCGATCTTCACCCCGGTCCTCGGCCGGGTCGGCGACATGGTCGGCAAGGAACGGATGCTGGTCGTCTCCCTCGCCGCGCTCGCGCTCGGCTGCCTGCTGGCGGCCGTCGCGCCCAGCATCGGCGTGCTCATCGTCGCCCGGGTGATCCAGGGCGTCGGCGGCGCGGTCTTCCCGCTGTCGTTCGGCATCATCCGCGACGAGTTCCCCGCCGCGCGGGTCAGCTCCGCAGTCGCGGCGATCTCGGCGATCGTCGCCGCCGGTGGCGGCCTCGGCGTCGTCCTGGCCGGTCCGATCGTCGCCACCCTGGGGTACCGCTGGCTGTTCTGGATCCCGCTGGTCGTCGTCGGGCTCACCGCGCTCGCGGCGCACCGGTTCGTGCCGGAGTCGCCGGTCCGTACGCCCGGCCGGATCAACTGGGCGGCCACCCTGCTGCTCTCCGGCTGGCTGGTGGCGCTGCTGCTGCCGATCAGCAAGGGCGCCGCCTGGGGCTGGACCTCCGGTCGGGTGACCGGCCTGCTGGTGCTCGCCGGCCTGCTCCTGGTCGCCTGGCTGGTGGCCGAGGCCCGCTCGGCGAACCCGCTGATCGACCTGCGGATGATGCGCCTGCCCGGGGTCTGGACGACCAACCTGGTCGCCCTGCTCTACGGCGCTTCGATGTTCGCCGTCTACGCCTTCCTGCCGCAGTTCGTGCAGATCCCGACCAGCGCCGGATACGGCTTCGGCGCCAGCGTCACCCAGGCCGGGCTGTTGATGCTGCCGATGCTGGTCGCCATGTTCGTCGCCGGCCTCGCCGCCGGCCGGCTGCAGGCCCGGTTCAGCGCCAAGGCACAGTTGGCGACCGGCGCGGTGTGCAACGTGCTCGCGTCGGCGATGTTGACCGTCGCCCACGACACCCGCTGGGAGATCGGTGTCGCCGGGGGACTGGTCGGCCTGGGCATCGGGCTGGCGTTCGCCTCGATGGCCAACCTGATCGTGGCCAGCGTTCCGCCCGGGCAGACCGGGGTGGCCACCGGCATGAACGCCAACATCCGCACGATCGGCGGCGCGATCGGTGCCGCGGTGGTGAGCGGCGTGATCACCGCCCACCCGCAGGCGAGCGGGCTGCCGCGCGAGGCCGGGTTCACCCTGGGGTTCCTGGTGCTCACCGGGATCGCGCTGGCCGCCGCGATGGCCGCGCTGATCGTTCCGTCCGGCCGGCCGACGATGCGTGAGCGGCGCGCGGAGCTGTCGCCGGGGAGTGCCGGGCCGGAGCTGACCGGCGAACTCGCGACGGCGGGGCGCTGATCCGACTCTGGAGCTGACAGCGCCGGCGACTCAGCCGCGCGGCGGCCACCGACGAGGGCGGTCAGCGCGCTGCCGGACCCCCAGCGCCCGTACGCGCATGACCTCGCTCAGCACCGTCGCGCCGCCGGCCGCCGCCGTGGCCATGGTCGCGCTCGAACCTGGAAGTAGTGGCCTCCCGGGGCGCGGTAGGCCACTACTTCCTGCATTGAGCGGGATCTTGATGCGCCGGTGAATCACCTACGCCATCAGGTTCGTAGCGGGTCCGGACCCATCTGCCGCGCCGGCCGGATCGCGCCGCCCACCCCGGTCGGGCGTCGGGTCCTGCACCAGGGGACGGGCCGGGTCAGCCGGCGAGGGCGCAGTCGGCCGCGTGAACCAACGCCGTGGCCCGGGACCGGCGGCGCGACCGGTGCGACGCGCAGGCGGCGCACTCGTGGGGCGGGCGGACGGACGGGCCGGCCGCGAGCCGCCCGGCCCGGGGACCCAGCCCGGCGAACCGCGTGCCGGCCAGGCGCAGCCCCGCCGGGCGGGACGCCGGGACCGGGCGCGGTCCCTCGACGGCCATCGGGGCGACGTGGCCGGCCGCGGCAACCGGGCGGGCGACGGCCGGGACGCTCGCCGGCCGGACGACGCGGGCGGCGGCGGCGCGGCGGCGCATGGCGGGCGCGGCGAGCACCAGGCTGAGCCGGCGTCGCAGCCGCCGCTCCCGGAGCCGGTCGAGGGCCACCCCGGCCGCCACGGTGGCGACCGTGGTGACCGTGCCGGCCAGCACCAGGGTCTGCCGGGGTCCGGCGTGCTCGGCGAGCCAGCCGAGCAGGGGCGCGCCGACGGCCGCGGAGACCGAGCCGGTGATCGCCAGGGCGGCCAGCACCCGACCCCGCATGGCGTAGTCGGTGTCGAGCTGGGCGCGGGCGCCGACCGTGGTGTCGATGACCACGGCCGCCGCCGCCACCGGCAGGATCACCGCGGCGAAGCTCAGCGTGCCGGGGGCCAGCCCGGCGACGATCTGCAGGGCGCTGGCCAGCAGGCCGGCCGCCACCAGCACCCGGTAGCCGAGCTCTCGGCGGCGGGCCGCGACCAGCGCGCCGAGCACCGTCCCGACCGCGAAGACGGTGGAGAGGAAGCCGTACCCGGACACGCCGCCGCGCAGCGGACCGTCGCTCATCGCGGCCATGGTCACCTGGTAGTTGCGGCCCAGGCTGCCGAGCACGAAGGACAGCGCCAGGGCCACCAGCACCACCGGCTGCCGCAGCAGGTACCGGAAGCCGGCCCGGATGCTGCGGTCCGCCGGCGCCGCCTCGGTCACGTCGGGTGCGCCGTGCTGCTCCCCCTCGCGTACGGCGAACAGGGCCGCCACCACCGCGACGAAGCTGGCGGCGTTGATCCCGAAAAGCAGCGCGGGGCCGACGGCGGCCACCATGACGGCGCCGACGCTCATGCCCAGGATGCGGCCGGCCGAGTTGGTGAGCGAGCCGAGGGCGAGCGCGTTGCCGAGGCTCTCCCGGTCCACCAGGGTTGAGCACCAGCGGCCCATCACCGGGCCCTCGATCGCCGACACCGCGCCGGTAACCAGGGAGATCGCGTAGATGGCCGGCAGGCCGCCGGTGCCGGTGACGGCCACCATGGCCAGCCCGGCGGCGAGCAGCGCGTGGGCGGCCTGGGCGCCGATCAGCAGCGGCTTGGCGGGCAGCCGGTCGGCCAGCGCGCCGCCCCAGACGCTGAGCACCAGGCTGGGCAGCGCCTGCAACAGGACGGTGAGCCCCATCGAGGTGGCGGACCCGGTCTCCGCCAGCACGTACCAGTTGACGCCGAGAACCTGCATCCAGGTCCCGATGACCGACACGAACCCGGCGGCGGCCCAGATCCGGTAGTTGCGGTGGCGCAGCGCGGCGAACGTGGCGCCGAGGGCCATGAGGATTTCCCCGTCCAGTGGGTGACACGACGAAAGCCGGACCCCGCAGGTCCGGCCAGCCGCCAAGTCTGACCGCCCGTAAACCTCATTGCCGCAGTTCGTGAGGCGTTTCACGGGCCGGGCAGGAACTGGACGACCATCGTGACCACCCCGGTCCGGGCCGGCCCGGCCCGGGGCCGGCCCGGCCCGCGGAATCGGCGACCGCGCCGGATCAGCGCGCGGCGAGCGGCTGCCGGGCCGGGTCCACCGGCGCGGGCAGCTCGCCCACCCCACCGAGGTACCCGTGGACGGCCGCGGCCGCGGCCCGCCCCTCGGCGATCGCCCAGACGATCAGCGAGGCGCCCCGGTGCATGTCCCCGGCGACGAAGACCCCGTCGGCGTCGGTCTGCCAGTCGGAGCGGGCGTCGACCGCGCCCCGAGTGTTGCGGGTCACCCCGAGCTGGGCCAGCAACGGCTGTTCCTCGGTCCCCTCGAAGCCGATGGCCAGCAGCACCAGGTCGGCAGGCAGTTCCCGCTCGGAGCCGGGCAGCGCGGTGACGATCCGCCGGCCGTCCCGCTTCTCCACGCTCACCTCGGCGATCCGGACCGCCCTGACCTGGCCGGTGCCGTCGTCGACGAACTCCTGCACCGCCACAGCGAAGACCCGCTCGCCGCCCTCCTCGTGGGCCGGGTAGTCGCGCAGGATCCACGGCCAGGTGGGCCACGGGTCCCGGGCGGCGTCCCGGCCGGCCGGCGGCTCCGGGTAGAGGTCGAGCTGGTGGACGCCGGCCGCGCCCTGCCGGTGCGCCACGCCGAGGCAGTCCGCGGCGGTGTCGCCACCGCCGATGATCACCACGTGCTTGCCGGCCGCGTCGATCGGGGTCCCGTCCGGCAGCGTGGCCAGAGCCGGCTTGCCCTCCCCGGCTGCCGCGACGACCCGATTGGCCGCCACCAGGTGCGCCATCGCCTGGTGTACACCACGCAGCTGCCGGCCCGGCGTCTCGGGCACGTCCCGGCCCTGCAGCGCGCCGCAGGCGAGCAGCACCGCGTCGTGCTCGGCTCGCAGCTGCTCGGCGGTCACGTCGACTCCGACGTTCACCCCGGCGCGGAAGCGCACCCCCTCGGCGGCGAGCTGGGCCAGCCGCCGGTCGATGTGCTGCTTCTCCAGCTTGAAGTCGGGGATGCCGTACCGGAGCAGCCCGCCGAGCGCGTCGTCCCGCTCGTACACGGTGACGGCGTGGCCGGCGCGGGCGAGCTGCTGCGCGGCGGCGAGCCCGGCGGGCCCGGAGCCGACCACGGCGACCGACTTCCCGGTCGGCGCCGACACCGGGCGGGGGCGCAGCCCGCCGCCGGCCAGCGCGGCGTCGGCGATCTCCACCTCGACCTGCTTGATGGTGACCGGCAGCTGGCCGCCGAGGCCGAGCACACACGCCGCCTCGCACGGAGCCGGGCAGAGCCGGCCGGTGAACTCGGGGAAATTGTTGGTGGCGTGCAGCGACTCCACGGCGGCGTCCCAGTTGCCGGTCCGGACCAGGTCGTTCCAGTCCGGGATGCGGTTACCGAGCGGGCAGCCGTCGTGGCAGAAGGGGATGCCGCAGTCCATGCACCGGGTGGCCTGCTCGCGGATCAGCTCCTCGCCGGCCGGCGGGTACACCTCCCGCCAGTCCATGATCCGCACCGGCACCGGCCGGCGGGCGGGCAGCCGCCGGTCGTAGCGCAGGAAACCGTTCGGGTCAGGCACGAGCCACCTCCTGGGCGACCGCCCGCGGGGCGGGCGGCACCGGCAGCGCCGGTTGGGCCGGCTCAGCCGGCGCCGTCAGTTCTTTCATCACCGCGTCGTCGACGTCACGGCCGGCGGCTTCGGCGGCCCGCATGATCTCCAACACCCGGCGGTAGTCCCGGGGCACCACCGCGGTGAACTCCTCCACCGCCTCCGACCAGCGCTTGAGCAGCTCCTCCGCGACCGCCGAGTCGGTCTCGGCGAAGTGCCGCTGGACGAGGTCGTGCAGCAGGTCCCGCTCCTCGTCGCGCAGCGGCGACAGGTCGACCAGCTCCGGGTTGACCAGCCGCCGATCGAGCCGGTGCACGAAGGCGGCGCCGCCGGACATGCCGGCGGCGAAGTTGCGGCCGGTCGGGCCGAGCACCACCACCGTGCCGCCGGTCATGTACTCGCAGCCGTGGTCGCCGACACCCTCGACGACCGCCACCGCGCCCGAGTTGCGCACCGCGAACCGCTCGCCGACCCGGCCGCGCAGGAACACCTCGCCGTCGGTGGCCCCGTACAGAAGGGTGTTGCCGGCGATGATCTGGTCCTCGGCCCGCTCCCCCGACCCGGCCGCGGCGTCGGCGAACGGCGCCGCGGGGTCCGGTCGGACGATGATTCGCCCGCCGGAGAGGCCCTTGCCGACGTAGTCGTTGGCGTCGCCGTACAGGCGCAGGGTGACCCCGTGCGGCAGGAACGCGCCGAACGACTGGCCGGCGGTGCCGTGCAGCAGGAACTCGATGGTGTCGGTGGGCAGGCCGGCGCCACCGAACCGGCGGGTGACCTCGCCGCCGAGCATCGCGCCGACGCTGCGGTGCTCGTTGCGAATCGCCAGCTCGGCCCGGACCGGCGTGACCGGTGCGGCGTCCCGCGCCTCGGCGCCGACCACCCGGGACCCCGCATCCTGCAGGGCCGGCGCGGCCAGGGCGATGAGCTGGTTGTCCAGGGCCAGTTCCAGGCCGTGGTCCTGCGCCCGGATGCCGCGCCGGGCCGCGCCCTCGGGCAGCTCGGGCAGGTGCAGGACCCGGCTGAGGTCGAGGCCGTGGCCCTTCCAGTGGTCGACAGCCGGGGTGACGTCGAGCAGCTCGGTGTGCCCGATCGCCTCGTCGATGCTGCGGAAGCCCAGCTCGGCCAGGTATCCGCGGACCTCCTCGGCGAGGAAGAGGAAGAAGTTCTCCACGAACTCCGGCTTGCCGGTGAAGCGCTCGCGCAGCACCGGGTTCTGGGTGGCGATGCCGACGGGGCAGGTGTCCAGGTGGCAGACCCGCATCATCACGCAGCCCTCGACGATCAGCGGGGCGGTGGCGAAGCCGAACTCCTCCGCGCCGAGCAGCGCGGCGATAAGTACGTCCCGGCCGGTCTTGAGCTGGCCGTCGACCTGCACGGTGACCCGGTCGCGGAGCTTGTTGAGCAGCAGCGTCTGCTGCGCCTCGGCCAGCCCCAGCTCCCACGGCGTGCCGGCGTGCTTGAGCGAGTTGAGCGGGGACGCGCCGGTGCCACCGTCATGGCCGGAGATCAGGATGACGTCGGCCTTGAGCTTGGCGACGCCGGCCGCCACCGTGCCCACCCCGACCTCGCTGACCAGCTTGACGTGCACCCGGGCGCGCGGGTTGACGGACTTGAGGTCATGGACGAGCTGGGCCAGGTCCTCGATCGAGTAGATGTCGTGGTGCGGCGGCGGGGAGATCAGGCCGACGCCCGGCGTGGCGTGCCGGGTACGCGCGATCCACGGCCAGACCTTGTTGCCGGGAAGCTGGCCACCCTCGCCGGGCTTCGCCCCCTGGGCCATCTTGATCTGGAGGTCGTCGGCGTTGACCAGGTATTCGCTGGTCACGCCGAAGCGGCCGCTGGCGATCTGCTTGACCGCCGAGCGGCGCTCGGGGTCGTGCAGCCGGTCGACGTCCTCGCCGCCCTCGCCGGTGTTGGACTTGCCGCCGAGCCGGTTCATCGCGATGGCCAGGGTCTCGTGCGCCTCGGCCGAGATCGACCCGTACGACATGGCGCCGGTGGCGAACCGCTTGACGATCTCGCGGGCCGGCTCCACCTCGTCCACCGGCACCGCCGGGCGTACGCCGGTGCGCAGGGTGAACAGGCCGCGCAGCGAGCCGGCCTGCGCGGCCAGCTCGTCGACCTTGGCGGTGTACCGGCGGAAGATGTCGTACTGGCGGCTGCGGGTGGCGTGCTGGAGTAGGAAGACCGTCTCCGGGTTGAACAGGTGCAGCTCGCCCTCGCGGCGCCACTGGTACTCGCCGCCGACCTCCAGCCGGTCGGACGGCTGGGCCCCGGCGGCCGGCCAGGCCAGGGCGTGCCGGGCGGCCACCTCGGCGTGGATCTCGTGCAGCCCGATCCCGCTGATCGTGCTCGGGGTACCCCGGAAGTAGCGTTCGACCAGGCGGGTGTCCAGGCCGACGGCCTCGAACACCTGGGCGCCGCAGTACGACGACACCGTCGAGATGCCCATCTTGGACATGATCTTCAGGACGCCCTTGCCGAGCGCCTTCACGTAGTTGCGGACCGCCTTCTCCGGGTCGACGCCGACCAGCGCGCCCGTGGAGATCATGTCCTCCACCGACTCGAAGGCCAGGTACGGGTTGACCGCCGCCGCGCCGTAGCCGATCAGCACCGCCGCGTGGTGCACCTCGCGGCAGTCGCCCGACTCCACGACCAGCGCCACCTGGGTACGCGTCTGCTCGCGGACCAGGTGCTGGTGCACCGCCGCGGTGAGCAGCAGCGACGGGATCGGGGCCAGGTCGGCGTTGGAGTCCCGGTCGGAGAGCACCAGGATCCGGACGCCGTCCTCGATCGCCTCGGAGACGTGCCGGCAGATCTCGGTCAGCCGGGCCTTGATGCCGGCCCCGCCGTCCCGGACCCGGTAGAGCCCGGAGACCCGGACCGCCTTGAACCCGGGCAGGTCGCCGTCCTCGTCGATGGAGAGGATCTTGGCCAGCTCGTCGTTGTCGATCACCGGGTACGGCAGCACGATCTGCCGGCAGCTCGCCGGGCCCGGGTCGAGCAGGTTGCCCTCCGGCCCGATGGTGGACGCCAGGCTGGTCACCAGCTCCTCCCGGATGGCGTCCAGCGGCGGGTTGGTGACCTGGGCGAAGAGCTGGTGGAAGTAGTCGTAGAGCAGCCGCGGCCGGGTGGACAGCGGCGAGATCGGGGTGTCCGTGCCCATCGAGCCGATCGGCTCCGCGCCGCTGCGGGCCATCGGGGCGAGCAGGATCTTCAGCTCCTCCTCGGTGTAGCCGAAGGTCTGCTGCCGGCGGCGCACCGAGTCGTGGGTGTAGACGATGTGCTCGCGCGGCGGCAGTTCGTCCAGCTCGATCAGGCCGGCGTGCAGCCACTCGTCGTACGGCCGGGCGGCGGCCAGCTCGGTCTTGATCTCGTCGTCCTGGACGATCCGGCCGTTGACCGTGTCGACCAGGAACATCTTCCCCGGCTGGAGGCGGCCCTTGGCGACCACGGTGGCCTGGTCGAGGTCGAGCACGCCCGCCTCGCTGCCCAGCACGACCAGCCCGTCGGCGGTGCGCCACCAGCGGCCGGGGCGCAGCCCGTTGCGGTCCAGCACCGCGCCGACGATCTCGCCGTCCGTGAAGGCGACCGAGGCCGGACCATCCCACGGCTCCATCAGGCTGGCGTGGAACCGGTAGAAGGCGCGCTTGTCGGCGCGCATGTCCGGGTCGTTCTCCCACGCCTCCGGGATCATCATCAGCACCGCGTGCGGCAGGCTCCGCCCGGCCAGGTGCAGCAGCTCGA
This sequence comes from Micromonospora sp. CB01531, assembly GCF_001905095.1. Taxonomy (GTDB): domain Bacteria; phylum Actinomycetota; class Actinomycetes; order Mycobacteriales; family Micromonosporaceae; genus Micromonospora. Next base: position 78,483 of record NZ_LWLS01000046.1, read on the forward strand.
GCACCTCATCAAAGTTGGCCGAGTCGGAGGCGCCGGGGGTGCAGACCGGGAAGACCCGGCGGATGTTGCCGGGCAGGTGCGGGCTGCGCAGCAACGCCTCTCGTGCCTGCATCCAGTTCCGGTTGCCGCGGATCGTGTTGATCTCGCCGTTGTGCGCGATGAACCGGTACGGGTGGGCCAGCGGCCAGGACGGGAAGGTGTTGGTGGAGAACCGCGAGTGCACCAGGGCGATCGCGCTGACCACCCTCTCGTCGGTCAGCTCCGGGTAGAACGCGGGCAGCTGGTCGGGGGTGAGCATGCCCTTCCAGACCATGGTCCGCCCGGACAGCGACGGGAAGTATGCCGGCACGCCCCGCTCGGCGCTCTCCCGCTCGGCCTGCTTGCGCACGCAGAACGCCACCCGGTCCAGGTCGAGCCCGGTCAGCGGGGAACCGGCCGGGCCGGCGGGCGAGTCGGTGAGCCGGTGCGCGGCGAGGAAGACCTGCCGGACCCGGGGCAGCGCGGCGAGGGCGGTCTCGCCGAGGCCGCTCGGGTCGGTGGGGACGTCCCGCCAGCCGAGGATGACGGCCCCCTCGACCAGGGCGTACTTCTCCACCACCTGGCGGGCCCGGGCCTCGGCCGCGTCGTCGTCGGGGAGGAAGACCAGGCCGGTGGCGTACTGGCCGGCGGGCGGCAGCGGGAAGTCGACGACCGCGCGCAGGAACGCGTCCGGCACCTGGATCATGACCCCGGCGCCGTCGCCGGTGTTGGGCTCCGCGCCCCGGGCGCCCCGGTGGTCCAGCCGGCAGAGTGCCCCGAGACCGTTCGCGACGACCTCGTGCGACCGGCGTCCGTGCAGGTCGGCCACGAAGGCCACGCCGCACGCGTCATGCTCGTGCGCGGGGTCGTAGAGCCCCGTCGCGCGGGGGGCCGGCTGCGGGCTGAGAGGGTACGGAAAGGCCACCGGGCCTCCTGTCGTCACTCAGGTTGGATCATGGTCGGGACGACGTCGGCCCTACGTGGGTTTTATTGAGTCTACGTTAGGGCTTCCGGCGCAAGGCCAGTTCAGATTGATCACACCTTCCACAACGTGGGACATGTAGTCTCGCGCGGTGGATGTCGTACGCACTGACGTGCTCGACCGGTTGGAGCGGTTCTACGACGCGGTGCCCCGCGACGGGGCGCGTACCGAGGAATTCGGCGCACTGGTGCTCTTCGTCCGGGACGGCGCCGGGTGGCCGTTCTACGCCCGCCCGCGGCTCGACGCAACCGCACCGCCCTCGCTCGCCGACGTGACCGCCGTCCGGGCCCGGCAACGGGAGCTTGGCCTGCCGGAGGCGTTCGAGTGGGTGCACGAGATCACCCCGGACCTGCTCGCCGTCGCCCGCTCGGCGGGGCTGACCGTGCTGGAGGCACCGCTGATGGTGCTCGACCCGCCGCGCCTGCCCGACCCGACCGCGCTCAGCGACGTACCGGTGCGGGTCCTCGACCCGGCGGACCCGGGCTTCGCGGCGGACGTGGCGGTGCGGCGGGCCGTCGCCGCGGTCGGCTTCTCCAACGGCGGCACCGCCCGCGGCGACGCCGGCCCGGCCGAGCGGGACGCCGCGGTCTCCCGGCTAGACGTGGCCACGCTGGAGGAGGACGCCACCCGGATCTCCGACGGCCGGCGGATCTCGGTGCTCGCCGAGACCCCCGAGCTGGGGGCGCTGGCCAGCGGCATGGCCATGCGGGTCGGCGACGTGGCGGAGATCGCCGGGGTGGCTTCCCTGCCGGCGGCCCGCCGGCGCGGCCTCGGTGCGGCGGTGACCGCGACGCTCGCCCACGAGCTGCGCGCCGCCGGCACCGACCTGATCTTCCTGTCCGCCGGCAGCGAGGACATCGCCCGGGTCTACCTGCGGGTCGGCTTCCGCCGCATCGGCACCGCCTGCATCGCCGAGCCGGCCGCCCTCATCGGCTGACCCCGCCCGTCCCCGGGCGGGTCAGGCCGGTGGGTGCCAGGCAGCGGCCGCGGAGGCGGCCGTGTTACGCAGCCGGGGGCTGATCGTGCCGAGGGCCGCGTCGCGGGCGCGCAGCGCCAGGCGACCCCGGGTCTGCAGGACCGCCGACATCCGGCGGGTCTGCCGCACCATGGTCGCCGCGCGGGGCCGGCGCAGCCGGTCGTACGCGGCCACCGCGTCGGGCAGCCGGGACTCGCGCAGCAGCACGGAGAGGGTGGCCGCGTCCTCGAAGGCGAGGCAGGCGCCCTGCCCGAGGTGCGGGGGCATGGCGTGCGCGGCGTCGCCGAGCAGTACCACCCCGCCCGGCCCGACCGGGAAGCCGTACGCCCTGGGCAGCGGCCGTAGCTCGCGGATCTCCTGCTGCACCAGGTCGGCCGGCTCGGTGGCGTCGAGCAGCTCGGCGATCGGCGCGGGCCAGCCCGCGTACCAGCGCTTGAGCAGGGCGAGCTGGGTCTCCGCGGGCTCCGGGCGGGGCGCGCCGGCGGCGGTGGCCACCCAGTAGATGCCGCCCCGGCGGGAGGCGCCCGCGGCGCCCCGGTCGCCGAGCGAGGCGGCCACGAAGCGGTAGCCGGCGCCCAGCGTCTCCCCGGGCACCGGCTGGCCGTCGGGCAGCTTTGGGGCCCGGTACCACGGGATCACCGCCCGCCACGCGGCGCAGCCGGAACTCACCACCGCCGACTCCGGGGCGAGTTGCCGGCGGATCTCGCTGTCGGTGCCGTCGGCGGCCACCACCAGGTCCGCGGTCACGGTCTGCCGGCCGTCGCCCACCGCCGGGCGCTCCCCGGAAACCGCCCGCACGGTCCGCACGGTCACCCCGGTCCGCAGCTCCACCTGGTCACCGAGGCCGGCGATGAGCGCGTCGTGCAGGTCCTCCCGGTGCACCACGACCGGCATCCGCTCGGCCGGGGTGGGGCGGGGCTGTACCAGCCACTGCCCGTCCGGGCGGCGTATCCCGCCGTCGGGCAGCGGGGTGGCGATGGCGTCCAGCCCGGCGCCGAGCCCGAGAGCGCGCAGCGCGCGTACCCCGTTGGGCCAGAGCACGACGGCGGTCGGCTCCGGGCGGACCCGGTCGGACCGTTCGAGGAGGGTGACCTGCCACCCGGAGCGGGCCAGCACGCCGGCCACCGCCAGCCCGCCGAGGCCGGCGCCGACCACCACCGCGGTACGCATGACTCCCCCGCTCAGCTGTCCCGGTCGGGGCTGGCGGCGGTGGCGTCGGCCCGGTCCGCGGCGCCGCCGGCCGCCGGCCGCTCCCCGGCGGCGTCGGCGGACCCGGCTACGGTCGACTCGACGGTCTCGTCGGCCGCGTGCCCGGACTCCGTGCCGGCCGCCGGCTCCTCCTCCGGTACGACGCCGGTCTCCCGGTACGCGCGGAACTGCTCCTCGCTGACCACCCGGTAGCCCTCCGGGGCGACCGGCTGCGGCCCGGCCTCCCGCGCGGAGAGGTCGACCTGCGACACGTCACCGCCCGCGGGCGGCACCGGGGCGGCGGGGCCACCGACCGGGACCAGGTACTCGCGGGGCCCGCGGACGCGCACGAAGTAGACCAGCGCGCCGAGGAAGACCAGCGCCGCGGTCCAGACGTTGAGCCGCAGGCCGAGGATGTGGTTGGCCTCGTCGGTGCGCATTAGCTCGATCCAGAACCGGCCGGCCGTGTAGCCCATCACGTAGAGCGCGAAGGCCCGGCCCCGGCCGAACCGCAGCTTCCGGTCGAGGAGGAAGACCAGAGCGGCGACGCCGATGTTCCAGAGCGCCTCGTACAGGAAGGTCGGCTGGTAGAGCCCCGGCAGCAGGACCGCGTTGCCCGCGTCGTCGCGCAGCGCGTGCCCGGGATGGTCCGGGTCCATCACGTGGACCTCCAGTCCCCAGGGCAGGCTGGTGCGGCCGCCGTAGAGCTCGTTGTTGAACCAGTTGCCGAGCCGGCCGACGGCCTGGGCCAGGGGCAGGCCCGGCGCCAGCGCGTCGGCCACCACCGCGAACGGGATGCCGAGCTGCCGGGCCGCGATCCAGGCACCGATCGCGCCGCCGGCGACGGCGCCCCAGATACCGAGGCCGCCCTCCCAGATGGCGAACGCCTTGAGCGGCTCGCCGCCGGCGCCGAAGTATTTCTCGGGCGAGGTGATCACGTGGTAGATCCGGGCGCCGATGATGCCGGTCGGCACCGCCCAGACGGCGATGTCGAGCACGGCACCAGGGGCGACGCCGCGCCGGCGCAACCGATACTCGGTCACCACGCAGGCCACCACGATGCCGACAATGATGCAGAGCGCGTAGGCCCGGACCGGAACGGGTCCGAGCTGCCAGACGGCGGTGCTGGGGCTGGGCAGGGCCGCCAGTGGGGTCATCGGGGCGAGGGTCACGGGTGAACACGGTACCGCTGCGGACCGCACTCCCGGCACCCCGGTTCGCCGGCTTGACGCCTCGGATGACTTGTGCTTTGCCCGGCCGTAGGCTCTTTGTCCATGAGCTCGCTCACCTGGGCGGTTGCCGCGGTCGTCACCGACCAGGCCGGACGGGTGCTGCTCTGCCGCCGGTCCGGGCCCGGCCGGCGGTGGGCGCTGCCCGGTGGCCGGCCGCGCCGCGACGAGAGCCCGCTCGCCGCCGCGGTGCGCGAGATCCGCGCGGAGACCGGTTGGGCGGTCGACCTGGTCGACCTGGTGGGCCTCTACCGGCTCGGCGAGCCCGGCGTGCCCCGGCCGCCGGCCGGCCGCTCCGGCGCCCTGCCGGACGTCCTGGTGCACGTGTTCCGCGCCCGGGTGCGGGGGGACGCCCCGGCCGCCACCCCGGTCGGCGGCTGTGACCTGCGCTGGTACCCGCCCGAGGGGCTTCCCGAGGCGCTGACCCCGACCACCCGGGCCGCCGTGGCCGACGTCCTGGCGGGCCGGTCGGGGGTGCTGCGGGAGCCGCGACCGGACCCGGTCCCGCCCGGGCCCCGAGGTGAACCGCGCAGCGCGCCGGCCGACGGCGAGAACGCCGTCCCGCGCTGACGGGCCCGGCACGCTCCACGGCGCGGCGCAGTGCCAGCCGGGGCCTTTCACGGCCACCAGTGGCGCATGACACAGTGTGACGATCCTGTCACTCGGACGGGCTCTGCAGCCACCGGCGCAGCACCCACTCACCGTCACCGAGGCCGGCAGCCGACCGGGATTCCGGCCGGCGACTCAGCGGACCGGGTTGCGGACTCCCTCGGCGAGTTCGGCGCTGAGCGCCCGCAGCGCGGCCAGCCCGGTGGCCTGGTCCGGGGCGTCGAGGAGGCAACGGATCAGCGCGCTGCCGACGATGACGCCGTCGGCGTACCCGGCGACGGTGCCGGCCTGCGCCCCGGTCCCCACGCCCAGCCCGACACCGACCGGCAGATCGGTGACCTCGCGCAGCCGGGAGACCAGGATCGGCGCCGCCTCGGAGGTCTGCGACCGGGCACCGGTGACGCCCATCAGCGCGGTGGCGTACACGAAGCCGCGGCAGTGCTCGGCGGTCATCCGCAACCGCGCGTCGGTGGACGACGGGGAGACCAGGAACGTCCGGTCCAGGCCGTACGCGTCGGAGGCGGCCAGCCACGCGCCGGCCTCCTCGGGGATGAGGTCCGGCGTGATCAGTCCGGTGCCGCCGGCGGCGGCCAGGTCCCGGGCGAACGTGTCGACCCCGTACTGCTCGATCGGGTTCCAGTAGGTCATGATGGCCACCTGCGCCCCGGTCGCCGCGACGGCCTCGACGATCCGCAGGGTGTCGGCGGTCCGCACCCCGCCGGCGAGGGCCAGGTCGCTGGCCCGCTGGATGACCGGGCCGTCCATCACCGGGTCGGAGTACGGGATCTCCACCTCGATGACGTCAACGCCCGCCTCGACCATGGTCTTCATCGCGGCGATGCTGCCGTCGACGGTCGGGAACCCGGCCGGCATGCAGCCGACCAGCACAGCCCGCCCGTCGGCGCGGGCCTTGTCGAAGGCGACCCCGATGCGGCTCACGCCACCGCCTCGCTTCGCTCCGCGGCGGCGCGAGCCGCCGCGCTGCTGAGCTGAATGGTTCGCTCGCTCCGCTCGCTCACGCTGTCTCCCTGTCGAGGATGCCGAAGTACTGGCCGGCGGTGTGCACGTCCTTGTCGCCCCGGCCGGAGAGGTTGACGATGATGACCGGCTCCCGGCCGAGCTCGGCGGCGAGCTGCGGGGCGATCTTCAGGGCGCCGGCCAGCGCGTGCGAACTCTCGATCGCCGGGATGATCCCCTCGGTGCGGCAGAGCAGCTCGAACGCGGCCATCGCCTCGTCGTCGTCGACCGGCAGGTAGGTCGCCCGGCCCTGGTCGTGCAGCCAGGCGTGCTCCGGCCCGACGCCCGGGTAGTCCAGGCCGGCCGAGATCGAGTGCGACTCGATCGTCTGCCCGTCGGAGTCCTGCAGCACGTACGTCCGGGTGCCGTGCAGCACACCGGAGGAGCCGCCGGTGATGCTGGCCGCGTGCCGGCCGGTCGCCACGCCCTCGCCGCCGGCCTCGAAGCCGTACAACCGCACCCCGCTGTCGGGCACGAAGGCGTGGAAGATGCCGAGCGCGTTGGAGCCGCCGCCGACGCAGGCGGCGACCGCGTCCGGCAGTGCGCCGGTCAGGTCGAGGCACTGCTGGCGGGCCTCCTCGCCGATGCCACGCACGAAGTCCCGGACCATCTCCGGGAACGGGTGCGGGCCGGCGGCGGTGCCGATCAGGTAGTGGGTGGTGTCGACGTTGGCGACCCAGTCCCGCATCGCCTCGTTCATCGCGTCCTTCAGCGTCCGCGAGCCGGTGGTGACCGGTACGACGGTCGCCCCGAGCATCCGCATCCGGGCCACGTTGAGCGCCTGGCGCTGGGTGTCGACCTCACCCATGTAGACCACGCACTCCAGGTCGAACAGCGCGGCGGCGGTGGCGGTGGCCACGCCGTGCTGCCCGGCGCCGGTCTCGGCGATCACCCGGGCCTTGCCCATCCGCTTGGTGAGCAGCGCCTGGCCGAGCACGTTGCGCACCTTGTGCGCGCCCGTGTGGTTGAGGTCCTCCCGCTTGAGCAGGATCCGCGCCCCGGCCCGGGCGGAGAGCCGGGTGGCCGGATAGAGCAGCGACGGGATGCCGGCGTAGCCGCGCAGCAGGCCGTCGAACTCGGCCCGGAAGGTCTCGTCGGTCATCGCCTTCCGGTATGCCGCGTCCAGCTCGTCGAGCGCCGCGACCAGCGCCTCCGGGACGAACCGGCCGCCGAACCGGCCGAAGTGACCGGCGGCGTCGGGAACCTGGGCGGCCGGGGCGGCCGGGTCGGCGCTCATCGGCGTGTCCTCTCGCTGCGTGTCGGGTGCCGGGCGGATCAGCGCACCGGGCGGGGCGTGGCCGGGTGGTTGCCGGCGTTGACCAGCTCGGCCACCGCCTCGCGGGGGCTCTTCTGGGTGACCAGGCCCTCGCCGACCAGGACCGCGTCGGCACCCGCCGAGGCGTACCGGATGAGGTCGTGCGGGCCGCGTACGCCGGACTCGGCGATCTTGACGACGCTGCTGGGCAGGCCGGGCGCGATCCGCTCGAAGACCGAACGGTCGACCTCCAGGGTACGCAGGTCACGGGCATTGACCCCGATCACCTGCGCGCCGGCCTCCAGGGCCCGGTCGGCCTCCTCCTCGTTGTGCACCTCGACCAGCGCGCACATGCCGAGCGACTCGATCCGCTCCAGCAGCCCGACGAGGGCGTTCTGCTCCAGCGCAGCGACGATCAGCAGCACCAGGTCGGCGCCGTGGGCGCGCGCCTCGTGCACCTGGTAGCTGGAGACCACGAAGTCCTTGCGGAGCACCGGGATGTTCACCGCGGCCCGCACGGCGGCCAGGTCGTCCAGCGACCCGCCGAACCAGCGGCCCTCGGTGAGCACGCTGATCGCCCGGGCGCCGCCGGCCGCGTAGTCGCCGGCCAGGTCGGCGGGGTCGGCGATCTCCGCCAGCCGCCCCTTGGACGGCGAGGAGCGCTTCACCTCGGCGATGACGGCCACGCCGGGCCGGCGCAGGGCCGCGTACGCGTCCAGCGGCGGCGGCGCGGCGGCGGCCAGCTCGCGGATCCGCTCCAGCGGAACCTGCTCCTGTCGCCGCGCCACGTCCTCGCGGACGCCGACCAGGATCTCGTCGAGCACGTTTGCGGACGCCGCCGGACCGGCCTCGTCCCCCTCCGCGTGCGCATGCTCAGCAGTCACCAACGGACTCCCCTCTCCGGGTGTCATGGGCCGATGCTAGGGGGCGCCACCTGGCGACAAGTCCCGGGGGGTATGGCGCTCCTCACGAAATGGGCTGTGGCATGATGGCCGACTTCCGGTGAACGCGATGTCACGCAGCGCCACCCCGCGACGTTCCTCGATGCTGTGACCAAGCTCAAGGACGAACGACCCTGCGCTGGTCGCCCCGGCTACCCGAGAGTTGACCAGGGCGTCACGGCGGCGAAACCCGCGCCCGGCAGCATCGTCCTCGGGCAGACTCGATGAGGCGGCTGCCAATCGTCGCCAACGATCTCGTACGGGGTGACCATGAGCGCCATCGGGCCGAACCAGACCATCGGGTTCACCACCATCTCCCGGACCGTCGCCTCGCTCGCCGTCGGCGTGGTGCACACCGTGGAACGCGCCGTGATCGGCGACGCCCGGATGCGGACCGCCCGGGGCAACGCCTGGGAGGCGGTCTGCGCCGACCGGGCCCGGGCCGCGCAGCGCCGGGACCTGGACCGCCTGGTGGCCGAACTGGCCGCCGCCCGCGCCGTGGCCACCGAGCGGCGCGGCGCGCGGGACGCCCAGCCGGTCAGCTGACCGTCGGGTCCTCGCCCCGGTCCAGCGCCTCCCAGGCGTCCCGGGTGCCCCGCTCGACCGCCGGCCGGTCCGGGCCGGACGGGGCCGCCGAGCGGACCGGCCGCTCGTAGCGGGCACCCATCGCCGGCCAGCCCGCGCCCCGCAGCGCGGTGAGCACGCCGCCGACGGCCGCGACCAGCCCACCGACCAGCACCAGCGCCGGCCACTGCCGGCTCACCCCGGCGAGGGCGGTCAGGCCGTAGCCGCCGCCGGCCGCCACGGCCAGCCCGACCAGCGCCAGCAGGCCGCCCAGCAGCCGCCGGACCCGGCCCCGGGTGGCCAACACCGCGCCGCCGCCGGCCAGCCCGACCAGGGCCAGCGCCGAGACCCACGGCAGCAGGTCCGTGCCGGTGCGGGTGTGCCGGGTGGGCGGCAGCGAACCCCGGGCGGTCAGCTCGACCGACCACGTCCGGGTCACCGCCCAGAGGGCCAATCCGGCCCCGACCAGGCAGAGCAGCACCGCGTACGCCAGTTCGCGCCGGCCCCGCGCGGCCGGCGAACCGGTGGCGGGCGAGCCGGTGGTCGGTGCGGTCATCGGGCCGGCCGGAGGGTCTCGGCGGCGGCGATCGCGGCGAGCACCGCGGCGGCCTTGTTCCGGGTCTCCTGCTCCTCGGCGGAAGGATCGGAATCGGCCACCACCCCCGCGCCGGCCTGCACGTACGCCCGGCCCTCCCGGATCAGCGCGGTACGGATGGCGATGGCCATGTCCAGGTCGCCGCCGAAGCCGAAGTAGCCGACGGTGCCGCCGTACAGGGCCCGACGGACCGGCTCCAGCTCCTCGATGATCTCCATGGCCCGCACCTTCGGCGCCCCGGAGAGGGTGCCGGCGGGGAAGGTCGCGGCGAGCGCGTCGAAAGCGGTGCGGTCCGCGCGCAGCTCGCCCACCACGGTGGAGACGATGTGCATGACGTGGCTGTACCGCTCGATGGTGGCGAACTCGGGCACCTCGACGGTGCCCGGGCGGCAGACCCGGCCCAGGTCGTTGCGGCCCAGGTCGACCAGCATGACGTGCTCGGAGCGCTCCTTCGGGTCGGCGAGCAACTCGGCCGCGAGCCGGGCGTCCGCCTCGGGGGAACCGCCGCGCGGTCGGGTACCGGCGATCGGGTGCAGCAGCGCCCGCCGCCGCCCGTCCGCGCCGGTGCTCACCTTGAGGTGCGCCTCCGGCGAGGAGCCGACGATGTCGAAGCCGTCGAAGCGCAGCAGGTACATGTACGGGCTGGGGTTGGTGGTGCGCAGCACCCGGTAGACGTCGAGCGGATCGGCGTGGGTCGGCCGCTCGAAGCGCTGGCTGAGCACGATCTGGAAGCACTCGCCGGCCCGGATCGCCTCCTGGGCCGCCGCCACCGCCTTCGGGTAGCCGCCGTCGGGCGTACGGCTCACCACGTCGCCGAGCGGGGGCCGGGCGACCGTCGAGATCATGGGCGGAATCGGTCGGGACAGCGCGCCGGTCATCGCGTCCAGCCGACCCACCGCGTGGTGGTACGCCGCCGTGACCAGGGCCTCCCGGTCGGGTGCGTCGAGCGGAGGCAGGACCGCGTTGGCGACCAGGATCGCCGAGCCGTCGTAGTGGTCGAGCACCACCAGGTCGGTGGCGAGCATCAGTCCCAGCTCGGGCACGTCGAGGTCGTCCTCGGTCAGCTCCGGGAGCCGCTCGAAGCGGCGGACGAGGTCGTACCCGAGGTAGCCGACCATGCCGCCGGTGAGCGGCAGCATGCCGCTGGCCGGGTCCCAGGCGGGGCCGGCCAGGGCGGCCACGGTCTCGCGGAGCACCGTCACCGGGTCGCCGGACGCCGGTACGCCGGCCGGCGGCGCGCCGGCCCAGACCGCCGCGCCGTCCCGCTCGGTCAGCGTGGCGCTGCTGCGGACGCCGATGAACGAGTAGCGGGACCAGGCCATCCCGGCCGAGCCGACGCCCTGCTCGGCCGACTCCAGCAGGAACGTGCCCGGGCCGCCGGCCAGCTTGCGGTAGACGCCCACCGGGGTCTCCGCGTCGGCGAGCAGCCGGCGGGTGACCGGCACGACCCGCCAGCGGGCCGCCAGGTCGGCGAAGGTGGCCGGGTCGGGGCTGACCGTGCCGTCCGTCATGAGGTCGCCTCCGGGGAGCTGACCGGCAGCTCGGTGAAGAAGCAGGTCCGCTGGCCGGTGTGACAGGCGACGCCGACCTGGTCGACGCTGACCAGCAGGGCGTCCCCGTCGCAGTCCAGCGCCACCGAGCGGACGTACTGGTGGTGGCCGGAGGTGGCGCCCTTGACCCAGTACTCCTGCCGGCTGCGCGACCAGTAGGTGGCCCGGCCGGTGGTCAGCGTGCGGTGCAGCGCCTCGTCGTCCATCCAGGCGACCATCAGCACCTCGCCCGAGTCGTACTGCCGGACCACCGCGGCCACCAGGCCGTCGGGGGTACGGCGCAGCCGGGCGGCGATCGCCGGGTCGAGCCGGGATGGTCGGGCCGGGCCGGGGGCCGCGGCGCCGCCGGAGCTGGCGGGGGCGCCGGTCACCGGCGCGTCAGAGGCGGGCACAGTGAGCCATTCTCCCGCACGCGGCACCGGCACCGTCGACGTGTCCCGGGAGGCGGGCGCGGAACCGTCGAGCGCGCCGGTCAGTTGCCCCAGGTAACGGTCCAGCCGGCCGTCCAGCAGGGCCTCCGCCAGGTCCGCGCCGGCCGTCACGGCGATCTCGTCGGCGTACGGGCGGACCAGCGGGACGATGCCGCCGACCAGCCGGCCGGCGGCGGCGCTGAGCTCGCCGACGGCGGCCGGGCGCAGCCCCAGGCAGAGCAGCATGTCGTCGCGGTAGCCGGGCGGGGCGACCGGCAGGTCCAGCGCGGCGGCGAGCGCGTCCCGGCGGGAGACCACCCGGACCGACGGGTTGACCAGCCGCAGCACGGACGGGCAGAGCCGGGCCAGGTCGGCGGCGGCGAGCCGGACGCCCAACGGGTCGTCGGCCCGCCGGGCGGCGGCGACCTTGCCGAGGGTGGCGATCAACTCCTCCAGCCGCGGCTCGTCGGCGGGCTGGCAGAGCACCGGCAGGTCGATCCGGCGGCGCCACTCCGGCACCGCCCAGATCAGCCGGGCGGGCGCGGTGACCGGCAGCCCGAACGCCCAGTCCGCCGGCTGGCCGAGCCGGCGGACCCAGGACCGGACGTCCCGGGCGGCCACCGAGACGTGCACGAGGCGACCGCCGAACTCGGCCAGGTACGCCTGGTGTGCCGTGTACGGGACGAGGGCGGGGTCCGCCGTGGGCTGCTCAGGGTCGTCGCCGGAGTACTCCTCGTCGGCCACGACCAGCACGTCCACGTCCACGTCGCTGTGCTCGGTGGCGGCCCGGCGGGCGTGACTGCCGCGCAGCATGATGCCGACGACCGGTCGGTCGGCGGCCTGCCGAAGGCGGCCGGCCCAGTCGTCGAGGAATCCGGACTCGGGCAGCGGAGCGGGTCCCACGGCGACATGGTGCCGGACGTCCGATCTTCGGCGCAATGACCGCTGGCTGACCGGATGTCCGGTGCGATAGCTATCGACCGATGAATCTCATTGCTGCCTCGGGGTACCTTTCTCCGGCGGCCGCGCCGGGGGGCACCGCCTCGTCGAGTCGGGCCAACTGCTCCGGGCTGAGCCGGAGGTCAGCCGCCGCCGCGTTCTCCTCGAGGTAGCGGACCCGCTTGGTGCCGGGGATGGTCAGGATGTCGTCACCCTGGGCGAGCAGCCAGGCCAGCGCCACCTGGGCCGGCGTCGCGCCGACCTCGTCGGCGACCGCCCGCACCTGGTCGACCAGCTTGAGGTTCGCGTCCAGGTTGCCCTCGGCGAACCGGGGCGCCCCGGCCCGCCAGTCGTTGCCGGTGAGCTGGTCCCGGCTGGTGATCGTGCCGGTGAGCAGCCCCCGCCCGACCGGCGAGTACGCCACCAGGGCCACGCCCAGTTCCCGGCAGGTGGCCCGCATCTCCCCCTCGACGTCCCGGCTGAACAGGGAATACTCCATCTGCACGGCGGCGATCGGGTGCACCGCGTGGGCGGCGCGCAGGGTGGCCGGGCTGACTTCGGACAGGCCGATCAGCCGCACCTTGCCGGCCCGGACGAGGTCCGCCATCGCGCCGACGGTCTCCTCGATCGGCGTCGCCGGGTCGCGCCGGTGCAGGTAGTACAGGTCGATGGTGGCCACCCCGAGCCGGTCCAGCGAGGCGTCGCAGGCCTGCTTCGCCCAGGCCGCGCTGCTGTCCACGTACGCGCCGGGCGTGCCGGTGCCGCCGAAGCTGTCGCCGGTGGTGCGGTTGCCGAACTTGGTGGCCAGGAACACCTCGTCCCGGCGGGCCCGCACCACCGGGGCGAGCAGCCGCTCGTTCGCCCCGAAGCCGTACATGTCGGCGGTGTCCAGGTGGTCGACGCCCAGGTCGAGGGCCCGGTGCAGGGTACGCGTCGACTCTGCGTCGTCGGCGCCCCCGTACGCGAAGCTCATGCCCATGCAGCCCAGGCCGATCGCCGCAACCTCAGGGCCGCTCGCGCCCACTCGTCGCCGGATCATGTCAGTTCCTCCTCCGCCCGGCGATACGCGTCGATCTTGTAGTCGAGCACCCTGAGGTCCTCCTCCAGCTCGGCCATCCGGGCCAGCACCCGGGCGCGGTGCGCCTCGAACAGCGCCCGCCGGGCGCCGAGCGTCCGATCGCCCTGCCGGGCCAGCTCGGCGTAGCGGCGCATGTCCCGCACCGGCATCCCGGTCCGCCGCAGCCGGGTGAGCAGGAGCAGCCAGTTGACATCGGACTCGGTGTAGCGCCGGCGGCCCGCGGAGTCCCGCCCGACCGGGGCGACCAGGCCCTCCTGCTCGTACCAGCGCAGCGTGTAGGTGGTCAGGCCGACCCGCTCCGCCGCCTCACCCACGGTGAGGCTCATCTCCCGCGTGCTGATGTCCACGCATCCCAGGCTTCCAGTTCGAGCGCACTCGAAGTCAACCGTTGCGCCGGGCGGCATAACTCAACTAGCGTTGAGTTCAACACCTGATGAGTTTTGGAGGCGGGCATGGACGACGCGGTCGTGGTCCGTGACCTAGTGGTCGACCGGGGCCGGCGGCGGGTGCTCCAGGGCATCTCCTGCGTGGTGCCGCGCGGGTCGGTCACCGGGCTGCTCGGGCCCAGCGGCAGCGGCAAGACCACCCTGATGCGCGCGATCGTCGGGGTGCAGACCGTCAACTCGGGCGCAGTCACCGTGCTCGGCCGACCGGCCGGCACGGCAGAGCTGCGCCACCGGGTCGGCTACCTCACCCAGGCGCCCAGCGTCTACGCCGACCTGACCGTCCGGGAGAACGCGCGCTACTTCGCGGCGCTGCAGGGACGCGGCCGGGCCGAGGCGGACGGCGCGGTGGCCGACGTGGGCCTGACCGAGGCCGCCGACCAGCTGGTCGGCACGCTCTCCGGCGGCCAGCGCAGCCGCGCCTCGCTGGCCTGCGCCCTGGTGGGTGACCCGGAGCTGGTCATCCTCGACGAGCCCACCGTCGGCCAGGACCCGGTGCTCCGGGCCGACCTGTGGGCCCGGTTCCACGCCATGGCCGCCACCGGGACCACGCTGCTGGTGTCCAGCCACGTGATGGACGAGGCGGCCCGCTGCGACCGGCTGCTGCTGATCCGGGACGGTCAGCTGATCGCCGACGACACCCCGGACGCGGTCCGCGCCGCCACCGGTGTGCAGGACCTGGAGGAGGCGTTCCTCCGGCTGATCAGATCTCGCGAGGAGGACCGGTGAGCGCGCGGAGTGGACCGGGGCGGCGAGCCCCTCAGTCGCGAACGAGGGAGGCCCGGTCGTGAACCCCCGCATCCTGGCCGCCACCATCGGGCGCATCCTGCGTCAGCTGCGACACGACCGGCGCACCGTCGCGCTGCTCGTGGTGGTGCCGGCCGTGCTGCTCACCCTGGTCTACTTCATGTACGTCGACCAGCCCCATCCGCCCGGGCAGCCCACGGTCTTCGACCGGGTGGCGCTGATCATGCTGGGCTTCTTCCCGTTCATCATCATGTTCCTGGTGACCAGCATCGCCATGCTGCGGGAGCGCACCACCGGCACCCTGGAGCGGCTGCTCACCACCCCGCTGGGCAAGCTCGACCTGCTCTTCGGCTACGGCATCGCGTTCGGCCTGGCCGGCGTGGTGCAGGCCACCATCGCCTCGGCCGTGGCGTACTGGGTGTTCGGGCTGAGCACCGCCGGCAGCAGCGGACTCGTGATCATGATCGCCGCGATCAACGCGGTGCTCGCGGTCGCGCTCGGGCTGCTCTGTTCCGCCTTCGCCCGGACCGAGTTCCAGGCCGTGCAGTTCATGCCGGTGGTGGTGGCCCCGCAGCTGCTGCTCTGCGGGCTCTTCGTGCCCCGGGGGCAGATGGCCGGCTGGCTCCAGGCGATCAGCGACGCGCTGCCCCTGTCGTACGCCGTCGAGGCGTTGCAGGAGGTGGGCGCGCACGCCGAGGCGACCACGACGATGTGGCGGGACGTGGCGATCGTCGCGGGGGCGGCGCTGCTGGCGCTGGTGCTCGCCGCGGCGACGCTGCGCCGGCGCAGCGGCTGACGCCGTTCGTGGCCCGGTCCCGGCCGGGACCGGGCCACGAACGGGATGACGGAACGAGCGAAGGGCGGCAATGGCACGGCGTACCGGACGGCGACCGGGCAACCCGGGCACGCGGGAGGCGATCCTCGACGCGGCCCGGACCGCTTTCGCCGAGCGCGGCTTCGACGGCGCGTCCATCCGGGCCATCGCCGCCGCCGCTCAGGTGGACCCGGCGCTGGTGCACCACTACTTCGGCACCAAGGACCAGCTCTTCCTGGCCGCCATGAACGCGCCGTTCGACCCCCGTGAGCTGCTGCCAAAGGTGTTCGCCGGGGACCGCGACCGCGTCGGCGAGCGGCTGGTCCGGCTGTTTCTCGGGCTGTGGGACTCGCCCGCCGGCACCGCCGGAGTGGCGCTTCTGCGCTCCGCGCTCAGCAACGAGTGGACCGCTCGGCTGCTTCGGGAATTCCTGACCACCCAGGTGCTGCGCCGCGTGCTCGACAACCTCGACGTCGACCCGGCCGAGCTGCCGCTGCGCGGATCGCTGGTGGCCAGTCAACTGATCGGGCTGGCCATGATGCGGTACGTCATCCGGCTCGAACCGGTCGCCTCCGCCGCCCCGGCGGCCCTGGTCGCCACGATCGGCCCCACCGTCCAGCGCTACCTCACGGGCCCGCTGCCCACCCCACCCACGGAAAGTTGATCAAGAAGTCGCGGCGTGATCCGGACGCGAACTCCCTGATCAACACGGGCCGCGGGGGGTGGGTTAGCGGGTTTGTTCCAGCCAGGAGGCGTAGAGGAGGGCGTAGACCGAATTGGGGTCCTTGACCAGCTCGTCGTGGGGGCCACGCTGGACGATGCGGCCCCGGTCCACCACGATCACCTCGTCGGCGGCCTGGGCGGTGGAGAGCCGGTGCGCGATGGCGAGCGTGGTGCGGCCCCGGGTGACCGCGTCCAGGGTGCGCTGGAGGCGTACCTCGGTGGCCGGGTCGACGGCGCTGGTCGCCTCGTCCAGCACCAGCAGGTCGGGGTCCGCGACGTACGCCCGGGCCAGCGCGACGAGCTGCCGCTCGCCGACGCTGAGCGCCTCACCGCGCTCCCCCACTGGGGTGTCCAGCCCGGCCGGCAGCCCGTCCAGCCAGTCGCTCAGGCCCAGCTCGGAGAACGCGGCGGTGAGCTGCGGGTCGGTCAGCTCGGGGCGGGCGAAGCGGACGTTCTCCCCCACCGTGGCGTCGAACAGGAAGCCGTCCTGCGGCACCATCACCACCCGGGAGCGCAGCGAGTCGAAGCGCACCTGGCGCAGCGACACGCCGGAGAGCAGCACATCCCCCGCAGTGGGGTCCATCAACCGGGTGAGCAGCTTGGCGAAGGTGGTCTTGCCGCTGCCGGTCTCGCCGACCACGGCCACCCGGCTCTTCGCCGGGATCTCCAGGGTCACGTCGTGCAGCACCGGCGGGCCGCCCGGGTAGGCGAACGTCACCCCGGCGAAACGGATGTCCAGCGGGCCGGGCGGCAGCTCCCGCCCCTGCTCACCCGGGTCGGCCACGTCCGGCGCGACGTCCAGCACGTCGAGCACCCGGCGCCAGCCGGCGATCGCGTTCTGCGCCTCGTTGAGCACCTCGGTGGCGATCTGCACCGGCTGGATGAAGAGCGTCACCAGGAAGAGGAACGCGGTGAGCTGGCCGATGGACAAGGTGCGGTCCACACCGAGGTTGACCCCGACCACCACCACGCCGGCCAGCGCCAGGCCGGCGGCCAGTTCTCCCACCGAGCTACCCAGGATGCTGATCCGGATGGCCCGCTGCTGGGCCTGCCGCTGCCCCTCGATCGCCGTGTCCAGCCGCCGGGCGGTCCGCCCGGCGATCCCGTACGCCCGGATCACCGGGGCGCCCACCACGCTCTCGCCGATGGTGCCGAGCAGGGTGCCCGTCCGCTGGCGGACCACGCCGTACGCGACACCCAGCCGGCGCTGCAGCAGCCGGATCACCAGCACCGCCGGAGCGAACGCGACGAGCACCACCAGGGTGAGCTGCCAGGAGTACGCCAGCATCACGGCCGTGGTGACCACCAGCTGGCCCAGGTTGACGATGAGGATCACGCCACCCCACTGGAGGAACTGGGTGATCTGGTCGACGTCGCTGGTGACCCGGGAGACCAGCGAGCCACGCCGCTCGGACTGCTGGTGCAGCATGGACAGGTCGTGCACGTGCCGGAAGGCCCGGGTACGCACCCCGGCGAGGGCGGTCTCGCTCACCGTGAAGAGCCGGCGCATCATCAGGTAGCCGCAGGCGGTGGTGACCACCAGCACGGCGGCGGTGGCGATCACGGTCAGCGTGACCACATCCAGGTCGAGGCCGCCGACGATGCCGTGGTCGATGCCGCGCTGCACGGCCACCGGCACGGCGACCCGGCCGATCATGTAGACCAGCGCCAGCCCGAGCGTGCCGGCCAACCCGGTCTTCAGCTCCGGGGAGAGCGCGAGTCCGCGCCGCAGCGTCCGCCAGGTCGACTCGGTCGCCTCGGCCGGCCGATCCGCCTCCACAGTCGTGCTCACCGGTCAACCTCGATTTCCAGGCCGGAGGTCAGCGGGGTGACCTCGTCGTACGGGCGGGGCTGCTCGCGTTCCTGCTCGGCCTGCTCGTACGCGGTGACCAGGTCGGCGTAGCCGGGCACGGTGGCGAGCAGCTCGGCGTGCGTGCCGCGGGCGAGCACCCGCCCGTGTTCGACGTAGATCACCTCGTCCGCGAGCGCGATGGTGGCCCGACGGTACGCGACCACCAGGATCGACGCGGGTGCCCCGCCGTCGGCCGGGGTGCGCAGCCCGGCCAGGATGGCCGCCTCCACCCGGGGGTCGACGGCGCTGGTGGCGTCGTCGAGCACCAGCAGCCGCGGCCGGCCGGCGAGTGCCCGGGCCAGGGTGAGTCGCTGCCGCTGGCCGCCGGAGAGCGAGGTGCCCCGCTCGCCGACCATGGTGTCCAGCCCGTCGGGGAGCGCGGCGACGAAGCCGTCCGCCTCGGCGAGCCGCAGCGCCGCCCAGACCTCCTCGTCACCGACGCCGGGCCGGTCCAGGGCGATGTTGGCCCGGACGGTGTCGTCGAAGACGAACGGGACCTGGGCGACCAGGGCCACGTTCGCGGCGAGCGAGGCCGCCGTGAGGTCGCGGACGTCGACGCCGTCCAGGGTGACCGTGCCGGTACCCGGGTCGACCAGCCGGACGGCGAGCGAGGCGATGGTGGACTTGCCGGCCCCGGTGGGCCCGACCAGGGCGACGGTCTTCCCCGCCGGCACGGTGAAGGAGACCGCGCCGAGCACCTCCGCGCCGGGCAGGTGCGCCTCGGCCGGCTCGTAGCCGAAGTGGACGTCGCGGAAGGCGAGGGTGGCCGGCGTGGGCGTGGCCGGGTCGAGCGTCGCCTCGCCGTACGGCATCTCGCCGGTGGCGTTGAGGACCCGGCGCACCCGGTCCCAGCCGGCGACGCTGCGCGGCAGCTCGGCCAGCACCCAGCCGATGGCCCGGACCGGGAAGGCCAGCACGGTGAACAGGAAGGCGACGCTGACCAGCTCGGTCACGTCGATCGCGCCCTGCCGGAGCCGGACCGCGCCGACCACCAGCACGGCCAGGGTGCCGAGGCTGGGCAGGGTCTCCAGCATCGGGTCGAAGACGCCACGCAGCTTGCCGACCGAGATCAGCGCGTCGCGCAGCTCCCCGGCGCGGGCGGCGAACCGGGCCGTCTCCTGCGCCTCGCGACCCATCGTCTTGACCACCAGCGCGCCGTCGAAGCTCTCGTGCGCGATGCCGCTGACCTCGGCGCGCAGCCGCTGGGCGCGGGCCTGGCGGGGGGCCATCCGGCGGGAGTAGACCACGTTGAGGGCGAACAGCGCCGGGAAGACGGCAAGGCCGACCAGGGCGAGCGCCCAGTCGGTGAGGAACAGCGAGACCACGGCGCCGACCAGCATCACCAGGGTGCCGACCGCGAACGGCAGCGGCGCGATCGGATACCAGGCCGCCTCGACGTCGGAGTTGGCGTTGGAGAGCAGGGTGCCGGTGGCGTTGCGGTGGTGCCAGGCCAGCGGCAGGTCGAGGTAGCGGCGGGTGACCCGGCGGCGGTAGGCGGCCTGGAGCCGGTACTGCATGTAGCCGGCGCCGAGCCGGCGGCCGAAGATGCCGACCACCCGCAGCACGCTGATCCCGAACAGCGCGGCCGCGGCCAGCGCGAGGACGCCACCGGCCACCGAGCCGCGGGCGATGGCCGGGACCACCACCTTGCCGACCACCCCGCCGACGACGTACGCGCTGGCGATCACCATGAGGCCGAAGAGCACACTGCCGGCCACAGCGACCGCGAAGATCCGGGGTTGTTCCCGGATGGCCCGGCCGAGTACCCGCAGTCCCCTGCCGAGCACGTCCCGACTTGTCCCGCTCGCCACACTCTCCCCCGCCGTAAGCCGCAATTTTCTCCCTCATCCTTACCGCTCGACGCCAGATCCGCCGACCCGGAGGGCGTATGTCCGACGTCACCTTCCCCGCACCGGCCACCCTGACCAGGGCGGTTCGTGGCGCCGCGCCCGACGGGTGGCCGCCGGCGCGGCGCCGCCGGCCGTGCCCGTCCCGGTGGCCGGGCCGCCACCGGCCTACGATCGGGCCATGCCGCGGTACGCCCGATCGGAGCGCGAGGCGCTCGCCGATCTGCTGCTGGACCTGGGACCGGACGCGCCGACGATCGACGAGGGGTGGCGCACCCGCGACCTCGCGGCGCACCTGACGGTGCGGGAGCGCCGGCCGGACGCCGCCGCCGGCATCCTGCTGCGGCCGCTGCGCCGGTACGGCGAGGCGGTCCGCCGGCGCACGGCCGCGCGGCCGTACGCGGAGCTGGTGGCGCGGGTGCGCCGCCCGCCGGTGTGGAGCCCGGTCAGCAACCCGCTCACCGACGAGCTGGTCAACACCCTGGAGTTCTTCATCCACCACGAGGACGTCCGGCGGGCGCAGCCGGGGTGGCTGCCGCGGGACGTGCCGGCGGGGTTCCAGGTGGTGCTCTGGAAGCGGGCCGCGGGGATGGCCCGGTTGGCGCTGCGCCGCTTCCCGGCGGACCTGCTGGTCCAGGCGCCGGGGTTCGGCGAGCGCACCGTCGGCCGGGGCGGCGACCGGCTGCGGGTGGTGGGCGCGCCGGGCGAACTGGTGCTCTTCCTCTCCGGCCGGCAGCGGGTGGCGCGGGTGCAGGTGGACGGCCCGTCCGCGCCGGCCGAGCGGTTGCGGGCGGCCAGCCTGGGCTTCTGACGGATGGGCGGAAACGGTCACCACGAGATGTGAAACCGCCCACGACCTGACCACCACAGCTGATCTTTCCTGTCGTACGCTCTCGGCCACCGCCCCATTACCGAGGGCGGCGGGACAGGGGGACGGATGCGGAGCTTCGCGGTGGCGGCACTGCGCGAACCCCCCTTCCCGGCGCGCCGGCACCCCGCTGTCGAACTGGCCGCCGGGGAGAGCGCCTGCTGGGTACGCGAGCTGGGCCTGATCGACGATCCGGCCGGGCTGCGCCGGCTGACCGGTGCCAACCCGGCGGAACTGGCCGGCCGGGCCTGCCCGGGTGGGCCGCTGGACCGGCTGCGCCTGCTCACCGACCTGATCTCCTGGCTGTTCGTGATGGACGACGCCTGCGACGAGGACGGCCTGGGCGCCAGCCCGACCCGGCTCGCGCCCGCGGTGGCGGGCCTGCTGGAGGTGCTCGACCGGCAGGGCGATCCGGACGCGCCGGCGCCGGTCGGCGCCGGGCCGCTCGGCGTGGCGCTGCACGACCTGTGCCGGCGGGCGCGCGCCCGGCAGCGGCCGGCCCTGCTGCTGCGGCTGGTCAGCCAGTTGCGGGAGTATCTGCTGGCGCTGCTCTGGGAGGCGGCCAACCGGGAGCACCGGCGGGTGCCCGGGGTGGCCGAGTACGTGCAGATGCGCCGGCACACCGGCGGGGCCCGGCCCAGCTTCACCCTCACCGACCTGGCGTACGACGCGGTGCCGGAGCCGGGGCGGCGGGCGGATCCGGCGCTGGCCGCCGTGGACGACCTCGCCGCCGATCTGGTCTGCTGGTGCAACGACCTCTTCTCGTACGGCAAGGAGCGCAGCAGCGCGCCGGACGGCCACAACCTGGTCACCACGATCGCCGGCGAGACCGAGCAGGACGAGGAGTCGGCGTTGCGCGCGGCGGCCGCCCGGTTCAACGCGGCGCTGGTGGCGTACGGGGAACGGGAGTCGGCGCTGGCCGCGGGGGGCGACGAGGCGATCCTGGCCTTCCTGACCACCCGGCGGAACTGGATCCGGGCCACCTACGACTGGTCGCTCGCCGCGTCCCGGTACGCCTGACCGGGCAGGTCCCCGCCCGGGGACGCCGGTCGCCGCAGGCACCAGGGCTAGCCGCCGCCCCGGTGGAGGCAATACTCTTCGGTAACCGCAGAATGGCGTGAGATCCGTCACGTCCCTCCACCCTGAAGGCGGCTACAGCGATGGCTCTCGATGTACCGTACCGTTCCATCCCCGACATGTTCCTCAAACGCGTGGCGGCCAGCCCGGCCAGTCCCGCGTTCGCCCACCCCGCCGCGGACGACTCGGGGCCGGTGTGGCTGAGCTGGGAGCAGGTCGGGCGGCGCGCCAAGGCGGTCGCGGCCGGGCTGCACGGGCTCGGCGTCGGCCTGGAGGACCCGGTGGCGATCCTGGCGAGCACCCGGCTCGAATGGGTGATCGCCGACTTCGGCATCATGTGCGCGGGCGGGGCCACCACCACCGTCTACCCGACCACCGAGCCGGAGGACGCCACCTACATCATCTCCGACTCCGGGTCGCGGATCCTCTTCGCCGAGAACCCGACCCAGGCCGCGAAGGTCGCCGGCGCCGAGCTGCCGGCGCTGACCCACGTGGTGCTCTTCGACGGCGAGCCCGACCCGGCCGCGGCGGTCCCGCAGCTCACCCTGGCCGAGCTGGAGGCGCAGGGAGCCCGGGCGCTGGAGAACGAGCCGGACCTGATCGACATGCTGGTCGCCGGCATCGGCCCGGACCACCTGGCCACCCTCATCTACACCTCCGGCACCACCGGCCGGCCCAAGGGCGTCGAGCTGCTGCACGGGGGCTGGTGCTGGGAGGGAGTCGCGCAGGCCGAGCTGGGGCTGCTGCACTTCGACGACCTCCAGTACCTCTGGCTGCCGCTGTCGCACTCCTTCGGCAAGACGCTGCTCTGCGGCGTCACCCACGTCGGCCTGCCCACCTACGTCGACGGGCGGGTGGAGAAGCTGGTCGAGCTGCTCGGGGTGGTCCGGCCGACGCTGATGTGCGGCGCGCCCCGGGTCTTCGAGAAGGTCTACAACAAGGTGGTCACCACGGCCCAGGACGCCGGGGGCGCGAAGGCGAAGATCTTCGCCTGGGGCGTCGCGGTGGGCAAGGAGAAGGTCGCGCTGGAGCAGGCCGGCAAGCCGCTTCCCCTCGGCCTGAAGCTGAGGTACGCGGTGGCCGAGAAACTGGTCTTCAGCAAGCTCCAGGCCCGGCTCGGCGGCCGGATCCGGGTGCTCGTCTCCGGCGCGGCCCCGCTGAGCAAGGAGATCGGCACCTTCTTCGCCGCCGCCAACCTGCCCATCTCCGAGGGGTACGGCCTCACCGAGACCAGCGCCGGCAACTTCGTCAACCCGCCGGGCGGGCTGCGTATCGGCACCGTCGGCAAGGCGATGGGCGACCTGGAGTGCCGGATCGACAGCGACGGCGAGATCCTGGTCCGCGGCCGGCCGGTGATGCGCGGCTACCACAACCTGCCCGAGGAGACCGCCGCCGCGTTCACCGAGGACGGCTTCTTCCGCACGGGGGACATCGGCAGCCTGGACGACGACGGCTACCTGCGGATCACCGACCGGAAGAAGGACCTGGTCAAGACCTCGGGCGGGAAGTACATCGCACCGTCGCACATCGAGGGCATGTTCAAGGCCATCTGCCCGTACACCTCACAGGCCGTGGTGATCGGGCAGGCCCGCAACTACTGCACCATGCTGGTCACCCTCGACCCGGACGCGATCCAGGGCTGGGCGGCCGGCGGCCCGCTGGAGGGTCGCGACTACACCGGGATAGTCACCTCGCCGGAGGCCCAGGCGATGGTCGACGGCTACGTGGCGGAGCTGAACGCCAAGCTCAACCGCTGGGAGACGATCAAGAAGGTGACCATCCTCCCCCGTGACCTCACCATCGAGGACGGTGAGGTCACCCCGTCGCTGAAGATCAAGCGCCGGGGCGTGGAGAGCAACTTCGCCGCCGAGATCGAGAAGATGTACGCGGGCACCCTCGCCGAGCTGTAGCGGACCGTACCGTCCGGCGGCCGTGCCCCACCGTCCCGGGGCACGGCCGCCGGTCCTTCCGGCGATCGTCGCTGGCCGCGGCCTTCCGCCGACGTGCAGTTGACCCTCGACCGGCTCGTCGGCCGCGGTCACAGGTGGTGCTGGCGCCACCGGGTCTGCTCCATCTCGGCGGCGATCTGCTCCTCCAGCG
Source organism: Micromonospora sp. CB01531 (assembly GCF_001905095.1). GTDB lineage: Bacteria > Actinomycetota > Actinomycetes > Mycobacteriales > Micromonosporaceae > Micromonospora. The sequence goes on from NZ_LWLS01000046.1 coordinate 102,305, forward strand.
CGAGCTGCCGGATCTGGCGCCGCCGGCCGTCCTCGCGGAGCGTCTCGGCGACGATGGCGGCCACGCAGAGCGCCGCCAGCAGCACCACCGCCACCAGTTCCGGCAGCCCGGCCGCCGCCGGGGCCACCGCCACGATCACCACCGTCGCCCCCAGCAACGGCCAGCGCACGGCGTGCAGCACCAGCAACGCGCAGGCCGCGAGGCTGAGCAGGTAGACGGCGACCCCGCCGTAGAGGACCGTCACCCAGAAGGCGCCGAGCGGCTCCCCCCAGGACGGTGTGCTGGACGAGGCCGACTCGGCGAGCAGGTCCTTGAGCCCCAGGGCGAAGAAGATGATCCCGGCGACCATCGGCAGGTGCAGGTAGGTGTACGCGTTCCGGGCCAGCCGGGCCCGGGCGCCCGGCTCCCGGGCGGCGTGCAGCCGCTGCTCGACCCCGGGGGCGAGGGTGTCGAAGTACGCCCACCAGAGCACCGCGGCGATCGCGACGCCGAGCACCGCGGCGGTCATCACCGGCCCGGTCAGCGGCAGCGCGCTGATCGCCTTCGGACCCAGCCCGAGCGCGATGATCGACTCGCCGAGCGCGAGCAGGACCATCAGGGCGTGCCGCTCCGCCCAGTGCCCGGCGGAGGTCACCACCCAGTACGAGCCGCCGAGGATGATGCCCGCCACGTACTCCACCAGCACCGCTGCCGTCCACAGGCTGAGCTGGATGGCGTTCGCCAGGGCTCCGGAGGTGACCCGGGGCGGCACCTGCCCGGCGGCGACCAGCAGCGCCGTGGCGGCCAGCGGCAGTGCGGCGAGCCGCAGCCAGAGCCGGAACTGGGCCGGATCGGACCGGGCCACCCAGCCGAAGACCGCGAGCTGCGGGGCGCGGACCAGGAAGTAGCAGACCGCGAAGACGAGCGGGCCGTTGAGCCCGCCGGGCTGGTCCACGAACGCGCCCGGGATGCTCAGCACCAGCAGGAAGGCGGCGGCCCCGATGACGAAGCCGACCACCGGTAGCACACCCTGGTCGGCCCGGACCAGGTTGCCGAGGCCGGCGAAACCCTGCCAGCACCACCAGAGCAGCGCCAGCACGAGCAGGGCATGGAACAGGTTGACCCAGCTGGGCCGGCTCGCGGTCAGGCCGGTGACGGTGAGGAACGCGAAGACGAAGACGAGGTCGAAGAAGAGTTCCAGCCGCGTCACCCGGGACCCCGGCGCGCCGAGCCGGACCACGCTCGCCCACCGGGTGCCGCCGCTGTTCCTCACCCGCGCAGTGTCGCAGCCGGTGCGCCCCACCGAGTGCGATCCGGGCAGGCTGGTCGCTGCCGGCGGCGATCTGGCGCCCGCCGTCCTGACCGGCTGCGGTGCGGGCGGTCAGCGGCACCCGCTACGGTCCCGCCTCGGGGACCAGCGGTTCGCGCAGCACCCTTCTGAGTTGCGCCGTACGCAGCGCTTCGACGATCAAGAAGATGATGGCGACGGCGACGAGGACCGCGAGGCCCGCCAGCCCGGCCCACGGGGCGGCCAGCGGGACCAGCGCGACGAACACCAGGGTCGTGATGCCGCGGATCCACCGGATGCGGTGCTGCGTCCGCCACCAGAAGGCCTGATCGCCGATCAGATAGAGGATCACCCCGCCGTAGAGGGCGAGGTGGGCCAGGGTGGGCAACCCCGCGGCCAGCCCGGGCCTCCGGTGCGCCAGCGCGAGCGTCTGACCCAGACCGAGCGCGACCAGCACGATGCCGGCCACCATCACCAGGTGCAGAAAGGTGTACGCGTCGGCGGCCAGCCGGCTGCGGTCGCCGCCCGCAGCGGTCTCCACGGCGCGTTCCCCGGCGATGGCGTCGACGTCGAAGTACACCCACCACAGCGTGCCCACCAGCGCCGTGCCGAGGATCGCCCCGACGACCACCAGCCCGGATATCGGTTGGTCCGCCACCGCACGTCCGGTGGCGATGATCGCCTCGCCGAGCGCGACGATGACGATCAGGCCGTACCGCTCCGCCCAGTGACTGGCCGAGCTGATCCGCCACCGCGTGACGTTCACCAGGTACCGACTGCCGTAGTCGACGGCTATGGCAGCCAACCACAGGGCGATCCGCAGCGGGCTGTAGGGTCCCCGCACGCCGACCAGTTCGGGCAGCAGCGCGGCGCCCAGCAGCAGGAGCGTCGCCAGCCCGGCCGCGAGGGCGAGCAGCAGCAGTTGGCGGCGTAAGCCGGGATTGCCGCGCGCGACCACCCAGAACGAGCCCAGGTGCAGCGCCCGGACGACGCCGTAGCAGGTCGCGAAAAGCAGCGGCCCGTACAGCCCGACCCGCGACGGGTCGTAGAACGCCACCGGGATCGCGATCGCGATGATGAGGATGTTCGCCGCCACGGCGACGTAGACCAGGCGAGTTCCCGGCTCGTCGGTGCGCAGCGCGGTGGACAGCCACGCGAACACGTTCCAGGCCCACCAGAGTACGGCCAGCACCGCCAGCCCGCGGACCAGCCCGTGCCAGGTCGGATCGGCGGCCATCAGGCTGGTGACCTGGATGAACGCGTAGACGAAGACCAGATCGAAGAAGAGTTCCTTCGGGGCCACACCGACGGCCCGCTGGACGGCGGGCTGGATCGCGCGGTGCAGGACCTGGTGCCGGCCCCGGAAGACGGTACGGTCGGCGAGCACGAGCACGGCCACCAGGACGGCGAGAATCCCGAGCGCGGCGAGCGCCGGCACCTGGGCCGCCACCGGTATGCCGAGGGCGAGCAGGACGAGGCCGAGCAGCGGCCCACGGCCCACGATGTGCATCGTGCGACCTTCGAAGGCGAGCAGCCCGGCCAGGTACAGGATCACGCCGCCGTACAGTGCGAGCAGGGACAGCCCGGGCAGCGGCTCCGGTTCGCCGGCGGCCCCCACCGCCTTCTCGAGGCCGAGGGAGAGCAGGATCAGACCGCCGACCATCGGCAGGTGCAGAAAGGTGTACGCGTTCCGGGCCAGCCGTACCCGGGCCGCCCCGGACACCTGCTCAAGGGCGAGTTCGGCGGCGAACCGGGCGAGGTCGAAGTAGGTCCACCAGAGCACGCCCACGATGCTCATGCTGAGCAGGATGGCGGCGACCAGCGGCCAGGTGATCGGTTCGGTGGAGCCGATGCCCCGGCTGACCCCGACGGAGATGATGGTCTCGCCGAACGCGACCATGACGATCAGGGCATGCCGCTCGACCCAGTGTCGTACCGGGATGTCGCGCCCACCGACCGCGCCGGTGAGCACCCCACCGCGGTACTCGATGAGGATCGCCAGGAGCACCAGCCCCAGGCGGGCCCACGGATGGATCTCGACGTCGATCAACCGGCTGGCCAGCAGCGCCGCGAGCAGCAGCAGCGGGGCGGCACCGAACAGGGGCAGCCAGCCGCGCCGGACCCGCTGCCGGGAGACCGGGTCGGACCGGGCGCAGATCATCGCGACCGTCAGGGCGCCGGCCCGCGCGGCGAGGTAGCCCAGCACGAAGATGAGCGGGCCGGGTAGCCCACCGGGCCGGTCGACGAATGCCTCCTGAATCGCCACCCCCACCACGAAGATGATCGCGATGAGGCCGAAGGCGACCATCGGCATGATCCCCCGGTCCAACCGGATGGAGTTGCTGAGCCAGGCGTAGGAGGCCCAGCACCACCACAGCAGCGCGAGCAGCAGCAGACCGCGCACGATCCCGAAGAGGTCGGGATGGGCAGCGGCCACGCTGGTCACGTTGAGGAAGGCGTAGACGAAAACCAGGTCGAGGAAGAGTTCCAGCCGGGTCACCCCGCCGCTCTCGGCGACCATCTGGAACCGATCGGAGAGTCCCCTCGACCTACCGCTGGCCATCGCTTGAGTCTGCCGGGCGCCGGTGCCCCGCGCGGGGCATCCGGCAAGCCCGCCCGGCTCAGGCGATGACGGACGGCTCCCGCCACTGCGGGCGGCCGGTCCGGTCGAGGTCGTAGCGGACCGCGGCGAGCCGGCCGACGGCCTCCACCAGGTCGGCGGCGGGCAGCGTGAACGGCAGCCGCAGGAACCGCTCGAGGGTGCCGTCCAGGCCGAACCGGGGCCCGGGCGCCAGGCGTACGCCGACCTCCTCGGCGGCCCGGGCCAGGGCGCTGGAGACCGGCCCGTCCAACTCGACCCAGAGCGTCACGCCGCCGCGCGGCACGCTGACCCGCCAGTCGGGCAGCCGCTCGGCCAGCGCGCCGACCAGCGCGTCCCGCTGGGCGGCGAGCTGCGCCCGCCGCGCGGCCACGATGGTCGCCGCTTCGGCGAGCAGGTGCACCGCGACGAGCTGGTCGAGGACCGGGCTGGCCATGTCGACGCCGACCCGGGCGGCGGCCAGCCGCTGCACCTGCGGCGCGGACGCCCGGACCCAGCCGATCCGCAGGCCACCCCAGTACGGCTTGCTCATCCCGCCGATGCTGATCACCCGGGAGTGCCTGTCGAAGGTGGCGACCGGCGGCGGCAGCGGGGTGCCGTCCAGCGGCAGGTCCACGAAGGACTCGTCGATCACCAGGTCGGTCCCGGCCGCGTGGGCGGCGGCGACCAGCCGCTCGCGCAACTCGGTCGCCATCAGGTGGCCGGTCGGGTTCTGGAACTCGGGGATCAGGTACGCCAGCTTCGGCCGGGCCTGCCGGATGCTGCCCAGCAGCAGGTCGGCGTCCCAGCCGAGGTCGTCCATGGCGAGGCCGTGGGTGCTGATGCGGGCCCGGCGGGCCGACAGCGCGGCGAGCGCGTTGGGGTAGGTCGGGGACTCGACCAGCACCCCGCCGCCGGGCGACAGGGCCAGCCGCAGCACCAGGTCCAGCGCGTGCTGGGTGCCGCTGGTGACCATGATCTGCTCCGGGCTGGTCGGCAGCCCCCGCTCGGTGTACGCCCGGGCCACCGCCTCGCGCAGCTCGATGATGCCGGTCGGGTGGTAGCCGGCCCCGCCCAGGTAGTGGGGCAGGTCCTCGGTGGCCGCCCGGGCGGCCGGGACGAGCTGCGGCGGGGCGGCGAGCGCGGCCACCCCGAGGTCGATCATGTCCCGGTCGTCCAGCGGGGTCCACAGCCCGGTGCTGGCCATCCGGTGGGTACCGGGCAGCATGGTCCAGCTGCCGGCCCCGCGCCGGCTGGCCAGGTGGCCGCTCTCGCGCAGCTCCCGGTAGGCGGCGGTGACCGTGGTACGGCTGATCCGCAGCGCCTCCGCCAGCTCCCGCTCGGCCGGCAGGCGTACCCCCAGGGGGAGCCGGCCGTCGGCGAGCAGGCCGCGGACCGCGGCGGCGAGCGCGGCGTAGTCGGGGCTGCGTCGGCGGCCGGGCAGCGCGTGCCACTGGCCGAGGAGCCGAGCCAATTGGACACCACGCACCTGACTCGTCATGGCCACCCCTCCGGAATTGGCTCTGTCGTGGGCGAGATTGGACCCTAGGGTGGCATGCATGGCACCGATTGGCAATTTCCGGTACCGGCCCGCCCGGCGACTGACCCAGCTCTACGCCGGGCTCACCCTCTACGGCGTCAGCATGGCCCTGATGATCCGGTCCGGCCTCGGCCTCGACCCGTGGGACGTGTTCCATCAGGGCCTCGCCCGGCAGACCGGGCTCTCCTTCGGCACGGTCACCATCGCGGTCGGCGCCCTGGTACTGCTGCTGTGGATCCCGCTGCGGCAACGCCCCGGCCTCGGCACGGTCAGCAACGTGGTGGTGATCGGGCTGGTGGTGGACGGCACCCTGGCCCTGGTGCCGGCCGGCGGCGGCCTGCCGCTCCGGATCTGCCTGCTGGTCGTCGGGATCGTCGCCAACGGCGCGGCCACCGGGCTCTACCTCGGGGCGGCCTTCGGCCCCGGCCCGCGCGACGGCCTGATGACCGGGTACGTCGCCCGCCGCCCCGGCCGCTCCATCCGGCTGGTCCGGACCGTCATCGAGGTGACCGTGCTGGCGCTGGGCTGGCTGCTCGGCGGCACGGTCGGCGTTGGCACGGTCGCGTACGCGCTCGCCATCGGGCCGCTCGCCCAGTTGTTCATCCCGCTCTTCGCGGTGCCCCCGCAGCAGTCGGAGGAGTCCGCCGTGGAGCCGGCGGTGGGCCCCACGCCGAGCCCGGCCGGCGAGGCGGCCTGAGCCGGGGTCACCGGGCAGTGCCACCCCGGCCACGCCGACGGCCACCGGACGGGCCGGACCGCACCCCGGCTGAGCTGCGCCGACGTCCGGCGTCGAAACCAGGTGTTTTCTCCGCCGGCAACGCCGGGCATCATTCGTTCATGGGGGAGAACGGATGGCGCTGGACCGACGCCTGGATCTTCGTCTCGCTGGTGATCGCGAGCGGTGCCGGACGGCACCGCCGGGCGGCCACCACCCGGCGTCCGGAGGGTGTCCGCCTGGCTGATGTCCTCTCCACCGCCGACCACCTCAACCGGTCCATCCCAGAGCGGGACGAGGTCGAGGGCGCCGTCCGCCGGCTGCTCGGCGCGGGCCTGGTCACCGTCTCCGACGGCTGGTTCCGGATCACCCCGGACGGCGAGCAGCTGTGGCGCACCCGGCCGAGCGCTGGGCTGGGGACCACCGTGGACACCGTGCAGGGCGTGCTGACCCGCCGGCACACGCCGGGCACGTCCGACTGGAGCCTCGCCGAGGACGACCACGCCGCCGCCGTCCAGGAGTACGTGGTCCGGTCGATCCCGATGCCGCGCCGTTCCCCCGAGGGCCATTCCGGCCGCCCCTGAACCCGCCGCCTCCTTTGACCGCGCCAGCGCGGCCACCTGGCGGTGTCCGGACCGGCGCGATACCGCTACATCGGCGACCTGGCGGCATCCGGGCCGGCATGACACCGCCAGCTCGGCGACCCGGGTCCGGTCAGGGGCGGGCCGGTGGGTGGGTCAGCGGACCGGGTGGCCGGCGGTGCGCAGGGCGTCCTTGACCTCGCCGACGGTCAGCTCGCCGAAGTGGAAGACGCTGGCCGCGAGCACCGCGTCGGCGCCCGCGCCGATCGCCGGCGGGAAGTGCGCCACCGCGCCGGCGCCGCCGCTCGCGATCACCGGCACGTCGACGGCCGCCCGGACAGCCTGGATCAGCGGCAGGTCGAAGCCGGCCTTGGTCCCGTCGGCGTCCATCGAGTTGAGCAGGATCTCCCCCGCACCCAGCTCGGCGCCGCGCCGGGCCCACTCGACCGCATCGAGGCCGGTGCCCCGGCGGCCGCCGTGGGTGGTCACCTCGAAGCCGCTCGGCGTGGTGCCGTCCGGCGCCCGCCGCACGTCGAGGGAGAGCACCAGCACCTGCCGGCCGAACCGGTCGGCGATCTCGGCGATCAGCTCCGGCCGGGCGATCGCGGCGGTGTTCACGCCGACCTTGTCCGCGCCCGCCCGCAGCAGCGTGTCGACGTCGGCGACCGTGCGTACGCCGCCGCCGACGGTGAGCGGGATGAAGACCGACTCGGCGGTGCGCCGGACCACGTCGAGCATGGTTCCCCGGTCGCTGACGGACGCGGTGACGTCGAGGAAGGTCAGCTCGTCCGCGCCGCCCCGGTCGTACGCGGCCGCCAGCTCGACCGGGTCGCCGGCGTCCCGGAGGTCGACGAAGTTGACCCCCTTGACCACCCGTCCGGCGTCCACGTCCAGACAGGGGATCACCCGTACCGCCACCGTCATGTCGCGAGCCTATCCTTCCCCGTTTCCGGCAGCGGCCGGCCTGTGAGGCCGACCACGGTGCTGGCCGGGCCCCTCCACTACCGGGCTCCTTGTGCAGGGGCCCGGTCCTGCCTCACAGCCGGACCAGCATCTTGCCCAGGTTCTCGCCGCGCAGCATGCCGAGGAACGCCGCCGGGGCGTGCTCGATGCCGTTGACCACCGTCTCGTCGTAAGCGATCTTCCCGGCGCGCAGCCAGCCGGCCGTCTCCTGGACGAACTGCTCGCGCAGGTGACCGTGGTCGCCGACCAGGAAGCCGCGCAGGGTGAGCCGCTTGCCGATCAACAGCGCCAGGTTGCGCGGCGCGGCGGGCGGCTCGGTGGCGTTGTACTGGGCGATCATGCCGCAGATCGCGGCCCGGCCATGCGGGTTCATCGCCCCGATCGCGGCCTCCAGGTGCTCGCCGCCGACGTTGTCGAAGTACACGTCGACGCCGTCGGGCGCGGCGGTCCGCAGGGCGTCCCGGACCGGGCCGTCGTGGTAGTCGAAGGCGGCGTCGAAGCCGAGCGACCTGAGCCGCTCGACCTTGCCCGGCGAGCCGGCGCTGCCGACCACCCGGGCCGCGCCGCGCAGCTTGGCGATCTGGCCGACCATGCTGCCGACCGCGCCGGCCGCGCCGGAGACGAAGACGGTCTCGCCGGGCTTCATGGCGGCCACGTCGAGCAGGCCGGCGTACGCGGTCAGCCCGGTCATGCCGAGCACGCCCAGGTAGGCGCTCAGCGGGGCGAGGTTCGGGTCGACCTGGCGGGCGGCCTTCGCGTCGACCAGCGCGTACTCGCGCCAACCGAGGCCGTGCAGCACGGTGTCGCCGGGCGCGAACCCGTCGGCCTCGCTGGTCATCACCTCGCCGACCGCGCCGCCGTCGAGCGGGGCGTCGAGGGCGAACGGGGGCAGGTACGACTTGACGTCGTTCATCCGGCCGCGCATGTACGGGTCGACCGAGATGAACCGGTTGCGGACCACCAGCTGCCCGGGGCCCGGGGTGGGCACCTCGGTCTCCACGAGGCGGAAGTTGTCGGCGGTCGGCCAGCCCTGCGGGCGGGAGGCCAGGTGGATCTCGCGGTTGGTGCTCATCAGGAGAGGTACGCCTCCAGCTCCACCTCGACCAGCTGCTCCGGGTCGATCAGCCCGGCCACCACGACCATCGTCGCCACCGGGCGGACCGCCCCGAACACCGCGTTGTGGGCCCGGCCGACCTCGTCGGCGTGGCGCCGGTCGGTCACGTACATCCGGGTCCGGATGACGTTGGCCGGCCCGGCGCCCACCTCGGCGAGTGCGTCCAAGCCGATCCGCAGCGCCTGCGCGGTCTGGGCCGCGGCGTCCCCCACGTGCGCCACCTGCCCGTCGACCGTCGAGGTGCAGCCAGCGGTGATGGCCAGGTTCCCGACCCGGACCACCCGCGAATAGCCGAACCGGTCCTCCCACGGCCCGCCGGAGCCGAGGCGGGTGCCGACCGGGGAGGTCACGCCGCGGCCCGCAGCGTGGCCAGGGCCTCGGCGACGGTGAACGCCCCGGCGTAGAACGCCTTGCCGGCGATCACGCCCTCCACGCCCACCGGCTCCAGGGCGGCCAGGGCGCGCAGGTCGTCCAGGGTGGAGACGCCGCCGGAGGCGATCACCGGCGCGTCGGTGCGGGAGCAGACCTCGCGCAGCAGGTCCAGGTTCGGCCCGCGCATGGTGCCGTCCTTGGTGATGTCGGTGACCACATACCGGGAGGCGCCGGCCTTGTCCAGCCGCTCCAGCACCTCCCACAGGTCACCGCCGTCGCGGGTCCAGCCGCGCGCGGAGAGCGTACGGCCGCGCACGTCCAGCCCGATCGCCACCCGGTCGCCGTACTCGCCGCAGATCCGGTCGCACCACTGCGGGTCCTCCAGCGCGGCGGTGCCGATGTTGACCCGGGCCGCCCCGGTGCCCAACGCCGCCTGCAGCGACTCGTCGTCCCGGATCCCGCCGGAGAGCTCGACCTTCACATCGAGCTGCCGGACCACCTCGGCGAGCAGGTGCGCGTTGGTGCCCCGACCGAAGGCGGCGTCCAGGTCGACCAGGTGGATCCACTCCGCACCGTCGGACTGCCACGCGAGGGCCGCCTCCATCGGGTCGCCGTACGCGGTCTCGCTGCCGGCGGCGCCCTGCACGAGCCGGACGGCCCGACCGTCGGCGACGTCCACAGCGGGCAACAGGGTGAGGCTCACAGCACTTCTCCTCGCATCAGGTACGACGGTCCAGGGCGATCACCACGATCGCCGGCAGCACCAGCAGCAACAACACGACCAGCGCCAGCCGCAGCGCCAGGTCGTCCACGAAAGTCCAGATGCCGGCCAGCGCCACCCCGGTGAGCAGCACGATCGCCGCCCGCTCGCCCCGGGTGTGCCGCCTCAGCCGGCCGGTCCGGCCGCGCCGCAGCTGCGGCGTCAGCCGGCGTACCAGGGCGCGCCGCCGCTCCCGGCGGGCCGCCCGGCGGCGGCGGAGGGCACGCTCGACCTCCAGTTGCGCCTCGCGGGCTTCCCGGCGGCGGGCCCGCTCCTTGCTCACCGGTCCACCGCCGCTCGCGGCCGTAGGGCTCGCAAACCCGGCTCACTCCTCGCGCTCACAATGCCGCCCTCGGTTCGCGACTGCGGGGCTCGCAAACCCGGCTCACTCCCCGCGCTCACAGTGCCGTGAGCCAGTTGCGCAGCAGGGTGGCGCCGGTGTCGGCCGACTTCTCCGGGTGGAACTGGGCCGCCGCCAGCGGACCCCGCTCCACGGCCGCGACGAACTCGGTCCCGTGCTCGGCGGTGGTCACCGTCGCCCCGGCAGCGGCCAGCCCGGCGGTGTCCGTCACCCCGTACGAGTGGACGAAGTAGAACCGGGCGTCGGCCGGCAGGCCGGCGAAGAGCACCGAGCCCGCCGGCGGGCGGACGGTGTTCCAGCCCATGTGCGGCAACCGCTCGGCGGGCAGCCGGGTCACCCCGCCGGGCAGCAGCCCGAGCCCCTTGGTCACCACGCCGTGCTCGTCGCCGTGCTCGAAGAGAACCTGCATCCCTACGCAGATGCCCAGGACCGGGCGGCCGGCCGCCACCCGCTCGGCGATGACCGGGCCGGCGCCGAGCGCCTCGATCCCGGCCATGCAGGCGGCGTACGCGCCGACACCCGGCACCACCAGGCCGTCCGCCTCGGCGGCGGCGGTCAGGTCGTCGGTCACGGTGACGTCCGCACCGGCCCGCTCCAGGGCGCGTTCGGCCGACCGCAGGTTGCCCGAGCCGTAGTCGAGCACCACAATCCGCTTGCTCATGCCGGCACTCCGCCCTCGCTCATGCGCCGTCCCCGGGTAGCAGCCAGAGCAGCCCGCCGGCGGTGGCCAGGGCGGCGAGCAGCCCGGTGATCACCACGGCGCCGCGCGGCGCGCCCTGGCGGTAGAGCGACCATGTCCCGCCGACCAGCACCCCGGCCAGGATCAGCAACAGCGTCGGCAGTGCCGCCCCCATCAGAGTGCGCCCTTCGTGCTCGGGATCGCCCCGGCGTTGCGCGGGTCGATCGCGGTGGCCTCGCGCAACGCCCGGGACACCGCCTTGAACTGGGCCTCGACCACGTGGTGGGCGTCCGGGTGGCCGCCGGGGCGGGCCGCCCGCAGCACGTCCACGTGCAGGGTGATCCGGGCCGCCTGGCCGAACGACTCCCAGATGTGCCGGGTCATGCTGGTCGGGTAGACCGGGCCGATGTACGGGGCGAGCGGCGGCTCGTCGTGCACCACGTACGGCCGGCCGGAGAGGTCGACCGCGGCCCGGACCAGGACCTCGTCCATCGGCACGGTGGCCGAGCCGTACCGCCGGATGCCGGCCTTGTCCCCCAACGCCTGGTCGAACGCGGCGCCCAGGGCGAGCGCGGTGTCCTCCATGGTGTGGTGGGCGTCGATCTCCAGGTCGCCGACGGTGTGCACGGTCAGGTCGAAGCCACCGTGCCGGGCGATCTGGTGGAGCATGTGGTCGTAGAAGCCGACGCCGGTCTCGATGTCGGCCTTGCCGGTGCCGTCGAGGTCGATCTCGACGAGGACCTTGGTCTCCTTGGTGATCCGCTCCACCCGGGCGGTACGACTCATTGCCTGCCTCTCGGTCGCGACTGCGGGCCTCGTCCGCCGCACGCCCCGCGCGCTCACGAGAGCTTCTCCATCGCGGCGAGGAAGGCGTCGGTCTCGGCGGGGGTGCCGGCGGTGACCCGCAGCCAGCCGGGCAGGCCGACGTCGCGGACCAGCACACCGGCGTCGAGCAGGGTGCGCCAGGCGACGGCCTGGTCACCGCCGACCTCGAAGAGCACGAAGTTGGCGTCGCTGTCGGCGACCCGGTGGTCGCGGGCCCGCAGCTCGGCGACGATCCGGTCGCGCTGCTCCATGATCGCGGCGACCGTGCCGAGCAGGGCGTCGCGATGCGCCAGGGCCGCGCGGGCGGCGGACTGGGTGAGCGCGGAGAGGTGGTACGGCAGCCGGACGAGCTGCACCGCCTGCACCACGGCCGGGTCGGCGGCCAGGTAGCCGAGCCGCCCGCCGGCGAACCCGAACGCCTTGCTCATGGTCCGGGTGACCACCAGCCGCGGGTGGTCGGGCAGCACGGCCAGCGCGCTCACCGTGCCGGGCCGGGCGAACTCGGCGTACGCCTCGTCCACGATCACCATGCCGGGCGCCTCGGCGAGCACCGCGGCGACCACGGCCGGGTCCAGCGCGGTGCCGGTCGGGTTGTTCGGCGAGCAGAGGAAGACCACGTCGGGCCGGTGCGCCCGGACCTGGGCGACCGCCTCGTCGGCGGTGAGGCCGAAGTCGACGCCGCGGGCGGCCGGGATCCAGCCGGTGCCGGTGCCGAGCGCGAGCAGCGGGTGCATCGAGTACGCCGGGGTGAAGCCGAGCGCGCTGCGCCCGGGGCCGCCGAACGCCTGGAGCAGTTGCTGCTGGATCTCGTTGGAGCCGTTGGCCGCCCACACCTGGTCGACGGTGAGCCCGTGGCCCAGGTACGCCGCCAGGTCGGCGCGGAGCGCGACCGCGTTCCGGTCCGGGTAGCGGTTGAGGTCGCGCAGCTCGGCCGCGAGGGCCTTGGCGATGGCGTCCGCCACCGGCTCGGGCACCGGGTAGGAGTTCTCGTTGGTGTTCAGCCGGACCGGCACGTCGAGCTGCGGCGCTCCGTACGGCCGCAGGCCCCGCAGGTCATCGCGGATCGGCAGATCGTCGAGCCCACTCATGCCGCCACCTCGGTTCGCTCGGGGCCGGCCGGCGGCCGGTGCGGGCTGAGCTCGCTGCGCTCGCTCACGAGCCGTCCCCCGGGAAGCGCGCGCTGACCGCCTGGCCGTGGGCCGGCAGGTCCTCGACGGTGGCCAGGGTGACCACGTGCGGAGCCACCTCGCGCAGCGCCTCCTGGCTGTATTCCACCAGGTGGATGCCGCGCAGGAAGGACTGCACGGACAGGCCGGACGAGTGCCGGGCGCAGCCGCCGGTGGGCAGCACGTGGTTGGAACCGGCGCAGTAGTCGCCGAGCGACACCGGCGACCAGGCGCCGACGAAGATCGCCCCGGCGTTGCGCACCCGCATCGCCCACTCGCGGGCCTGCGCGGTCTGGATCTCCAGGTGCTCGGCCGCGTACGCGTCGACCACCCGCAGCCCCGCCTCGAGGTCGTCGACCAGGACCACCCCGCTCTGCTCCCCGCGCAGCGCGGTGTCGATCCGCTCGGCGTGCTTGGCCGCCGACACCTGCCGGGCCAACTCCGCGTCGACCGCGTCGGCGAGCGCCACCGACGGCGTGACCAGCACGCTCGCCGCCAGGGGGTCGTGCTCGGCCTGGCTGATCAGGTCGGCGGCGACGTGCACCGGGTTGGCGGTGTCGTCGGCCAGGATGGCGATCTCGGTCGGGCCGGCCTCGGCGTCGATGCCGACCACGCCGCGCAGCAGCCGCTTCGCGGCGGTGACCCAGATGTTGCCCGGGCCGGTGATCATGTCGACCGGTACGCAGCGCTCGGCGCCGTCCGGGTCGACGGTCGCGCCGTACGCGAGCATGGCCACCGCCTGGGCGCCGCCGACCGCGTAGACCTCGTCGACGCCGAGCAGCGCGCAGGCCGCGAGGACCCGCTGGTCGGGCAGGCCGCCGTTGTCCTTCTGCGGCGGGCTCACCACCACCAGCGAGCGGACCCCGGCCGCCTGGGCGGGGACGACGTTCATCACCACGGTCGACGGATACATGGCCAGGCCGCCCGGCACGTACAGGCCGACCCGGTCGACCGGCACCCAGCGCTCGGTCACCGTGCCGCCCGGCACCACCTGGGTGGTGTGGTCGGCGCGGCGCTGGTCGGCGTGGACCTTGCGGGCCCGGGTGATGGACTCCAGCAGGGCGGCGCGCACCTGGGGGTCGAGGCCGCCCTCCGCCGCGCGGATCGTCTCCACCGGCACCCGCAGGCGCTCCGGGGAGATCCCGTCGAACCGTTCGCTCGCCTCCCGGATCGCTGGGTACCCATGCTCCCGGACCGCCTCCACCAGGGGGCGGATCCGCTCGACGGCCACCGAGACGTCGAGCTGGGCACGGGGCAGCAGCCGGCGCGGGTCGCGCACGACGCCACGCAGGTCGATCCGGTTCAGCACCCTTGCGAGTCTAGGCCGCCGCCCCGGAGCCGACCCGCGCCGCCCGCAGGCCGGGACGGTGAGCCGGGACACGCGGGATGGTGCCCGGTCCGACTACCCTCGGACGCGTGAGCGCACGGCTGCCGGTGTTCCCGCTCGGGACGGTCCTGTTCCCTGGGCTGGTCCTGCCGCTGCACATCTTCGAGGAGCGCTACCGGGCGCTGGTGCGCCACCTGGTCGGGCTGCCGGAGGGCGCGCCCCGGGAGTTCGGGGTGGTGGCGATCCAGGCCGGCTGGGAGGTCGCCGCCGGGCCGCCGGGCCGGCCGACCCTCGGCGGCGGGCAGGTCACGCTGCACGAGGTGGGCTGCACCGCGGAGCTGCGGCAGGTCACCGAGCTGGCCGACGGCGGGTTCGACATCGTCACCGTGGGCCGGCGGCGGTTCCGCATCGCCGGCGTCGACGCGGGCGCCACGCCGTACCTGACCGCCGAGGTGGAGTGGCTGCCCGAGCCGGCCGGCACCGACGAGGTAGCCGACCTGCTGGCCGCCCGGGTGATCTCGGTCTTCCGGCAGTATCTCGGGCTGATCCGGCCGGACCCGCAGGAGATCTCCGAGCAGCTGCCGGAGGATCCCACGGTGCTGTCGCACCTGGTCGCCGCGACCGCCGCGCTGACCGTCGCCGACCGGCAGCGGCTGCTCGCCATCGACGACACCGCCGCCCGGCTCCGGGCCGAGCTTCAACTGCTCCACCGGGAGACGGCGCTGCTGCGCGAGGTCCGGGCTGTGCCGGTGCCGCTCAGCGAGCTGGCGGGTCCCCCGGTGCCGAACTGAGCTCCGGGCCGCCCGGCGGCCAGCCGTCGTCCAGCTCCGGCTCCGGGCGCAGCGACGGCCACCGCGACCAGCCGGCCAGCAGGGTGTACGTCACGGCCGCGCCGAACGCGGGCAGGAGCAGGTTGCCGTACGGCACGGGCAGCAGCCCGAGCAACCAGTCGATCCCGCCGGCCCGCAGGTCGGCGGGCTTGGTGAAGACCGTCCCGTCCGGCGCGGTGGCCAGCAGCCGGTGGTAGGCGCCGAGCCCGATCCGGCGGCCGACCTGCCAGGCCACCAGGGCGGCGCCGAGGCCGCCGAGGGTCCCGGCGAACAGGCCGACCGGGCCGCGCCGGCCGCGCAGCAGGAGCCACAGCGCGATCGCGGCGAGCACCCCGAAGCCGAGCCCGAGCAGGCTGAACCAGCCGTCGGCGGCGATCGGCTGCTCCGGCTGCGGGGTGGCGTAGATGGCGCCGCCGGCGGTCTTCTGCACCGGGGTGCCGGGGGCCACCCCTGCCCAGAGCAGCCCGAGGGGCGCGCCCAGCACGGCCAGCAGGACCGCGGCGGCGAGGGTGGTCCGGGCCACCTTGAGCCGGCCACCGCCGCCGACGGCCACCGGGGTCTCCCCGGGCTCGGCACCGACCACGTCCGGATGCCCGGCGAGCTGGTCCGCGCCGGGCGCGGTCACGGCGTCGGCCGGCCGGGCCCCGTCGGACGTGTCCGCCGGCTGGTCGGTGGCCGGCTCGGGTCGGGTGGAAGGCTCCGGTCCGCCGGACGGACGTGCGGCGTCGTCGGGCGCGCCGGCACGGTCGGCGGCCCGCTCGGGATCAGGGGTGTCCGGACTCACCCGGTGATCCTCTCAGGCGGCGGGCCGGCGCGGGGCGGCGGTGGCGGTCAGCGGGCGAACGGCTCCAGCATCACCGCGACGGCCTTGAGCCACGCCTGCCGGGTCTCCGCCTGGAGCTGGTGGTAGTCGATCGAGGAGCCGGTCTCCAGCGCCGGGTCGTAGGGCACCACGGTGACCGCCCGGGTCCGGGTGGCGAAGTGCCGTTCCAGGTCGTCCTGGATCGAGGTACGCCGCGGCGTCGGGCAGGAGATCAGGGTCACCGCGTTGTCAGCCAGCTCGCCCATCCCCACCTCGTGCAGCAGGTCGAGCATCCAGTCCGCACTGAACGCGGCGTCCTCGCGGGGCACGGTGGTCACCACGAGCTGGTCGGCGGCCTGCATGACGGTACGCCAGTTCGGGCTCTCCACGTTGTTGCCGGTGTCCACGCAGACCACCTCGTGGGTACGCCGCAGCAGCTCCAACACCCGCTTGACGGTGAACTGGTCCAGCCGCTGGGCGAACCGGGGGCTCTCCTCCCCGGCCAGCACGTCGTACGAGCCGTCGGAGGCGTGCCGCAGGTAGTCGTCGAGGTGCTCCAGCAGGGTGGCGCCCTCCAGGATCTCGATCTGGGCGAGATCGTGGATCAGGTGCCGGATGGTGCGGGCGTGCCGGGCGCTGCCGGCCCGCAGGCCGAGGGTGCCGCGCAGCTCGTTGTCGTCCCAGGCGAGGACGCCGCGGCCACGGACGCTGCCCACGGTGGCCGCGGCGAGCACGGTCGCGGTGGTCTTGTGCACCCCGCCCTTGGGATTGGCGAAGGCGAGCACCCGGGGGCGGCCCAGCTCGCGGCGGAGCACACCGACGGCCCGCTCCACCTCGTCATCCGGCTTCGGGGCCCGCCACTCGACCCGGGCCGGCTCGACCCGGGCCGGCTCGACCCGGGCCGGCTCGACCCGGGCCGGGTAGCCCTCGACGGGCGGCTGCTGCGCGGGAACAGGTGGGGGCGGCGCCGGCGACTGGTGGTTCTCCGGCCGGTAGCGGCCCCGGTCCAGCAACGCGTACCGGGACTCCACCGGCGGCGGGTCGGGCCGGTAGCCGGGCTCCGGCAACCCGTACCGGGGCTCGACGGAGGCGGTGCCCCGGCCGCGCGGCTCCGGGTCCGGGTGGCCCGGCTCCGGTTCGGCGCGGTACTTCGGCTCGGCCCGCCAGGACGGCTCGGGGCCGTCCGGGTGGCCCGGCTCCGGTTCGGCGCGGTACTTCGGCTCGGCCCGCCAGGACGGCTCGGGGCCGTCCGGGTGGCCCGGCTCCGGCTCGGCGCGGTACGTCGGCTCGCCGCCGTACCGCGGTTCGAGGCGGTGGGCCGGCTCCACCCGGTAGGTCGCCTCCACCCGGTAGGGCGGCTGCTCGGCGCCGTACGGCGGCTCGGCGAGGCGCCCGACGGCCGGTGCCCGGCCGGTCCAGCCGGCGCTGCGCCGCGGCAGCGGCTCGGCGGCGGGTGGGGGCTCCGCGGGGCGGTGGTCGGCGTCGATCTGCTCCGCGCCACGGCCGCCGTGTCGGGCCCGGTCGAGCAGCGCCCGCCACCGCGGTGCCGGCTCAGCCTGCCGACCCCAGCCGGTTTCGCTGCCGTCCAAGGCTTCGTCCTCCCCAGCCGTCGATCTCCGCCTGACAGGCTACGAACGAAACCCTATTCAAACCACACCCCCGCGCGCACATCCCCCCGGTGGCCCTCCTCACCGTCGCTCCAGACGACGGCCGCCGGCGACCACGTCTCAGGAGGTGGGAGCGGGGTTCGGGGATCCCGGACCGGCGGCCGGGCCGCCGGAGGACGGTGCGGACCCGCGCATCGTCGGTGCGGCTTCCGACGAATCGCCCACCGCGCCGGCGCCGGGGGTCGGCGCGGCCAGCCCGGTGTCGACCGGCGGCCGGGCCACGTCCCGCTGCTCGGGCAGCGGTGGGGTGAACACCGTGCGGTCCAGCCGGCGCACCTCCGGCGCCGGGTCGACCACCCGTACGCCGGGGCGGGTGGCCAGGGCCCGCAGCGCCGACGGGCCGTCCCGCACCACTGCGGCGTACACGCAGGCGCAGCCCGACCGGTAGCCGGCCGCCTCCTCGGCCGAGACCGCCGCCCCCGTGTCGTACACCCGACGCAGCTCGGGATCGGCGGAGGCGGTCGGGGCGGCGGCGCGCGCCCGGTAGTCGGCGGCCTCCCGGTCCTTGCGGGCGGCCACCTCGGCCATCCCGGCGACCACGTCGTCCGGCAGCCGCAGCGCGGCGATCCGGACGATCTCGGTCTGCCGCCCGGCCAACGGCACCCGGGCGACCACCGCCGAGACCGGCGTCGCGCCGAGCGCGGTGGCCAGCTGCGCCGGCGTCAGGTACGCCGCGAACGAGACCAGCGCGTAGTCGCCCGGCCCGGGGTCGGGCGGCCCGAGCGCGGCCAGTTCGGCGGAGGCGGCCCGCAGATATGCCGGGATGGCGTCGCCCTCCGCCACCCCGACCCGGGTGACCTCGCCGACCGTGCGGTCACCCACCGGCTCGCGGCGGCGGTCCCAGACGGCGGCGACCAGTACCGCCAGCGCGCAGGCCAGCGCGATCCAGGTGAGCAGGCTGGACCGCGCCGGACCGCGCCGGGGCGGATGCGGCGGCGGTACGTCGGCGGGCGGGCTGCTCGTCGGGCGGTCCATGGCGGCGGGTCAGTCGCGGAGGGTCTCCAGCGCCCGGGCCAGGTCGTCCGGGTAGTCGCTGACGAAGGTGACCTCCTCGGCCGTCCGTGGGTGCAGGAAGCTCAGCGAGCGGGCGTGCAGCCACTGCCGGGTCAGCCCGAGGCGGGCCGCCAGGGTCGGGTCGGCACCGTAGGTGAGGTCGCCCACACAGGGGTGCCGGAGGGTGGAGAAGTGCACCCGGATCTGGTGAGTGCGCCCGGTCTCCAGCTTGACGTCGAGCAGGCTGGCCGCCGGAAACGCCTCCAGGGTGTCGTAGTGGGTGATGCTCGGCTTGCCGCCGGAGACCACCGCCCAGCGGTAGTCGTGGTGCGGGTGCCGGTCGATCGGGGCGTCGATGGTGCCGCGCAGCGGGTCCGGGTGGCCCTGCACCACGGCGTGGTAGCGCTTCTCCACCTCGCGGTACTTGAACGCCCGCTTCAACGCGGTGTACGCCGGCTCGCTCTTGGCCACCACCATGATCCCGGTGGTGCCCACGTCGAGCCGGTGCACCACGCCCTGCCGCTCGGCGGCGCCGCTGGTGGAGATCCGGTGGCCGATCGCGGCCAGCGCGCCGATGACCGTCGGCCCGGTCCAGCCGGGGCTCGGGTGGGCGGCCACGCCGACCGGCTTGTCCACCACCACGATGTCGTCGTCGGCGTGGACCACGGTCAGGCCCGGCACGGCCTGCGGCACGACGGTGGGCGGGGCGGCCGGCGCGGGCAGGGTCACCTCCAGCCAGGAGCCCGCCTTGACCTTGTGCGAGTTGGGCCGTACGACGCCGTCGACCAGCGCGTCCCCGGCGTCGACCAGGGCCGCGGCGGCGGTCCGGGAGAGCCCGAACAGCCGGGACACGGCCTGGTCCAGCCGCAGGCCCTCGAGACCGTCCGGGACGGGCAGCGACCGGTGGTCGCCGCCGGTGGCGAAGACGGAGGTCACGCGCGCTCCCGCTGCTCGCCGCCGGTGGCCGTCCCGGCGGCGTCCGCCTGCTGCGCCGACCGGGCGCCGGCCCGGCTGCCGTCCCGCTGCCGGCCGGTCAGCTCCAGCAGCACGGCCAGGATCACCCCGCAGACCAGGGAGCTGTCGGCCAGGTTGAACACCGGCCAGACCTGCCCGTACGGGTCGAACAGGCTGATCATGTCGACCACGTGGCCGACGAAGTGGCCGGGGGCCCGGAAGATCCGGTCGGTCAGGTTGCCGAGCGCCCCACCGAGCACCAGCCCGAGCGAGACGGCCCACGGCAGCGAGCGCAGTCGCAGCGCCATCCAGCCGATCCAGGCGATCACGCCGATGGTGATCAGCGGGAAAACCCAGGTGTGGTCGGAGCCGATGCTCCAGGCCGCGCCGCTGTTGCGGGTGAGGGTGAGGTAGACGGTGCCGCCGAGCAGGGACACCGGCCCCCGGCCGGTCAGCTCCGAGAGGGCGAGCTGCTTGGTGGCCAGGTCGGCGAGCAGCGCGAACAGGGCGACGCCGAGGAGGATCCCGATCGCCCTGCGGCGGGACACCCCGGCGCGTGACTCAGCGGTGCCGGACCCGGCGGGCGGTGCTGCGGTCATCTGCTCCCCATCGACGCTTTCGACGGTGACCCTCACCGTCTCCGTTCCGCCGGGGAGCGGACCTCAGCGCCGCTCCTCCAGCTGCTTGCAGGTCACGCAGAGGGTGGCCGACGGGAACGCGGCGAGCCGCTCCACCGGGATCGGGTTGCCGCACCGCTCGCACCAGCCGTACCCACCCTCGTCGAGCCGCTCCAGGGCGCGCTCGACCTGCGTGATCCGCTCCTTGATGCTGTTGGCGAGGGAGATCTCCTGCTCCCGCTCGAACGTCTTGGTGCCGGTGTCGGCCTGGTCGTCCCCGGCCGAGTCGGTCAGCCGATCGCGCTGCAGCTCGGTGATCTCGCTCAGCGTCTGATCGTACTCGGCGTTGAGCTCGTCCCGCCGGGCCGCCAGCGCGGCCCGGATCTTCTCGGTCTCCGCCGCGCTGCGGGTGGCCTTCGCCACCGGCTTTCGGCCGGCGGTCCTGGTGTCGGCTGGCTTCGCCATCGTCAGCTCCCTTGGCCGCGTGCCGCGGCGGTCGGCGGTGCCCGGGCAGGGGACACCGGCGTGGGTCTCCCCCAGTTGCAAAACGGGCGCACGGCGACGCGGGCCGTGCACTCCGGAGGGTGGCAAGAATACGGAACGTACAGGCGTCCGACAACGTGCCGCACCGTCGCACCGCGATTCAGCCCCGAACAACCACCAATCGGGGCAAAAGGAACGCTAGCAGATCATCCGTCCCGGTCCTCGCCGTACTCGCCAAACCAGCGGGCCAGTCTCCCGCGACGGCTCACCGCGCGCAGCCGTCGCTCCACCTCGTCGCGGACCTCGGCAGTGGCGACGATCAGCAGGCTGTCCCCGACCTTCAGCCGGGTGTCCAGGCCGGGCACGAAGCCCGCTCCGTCGCGCAGCACCAGAGTCACCGAGGCACCCACCGGAAGCCGCAGCTCGTCCACGTGCACCCCGCCCAGCCGGGACCCCGGGGGCACCTCGACCTGGAGCAGGTCGGCTCGCATCCGTTCCAACGGCGCGGTCTCCACGCGGATCTCGGCCGCCTCGGCCGGCGCGGTCACCCCGAGCCGGCGGGCCGCCGGGGCGAGGGTCCCGGCCTGGAGCAAGGTGAAGATCACCACCAGCACGAAGACCGCGTCGAAGAGCCTTTCCGCCCCCGGCACCCGGGCCGACAGCGGGATGGTGGCCAGCACGATGGGCACCGCGCCGCGCAGCCCGGCCCAGGACAGGAAGAGCTGCTCGCGCGGGCGGAGCCGGAACGGCAGCGCGGAGACCGCCACCGACAGCGGGCGGGCCAGGAGCAGCAGGGCCAGCCCGGTGACCACGGCCGGCAGCACCGCCGCGTCCAGCCGGCTCGGCGAGACCAGCAGGCCCAGCAGGACGAACAGGCCGATCTGCGCCAGCCAGGCCAGCCCGTCGGCGAAGCCGAGGATGGCCTGCCGGTGCGGCAGCCGGGCGTTGCCGAGCAGCACCCCGGCCACGTAGACGGCGAGGAAACCGGAGGCGTGCAGCACCGCGCCGGCCGCGTAGGCCAGCACCGTGAAGCCGACCACCGCGATCGGGTAGAGGCCGGCCGACGGGAGCGCCGCCCGGCGCAGCGTGTACCGGCCGGTGATCCCGGCAGCCACCCCGACCGCGGCGCCGACGCCCAGCTCGTACCCGACCAGGAGCACCTCGTACCACCACGGATGGGCGGCCGTCGCCCCCCGGGAGAGCAGCAGCACCACGATCACCACGGGGGCGTCGTTCATGCCCGATTCGGCCTCCAGCGTGGCCACCAGGCGGGGCGGCAGGCGCAACCGGCGCAGGGTGGCGAAGACCGCCGCCGCGTCGGTCGAGGAGAGCACCGCCCCGTAGAGCAGGGCCAGCCGCCAGTCCAGCCCCAGCAGCAGGTGCACCACGAGCCCGACCACCAGGATGCTGACCAGCACGCCGACCGTGGAGAGCGCGGCGGCCATCCCGAGCACCGGACGCAGTGTGCTCCACCGGGCGCTCAACCCGCCCTCGGCGATGATCACGATGAGGGCGCTGAACCCGAGCACCCGGGTCAGCTCGACGTCATGGAACCGGATGCCCAGCCCGGCCTCGCCGATCGCCACGCCCAGCGCGAGGTAGACCAGCAGACTCGGCACGCCGAGCCGGGTGGAGACGCGCACCGCGCCCACGGCCACCAGCAGGACGGCCGCGCCGAGCAGCAGCGCGAGATCGAGCCCGGGGGTCATCCGCGGCCGGCCCGGGCGGTCCTCACTCGGCCGATCCGTCGCGCAGCCGACGCAGCACGTCGCCCAGCCCGGCGGCCGGGCGCTCGACCAGGAAGAGCTTGTCCCGGCTGGCCGCGCCGGCGCGCAGGGAGACCGCCGCCGGCCGGACGCCGAGGGCGTCGGCCAGGGCTCGGCGGGCGGCCTCGGTGGCGCGCCCGTCCACAGCGGGGGCGTGCACGGCGATGACCAGGGCCGGCCCGTGCGGGCCGTCGAAGCGTCCGCCGACCCGGGCCCGGGCAGCGCCGGGCTTCACCCGGACGGCGACGGTGAGCGGGGCATCCATGGTCATCCCGGTCGGCCCGGCCGGGCGTCGGCGAGCAGGACGGTGGCCGGCGCGCAGCGGGCGCACGGGGTGAAGCCGAGCCCGACCGCCTCGGTGACGGGCAGCGGTTCGTCGTCCCGGCCGACCAGATGGGGGCAGCCGGGCAGGTGGAAGCGGGGGTGGCCGTCGACCACCCGGACCTCGGCACCGAGCCCGGCCAGCCGGGCCACGTCCGACGCCGGCAGGTCCTGCGCGGGCGGGTCGCCGTCGAACGGGCCGTCGGCGGCCGGCGAGGTGGGCGCCGGGGCGTCCGGCACGGCACCGGCCTCGTCGGCCGACGGCTCGCGGGGGACAGGCGGAGCGTACGGGTCGCGCGGGGAGTATGCCGCCGGCGCCTCGTCCGGATCGGTCACCGGCGACTCGGGTGGTTGCCGCCACCCGGGTCCACCGGTGCCGACCGTCGACGGAATGTGCTGGACCGGGATCTCCGGCTCCCCGACCCGGGCGCCGAACGGCGGGCCGGTCCGGGTGCGGTTACGCGGGCCGGCCACCCGGTCCGCCGTGCCCCGGGTGGCGGCCGCCTGGCGGGCGCCCGCGACGAGGGCGACGGCGGCCAGCAGGCTGACCGCGATGGAGGTGATCAGCAGCGGGCTGGATCCGTTGGCCAGCCCGGCCACCAGGAGCACGACCGCGACGAGGATGAGCAGGATGCTGGCGACTATCACGGCTCACCCCCGCCGCGTCGTGTCGGTCTGCGCGGCCGGCGGCCGTCGTACGGACGGCCGCCGGCGACGGGATCAGCGGCCGGACTCGATGGAGCCCGCGCGGCTGCCGCCGTAGGAGCCGGCGAGGCCGGCGGCGGCGAGGCCGTTGCTGCCCCCGCCGGAGCGGACGCTCTCGGTGCGGTTCATCTCGGCCTCCAGGCCCTGGCCGCGGCCGTCGAGGTCGCGGAGCTGGCTCTCCAGGTACGCCTTGAGGCGGGTGCGGTACTCGCGCTCGAACTGCTTGAGCTCCTCGATGTGCTTCTGCAGCGCGGTGCGCTTGGCGTCCAGGCCGCCCATGGCCTCCTGGTGCCGCTGGCGGGCGTCCCGCTCGAGGGCGTCGGCCTTGGCGCGGGCCTCGCGGGTGACCTCCTCGGCCTTGGTGCGGGCCTCGGAGAGCAGCTGGTCCGCCTCGCGTCGGGCGTCCGAGACGTGGTCGTCGGCGGTCCGCTGGGCCATCATCAGCACCCGCAGCGCCTGCTGCTCGCCGTCACCGCCGGCGGCCGGACCGCCCTGGGCACGGACCTGCTCCAGCTCGGCCTGCATGGCGCGCGCGGCCTGCTCGGCGGCCGCCTTGTCGCGCTGCACCCGGTCGAGCTGCGCCTTGACGTCGTTGAGCTCGGCTGCGAGCCGGGCGTCACCGCCGGGGCCGGCGGGGGCACCACCGCGACCGCCGCGCTCCACCTGGGCGCGCAGCTCGTTGTTCTCTTCGATCAGACGGGCGAGCTCGCGCTCGACCTCGTCCAGGAAGGCGTCGACCTCCTCCTCGTCATACCCCCGCTTGCCGATCGGCGGCTTTTTGAAGGCGACGTTGTGGACGTCGGCCGGGGTCAGCGGCATCGAAACTCCTCGGGTCAGTTGCGGCCGCGAAAGCGCGCTGGTCAGGCGAAAGACCTGATCAGCGGATCTAACACGAACTCCATCAGCACGAACAGGATAACCAGGAGCACAAGGGAGGCCAGGTCGATGCTCACGGTACCAATTCGCAGCGGAGGGATCACACGCCTCAACGCCCGCAGAGGCGGATCAGTGACGCTCCACACCGATTCCAGTCCCGCCGACGCTCCCCGGCCCGGTTGCCAGCGGCGGCCGTACGCCAGCACGGCGCCAAGGACAAATCGGGCCAACAGTACAAGCAGGAACACAAAAAGGAGCAGATACAGCACCTGGAACAGAATCGACAACACGGCAGGCGACGTCCCTCGGTCGGGCTAGCTCAGGCTGAAAAAGCCGCCCTCAGCGATCTTGGCCTTGTCCTCCGCGGTGACCTGGACATTGGCCGGTGAGAGCAGGAACACCCGGTTGGTCACGCGCTCGATCGTACCCCGGAGCCCGAACGCGAGCCCGGCGGCGAAGTCGACCAGCCGGCGCGCGTCCGCCTCATCCATCTCGGTGAGGTTGATGATCACCGGCACCCCGTCGCGGAAATGCTCGCCGATGGTCCGCGCCTCGCGGTAGGTGGTCGGGTGCAGGGTGGTGATCTGGTACCGCTGCTCCTCCTCGGCCGCCACCCGCTCGCGGGGCTGCACCTGCGGGGCCAGGGCCAGGTTGTCCCGGGTGTGGTAGGTCAGCGCGCCGGAGCTCTCCCCGGCGCCCGAGCGGGTGATCGACCGGACGCTGGACCGGTCGGTCCGCTCCGGGCGCTCGACGTCGGCCCGGTCGGCGTCGCCGGCCCGGCTCGAGGCGCGCTCGGACAGCCTCCCGCGGTCGCCCAGCCGGGTACGGGCCGCCGGCGGCTCCTCGGGCTCCTCGTCGTCCTCGTCGGCGAACTCCTCGGAGTACCGGCTCGACCGGTAGCGCGAGTCCCGGTAGCCACCCTTGTCGTAGCCACCGTCCTCGTAGGCCCGGTCATCGTCCTCCTCGACGAGCCCGAGCCAGACCCCCGCCTTGCGCAGTGCACCCATCCCCGCGCCCTTCCGTCCGCCGTGCGGCACGCGCCCCCGTGCCGTGTCGCTTGATCACGAGTGGACACCACAGTGCCCACCGGACCGGATCGGCAATCCCCGGACGAGCGGTTCGCGGTCCGCCCGCCACGGCCCCCGGCTACGGGAACGCCGTTCCTGAACAACACTGATGTAATTTGCTTCTTTCGCGGTCAGGCTACCGCAGCGTGGGGCGCATTCCGAGTAACGCGCTGCCGACGCGGATATGTGTCGCGCCGTACCCGATCGCGGTTTCCAGATCGCCGCTCATGCCCGCCGACAGCGCGGTCGCCTCCGGATGCCGGACGCGGAACCGCTGCGCCACCTCGGCCAGCCGGGTGAACGCCCGGTCCGGCTCCCAGCCCAGCGGAGCCACCGCCATCAGCCCGCCCAGCCGCAGCGCCCCGGCGCCGGCCACCGCCTCGGCCACCGGGCCAAGCCCCCGGTCGGGGTCCGCCGAGTCAGGCAGCGCCCCGCCCCGGGCCGGGTCGCCGTCGATGCTCACCTGCACCAGCACGTCCAGCGGCCGGTCCCGGCCGGCCGCCGCCGCGGCGGCGTCGAGGGCGGCGGCCAGCCGCACGCTGTCGACCGACTGGACGACGTCGGCGTACCGGGCCACCGAACGGCACTTGTTGCGCTGCAGCTGGCCGATGAAGTGCCACCGCGGGCTCACCCCGGCCGCGGCCACCTCGGCGGCCTTCGGGGCCGCCTCCTGGTCGCGGTTCTCCCCCACGTCGGTCACGCCGAGCCCGGCCAGCGCCACCACGTCGCCGGCCGGGTAGGTCTTCGTCACCGCGACCAGGGTGACCTCGCTGCGGTCCCGGCCGGCGGCCGCGCAGGCGTCGGCGATACGGGCCCGGACCCGGGCGAGCCCGGCCGCGAGCTCGGCGCGCCGCTCGGGTCGCACCGTGGCTGCTGTGTCGGTCATCGGCGGCGCTCAGGACCCGTTCTTGAGGAAGTCCGGCACGTCGACGTCGTCGAACAGCACCCGGCGCGGCGACTGCTGCGGTGCCGGCATGGTGGCCGGTGGGGTCACCGGCGCGTTGGGCTGGGTCGGCTGGTTCTGGTTGGTCTTGCGGCCCTGATCGACCGCCTTGTACGCGGGCGCACCGCCGTCGAAGCCCGCCGCGATCACGGTCACCCGCACCTCGTCGCCGAGCGCGTCGTCGATGACCGCACCGAAGATGATGTTGGCGTCCGGGTGGGCCGCGTCGGTGACCAGCTGGGCCGCGTCGTTGATCTCGAACAGGCCCAGGTCGGAACCGCCGGCGATGGAGAGCAGCACGCCCCGCGCGCCGTCCATGCTCTGCTCCAGCAGCGGGCTGGAGATGGCCGCCTCGGCCGCCTCGACCGCGCGGTTCTCGCCGCGGGCGCTGCCGATGCCCATCAGCGCGCTGCCGGCGCCGCTCATCACGCTCTTCACGTCGGCGAAGTCCAGGTTGATCAGACCCGGCGTGGTGATCAGGTCGGTGATGCCCTGGACACCGGAGAGCAGCACCTGATCGGCGGTGCGGAAGGCGTCCATCATGGAGATGTTGCGGTCGCCGAGCGCGAGCAGCCGGTCGTTCGGGATGACGATGAGCGTGTCGCACTGGTTGCGCAGCTCCTCGATGCCGGCCTCGGCCTGCACCTGGCGGCGCTTGCCCTCGAACGAGAACGGCCGGGTCACCACACCGATGGTGAGCGCACCGAGCTTGCGGGCGATGTTCGCCACCACCGGCGCGCCGCCGGTGCCCGTGCCGCCGCCCTCGCCGCAGGTCACGAAGACCATGTCGGCGCCCTTGAGCACCTCCTCGATCTCGTCGCGGTGGTCCTCGGCGGCGTTCTTGCCGACGTCGGGGTTGGCGCCGGCGCCCAGCCCTCGGGTCAGTTCCCGGCCGACGTCGAGCTTGACGTCGGCGTCGCTCATCAGCAGCGCCTGCGCGTCGGTGTTGATCGCGATGAACTCGACGCCCTTGAGCCCAACCTCGATCATCCGGTTGACGGCGTTGACGCCACCGCCCCCGATGCCGACGACCTTGATGACCGCCAGGTAGTTGTGCGGAGGTGTCATCTCCGGTCCTTTCCCTTCGAGATTGGCATGGGCCGACCCCACACGGCTTGGCCAGATCGGCGGCGGAGCAGAGCAGTGCCCAGCGCGGTGGAGGGCCGAAACCCTCACCCTCTACTAGAGGCTTAGAGCTATGTCAACCACTGATCTCTTCGGGGCAACGTAAGCGCCGCCGCGCGATGAGCCAAGGACCTTTCCGGCGTGTCGCCACCGGAGCGGGCGGTGACACACTCGCCGACCGGGCGATCAGCACGCGGCGACCCGCTCGCTGACCGGCGGATCACCGGAAGGTGACCACGTCCGGGGCGCTGACGTCGATCGTGTCGGCCTTCCGATCGAGCAGCGCGGTGGCCACCTTGGACTTGTCCGCGCCGCGGGTCGCGTCCCCCCAGACCACCGTCCGGCCCTTGTGCAGCCGCAGGGTGATCCGGGCCAGCCCGGCCACGTCCACCGAGACCAGCTCGGCGCGCAGCCGCGGGCTGAGTGCGGCCAGCACGTCCAGCCCGGCCCGGGTGCCCCGGTCGTCCGCCGCCGGCCGGCCGACCCGGATCACCGGCAGCCCGTCCGGGGCCTGGGGCAGGTCCTGGAACGGCACCCCGGACCCGTCGATCACCGCGTACCGGTCCCCCTGCGGCACCACCGCCACCGGGGTCCGCTCCACCACCCGGACGACCAGGGTGCCCGGCCAGTCCCGTTCCACCGTGGCGCGCTCCACCGGGGCGAGGCTGCCCACCCGCCGGGCCGCCGCCGCCAGGTCCACCCGGGCCAGCGGCGTGTCGTCCGGGATCGCCACGACGTCGCGCACCTCGACCGGGGTGACCAGCTTCGCGCCGATCACTCGGACCTGCCGGACCCCGAACAGGCCGGTGCCCAGCACGGCCCAGGCCACCAGCCCGGCGGCCGCGAGCACGCCGACGGCGACCGCCCAGGGCAGCGCCGCCCGCATCCGCCGCTGCCGGGCCCGGGCCATGAACCGCCGGGTCGACGGCGGAACGGCGTCGGCACCGGCCCGGACCAGCTGCCACCGGCGCACCGAGCTGCGCCGCCCGGCCCCGCCGTCCTGACCCGGTGTCCGGCCGCGCGCCGGGCCAGGGCTCATCCGGCCGCGGCCGCCGCGCCGTCCGGACCGACGCCGGTGCCGATCCCCGCGGCGTCGCTCGCCACGCCGGTGCGGGCCAGCAGGGCGTCGAGCAGCTGGTCGCCCATCAGCGAGATCGGCGGCGCGCCCATGGTCACCACGACGTCGCCGGGGCGGGCCCGCCGGGCCACCTCGGCCGGCACGTCGTCCCAGGCCTCGACGAAGACCTTCCGGTCGGCCGGCAGCGGCACCGCCGCGAGCAGCGCGACCGAGCCTTCACCCGGCTGGCGCAGTTCGCCCGGGCCGAACACCTCCAGCAGCACCAGCTCGTCGGCGATGCCGAGGGCGGCGGCGATCTCCGCCTGGAGGTCACGCGTGCGGTAGAGCCGGTACGGCTGGAAGACCACGATCAGTCGGCCCTCGCCGGCCACCTCGCGCAGCGTCTGCAGGGCCAGCGTCATCGACGTCGGGTGGTACGCGTACTCGTCGTAGACCAGCACGTCGTCCGCCACGCCCTTGCGCTCGAAGCGCCGCCGGACGCCGGGGAACGCGCCCAGCGCCGCCTCGGCCGCCTCGATCGGCAGCTCCAGCAGGTACGCGGCGAGCACCGCCGAGGCGCTGTTCAGCCCCATGTGCCGCCCCGGCACCGGCAGCCGGATCTCGCCCAGCGACCGGCCGTCGATCTCGGCCAGGTAGCGCACCCCCTGAGCGGAGGACGCCATCCCGCTCAGCCGCAGGTCGGCGTCGGGCGACTCGCCGTACGTCCACACCCGGCGTCCCTCGGCGCGCAGCGTCTCGGCCAGCCGCCGCCCGCCCGGGTCGTCGGCGCAGGTGATGATGAACCCCTCGGGGTCGGTGAGCCGGGCGAAGTCGGCGAACGTCGCCTCCAGGTTGGCCAGGTCGCCGTACGTGTTGAGGTGGTCCGCCTCGATGTTCGTGATGATCGAGACGTACGGGCGGTAGATGAGGAACGAGCGGTCGCTCTCGTCCGCCTCGACCACGAAGTATTCACCCGTGCCGTGGTGCGCGCCGGAGCCCACCTCGGAGATCTCCCCGCCGATCACGAAGGACGGGTCGGTGCCGGCCTGCTGGAGCACCATGGTGACCATCGAGGTGGTGGTGGTCTTGCCGTGGGTGCCGGCGACCGCCACCGTCCGGCGGCCGGTCATCGCGGCCGCGAGGGCCTCGGAGCGGTGCAGCACCCGCAGCCCGCGCCGGCGCGCCTCGACCATCTCCAGGTGGTCCTGGGGGATGGCCGAGGAGTAGACCACGGTGTCCACCCCGTCGAGGTTCGCCGCTTGGTGGCTCATGTGGATGGTGCCGCCGAGCGCCCGCAGGCCGGCCAGGGACGGCCACTCCCGCAGCTCGCTGCCGGAGACCGGCAGGCCCCGGGTGAGGAACAGCCGGGCCAGGCCGCTCATGCCGACCCCGCCGACCCCGATCAGGTGGATCCGGCCCAGGTCCTCCGCGGTCATCGTGCCGGCGGGCGTGAACTGCGCGGTGTTCATGAGGGGTACCTTCCCGTCGCGGGGGCGACCGTCACAGTGCCGTCGTTGTTCGCGACTGCGGGGCTCGCAAGCTCACTCCTCGCGCTCACCGAGCCACCGCCTCGTAGACGAAGTTCAGCAGGGCGACGTCGCCGTCGCGCCGGCCGTACGCGGCCGCGGCGGCGCCCATGGCGGCGAGCCGCTGCGGGTCCCGGACCAGCGGGATGACCGTCCGCTCCAGCCAGCTCGGGGTCAGCTCGGCGTCGTCGACGAGCAGCCCGCCGCCGGCCTCCACCACGGGCAGCGCGTTGCGCTTCTGCTCCTGGTTGCTGTGCGGGTACGGCACGTAGATGGTGGGCAGCCCGATGGCAGCCACCTCGGCACAGGTCATCGCGCCGCCCCGGGCCAGCATCAGGTCGGCGGCGGCGTAGCCCAGCTCCATCTCGGACAGGTAGGGCAGGGTCACGTACGGCACGGGCAGGTCGGTGGGGACGGAGACCGCCTCGTTGCGGGCCCCGATCACGTGCAGCACCTGCACGCCGTTGCGGGCCAGCTCCTTGGCCGCCCCGGAGACCGCCAGGTTGATCGAGCGGGCGCCCTGCGAGCCGCCGGCGACGAAGAGCACCGGCAGGTCGGGGCGGAGTCCGAAGTGGGCGCGGGCGGCGTTGCGCATGGCGGCCCGGTCCAGGCCGGCGATGCCGCGGCGCAGCGGCACCCCGACCACCCGGGCGTTGCGCAGCGACTCGGCCTGCGCCGGCTGGTGCGGGAAGCCCACCGCGACGTGCTTGGTGAACTTCATCCCGAGCCGGTTGGCCACGCCCGGCGGCACGTTCACCTCGTGGATGACGATCGGCAGCTCCCGGCGCCACGCGGCCAGGTAGCCGGGCACCGAGACGTACCCCCCGAAGCCGACCACGACGTCGGCCCGCACCTCGTCGATCACCTTGCCCGCCGCGCGGGCCGCCTTCCACATCCGGTCCGGGGTGCGGACCAGGCTCATGTTGACCGAGCGGGGCAGCTGGTAGGCGGGGATCTGTCGCAGGTCGTAGCCGGCCGGCGGGATCAGCTCGTTCTCCAGGCCCTTGGGTGTGCCGAGGCAGGTGACCCGGACGCTGGGGTCGTGTCGGCGCAGGCAGTCGGCGAAGGCGAGCAACGGGTAGATATGCCCACCCGTGCCTCCTCCGCAGAGCACCACCGAACGCAGCGGACCCATCAGCGTCTCCTCTCGCTCGCCGTCCCGGCGCGCGTCCGGCCCCGCCGGGCGGCGCGGGCTGCGGCCTGGTCGTCCTCCCGCCGCGACCGGGACCGGGGTACGGACCCACGGTCCGCCGGTGGCGTCGCCGGGCGGCGGCGCCGGCCGGGAAGCGGCGGCAACGGGGCCCAGAGTAGTCGGACCCACCGGGCCGGCGGACGGGCATGCAGGGCTCGGGCCGCGTCCGGCTCGGCCCGGGCGAAGGACGCGAGCATGCCGACCGCCGCCAGGGTGACCACCAGGGCGCTGCCGCCGTCGGAGATGAACGGCAGTGGCACGCCGGTCAGCGGCAGCAGTCCGGTGACCCCGCCGATGTTGATCACCGCCTGGCCGACCAGCCAGGCGGTTACGCCGGCCGCGGCGAGCCGGCGGAACGGGTCCTCCACCCGCCGGGCGATCCGCAACCCGGTGTACGCCAGCACGGCGAACAGCACCAGCACCACGGTGCAGCCGACCACGCCCAACTCCTCGGCGATGATCGCGAAGATGAAGTCGTTGTGCGCCTCGGGCAGCCAGGCCCACTTGAAGGTGCTCTTGCCCAGCCCGACACCGAACCAGCCGCCGTGGCCGAGCGCGTAGCGGGCCTGGACGAGCTGGTAGCAGCCCTCCAACTGCTCCTCGAAGCAGGTCTTCGGGTCGGGCGGGTCGAGAAACGAGGTGAGCCGGGTCAGCCGGTAGTTGTCGGCATCGCGGGAACCCGAGCCGGCCCCCAGGGACGCGGCGGCGACCAGCAGGCCGACGCCGAGCAGGCCGACCGCGGAGAGGGCGGCGAAGACCCGCCTCCGTACGCCGGCCGCCCAGAGCATGCCGACCACCAGGGCCAGCAGGCAGAGCATGCTGCCCAGGTCGTTGTAGCCGACCAGCACGGAGAGCAGCCCGACCACAGGGAACAGCGGGGTGGCCAGTTCCTTCCACCAGCCCAGCGCGGCGCCCTTGCGGGCCAGCACGTGCGCGCCCCAGAGCACCAGCGCGAACTTGGCCACCTCGACCGGTTGCACGGAGACCGGGCCGAACCAGAGCCAGAGCAGGTTGGCCTCGAGCGGGCCGACCGACTTCACCCGGAACAGCGCCTCCAGCGCGACCAGCAGGTTGAGGATCAGCAACAGCACCACGGCCACGCCGAGGAAGGGCCGGGCGATCGCCCGGAAGGTGCGGGCGGGCAGCCGCTGGCAGGCCCAGAACGCCACGATGCCGATCACCGCGAAGACGGTCTGCCGGACCAGCGAGGCCGAGGCGTCGCCGTCCTCGGCGTAGTCCTTCACGCTGGTCGCCGAGAAGACCATGGTGAGGCCGATCAGCAGCAGCAGGCCGGCGCTGGAGAGCAGCAGATAGTAGGAGGCCAACGGCCGGGCCAGCAGGCCGCGCAGCGCGGCCAGCCCGCCGGCGGCGTCCAGCCCGAGCGACGGGGCCGGCGGATCGGCCGGCCGGGTCGCGGCCGGTGCCCGTCTGCTCTGCGTGTCGGTGGTGCCCTCGGTGTCTCGTCCCTCCCCCACCCGCCCATCATCGCGGCTCGACCCGCCCGCCCGTGGCGCAACCGCCCGGTCGGCGTGTCGGGGCGGGAAGACGGCCCGCCAGCGGACCGGCGGTCACCACCGGGGACCTGCCGAAGAGGAAAGGGCCCCGGCCGACGGCCGGGGCCCCTGCACGGCTGCGCTCAGCTGACCGCGGCGAGGAACTCGCTGTAGAACAGGCCCAGCGCGATGGCCACCCCGATGCCGGCGATGATCCAGAACCGGACCACGATGTTGACCTCGCTCCAGCCGGCCAGCTCGAAGTGGTGCTGCAACGGCGACATCCGGAACACCCGCTTGCCGGTGGTCCGGAACGAGATGATCTGGATCACCACGGACATCGTGATGATCACGAAGAGCGCGCCGATGATCGGCAGCAGCAGGATGGTCCGGGTGGACATCGCCATACCGGCGATCAGGCCGCCCAGGCCGAGCGCCCCGGTGTCGCCCATGAAGATCCGGGCCGGCGAGGTGTTCCACCACAGGAAGCCCACACAGGCGCCGGCCGCCGCCCCGGCGATCAGGGCGATCTCCAGCGGGTCCCGGACGGTGTAGCAGTACGCCTCGGTGTAGTTCGGGTCGGCGCACCAGTGCCGGTACTGCCAGAACGCGATCAGCCCGTACGCGGCGAGCACCATCACCGAGGCGCCGGTGGCCAGGCCGTCGAGACCGTCGGTGAGGTTCACCCCGTTGGTCGCGGCCATCACCACGAAGATGAACAGGATCACCGCACCGACCTTGGTCAGGTCCAGCGCCGGGATGTCCCGGATGAAGCTCAGCGTGGTGCTGCCAACCGTCTCGGCGTTGGTCCGGTTGCCGCTGACGTCGTACATGGTGCTCGGGAAGTAGAGCGCGACGATGCCGAAGACCGCCCCGACCAGGATCTGGCCGGCCAGCTTGCCGCGCTTGTTGAGGCCGCCGCTGTGCCGCTTGCGCACCTTCAGGAAGTCGTCGATGAAGCCGACGGCGCCGGAGAACACCATCAGCCCCAGCAGCACCAGCGCGGTGATGGTCGGCTCGACCTGGGCGATCTGGAGGTCCGGCAGGGTGGTCAGGGCCAGGTGGCCGGCGACGTACGCGATCACCGTGGCCAGGATGAAGACCACGCCGCCCATCGTCGGCGTGCCCTTCTTGCCCTGGTGCATGGCCGGGCCCTCGGCCCGGATCGGCTGGCCGGCCTTGAGCCGGGTGAACACCTTGATCGCGATCGGGGTGCAGAACAGCGAGATGAGGAAGGCGACCCCGATGGCGACGATGACCGCCCTCATGAGGCGGCCTCCTCGGTGGCGTCCGCGCGCAGCGCGTCGGCCACCTCCCACGTGCGGTACCGGGAGCCCTTCACCAGGACCACGTCACCCGGACGTAGCTCGCTCCGCAGCACCTCGACGGCCGCCGCCTGATCGGTGAGCAGCACCGACTCTCCTCCCCAGTTGCCTACCGCTGTCGCCCCGTGGTGGATCGGCGCCGCCGGCTCGCCCACCACGAGCAGCCGGTCGACGCCCAACTCGGCCGCGAGCCGGCCGACCTGCTGGTGTCCCTCCCGTTCGAAGTCCCCCAGCTCAGCCATGTAGCCGAGCACCGCGACAGTACGCCCCCGCCCGCCCAGGCTGGCGAGCGCCCGGAGCGCCACGCCCATCGAGGCCGGGTTGGCGTTGTACGAATCGTCGATCACCGTGACCCCGTCGGCGCGTTCGAAGACGTCCATCCGGCGGGTGGAGACCAGGCCCAGCTCACCCAGGGCGGCGGCCAGCTCGGCCAGCGGCATCCCCAGCTCGCGGGCGACCGCCGCGGCGGCCAGTGAGTTGGAGACCTGGTGCCGCCCAGTCAGCCCGAGCCGCACCGGCACGTTCCCCTCCGGGGTCACCAGCGTGTATGACGGCCGGCCCCGCCCGTCCAGCGTCACGTCCATCGCCCGCACGTCGGCCCGCTCCGACTCGCCGTACCGGACCACCCGGGCCTCGGTGCGGGCCGCCATGGCGTCGACCAGCGGGTCGTCGGCGTTCAGCACAGCCAGCCCGTCGGCGGGCAGCGCCTCGACCAGCTCCCCCTTGGCGAGGGCGATGGTCTCCACCGAGCCGAACTCCCCGATGTGCGCGACCCCGACGTTGAGCACCACGGAGATCCGCGGCGGCACCACCTCGCACAGGTAGCGCACGTGCCCCACCCCGCGGGCGCCCTTCTCCATGACCAGGTATCGGGTCTCCGGGCCGGCCTGCAGCGCGGTGTACGGGTGCCCCAGCTCGTTGTTGAACGAGCCGGGCGGTGCCACGGTCGGGCCGAGCCGGACCGCGAGCTGGGCGATCAGGTCCTTGGTGGTGGTCTTGCCGGACGACCCGGTGAGCCCGATCACGGTCAGTCCGGGCAGCCGGTCGACCACCGTGCGGGCCAGCCGCCCCATCGCGTCGAGTGCGTCGGCCACCAGCACCATCGGCACGCCCGGCACCTCGCGGGTGCCGAGCACCGCCACCGCGCCGGCGTCGAGCGCGGCGGTCGCGTAGTCGTGCCCGTCCACCTGCTCGCCGGGGAAGGCGACGAAGAGGCCGCCCGGGCCGACCTTGCGGGAGTCGAACTCGACCGACCCGGTGACCCGGGCGTCCGGGTCGGCGGCGACCAGTCGCCCGTCGACGGCCGCGGCGACCTCGGCCAGAGTCAGCGGGATCATGGCCGCCCCACCAGGTCGCCGAACCGGACACGCAGCGCCTCGGCGAGTTCCACCCGGTCGTCGAACGGCAGCACCTCGCCGTTGATCTCCTGACCGCGTTCCTGCCCCTTGCCGAGCAGGGCCACGATGTCACCCGGTTCGGCCAACCGGACCGCCTCCTCGATCGCGGCCCGCCGGCCGGGCGCCTCGATGATCCGCGCGGCCGTGTCCGCCGCGTACGCCCCGGCCAGCACCTCGGCCCGGATCGCGGCCGGCTCCTCGGTGCGCGGGTTGTCGTCGGTCACCAGCACCACGTCGGCTCCGATCGCCGCGACCGCCCCCATCACCGGCCGCTTGCCCCGGTCCCGGTCGCCGCCGGCGCCCAGAACGCAGATCAGCCGGCCGGTGGTCAGGTCCCGCAGGGCGGTCAGCACCGCCTCGATGGCGTTGGCCTTGTGCGCGTAGTCGACCACCCCGAGCACCGGGGCATCGCCGCTGACCAGTTCCAGCCGCCCGGGCACCCCGCCGCAGGCGGCCACCCCGCGGGCCGCCGTGGCCGGGTCGACCTCGGCAGCCACCAGGGTGGCGATGGCGAGCAGGGCGTTGGCCACGTTGTGCCGCCCGGGCAGCGAGACGCCGGTGGGCAGGGTCAGCCCGTCCGGGCCGTGCACGGTGAAGCGCTGGGCGTACCCCTCGCCGTCGACGCCGTCGGCCCACCAGGTGGCGGTCGGGTCGCCGGCCGCCGAGTAGGTCACGGTCGCCGGCTTGAGCAGCGGGCGCAGCGCCGGGTCGTCGTGGTTGAGCACCTCGACCTGGCAGCGCCCGTCGAAGAGCTTCGCCTTGGCGGCGAAGTAGTCCGCCTCGTCGGCGTGGAAGTCCAGGTGGTCGGAGCCGAAGTTGGTGTAGCCGCCGACGGTGAACCGGACCCCGCCGACCCGTCCCATGGCCAGCGCGTGGCTGGACACCTCCATGACCACCGCGTCGACTCCCCGCTCCCGGGCCACGGCGAGCATGGCGTGCAGGTCGGTCGCCTCCGGGGTGGTCCGGACGCTGTCGATCACCAGGTCGCCGAGCCGGGTCTCCACGGTGCCGATCAGGCCCGTGGTGTGCCCGGCGGCGCGCAGCCCGGACTCGATCAGGTAACTGGTGGAGGTCTTGCCGGCGGTGCCGGTGACGCCGATCACGGTCAGGCCGGCGGTCGGATCGCCGTACACCGTGGCGGCGACCTCGCCGAGCACCGCCCGGGGATCGTCCACCACCACCGTGGGCAGGCCCGTGCCGGCGGCCAGCGCCACCCCGGCCGGGTCGGTCAGCACGGCCACCGCGCCGGCCTCGGCCGCGGCGGCCGCGAACTCCGCGCCGTGCCGGCGGGCGCCGGGCAGGGCCGCGTACAGGTCGCCGGGGCGGACCTCCTGGCTGGCGTGGGTCACCCCGGTGACGGCCACGTCGGCGGCCTCCGGAGGCAGCTGACCCTGCCTTTCGCTCGCGGCTGCGGGGCTCGCGAACTCGCTCCGCGCGCTCGCCCGCAACCGGGCGGCGAGGTCGCCGAGCCGGACGGGATGCACGGTACGGGGACGTGGATTGCCGGGCACGGCGTCAGACCCTACCCGGTCGTCCGGTCCCGAGCGCACAGCCGCCCCGGTGGTTCGTCGCCACTCACCGATGATGTCTCCCGGTGCCCGCTCAGCGCGGAAAGACCTCGAACTTGGGGGACTTGTTGGTCGGCGAGGCAGGCACCCGGTAGTGCGCGAGCGTGAAGCCCATCATCTCCCGGAAGGCCGGTGCGGCCACCCCGCCGACCTCCCCACCCGGGCTCCAGACGAAGACCGCCACCGCGTACCGCGGCTTCTCCGCGGGGGCCATCCCGATGAACGAGTGGACCTCGCCCGGCTGCCGTTTTCCGTCGACGTACCGCAGGCCGGTGCCGGTCTTGCCGGCCACCCGGTAGCCCGGGACCGCGGCGGCCAGGCCGGTGGCCGAGCCGTCCGGGCCGTCGACCGTGGTGACCGCCTCCAGCATGGTGCGCAGCGCGGCGGCGTTCTGCGGGCTGAGCACCGAACGGGTCTCCGGGGCGGGCCCCGGCGTCCGCTTCCCGTCCGGGCCGATCACGTCCTTGATCAGGTGCGGCTGGACGTACGTCCCGTCGTTGGCGATGGCGGCGTACGCGGCGGCCATCTGCAACGGCGTGGCGTCCACGCTGTGCCCGATCGGCACCGACCCGTACGCCGAACCACTCCACTGGTCGGCTGGGAGCAACCGCCCGGAGGCCTCCCCGGGCATCCCCTCGCCGGTGGGCTGCCCCAGCCCGAACCGCTTCTGGTAGTCGATGAGCCGATCCGGGCCCAGCTTCTCGGCGATCTCGATGGTCCCGACGTTGGACGAGAACGCCAGCATGCCGGGAATGCTCATCCGCCGCCCGTTCGCCGGGTGGGTGTCCTCGAATTTCACCCCGCCCCTGGTGATCGTGTTCGCGACGGGAAAGACCGTGTCCTTGGTGATCACGCCCTCCTGGAGGGCGGCGCCGTAGGTGATCGCCTTGTGGATCGAGCCCGGGTCCACCACGAAGCTGGTGGCGGCGTCCGCCCGGTCGCTCGGCGAGCTGACCTTCGTCGGCTCGGTCGCGCTGTAGCCGGGGTAGCTCACCTGGGCCCGCACCTCGCCGGAGGACACCTCGATGATCACCGCCGCGCCCACGCTGTCCCGGGTCTGGGCCATCCGGCTGGACAGGATCCGCTGGGCCTGGAACTGCAGGTCACGGTCGATCGTGAGCCCCAGCGAGCTGCCGGGCTTCGCCGGCGTGGTCTCGCTGTAGCCGCCGGGGATCGGCGCGGCCAGGGCGCCCTGCCCCGCCTCGTACCGTTTCCGGCCGGGCTGTCCCCGCAGCAGGTCGTCGTACTTCGCCTCCAGTCCCTCCAGGCCGTTCATGTCCTGGCTGGTGAAGCCGATCAGGTTGGCGGCCAGATCGCCGCCGGGCACCTCGCGCTTCTCGTCCCGGTGCGTGCCGATGCCGGCCAGGTCCAGTGCCATGATCTGCTTGGCCTTGTCGATGTCGACCCCGCGGGCCAGGTACTCGAACTGGGACTTGATATTGGTGCCGGGGAGGGTGCGCTCCTTCATCTTGTCGGCCAGTTCGGTGACCCGCACCCCGAGCAGCGGGGAGAGCAGCTTCGCGGTGGCCAACGGGTCCTTGACCTTGGTCGGGTCCACAAAGACGTAGCGCGCCTCGACGCTGTGCGCCAGCGGCTCGCCCTTCCAGTCGTAGATGGCCCCGCGCGGGGCCGGCAACTCGACCACGGTGAGCCGGTTCGCGAGCCCGCCGTCGGCGTACGCCGGGGTGTCCACGGTCTGCAGGAAGACCAGCCGGATGCCGATGGTGGCGAAGAGCGCGAGGGCGAGCAGCGTGCCGAGCCGCAGCCGGCGGCGCGGGTCGGCCAGCTTCGGCGGCCGGCGCGGTTTGCGGGACGGCCGGCGGGCGGCGGCCGTCCGGGCCGGCCGGCGCGGGGCCGTCCGGCGGCGCGGTGCCGGCGCCTCGTCGTCGTCGAAGGGCTCCCGGACCGGGCGCGCCGACACGGTCCGCACCACGCCGGTCCGGCCGCCCGCAGTGTCCCGGCGGCCGGCGCGGGTCGCCCCGGCCCGGCCACCGTCGAGCACCTGCAGCGCCGGCCGGAACGGGTCACCGGAGCGGCTGCTGCGCGGGGTACGCCGTTGCTCGGCACCCCCGCCGGTCCGGGCGGCGCCGCCGCCCTCCCGGATGGTCCGCCCCCGGGGCGTGTACGCCCGGGCGTCGGAGATCCCGCCGACGCCCGGTTCCCCGGAGCGCGGGTCGGCGCCCCGGCCACCCGGGGACGAACCGCGCCGGGAGCCTATGGCGTCCCGGCGCGGTTCCTCCGATCTCGGCGGCACGGCTCAGCCTCCGTTGCCCTGCTGGCTGGTGACGGCGGGCGCGCCCTGCGCCGGGTGCGGCACGCCGATCATCTGCCCGTCCGGCAACCGGATGTACGCCGGATCGCCGGACTCCACCAGGCCGAGCTTGCGGGCGTTGGCGGTCAGGTTGCCCGGTGCCTCCTGCTCCGCGATCTCCTGCTTCAGCCGCTGCTGGTCCACGTCGAGCTTGGCCTGCTCCTGCTGAAGCTTCTCCAGCTTGAACGCGTTCTCGTTGATCTTCGTGTTGATCGCCAGGATGCCCAGCACCCCACCGACCACCAGCACCAGGATCAGCCCGACGAACGGCGCCCGCGGCACGGACACCGGCGGCGGCGGGGCGACCCGCAGCCGCGGCGACGCCGCACCGGTGTTCCGGGTCCGCTCGGCCGGCCGCAGCGCGGCAGTGCCCTCGGTGGCGAACTCGCGCGCCCCCCGGGCGCGAGTCTCCTCCCGGCGGTCGCGTCGGTCGGCCCCCGCCGTCGCGGTACGCGTGGTGCGCTGCGCCGCGGTCCGGCCCCCCGACCGCGGTGCGCGCTGCCCGACGGCGTCCCGGCCGTCGCGCGTGTTGACGTTCATGTCCCCTCCCCCTCGTCGTCCGTCCCGTTCCCGTCCCCCGGGGCCGACGGGTCCGGTACGGACCCCGGTGACCCCGTCCCCGGTTGGTGCATCGCCTTCACCCGGCGGCGGTACCGTTCGCGGTCGGTACGCCCCTGCCGGGCCGCCTCCGGGTCGAGCCGTTCCGCTGCCCGCAGCCGCACCGACGCGGCGCGCGGGTTCGCGGCGACCTCCGCCTCCCCGGGAAGCTCGGCGCCCCGGCTGAGCAGCCGGAACGTCGGGCCCGACCCGGGCAGTTCGACCGGGAGGTCGACCGGGCCCTTGCTGCGGACCCGATCGGCGAGCGCCTGCTTGGTGAGCCGGTCCTCCAGCGAGTGGTAGGACAGGACCACCATGCGGCCGCCCACGGTGAGCTTGTCGAGCGCGGCCGGCAGCGCCGCTTCCAGCGCTGCCAGTTCCCGGTTTACCTCGATCCGTAAAGCCTGAAACGTTCTCTTTGCCGGGTGTCCACCGGTTCGTCGGGCTGGCGCCGGGATGCTCTCCCGGACTAGCTCGGCCAACCGGGCCGACGAGGTGATCCGGGCGCGCTCGCGCTCCCGGATGATCGCCGAGGCGATCTTGCCGGCGAACTTCTCCTCGCCGTACACCCGCAGCAGCCGGGCCAGCTCGGGGTGCGAGTAGGTGTTGACCACCTCCTCGGCGGTCACCCCCCGGGTCTGGTCCATCCGCATGTCCAGCGGCGCGTCCTGCGCGTACGCGAACCCGCGGTCGGGCGCGTCGAGTTGCAGGGACGAGACGCCGAGATCGAACAGGACCCCGTCGATCGCCGGGTACCCGAGCCGGTCGAGCACCTCGGGCAGCTCGTCGTAGACGGCGTGCTCCAGGTGGATCCGGTCGGCGAACCGGGCCAGTCGGACCCGCGCGTGGGCGAGGGCCTCGGTGTCCCGGTCCAGGCCGATCAGCACCGTGTTCGGGTGCGCCGCCAGCACCGCCTCGGCGTGCCCGGCCAGTCCCAGCGTGGCGTCGACGTGCACGGTCCGGCCCTTCCGGCCCAGCGCCGGGGCGAGCAGCTCGAGACACCGCTCGAGCAGCACTGGCACGTGCGTGCCGCGTAGCTCCCCCATGTCGACCCCCACTGGTTGAAACCTTCCGTCCGTATCGCGTCCGTCGTCGCCACGACGCCTCGTCATACCGCCAGATCCCCATCCGCTCCCGCCCGCCGGAGGCCGCGGCCCTCCGATTGGATCGTGCGCCTGGCACCGGGGAAGGGGTGCCAGGAACTCGAAAGCGGCTGGAGATCTCGCAGTACGTCGGGCGTCGTCACGCCCTACAGACCGCCGGGCAGCACCCCCTCCTCGATGTCGGCGAAGTCGTCTTCGCTCTCCGTGAGGTAGGCCTCCCAGGCCGCCCTGTCCCAGATCTCCACCCGGGTGCTCGCGCCGATCACGACCAGATCCCGGTCGAGCGCGGCGTAGGACCTCAGGTGTGCGGGGATGGTGACCCGCCCCTGCTTGTCCGGCACCTCGTCGTGCGCGCTGGCGAAGAAGACCCGGCTGTAGGCCCGGGCCGTCTTGCTCGTCATCGGCTGCGCGCGCAACTGGTCGGCGATTCGTTGGAACTCGGGCATCGGGAAGACGTAGAGGCAGCGCTCCTGCCCTTTCGTGATCACGACACCCCCCGCCAGTTCGTCCCGGAACTTCGCCGGCAGGATCAACCGGCCTTTGTCATCCAGGCGCGGGGTGTGGGTGCCGAGGAACATCGGCCCAACCCCCTCGCCCTGAGCGGCGTTCGCGGCGCCGCTGACCCCCCGGGCCGGTGTGGCCCTCCCGGCCTCACCATCGCGCCCCACTCTACTCCACTTCCCTCCACCTGCAACCAGAAACGCCCGCGTGGCGCGTCGTGTCCGCACGCAAAAGAGCACGTCAAATGGGGTGGGGCGGAGTGGAGGGCGGCGGCGGCCCCGACGCGGGTCCGCTACCCGACATAGATCGACTCCATCCGGCCGAGCGCCCGGTGGCCGTCCGCCGGGTGTCCCCGGCCGAACGGATCGCCGTCGGCGGCGATCTGGCGGGCCCCGGGGTCCGGTAACCTCGCTCGGGTGACGGACGCGAAGATGCCCATGCGGGCGAAGGTGGCCAGCTCGGTGTCGCGGACCGCAGCGGCGCTGTCGCGGGCCGCGGGTCGTGGCGACGGCTCGGTGATCGGCGGCTGGATCGGCCTCAAGATCGACCCGGACCTGCTCGCGCACCTGTCGGCGGGTCGCGCCATCGCGCTGGTGTCCGGTACCAACGGCAAGACCACCACCACCCGACTCACCGCCGCCGCCGTCGGCGTGCTCGGCCGGGTCGCCACCAACTCGTTCGGCGCCAACATGCCCACCGGCCACACCTCGGCACTCGCCAAGGCCGGCAGCACCCCGTACGCGGTGCTCGAGGTCGACGAGCACTACCTCGCCCAGGTGCTGGAGGCCACCGATCCGCACGTGGTGGCGCTGCTGAACCTCTCCCGCGACCAGCTCGACCGGGCCAAGGAGGTCGCCATGATGGCGCAGCTCTGGCGCGCCGCGCTGGTCCGGCACCCCGACGTCCGGGTGGTCGCCAACGCCGACGACCCGATGGTGGTCTGGGCCGCCACCCCGCCGGCCGACCCGGCACAGGGCCACATCCCGCCCAAGGTCACCTGGTTCAGCGCCGGCCAGCGCTGGCACGACGACTCGTGGGTCTGCCCCGAGTGCGGCGCCACCATCCAGCGCTCAGGTGACCAGTGGTGGTGCACCGGTTGCCCGCTACGCCGGCCCGCGCCGCAGTGGGCCGTCGAGGACGACGGCGTGCTCGACCCCACCGGCGCCTGGCACAAGATCCAGCTCCAGCTCCCCGGCCGGGTCAACCTGGGCAACGCGGCCACCGCCCTGGCGGTCGCCGCCGAGTTCGGCGTACGGCCGGTGGACGCGGTCTCCCGACTCGGCACGGTCACCTCGGTCGCCGGCCGCTACGCCCAGGTCGACCGGGACGGGCGCA
This sequence comes from Micromonospora sp. CB01531, assembly GCF_001905095.1. Taxonomy (GTDB): domain Bacteria; phylum Actinomycetota; class Actinomycetes; order Mycobacteriales; family Micromonosporaceae; genus Micromonospora. The sequence continues at coordinate 145,107 of NZ_LWLS01000046.1, forward strand.
ACATCCGGCTGCTCCTGGCGAAGAACCCGGCCAGCTGGCTGGAGGCGTTCGACATGGCCGACGAGGCGCCGACCCTGCTCTCCATCAACGCGCGCGACCCCGACGGGCTGGACACCTCCTGGCTCTTCGACGTCGACTTCGCCCCGCTGCGCGGCCGGCAGGTGCTGATCACCGGCGACCGGGCGTACGACCTCGCCGTCCGGCTCGACGTCAACGGCGTGCCGTTCCAGCACGTGCGCAGCTTCGACGAGGCGGTCCGGGCGGTGCCGCCGGGCCGCCTGGAGGTCATCGCCAACTACACCGCCTTCCAGGACATCCGAGCGGAGCTGGACCGTGTCAACTGAGAGCCTGCGCATCGTCTGGATCTACCCCGACCTGCTGTCCACCTACGGGGACCGGGGCAACGCGCTGATCCTGGCCCGGCGGGCCCAGCTGCGCGGCATGCCGGTCGAGGTGCTGGAGGTCCGCTCCGACCAGCGGCTGCCCGCCACCGCCGACATCTACCTGATCGGCGGCGGCGAGGACGGCCCGCAGGCGCTGGGCGCGCAGCGGCTGATCGCCGACGGTGGCCTGCACCGGGCGGTGGCGCAGGGCTCGGTGGTGTTCGGCGTCTGTGCCGGCTACCAGCTCCTCGGCACCTCCTTCTTCGCCAAGGGCGCCAAGTACGCCGGGCTGGAGCTGCTGGACATCGCCTCCGACCGGGGTCCCAGCCGGGCGGTCGGCGAGCTGGCCGGGGAGGTCGACGCGCGGCTGGGCATCCCGTACCTCACCGGCTTCGAGAACCACGGCGGGCGTACCCACCTGGGTCCGGGGGTGTCGCCGGTGGCCCGGGTGACCGCCGGCATCGGCAACGACGGGGCGACCGAGGGCGCCTGGCGGGGCAAGCTGCTCGGCACCTACTCGCACGGCCCGGCCCTGGCCCGCAACCCGGCCCTGGCCGACCTGCTGCTGCGCTGGGCCACCGGCGCCCACCAGCTGCCCGCGCTCGACGACACCTGGGCCGAGCGGCTCCGGTCCGAGCGCCGCGCCGCGGTGGCCGCCGCCCGGGCATGATCCCGGCCGCCCGGGAGCTGCTCCGGCGGTCATCCACGCGACTCGCGCGGATGCTCCGGCAGCCGTCCGCCCGCCGGTTCGGGCTGCTGCTCCTGCTGCTCGGCGGTTTCGCCGTGGCGCTGCTGGTGCTGCCCCGGCCGGCCCCGGCCGAGCTGCCCCGGCTCGCCCACTCCCTCGGCGGGTACGCCCCGGTGGCGGCGGTCCTCGGCGGCGCGCTGCTGCTGGTGGCGCTGGTTCCGCGTACCTTCGTTACGCTCGCCGCGGGCGCGATCTTCGGCCCGGTGGCGGGTGCCGCGTACGCCCTCGGCGCGGCGCTGCTCGCGGCGGCGCTCGGCTTCGCGGTCGGCCGCCTGCTCGGCCGGGAGTTCGTGGCCGAGCGGGTCCGGGGGCGGCTGGCCCGGCTGGACGGCTGGTTCACCCGGCAGAGCGTGCTCGGGGTGGTCACCGTCCGGCTGCTGCCGATCGCCGGCTTCGGGCTGGTCAGCTACGGCTACGGCACCACCGGCGCGCGGGTGCTGCCGTTCCTGGCCGGCAGCGTGATCGCCGCGGTCCCCACCGCCGTCGGGTACGCGGCGATCGGCGCGGCGGTCAGTTCCCCCGGCGAGATCAACTGGTACGCCATCGCCCCGGCCAGCCTCGGCCTGATCGCCAGCGTGGTCATCGTGCACCGCTGGTGGCGCACCGAGCGGCGGCGCCGCGCGTCCCGAGCTGAGCCGGCGTGACCACCGACGAGCGGCTGCCGGGCGGCTTCATCGCCGAGGTGAGCAGGGTCGGCGACACCGTACGCCGCACCGCCCCGACGAACCTCGACTACGTGGCGGCCCTGCTGGGGCACCTGGCCACCGCCGCCCCGGGACTGGCGCCCCGGCATCTCGGCTTGGACGAGCACGGGCGGCAGGTGCTGACCCACCTCGACGGGCGGGTGCCCTGGCGGGAACGCGAGGATCCGGCCTTCTTCTCCGACGCCGCGCTGATCCGCCTGGCCGGGATGATCCGTGCCCTGCACGATGCCTGCGCCGGCGGCGACCTGGCCGGCGGCGCGGAGACGGTCTGCCACCGGGACCTGTCCCCGAAGAACACGGTCTACCGGGACACCCCGGCCGGGTTGCTGCCGGTGGCCCTGCTGGACTGGGACCTGGCCGGGCCGGGCCGCCGGATCGAGGACATCGCCTTCGCCGGCTGGCACTGGGCCGAGTTGGGCGACGGCGCGGACCCAGCGGAGCTCGGTCGCCACTGCCGACTGCTCTGCGACGGCTACGAGGCAGCAGGGCTTACCGTCCCACTTCCCCGCGACGAGCTGCTGGACGTCATGCTCGACCAGATCGAGGGCACCTGGCGCGGCATCGACGCCGGGGCCGACCGGGACGAGCCCGGCATGCTCCGGCTCCGCGCGGCCGGCGCGGTCGACGGGGTACGAAGCTGGCAGGAGTGGCTGCTCCGGCACCGCCCGAGGGTCGAGGTGGCGCTCGGTGTCCGCTCGGTGCGGGCCGGCCCTTCGGCGACCGGTCGGATGCTGACGGGTGCCTACGAACCTGATGACCCAGACGATTCACCCGGCGGCGGTCCGCCATCGCCCCACGCCGATGAGTCATCTACGACATCAAGTTCATAGCGTGGGAGAGGAGCCTACTTCCCCGGCACCCGACCGGGCCTGCCTCCCCGGCCAAGCGGGCCGAGGAGGCAGACCGGCTCAGGCTACGACCGAGACCATCCGGCCCTGCACCACGATGACCTTGCGGGGCTCCTTGCCGGCCAGCGAGCCGGCCACCGCCTCCAGCGCGGCCGCCCGGACCGACTCCTCCGGCGCGTCGGCCGGGACCTCGATCCGGCCCCGCACCTTGCCGTTGACCTGCACCGGGTAGGTCACCGTCTCGGCGACCAGCAGCGCCGGGTCGGCGGTCGGGAAGTCCGCGTACGCCAGGGAGGTGTCGTGGCCCAGCCGCTGCCACAGCTCCTCGGCGACGTGCGGGGCGAACGGCGCCAGCATCAGCACCAGCGGCTCGGCCACCTCGCGCGGGGTGGCGGACAGCCGGGTCAGCCCGTTGGTCAGCTCGATCAGCTTGGCGATCGCGGTGTTGAACCGCATCCCCTCCATGTCGCCGCGGACGCCGTCGACGACCCGGTGCAGCAGCCGGCGGGTCTCCTCGTCGGCCGGTGCGTCGACGACCCGCGCCGCGCCGGTCTGCTCGTCGACGATCGCCCGCCAGACCCGCTGCAGGAACCGGTACGAGCCGACCACCGCCCGGGTCTCCCACGGCCGGGAAACCTCCAGCGGGCCCATCGACATCTCGTAGACCCGGAAGGTGTCCGCGCCGTACGCGGCGCACATCTCGTCCGGGGTGACCACGTTCTTCAGCGACTTGCCCATCTTGCCGTACTCGCGGTTGACCTGGACGTCGCCCAGGAAGAAGCCGCCGTCGCTCTCCACCACGTCCGCCGCGGGCACGTAGGCGCCGCGGGCGTCGGTGTAGGCGTACGCCTGGATGTAGCCCTGGTTGAACAGCTTCCGGAACGGCTCGAAGCTGGAGACGTGGCCCAGGTCGTACAGGACCTTGTGCCAGAACCGGGCGTACAGCAGGTGCAGCACGGCGTGCTCGGCGCCGCCCACGTACAGGTCGGTGCCGCCGCAGTCGCCGGCGCCGCGCGGCCCCATCCAGTACCGCTCGTTCTCCGCGTCGACGAAGCGCTCGCCGTTCGTCGGGTCCAGGTAGCGCAGCTCGTACCAGCAGGAGCCGGCCCACTGCGGCATCACGTTGGTCTCCCGGGTGTAGCGCTTCGGCCCGTCGCCCAGGTCCAGCTCCACCTCCACCCAGTCGCGGCGGCGGGACAGCGGCGTCTCCGGGTTCGAGTCGGCGTCGTCCGGGTCGAACGTCTTCGGCGAGAAGTCATCCACCTCGGGCAGTTCGACCGGCAGCATCGAATCGGGCAGCGCGATCGGCGCGCCGCTGGAGTCGTACACGATCGGGAACGGCTCGCCCCAGTAGCGCTGCCGGCTGAACAGCCAGTCCCGCAGCCGCCAGGTCACCGCGCCGGTGCCGTGCCCGTTCGCCTCCAGCCAGTCGATGATCCGGGCCTTGGCGTCGGCCACCCCCAGGCCGTTCAGGTCCACGCCGCGGTCGGGCGCGGCGCTGTTGATCGCCGGGCCGTCCCCCGTGTACGCCTTCCCGGCGAAGCCCTCCGGCGGCTGCACGGTACGCACGATCGGCAGGTCGAACACCTCGGCGAAGTCCCAGTCCCGCTCGTCCTGGGCGGGCACCGCCATGATCGCGCCGGTGCCGTAGCCGGCCAGCACGTAGTCGGCGATGAAGATCGGGATGCGCGCGCCGGTCACCGGGTTGGTCGCGTACCCGCCGACGAAGACGCCGGTCTTCTCCCGGGTCTCCGCCTGCCGCTCCACGTCCGTCTTGGCCGCGGCGGCCTTCCGGTACGCCTCGACCGCCGCCCGGGGGCTGGCGTGCCCACCGGTCCAGGACTCCTTCGTCCCCTCCGGCCAGGCCGCCGGCACCAGCCCGTCGACCAGCTCGTGCTCGGGGGCCAGCACCAGGTAGGTAGCCCCGAAGACGGTGTCCGGCCGGGTCGTGAACACCCGGATGGACTCCCGGTCGGCGGGGAAGTCGATGTGCGCGCCCTGCGAGCGGCCGATCCAGTTGCGCTGCATCAGCTTGATCGGCTCCGGCCAGTCCAGCTTGTCCAGGTCGTCCAGCAGCCGGTCGCCGTACGCGGTGATCCGCATCATCCACTGCTTCAGGTTCCGCTTGAAGACGGGGAAGTTGCCCCGCTCGGAGCGGCCGTCGGCGGTGACCTCCTCGTTGGCCAGCACGGTGCCCAGCCCCGGGCACCAGTTCACCGGCGCCTCCGAGACGTACGCCAGCCGGTGGTCGTCGACGGCCTTCCGCCGCTCGGCCACCGTCAGCTCGGCCCACGGCCGGCCGTACGGAGTGGGCCGGTTGCCCCCCTCGAACTCGGCGATCAGCTCGGCGATCGGGCGGGCCTTCCGCGCCTGGTGGTCGTACCAGGAGTTGAAGATCTGCAGGAAGATCCACTGGGTCCAGCGGTAGAAGTCGGTGTCGATGGTGGCCACCGACCGTCGCTCGTCGTGGGCCAGCCCCAGCCGGCGCAGCTGCGCCTTGTACCGCTCGATGTTCGCCTCGGTGGTCGTCCGCGGGTGGGTGCCGGTCTGCACCGCGTACTGCTCGGCGGGCAGGCCGAACGCGTCGAAGCCCATGGCGTGCAGCACGTTGCGCCCGGCCATCCGCTGGTAGCGGGCGAAGCAGTCGGTGCCGATGTAGCCCAGCGGGTGGCCGACGTGCAGGCCGGCGCCGGACGGGTACGGGAACATGTCCAGCACGTACAGCTTCTCCGCACCCGCCCGCGGGTGACCGGGGTCGGCCAGCGGGCCGGTCGGGTTCGGCGCGTGGAAGATACCGTCCCGCTCCCAGGTGTCCTGCCAGCGGTGCTCGATCTCCTCGGCCAGGGCCGCGGTGTACCGGAACGGGGGGATGTCGGTCGCCGGTGCGGCTGCCTCACTCATGGCGTCTCCTCGGCGCGGGTCAAGTCGGGTTGTGGGAAGTCTCCTGCGGGCACAAAAAAGCCCCTCGCGCAGGAGGGGCCGCCGTGCTGTCGCGCGTTCAGCGCATCAGCACGGCTGGGTAAGAAGCAGGAAGACTCCGGCCATGTCCGGCAGTGTACCCCGCCTGCCCAGCGACTATCTCGCCCGATCCACGGGGAGGGACTCGTCCCCCGGTCCGGCGAATATTTCGGGCGTAACCGACCGACCGGCTGCGGGGGTCGGCGACAACGACAAACATGGTTAGCCTGAGAGGCCAGTGAGATTTCTGCGGCAGACGTGGCTCGACGTCGCGAACCAAACGGCGGGTCCAGGTGCTCTATTCAGCGCTGCCGTCCAGGCGACGAGGAGGAGGCCCGTGACACAACAGACCTGGGACGAGGTGGGCGGTCTGCTGCCGCACGACGAGTTCCGCGCCGCCAGCGAGGCCATCGTGGCCAACATCGAGCAGGTGATCGAGGGCAAGACCGCCACGGTCCGGCTCGCCCTGGCCGTGCTGCTCGCCGAGGGTCACCTGCTGATCGAGGACGTGCCCGGCGTCGGCAAGACCAAGCTCGCCAAGGCCCTGGCCCGCTCGATCGACTGCTCGGTGCGGCGGATCCAGTTCACCCCCGACCTGCTGCCCAGCGACGTCACCGGGGTCAGCGTCTACAACCAGGAGACGCACGACTTCGAGTTCCGGCCGGGCGCGGTCTTCGCCAACCTGGTGGTCGGCGACGAGATCAACCGGGCCTCGCCGAAGACCCAGTCCGCCCTGCTGGAGTGCATGGAGGAGCGGCAGGTCACCGTCGACGGGGTCACCTACCAGCTGCAGACCCCGTTCATGGTGATCGCGACGCAGAACCCGATCGAGATGGAGGGCACGTACCCGCTGCCGGAGGCGCAGCGCGACCGGTTCACCGCCCGGATCGCGATGGGCTACCCGGACGCCGGCGCCGAGCTGGCCATGCTGGACGGCCACGGGGCCACCGACCCGCTGACCGAGCTGCGCCCGGTCTCCGACGCGGCGACCGTCCGCCAGCTGATCGGCCACGTCCGGCAGGTGCACGTCGCCGACGCGGTCAAGCAGTACGCGATCGACCTGGTCACCGCCACCCGCGAGGCGCCCGACCTGCGGCTCGGCGCGTCCCCGCGGGCCACCCTGCAGCTGCTGCGCACCGCCCGCGCGGTGGCCGCCCTGGAGGGCCGGGACTACGTCCTCCCCGACGATCTGCAGGCCCTCGCGGTGCCGGTGCTGGCGCACCGGATCATCCCGACCGCCGACGCGCAGCTCGCCCGGCGCACCACCGATGCGATCGTCGCCGAGCTGGTGCACCGGCTGCCGCTGCCGAACGACCGCAAGCGCTCCCCGTACGACACCCGGCCCGGCGGCACCGGTCGCGGGCCGTACGAGCCACGGAGGCCGTGAGGTGCGCGACGGGCTGCGAGGACTGACCACCCGCGGCCGCTCGTTCCTGGCGGCCGCGGTCGCCGCGGCGATCTCCGCCGGCATCCTCGGCGAGAAGGACCTGCTCCGGGTAGCTGTCCTGCTCGCCGTCCTGCCGCTGCTCGCGGCGGCGTACGTGGGGCGCAGCCGGTACAAGCTCGCCTGCAGCCGGTCCCTCGAACCGCACCGGGTGCCGGTCGGGGCCAGCTCCCGGGTGGTGCTGCGGCTGCAGAACCTGTCCCGCCTGCCGACCGGCACCCTGCTGCTGGAGGACCGGCTGCCGTACGCGCTGGGCAGCCGGCCCCGGGTGGTGCTGGAGCGGCTCGGCGCGCACCAGGCCAGCTCGGTGGCGTACACCGTCCGGGCCGACGTGCGCGGCCGGTACGAGGTGGGCCCGCTGGTGGTCCGGCTGACCGACCCGTTCGGGCTCTGCGAGCTCAGCCGGGCCTTCCCCAGCATCGACCACCTCACCGTGATCCCGCAGGTCACTCCGCTGCCCGCGGTCCGCCTCCCCGGCGAGTACGCCGGCAGCGGCGACAGCCGGGCCCGGTCGGTCGCGGTGCACGGCGAGGACGACGCGGCCACCCGGGAGTACCGGGTGGGCGACGACCTGCGCCGGGTGCACTGGAAGTCCACCGCGCGCACCGGCGAGCTGATGGTGCGCCGGGAGGAGCAGCCCTGGGAGAGCCGGGCCACGGTGGTCCTGGACACCCGTGCCGCCGGCCATCGGGGCGACGGCCCGACGGCGAGCTTCGAGTGGGCGGTCTCCGCCGCCGCCAGCATCGCCGTGCACCTGCGCCAGGCCGGCTACAAGCTGCGCCTGGTCACCGGCTCCGGCGCGGACGTGGGCGCCACCGAGGCGGCCGGCGACGGCCTGCTCCTCGACCACCTCGCCGAGGTACGCCTCGACAGGCGCGGTGAGCTCGCCACGCTGGTGCAGCAGGTCCGGCAGCGGGCCGACGGTGGCCTGATCATCGCGCTGTTCGGCACCCTGAGCACCGCCGAGGCGGAGCTGCTGGCCGGGCTGCGCGGCAACGGCGCGACCTGCGTCGGCTTCCTGCTCGACAGCACCACCTGGCTCAACCTGCCGGGGAAGGCCCGCAGCGAGGCCGAGCACGCGCACGGCACCGCCGCGCTCGCCCTGTTGCACAGCGGGTGGCGGGTGATCGGCGTGGAGCACGGCAACCGGCTGCCCGTGCTCTGGCCGCAGGCGGCCCGCGGCTCGCAGGGCTTCGCGCTGCGGGCGGCGCTGGCCGAGACGGTGGCCGGAGGCGTGCGATGACCGGAAGGGTGGTCACGTGACCGCGCACCGCAACCTGGGCTTCGTCGCCGCCGCGGCGACGCTGCTGGCGGCCGCCCCGCTGTCGGCGATCTTCCTGCGCTGGACGTGGCTGATCGAGGCGGCCATCGTGGTCGCCGTGGTGGCCGGCGCCGCCGCGCTGAGCCGGCTGGCCCGGGCACCCCTGTGGGGTCAGCTCATCGCCATGCTCGCCGGCCTCACGCTGGGCCTGACCTGGGTCTTCCCGGGCGGCACCGAGCTGCTGGCGTTCCTGCCCACCCCGAGCACCTTCGCCCACTTCGGCGACCTGCTCGGCGCGTCGATGCAGGACATGCGCACCTACAGCGTGAAGGTCGACGACGTCGACTCGCTGCTCTTCCTCACCGTGCTCGGCGTCGGCGGCGTCGCCGTGCTGGTGGACGTGCTCTCCGTCGGGCTGCGCCGGCCGGCGCTGGCCGGGCTGCCGATGCTGGCCATCTACTCGGTGCCGGTGGCGGTCTACGTGGACGACGTGCCCGCCACCCCGTTCGTGGTGGGTGCCTGCGGCTTCCTGTGGCTGCTGGTCACCGACAACGTCGACCGGGTACGCCGGTTCGGCCGCCGGTTCACCGGGGAGGGCCGGGACGTCGACGTCTGGGAGGCCTCGCCGCTGGCCGCGGCGGGTCGCCGGCTGGCCGTGGTCGGGGTCGCCCTCGCGGTGGCGCTGCCGCTGGCCGTGCCCGGGATGACCAGCGGCCTGCTGAACGCCGCCGGCAACGGCACGGGCGACGGCAACGGGCGGCCGGGCCAGGGCAACTCCGGCCGGATCGACCTGTTCGCCGCGCTCAGCGGCCAGCTCAAACAGAGCACGGTGACCGAGCTGGTCAAGGTCACCACCAACGAGCCGGCCCCGTTCTACCTGCGCTTCGGCGTGGCCGACGACCTGCGTCCGAACGGCTTCCGGGATCGCACTCCCACCGGCCGGGCGGTGAACCAGGCCCTGACCGACCCGACGGAGCGGGCCGGCGTCGAGCGGCAGCGCTACCGGGCCACGGTCGAGGTGTCGAAGAGCCTCAACATGCCACTCCTGCCGGTCTACGCACAGCCGGTCAAGACCGAGGACCTCGGCCGCAGCTGGCGCTACGACACGAGTCTCCAGGTCATCTTCTCCGACCGGGAGAACTCGCGGGGCAAGCGGTACTCGTTCGACTACGTCCGCTCGACGTACAGCCCGTCGGCGCTGCGCGCGGCGCGCTCACTGCCGACCGACGACCCGCTGCGGCGCCAGCAGACCGCCACGCCGGGGGCGCCCGCGGTCGACCAGTTGGTCAGGCAGCTCGTCAAGGGCAAGCAGAACGACTACGACAAGGTCCGGGCGATCTACGACTACTTCTCCGTGGAGAACGGGTTCACCTACTCGCTCTCCACGCGGGACGGCACCAGCGGGGAGGACATCACCGACTTCCTGTCCACCAAGGCGGGCTTCTGCCAGCAGTACGCCGGCGCGATGGCGTGGCTGGTCCGGGCCGCCGGCATCCCGGCCCGGGTGGCGTTCGGCTTCACCAACGGCACCCGCTCCAGCGGCGGCACGTACGTGCTGACCAACCAGAACCTGCACGCCTGGACCGAGGTCTACTTCGGCAGCGGGATCGGCTGGGTGCCGTTCGACGCCACCCCGGCGGCGAGCGTCCCCGGGTCGGTCCGGTCGGCCTGGGCCCCCGACACCGAGGCGCCCGAGGAGGCCACCCCGTCGACCGGGGGCGCCGCCGCCCCGGACGGGGCCGACGCCTCGGCCGGCCCGAACAGTCCCGACCGGCTCGACAAGGACGCCGACCAGGGCCTCTCGGTCGGCGACGGCGGTCCCACCCAGCAGTCGCCGGTCTGGCCGTGGTGGGTCGCCGGGGCGCTCGCCCTGCTGGTGCTGCTCGCGGTGCCGGCGCTGCGCCGCTCCGCGCTGCGTCGGCGCCGGCGGGTCCGGGTTGCGGCGCCGCCGGCCACCGCGCTCGCCGCCATCCCCGGCCAGCGCGGCGAGGTACGCGACATCGTGGTCGGGGTGGACGCCGACCGGGCCCGCGCGGACGCCCACGCCGCCTGGGACGAGCTGCTCGACACCCTGGTGGACTTCCAGGTCCGGGTCGACCGGACGGAGACTCCCCGGGCGACCGCCGAGCGGCTGGTCCAGGAGACCCTCACCGAGGACGCCGGGGCGGTGACCGGGGTGCGACTGCTCGGCCGGGCCGAGGAGCGGGCCCGCTACGCCCGCGACCCGCTGGCCGGCGAGGAGCTGCACCCGGCCCTGCGGTCGGTACGCGGGGCACTGGCCGCCCGGGCCGACCGGCGTACCCGGATCATGGCGGCCCTGCTGCCGCCGTCGGTGCTGCTGCGCTGGCGGACCACGGTGTCGGAGCGGTCCGCCCGGCTGGTCACCGCCGGCGGGGAGGTGCGGCAGCGGCTGCTCCGGTGGAGCCCGCGGCGGCTGCTGGCGGGCCGTCCGGCCCGGTGAACCGGCACGGCGACACGAGCACGCTGCGTCCTGGAAGTGGTGGTGTCCGGATCCACCGGATGCCACCACTTCCGCGATGCAGCGTGAGATGCTCGCCGGTGGACGGGCCCACGGCGACACGCCGTCGCGGTGGCCCCCCGCCGTCAGCGGTCCGAGCCGGTCAGCGGTGCCCCTCCGGGCGCTGCCGCCAGCGGTCCTCCATTCGGTCGAGGAACGAACCCCGCCGGCCGGTCCGGCCACGGGTACGCCGGCTCGTCGTGCCGCCCACCACGTGCAGGTCGGGCGACTGGGCGCGCCGGTGCGACTGCACCGCGTAGCCCAGTGAGGCCAGCATGACGACGAAGCCCGCCACGGCCAGCGGGGGCGTCTTGATCACGGCACCGTAGATCAACAGGGCCAGACCAGCGATTACCACGCCGGCAGCGACGAGCAGGCGACGCCGCGCGTGGAAACGCGGGTCGCTGGCGCGCACGGCCGAGGCGAATTTGGGGTCCTCGGCAAGCGACCGCTCGATCTGCTCGAACAGCCGCTGCTCGTGCTCCGAGAGCGGCACGGCACTCCTCCCCGGTCACGTTGGTCGGCCCGGTCGGGCCGACAGACCGTGGCAGCCAACCGGCTGCTTACCCGCAAGTCTACGAGGGGGCTCGCGCGTCGGAAAGCGGGACGACCTACGGCCGGGTCGGTTTTTCGACTCGTCGCGGATCACGCCTCCCGAGAAGACTGGCCGGACCTATGACGGACCGCCCGAATCGGGCAGCCGCCGCGTCGGTGGCCACCTCCGCCTCCCGCCAGCCGCGCTCCGGCGCGCCGAGGGTGAGCTGCCGTGGGGTCTCCGCCACGGTGGCGAGCCCCTCCATGCGTACGCCGACCAGGCGGACCGGCTCGCCGGCGGCCAGGGCGGTCCAGAGGGCCCAGGCCGTGTCGAACATCTCCCGGGCGGTGTCGGTGGGCACGGTGAGGGTGCGGGACCGGGTGACCGTGCGGAAGTCGGCCAGCCGGACCTTGAGCGACACCGTCCGACCCACCTGGCCGGCGGCGCGCAGCCGGGCCCCGACCTTCTCGGCGAGGGCCAGCAGGGCGCGGCGGATCTCCACCGGGTCGGTGACGTCGACGTCGAAGGTGACCTCCGCGCCGATCGACTTCTCCACCTGCTCCGGCGAGACCCGGCGCGGGTCCCGACCCCAGGCCAGCTCGTGCAGGTGGGTCGCGGCCGCCTCACCGACCGCCCGCCGGAGCAGGCCGAGCGGCGCCTCGGCCAGGTCGCCCACGGTGTTCAGGCCGAGCCGGCGCAGCGTCTCGGCGGACCGCTCCCCCACTCCCCACAGCGCCCCCACCGGCAGCGGGTGCAGGAAGTCGAGCACCCGGGCGGCGGGCACCACGAGCAGCCCGTCCGGCTTGGCCCGGGTGGAGCCCAGCTTCGCCACGAACTTGCTCGGCGCCACCCCGACCGAGCAGGTCAGCCCCTGCTCCTCGGCGACCCGGCGGCGGATCAGCCGGGCGATCCCGGCCGGGGAGCCGAAGAGCCGGCGGGCGCCGGCCACGTCGAGGAACGCCTCGTCCAGGGAGAGCGGCTCGACCAGCGGGGTGACGTCCCGGAAGATCTGCATCACCGCCCGAGAGGCCGGCGAGTATTGCGTGAAGTCGGGCGGCAGGTAGACCGCGTCCGGGCAGAGCGCCCGGGCCCGCGCGGTCGGCATGGCGCTGCGGACGCCGTACCGTCGGGCCTCGTAGCTGGCCGAGCTGACCACCCCGCGCGGCCCCACCCCGCCCACCACGACCGGCCGGCCGCGCAGCTCGGGCCGGTGACGCACCTCGACGGAGGCGAAGAACGCGTCCATGTCGACGTGCAGGATGGGGCAGTCGGTGTCGTCGGCGTCCGGCCCGAAGCGCGGATCACCGCCCCGAGGCAACGACTGGCTGCGGCCCATTCCCGCACGCTAACCGCCCGGTCCGACAACCCGCCCGCCACCCCGCCCGAGCCGCCCGCCACGAACCGCGCCGGCGGCGACGCCAGGCGCCTCCTACCGTGAAGCTGGGCGGATCTTGCGGGCGCCGGGGGCGGGCGGGTCAGCCGCGGATGGTGAGCAGTGGGATGATCATCTCGGCGGCGGTGTCGGCGCCGTGGTACGCCACCAGCCGCGACTCCATCGGCTTCTCCGAGCGGGTGGCGACCACGGCGTACGTGTCCCGGCAGACCACCACCACGTCGCCGATCCGCTGCAGGTGCTCCTCGGCCACCGGCCCGAACCAGCCGGTGGCCACCGCCTCGTCCCGGGTCGTCACCCACGCGACGCCGTCCAGCACCGCCGACCAGGCGGCCACCACGTCGGCCGTGGCGCCCGGCTCGACGTGCAGGTAGCGGACCCGGGGCTCACCGGCGACCACCCGAACCCCCGCCCGCAGCCGGGGATCGGTGTCCAGGTCGATCCGGTGGCCCGCCGGCACGTTGAGCTGCCCGTGATCGGCGGTGACCAGCAGCGCGGCGTCCGGCGGCAGCCTGTCGACCAGCCGGACGAGCAGCCGGTCCACCTCGGCGGCGGCCAGCCGCCACGGCACGGAGTCGACGCCGCTCAGGTGTCCGTGCCGGTCCAGGTCCGGGTGGTACCCGGAGACCAGGGTCGGCCCGGCGCCGGCCGCGAGGGCGGCGAGCATCTGCCCGGCGAGCGCGTCGACGCCGGACGCCCCCCGGTAGTCGCCGCCCCGGTTCGCGGCCAGGGTCAGGCCGCTGCCGCCGTACTCGGGGCGGCTGACCACGGTCACCGCGACCCCGGCGGCGCGGGCCCGCTCGTACTGGGTGGGGACGGGCTGCCAGCGCAGCGGCTCCGGGTCGCCGGCCCACTCGATGTGGCTGAGCACCCGGTCGGTGTCCGGGACCCGGACCTTGAAGCCGAGCACCCCGTGCGCGCCGGCGGCAACGCCGGTGCCGAGGGTGACCAGGCTGGTCGGGGTGGTGGAGGGAAATCCGGAGGTGAGCGGGGTGGCGACGGTGGCGGCCAGCCCGGCCAGGGTCGGGGCGTACGGGGTGGCGGCGGGGATCTGGTACCAGCCGAGCCCGTCGACCAGCAGGACCGCGATCCGGCGTACCCCGGCCAGCCGGGGCGCCAGACCGAGCAGGTCGGCCGCGCCGGGCACGCCGAGCACCGCGAGCGCGCTGGGCAGGACGTCGGCGAGGCTGCCGCCACCGTAGCGGGGCGCGACCGGGGCGAGCGGATCCACCGCCGGGCCGGTCATACCGGGCGGCGGGCGAACAGGTGCAGCTGGGCGGCGATGTCCCGGTACGGCGGCCGGGCCGCCAGGGCCCGTTCCAGCTCGACCAGGGCGGCCGGCTGACCGTCCGCCACGGCGGCGGGCAGCAGGTCGGCCAGGACGCGTACGCCGTGGATCTCCTCGACGGTGAGCCCGGCGGCGCTGAGCAGGGCGGCGGCGCCCTCGGCGTCGTACCGCCGACGCAGGGTGTCCCGCGGGCCGGCGCTGCCGTCCGGGTCGGCGGCGAGCGCGGCGGCCACGTCGAGGTGGCCGTTCATCGCGCGGGTGAGCACCGCGGCAGCCCGCCCGGCGACCAGGACGCTGGCCGCGCCTCCGTGGCGCAACGCGCCGACCAGGGCCGAGACCACCGACGCGGGGTCGTCGACGACCTCCAGGACGGCGTGGCAAAGCACCAGGTCCATGCTGGCCGGCTCGACCAGCCCCGCGAGCGCGTCACCGTCGCCCTGCACCGCGCGTACCCGGTCGGCGACCCCGGCCTCGGCGGCGCGGCGGGTCAGCGCGGCGAGCGCGTCGGGACTGGCGTCGACCACGGTGACGTGGTGGCCCGCCTCGGCGAGCGGGACGGCGAAGCCGCCGGTCCCGCCGCCGACGTCGAGCACCGTGAGCCGCTCGCCCACCCGGCGCTGCAGCTCGGCCCGGAGCACCGCCCAGATCACGGCGGTACGGGGGGTCAGGGTTCGGGTCTGCTCCACCCCGCCGAGCCTAGTCACCCGCGCCAGCGGGGTCAGGACTCGCCGCCTCCGGCCGGGTCCTCCTCGGCGCGGGAGCGGTGGGCGTTGGCGACCGGCCCGTCCGTCACCGGGTATTCGTGCACCTCGGTGTCGTGCGCCGGGACCCAGTCCGCACCGAGCCGGGTCCGTCGGGCGTTGGCGACGCCGCGGTGGGTGTTGCTCCCCGTCATCGTTCTCCACCTTTCCCGCGTGGGCCGCTCTGCCCACGCCGGCGGACCGTATCTCCGGCCCACCGATCCAGGAAACGGAAATGTGGCCCACGACATGCCCTCTGCCGGGCCGGTGTGGCGAAGGTCTCCACGACGTGGGCCTGGTGCCGGCGCGCCGTCGGCGCCGGCACCGGGCTCGCCCCGCCGTCCGGCTGAGGCGAGGTCAGCGGAAGTCGCGGGAGGCCGGCGTGACCGGCGGGTCGATCGCGTCCAGCCGATCCGCGGTGAGGCTGGTGACCCCCTCATGCCGCTGCAACCGGCCCCGCACCACCAGCGCCCCGCTGGTGCGGGCGACCCGCCGGTAGCGCTGCCAGAGCCCCGGCGAGCAGGTGACGTTGAGCATCCCGGTCTCGTCCTCGAGGTTGAGGAAGGTGACCCCGCCCGCGGTCGCCGGCCGCTGCCGGTGGGTGACGATCCCGCCGACCCGGATCCGCTGGCCGGGCTCCACCCGGCCGAGCCGGGCGATCGGCACCGCGCCCAGGGCGTCCAGCCGGTCCCGGATGAACCGGGCCGGGTGGCTCTCCGGGGACAGGCCGGTGGCCCAGACGTCGGCGACCAGCCGGTCCACCGCCTCCATCCCGGGCAGGGTGGGCGGGGTCGCGCCGGTCACCGTGCCGGGCAGCCGGCCCGGCCGGTCCTGGGCCGCCGCGCCGGCGGCCCAGAGGGCCTGCCGCCGGGTCAGCCCGAAACAGGCGAAGGCGTCCGCGGTGGCCAGCGCCTCCAGCTGGGCGGCGGTGAGCCCGACCCGTCGGGCCAGGTCCGGCATGTCCCGGTACGGCCCGTGGGCCGTCCGCTCCGCCTCGATCCGCTCGGCCACGTCGTCGCCGAGGGTGCGTACGCTGCTCAACCCGAGCCGGACCGCCGGGCCGCCCAGCCCCCAGGCGTGCGGCGGCTCCCCCGGCTGGCTCCCCCACCGGGTCTCCGGCGTGGACTCCAGCACCGCCTTGGCGCCGCTGGCGTTGATGTCCGGCCGGCGTACCTCGACGCCGTGCCGGCGGGCGTCGTCGACCAGGGTCTGCGGCGAGTAGAAGCCCATCGGCTGGGCGTTGAGCAGGGCGGCCAGGAACGGGCCCGGGTGGTAGCGCTTGAGCCAGGAACTGGCGTACACCAGGTAGGCGAAGCTCATCGCGTGGCTCTCCGGGAAGCCGTAGCTGGCGAAGGCGGTGAGCTTGCGGTAGACGTCGTCGGCCAGTTCGCCGGTGATGCCCCGCTCGGCCATCCCGGCGTAGAGCCGGTCGGCGATCTGCGCCATCCGCTCCACCGAGCGCTTCGCCCCCATCGCCCGGCGCAGCTGGTCGGCCCCGGCCGCGTCGAAGCCGGCTAGGTCGATGGCGAGCTGCATGAGCTGCTCCTGGAACAGCGGCACGCCGAGGGTCTTCTCCAGCGCGTTGCGCATCAGCGGGTGCGGGAACGTCACCGGCTCCTGCCCGTTCTTGCGCCGGATGTACGGGTGCACCGAGCCGCCCTGGATCGGGCCGGGACGGATCAGCGCCACCTCCACCACCAGGTCGTAGAAGGCGCGGGGCTTGAGCCGGGGCAGGGTGGCCATCTGGGCGCGGCTCTCCACCTGGAACACCCCGACCGAGTCGGCCCTGCAGAGCATGTCGTAGACCTCGGGGTCGTCCAGGGTCATGTCGCCCAGGTCCAGGCTCATCCCGATCATGTCGTAGCCGTAGTGCAGCGCGGAGAGCATGCCGAGGCCGAGCAGGTCGAACTTGACCAGCCCGACGGCGGCGCAGTCGTCCTTGTCCCACTGCAGGACGCTGCGGCCGGGCATCCGCCCCCACTCGACCGGGCAGACCTCGATCACCGGCCGGTCGCAGATCACCATGCCGCCGGAGTGGATGCCCAGGTGCCGGGGGAACCTCTGCAGCTCGTTGGCGTACGCCACCACCTGCTCGGGGATGTCCGCCACGTCCACCGTCGCCACCGAGCCCCACCGGTCGATCTGCTTGCTCCAGGCGTCCTGCTGCCCGGGCGAGAAGCCGAACGCCTTGGCCACGTCCCGCACCGCCGACCGGGGCCGGTACGAGATGACGTTGGCGACCTGAGCGGTGTACTCCCGGCCGTACCGGGCGTAGACGTGCTGGATCACCTCCTCCCGGCGGTCGGACTCGATGTCCACGTCGATGTCGGGCGGGCCGTCGCGTTCCGGGGCGAGGAAACGCTCGAAGAGCAGCCGGTGCCGCACCGCGTCCACGTTGGTGATCCGCAGCGCGTAGCAGACCGCCGAGTTGGCCGCCGAGCCCCGGCCCTGGCAGTAGATGTCCTGCTCGCGACAGAACGTGACGATGTCGTAGACCACCAGGAAGTAGCCGGGGAAGCCGAGATCCTCGATCATCCGCAGCTCGTGCTCCAGCTGCGCGTACGCCTCCGGGTGCGCCTCGGGCGGGCCGTAGCGTTCCCGGGCGCCGTCCATGGTCAGCCGGCGCAGCCAGCTCATCTCGGTGTGCCCGGGCGGCACCGGGTACGCCGGCAGCTTCGGCGCGACCAGTTGCAGGTCGAAGGCGAGTTCCGCGCCGAACTCGGCGGCCCGGGCCACCGCGCCCGGGTACGCGGCGAACCGCGCCGCCATCTCCGCACCGCTGCGCAGGTGGGCGGTGCCGGCGGCGGGCAGCCAGCCGTCGATCTCGTCCAGGCTGCGCCGGGCACGCACCGCCGCCACGGTGGTGGCCAGTCGACGCCGGCCCGGGGTGGCGTAGTGCACGTTGTTCGTGGCGACCGTGGGCAGCCCCGCCGCGTCGGCCAACTCGACCAGGGCGTCGTTGCGGTCGGCGTCGATCGGGTGGCCGTGGTCGGTCAGCTCCACCGCCACCGTCTCGGCGCCGAAGAGCTCGGTGAGCCGGTCCAGCTCCCGGGCGGCGGCGTCGACGCCCTCGGTGAGCAGGGCGCCGGGCACGTGCCCCTTGCGGCAGCCGGTGAGCACCAGCACGTGGTCGCGCAGCTCCGCCGCGACCTCCTCCAGCTCGCCGTAGACCGGGCGGCCCTTCTCGCCGCCGCGGAGCTGGGCGCGGGAGATGGTGGCGGCCAGCCGGGCGTACCCCTCGTGGCCGTGGGCGAGCACCAGCAGGTGCGACCCGTGCGGGTCGGGCTCGCCGTTCTGCGGGCCGGGCAGCCCGAGGGAGAGCTCCGCGCCGAAGACCGTCGGCAGGTGCAGCGCGCGGGCCGCCTCGGCGAACCGCACCACGCCGTAGAAGCCGTCGTGGTCGGTGACGGCGAGCGCGGTGAGCCCCAGCCGGGCGGCCTCCTCGGCCAGTTCCTCGGGGTGGCTCGCGCCGTCGAGGAAGCTGAAGTTGGAGTGCGCGTGCAGCTCCGCGTAGGGCACCGGGTCGTCCGGGCGGGGCAGTTCGGGCGGCTCGTACTGCTGCCGCTTGCGGCTCCACGCCGGGGAGTCGCCGCCGTCGGCGTCGACCGCGAGCGGGTCCACCACGTGCAGGTGCCGCTCGTCCCGGGACCGCCCCTTGCCGGACCGCCCACCGCGGGGTCGGCCGGAGAGCACCTGTTCCAGCTCCGACCAGGACAGATTCGGGTTGTGGAAGCTCACCGGCCTGGCCCGGCCGCTCGGCGCTCAGTCATAGATCGCCTCCACCAGCCACTGGCCGCCCTCGACCGCGAGCAGCAGGGCGGTGCCGTCGGCCAGGCAGACCTGGAACCGGGCCCGGCGCCGGGCCTCGGCCGGCGCCCACCAGCGCTCGTCCACCGGCCACGGGCCGGCCCAGCCGACGATCTCGGCCGGCCGGCCGGTGCCGACGACCAGTCGCGCGGGCGGGGCGCTCACCGCCAACCGGGCACTGACCACGACGGGCTCACCCGCGGCGTCGTGCACGGTGGCGAGGAGCGGGGTCGGCAGCACCACGGCCGGCGCGGGCGGCGGAAGCCGCCCCGGCCAGGGCGGGACCGGCGCCCCACCCGACCGCGCCACCCCGGATCGGGTGGAGGTACCCGACGGACCCGCCGCACCCGGGCGCGGCTCGCCGCCGGGCGATCGGGCGGAAGCATCGGCCGTCCCGGCCGGCAGCGGCGGCCCGCCCGCGGGGCCGGCGGGCAGGGGCGGTGGGCCGGGGCGGGCGGGCAGTCGTTCGTCGCCCCACGGGACCAGGCGTACCTGGTCGGCCGGGGAGCGTCCGCCGCCGAGCACCGGGGTGACCACCGCCTCGGGGCCGAGGATGCCCTGCACCCGGCTCAGCGCGCGGTGCGCCCGCTCCCGCTCCTCGCCGGTCTCCCCCCACAGCCCGGGTTGCAGGCCGGCCTGGGCGAGCACCCCGTCCGGCACCAGCCGCAGCCGGATGATGCCGGCGGTGGGGCGGGCCGGGCGGGCCCCGCCCCGGCCGTTGCTGCCGGAGAGCCAGCCGTCCAACTGCCAGCGCACCCGGTCGGCGATGGCCGCGGCGGTGAGCAGGCCGTCGTGCCGCCAGACCCGGTGCAGCTCCTGGCCGTGCGCGGTGACCGCCTCGATGCCGAGCCGGGTGCAGGCCAGCCCGTACGCGGCGAGCCGCTCGTGCAGCTGCTCGGCCAGCGTCCGGGCGGCGAACGCCGCGGCGTCGACCCGGTCGATCGGCTCGTCGTACTCGGCGGTGACGGTCAGGTCGGCCGGCGGCTGCCGGACCGCGAGCGGCCGGTGGTCCCGGCCGGCGGCGAGCCGGTGGGCCAGCGCCCCGTCGAAGCCGAACCGGGCCAGCACGTCACCGGCGGGCAGCGCGGCGAAGTCCCCGAGGGTACGCACCCCCAGCCGGCGCAGCAGGTCGGTCAGGGCCGGCCGGCCGAGCGCCTCGACGGGCAGGGCGGCCAGGAACTCCGCGGTCCCGCCGGGCGGCACGATGCGCCCGTCCCGGGCGGCCAGCCCGGCGGCGAAGACCCCGTCGGCGACACCGACCTGGCTCTCCACCGCGCAGGTCTGGGCGACGTGCTCGACGATCCGCTCGGCCGCCGCCTCCTCCCCGCCGAGGTAGCGGCTCGGCCCCCGCGCGGCCAGCGCGCAGGCGCCGGGGCGGATCACCTCGACCCCGGCGGCCACCTCCTCGACGGCGGCCACCACCGGCTCGAACGCCCGGGCGTCCCGGCCGGGATCATGGTCAACGACGGTGAGCTGCGGGCAGCGCCCCTGCGCCTCCCGCTTGCGCAGCCCCCGGCGTACGCCCTCGGCGCGGGCCCGCTCGGAGCAGGCGACCACCCGGTTGGCGTGCAGCACCGCGACCGCGTCGGTGGCGGGCACCCCGTCGACGATCTCGGCGGCGAGGACCGGCCAGTCCGGGCACCAGAGCAGCAGGGTCCGCACCGGCGCCCCGGTCATGCGGCCACCTCGCTCCGCTCGGCGGCCGCAGGAGGCTCCCCTGAGCTGTGCCTGATGGTTCGCTCGCTCATGCCGACCCGACCGCGGTGAGGGCAGCCGGGGCGGGCGGCGCCACCACCCGGAGCCGGGGCGAGGTGGTGCGGGCGGCGGCACCGGTCGCCCGGGGGATGACCCGGGTCAGCTCGTCGCCGGGCAGCCAGACCTTGATCTCCTTGGGGCGGGCGGCCGCGCCCCGCCCCCGGGCCGAGACGGTCACCTCCCGGCGGCGCAGCCGCCCCCGGCCCGGGCCGAGCCCCTCCCAGACCCCGCGGACCACCTGGAGCGTGACGTCCGCGCCGTCCCACCGGCCGTACGGGACGAGCACGCTGCCGCGTTGCCGGGCCCGGGCGGCCAGCCGGTTGGCGACGGAGGCGGAGACCGTGGCCGGCACGGCGGTGACCACCACGTCGACCCCGTCGATGAGCGCGGCGACCACGGTGGGCCACTCGGGCCCGGGGTGCGGCACCAGGGCGAGCCGGTCCAGGGCGATCCCGGCCTCGGCCGCCGCGCCGGCCCCGAAGGTGGGCACGCCGACCACGGCGCACCAGGAGCCGGCCCGGGACGCCTCGGCGAGCAGGGCGAGGATCAGCGACGTCCCGCCGCTGCGCCGGGGCTGCCCGACGCCGACCGCGATGGTGCTGCCGCGCCGCAGCCCGCGGTTGGGCAGCAGCCCGGTCAGCTCGGGCCGGACGGGCAGCACCCGGTGGCCGCTCGCCGGGTCGGGCGCGCTCGCCGGGCGCACCAACTCGGCCAGCGCGGCGGAACCGACCACCATGCGGCCCGCCATCCGACCTACCCCCTGTCGTGTGTCGCCCACGGGTACGCCCCGTGGTGGTGCTGCTGGATCTCCATGTGCGGCGGACGCCGCCGGACCGGGCACGGCGACGTCCGGCCACCCGCCTCCCCGCCGAGTGGCCGGACGTCGCCGGGTCAGGCGGCGGCTGCTCCAGGTCGCGGCGTGGCGTCGGACACGCCGAGCCGGAGCGGCCGCTGCAGACCGTCGAGCGCCGGTTGCCGGCCGAGCGCGGTCTCCACCACGGCCACGAACTCCTCGGCGGCGCGGAGCAGGTCGTCGGCCTCCCGGGCGCTGACCACCCGGGGGATGCCGGCCTCGGCGGCGGCCCGCTTGCTCGCCCCGGCGGCGAAGTAGCCGGCCCACTCGTCGAGCTCGGGGGCGACGGTGGAGAGCAGGACCCAGACGCTGGTGATCCGGTTGCGCCGGCCGGGCGCGGGGCGGGCGCGGGCGGCGAGCAGCGCGGCGGCGGCGCGCAGCGCCGCGAGGTGGGCGGCGGCGTACCGGAGGCCGTCGGGGCGGGTCCGGGCGGCCTCGGCCAGCCCGTGGCGGGCCACCGCGAGCAACTGGGCGGGGGTGCGGTGCGGCAGCACGTGCGCGGGCACCGTCGGGGCCTGGGCCGGACTGGTCGGCATGGTCTCTCCTCCGCGTGGGCCGGGGCGGGCGGCCGCGTGACGGATCGGATCCGTCGGCGGGACGCCCGGAGCGGGCGGTGCGGAGGAAGACGCACCAGGTGGGGGGCCGGCCGGGTGTGGATGCTTCCCCACACCACACCCGGCCGGCGTACCGGCGGGTCCGTCGCCCGCCGCCCGGGGGTCGTGGGCGGCGGGCGACGATCCTGCCTGACGGGTCCGGACTCGCGACTGTCCGGAGCCCGGTGCGGTCCGCGGAACCGCACCTCCTCGGGAGCCGGCGCCGCGAAACACCCCTCCCGGGCGTTGGAACGAACGTACGACCGAATCGAACACTCGTTCTAACTGCCCTGACAGTACACCTCCCCTCCGACGAAAATGCAACGTGTGACGCGCCCGGGCGTGCCGATCACCCCCGGCCCGGCGCGTCGCCCGGGACACGCGAGAGGTGAGCCGGATTCTCAGCCGGCCCACAGCTTCGGCAAAGGGCGCGTCGAGTTCCCCGGCCCAGAGTGGGCTTCATGAACGTGAGCCGAACCGAAGAAACCCGCCGGTGACCGCCGCCGTCGCCGACCGGCGGACCGGGCGCCGTACCCTGCCGGCGGTCCCCGCCTGGTGGGCCGACGTCGCCGGCACGGCCGCGGTGCTCAGCCTGCTGGTCGTCACCGCCCTCTGGACCGCCGACCGCGGGGTGCAGGAGCTGCTGGGCGGCCTCGCGACCGGCCTCACCTCGCTCGGCCGGCTCGCCGGTCTGGTCAGCGCCGACCTGATGCTCATCCAGGTGGTGCTGATGGCCCGGGTGCCGCTGATCGAGCGGCGCTTCGGCCAGGACCGGATCGCCCGCTGGCACCGGCTCGCCGGCTTCACCTCGTTCCACCTGCTGCTCGCCCACGTGGTGCTGACCATCCTCGGGTACGCCGGCACCGCCCGGCAGGGCGTGCTGGCCGAGACCTGGGACCTGGTCGTCACGTACCCCGGGATGCTGCTGGCCACCGCGGCGCTGGCCCTGCTGGTGCTGGTGGTGGTGACCTCGATCCGCGCGGCCCGGCGCCGGCTGCGCTACGAGTCCTGGCACCTGCTGCACCTGTACGCGTACCTCGGCGTCGCGCTGGCGCTGCCGCATCAGCTCTGGACCGGCGCCGACTTCGTCGGCTCGGCGGCGGCCCGCGCCTACTGGTGGACGGTCAACCTGCTGGCGCTGGCCAGCGTGCTGGTCTACCGGCTCGGGCTGCCCGCCTGGCGGTCGCTGCGGCACCGGATCGAGGTGGCCGCGGTGGTGCCCGAGGCGCCCGGGGTCACCTCGGTCTGGCTGCGCGGGCGCGACCTGCACCGGCTGCCCGCCCGGGCCGGCCAGTTCCTCCGCTGGCGGTTCCTGGACGGCCCCGGCTGGTCCCGGGCGCACCCGTACTCGCTGTCGGCGCCGCCGAACGGGGACCTGATGCGGATCACCGTCAAGGACCTCGGCGACGACAGCGCCCGGGTGGCCACCCTGCGCCCCGGCACGAAGGTGCTGGTCGAGGGGCCGTACGGGCGGCTGACCGGGGAGCACTGGCGCGGCGGCGGGATCACCATGCTCGCCTGCGGGGTCGGGATCACCCCGCTGCTGGCACTGCTCTGGGAGCTGCCGTACGCCCCCGGCGAGGCGGTGCTGCTCTACCGCGCGCGCACCCCGGCGGACCTGGCCTTCCGGGCCGAGCTGGACCAGCTCGCCACCGAGCGTGGGCTGGTGGTGCACCATCTGGTCGGCCCGCGGGCGGCCCGCCCGGCGTGGCTGCCCGCGTACGCCGAGGGGCTGTCCGACGCGGAGGCGCTGCGCCGGCTCTCCCCCGGCATCTCCGGTCACGACGTCTTCCTCTGCGGACCGGACGGCTGGGTCGACGCCGCCCGCGCCGCGACCCGCGCGGCGGGGGTTCCCGACGCGCACACCCATCACGAACGGTTCGCCTGGTGACAGGCACGAAAGGAGGATCCGTGCGACGGATCACCCTCTGGCTGCTCTCCACCGTGGTCGCGCTGGTCCTGCTGTTCAGCTACAAGACCAGCACCATGGGCGCCGGCGGGGGGAACAGCGCGATCGCCTCCGGCTCCGACGGCTCGGCCGGCAGTTCCTGGACCGGCACGGACGACGGCTCCACCGGATCCGGTTCGTCGAGCGGCGATCCGTCGGGCGGCAGCGACAGCACGTCCGGCGGCAGCGGCACGGTCACCGGGTCGGTGGCGCAGACCCGGTGGGGGCCGGTGCAGGTCCGGATCACCGTCTCCGGCGGGAAGATCACCGACGTCACGACGGTGCGGGTGCCGGACGGCAACCGCCGGGACCAGGAGATCAACGACTACGCGGTGCCGGTCCTGCGGCAGGAGGCCCTGGCCACGCAGAGCGCCCGGATCGACACCGTCTCCGGGGCCACCGTCACCAGCGACGGCTACCGCGAGTCCCTCCAGTCCGCGATCGACGCGGCGCACCTGAAGTGAACGGGGTGGCGACGATGAACCTGACGATGGAACTGGACCGGCGGGCCTGGGTGGTGCAGGTGATGGGGCTGCCGGTGAGCGTGCACCTGCGCGGACCGGAGGTGCACACCGACGCGGTGGCGGCCCGGGTAGAGCGGGTCTTCGCCGAGCTGGGTGAGGTGGACGCGGTGTTCAGCACGTACCGGCCGGAGAGCGTGCTGGGCCGGCTCGGCGGCGCGCTGCCCGACCCGGCCACCGCCGAGCCGGTGGTGCGCGAGGTGGTGGAGCTCTGCGAGCTGGCCCGCGCCCGCACCGGCGGGTGGTTCGACGCCCGGCGCCTGCCGCTGCCCGGCGGCGGCACCGGCTTCGACCCGTCCGGGCTGGTCAAGGGATGGGCGGTGGAGCGCGCCGCCCGGCACCTCGCCGATCTGCCCGAGCACGACCTCTGCCTCAACGCCGGCGGGGACGTGCTGCTGCGTACCGCGCCGGGCCGGCCGGCCTGGCGGGTCGGGGTGGAGGACCCCGACCACCCCGAGCGGATGCTCGACGTGGTCGAGCGGGCGGGCGGCGCCGTCGCCACCTCGGGCACCGCGCGGCGCGGCGCGCACATCCTGGACCCGCGCGCCGGCCGGCCCGCCGAGGCCGTCCGGTCGGTCACCGTGGTCGGCCCCGAGCTGCTCTGGGCCGACGTGTACGCCACCGCGGCCGCCGCCCGGGGCGCGGACGCACTCGACTGGCTGGCCACCCTGGACGGCTACGCGGCCCTGCTGGTGGACACCACCGGCCGGGTCCGGGCCACCTCGAACTGGCCCGGCTCCCGACCAGCCGTTCAGACCCGCGCCGCGTAGTCGGGCAGGTCGGCCTCGGTGGCCAGCGACCCGGTGCTGCGCACCAGCATCGACTGGACCGGGCGGGCGGCCAGCAGCCGGTCGCGCAGCCACAGCCCCCAGCCGCTGGCCGGGGCCAGGAAGTGGCCGGGGTTGGCGCCGCGCTGCCAGCGGGACGCGTACCCCCGCATCCGCCGCTCGTACGCCGGGAGCGCGACCCGGTGGTCGCCGCCGGCCAGGGCCAGCTCGCCGGCGAGCACGTACGCCCCGACGAGGCCGGTGCCGACCCCCATCCCGCCGAGGGTGACCCCCCACGCCGCGTCGCCGAGCAGCACGGTCCGGCCGGTGTGCCAGTGGGGCACGCGGACCCGGGCGATCGCGTCGAAGTAGAGCTCCGGCGCGGCGCGCAGGCCGGCCAGCAGCCGGGGCACGTGCCAGCCCAGCCCGGCGAAGGCGTCGGCGATCAGCGCCTTCTGCCGGTCGGGGTCGAGCCGGTCGTGGTCCTGCCGGGGCCCGGCGAAGACGGCCAGGGCGGTGGCCCGGTCGGGGTCGCGCGGATCGGCGGAGACGCTGGCCATCCGGCCGGGCACGTTGTACTGCCGGGGGACGGCGTCCGCCCCCAGGTCGTTCGGCAGGTCCCAGCCGGCCAGGTGGTAGCCGAGGTGGGTGACGTACGCCGACTCCGGGCCGAGGGTCAGCCGGCGCACCCCGGAATGCATGCCGTCCGCGCCGACCACCAGGTCGACCGTGCGGGAGGCACCCCGGGCGAGGTCGACGTGCACCCCGTCGCCGGTGTCGGTGAGCGCGGTGATCTGGTCGCCGAACAGGTACTCGACCCGGTCGGCGCCGCGCTCGTACAGGATCCGGGACAGGTCCCGGCGGCGGACCTCCAGCTCGCCGCCGGCGAACTCGGCCGGCAGCCGGAAGATCTCCCGGTCGTGCTCGTCCACCCGGCTCATCGCGCCGGCGTGGGTCTGCACCGCGCGCAGCTCGTCGAGCACCCCCATGGCGGCGAGCACGCCGAGGTGGGTCGGCCCGCGGAAGTCGACCGCGAAGCCGCTGGTCCGCAGCGCCGGGGCGGCCTCGACGACGATGACCTCGGCCCCGTGCCGGGCCAGCCACCAGGCCACCGCCGGGCCGGCCACCCCGGCGCCGGAGACGAGCACCCGGAAGCCGCGCAGTGAAGAGGACATGTCTTCCCCCTTGGGATCTAAACTGTGTCCGTCAGATACAGAGTACTGTAGACACAGTTTCGATCCGTGGACAAGTGTGAGGTGCGCGTGGAGACCGGTGGCACCGACAACCGACGGCTCTACGAGCTGCTGTGGGGCACGCCCAGCGGGCCTCGCCGGGGCCCCCGGCCCACGCTGACCCTCGACGCGATCGCCCGGTCCGGCATCGCCATCGCCGACGCTGACGGGCTCGACGGGCTGACCATGCAGCGGGTCGCCGAGTCGCTGGACGTCACCAAGATGGCCCTCTACCGGTACGTGCCCGGCAAGGCGGAGCTGGTCGCCCTCATGCTGGAGACGGCGATGGGCGAGCCGCCCCCGCCCCGGACGGGCGCGGACTGGCGCGGGCAGCTCGACGACTGGGCCCGGCAGTTGTTCGATCGGTTCCGCCGCCATCCGTGGGCCAACGCGGCGACGGTCGGCCCCCGGCTGCCCGGCCCCAACGAGCTGGCCTGGTTGGAGCGGGTCGTCGCCGCACTGACCGGCACCGGGCTGACCGGCGGCGAACAGCTCGACGTCGCGGTGCTCCTGGTCGGACACGCCCGCAACCTGGCCCAGCACGCGACGGCGACCGCCGAGACGCCCAGACAGCCTCGGGAGGCCGGGTTCGCCACGCTGCTGCGGGGCCGGGAGGAACGCTTCCCGGCGCTCGACGCCGCGCTGCGCTCGGCCGCCGCCGAGGCCGCCGGCGACCAGGCGCTCGACTTCGGCCTCGCCCGCATCCTCGACGGCATCGAGGCGCTGATCGCCGCCCGCGCCGCCACCCGTTGACCATGAAGTTGTTGCCGCGACACGCCCGGGGACGAGGGCGACAACATCATGATCGACGCACCGGGGCGGGGCGGGACGGGCCGGACGGGGTGAGGCAGGGAGAATGAGCGGCATGCAGCCACACCCGAACGTGCCGGCGGTACACCCGAACGTGCAGGCGGTGCAGCGGACGCTCGACGACGCGGACGCCCGCGACGGCTCCGGCGGGCCGAGCCAGGTCCGCCTGCTGCCCGAGGCGGTGCACACCGCCTCGGCGGCCGCCGAGGCGCTCGGCGTCGGCGTCGGCGCCATCGCCAACTCGCTCGTCTTCGACGCGGACGACGCGCCGCTGCTGGTGCTCACCTCGGGCGCGCACCGGGTGGACACCGCCGGGCTGGCCGCGTCCCTCGGGCTCACCCGGCTGCGCCGGGCCACCCCGGAGTTCGTCAAGCGGCACACCGGTCAGGTGATCGGCGGGGTCGCCCCGGTCGGCCACCCCCGGCCGCTGCGCACCGTGGTCGACACCGCCCTGCGGGCGTACGACGAGGTGTGGGCGGCCGGCGGCGTGCCGCAGGCGGTCTTCCCCACCACGTACGCGGAGCTGCTGCGGATCACCTCCGGCGCCCCCGCCGAAGTGGCGTGAGCGAGCGAACCATCAAGCTCAGCAGCGAGGCGGCTCGCGCCGCCGCGGGGCGAAGCGGGGCGGTGGCGTGAGCCCGCCGGGACTGGTCACGCTGCACGTGTGGCGGATCCACCCGGTCGCGGTGCCCGGCGCGCTGCTCCGGATGGCCGTCCACCCGCCGCGACTGCGCCGGGCCCCCGGCGTCCGGTTCGCCAAGCTGCTCGGCACCGGGACCGGCACCAGCTTCGGCCCCGGCGACGCCGACCCGACCCGGTGGGCCGCGCTGGTGGCCTGGGATTCCCCGGCCGCGGCGGCCGGCTTCGACGCCTCCCCGGTCGGCCGGTCCTGGGCCCGGATCGCCCGCTCCTCGGTCCGCCTGGAGCTGCGCCCGTTGACCAGCCGGGGCGCGTGGTCCGGCCGCCGGCCGTTCGGCGAGCCGTCCGGGGGCCCGGTCACCGGGCCGGTGCTGGCGTTGACCCGGGCCCGGCTGCGGGCCCGCCGCGCGGTCACCTTCTGGCGGGCGGTCCCGCCGGTAGCCGCCGCCCTGCACGCCGCGCCCGGGCTGCTCGCCCGGTTCGGCGTCGGCGAGGCCCCGCTGGGCTGGCAGGGCACCGTGAGTGTGTGGCGCGCCCCGGCGGACCTGGTCGCGTTCGCGTACCGTCAGCCCGAGCATCGCGCCGCGATCACGCGTACCCCTGTCGAAGGCTGGTACGCGGAGGAACTGTTCGCCCGATTCGCCGTCGACGACGTGGTCGGCGACCGGGCGGTGCTGGGGTGGGTCGCCGAGGGCGACCCGG
This sequence comes from Micromonospora sp. CB01531, assembly GCF_001905095.1. Lineage (GTDB taxonomy): Bacteria > Actinomycetota > Actinomycetes > Mycobacteriales > Micromonosporaceae > Micromonospora. The sequence goes on from NZ_LWLS01000046.1 coordinate 173,554, forward strand.
AAACGGCGAGAGGACACGCATGAGGTTGGTGCGGTGGACGCCGGACGATCTGGTCCGGCGGCTGGACGACGTGGTGGCCGTCTACGGCGAGGCGATGGGCTACCGCGCCGACCTGCTGGAGGCCCGGCGCGGCTACATCGCCACCCACGTCCGCCGCCCCGGCTTCCGCGCCGTCGCCAGCCTCACCAGCGAGGGGCACCTGGCCGGCTTCGGGTACGGCTACCTCGGCGCCGCCGGCCAGTGGTGGCACGACCAGGTGCACCGGGCGCTGGACACCGAGGCGCGGCGGCGCTGGCTGACCCACTGCTTCGAGGTGGTCGAGCTGCACGTCCGCCCGCCCGCGCAGGGGCACGGCCTCGGCGCCGGCCAACTGCGCGCCCTGCTCACCATGGCGGAGGGGACGACCACCCTGCTGTCCACGCCGGAGGCCGACGAGCAGAAGTCCCGGGCCTGGCGGCTGTACCGGCGGTTCGGCTTCGTCGACATCCTGCGCAACTTCCACTTCCCCGGGGACGAGCGACCGTTCGGCGTGCTCGGCCGGGACCTGCCGCTGGCCCCGCCCGGCCCCGGCAGCGCCCCCGCCCCGGCCACGCCGTGATCCGGCGCCGGCTGCCCTGGGCGCTGCTGGCCGGCCTGGTTCTCGCCCAGGTCGGCTACCCGCTCACCGCCGGCGCCACCCGGGCCGGGCTGACCGTGGCCACCGTCGTGCTCGGATACCTGCTCTCCGTCGGGCACGCCCTGCTCACCAGCGGTACGCGTACCGCGGGCGCGCTGGTCGCGGTGGCCACCGGCGGCGGGTTCGCCGTGGAGGCGCTCGGGGTGGCCACCGGCTTCCCGTTCGGCAGCTACGACTACTCCGGCGAGCTGGGCCCGAAGCTGGCCGGGGTGCCGCTGATCATCCCGCTGGCCTGGACCTGGATGGCCTGGCCCGCCTGGCTCACCGCAGTCCGGCTGACCCGGCCGGCCACCGCGGGCGGGGCGCGCTTCCGCCGCGCCTGCCGGATCGTGCTGGCCGCGGTCGGCCTGGCCGCCTGGGACCTCTTCCTCGACCCGCAGATGGTGGCCGAGGGCTACTGGGTCTGGCGAGACCGCGGCCCCGCCCTGCCCGGCCTGCCCGACGTCCCGGCCAGCAACTACCTCGGCTGGCTGCTCTTCGCCCTGCTGCTGGCGGCAGCGCTGCGGCCGCTCGCCGGGCCGGCCGTCGACCGCACCGACGGGCGGGACGCGCCGATGTTCGCGCTCTACCTGTGGACGTACGCCGCCAGCGTGCTGGCGCACGCGGTCTTCCTCCACCTGCCGGCCTCGGCGGTCTGGGGCGCGGCCGGCATGGGGGTGGCCGCCGTACCGCTGGCGGTGGCGCTGCTGCGGGCCCGCCGTCGCGTCCCCGAGCGCCGGGAGGTGGACGTGGCGGCCCGCCCCGGCGTCGACACGCCGGCATGACCGCCGTCGTCGCCCTGGCCGTCGCGGTCGCCGCGCTCACCGCGCACACCTGGGTCAACGCCACCCGCTGGCTGCGCCGCCCCGCCGCCGGCCCGGTCGAGGTGACCGAGGCGGTGGCGGTGCTGCTGCCGCTGCGCGACGAGGCCGACCGGGTGGCGCCGTGCCTGCGCGCGCTGCTCGCCCAGCGCGGGGTGCCCGACCTGCGCATCGTGGTGCTCGACGACAACTCCACCGACGGCACCGCCGACGTGGTCCGCGCGATGGCCGGCAACGACCCGCGGCTCACCCTGCTCAGCGGGGCCGCCCCGCCGCCGGGCTGGCTGGGCAAGCCGCACGCCTGCTGGCAGCTCGCCACCCGGACCGGACCGGCCCCGGCCGTGCTGGCCTTCGTCGACGCCGACGTGGTGCTCACCCCGTACGCGGTGGCGGCGGCGGTGACCGAGCTGCGCGCGGCGGACGCGGCGCTGCTGTCGGCGTACCCCCGGATCGTGGTGCGGACGGCGGCCGACCGGCTGGTGCAGCCGCTGCTGCAGTGGTTGTGGCTGACCTTCCTGCCGCTGCGCGCGATGGAGCGCTCGCCGCGGCCGTCGCTGGCCGCGGCGGGCGGCCAGTTCCTGGTGGTGGACCGGGCCGGCTACCTGCGGGCCGGCGGGCACGCGGCGGTCGCCGACCGGGTCCTGGAGGACATCGAGCTGGCCCGGGCGGTGAAGCGCGCGGGCGGGCGGATCGCCCTGGCCGACGGCTCCCGGCTGGCCGCCTGCCGGATGTACGAGAACTGGCCGCAGCTGCGCGACGGCTACACCAAGTCGCTCTGGGCCTCCTTCGGGCACCCCGGTGCCGCCCTGCTGGTGGTGGCGCTGCTGCTCCTGCTCTGGACCGCGCCCCCGCTGATCGCGGTGGGCACGCTGGCGGCCGGCGCGCCGGCGGTCGCCGGGCTCGCGTTCCTGGCCTACCTGCTGGGCGTCGCCGGACGGGTGGTCACGGCGCGGGCCACCGGCGGGCGGGCCTGGCCCGACGCGCTGACACACCCCGTGTCGGTCGTGGTCCTCGGTTGGCTGACCCTGCGGTCGTACCATCTGCGGAAGCGACGCCGGCTCACCTGGCGGGGTCGCCCGGTCGGCTAGGGGGGCGCGGCATGGCGCGGATCGTGGTCATCGGCGCCGGGGTCGGTGGGCTGGCCGCCGCCGCTCGGCTGGCGGTCACCGGGCACGAGGTCACCGTCTTCGAGCGCGCCGAGACGGTCGGCGGCAAGCTCGGCCGGTACGTCCACGACACCCCCGAGGGGTCGTACCGCTTCGACACCGGGCCGAGCCTGGTCACCCTGCCGCAGGTCTTCCACGACCTGTTCGAGGCGACCGGCGCGAAGCTCGACGAGTACCTGGACCTGGTGCCGCTGGACCCGATCGTCCGGCACGTCTTCCCCGGCGGCGGGCCCACCCTGGACTCGTGCGCCAACCCGGCCGAGTTCGCCGCCCGGATCGGCGCGGCGTTCGGGGACCGAGCCGCCGCGGACTGGCAGCGGCTCTGGCGGCGGGCCACCCGGGTCTGGGCGGCATCGCACCGGGACGTCCTGCGCCGCACCGTCGACTCCCCCCGGGACCTGGCCGCGCTGGCCTGGCGGCTCGGCGACCTGGCCGCGATCGGCCCCGGCCGCTCCCTACGCGGCATCGGCCGCCGCCACCTGTCCGACCCGCGGCTGCGGATGCTGCTCGACCGCTACGCCACCTACACCGGCGCCGACCCGCGCCGCGCCCCGGCCGCGCTGGTCGCCGTCCCCTACGCCGAGCTGGCGTACGGCGGCTGGTACCTGCGCGGGGGGCTGGGCAGCCTCGCCGACGCGCTGCTGTCGCGCTGCCTGGACCTAGGGGTGGTGGTGCGGACCGGGACCGCGGTCACCCGGATCGACGCGGCCGGTGGCCGGGTGCACGGCGTACGCCTCGCCGGCGGCACCGCCGGAGTCCCCGCCGACGTGGTGGTGGCCAACGTGGACGCGCTCACCCTCTACCGGGACCTGCTGCCCACCCCGCGCCGGCTGGCCGGGCTCACCGACCGCAGCCTGGCCGGCTTCGTCCTGCTGCTCGGCGTACGCGGCGACTCCGGGCTGGCGCACCACACCGTCTTCTTCCCCCGCGACCACGACGCCGAGTTCGACGCGGTCTTCGGCGCCCCGGGGCGGGGGGTGCGGGCCCGGCCGGCCCTCGACCCGACGGTCTTCGTCACCGTGCCGGCCGATCCCACCGTCCGCCCGGCCGGGCACGAGGCGTGGTTCGTGCTGGTCAACGCCGCGCGCCACGGCACCGCCGCCGGCGCGGTCGACTGGCGGCGCCCCGGGCTGGCCGAGGCGTACGCCGACCGGATCCTCGACGTGCTCGCCGAGCGGGGCGTGGACGTCCGGGACCGGCTGGTGTTCCGCGAGATCCGTACGCCGGCCGACCTGGACGCGGCCACCGGCGCGCCGGGCGGGGCGATCTACGGCACCGCGGGTGCCCTGCTGCGCCCGGCCAACCGGGGCCCGGCGCACGGGCTCTGGCTGGTCGGCGGGTCCAGCCACCCCGGGGGCGGGCTCCCGATGGTCACCCTGTCGGCCCAGATCGTCGCCGACGAGATCGGCCCGGCCTGGGCGTGAGGACCCCGGTCAACGGCCCGGGGTCCGGGTGGGCTGCTCGGCGGGTCGGTCGGCGTCGATGAGGGCGCGGCGGACGGCGGAGAGGAGCTGCCCGAGGCCGTAGCCGGCCAGCAGCACCCAGACCGTGGTCACCATGGTGCTGGTGCCGGCGGTCACGTCGGCGTCGAGCAACCCGGTGAGCCCGGCGACCACCAGCCCGACCAGGGCCACGCACACCCGGGTGGGGCGCTCCCCCACGGTCACCACGCCGATCTCCCGCATCCCGGCGGCGACCGCCCGGGCCCGGACGTACTCGTGCAGCCAGGACAGGCCGCCGGCCGCGGCGACCAGCGCGCCCGGCGCACCGAGCAGCCAGAACGCGGTCAGCCAGGCCGCCTCGCCGAGCCGGTCGGCGACCGAGTCGTAGACGTAGCCGAGCCGGGTGGTGCGGTTGGTGACCACCGCGACCGCGCCGTCGACGCTGTCCGCCACCGCGGCGAGCAGCACGAGCAGTGCGCCGAGGAACGGTCCGTCGCCCGGCCTCCCGACCAGCAGCGGCACGCCGGCGCAGAGCAGCACCCCGACCACGGTCACCGGAGTCGGGCCGACCCGCAGCCGGCCCAGGATGTAGCCCACGTGGTAGGAGAACCGCAGCCAGGCGCGGACCACCGGCGCGGCCGCGCGGGGGTCGAACCCGCCGTGCAGCCGCGCCCACGCGGCCGCGTACTGGTCCCAGTTCAGCTGTGTGCCCACCACGGAATCAACCGTAGAAGGGCGGCGCGGGTGGCGTGGGCCCGCTGGTCACACCCGCGCGGCGGCCTGGAGATGCTGCCAAACCTCACGGGTGGCGGTGGACCGGTTGAGGGTGATGAAGTGGATCCCCGGCACGCCCTCGTCCAGCAGCCTCGCGCACATCTCGCTGGCCTGCTCGATGCCGAGCCGGCGGACCGCCTCCGGGTCGTCGGCCACCCGCGCGAACCGCTCCGCCAGGGCCGGCGGGAACGGCGCGCCGGAGAGCTGGACGGACCGCTCGATGGTGCCCAGCTGGGTCACCGGCATCACGCCGGCCAGGATCGGGGTGGCGCAGCCGGCAGCCGCCACCCGGTCCCGCAGCCGCAGGTAGTCGTCGGCGTCGAAGAACATCTGGGTGATGGCGAACTCGGCCCCCGCCTGGCACTTGCGGACGAAGTACCTCGTGTCGCTGGCCACGTCGGGTGAGCGCGGGTGCTTGTACGGGAAGGCGGCCACCCCGACGCTGAAGTCACCGGCGTCGCGGACCAGCCGGACCAGCTCCTCGGCGTACCGCACGCCCTCCGGGTGCCGGACCCACTCGCCGCCCGGGTTGCCCGGCGGGTCGCCCCGCACGGCCAGCACGTTGCGTACGCCGACGGAGGCCAGCCGGCCGATGACGTGCCGCAGCTCGGCGACCGAGTGGTTCACCGCGGTCAGGTGCGCCATCGGCAGCAGGGTGGTGTCGGTGGCGATCCGCTCGGTCACCGCGACCGTGGTGTCCCGGGTCGAGCCGCCCGCGCCGTAGGTGATCGAGACGAACGAGGGGCGCAGCGACTCCAGCTCGCGGATGGCCTGCCAGAGCAGGCGCTCCCCCTGCGGGGTCTTGGGCGGGAAGAACTCGAACGAGAAGGTCGGCTGGCCGTCGCGGATCAGCTCCCCGATGGCCGGCTGAGGGTTCGGGAGGACCGAGGGAAGACCGAGCGCCACGTCCCGACTGTAACCGGCCCGTCCCGTCGTACCCAGGGTCTTCCCAGCCCGCGAGCGGAGCCGGGCAAAGCGTCGCACCCTGGGAGTAAAAAGGGGCGGCGCGGAGGGAGCCGGCCGGTGGCCGGTCCCCCGGAGCCCGCGCGGGGGTCAGCACGACCGGCGGCGCGCCGGGCCGGCACTGCCGGGCGTCCGCGTCGCACCGCGCCGATGCCCTCCAGAGGACCGATGATCCCCATCCCGCCACCCGGCCCGCGCCTGTTCGGGCCGCTCCTGGCCGAGCTGCGGTCAGCGCGCGGCTGGAGCCAGCAGCGGATCGCCGCCGAGCTCTGCGCCGCGTCCGGCGTGTCGACCCTGACGAGACACGAGGTCTCCCGGTGGGAACGGCAGCGCCGGCTGCCCGGCGACTTCTGGCTGGGCTGGCTCGCCGTGGTCCTCGGGGTGCCGGGCGAGCTGCTCGCCGAGGCCGCGGCGCACAGCCGACGCCTCGGCGCCGTGCCGGCGGCGGTCGACCGGGCCGGTTCCCGGGCGCGGTTGGCCCTGCTCACCCTGGCGCACCGCTGGGCGGCCGACCCGACCGGGGCGGCGCTGGGCGGTCCGCTCGCCGGCCACGCCCCGACCGGGCCGGCCGGCGGGGGGCGCGCCCCGACCGGGAGCCCGCGGGACCTGCTCCGGACCTGGTGCCGGGCGAGCCGCCCCTGG
>NZ_LWLS01000047.1 GCF_001905095.1 Micromonospora sp. CB01531
CACGGCTCTACGCAATTGCGCACAAGATCGTAAGCACTGCCCGCAATGTTTGACCCCGCTACAGCACCGTAGAGCCCCCGACCAGCCGACCGTGGCGGGCTGGAAGTGGGCTATCTGCCCCAACCAGTCCTGCCGGTGGCAGGGCGACCGCGACCACGGCGCCTGGCGGCGTATCGCCGCCCGCGGACTCACCCATCAGACCAAGACCGTCACCGACAAGTCCACCGGCGCCATGGTGATCCGCACGGTCGTCGACGAGCTCGAAGCCGCAGCCGTCGTCACCCCCACCATGGCCAAGACCAGCCGGAGGGACCGGTCGAAGACCGGCCCCACCCGGCACAAGCCAACACGCCCCGCGCCCAGGCGACGCAGGGCGCCCTCCCCCACCCGGCCCCACGGTCAGGCGGGCAAGCGTCCGGAGGGACACGCACCAACGGACCGGAGGCTGCCCCGCGCAGCCCACCGACACCAGGGCGTGAACGCGATCAGCACACCCACCACCGGCCACCGGCCACGAGGAGCCGCCTTGGGCGCAGGATTCCATCTCCACGCCCATGCAACTCCACCACGGTGGGAAACGATCCCGGAAACCCCATCCGACTCAGGATCGCTAAGCTAATCAGAGACGCTGCGGCCAAGGTAGGCCCCGGCGGCGAACAGTGCCGTGGTGACGGCCACGTATTGCATGGTCTGCGCGAACAAGGTGTGTTCCCGGTCTCGGCTGGTCACGCCGGTCGAGAGAGTCGTTGTACTCACTTCTGTGCCTTCCGTGCTGCTTCCCCCAACGGTCGGTCGTGGCAGGCCTGGTTCGCACCAGAGATTGCCCTGGTGCTCTCCAGGGTGGGCTGTGCTGAGCGGCGCAGGCACCCGCGTTCCCCAGTTCGTAGACAAACGAAAGCCGTAATCATCCATCTGACCAGGTGAGAAGCGTTCGTCGACGTGAGGGGGCGTGTGCCTACGGCATTCCTGCCATATCGGACGGCGAATCGAATTTATCGGCTTGAACCGCGCAGACTTTGCTCGCAATCGAGCCCCGCTGCCAGACGCCTGGACATCTCGCGGCCCCATTCTCCCATGCCGCGCGACCACAATGGACATTCGCCGCGCCCCCTCGCCGCCGGCATCCCGATAATATGCCCTGCTCGCGGGCCCAGAGACCAGCCAGCTAAACCGGGAAGCACGTCAATGTTTGAGGCAAATGTCCGGGGCGGAGGGGACAGGAACAGCAGGTAAGCTGCTGTGGCTTTAGCTGCCTTACCCGGCGCTCATGTGAAGCGGCCATGTCAAGGGGAGCCGGCGGCCTCGAGGTGTTGCGGTGGTGTGTCCGTTCTTCTTCTCGTACTCACCCAGGTGTGGGGTAGGCGGTAGTGACTCGGCGGATCAAGACGCAGGCCAGCCCGCCCGGGCAGCGCCACCATGCGACGCCTGGTTGTCCGGGCCAACTCTCAGACAAGGCGCTCATCCTCTGCCCAGAGGGGGAGGGTCTATCGGCGTGCCGCTGACGACCGCTGGGCAGTCAGGGCTGCCGATGACAGTAGGCGTCGATGGCACGCCGGGCGTGGCTCAATCCGATGCAACATGCCGTCAACGGGCTCGCATCGGCCGCCACGCCGGACACGGTAAAGCCGGCGAGCATCCTGCCTTTGACCAGCCGCCTCCAGGCATGGCGGGCGAGCCGCAGGTCCGCTTCGGTGAGTGCCGCACGGGCGAGCTGACTGCGGCACCACGCCCTCCATCGCTGGTCGACCGACAGGTGAGCGCGGACGAGCCGTACCGACGCGATCGGAAGATCAACGGACGATATGTCGATGTCGGCCAATAACCAGGTCAGGGCGAGGACGTCGTTGGTGGCCCGGAACTCGAACGTCGCGACTGCCATCATGCCGTCGGCCTCAATGATCAGGTTTTGCGCGGCCTGCTCGGCGGCGAACCAGCCGATCGGCACGTCCATGCGATCGCCCATTGTCAGTGGAAGGAGTCTCCGCACGCGCAGGATCCGGCGGCGTTCGGATTGTCGATCGTGAAGCCCTGCTGCTCGATGGTGTCCACGTAGCCGATCGTCGCGTTCGCCAGGTACGGCAGGCTCATCCGGTCGATCACCACCTCGATCCCGCCGCTGCCGACGTTGGCCGATTCGGTCTGGACCGGCTGCTGGATAGCGTTACTCATCGTTCCCGCTCTCGTATCGGCTGTTCTGTGCTGCGTCGCCATCCGTGCTGGTTGGGCGCTGGTCAACGTGGAAGGTGAAAAGCTTGTCGCCGTCGACGAGCCGGTCGTCGAAGAACAACTGGTAGCGCATTCCCGAGCAGCCGCCGGGCTGGACCGCAACACGGAGCCGCAGATCGCTACGTCCCTCCTGGTCTAGCAGTTGGCGGATCTTCCGGAGCGCAGCTGGTGTGAGATGGATACCCGCCGTGTCATCCGCTGCCGGTTCGGCGGCAGGGTTGGGCCGGTCCGTAGCGGTTTCGTTCATATCCTCCTCGGTGAGCCGAGGTGACGGTGGAACAGCCATGACCTACACCCTCCTCAGGGACTTTCGCCCCGGGCTGGGGCTTCCATCTATTCACTTCGACGTGCGGATCGACAACATGGTTCAACGTAGCCTAGCGAGGAATCCTTCTTCAGGGCCGGGAGGAATCGCGTCACGGGCCTGGGCGTTTCTGGTTTTCGATGTACTCGTGGATGGCGGTGTGGTGTGCTCCGCCGCATGATCCGGCGTAGTACGACGGTGACCACAGGTGGCCC
>NZ_LWLS01000048.1 GCF_001905095.1 Micromonospora sp. CB01531
TATGTCCAAAGCCTGGGAGTTAACGGGCTCTGGCGCAGAAACGGTGGTGGGAACTGTCCTGAGTGGCCGCCGCTGTGCGTGATCATGACGCCCGTGTGACTTGATCAAGTCGGTACTCCCTAGGCTGTCTTCGCTGGCAATCGAGCAGGTGATCGATCAAGGGGCGGTCGTGCAGGTCGTGGCCCGAACAGCGGGGACGCCAGCGGCCTGCCCGCAGTGCGGGCAGCTCAGCGACCGCGTCCACGCCTATCGCCAGCGCCATCTGGCTGATCTCCCGGTCGGCGGGCGGGCAGTCATCGTGCAGGTGCGGGTTCGCCGGCTGGTCTGCGCCACGGAGTCCTGCTCACAGCGGACGTTTCGCGAGCAGGTTCCCGCGCTGGCGCAGCAGCCGGCATCGCGGACCCGGCACCTGACCGCCCTGGTCGCCGATCTTGCGGTGATCAGCGCTGGCCGTGCCGGTGCGGCGGTGTTATCGAGGCCAACATTTCACGCGCACTTGGTCTTCACCACGAAGTACCGACGCGGGGCGCTCACCGATCCGATCCTCACCCGCTGCCAACAGGTCATGGCCGAGGTGTGCCAGGACTTCAGCGCCGAACAGCGGGAGTTCAACGGCGCCGACGACCACGTGCATCTGGTCGTCCACTACCCGCCGAGCGTCACCCTGTCGCGGCTGGTCAACAGTCTCAAAGGCGTCTCATCTCGATACCTACGCCGCGAGTTCACCGGACACCTGCGCAAGTACCTGTGGGACGAGCATCTATGGTCGCCCTCGTACTTCGCCGGGTCATGCGGCGCCGCGTCCCTCACAGTGATCAAGGAGTGCATCGAGAACCAGAAACGTCCCCGTCCGTGACGGCGTTCCGGCCGTATATGGCCAGGGTTCCCGCCTTATCAACCGCTGAAACGGTAGATGTAGGGCCGCGAACGCGGGAGACCAGTGTGCCCAACACCGTTCGGGGCACGCGGCTGAGCACGTGCAACTCATGAGCAGTCCATAGGAACGGTCGGGTGGCTCAAGAGTGCCGGTCCGGCACGAGGAGGATCGGACTCGCCGCGGTTTCGACGACTGCACGTGCCCAGGGGCGGAGGCGGCGCCTGAACGGTCGGTGGGGCCGCTGCGCCTCTGGCAGCACCAGTAGTGCCGCGCCGTGCGACTCGGCGACGATCCGCTGTCCGACCGGCCCGGTCACGACTTCGTCACGTACGGCGACCTCTGGAAAGCGCTGCCGCCACCGGTCGAGCCGGACACCTTGACGCGGAGCCGTGTCGAGAAGCAACGCAGTTAGATCGATGCCGCGCCGCCGGGCCTCGCGGAACGCCACGTCCACGGCGGTCTCGGACCCCCGCTCCCCGTCATACGCCAGCACGACCCGCCCCCCCGACGGTCCGGGCTCGATCTCGCCGACGAAGCTGACGACGGCGACCGGTCCGCGGGACCGGCCCAGGACCTTGGCGACGGTCCGGCCACGGGACGATCCGTGCACAGGACGCCCCAGGACGACGAGCGCGCTCGGCGGTGCCTCCTGCAAAATCGCGGATGCCGATGAGCCGGGCATGATCCGGGTGGTCACCGCCACCTCGGGTGCGATGTATCGCACCCGAGCTGCCGCGTCGTCTACGACGGACGCGGCGGTGCCAATCGCCGCGAACTCGATGCCGGTGGCCGCGACCAGGGCGAAGGGATCGAGCGCCGAAGGTGCGTGGAATGCGTGCACGATACGCAGCTCTGCGCCGCAAACCATGGCCTGAGCGGCCGCCCAGTCCAGCGCGTCCACGCTGCCGAAGCCTCCGTCTACGGCCACGACCACCAGCTCCCTGCTTCTGACGGGCCCAGCGGGTCGGGCCCGGGCGCCGAATCGTGGTGTTGTGGTCATGGCCGGTCCCCCTCGCGCGCACCGCGCACGAGCGTGCGCCGCCCTCACCATCGCGCCGCTAGCCCTCACATCGCACCCGTGGGCCCACGGGTCAGTGACCTACGCACACCCGGTTCTGAACGGCCAGGCATCACTCATACAGCAGGAGGGCGTCGCCGGCGCTGGACGAGGGCGCTGGCCGGCACATGTTGGCCTCGCTCGTGCGTGTCCGATTCATCTGGTGCCCGGGCCAGATGGACACCAGGGTTTCTCCCTGGTGTGACCAGGTTGCCGCCGAAGCAATCTCGGTGACCCGATCGCAATCAGCTTCCTGCTCTCGTGTCCTGAGTCGTTGAAAGCTTTATTGATTCGGGTGCAGTAGCTGGCGAGGTTTTCGAGGACCTAGTCGGCGGTTTGGTCCAGACAAGAGTTTGGGGTTGTCGTTCGGCCTCGCACGGCTCTTGCCGTCGCTGGTGCGCCGGTTGAGGTACGCGCGGGTATGCGGGCGCCAGCGCAGGCAGGTCAGGACGATGTGGTAGTGGACGGCGTTGGCCTGCTGGTCGCCGCCCGCGGTCGAGGCGTCGGCGTTGGTCTTGCCGGAGGATGCCTCGACCGGGCCGGCTCCGCGCAGGGCAGCGAAGGAAGCTTCGCTGGCCATGCGCTCAGGGTTTCGCCGATGGTGATGAGCAGGGCGGCGGCGCTGTCAGGGCCGACACCGACGCGTTGCAGCAGCTGAGGGGCGTACGCGGCGACCAGGGCGGTGATCTGCTTTTCC
>NZ_LWLS01000049.1 GCF_001905095.1 Micromonospora sp. CB01531
ATGGGCGTCGCGATAGGGACATCGGAGACTCCTTTGGATGTCAGCCCGGCGACTCCTTGACCCCCAGGCAACCAACACGGGCCACTGACCTGGATCGCCAGGGTGGCCTAGCTGCGGACTCCTTCCGCTGGCGTCCGTGGCCGTCCATGGCTGTGCGCCCCGGTTGTCACCCAGTTCGTCACCCAGCTCGGGTCCTGGGCATCCGGGATAGCCTCCGGGCATGCGTTACCTCACCCGGTCGTTCGTCCTGGGCGCGCTCGGCCGCAGGAAGGAAGTTGAGCAGTTCGTCGGACCCATCACGCTGGCGGGTGTCCGTGGCATCCGCTGGGTTTCGGTCTGGCCCTGGCAGGACGGCTACAACGTGTCCGTCCATGACGTACAGGACCTAAACGACGAGCACTACCGCGATCTGTCCGTGTTCCCGCCCCTCGACCCCGAGGACGAAGACGACACGGGCTACGGCCGCGTGATCGGCCACGTTCACGACCCGGCCGAAGCGTTGGAACTGGCGGAGCGGGACACTGGGGCCTCCCCGGATCGGTGGGTCAACCACGGGGTTGCCGGGGAGGACTATGCGGACTTCGTGTTGGCGAGGCGAGCCCAGCACCAGCCCTGACCGTCAGTTTGGAAAGGTGTCTTGCGTCGACCTAGCGGGCGGCTTGGTCTATGCGCTGGGCAGCCGTTTCGCTGGTCGAGCAAGATCGATCGCTGAGGTTGAAGCCGTGCCACGTGCCGCTGTTGGCCGGTGTTAACCGCTGCATCGGGCACGCCTCGGGCACGGCGACCATTACGACGTGCGCCGTCAGCCGATGGCCCGATCTCTCAGCCAGCTACCAACGCTCAGGTACGTGGCTAGCTCGGGCGGTATCGTTCCCTGCCTCAGCACCCACTCATCGCCCAACGACGCCACGACCAGGTCGCAGTGGTCGAACCTCAGCAGGACACCGCCCAAGGCCGGCCGCGTCGCGTAGCCCCGAATGAGAGCGGCGTCTAGCAGCCGATGACCCGGCAGCAGCGCCAGCAGGTCTGGCTTCTGCGTCAGCCCAACGCGCGTCTCACCGTGCTCTCCCATGTCGTACGCCGCGTACGGCTCGATGAACTCAAGAAGCAGCAGCTCGCCAGACCCATGCAGCATGAGCGGCGGCACTCCCTGAAAGTGCAGCCAGAAGTGCAACAAGCTCTCCGCATCACCATCGCGCCGGCCGTCGTGCCAGTGCCGAGCCTCCGTGACCGCGACGAGGTCACGACCGATGACCCGGTGCATCAGCTCGACGGCTCCAGCGAGCTCACCCATGCCCCAGCACGCTACTGGGCAAGTTTGACCTGCACACCAGGCACGGAGACCTGTTCGTCCCGAACGACTGATCGCTCTCTGTTGAGCTGGACCATCAAGCGGGCTGAGCTGCTGGAACACTCCGTGGGTGTCCGCCTACGTCCGCTGGCGTCCACATCCGTTGTCACTCAGTTCGTCACACCCATCAGGCAAGCTCGCAGTTCTGACTCAGGCCGGTGCAGCATCGGCCTCGCAAACCTGGAGGGAACCGTGGCGGTCACCGCCGATGATCTCGACGCAGCAATTTCCAGCGTTGTCGCCAGCCTACGACCGGCGACCGGTCTGGACTGGTCCGCGCGGGCAGGCAGCCTGGAGTGGGACTGCTGGCACACCGCCGAGCACATCGGTGACTGCCTGATGTCGTTCGCGGGCCAACTCGTGGCCCGACCGGAGAAGCGGTATGTGCGCTTCATGGCAAACGCCGACAAGGACGCCTCCCCGGAAGAGGTACTGGAGTTCGCCGAGGCGAGCGGTCGTATCTTGGCAGCTACGGTACGTACGGCCAGATCGGATGTTCGGGCCTACCACCCCACTGGTCAAGCCGACCCGGAGGGCTTCGCCGCGATGGGGTGCGTCGAGACGTTGCTGCACGGCGATGACATCGCCCAGGGCCTCGGCCTCGCTCTCGATCCACCACGTGACGTGTGCACCCGGGTACTCGCTCGGCTGTTTCCCGAAGCGGCGCAGGAACTGGCCAGGGTGGACCCATGGGCAGCACTGCGCTGGTCCACCGGCCGGTTCGAGTTGCCAGGACGTCCCCAGCTTGAGGAATGGCGCTGGCGGGGTGCTCCGCTGGGCGAATGACCCATGTGTGTCACCCACGTCCCGAGACTGATCTGTCACGCAGGTCCTGAGACCCGACATCGCAGGCAGCCGCAGTCGTACTCCACTTGATGCGTGACAGGTTGACGTCGGATGATGCGTGACGCCCCACCGAGGCGCGTAGCTACGTGCCGTGACGCATGCGGTCAGGCGAAATCAGGGCGGACGATGAGTGTCACATCGCTGCTGGTCGCGATTACCAAGGTGCGGCCGGACGGGGAGAATCCGGCGGCACGCAGTTCGGAGTAGTCAGCATGAAAGACGTGCCACCAGGACGTGCCCGGTGGGCCCGTATAGGCACCGCCGTCGGCGGACAGCAGGATGCGATCGTTTGGCCACTCGGGCGACCCTGTTGGTCATTCTCGGTTCAGGCAGCG
>NZ_LWLS01000050.1 GCF_001905095.1 Micromonospora sp. CB01531
GTTGATGCTGATCCTCTGGCACCTCACAACCCCGCAGATAGGCCCGCAAGGTATCCTCGCCAAACCAGAATTTGCCGCCGCGGATGCTTGCCGCTGTCTTGTCGGTGATGCCGCGCTGCCCGCCGGCACTGCTGGCGGCAGCGATCGCCGCATTCGACCTGTACCCCGCCAACGTATTGAGATACTGATGGAACTCTTCGCGGGTTGAGGCGCTGCGCGGGTCAGGCCGCCCATCCCCCACCGGGCCTTTACTCAGTTCGCGGTACCGNCGTCGCGCCGGGCCAGCGACGGTTGATGCTGATCCTCTGGCACCTCACAACCCCGCAGATAGGCCCGCAAGGTATCCTCGCCAAACCAGAATTTGCCCTCGCGGATGCTTGCCGCTGTCTTATCGGTGATGCCACGCTGCCCGCCGGCACTGCTGGCGGCAGCGATCGCCGAATTCGACCTGTACCCCGCCAACGTATTGAGATACTGATGGAACTCTTCGCGGGTTGTGGCGCTGCGCGGGTCAGGCCGCCCATCCCCCACCGGGCCTTTACTCAGTTCGCGGTACCGGTCCACCCACGGTTGATGCTGATCCTCTGGCACCTCACAACCCCGCAGAAAGGCCCGCAAGGAATCCTCGCCAGGCCACTTTGTGCCGCCGCGGATGCTTCCCGCTGTCGATTGGGAGATGCCACGCTGCCCGCCAGCACGGCTGGCGGCCGCGATCGCCGCATTCGACCTGTCCCCCGCCAACGTATTGAGAAGGCTATGGAACTCTTCGCGGGTTGAGGCGCTGCGCGGGTCAGGCGGCCCGCTAGTCCCAGGAGGCGGCCCGCTAGTCCCAGGAGGCGACCAGTACATCCAGACGGAGGGCTGGCCGGTGGGCGCTGTACCTGAAGGCGGCAGGTCGCTGCGGTACCGCCGGCTGGTCGACGGATCAACCAAAACGTCAGCCGCGCCACGAGTGGCGACCGGAAGGACGACGTGGACACCGGACGGATCGAGCACGATCGCCCGGGCGGCGACCAACGGGATCGGCGGCGGGACCACCGAGCGGACCCGCGTGCCGGGATCGGCCTGGGTCTCCACCCAGAAAACCGCTCTCTCATAGTTGTACAACGCGAAAGCGTGCCGGTCACGACCCACCTGGTCCACCAACACCAATGCCACACTGCCCGAACCCGCTGCCCGGACCGTGTCGATCAGCGGGCCCCAATCGTCGACCGGCTGCCAGGTCGCGCCCACCCGCGCAGCGAGCCCGTCTTCCGCCCGCGCCGAACCGACATGACCATCATCAATACTGGCACGCGCGCGGGTGTACGGGTGAAGCTTCGACACAAGGAGGTCGAGCCGCACCACACAGTCAACCGACAACCGGTCATACCGGCCAAGCGCAGCGCCGACCAACTCCTCCACAACGGACGCCTTACCGGCCACAGATGCCGACACCACCGCCGCTGAAACGCCCCGCACCGGGGGCCCCAACCGAGACGACGGCGGCGTGAGCGCCACTGACAGAGCCGCCGGCGAAGTCAGCGACGGAGCCGCCGGCAGGTCGCCGGCCGGGGACCCCGGCCGAGACGCCGGCGGCGTCGGCAGCGAACCAGCCTGACCACCGGCGGTGGGCCCGCCAGACAGTGCGGACGGCGTGACGGGACCAGCCGCCGCCGGGCCGGCCGCAGGCGACGATGTGCCCACGAGTGGCCGGCCGGCTGGTGGGCTGCCCGCGACCGTTGTGCCGCCGCCTGCCGGTGCGGTGCCGGCGACCGTCGGGGTGCTGGTGCCCGTCGTCGGCCCGGCGGCCCAGGACCCGGCCGCCGCCAGTGGCTGCCCCGACCCGGCCGGTGTCGGCCCGGCGGCCCAGGACCCGGCCGCCGCCAGTGACTGCCCCGACCCGGCCGGTGTCGGCCCGGCGGGTGTTGACTCGGTTGGTGTCGGCCCGGCTGTTGTGATCTCGGACGGGGTCACGCTGTCGGGCGCCACGCTCACCGGCGTAGCGCTCGCCGGGGTACTGCTTCCTGCTACGTCACTGCCGGGCACACCATCGTGCGGCGACGTGCCGGTCGACGGTTTACCAGCTGCCGGGCCACCAGCCGGCGTCTGGGTGGATGAGGGTCCACCGGCCGGTGTCGAGGTCTGGCTTGCTGGCGGCCCGCCGGCAGGCGTGTGGGTGGGTGGTGGTGGGTTGGGTGACGGCTGGTTCACGGGTCCGATGCCGAACGGCGGCGTTACGGACCCGGGCCCGTTGTTGCCGGTCCCGGTGGGGGTGTCGTCCCCGCCGGGGGTGTGGGTCCCCCCGCCGGTGGGAACAACCGGCGGGGTGTGGGTCCCGCCGCCGGTGGGAACAGCCGACGGGGTGTGGGTCCCGCCGGTGGGAACAACCGACGGGGTGTGGGTCCCGCCGGTGGGAACAGCCGGCAGGGTGTGGGTCCCGCCGCCGGTGGGGAACCGGTGGGGTGTGGGTCCCGCCGCCGGTGGGGACAGCCGGTGGGGTGTGGGTCCCGTCGGGGTTGCCCGGGTCGCCTGTTGCGCCGGTTGTACCTTGCGGAGCACTCGCATACGGCGGTGGTGAGGTGT
>NZ_LWLS01000051.1 GCF_001905095.1 Micromonospora sp. CB01531
TGCGCGCTGCCGAGTTCCCGGACGCTCACTAAAAGGGTTAGTGGCGATCGGAAGGAGCGCGTGACCTCGCTCATGCCGGCACCCCCAACAGGCGCTGCCCCGACGGCGTGACTGGTTCGCGGGGGTCTGGTGTGAGCAATCCGACCTGCACCGCGATCTCGGCCAGCTGGTGAATGCGCAGACCGATGTTGCCGCTTCCTTCAGTGGAGTCAGCGAAATAGCCGCCGTTGCGCTCATGGAGGCGGCTGAACAGCGAAATGGTGCCGTCGGGGTTGAACCTGACCTTGCGCAGCGCTACCCGGCGCGATTGGGCGAGCATGTCGTCAACGAGCCGTCGCCCCAGCTCAGCGACCGATCGCTGGCCAAACTCCAGCCGGAGCTGCGCTACCCACGTGGGGTCGAGATAGGTGGGGCGCTTTCCCCTGAAGGTCCGCAAGGTGAGGCCAGTCAGCGACTCGAGGCGCCGGGCGCCGAGCAGCAGCAACGCGACGTCGGTGACCACACCAGCATCGTCGCGCAACAGCTCATCCTCGGCTGGTAGGGGGTCACCATGCTTGTCAACGACTGCGGGTAGACCGGCCTCTAACTCCGCGACGGTACCGCTGGGAAGCCGCCCGGTTATCCACTCGTGCAAGTGGCTGTGAGATGCGATCTCTGCCCTGAGGACTTCGTTGACCAACGCTGCCCAGAGATGTCGCCATGCCCCGACCGAGTGGTGACGAAGCACGACCCCTCGCCACGCTGCCGTACGCTCTTCGCCGGCCAGCAGCGGGTCCTCCCGTGCCGCTGAGCCGTACGCCACGCCGGCGGCGAACGCCTCCGGCCACGTCACCGCGCCTGGGTTTAGCTGCCACGACCGGGCGAGTATGCGCAGGGTGGCCCGCCGGGTTCGATCGTTCCCGGTCCAGGCTTCATGCTCGTGTCGACCATCAGCGGTGGCGCTGAACAGCGAGCTCAGCGGTTCCAGGTCCGGGGTATCCCAGTCGTGCTGAAGGCTCAAGCGGCCGAGTGCCGCCGACGGTAGTGACAGGCCACCTCGACGCTCGGCGACATCGATGAGGGGGGCGTACATCTTGGTGACTCCCGGTGGACACGGGTGGCGGCCGGCGCGCAATGCGCCGCTGTCCATCGTCACCGTTCCGAGCGCCACACTGGGACCGTTGTACTGCGACCAGAAGCCCCAGGTACGTGGCGAGTAGGAGATGGAGCCCGTGGTGTCGGCCACGGAAAACTCTTTGCCGTTGTCGGGCGCAAGCCGGGCTAACGCCTCGGTACCGTGGGCCAGCCCGAGCGGGTGATCCGGGTCGTCGTACTCCTGCGAGATCCGTGCCAAGCCCACCTCCGCCCGGCGGACGAGGCGCTGGCATGCTTCTCGGTTCAGGCCCCTCCGTTCCGCGTGCACGGCGAGAGCCCAGTACAGGCTGTAGTAGCGGGCGTAGCGCGTCACGGTGGAGACGCCGGGTACGAGCATGTCGACGCAGGCCATGACCGGCGCCTCGACGGCTAGCGGATACCGGCCCGCTCGGGCGATTAGACCCGGCTCGCACCAGGTGGGCCCCTCGATCGCGGATCGTGAGGCTGTTGCTGAGTCGGTCGCCGCATCTGTTGAAGCGCTGGTCATGATGGCCATCTTGGTCCTATAGGGATGTGAGCGGAATGCCCCGAGGAGTCAACTCGCCCGCCAGCCCACTCGCACTGGTCTGACCACCGAGCGTGACCCCAAGAGCGTCGAACACTCCAGCGGTAGATGTTGATCAGTTTTCGGTGAGGGGCTGTCAGGTGTAGTGGCTGGGTTGGCGAGGACCGGGGTGAGGCGTCGCCAGAGCGGCCGCGTCAACCGGTCAGCCAGACGCCGGCCGGGGTCGATGCAGCGCCCGCAGCTGGGCAAGCGCCACGTGTGTCTGCTCGGGCTTGGCCACCATCCGTGTTCAGATGGACGGATTCAATTGCGGTAGGCCGCGAACCAGCCGGGCGGGTCGTGTCGTCCCGTCATTCCTGCGCCGGCGATCGGGCTGCCCGCCGGCACGATGGGTACCATCGGGTGCTCGACGGGTGCTCGACGGGTGCTCGACGGGTGCTCGGGCGCCGTAGACGGGCCTGTGGTTGGGTGGACTGATTGGGACGCCGTCTCGACCAATTCGGGCCATGACCGCGAACAGATGAACTCCCGCGACCTGGCTGGACTGGGTGACTCGATCAGAATCAGGCTCTTAGTAGCACTTTGTTAGGTGTCGGGTGTGTCGTTGGTGGCTTCCATGTGGATGGTGGTTGGCTGGTGGTGTGACTCCGGAGCAGATCGAGCAGGTACGTCCGCGGCTGGTT
>NZ_LWLS01000052.1 GCF_001905095.1 Micromonospora sp. CB01531
GTAGCCTTCACCCTGTAGGTGCCTTCCGTGACGGGATGATCAGGACTCTCGACAAGCCCTATTTTCCCAGATCAGAAGGCACTTCTGCGTTTCCAGCCCAGCCCATGGACAGCCGTTAACGAAGGGCTGAGGCTAGGCTTTGGATTCGAGAATCTGAACAACTGAATCGGGTTTGCGTCTGGTCGCCCGCATCGGCCGACCGCTCCTGGCAGAGAGCTGGGCAGGACACTCATCCCCGGCCCTCCGCGCGTCGGGGCCGTCCCGCCCCGGCTCACGGGCACGCCAGGGTGGAGGACCAGGGGCACACCCGGGCGCGATCGGATGCCCGCCGGGACGAGCATCAGGGCATGCGAGTTTTGACGTGGTGGTGATCGGCGCCGGCCCGGGCGGCGAGGTGGCGGCCGGCCGACTGGCCGAGGCCGGACTGGCCGAGGCAATCGTGGAGGCCGACAAGGTCGGCGGGGAGTGCCCTACTACACGTGCATGCCGTCGAAGGCGTTGCTGCGCCCGGGTGAGCTGCTCGCCGAGCTTCGCCGGGTGCCGGGGGTCGCCGAGGCGGTTGCCGGCCCGCTCGACGTCCCGGCGTGAACCACTGCGGAGGCGGCACCGGCCCACAGCCCACCGACGATCTGGGCGCGCTGGTCAACTGAGTGGAGAAGGGCCAGGGGCCCCGGCCACCCTCGCTGCTGCCACCCCCGACGGCAGCGTCACCCACAACATCTGCCGCTATCCGATGGTGAGTCGCTACACCGGCCACGGTGACCCTGCCTCGGCCACGAACTACCGCTGCGTCACCGCCTGACCTCATCCGCACAACGCGCCGGCCACAGAACTCTCACCGGGGCCGCCGCCCCGTCCTCACCAACTGACCCCACAACGGCTGCGTGCCGGCCACTGGCAGCCCGGCACACACACGCTAAGGAAGGTTCCAGATGATCAACAGGCGAACTTTTGGCAAGGCAGTCGGCGCGGGGGCGGCCGCAGCTTCGCTCGGCATATGGCCCTTGTCCTCGGCGCCGGCCTCGGCGGCCACGCCCAACGGGAGAAACTCGGCGTTTCTGTCCCCGAAAAGCCCGGGGACGGCCAAGTCCTTCGGATCGCTGAAGTATGTCGATGCCGGCGTACTGAGAGTCGGCTACGCCGAACTTGGCCCCGCCGACGGCCCCGTGGCCATCCTGCTGCACGGCTGGCCCTACGACATCCACAGTTTTGTCGACGTCGCGCCCCTACTGGCAGCAGAGGGCTACCGGGTGATCGTCCCGTACCTGCGCGGGCACGGCACGACGCGCTTCCTGTCGAGCAAGACGTTCCGCAACGCCCAGCAGGCGGTGGTCGCCCTCGACATCATCGCCTTGATGGATGCCCTCAAGATCAAGAAGGCCGTCCTCGCCGGTTTTGACTGGGGCTCCCGGACGGCCGACATCATCGCGGCGCTCTGGCCAGATCGCTGCAAGGCCCTGGTCTCCGTGACCGGTTATCTGATCACCAACCGCGAGATGAACAAGACGCCGTTGCCGCCGAAGTCCGAGTTCGCCTGGTGGTACCAGTACTACTTCACCACAGAGAGGGGTCGACTCGGCCTCGAGGAGTATCCGGACGAGTTGGCGAAGCTTGTCTGGAAGTTCAACTCGCCGACGTGGGACTTCGATGACGCGACGTTCGATCAGACCGCAAGGGCGTTCGACAACCCGGATTACACCAACATCGTGATCCACAACTACCGCTGGCGCCTGGGCCTGGCCAAGGGTGACCCGCGATACGACCGCCTCGAAAAGCGACTTGCCGAAGGCCCCGTCATCGGAGTGCCAACGATCACGCTCGATGGTGAGATGGATCCCTTCACGCCTCCAGGGAACGGCGCGAACTATCGCGACAAGTTCTCGGGCCCGTACGCACACCGGACGTTGACGGGCATCGGTCACAACGTGCCACAGGAGGCCCCCGCAGACTTCGCGGCGGCCGTCCTCGAAGTCGACGGTTTCTGATCGCCGTCAGCGTGGGACGTGCGCGCGCCTCCGCGCCACCTGGGTGTGCTTAAGTACGCACCCGGACGCCACACGAACCGAACGGATACGGGTGCGCTCCTCCGGGTCCTATTTCCCGTCCACACCGGACCCCGGAGGCGCGCTCTCTCCACCATTGGCCGGGCGTCCCGCTCGACCGGCACCTGCACACCCTCAGCGGCGGCCCGGTCATCTCCCTCGGCCTGGCGGCACAGGAGCTCAATCGGCCCGACGTGCTGCTGCTCGACGAACCGACCAACAAACGACTAGACGATCTATTCCAAGGGGTCAGTGGTCGT
>NZ_LWLS01000053.1 GCF_001905095.1 Micromonospora sp. CB01531
GCCACCGGGCCCAACGCCACCGGGCCCAACGCCGCCGGGCCCAATGCCGCCGGGCCCAATGCCGCCGGGGTTCAAACCGCCGCCCCCGCCACCGGGTCCATTTGGGCCGCCGCCGCCCGGAGTGTTCTGCGGCGGCGTGCCGAACCTGTTGATATGCCGTTGGGTATCCCGGAAAAGGCCCACCATGTGGGTGAGCGCTTCCCGCATCTTGCTGTCCAGGTTGCCCACCTGCAGCAGCCACGCGTTCTTGACCCGCTCGTTGACCTGCTGCCAGCCAGCGGGAGTGGTCAGGTCAAAGGTCCCACCGCCACCGTCACCAAACGAGAGCGAGACGCTGTTGAGGTTCCCGGAGTACGCGCCATTCAGAATGCCTCGCACAGCCTCGACCAAATGACCGGGATTGTAAAAGTTCGAGTTGTACGCCACCTGGCTCTGATACTGGTTCCAGGCGTCGATCAGGGCGACTGAGAAATTCTTCATGTCGCCCGCCTTGCCCCGGATCCGGTCCGCCCAGTTGGTCTCACCGGGACCCGCGATGTCCGTATGAAGCTGCTCCACGCCGTTCTGCAGATTATCCAGAACGGCGGCGAAAGCACCCGCCGCCGACCCGCTGAATCCAGAATTATCGTGGTTGATGCTCTTGACCAGAGCGTTCAGCTGAGTGTTCGACGAGTCAAGCCAGCGGATCACTCCCTCAACCACAGACGCGGCATCCACAAAGCTTCGAGGCCGGAATGGACTATCGGCTGGAGGGTTGTTCAACACGATACGCGCCTCGTCGCCGGCGTACTGGAAATGCATGAACTGGTCATGCGGGCTAGGCCCATCACCGACCTTGTCATACAGCGTAATCTTGCCCCTGACCATGCGGTATTCCCAACCCGACCCGGACTGATGGCCGAGTTGGTAATCACGGTTAGCGGGGTACCAGGCGACGATCTCGTTCGGTTTCGGCTTCAAGATACCGGCCAGATCTGCCGTTCGTACTACACGACTCTCGACGAACTGGAGCCAGTACACGTTCGGGCCGGCGATCAGCGTACGGTCGATCGCCGGCGTCTGCCCAGATTCGCGACCGATTCGCAGTATGGACTGCAGGGCCTGTTCCCATGTCCACTGCGTCCAGTTATCACTGAAGTCCGGCACCGGAACCCCCACCAGAACGCGCTGGAGTGTACGGCGATCCAGCCGGGCGCCGCGGAACCTGCGGCTGGGCCGGACGGTCGATGGGCTGGCCTTCTGGCAGGTCTCCCCGGCCGACCACCGCCGGAGCCACCTCCGGGTCCGTACCCCAGACCTCTTCCTCCTCTTCCAGCCAGGTCTTCCGTTCCCGGTCCTTATCTTGTTGCTGGTTACCGGCGCCCATCCCGCCCATCCCGCCCATCGGCGGCATGAACGGATAACCAGGCGAGCCGGGGCCGAGAGTCCCGGCCCCGGCCGCGCCACCCGCCGCCGCAGATCCGCCGAGCAAGCCAGAGCCGCCTGCCGCCACAGATCCGCCGAGCAAGCCAGCGCCGTCCGCCGCCGCAGATCCGCCGAGCGGTCCGGCCGTACCGCCGGCAGTGGCGACCGGGCCAATCGGGCCAACGGCGCCACCCGCGCCACCCGAGCCAGGCACGGACACCCCACGCGGTGTCAGGCCACCGATGGTCCCGATGTTCTTCGGGTTGATCGCCGTCGGGAACTGTGACGAGAGGCCACCGCCTTTGGGGCCGGGTGTACCGCCAGCGCCACCGGCCGAGGTACCGGGGCGGGGCAGGCCGCCAGGGCGGGGAGGTCCACCGATGGCGCCGCCCGGGCCCACCGGCGGGACGCCGATCCCTCCGGCGCCACCGGGCCCGCCACCGCCGAGGGGATTCCCGCCCCCGGCCCCGCCGATGACGCCGCCCGGGCCCACCGGCGGGACGCCGATCCCTCCGGCACCACCGGGCCCACCACCGCCGAGGGGGTTCCCGCCCCCGCCGCCGAGGAGCTGCTTGGGGTCAAAGCTGCCTCCCGAACCACCGCCACCAGGCCCACCGCCGCCGAGAAGCTGCTTGGGATCAAACCCGCCGCCGGGCCCAACGCCGCCCGGCCCAACGCCGCCCGGC
>NZ_LWLS01000054.1 GCF_001905095.1 Micromonospora sp. CB01531
CAAGACGTTGAAGTACGCGCCGGTCTTCCCGGACCGGTTCGCGTCCCTCGCCCAAGCGCGGGCGTTCATGAACGACTTCGTGACCTGGTACAACCACGCCCACCGGCACTCCGGCATCGGCCTGCACACCCCCGCCGACGTCCACCACCACCGTCACCACACCGTCCGCGCCAACCGCGAGGACACCCTCGCCGCAGCCCGGACGGCGCACCCGGAACGGTTCGGCACCATCCGACCCCTACCCAAGATCCTCGACCTGCCCGAACAGGCCTGGATCAACAAGCCCGAGCCACAACGACAAGCCGCTTAACTCCCGTTGGCCTCAATCCCTTGACACGTTCCGGGGCGGCTACGGGACTGGCAACCTGGGCCTACGATCCTGCGCATAAACGTGTCGCGGGTCCGCCTGCTTACCTGCATGGTCATGCCGCTCCTGGCGGCCTGCGGCCCCGAGCCCTCCGAGGCCATGCCGATGACTTACACCTGCTGTGAGGCCCTGGACGTCGACAGGCCGTACCAGCCTGGCCAGACCTTGACCGTGGATTGGACTGTCGAGTCCCCGGAGGAGCCGGGCGGAACCCCACCGCAGGTCGAGTTGGCCGCACTCCTGACGGGTCCGTTCGCCACCGTAGGTGACCTCAAAGCCGCGACAGAAGATACGACCACCCCAACCGTTCCGGGGCTAGTCACCTTCGCGGCTACACCGGTCCGACCATCCGGCATGCCCGACGAACGACCCGTCAGCACCATCGTGATCGGTCCCGACGCCAAGCCGGGTTACTACAACCTGGTCACCTCCGTGGTCGAGGACGGCAACACAGTGAGCGGGGCCAGCATCATCCAGGTAGTGCCCATGCCCTGAGCGTCGGGGCTCGCATCTTCCGTGTGCTTCAGGTGACCTGACCGGGCCTGGGGATTAGAAGAAGATCGCGGATGGCTGGTCGGGCGATGATGTCCCTGATTATGCCGTCCGTCGTTGTCCGTCGATGTCGGCGCTTGGCGGCGGTCTTGGCTCTACGGATGGCTGTACAGCCTTCAAGAAGGGGGTTCACGACTCGTGCCGGTCATCACGTTCCGTCGGGCCTTTGACGTTGCGACATCTCGGCAAATGATGATCGAGATCGACGGGGAGATCGTCGTGAGCTTGGAGCGCGGTGCCAGCCAGAGCTTCGACGTAGCGCCGGGACCGTACGTGGCGCGGGTCCACCTGGACCGGCAGAGCAGCCTGCCAATCCACGTTGACTTGGATGACACGGAGACGATCACCTTGGAGGCCGCAGCAGGCGAGCGATCGTCAACAGTTGCGGCTAGATGGTCCTCACGGCGCAAGAGCGCTCTGGACTTATGGCTGAGATGACCTACGCATTACGAGATCAAACTGCCAGCTCCGACGACCTGGGCACATGGGGGTTTAGCAGCGGAAATATCTCTCGACATCTCGCACCACTCCCCCGCCGTCCGTCGACCTCTTGCGGACTAGATGCGGACCGCTCACCTCGAGCTCGTGGTGCGCGTGGCGGGGAGCGGGTCGCGGTGTCCCATATTCAGTCCCGGGATCACTCCGGGGACCTACCAGTGCCCGCCCCCCGTAGCCGCGCTGTCCCACATGGGTTGCTCTGACCGGCCAACTGCGGCGCACCGTAGCAGGCGGGTACGACGTCGCGCCCCGGTCCCTCATCGCCGTCGACATGGTCACGGCGACCGGGTGATCCAGGGCAAGCTGTCAGACCCGAAAATGGGCTCCCCGGCCGACGATCAGACTGACAAAGTGCAGGTAACAGCTATGGCCCGCCGTGCTCCCACCCCGCGCCACGGCATTGATCACGGGTCTCGGGGCGGTCGGCATGCCCATTTTCCCGCATGCGCGGCGGCCCAACGGGACCCGGAAACAGCTTGGGAATTGTCGATCTCGGGTAGGCCACGGGCTTGGCGGCCTGGTCTCGGCAGTCTCGCGTGGCCTCGGCTGGCCGCTGTTGTCCTCGCCCAATGGCACGCTAACCTCGGCCCTTCGTTAAGGGCTGTCCAAGGAGT
>NZ_LWLS01000055.1 GCF_001905095.1 Micromonospora sp. CB01531
AACCGCGCAGTATGAAGCAGCCGTCGGCATCCGCGCCCGCCCCGCCTCGGTGGAGTCGTGGGCTGTCATCGGCCCACCGCCTTCACCGCCCGGCCGAGGCCGGGGACCGAGCGGGTGACCTGCTGCACGACGATCACCCGCACCGCCGCGCCGAGCATGTTCACCCCGCGGCCGCTGTTGCCGGTGGCCACGTAACGGCGCATGAGGGTGGGCACCCGCAGCGCCGTCCACAGCATGACGATCACGACGAACAGGTTGATCACCCCGCCGGGTTCGACCGGCAGGCCCAGCGCGGGCAGCAGATGGTTGGGGTCGGTGAGCATCCACTGCCCGGCGTAGAGGGTGAAGCCCTGCACCACCGGCACCGCGAGCACTCCGATGTAGGAGCGCCACCACAGGCGCGCCAGCGGGTCGGTGTGCGGCAGCGCGTGACAGGCCAGGGCGAGGGGCGCGGCGGCGGTGAGGACGAGCACAACGACGAAGCGGACGATCACGCTGAACGCGGTGCCGGCGAGGAGGACGGCGATGATCGCCACGCAGATCACGAACAGCAGCACCGCCGTCTTGTCTTGTCCGGCGGCGATGTGTGTCTTGATCGCCCGCAGGGCGCTGGCGCTGTCGCCCGCAGGTGTGGTGAGCGCGCCGGTCAGGGCGTTGGCCAGGTCGATGAGCATGCCGCACCACAGCTGTGAGAAGTGCGCGGTGACGAACCCGACGATCAGCCGGGGGATGAGGTCCTTGACGGTGTAGCGGGTGGTCTCACTGCCGCCGGCGGTCATGGTGAGCACACCGGCGGTGACAAAGGCGAGGACGAAGACGGTGTCGACGACGAGGACGGAACGGCCGGTCAGGGCCTGCACCTGAGGCAAGGCCGTGACGTTCGGGGTGACCAGCAGCACGCCGGTGATCACCTCGAACAGCGCGTCCAACGTCGCGAGGATCGCCGCCGCCATCCAGTCCAGGATCTGGTCGAGCAGCCAACCCATGTCAGCCTCCGACGATTCCGCGGACGATCTGCAGCAGGATCGGCGCGAGAACGGCGAGGCCGTAACCGATCAGCGCGTTCTTCAACGCGGCCTTGGCCCGCTCGACCTGGGTGGGGTCGCCGCCGGCGGTGGCCCAATAGACCCCGGCGAGGACAAGGAACAGAGTGGCGAGCGCGGCGAGGATGCCCATCACCCAGGTCTGCAGGTTGCCGATCACGACCGGCAGCGGATACGGACCACCGTCCTTGGGATCCGCGGGGGCGGCGTGCGCGGCGGCCGGCGCCGACAACAACAACACCACCACGCCGGTGACGGCGGCGCGGCGGACGGTACGGGAGCGGGTGAGGGCACGAAGACGTGCCGAAATGCGGAACATGACTCTTTCACCTCCGGCCCCGCCGACGCCCGAGGGACACGGCGAGGTGCTAGCGGATGGTCACCGAAGACCGCCGCCGGGCCGCAGACGGGACGCGCCACGAACCAGACCATCCCCGGGAGGAGCCCTTCCTCCCTTGTCGGGTAGCGGTGTTCGATGAGGTGTCAGCGCACCAAGCACTGCGCGGCACCCGAGGCGTCCAGCACGACGTGCGGCCCGACCGAGTGCGGACCCGGCGGCGGGCGGGATCCTCACCACGCCGTGGGTGCGACGAGAAGTCCCGCACCCCCAAACCGGCGGTTGTGTGCTCTGGCGAACGCCCCCGGTTCTCACCGCCACTCACAGCGGCACACAGCAACTCACCACATCTCGCGCCGATTGGGCTCCGCCTCGGGCCGGTGCGATGGCGGATGTCTGCCAAAGCGACGTGCGACACCTGGTCGAGTCGTGGCCGTATCAGGCGCGGCTGTCAGACACGAAGCGCCACGGACAGGATGCCCATGACGGTGATGAGTGTCGATGACACGGCGTGGATGAACCGTCCCGTGACAATCGCCACCGATGTCACCGCTGCACCCGTCACCGTGCCGCTGACATGACCTTCGGTGCCGGTGTCCGACCGGCTCTAAGAGCCTGGTAAATAAGGGTTCGGGCGGTCG
>NZ_LWLS01000056.1 GCF_001905095.1 Micromonospora sp. CB01531
TGTTCAGATTCTCGAACCCAAGGATCTAGCCCGGTCGTGTCTCTTGGATCTCGTGTGAGGTCGCGTAGCGAGTCGACGGCGGCCTGGTACATGCACTCTCTCTTGTCGTAGCGCGTCGCCACAGCCCGGAACCGCTTGGGCTTGTTGATCGCCCGCTCGACGACGTTGCGCTGTTTGTACAGGTCCCGGTCGAAGGCCGGTGGCCGGCCGCCGCGGCTGCCCTTGGCCGCTCGTGCGGCCAACTGGTCCTTCTTCTCCGGGCGCCGTGATCCGGCGGCGTCGCAGCTCGGCGCGGATCTTCTTGTTCGTGTACGCCTTATCGGCCAGCACCCGACCGGGCCGGGTCCGCGGTCGCCTGGACCGACGGCGAATGCGGATACCGTCCATGACCTCGGTGAACCCGACGCTGTCGTGGCACTGCTCGGCGGTCAGGGTCTGGCTGACCGGCCGGCACCGGCGGTCGGCGGCCAGGTGCAGCTTCGCGCTCAGCCCGCCCCCGGGATCGACCGAGCGCTTCACGGTCACCCGATTCGTTCGGTGCCGGCCGCCCCCTTTGCAGCCTCCGGCATCTCCGGCCAGCTCTTTCGGCGGCTCATGGCGGGCACCGGCGGCGTGCTGGTGCCGTGCCGTATCCCGTCACGGCACGGACCAGGAAGAAGTGTCATACGTTCTCTTGCGCAGCAAAGTCTGTAATGCAAAGCTAACTTCATGACAGACGAACCTGTTCCCCAGACGGACGGCCCTCACGAGCTGCTGTCCGCCGTGCGTGCCCTTACGCGCCGGGTCCGTGTCGCCCAGCGCGGCACCTGGTTCCCGCTGCTGGTCTTCGCGACGATCACCCTGGTAGCGATACCCGTCTATCGGTACGCCCCCTACCTCGACGTCTTCGGCACCTGCCGATCCCGCCCGCAGCACACGGTCTGCATGGCACCCAACCCGGCGGAGCTCGGGTACTGGACAGTCGCGCTGCTGCTCGCCTACGCGGCGATCGCAGCCTTCTATGTCAGGCAGTCCCGACGGCGCGGCGTGGGCACCCCCATCCGCCCCTACGTCGTCGTCGGCGTCGCGTTGGCCGTCCTGATGACGGCCGTGTCGATCTGGTTGACGTTCCACCCGCTCCTTCCCCAGCCCGCCGATCCCTTCTCCACCGACCCGGTGCAGATCGAGGTCGGGCCGGCCGGGTGGCTCGTTAACGGGCTGGCCAGTCCCCTGGCGGCGATCGGGCTGGCGCTGCTGGTGCTCGCCTGGGTCGAACGCCACTGGGCGCTGCTGGCGTACACCCTCGTCTACCTGGCGATCGGGATGGTGCAGGGCAACCAGGTCATTCACTCGTCGTCGCCTTGGTTCTTCCTGCCGCACCTGCTCGTCCCGGCGGCGGTGCTGCTACTGGGCGCCACCGCCTTCGCCCTGTTCCGGCCGACGGCCGAGGTTCGCGCGTGATGACCGATCACCCCGCCAACGGCCTCGACGACGTCGTCCACCAGCGCGTCCGGCTCGGCATCATGGCCATCGCCCACCAGGCCCGCCAGGTCGAGTTCGGCTTCCTCCGTACCACCCTGCAGCTGACCGCCGGTAACCTCGGGCAGCACCTGACCGTCCTGGAGAAGGCCGAGCTAATCCAGATCGAGAAGGGCTACGAGGGCAAACGCCCACGCACCTGGGTCACCCTTACCGCCGCCGGTCAGGCCGCCCTGCGCGACGAGATCGCCCACCTCAAGCAACTCATCCAGCAGGTCGAACAAGCGGAAACCCTCCCGACCGCCGACCGGTGAACGGCGGGCAGCCAACGCGCGCGGACCCGACCCTGCGCCACACCGGATCCGGTCCGCCCACGGCTCAGTGAGGTTCATTCCCACGGGCCATACCTGTCGAGTGAACGAGCTTCATGATCCGCAAGACGGAGCCTGGCTGATCGTCCGACATTTACGTACGACCAGCCTCAGATTGCCACCGATACCACCGAATCAGTTGACGTTCGCCAGTCCATAGCATCGAGTGCCATGAGGCTGAGAATCGCTCTTGCGTTGGCCGCACTCGCCACCCTGCTCTACACCGTCGGCGCACCATACAACCACGGCGGCTGACCCGGCTCGAGAACGAGATCTCGTCAGCTGCTGCTCGGCGCCCTCACCACTGAGCCGCACACCCTCGGCGCGCACCTCTCGAAGAGGGCGGACAATCCGATGTCCGTGCTTCTTGTCGGCCCGTCCTCATCGGCCTGGCCGCCGGTTACCTCACCGGCGGCCGGCTGTGCCGCCTCGCCGACCAGCCACTGCGGGGCATCTGGCGGCTGTACGCCGCCGCGGTCGGACAACTGCTCAGCCACGTACCACCCGGCTCCCGCTGCACTCCGCTGCCGCCCCGGGGTCGCGCAGATAGTGCGGCCTGTTAGAGCACCACCGGGATCATCTCGAACCCGGCTCACCGCCGACTCCGGCCGGCGGCGTGACCGGCCATACCGGGTAGTGCGGACTGAAGACGCCGTCGACTCAGTCTGGCCTGTCTTCTGCCTGGGCGGATTCCTCGCCGTCTCGCATCGCGCGCCGTACCTCCTGATTCGCCGACGTCGGGTTGCAGCCGATAGCTCTGAGCAGGTCGCTCGCGGCGGTGCGTAGCTGGGTCACCACCGCATCTCCGAAGTCGTTGACGCCGAGCGCCCGGGCTCGGCCCGCCTTCTGCACGGCGTCACGTATTTTCTGATGGGTTCGTTCGGTCGGGCGCCCGGCGCGATGCTCATGGCGCAGGAGCTCGACCGCATCGGCGAGATGGCCAACGCCGACGGACAGGTCCGGGGGAATCGGCTCGTTGTACTGCAGCGCCATCGCTGACCGGCGGGCCAGCCCTCGGCTGTGTTCGATGACTCGTTCCAACTGCACGGTCGCATGGGCGAAGCGTTCCACGTCCTGGCGGCGCGCCATCGGGCAGGCGCCAGGCTGACGACCTCCTCGGCGCCGCTGAGCGCTTGGTGCATCCGGTCGAGGGCGGGCCCCAGGTTGCGTAGCGTGTCCAGCGCTCGTACCGCGCGTTGCTGATCGCGTGTCGTCAGCGCTGCGGAGACCTCTCTCAACTGACCGGCGAGGCACTGGTAGATGGGAGCTGCGTCGCGGTCGAGGATCCGCATCGGGTTGATCGGTAGCAGCAGCGCCACTACCACGAGGCCGACGACACCGCCGACTGTCGCCTCAACGATCCGCGGCCACTCAAGGTCCTTCTGGGCCGGAGCCAGGGTTGCGAGCAGCACCGCCGTGCCGCCGGCCTGTCCCACCGCTGCCCGCTGCGGCCAAACAGCACAAGCGTGGCCAGGATGGCAAACCCGACGATGAATCCGGTCTGCCAGAAGCCGGTGCCCAGGAACGTCAGCAGGAAGTCGGTGGTGGCGATACCCAGTCCGACTCCGAGGAGCAGTTCGGCGGTGCGGCGGGCACGCTGGCCGAGCGCGGCGACGATCGTGCCCACCGCCGCGGAGGGCGCGAAGACCGGCGAGGGGTTGCCCAGCACGTCGTGTCCGATCGACCAGGCCAGAGCTGCGGCAAGTCCAGCCTGCAGGGAAATCACGACAGCAACTTCAAGCTGATGCATGCGTAGCCGACCCGCCCGGCCACTGCGACCTCGAATCCTGGCGCAGTGGCCTTCACGTTCTCATCCACACGATCACGCCGTGACCGGTCGACGCCCGGCCGGCGGTCGTCAGCACTCACTGAGCACTCGTATCACGCCCACGTGGAGGAATCCGGCCAACCGTGAAGGCCGCCCGCGTGCGGGTCTCACCTCCTCGACATGATGCGGATCGGCGCCCGTGACGGTCAGCCGAGTCCGGCAGCCAGAGCTTGACGCCCACATGCGCCGCGCCGACGGTCACCGCCCAAAGGTGCCGACCGACAACGTCGTCCGGGGAACGATCAGCGGTCAGCGGCGCCAGGGCCGACCGCGGACGGGTCGGCCCTGGCGCGGCGGTGCCGGCGGAGTGGGCATCAGGGCTTCAGCCGCCGGCTCGTCGTGTTCAGGCGGTGGCTTCGTCGTCGGCGTCGCTCGACGTCGTGGCGACGCCCGCCGGCGGGTTGTAGACCCAGCAGGTGCGGTGGTGGGACTCGAACCGCTGCTGGAACGGCGTGGCGAGCGGGTGGTTACGCAGCGCCAGGATGTTCTCGTCGTTCTGCCGCAGCGCCCGGTACGTCAGGTTGTGGCTGCCCAGGTAGAGCGTCGACTGGGTACCCTGACGGATGATCATGAACTTCTCGTGCATCGGGATGCCCTGCTGTTCGCCGTTCGCGTTCTCCGTGTAGCCGCAGAGGTGGACGGGCATGGCCCTGGCGAGGTCCACCAGCGCGGGCATGGGTGTGCCCTTGTCGTGCGGGGCGCCGGATTTGGCTCCGGTGACGATCCGGACCTGGCACCCGCGCTTGCGTGCGGCGATGAGTTCGTTCACCACGGCCCGGCGCTGGATCCGGAAGTTCGCCAGGTCGACCTTGGTCGAACTTGAGCAGGTGAGGCCCTTGAGAATGCGTACGACCGGGTCGTTGCTCCCGCTGCGCGGGGTGGTGCCGGCGGCCTCCCGGCGGGGGAAGGTGTAGAGGCGGTGTGCGTCGGCGGCGTAGGTCCGGCCCGCGTTGTCGTCGCTCGCCCCTGACCTGCCGTGCGCCATCAGGTCATTGAAGTACCGCAGGTAGTCCGCGTACAGGCCGGCGTGGCTGATGGTGATGGCATCCTCGTACGCCGCGTAGTAGTCGAGGTTGGCCGACGAGACGTAGAGGACGTTCCTCGCCGTTCCACCTCCCGCCAGCCGCACGCTGGAGATTGTCATGAACTTGTCGTGCAGCAGCGGCGGGTTGTTCAACGGGGACCCCGTACGGTCGGTCATGCAGCCGCGGGTCGACTGCTTGTCGGGGCGCCTCGTGCCACACTCCACGACCGTTATCGACGGGGTCGCCTTGAGGGCCTGGTAGAAGGCGTCTCCGGCCCAGACCTGGCTGCCGTTGATGGCGATGCGTACCCGCACCCCACGCGCTGCGGCGGCCTTGAGCGCGTCGAGGACCTCCTGACGGTTGAAGAAGTAGAGGGTGAGTGAGAGGGTCGCCCCGGTCGGCGTCGCGTTGATGAGCCTGGCAACGTGGGCGCCGATCCCCTTGTGCATGTCGGGGAATTCCTGCTTGCTGTTGAACCAGGCGTAGTTGTGGACCTCGCCGACGGCGATGGGGACCACCGCCGCGGCGGGAGCGGCCGCCTCGGCGGCGGTTCCCGCCGCGACCGGGGTCGCGGGCAGCGAGACCGCCGTCAGCACGGCGGCGGCCATGGCGAGGCCGCGCAGATACGGTTTTCTGGTCATGCGGCGCTCAACTCCCTCGTCCGGGCCATGCACGATGTCGATTGCACGGTGATCAGTCCTTCCCCGTGATCCAGGGGTCGCGGCGGGCAGGACCTGCCACCGGGACCCGGTCACTTCGCCGCCGGCAACGGCCGTTGACATTGACTGACTTCGAATGTGCCGGCGGGTGGTGGAAGCACTGTGGAAGGAGCGTGAAAAGGTGCGGGAGTCGCCGGCACGATCGGTGATCTGCGCGGCGGCACCGGAGGCCTCGGCGAGAGTGGCGAACCGTCACGCCGCCGGCAACTCCGGTCGATTCGTCAGCGTGTCTCCTCGATCACCTGCTCGGCAGCGCGGCGTACGTCGTCGAGCAGGATCTCCATGTCGCGGCGGGTGGTGCGGTAGTTGAGCACGCAGCCGCGCAGCGCGAAGCGGCCGTTGATAGTCGCGTTGGACAGGTACGAGCTGCCGGCCTGCTGCAGCGTCACCATGATCCGTTCGTTGAGGCGGTCGAGTTCCTCCTCGTCGGCCTCGGACCGTGGGCCGGCAGGTGCGGTGCGCGGCAGGTAGCGGAAGCAGAAGATGGAGAGCTCGACCGGGGCGAGCAGCTCGAAGTCGGCGCTGGCGTCGACAAGGTCGGACAGGTGGCGGACGCAGTCGAGGTTGCCCTCGATCGCGTCACCGACAGCTCGCGAACCGGCGTGCGCCAGCGCCATCCAGACCTTGAGCGCCCGGAATCGCCGGGACAGGTCGGGTCCGTAGTCCCAGAAGGCGAAGGCCTCGGCGGGCTCGGTCTGCATGACGCGGGTGTAGTCGGCGTCCAGGCTGAAGGCGGGCCGCGCCCCCTCCGGGTCGCGGTAGATGAGGCAGCCGCAGTCGGCGGGGAGGTAGAGCCACTTGTGCGGGTCGAGGGCGATCGAGTCGGCCTCCGACATGCCGTCGAAGAGGGGGCGGGCCGAGGGAGCGAGCCGCGCGAATCCGCCGTAGCACGCGTCGACGTGCATCCACAGCCGGTGCTGCCGGGCGACCGCCGCGATCTCGGCGAGCGGGTCGACCGCGCCGGTGACGACGGTGCCGGCGTTCGCCACCACGCAGAGTGGTTCCGCCCCGGCGGCCTGGTCCTCCTCGATGGCGCGGACCAGCGCGTCGACGTCCATCCGGAAGCGGGCGTCCACCGGGATCTCGCGGACGTTCGCGCGGCCGATGCCGAGCAGCGCGGCGGCCTTGTGGATCGAGTGGTGGGTCTCGGTGGAGGTGTAGATGCGCAGCGGCGCGGGGTGGGCGGCCGCGCCGTGGGTGGCGACCGCGTCGCCGCAGTGCCGGTGTCGTGCGGCGGCGAGCGCGGTGAAGTTGGCCATCGAGCCGCCGCTCATGAACAGGCCCCCGGCTCCGGGGTCGCAGCCCAGGGCCTCCTTGATCCAGTCGATGGCCACGTGCTCCAGCTCGACGGGAGCCGGTGCCGACCGCCACGCGGTGAGGTTCGGGTTCAGCGCCGACGCGAGGAGGTCGGCCACTGCGGCGACCGCGGTGCCCGGTGCCGAGACATACCCGAAGAAGCGGGGATGCCCGTTGTGTCGGCTGCCGGGGACGACCACCTCACGGAAGACGGTGAGCAGGTCGGTGAAGTCCCGACCCTCGACGGGCAGCGGCTCGACGAGCAGCTCCTTCAGCGCGGCGGCGGAGGTGCGCGGGGCGATGGGCAGGTCCCGGATCGAGTCGTGGTGGGCGGCGATCCACTCGACGGCGCGCGCACCCATGTCCCGGATCTGCTCCGCCGAGGGGTCCAGGGCGGAGTCGACGCCGCGCCTGTCCGGTGAGATCGAAGTCATGGGCTGGAGAATAGTTCGGATCAACCTCCTAGCGGTCGCCCGCTCCGGAGCGCGAGAGCCGTGACCGCGCCGCACGGCACCCGTGGCGCCGATGGACGTCGTCAGCGCAGCCGCCGGGCGGTGAACGTGGTTGGCGACTCGGCGATCGCGTCCTGGGCGGCGATCAGCTGGAGCTCCCGGGTGCCCGCCGCGAGGGTCGCCTCGAGTACGGCGAAGACGGAGGCGATGGTGCGTTCCAGTGCCGTCGCGGGCGAGCCCGTCGTCCACAGATGCGCCAGGTACAGCGCCGCGGTGACGTCGCCGCCGCCGTTCGGGTTGATCGGCAGCAGCGGCGTGGTCACCGCCCAGGCGCCCTCGTCGGAGACGGCCACCACCTCCAGCGACCCCGCCGGCACGTCGCCGTGGAGCACGCTGGTGACCAGGACGTGCCGTGGCCCCGTTTCGCGGACCACGTCGACCGCCGCCAGCAACTCGGTGAGCGAGTTCGTCCTCCGGCTGGCGAGGAAGTCCAACTCGAACTGGTTCGGGGTGATGATGTCCGCGCGTGGGACGACCACGTCCCGCAGGTACTCCGGGATGCCCGGCCGGACGAACAGGCCGCGGCCGACGTCGCCCATCACCGGGTCGCAGCAGTAGACCGCGTCCGGGTTGGCCGCCTTGACCTTGTCCACCGCGTCGAGGATCACCGCGCCCATCGCCGGGTCGCCCTGGTAGCCCGACAGCACCGCGTCGGCGCTGCCGAGGACCCCGCGATCGGCGATGCCCGCGATCACCTCGGCCACGTCGACCGGCGCGAGCAGCGGCCCGCGCCACGCGCCGTACCCGGTGTGGTTGGAGAAGTGGACGGTCAGTACCGGCCAGACCTCGTGCCCGAGCCGCTGAAGGGGGAAGACGGCCGCCGAGTTGCCGACGTGGCCGTAGGCGACCGACGACTGGATGGAGAGGATCTTCACCTGCTCATCATGGCGGTTCCCGCCGGTCCGCTACGTGCTACCCGGGCTTTCTGTCGGCTGACCCACTCCGGGCCGCCGACCAGACCGCGCCGGTGCGTGACGTCTCCGAGGCCGAGCAGGTCGGCGCGGCGAGCCGTGGCGCCCGGACGACATGGCCCTCGCCACGATCGTGGCCCGGATCAGCGCCGACGCCGACGCGCGCACGGACGGGTGGCCAGCACGCGCATCGGCATCGACGAAGACCATCGGGGCGGGTCAGCGCAGCGGAGCCGTGCGCCGATCAACGCCTCGCTGGTGCCTGATTACTTGCCCGGCTTGTAGGTCCGCTCGACATGCCCCTTGAGCTCCTCGGGATAGAAGTAGACGGGCCGGAGGTCGCCACTCGCGTACCGTTCGGCCTGGTCGTTGAAGTGCGGCGAGTCGGGATGCCCGCTCGCGCCCCCCGCCGTCACCGCCCAGGCACGCAGCCGCGGCCCGAACTCCACGACCGCCATGAAGCTGTTGCCGCTGGTGCCGTAGTAGCGCTTCGTGCCCGGGTAGCGCCGAGCCCCGAACGAGGCGAGGGACCCCCACTGCGCGGAGGTGAAGGGCACCGGGCTGCTCGGCTTGGCGTCGTCGAACGTCTGGACGATCGCCCCGTCGTTGCGCTGGAACCGGTTGATCTCGCCCCAGGGCACCTGCCAGTTGCCGAAATCCTGGGTCAGCCGCTCCACCGCCGCATCAAGCGCTGCGAGCCGCTGCGCATCGGTGGCGCGCTCGGCGAGGTAGTCCCACATCGACATGCCGGCATCTCGCGCCGCCTGGGCCAGGGGCGCCCAGAGCGCCTCTGCCCAGAACACGGCCAACGACGTCGCGGTTGACTGCGCACCCCAGCGATAGTCCCAGCCGCGCAGCAGGCCGATCGGCCCGGCGAGTCTCGCCTTCTGCTGGTCGCCCTCGGGCAGCTTGTCCCACGCCGCGGCGAGCCCCGGCACCAGTCGGGCGAACGCGGTGAGGTACGTGTCGAAGGCGGCTGCGATCAGCGTCTGCGGGGTGAAGTCCCGCCGCGCACTCAGCACCCGGATGGCCTGCGGGCCACGCGGGTTCTCGCCGGCCTGGTCGAAGTAGCGCGGATAGTCGGCGGCCTTGGGGCTGTCCGCGCCGGCCGCGGTCCAGGGCCAGTTGTTCGTGTTGAACGCCCAGCCATTCTCCGGATTCACCGCCTGCGGCAGGCTGCCGAGGCTGTGCAGCCCGCGCCAGTCGGTTGCCGGATCGCTGCCGTCGACGGGCTTGCGGTAGTCGAAGCGATCGTCCCGGACCGGCATGAACTGCGGCACCAGGAAGGCGATCTCGCCCGTCGAGTCCGCGAAGAGCGTGTTGTTCGAGCTGTTGGCCTTGAGGCCCGCCACCTGGATGAAGTCCTCGTAATCCCGCGTTTTGGTGCGCAGGAAGCTCTGTTGCAGCGCCTCGACGGGCTTGTTCATCAGCGCGAACGCGATCCACTTGCCGTCCGCCTCACGCACGATCGGGCCGTGGTGGGTGGCGAAGGTGGTGAAGCTGCGCTGGGCCCGCCCGCCCTCCGCGGTGCGGTACGACAGCGTGATCGTCTTCGTCGTCACCGGCCGCAGCTCGTTGCCGTAGCGGTAGGAGCGGCTGCCGTCCGCTCCGGTCACGATCGTCTCGGCGAACTCGTCGACGTTGTCGACGCCGCTCGACGTGTGCATCCAGCCCGTGTTCGCGTTGAAGCCCTGGTAGATGAAGAACTGCCCCCAGGTGGCGGCGCCGTAGACATTGAGCCCGGCGCCGCTCGTCACATGTTGCTCCGAGCGGAAGAAGAAGCTGGTGTGCGGGTTGATCAGCAGCAGCGCATGGCCGTCTCGGGTGTGGCTCGGCGCGATCGCCATGCCGTTCGAGCCGCTCGGTTCGCGGAACAGCAGCCCGCGCTCCTCATCGGTCATCGGCACCGCGCGCCTGCCGTAGAAGGCTTCGAGCTGGGTGAGTGGCACCCGCTCGATGTCGCCGCCGATGCTGCCTTCGGAGAAGCTCAGCGGCATCCACGGCTCGAACCGGCTGATCACCCGTGGCTGCACCTCGGGGTGGGTCGCGAGGTAGTAGTTCAGGCCGTCCGCCCAGGCCTGCATCAGCTCGCGTAACCAGGCCGGGCTCTTCGCGTAGTCCCCCTTCAACACCTCGGGGTCGATGAACAGCCGCTGGCGCAGGTCCTGCCAGATCGCGCTCTCGCCCTCGGCCTCGGCGAGGCGGCCGAGGCTCACCAGGTAGTTGCGTTCGATCCGGTTGAAGTCGTCCTCGGCCTGGGCGTACATCATCCCGAACACGGCATCGGCGTCGGTCTTGCCCACCACGTGCGGGACGCCCCAGTCGTCACGGGTGATCGTCACGTGCGCAGCCTGCCTACGCCAGCGGGCGAGGTCGGGCGCGTGCTGCGCGGGGGCGGCGGACGCGCTGCCGGATGGCAGCCCCGCCGCGACGGCCGCGGCTCCCGCGGCCAGCCCGGCAGCCCCGCCCAGGATGCGGCGCCGGCTCAGCCCTTCGTTCTGCGCGTGGTTCATGAATGGGTCCACCTTTCTGGGCAGCAGCCGCCCTTCGGCCAGGGAAGGACAACGGTCATCGCCGCCTCCTGACCGCTTGGGGATCAACCTGGCCCAAACTGCGTACCATTCGCTCGGGCGGCGTGGCAATAGAGATCAAGAGCTATTTGACCTGCGAGACATGCTCGTGACAATCGAGGTCCGTCGCGAGTGGAGTCGCGGTCGATCGCGAGTGGAGTGGCGGCCGGTCCGCGAGTGGACTGGCGACGGGTACGGCCCTCAGGACAGCCGCTGCGCCCGGTGCAGGATCCGCTGCAGGACCACCACCAGAGCGAGGAACGCACCGCTGACGACCTGTTGGAACGACGAGGTGAGCACGCCGATCTGATTGATCAGGCTCTGGATCACGCCGAGCAGCAGCACGCCGGCCATCGTCCCGGTGAGCCCGCCGGCGCCGCCGGTGAGCAGCGTGCCGCCGATCACCACGGCGGCGATGACGTCGAGTTCCATGCCCGCGCCGAGGATGGTGACGCCGGAGGACAGGCGGGCGGCGTTGAGGGCGCCCGCCAACCCGGACAGCAGTCCGGAGATGAGATAGACGAGGACCTTGACCCGGGCGACCGGCACGCCCATGAGCACGGCGGCCTCCTCGCTGCCGCCGATCGCATACACCTGTTGCCCGAAGCCGGTGCGCTGCAGCAGCACGCCGCCGAGCAGGACCAGACCCAGCGTGATCCAGACCGGCGCGGTGAGGCCGAGGACGGACGTCTGGCCCAGCGCGCTGAAGGCGTCGTTCTGCACCAGGTAGGTGTTCGCCCCCTCGTCGGAAACCGCGAGCATGAGGCCACGCATGCCGAGCAGGCCCGCCAGGGTCACGATGAACGGCGCCATGCCGGTGCGCGCCACGATCAGCCCTTGCACGAGCCCGATCGCGCCACACACCGCGAGCGGCAGCAGCAACGCGACGAGCAGCCCATACCGGGAGCCGTAGGCGGCCAGCACCCCGGCGAGCACGAAGGACGAGCCGACGGAGAGGTCGATGCCGCCGCTGATGATGACGAAGGTCATCCCGATCGCGACGATCGCCAGGAACGACGACGACACCACGATGTTCGCGGCGTTCTGTGGGGTGGCGAACGAGTCGAAGGCGACGGCCCCGACCACGACGGTGACCGCCAGAACCATGAGCGCGCCGTGATGCTGGAGGAGGTGACCGACCCGTTCCCGGCGCAGTGCGCCCGGTCGGCACCGCGCCTCGGCGCCGGCGTCCGCGTCGGCGATGGTGGTGGTCATGCGCGCCTCCCTCGGGCGGCGTAGACAGCGGCCAGGATGATGACCGCCTGGACCATCTGGGTCCAGGACTGCGGCAGGTTGTGCTTGATGAGCGTGGCCTGGAGGAGCTGGATGAGCAGGGCGCCCAGCACGGTGCCGAGCACCCGGACCCGGCCGCCGGTGAGCGGGGTCCCGCCGACGACCACGGCGGTGATCGCGGACAGTTCCATGAGCAGGCCCAGCGAGGTGGGGTCGCTGGCCTGCAGCCGGGACGTGGCCAGCACTCCCGCCACCGCGGCGAGTAGGCCGGAGATGAGGTAGACGGTGACCAGGACGCGTCGTACCGGCAGGCCGGACAGCCGGCTCGCGGCCCGGTTGCCACCTACGGCGACCAGCTGGCGGCCGAAGGTGGTGCGCTTGACCAGGAACGCGACCAGCACGGTGAGCGCCGCCGCGATGATGACCACCAGCGGCAGGCCGAGCACGGACCGGCTGCCGAGGGTGATCAGCGTGGGGTTGCGGAACTCGGTGAGCTGCGGCACCAGCACGTTCGCCAGGCCGCGTACGCCCACCAGCAGTGCCAGCGTCGCCACGATGGGCTGCACCCCCACGTACGCCACCAGCGCGCCGCCGCCGGCGCCGACGGCGGCGCCGGCGATCAGGGCCGCGACGATCGCGACCGGAGCGCCGTACCCGAGGTAGAGCACCACCACCGCCGAGGCGAGCGCCATCACCGAACCTACGGACAGGTCGATACCCTCGGTGCCGATCACCAGCGCCATCCCGAGCGAGGTGATCACGACGGGCGCCACCTGGATCAGCTGGGTCCGGAAGTTCGCCACCTCGAGGAAGTGCGGCGTGAACACCACGTTGAAGAGCAAGAGCGCGAGCACCGACACGTAGACGCCGTACTCCTGCAGCCACGCGAGCAGGCGTACCCGCCCGCCCCAGGCGCGCGGCGCGACCGCGAGGTCAGCCATCGGTCTCTCCTGTCGCGGCAATCGTTGCCATGATTGCTTCTTCCGTAACCTGGTCCCCGCTCAGCTCGCCCGCGACCGCGCCGTCGCGCAGGACCACGACCCGGTCCGCCCCCTCGACGAGTTCCTCCAGGTCGGAGGAGATCAGCAGCACTCCGAGCCCCTCGGCCGCCAACTCGTCGATGAGTGCCTGCACCTCGGCCTTGGCCCCGACGTCGATGCCCCGGGTCGGCTCGTCGAGCAGCAGCACCTTCGCGCCGGTCGCCAGCGAGCGGGCCAGCAGGACCTTCTGCTGGTTGCCGCCGGACAGCTCGGCGACCTTCTGGTCGGGGGAGGCGGCCTTGATGCGGAGCCGCCGCATGAAGCTGTCGACGATCCGGTCAACCCGGGCGTCGGACACCACTCCGGACCGGGACAGCTGGGGCAGGGCGGCCAGCGCGATGTTGTCCTTTACCGACAGGGTCGGCACGATGCCCTCGGCCTTGCGGTCCTCGGGGACGAGGCTGACGCCGGCGCGGATCGCGGCCGCCGGAGAACCACGGCGCACCTCCTGCCCAGCCACCAGCACCGTGCCGCCGTCGAGCGGAAGGGCACCCGCGATCGCCTTGGCCGTCTCGCTGCGGCCGGCGCCCAGCAGCCCGCCCAGGCCCACCACCTCGCCGGGACGGACCTGCACGGACACGTCACGCAGGGCAGGCCGGCGGGACAGCGATCGGGCCTCCACCAGCGGCCCGCTGGCCGCGGCGGTGTGCTCGCCGGAGAACTTCGTCGCCCCCTCCCGCCGGATCTCAGCGGGGTCGCGGCCGAGCATCAGCGCGACGAGATCCACCCGCGGCAGCTCGTCGAGCGGTCCGCCGTGCGCCACCCTGCCGTCGCGCAGCACGGTGACCCGGTCGCAGATCCGGTACAGCTCGTCGAGGCGGTGGCTCACGTAGATCAGCGAGATGCCCTGCGCCCGCAGGTCGGCGATGACGCCGAAGAGGGTGTCCACCTCCCGCGGTTCCAGGGCCGAGGTTGGTTCGTCCATGATCACCACGCGGGCATCGATGGAGACCGCGCGGGCGAGCGCCACCATCTGCTGGGTGCCCATGCCGAGCGAGCGAAGCGGCCGGCGCACGTCGGTGCGGATGCCGTACCGGGTCATCACGCGCTCGGCCTCGGCGTACAGCTGCGTCATGTCGATGACCCCGAGCCGGCTGCGCGGTTCCCGCCCGAGCAGCAGGTTGTGCGCGAGGCTCATCTGCGGGACAAGGTTGACCTCCTGGTAGATGGTCGAGATCCCGGCCCGTTGGGCGGCGAGGGGGTGGTCGAAGGTGACCGGCTCGCCGCGCAGCAGGAGCGTCCCCCGGTCCGGCCGGTACACGCCGGTTAGGACCTTGATGAGAGTCGACTTGCCGGCGCCGTTCTCGCCGACCAGGGCATGTACCTGCCCCGCATCGAGCCGGAAGGACACGTCGTCCAGGGCGAGGACCCCGGGGAATCCCTTCGAGATTCCCCGGGCCTCCAGAACCGCGGTCGCCATCAGTACGCGTTTCCCAGGCTCTCCTTGGCATTCGCCGTCGTGTACTCCTGGTCGCTGATGATCACCGTGGCCGGGATCCCCTCCCCGTCCAGGAACTTCTGGGTGGTGGAGAAGGCGAGCGGCCCGAAGCGCGGGTTCGACTCGACGACCGCGGACAGCCAGCCGTCGACGATGCCCTGCACGGCGGCGCGGGTGCCGTCCACCGACACGATCTTGACCTGGCCGGGCGACTTCCCCGCGCCCTTGAGCGCCGTCACCGCCCCGAGCGCCATCTCGTCGTTCTCGGCGTAGATGCCCTCGGTGCCGGGCCGGGACTGGATCAGCTGCTCGGTGACCTGCTGGCCCTTCTCCCGGGTGAACTCGCCGGTCTGCTCGAAGGAGATGGTGATGCCCGGTGCCTTCTCCTGGATCCGGTCCTTGAAGCCCTTGGTCCGGTCGGTGGTGACGTTGTTGCCGGGCGCGCCGAGCAGGATGGCGACCTCACCCTGACCGCCGAGGGCCTGGATCATCTGGTCGGCCGCCCGCTCGCCCTGCTGATAGAAGTCCGACCCGATGAAGGTGAGGTAGTCGGTGCACGGCTGAGCGTTGATCTTGCGGTCGATGGTGATGATCGGGACCTTCTTCTCCGCCGCCTGCCTCAGCACCGGCTCCCAGCCGTCGGAGTTCAACGGCGCGATGATCAGCAGCTTGGCGCCCTGGGCGATGAGCTGCTGCACGTCCGAGATCTGCTTGGAGAACTGCGACTGCGCGTTGGTGACCCGCAGGTTGGCGATGCCGAGCTTGGCGGCCTCGTCCTTGATGGACCTGGTCTCGGCGATCCGGAACGGGTTGGCTTCCTTCTCCGACTGGGAGAAGCCGACCACGTCCTTCTTGAGGTCGAACTTCTGCCCGCCGAAGCTCTGCAGGGTGCAGGTCGGGCCGGCGGCACCCTGGCTCTGCACGACCTGCTGACCTGCGCTGCCGGCCGGTGCGGGCGTCTCGCCGCTGTCCTCGCCCTTGGCGCACGCCGCGGTGGCGAGCAGGGCGGCCAGCGCGACCGCCACCAATCCGGATGTCCTGGACATGAGGGCTTCCTTTCCCGAGGCGGTTCTTACTCAGCGGGGATGGGGTCGGGGGCCGCCGCCGCCGCGGTGGGCACCGCGGCGGCGACGGCGAGGAGGCGGATTCGCCTCACCGCAGGCCTCCGGAGACGTACAGCTGACCGACCTCGGTGGCGGACAGCGCGCGGTCGTAGATCCGCACCTGGTCGATCGCGCCGCGCCAGTAGTCGACCGGGCCGCCGTTGAACCTGGCCCGCCCGATGACGGTCGGTCCGTTGGACGCCTCGCCCAGGCAGGAGCTGGCCGTGCCAGCCTGCTGACCGTCGACGTAGAGCGTCAACGTGCCGGCGGCGGCATCCCGCACCCCGACCAGGTGGTACCAGCGGCCGGTCTCGGGTGCGGCCGGAGC
Organism: Micromonospora sp. CB01531; assembly: GCF_001905095.1. Taxonomy (GTDB): domain Bacteria; phylum Actinomycetota; class Actinomycetes; order Mycobacteriales; family Micromonosporaceae; genus Micromonospora. Next base: position 15,833 of record NZ_LWLS01000056.1, read on the forward strand.
GAGCGCCCGGACCCCGGCGAAGCTGAACGCGAACCGGTTGTCCGCGCCTGAGTACTGCAGGAAGAAGGCGCTGTGGCTGCCGCCGTCCTGGCTGACCGCGGTGGCGAACCCGCCGCGGCTGTCCAGCTTGACCCACGCCGACGCGGAGTAGTTGCCGGTGGTGTCGAGAATCGCGGCGCCCGTGTCGACGTACTGGTTCACGCCGTTGAGCTGCACCGCGGCGCCGGAGTGGCCGGTGGTCCAGGTCGCGCCGTTCACCAACGTCCCGTCGTGGTTGCCGGCCTTGTCGTCGGTCACCGTGCCGGCGCCCTCGTCCAGCGGCCACCAGCCCACCCCGGTCAGCCCGGGCGTGCCCGGCGGCAACTGCGGGGCGTTCGCGCCGGTGCCGTCGGCCGAGCGGACGATGGCCCGGTTGACGTCCCGGACGCGGTCGAAGTCCATCTTCTGGACCTGGCGGTCATAGGTGTAGAAGCCGTTGACCTCGTGCTCCACGTCGGTGGTCTGGGTGTAGACGGCGCCGGAGAGCCCGCACCGGTTGGCCACGGTCAGCAGGTCACGTTGGTTCTCGACGTAGCGTCGGGTGAGAGTGGCGCTGTCCGGTGTCATCTCATAGGCGTGGCCGTCGCCGAACCACATGTGGCCATCGACCTTCAGACCGAAGCCGCCGTGCTCGCCGTCCACGGCGACCCGGTCCCCGCCGGGCACTGGCGAGGCTGGTCCGACGTACTGGTGGAAGTCGATGATGTCGCCGCGCCCCGAATCACCCTTGGAGTCGCAGCAGTTCACGCCACTGTGCGCGTTGACCATCCGGCTCGGGTCCTGGGCCCGCAGCTCGTCGGCGATCCGCCCGGTCGCCGCGCGGTCCCACTCGCCCCAGCCCTCGTTGAACGGTACCCAGACCGTGATCGAGGTCCAGCTCTGGTGCTCGACGACGATCTCCTTCAGCTGCCGCTCGAACTCCTGCTGCGCGTCAACCGGCGGGATCCCCCCGGTACGCATGGCCGGCATGTCCTGCCACACCATGAGGCCCAGCCGGTCGGCCCAGTAGTACCAGCGGTCCGGCTCCACCTTGATGTGCTTGCGGATCGTGTTGAAGCCGAGCCGCTTGGTCTCGGCGATGTCGAAGCGCAGCGCCTCGTCCGTCGGCGCCGTGTAGATGCCGTCCGGCCAGAAGCCTTGGTCCAGGGTGGACATGTTGAACAGGATCTTGCCGTTGAGGGCCAGATGCAGCTTGCCGTCGGCGCCCTTGACCTTGCTCACCTCGCGCATGCCGAAGTAGGACTCGACCCGATCGGCCTCCTTCCGGCCGTCCAGCACCCGCACCCGCAGGTCGTAGAGGTACGGCGAGTCGGGCGACCACAGCTGCGGGTTCGGCACCGGGACGCGCAGCTCGGCGCCGGCCGGCCCGGACGCGCGGCCGACGACCTTGTTGCCGGCGTAGGCGACGGCCTCGACCGTGCGCCCGCTGCCGCCGGCGACCTGCGCGGTGAGCCGGAGGCTGGCGTCGTCGACGTCCGGGGTCATCCGCAGCCGCTCGACGTGGCTCGCCGACACCGGCTCCATCCACACGCTCTGCCAGATGCCGGACGACGAGGTGTAGAAGATGCCGCGGTCGGGCCGGTTGCGCTGCTTGCCGACCGGCTGCCAGGTCTGGTCGGTGCGGTCCTCGACGCCGACCACCAACTCCTGGGCTCCCCGGCCGTGCAGGGCGTCGGTGACATCGACGCTGAAGCCGTCGTAGCCGCCGCGATGGGTGGCGACCTTCACGCCGTTGACCCAGACCGTGGCGTCGTAGTCGACGGCGCCGAAGTTGAGCCGCAGCCGCTCGTCGCCGCCGATCCGCCAGTTCGCCGGCACGCCGAACGTGCGCCGGTACCACATCCGGTCCTCGTGCCGCTGGATGCCGGACAGCGCCGACTCGATCGGGTACGGCACGAGCACCCGCTCGCTGAGCTGCTCGCCGATCGGCGGAGCTTCGCCTTCCTGCGCCCCCGCGAACTGCCAGACCCCGTTGAGGCTCTCCCACCTCTTACGGACCAACTGCGGACGGGGGTAGTCGGGAAGCGCGTTGTCCGGCGACACCTGGCCGGTCCACGGCGTGGCGATCGGTGGTGTGCCCGGATGCCAGGTCGCCTCGGCGCGCGCGACCGCTGGCACGCCGCCGAGCACGCAGGCCACGGCGATCAGCACGGTGGCTGCTCTTCTCATCGTTCAGGGCCCCTTTCTCACGAGCGTGGCGTGCGAGGGCAGGCCGGAGCGCCCGGGCAGCGGGCCGGAGCTGAGCCGGCCGGGCCGGGTGTAGACCTGCCTGAAATCGTTGGGAAACAATCAATCATCGTCACGATCCCAAGTCAATAGGATTCGATCAGATCCGATCAGAAACGATCCGGGAGCGCTCTCACCAGGGCCCCGGGGCTGCAGAGTACGATCAGAACCAGACCGACCCGTTCACGAAGAGAGGACAACGTGGCACCTGGCGACGACTCCCGGACGGCGACCGAGGGCCGGCGGACCATGTTCGCCGCCGAGCGCCGGCAACGCATCCTCGAACTGATGCACGCCAACGGCGCGGTCTCGCTGCGGGACATCGCCCAGGCCGTGCAGTCCTCCGAGGTCACCGTCCGACGTGACCTGCGGATCCTGGAGGCCGACGGGCTGCTCAACCGCCATCACGGCGGCGCCACCCTGCCCGGCGCGCTGGCCACCCTGCCCGGCGCGTTGTCCCGGGAACCCACGTACGCCCAGAAGGCGCAGGTCGCCGCCGCCGAGAAGGCCGCCATCGCCGAGCTCGCGGCATCGCTCGTCGAGGACGGCGACGCCATCGTCATCGGCGCCGGTACCACCACCCAACTCTTCGCCCAACAGCTCACTCGGTATGCCGAACTCGCCGTCGTGACCAACTCGCTGCTGGTCGCCCAGGCGCTCGCCAACGCGCCGCGGGTCGAGGTCGTCCTCACCGGCGGTACGCTGCGCGGCGCCATCCTCGCGCTGGTCGGCAGCGCCGCCGAACGCTCGCTCGCGGGTCTGCGGGTCCGCCGGGCCTTCATCTCGGGCAACGGCCTCACCGCCGAACGCGGCGTCTCCACGCCGAACATGCAGGTCGCCAGCGTCGACCGGGCGCTCGCCGCGGCGGCCGAGGAGATCGTCGTACTCGCCGACCACACCAAGATCGGAGTCGACACCATGGTGCAGACCATCCCCACTGACGAGATCGACCACCTCGTGACCGACGACGCCGCCCCCCGCGACGTGCTCGACGAACTGGCCAACCGGGCCGTCCGGCTGCACGTCGCCCGGCCCTGACGTCTTTACCTTTCCACCCGCCGTGCGCGATCATTCGCCTCAGCCGGCTCGCCGGCCGCTGCGAGGAGGCACCGTGGTAGGCAGCAGCACCGTGATCGAAGCCGCCGGCGTGGTCCGGAACTTCCCCGGCACCCGCGCGCTCGACCACGTCTCCTTCACCCTCGGACACGGCGAGGTGCACGCCATCCTCGGCGAGAACGGCGCCGGCAAGTCGACGCTGGTCAAGGTGCTCTGCGGCATCGACCGGCCGGACGCGGGCGTGCTGCGGCTGCACGGCACGCCGGTGGGGTTCTCCTCGTCGCGCGACGCCGAGCGCGCCGGGATTGGCGCCGTCCACCAGGAGGCCAACCTCGTTCCCCAGATGAGCGTCGCCCGCAACCTGTTCCTGGGCCGCGAACCGCGCCACCGGCTCGGCCTCATCAACGTCGCGGCGATGAACACCCGGGCGAGCGACATGATGGCCGACTTCGGCCTACGGATCGACGTACGCCAGCCCGTCGAGTCGTTCGACGCCGGGATCCAGCAGTTGGTCGCGGTGGCCCGCGCGGTCGCCATCGGCACCTCGGTGATCGTCCTCGACGAGCCTACGGCCGGCCTGGACGACGATCAGGTCGAACGACTGCTCGCCATGCTCGACGCGCTGCGGGCGCAGGGCCGGTCGATCGTCTACGTCAGTCACCGCCTCGCCGAGATCGAGCGGATCTGCGACCGGGCCACCGTGCTGCGCGACGGCCGGCTGGTGCACACGGGTCCGCTCGCCGGCCTCGACCGGATGCGGCTCGTGTCGCTGATGCTCGGCCGGCGGGTGGCGCTCGGGACGCGGGCCCTCGGAGGTGTGGCCGCAGAGCCCGCCGACCCACCGATCCTGCAGGCCACCGGACTCACCCGCCGCCACGTTCTCGGCGGCGTGTCGATCAACCTCCGGCCGGGCGAGGTCGTCGGCCTCAGCGGGCTGTTGGGTGCAGGCCGGAGCGAGACGGCGAAGGCGATCGCCGGCGCCATGCCGCTGGACGCCGGGCAGGTGATCGTCTCCGGTGCCCGCCTGCGCCGGCGCTCGATTGCCGGCGCCGTCCGGGCCGGCGTGGGACTGCTGCCACAGAACCGTACGACCGAGGGCATCATCGCCTCGCTGTCGGTGCGCGACAACATCGCGCTCGCCGCGCTCCCCCGGCTCTCCCGCGCCGGCATCGTCTCCGAGGCCCGCCTCGACCGGATCGTCGAGACCTTCGTGCGCCGGCTCCGGATCAAGGCAACCGGCCCGCACCAACCGGTCGGGGAACTCTCCGGCGGCAACCAGCAGAAGGTGCTGCTGGCCCGCTGGCTCGCCACTCACCCGCGGGTGCTGATGCTCGACGAGCCCACCCGCGGCATCGACATCGGCACCAAGTCCGAGGTGCAGGCCCTCATCGACGATCTCGCGGTGGACGGGCTGGCAGTCATGTTGATCTCCTCCGATCTGGAGGAACTCGTCGGATCCTGCGACCGCGTCCTGGTGCTGCGCGACGGCGCCGTCGCGGGGCAGCTGACCGGCCCCAGCGTCACCGAGAAGAACATCATGGCGTTGCTCGCGGCGAGTTGACCACCGCGACGCCGCCGCACCTGGATCAGCCGGGCCGGCTCAGGCTCCCGCCGTGCGCCGCCGTATTTGGTGCATTCAAGAATAAAATGGAGCATACTGCGCACTGTGGTCACGACCCTCGGACTTCGAGCGCAGGCTGCACGGTGCCGCGCTCCGCGTGACCCGTCCGCGGCGGGCGGTGCTGGCCGCGGCGCACGCGCATCCGCACGCCGACACCGTCTCGATCTTCGGTGCCGTGCGTAGCGAACTGCCCGAGGTGTCCCACCAGGCCGGGTATGACGTGCTGCGCGCGCTGACCGACGTCATCCACTGGGACGTTTGCCGCGAGCGTCTCGCGGCAATCGCCAACAGTTGAACGAACGAGAATCACGACAGGAGAAGGAGCGACGTGTCTGAGCGCGGCAGCGAGAGTGAAAACCCGGTAATCCCATCCCCCACTCCGACCCCGCACCGGCCCCGGACCAACCAGGACTGGTGGCCGAATCAGCTGAACCTGCAGGTTCTGCACCAGCACTCGCCGCGAGCCAATCCGATGGGCGCGGGATTCGACTACGCCGAGGAGTTCAAGACCCTCAACGTGGACGAACTCAAGCAGGACGTCCTCGACGTGATGACGGCGTCGCAGGACCGGTGGCCGGCCGACTACGGCCACTACGGACCGCTCTTCATCCGGATGAGCTGGCACGCCGCCGGCACGTACCGCATCGAGGACGGCCGTGGCGGTGCCGGCGACGGTGCCCAGCGATTCGCTCCGCTCAACAGCTGGCCCGACAACGCGAACCTCGACAAGGCCCGCCGGCTGCTGTGGCCGGTCAAGCAGAAGTACGGGCGGAAGATCTCGTGGGCCGACCTCCTGGTCTTCACCGGCAACGTCGCCTTGGAGTCGATGGGCTTCAGGACCTTCGGCTTCGGCTTCGGGCGGGAGGACGTCTGGGAGCCCGAGGAGATCTTCTGGGGGCCGGAGGACACCTGGCTCGGGGACGAGCGTTACAGCGGTGACCGGGAGCTCGCCGGCCCGCTCGGCGCCGTGCAGATGGGGCTCATCTACGTGAATCCGGAGGGCCCCAACGGCAACCCGGATCCGCTGGCCGCTGCCCGCGACATCCGCGAGACCTTCCGCCGCATGGCCATGAACGACGAGGAGACGGTGGCGCTGATCGCCGGCGGCCACACGTTTGGCAAGACCCATGGTGCCGCCTCCGCCGAATACGTCGGCCCGGAGCCCGAGGGCGCTCCCGTCGAGGGCCAGGGCCTTGGCTGGAAGAACACCTTCGGTAGCGGCAAGGGCCGGGACACGATCACCAGCGGGCTCGAGGGTGCGTGGACGCCCACCCCGATCACGTGGGACAACAGCTTCTTCGAGACCCTCTTCGGTTACGAGTGGGAGGTGACCGAGAGCCCGGCCGGCGCGAAGCAGTGGAAGCCGAAGGGCGGCGCCGGAGCCGACGCCGTGCCCGACGCGCACGACCCGGCGGTCAGGCACGCCCCGATGATGGCGACGACCGACCTCGCGCTGCGCGTGGACCCGATCTACGAGCCGATCTCGCGGCGTTTCCTGGAGAACCCGGATCAGCTCGCGGACGCGTTCGCCAAGGCGTGGTACAAGTTGCTGCACCGCGACATGGGACCCGTCTCGCGCTACCTGGGCCCGTGGGTTCCCGAGCCGCAACTGTGGCAGGATCCCGTCCCCGCGGTCGACCACCAGCTCATCGGGGCTGAGCACATCGCCGCCCTCAAGGGCATGATCCTGGAATCCGGACTGTCCATCGCTCAACTGGTCCGCGCCGCCTGGGCGTCGGCGGCGAGCTTCCGCGGCACCGACATGCGTGGCGGCGCAAACGGGGCCCGGATCCGCCTCGAGCCGCAGCGGAACTGGGAGGTCAACAACCCGGCCGAACTGGCCACGGTGCTGCGGGCCCTGGAGCAGATCCAGCAGGAGTTCAACAACACCCAGTCCGGCGGCACGAAGGTGTCGCTTGCCGACCTGATCGTCCTCGGCGGATGCGCGTCGGTCGAGCAGGCGGCGAGGAACGCCGGCCACGAGATCACCGTGCCGTTCCGGCCGGGCCGTACGGACGCCTCGCAGGAGCAGACCGACGTGGCGTCGTTCGCCGTGCTCGAGCCGAGGGCGGACGGATTCCGCAACTACCTGCGAGCCGGACAGAAGTTGCCGCCGGAGACGCTGCTGCTGGACCGGGCCAACCTGCTGACGCTGACCGCTCCCGAGATGACGGTCCTGCTCGGCGGCATGCGGGCCCTGCAGGCCAACACCGGGAACGCACGACACGGCGTGCTCACCGACCGGCCCGAGGCGTTGACGATTGACTTCTTCGTGAACCTGCTCGACATCGGCACGGAGTGGACGGCTGCCACCTCGACCGAGAACGTGTTCGAGGGCCGGGATCGCGCCACGGGCGAGGTCAAATGGACCGCCACCGCGGTTGACCTCGTCTTCGGCTCGAACTCCCAGCTCCGAGCGATCGCCGAGGTCTACGGCAGCCGCGACGCGCAGGAGAAGTTCGTCCAGGACTTCGTCACGGCGTGGGTCAAGGTCATGAACCTGGACCGGTACGACCTCGCCTGACCCGACGGGCCCCGGTCGCCGAGAACGGTGACCGGGGCCCGTCGCCGTCGAGGCAGCACGGCGCTCGCGCGGCCCGGGGCGGCGTCGGAGCTCGTCAGGCGACGTCCACCTGGGCGCCCGGCCGGCCGCTCTCCACCACGAAGCTGGCCCTGGTGGACACCGGGGCTCCGGGCTCGGTGACGTACGGCAGGACGCGGTAGTCGGTGCGCCACTGCTGCTCGTCGAGCTGGCAGCGGACGTACCCTCGCCGGCCGTTGTAGAACCGCATGTGCGGGTTACTGGCCAGCCATTCGGTACCCCGGGCGTCCATCTCCGCGCCGTTGCCGCCGGAGGTGATCGAGGTGCCGAGGAACTCGACGCCGACTGTACGGGACGACTGGTCGTCGAAGTTCTGCTTCAGGTCGGCGACCATGCTGCAGTGCGCGTCGCCGGTGACCACCACCATGTTCTCCACGCCACGCTCGACCACCCCGTCGAAGATGCGCTGCCGGGCCGCCGCGTAGCCGTTCCAGTTGTCGTCCGACAGCCGCTTGCCGGGACCGGGGTCCCGGTCGGCCTGGGCGATCACAGTCTGGTTGCCCAGCACGTTCCACCGGGCGGTCGAGTCGGCCAGGCCGTCGAGCAGCCACTGCTCCTGGGCGCTGCCGAGCATTGTCCGCGACGGGTCGTCCATCCCGGCCGGCACCTGGTCCGAGCGGTACTGCCGGCCGTCGAGGATGTTGAACTCGGCGAGGTTGCCGTAACGGAGCCGCCGGTACAACCGCATGTCCGGTCCCTGCGGGATGCTGAGCCGGCGCAGCGGCATGTGCTCGTAGTACGCCTGGTAGGCAAGCGCCCGGCGCTGGCGGAAGCTCTCCTGCGACTGCTTCGGATCCTCGGAGGTCCCGTCGGCGTAGTTGTTCTCCACCTCGTGGTCATCCCACGTGACCGCCCACGGGAACCGGGCGTGCGCGAGCTGAAGGTCCGGGTCCGTCTTGTACTGGGCGTGCCGGATCCGGTAGTCGCTGAGCGAGAAGATCTCGGTGGCGGGCAGGTGCGGGCGACCGATCGAGCCGGCGCCCGGGCCCTCGTAGATGTAGTCGCCCAGGTGCAGGACCAGGTCCAGGTCCTCCTCCGCCAGGTGCCGATAGGCGGTGAAGTGCCCTGCGGGCAGGTTCTGGCAGGACACGAAGCCGAAGGCGAGACGCCGCCGGTCCGCGTCGTACGCGGGTGCCGTCCGGGTCCGCCCGACGGGGCTGAGGTGCGTGCCCACCCGGAACTGGTAGTAGTACTCGCGGTCGGGGCGCAGTCCGGTCACCTCGGCGTGTACCGAGTGACCAAGCTCCGGCGTGGCCCGCTCCGCGCCGGCGCGGACCACCTGCCGGAAGTGCTCGTCCTCGGCGATCTGCCAGGCCACCGGGACGACCCGCGGCGGCATTCCGCCCATCCCGTCGACGGCGAGCGGGTCCGGTGCCAGGCGGGTCCACAGGACGACGCCGTCGGGATACGGGTCGCCAGAGGCGACGCCCAGGGTGAACGGGTTGTCGGCGAAGGTGGGGTCGGCCCACGCCGGTGCTGCGGAGAAGCCGGCGATGGCGGCGGCGGCACCCGCTCCGGCCGCGCCGGCCAGCCCGAGGAATGCACGCCGGTGGAGTTGAGGCATTCGACGTCCCTCCAGAGGTGGTAGATGATCACCACCGATTCTTGGGACCGACATTGCCGGCGAATGGCCTTACGAAGGCCGCGGCCGGACGCCTCCGTGGACATCAGACGCCTCGTATCGCAGGCCAGCGTCGAGCCGGGCAGGCCGTGGCGATCTGTGTACCGGACTCCGCAGCGACCACTACTGGCGGGTCATCAGGTACGCCACCACGATCGCCGCGACCAGCGCCAGCGCGGCCAGCACCGCGGCGGTGATCTTGGCGGCGCTGTACGGACGCTCGCCGATGACCTCGCCGGTCCGGGCGTTGACCAGGACCTGGTACGACCGGCCGGCGTGCAGGTACGCGGCGATCCACAACGGCAGTAGGAGCAGCTTGTACGTGACGGCCGAGTAGCTGGTGCGCACGGAGGTGACCCGCTGCTCGTCGCCGCCGATGTCCGACCGGCAGTCCCGCTCGATGACCGGCGCCATCCGGGCCTTCGCCGCCGCCAGCCCCGCCTCGGGCTCGGTGTCGTACCGCAGCGCGTGATACCCGGCCAGGTAGTCCCCGTGGTAGGCGACCGCCTCGGCCAGCGGCCACGGGGTCAGCTCGTCCAGCTGCTTCTCCGGCAGGTGGGTCGTGGCAGGCACCAGCACGTCGTCGAAGTCCCGGCGGACGATGCCGCTCGCCGGATACCACCGGGTGTGCCGCACCTGCCGGGTGCGCGTCTCCTGCCTGCCGTCCACCGTCACCGTGTACGTCTCGGTGACGTAGTAGTACTCGCCGCGCTGGCCCCGGTAGTCCGAGACGGTCCGCGCGTCGAACGTCCAGTGCGGCAGGTAGGTGCCCTTGAGCGTCTCCGCCTCGCTGACCTTCTTCAGGCTGTTCGGCGCGAACCACCGGCTGCGGCACCACTGGCCCAGGGCGGCGCGCACACCCGCCTGGTCCACCGCGAACGGCAGCACCGCCTCCGGCGCGATCAGCTCGACCGCCGCGGCGTCCACCACCAGCGGCGTGACGCAGAACTGGCAGCGCTGGGCGAGCGCGTCGCTCTCGGTCCGGGCGCCGCAACCCGGGCAGACGAACGTGTACGCGCCCACGCTGGCCGCCGGCTTGCGCGGCAGGGTTGCCAGCTCCGCGTACGCGTGCTCGCGAACCTCCCGGCCGGCACCGGCGATCTGCTGCCGGTGCCCGCAGTACGGGCAGCGCAGCACCGCCGTGCCCGGCGCGTACTCCACCCGGGCACCGCAGCCGCCGCACTGGTACGACGGCGGGGAGACGGCCGTGTCGCTCATGCCGGCACTCGCTGACGCTCGCTCATCGCGACCCCCTCCGATACCGCGCTCACTGCGGCGGCAGCGGCGGTGGGACGCTGGCCAGCACCGACGCGAGCTCCGGCAGCTGCCCCGCCGGCTGCCACTGCGCCATGCCGGCCCGCCAGACCAGCGTGTCCGGGCCCAGCGTGCCCGCGCCCACCTGCTCGGCCAGCCCACCGAGGTCGAACGGGCCCTGTCGCTGCCCGGCGACGCCGATGTACCACTGCGTCTGGTTCGGCAGCGGCGGCGGCTCGGCGCCGCCCGGCGGCGCGGGCACCGGCGCCGGCTGCGTCCCCGCGCCGCCTGACATGGACCTGGCCACCTGCTGCCCCACCGCCATGCCCAGGCCCAGCCCGAGGCCGGCCCCGGCGCCACCGCCCGGGTTCTTCGCCGCGTCCTCCAGCGCGGTGGCCGCCTGGTAGCGGGTGAACCGGTCCAGGTCCCCGACCGCGCCCATGCCGGTCCGCTTGTCCAGCGCCCGCTCGACCTCCGGCGGCACGGAGACGTTCTCGATGACGAACTTGGGGATGGCGATGCCGACCTCGGCCAGTTCCTCGGTCAGCACGGCGGCCAGCCGCCGGCCGATCGCGTCCTGGTGCGCCGCCAGGTCCAGCAGCGGCACCCCCGCCGTGGCCAGCGCGCCGCCGAGCCGCCCCACGATGAGCTGGCGCAGGTACTCCTGCACCTCCTCGGTGCGGAACTGCGGATCCGTGCCGACCAGCTCCCGCAGGAGCTGCTGTGCGTCCACCACCCGCGCCGCGTACGCGCCGAACGCCCGCAGCCGGACCACACCGAACTCGGCGTCCCGCAGGATCACCGGGTTCTGGGTGCCCCACTTCATGTCGGTGAACTGCCGGGTGTTGACGAAGTACACCTCGGCCTTGAACGGCGAGTTGAAGCCGTACTTCCAGCCCTTGAGGGTGGACAGGATGGGCAGGTTCCGGGTCTCCAGCGTGTACCCGCCGGGTGGGAACGCGTCGGCGATCTGCCCCTCGTTGACGAACACCGCCGTCTGGGACTCCCGGACGACCAGCTGGGCGCCCATCTTGATCTCGTTCTGGTAACGGGGAAAGCGCCAGACGATCGTGTCCCGGCTGTCGTCCAGCCATTCCACGATGTCGACGAACTCGCCCCGGAGCTTGTCCATCAGGCCCACCGCGGCCCCCTCCCCCTGTCGCTGCCGAGGTCATCGGCGTCGCGGCGACGATAACAAGTGCCCGCCACCCGCGGCCGCCGCGCCGGTCCCCCTCCCCCCGATCACCGAGAGAACCGTGCCGCGGGCTCACCGTCGAGATGCCCCGGGGGTAGGCGGCGACCGCAGATCACGAGCAGCAGGTCCTGAGCGAGTCCACGCAGGGGTGCTCCTGATCCGTACGCCCAGTCGAGGTCGGTCGCCTGCAGGCTGACCCCGGTGAGGTCGGTACCGAAGTACGTGACGTTCCGTGGCCGCATGCCGGCCAGCACCAGCGCCACCCGGTCCGGCGGGATGCTGCGAGGCAGCCCGAGGCCCACGGTGATGTCGAGGCCGTGGATGACGTCGTGCGACAGCGCTCCGGCGACCCCGCCGCCGGGCGGCGTCCAGGGGTGGTCGATGTTGTCCCGCAGCGCCGCGATCAGCCGCTCGGTCGGCATGCCTGCCGCGTCGCGGCGGGCGGCGCGGTCGGCCATCCGATCAAAGCTGCCGCGCGCCTTCATCAGGTCGATGAGGATCCGCCGGAGGGAGGTCCGGAACGGCATCGTAATGTGCGCGACGACCTCCCGCACCCGCCAGCCGTCACACAGGGTGAGCGAATCCCATCGCTCCGCCGGCAGGGCGGCGAGCAGGTCCGCCAACTCGCGCCGTTCCGCCGCCACCGCGGCTCGGAGCCGATCTTCCATCGTCCGTCTCCCGTCCATTGCGCGGACCCGTCCGGATCCGCACCAGGGGATACGACGGAGGCGTTCCGAACTCATCGCTGCCGCCGTACGTCGGCCGGTTTCCGTATGGTCGGGGGCGTGGTGGACACGACGGTGGACCGGCTGGAGCCGTACCGGGTGGAGCTGACCGGCTACTGCTACCGGATGCTCGGGTCCGGGTTCGAAGCCGAGGACGCGGTGCAGGAAACCCTGCTGCGCGGCTGGCGGTCGCTCGACCGGTACGACGAACGGCGGGCCTCGCTGCGGACCTGGCTGTACCGCATCGCGACGAACGTCTGTGTCGACATGCTGCGCGGCGCGCGGCGCCGTGCCCTCGCGATGGATCTCAGCGGCCCGTCGAGGGCTGGTGCGGAGATCGGCGCGCCGGCCACCGAACGAGCCTGGGTGCAGCCCGTGCCGGATGATCTGGTGCTGCCGGCGGACGGCGGCCCGGAGGAACAGGCCGTGCGCCGGGAAACGATCCGGCTGGCGTTCGTCGCCGTCCTCCAGCATCTGCCGCCCCGCCAGCGGGCCGTGCTGATCCTGCGCGACGTGCTGTGCTGGCGGGCCGAGGAGGTCGCGGATCTGCTGGACACCACGGTGGCGGCGGTGACCAGCGCCCTGCAACGAGCCAGAACGACGCTCAAGGCCGCCGGGGTGACGCCGGGCGAGCCACTGCGGCCGGACGACCGGGCCCAACGCGACCTGCTCGCCCGATACTGCGACGCGTTCGAGCGACACGACGTGACCGCGCTGGTGGCGCTGCTGCACGAGGACGCCACCATGTCGATGCCACCGTTCCGCTGGTGGATCCGCGGCCGGACGGAGATCCGACAGGCTCTGCTGGCACCGGGAACGTGCGAAGGAGCCCGGCTGGTGCCGGTGGCGGCGAACGGATCGCCGGCGTACTGGCAGACCCGGCCGGATCAGGACGGCGTGCACGTGCCGTTCGGGCTGGTCGTCCTCGACGTGTGGCAGGGTCTGGTCACCGGCAGCACCACCTACCTCGACCCCGGCCGGCTGGTCCAACTGTTCGGCCCGCCGGCCGAGCCTTGGCAGCCGGTCGGGGCCTTGCCGGCCGGCCCGCCACGGGTCGCCGGGCCGTTCGCGAGCCGCCGCGCGGCGCACCGATGAGTCCGACGGCTCCGGTACGTATTCCCCGGTGGGTGACAGCCACGCCGATCGGAGGCGCAATCAATGACAACGGTCCAGCCCGTCATCAGCACGCCCGACCTGGGCCGCCTGCAGGCGTTCTACGCACGCTTGTTCAACGCCGTGCAGGTGCGACGGTTCCCAGCTGACGGCCCGCCGTTCTTCGTCGGCCTCATGCTGGGCGACTCGGAGGTCGGCCTGGTCAGCCAACCCGACACCGACCTGTCCACGCCGCCGCGGATCCTGCTCAGCGTGGACGTCGAGGACGTGGACGCGCTGCTGGACGAGGTGGTGGCAGCCGGCGGGCGGGTGCTCGGCCCACCCAACGACATGCCGTGGGGCCAGCGGGTGGCGCATGTGCACGACCCTGACGGCAACCTGATCAACCTGACCCAGGTGATCTGAGAAGACCAGGTGCCGGAGCACGCGTGGCGTGCTCCGGCACCGGTCGGGGAGCCGGCCGGCACCGGCTCGCCGTCATCTCCTCACAGACGGGCCTTCAGGTAGGCGCCGGCCGCGAGCAGTTGCGTGCGGGCCGACTCGTCGGTGGCGGTCCTGGCCGCCGCCGCGAACCGGTCCAGCGCGGCCTTGGCCGGGTCCTTCTGGCCCGCCGCCGCCGTGCTCTTGGCCGCCTGGAGCTGGCCGAACAGGTGGTCGGCCAGATCCTCGCTGATCAGGCCGTCCGCCTGGTATCGCCGCACCAGCGCCTGGGCGTTGTCGTAGGTGGCGACGATCTCGAACGAGACGGTCACCTCCGTGGTGTTGCCGGCCAGGTCGGTCGCCACGACGGTCAGTTCGTGGCCGCCGGCCGTGGGCTGGACACCCGCGCCGCTCTCGATCGCCACCCCGTCCAGGCGGAGGGCCACCGAGTCGACGCCCGACGCGGCGTCGCGGGCCGTGGCGGCGATCGGCAGTGACCTGCCGAGGTCGTACTTGCCGCCGTTCGCCACGCCGTCGACGGTCACGACCGGGTCCGTGGTGTCCACGGCCAGGGACACCGCCTTCAGCGCGGAGATGTTGCCGGCCTCGTCGATCGCCCGGAGCCGCAGCTCCCACCGGCCGTCCTCGGTCACCTTGATCGGCTCGCGGTACTCGGTCCAGGCGCCGTCGCCCTCGACGAACTCGATGCGTACCGGCCCGCCGCGGTCATCGCTCGCCGAGGCGGTGACCGTCACCGGCGAGGTGTACCAACCGCGCTTGCCGTTCGGCTGCGCCGGGTCGACCGCCACGGTCAGGCTCGGCGCCGTCGTGTCGAGAATCCGGAAGTAGTCGAAGCCGACCGTGACCGGCTGCGCCTGCTCCGGACCGAGCGCCATCAGACCGAACGAGGTCATCACGGCGTCGTTGGTGACCGGCTGGCCGAGGGAGGTCCAGTTGACCCCGCCGTCGCTGATCTGGGCCGAGTAGGTGTTCCCACTCCGGCTCAGCCGCAGGTAGTACCAGCCGCTCTCGGACGAGTCGGCGATGTCGATCGACCGGTTGCCGCCGTTGCCGAACTGCGCGTTGCGTTCCGAGACGAGCTCGGCGCGCAGGTTCGTCGGCGTTCCGGCGTTGTTGTTCGCCACCACGTCGAACTTCACGTAGTTGTCGTCGTTGTTGTAGACCAGGAAGCCGGCCAGCTGCCACTTGTGCAGCATCGTCGGCGTCAGCCTGGTCTCGATCGTCCAGTTACCGGCGGCGACGTCCGCGGGGATCTTCTGCAGGATGAAGTTCCGCGGCGAGTCGTTGTTGGTGCCGTTGATGTCGCCCGGCTGGGTCTCGATGCGCAGCGCACCGCCGCTCACCGCGGCCTTGGTCGAGTCGTACCGCACCACCGAGTTCCACCGGCAGCCGTCGAGCGTGCTGCCGTCGAACTCGTCGCTGGGCGCGCGGACCCCGTCGTCCGTGCCGTCCGGCGTGATGGTGAAGTGGTCGAACACCGCGTTGACCCGTGCCGCCCCGGTGTCCCCGGCGGCCATGGGGCCGACGGTCGCGTTCGGGATGACGGTCGCGGAGCCGGCGAGCGCCGTCCAGCTCTGACCGTCGGCGGAGTACGCCGCGGTCAGCTTCTGACCGTCGCTGACCAGTCGCAGGTGCGCGGTGGCCGGGAAGTCCGCCGGCAGACCCACGTTGGCGTGCCAGGTCCGCGTCCCGCCGGCCTCGGTCTGGAACTCCATGATCCGACCGCCGGACGAGGAGCGGGTGAACGCCAGTTTGACATAGTCGTTGTCGGTGCCGTGCATGAGCAGGCCGGCGTGCTGCCACTCGCGGTCGTGCGGGATGGTCACCTTCGTGGTGATCGTCCACGGTCCGACCTTGGCGCGCTGGCCGGCGTAGCTGATCGGTCCGGTGTTCGCCTCGTTGATGTCGCCGTTGGTGACCGGCAGCACCAGCCCGCCGTTGGTGACCCGCACCGGCAGGTTCGGGGCGTTGCGCACGGTGGTCCACCGGTTGGTGTTCAGCGTGTCACCGTCGAAGGTGTCCGAGCCGCGGATCGCGCAGCCCGGAGTGGTCTCCGGCGGTGCCGGGTGGATGGCCTTGTCGACCAGGGTGAAGCCCGTGAACTTCACTTCGCTGGTGGCCGACGTGTTGTGCGCGGTGACCGCGAGGCCGATGTCCTGCGGGCTGGCCGCGCCGGGCAGCGTCACCGGGTCGCCGACCAGGGTGAACGACTTCCCGTCCTTGCTCCAGTACCCGTAGTACTTCCCGCCGTCGCGCACGATCCGCACCCAGGACGGGTAGCTGGTGTTGCTGGCGCCGGTACTGGCGTCGAGCTGGCCGTTGCCGTCGGTGTCGCGCAGCCACTCGAACCCGAGGCCCGCCCGCATCGTCATCGCCGCGTACCCGGGCGACCTGCCGGGCTGGGTGACGTCGTTCCGGACGATCAGGCCGGCCTTGGCGGAGTTATTCGTGTTCGTCTGGCTCTCGATCTTCACCGTGGCGGTCCAGGTGTTGCCGGCCGCCGCCGGCAGATACACCGAGCCGTACTGGTCGGTGCCCTGCCACATGTTCTCGCCGCCGGCGTTGATGATCCAGGTGTCCTGGTCCGGCCGGTCGAACGCGGCGGTGGTGTTGCTGTAGGTCTGCCAGGCTCCGTAGAGGTCACCGACCTCGACCTGCACGACGCGGGACTTGGCGTGGTAGCCCTTGTTGTTGGTCGCGACCGCGGTCAGCTGGTAGCGCTTCTGGGTGGACGCGTTCCACTTCATCGAGTACGGCGCCGTGGTGTCGACGCCGATCGACGTGCCGTCGACGAAGAACTCGACCTTGGTGATCGTGTTCTCCGCGTCGCTCGCGGCTGCGGTCACCTGGATCTCGCCCGGCTCCAGCTCGTCGGTCGGCGTCGGGGAGGTCACCGCGACCTTCGGCTTGCTCGTCGGCGAGACGCCCTTGCCGTCGGCCTCGATGAAGTTCAGGCGCCGCTCACCGGCACCCGGGAACACCGCGTACAGGGTGAACGTCTCGCCGGGGTCGGGCACCTCGACCGGGACGTCCACGTAGCCGCCGCCGCTGGTCGCCGGCACCTGCGCGGTGCCCAGCAGCGCGCCGTCCGGCGCGCCCCGCCGGAGCTCGATCCTGCCCGCACTGGCGGCCGACGCCCGCAGGATCAACCGGTCGACGTTGTGCAGGTTGACCGGGTCGTACGACGCCCAGGCGCCGTTCTGGCCGGCGATGGAGTTCCCGTGGCCCTCGACGTCCCGCGACGAGCCGACCGTCACGTTCGACGAGTTGTCGAAGAACTCCGCCTCCCGCTGCTTCGGGAACATCAGGGTGGTGTCCGAACCGGTCAGGCTCGGGATGCCACCCGCGCCACCGGAGTCGGCGTAGCGGCCGTCGATCGCGTAGAAGACGTTCATGTCCTCGCCGTGTCCGCCGCCGAGGTCGGCGACCACCTTGCCGGTACGCCCGTGCAACGGTTCGGCCGGGTGCGCGTGCTCGTCGTGGCCCATCGCCGGCTGGATCACCACGTCGGCGTCGTCGATCTGGGTGTCCTCGGCGTCGCTGACCGACAGGTCCCAGCTCACCTCGTCGCCGAAGTCGAAGAACGCGCCGTTGGGCGGCTGGTTGAACTTCACCTTCGGCCGGGTGTTGCCGACCGTGATCGGCACCGTCGTCGTCCCGGTCTTGCCGGCCGGGTCGGTCACCGTGAGGCGGGCGTTGTAGACGCCGTTCGCGGTGTAGGTGAAGGTCGGCTTCGGCTCGGTGGAGTCGGCGGAGCCGTCACCGGTGAAGTCCCACTCGTAGCGCAGCTGCTCGTTCTCCGGGTCGGTGCTGCCCGAGCCGTCGAAGCGGACCTGCAGCGGCGCCTGGCCGGAGTCGGGCGAGGCGCTGATCTTCGCCGTCGGCGAGCGCGAGCCGGAGATGTAGTCGACCCGGTACAGCCCCGAGTTCGGGTTGTCGCGGCCGAAGCCGCCGCCCCAGTCCAGCACGTACATCGAGCCATCGGGACCGAACTTGGAGTCGATCGGGGCGAGGAACTGCTGCTGCGGCAGGAACGGGTTGACCTTCTCGACCCCGCCTTGCCCGTTCGGGATGATCGAGTACATCTTGTTCCGCGACCACTCGTAGAAGAACGGCTTGCCGTCGTAGGACGCCGGGAACTTGGTGTCGGACTGCAGGTTCGGGTCGTACTTGTAGAACGGGCCGCCCATCGGAGCCAGGCCGCCACCCTGCGGGATGACCGACGGCACCGAGGAACGCTTGTAGCCGTACCACATCTTGGCCGGCTTGGCGGGCGGCAGCTCGGTCAGGCCGGTGTTGCGCACCGAGTCGTTGATCGGGCGGGCGCAGTCGAAGTACGCCCCGACCGTCACCGGGTTCGTCCGGTAGTCCACGTCCCGGAACGGCTCGTTGTTGCCCATGCACAGCGGCCAGCCGTAGAAGCCGGGCTCGGTGATGAGGTTCCACTCGGCGATGCCGGCGGGTCCGCGGTCCGGGTTGTCGTTGCTGTTGTCCGGCGAGTAGTCCGCCAGCCCGATGGCCCCGGTCTGCGGGTCGATCGAGAACCGGAACGGGTTGCGGAAGCCCATCGCGTAGATCTCCGGCCGGGTCTTCGCCGTGCCCGGCGGGAACATGTTGCCTGCGGGAATGGAGTAGCTGCCGTCCGCCTCGGGGCGGATCCGCAGCAGCTTGCCGCGCAGGTCGTTGGTGTTGGCCGAGGTCGCCCGCGCGTCGTGGAACGTGCCGTCCCGCTCGGACAGCGGCGCGTAGCCGCCGGACGGCTCGGAGTGCGGGTTCACGTCGTCGCCGACGCTCAGGTAGAGGTTTCCGTCCGGGCCGAACGCGAGGCCGCCGCCGGTGTGCCCGGGCTCGTCCGGGAGCCGGCGCGCCGGCACCTCGAGCAGGACCTTCTCCGTGGCCCGGTCGATCTGCGAGCCCGGCCCGACGGTGAGCCGGGACAGGCGGCTGACGAAGTTCGCCGGGTCGCTGTCGTTCGTGCTCGCCGGCGCGTAGTAGATGTAGAGGTAGCCGTTCTGGGCGAACTTCGGATCGAGCGCGATGCCGAGCAGGCCGTCCTCACCGCCGGAGTACACGGGGATCGTGATCGCGGTGGAGGTGGTCTTCGTCCGCGGGTCGTACACCCGGATCTGGCCGCGTACCAGCTCGGTGAAGAACACCCGGCCGTCCGGTGCGACGTCCATGGCGAACGGGGCGCTGGTGTTCTGGTCCAGCGGGACCCGTTCGAACTGGTCCCACACCGTGCCGCCGCAGTCGCCCTCGACCATGCCGGCCGCCCACTTCACGCCGCCGACGATGTGCTGCACCAGCCCCGGCTCGCCGGTGTAGTGCGCGCCGAAGTGGCCCATGCCGGTCATCCAGGCACGGCCGCCGTCGTACGGCTTGCACCACGAGATCGGGTGGTCGTAGCCCATGGCGTTGTTGCCCGGGTTGTACGTCGTCTCGTCCATCGTGGCGAGTACGTGCGCGTTGCCGCGGACGTTGAGCGCGTAGTTGTACCACTCGTCGGCGCGCTCCCACCGCTGCGGCAGGTGCGCGGTCGACGGGTGGCTGTGGTCCTCGACGCGGACAGTGCCGGGCAGGCCGGGGCTGGTGCCGGTGGCGGCGTGGCCGGGCATCAGCGAGCCGATCATGTTGTCCCACCACGCGTAGTTCCCGCGCATGTCGGTGGCGTTGTGGATGGCGACGATGCCGTGCCCGGCCTTCATGTAGCGCTCCATCGCCGCCTTCTGGTCGGCGGTCCACGGGTCGCCGGAAGCCTGGAACATCACCAGGGCGTCGAAGTGCGCGAGGTCCTCGTCGTTGAAAATCGACGAGTCCTCGGTGTGCTGCGAGGTGATCCCGGCGTTGGCGAAGGCGGCCTGCAGCACGGGAACGCCCTGCTCGATCGCCTCGGTGTGCCGGAACTGAGTGGTCTTGGTGAAGATCAGCACGTGCGCTTGGCCATGGTCGCCCGGGTGGGCGACCGCCGGCGCTGGGCTGATCATGGACAGCGCGAGCGCGCCGACGACGGGTATCGCTAACAGTCGTCCCCACCGGGGACGCCAGGTCACGTTCATGAGATGCGGTACCTCTCTGGGACGCGAGGAACTACTGGTGTGGTCATGACCGTGCGGCGTGCCGGCGCCGTCGGAGTGGGGGTGGAGCTGGCCGTCGGTGCTAGGGCATCACCGCCCGCAGGAACTTCAGGCCGTCGATGGCGATCGCGTCCTGGCTCGCGGCGAGCGGGCGCCAGATGGAGGCGGCGGTCGCGATCGTCGCGTTCTCCGCAGTGAACGACTCGATGCACAGGGGGCCGCCGTAGCCCGCCGCGTCGATCGAGGCGAGGATCGCCGGCCAGTCCAGGTGATCGGCGCCGGGCGTGCCGCGGTCGTTGCCGCACACCTGGACGTGTGCCACCCGGCCGGCGGCCGAGCGGATGGCCGCCGGGATGTTCGTCTCCTCGATGTTCTGGTGGTAGAGGTCGAGCGCGACGCCGCAGTGCGGCAGGTCGCCGATCGCCTCGAGGGTCTGGCCGACGGTGTTGAGCAGGCTCGTCTCGTAGCGGTTGAGCGGCTCGACGGCCACCGTGACGCCGGCCGCGCCCGCGTACTCGACGACGGGGGCGAGGCT
Organism: Micromonospora sp. CB01531; assembly: GCF_001905095.1. Classification (GTDB taxonomy): domain Bacteria; phylum Actinomycetota; class Actinomycetes; order Mycobacteriales; family Micromonosporaceae; genus Micromonospora. Next base: position 36,335 of record NZ_LWLS01000056.1, read on the forward strand.
CTCCCGAAGTTGCGCGTACGCCGCGGCCCGCTCGGCCGGTGACAGCCGCCAGGTCCGGCCGACCGAGGCGTATGCCGGTCCGGCGATCACCGGCGAGCCGACGGTCGCGGCGGCGTCGACCACGCGGAACAGGTAATCCTGTGTGGACCGGATGGTGGCCGGGTCCGCCGCGACCAGCTCACGACCAGGGGGCATCACGAGGCACACGGTGGCGCCCAGGCCGTGGTCGGCGAGCACCTGGGCAGCCCGCCCCGGCTCCCAGTCGTCCGGGTTCTCCACCGGAAGCTCGAGCACGTCGAAGCCCCACCCCGCGACCCTGGCCGCGAGGGCGGCCAAGGTCGCGTCGGTCAGCGGCGAGGCCCACACCCAGGTGTTGACCCCGAGCGGATGACCGATCACCGCCACGGCCCCGGGTAGCCCGGCATGCCCTCGCAGCCGCACATTGCGTAGTGCAGTGGCGGCATGTCCTGCTTCACGTAGTCCTTGACGTTGTCGCCGGTGATCCGCGGCTGCGGCAGCACCCACTCCTTCGGCACCTGCTCGCCCTTGAGGATCTTCAGCGCGGCGATGATCGGCGTGCGCCACTGGTAGGTCGGATAGGTCGGCGCGACCGCAGTGAGGCCCTCGTCGACCCACAGCCGCAGGAAGTCCTGCTGGTCCTCGCCGACGATGGCCGGGACGTCGACCCCGGCGTCCTGGAAGGCCTCGGCCGCGGCGACGGCGGTCGCGCCGGCATCCATCCACACGCCGTCGATCCGGCCCTCGCGCTGGATGTAGTCGGCCACGATGCTCTTGGTCTTCGCCGCGTCGCCGTCGGTGAACTCCACACCGACCACCTTCAGCTCGCTGCCGCCGAAGATCTCGTTGGCGGCCGCCCAGCGCTGCTCGAGCACGTCCACACCGGGCAGGATGCGCAGAGCGAGAACCTTGCCGCCCGGCTTGACCTTCTCCTTCAGGAACTCCGCGCCGTCCGCACCGAAGGCGAAGCCGCCGATGGGGTGGATGAAGGTGACCGGGCAGCTGGTGTTGACGCCCCGGTCGAACACGATCACCGGCACGCCGGTCTGGCACGCCTGCTCCACCGCCGGCGTCAGTGTGGCGGTGGTGTTCGGCGAGATGATGATCGCGGAGCAGTTCTTGCCGGACAGCGACTGGATGTCGCTGATCTGCTTGTCGTCCTTGGCCTCCGCATCCAGCACGGTGAACGTGGTGATCTCCGGGTGCTGCTTCACCTCCTGCTGCATGGTCTTGAAGCCCACCTGTCGCCAGGGGTTGTTCACCGCGGCGTTGGAGAAGCAGAGGGTGTATTTCCCGCCGGGCTTGGCGAACTTTGCGGTGTCCACCATTTCCGGCTCGAGCATCTGCTCCCACGGCTTGCCGTCCGGGCCCTGCGGCGTGGCGCCGCGGAACGCCAACTGGCGGTCGTACTCCGCCTGGTCGAAGAACTTCGACTTGTTCGCGTCGGAACTGGGTGATCCGCCGGCAGTGGCCGTGTCGTCGGGCAGGTCGCTCGAGCATCCGGCGAGCGCCAGTGCGCCCGCCACGACCACCGTGGCCCATTTCTTGGTCATTATCGTCGATCTCCTTACTAACCTTGGGGACTTCAGGAGGAGGCAGGTTGCGCGGGTGCCGCGCTGCTCCGCTGTTTCGGCCACCACCGCAGCCGCTGCCGCACGCCGCTGCCGAGGGAGGCGTAGGCGACGGCGGCGATGATGATCACGCCCTGCACGGCCGACTCGAGGGCGCCGCTCACGCCGAGCAGGTTCAGCAGCGTGAACAGGGACTCCAGCGAGAGCGCGCCGGCGGCGGCCGCGACCACCGACCCGCGTCCGCCGCCGAGCAGCACGCCGCCCAGCACGACGGCGGTGATCGCCCGGAACTCCAGGCCGTCGCCGACCTGCGCCGAGACGCCGGCGAACCCGCCCAGCAGGATCGCGGCGACCGCCGCGAGCAGCCCGGACAGGACGAACGCGAGCAACCGGAGCCGGTCGACCTGGCCGCCGGACAGCCGCACGGCGGCCTCGTTGTCGCCGACCGCGACCAGCGCCCGGCCGGTGCCGCCGCGCATGAACAGCGCCGCGGCCACCAGGATCGCCAGCAGGATGAGCACCGACCAGGGAACCTCGCCGAGCACGGGGACCTCCACGGCACCGCGCCCGAACATCCGGAACCCGGCCGACAGCGCGCCGCGTGGGGCACCCCCGGTCCACAGGAAGATCGCGCCGTCGAGCACCAGCAGCATGCCGAGCGTGACGATGAACGACGGCACCAGGAGCTTTGTCGTGACCAGCCCGTTGACCAGGCCGACCAGCAGGCCGAACCCGAGCACGAGCAGGATCACCCGCGCCGTCGCGGACTCGCTGCCGTTGATCAGCCGGGCCGCGATGACCACCCCGGCGGTCACCAGCGCGCCAACCGACAGGTCGAACCCGCCGGAGACGATGACGAAGTACTGCCCGATCGCGAGGATCATCAGCGGCGCGGCCCGCTTGAGCAGCGCCAGGTAGCCGGACGGCTCGGCGTAGGCCGGTCCGGCGATCGCGAGCCCGAGCAGCAGCACGAACAGGACGACGAGCACCGGCGCGGTGCCCTCGGCAAGGCGGGGACGCCAGGTCATGCCAACCTCCCACGGCCGCGGCTGGCGATCATGCGGCGGGCGTAGAGCGCGACCGCGGTCACGAGTACGACGCCGCGCACCACGTCCTTGAAGAACGGATCGACCTCGAGGTCGTCGAAGATGGTGTCCAGGGTGGCGAGGATGAGAACGCCGCCGATCGTGCCGACGACGCCGCCCCGGCCACCGGCGAGCAGCGTCCCGCCGAGCACGACGGCGGCGATGGACTCCAGGTCGTACCCGGCGTCGGTGCCGACGTACGGTGCCCCCGACCCGAGCCGGCTGGCGAGGTAGATCCCGGTGAGACCGGCGGCGAGCGAGCACAGCACGTGCGCGGTGACGATGACCCGGCGGGTGGGCACCCCGGACAGCCGGGCCACCTCGATGTCGCCGCCGACGGCGTACATGTGGTAGCCGGGGCGGGTCCGCGACAGGTACCACCAGGCCAGTGCGGCGGCGGCCAGCATGAGCAGCGCCGCGACCGGTATCGGGCCGATCCGGTCGTAGCCGAGGTGCTGGAAGCCGCGCGGTACGTCGCCGGCCGGGCCGGTGTAGTTGTCCTCGAGATAGCCGCGCAGGATCAGCGCCACACCGAGCGTGGCGATGAACGCGTTGGCCTTGAGGACGGTGATGACCAGCCCGTTGACCAGGCCGACGCCGGCGGCGACCGCGAGCGCCAGCAGCACGCCGGGCACGAGCATGCCGTCCCGCCCGGCCATCGTCTCCGCGGCGATCAGTGAGGTGAGGCCGACCAGGTAGGCGACGGACAGGTCGAGGGATCCGGTGAGGATCACCATCGTCTGTCCTATCGCCACCAGACCGAGTGCGGTGGCCCGGGTGAGGATGTTGAGGATGCCGCCCTGGTCGAGCAGGACCTCGCCGCGCAGCCCGACGAGCACGCTGCCGACGACCAGCAGCGCGACGAGAGCGAGGTAGACGATGACGGTCGGGGTGAGCCGCCGACGCACCACCGGCCCCATGGCCTTCTGCTCGACCGGAACCGTGTTCTCCCGAAGAATGCTCACGCCACCTCACCGATCCCGTGTCCGGTGGCCAGCGCCATCACAGCCCCCTCACTCGCGCCGGCAGGCAGCTCACCGGCCAGCGCGCCGTCGTGCATGACGAGGATCCGGTCACTCATCCCGATCAGCTCGGGAAGCTCCGAGGAGATCATCAGCACCGCCACCCCGCGCCGCGCGAGGTCGCGCAGCAACTCGTGCACGGCCCGCTTCGCGCCGACGTCGATGCCGCGCGTCGGCTCGTCGACCACCAGCACCCTCGGCGCGACCGCCAGCCACTTGGCGAGCACGACCTTCTGCTGGTTGCCGCCGGACAGGAAGCGCACCTCCTGGTGCTCCCCGCGGGCCACCACGGTCACCAGGTCGAGCAGCTCCGCCACATCCGACTTCTCGCGGGAGCGCCCGCCGCGCAGCGCGGCGCGGCGCACCAGCAGCGTGTTGTCCCGCACGGACTGCCCAAGCGCCAGCCCGTCCCCCTTGCGGTCCTCGGTGACCAGCGCGATCCCGAGGCGCACGGCGGTGCGGGGCCGGGTCACCCGCCGGGTCGCTCCGTCGACCTCCAACGAGCCGCGGGTGAACGGCTCGACGCCGAACACGGCGCGCGCGACCGCCGAGCGGCCAGACCCTTGCAGCCCGGCCAGCCCGACGATCTCCCCGGCACGTACCTCGAGGTTCAGGCCGCGGAGGCGGTCGTTGCCGGCGCCGCGCAGCGCGAGGCGGACCGCCCCGAGGTCGTCGGGGACCGCCCGGTCCGGGTAGTACTCGCCCAGGTCACGGCCCACCATGTGGCGGACCAGGTCCTCCGAGGTCAGCTCGCTGGTCGGGGCGCAGGTCACGAACTGGCCGTCCTTGAGCACGGTGATCCGGTCGGAGAGGTCGAACACCTCGCGCATCCGGTGCGAGACGTAGAGGATCGCGATGCCCCGCTCGCGCAGCCGCCGCACCAGGTCGTAGAGCAGCTCGACCTCGTGATCGGCGAGCGCGGCGGTCGGCTCGTCCATGCCCAGCACCCGCGCGTCGGTCGACAGCGCCTTGACGATCTCCACGACCTGTCGTTGGGCCACCGACAGTGACGACACGGTGTCGGCCGGATCGATCCCGTCCTCGCCGAGCCAGTCCAGCAGCTCGCGGGTGTCGGCCATCATGCGCCGGCGGTCGACCTGCATCCGCCGCACCGGCTCGCGGCCGAGGTAGACGTTCTCGGCAACGCTGCGGTGCGGCAGCAGGGTGAATTCCTGGTGGATGATGGCGATGCCGGCCCGCTGCGCGTCGGTGGGACCGGCGAACGACATTTCGGCGCCGTCGACCTCGATGGTGCCGCCGTCCGGCCGGTGCACCCCGGCCAGCACCTTGAGCAGCGTGGACTTGCCCGCACCGTTCTCGCCCATCACGGCGTGCACCTCGCCGCCCCGCAGCTCCAGGTCCACCCCGCGCAGCACCGGCACGCCGAGGAAGGACTTGGTGATCCCGGTCAGCCGCGCGCTCGTCGTTGGGCCGGGCGTCATGCCGGCACCTCTGTCCACGCGCCGTCCGCCGCCGCGGAGGCCAGCACCGCGTCGGTGATCCGGACGGCGCGCAGGCCGTCCGCGAACGTGGGCAGCCCGTCCGGGACGTCCGCGCCACGCACCGCCCGGTAGGTGTCGGCGACGAACGCGTCGAAGCAGTCCTGGTAGCCCTGCGCATGCCCGGCGGGCAGCCGGACGTAGCGCGCGGCGGAGGGGTGCAGCGTGCCAGGGTCACGCAGCAGCGTCTGGCCGCCCTCGCGCCGGCCGACCCACAGCCGCTCCGGGTCCTCCTGGTCGAAGCCGAAGCTCGCCTCGGTGCCGGAAAGCTCCAGGTGCAGCCGGTTCTTGCGGCCTGCGGCGACCTGCGACACCACCAGCGTGCCAACCATGCCGGCGGCCGTGGTGAAGTGCACGGTGGCCAGGTCCTCGGTGGGCTCCCCGGCTCTGCGGGCGCGCTCGTGCACGACCGCGGTGCGCGCGGACAGCCGGGCGATCCGGTCGCCCGTGACGAACTCGAACAGGTCGCACCAGTGCGAGCCGATGTCGGCGAACGCTCGCGACGGCCCGCCGACCGCGGCATCGACCCGCCAGTCGTCGTCGGACGGGCGGGACAGCCAGTCCTGGAGGTAGCCGCCGGTCACGCTGGCGACGACGCCCGCCTCTCCGGCGGCCAGCCGGGCGCGCAACTCGCGCACCATGGGGTGGAAGCGGTAGACGAACGGCACCGTGGCTACCCGATCGCCGGCCGCCGCCATCAGCGCCGTGGCCTCGACGCTGCCCGTGGCGAGGGGCTTTTCGCAGATGACGTGCACGCCGGCGGCGAGCGCGGCGGCGGCCACGGGGGCGTGCGACGCGTTGGGCGTGCACACGTGCAGCACGTCGATCTCGGCATTGTCGAGCAGGGCCGCCAGGTTCGGGTAGCCCTCGTCCGCGCCGACGGCGCGAGCCGCAGCGGCGGCGCCCTCGGGGCGCGACGCCACCGCCGCCACGACGGTCGCTCCGGCGCGCCGGGCCGCCTCCGCGTGCACCTGGCCCATGAACCCCGCGCCGACCACCGCCACGCGTAGCGTCTGCTGGTCGGATTCGAGGCCACCACCAGACGCCGTAATGACATCGGTCACAGACATGTGACGACGGTAACGTCCACTTATGACGATCGTCAATCAAAAGATGTATCTACATCGACCATACTTAGATGATCAACATCTCGAACCCTCGCGCCAGCCGACGTAACGCGGCCACTTCGGTTTAATTAGGGGATGAACAATGGGCACAGCGCCGCCCCGACATCGCCCGGCGACTTGCTTCAGCTGCTGCGCGACGGGCAGGCACGCACCCGAGCCGAGCTGGCAACCGAGACCGGACTGGCCCGGTCGACCGTGCGCCTGCGCCTCGACGCGCTCACGGATGCCGGACTGGTGACCGACTGGGGCAGCGACGCCGTCACCGGCGGCCGGCCCGCCAGCAGGTTCGTGTTCAACGCCCGCGGCCGGGCGGTGCTGGCAGCCGACGTCGGGGCCACCCACGCCACCGTCGCCATCGCCGACCTGACCGGTGAGCCGCTGGCCGTCGAGAGGCTCACCCTGGACATCGCCGACGGGCCCGACGCGGTGCTCAGCCTGCTCATCGACACCTGGCGACGGCTGTGCGCCAACCACGACCCCGCCGCCCCCATCGCCGGCGTCGGCATCGGACTGCCCGGCCCGGTCGAGCACTCGACCGGCAAGCCGACCCACCCGCCGATCATGCCCGGATGGAACGGATACGACGTGCCCGCGCGGATCGCGGTTGACTTCGCCGTGCCGGTCCTGGTGGACAACGAGGTCAACCTGATGGCGCTCGGGGAGCACGTCCGCTGCTTCCCGGACGAGGCGCACATGATCTTCGTCAAGGTCGCGACCGGCATCGGCTCCGGTCTCATCAGCAACGGCCAACTGCACCGCGGCGACGTCGGCGCGGCCGGCGACCTCGGACATATCCTGGCCCCACACGCGGACGACGTGCAATGCCGCTGCGGCAACAGCGGGTGCCTGGAGGCCGTGGCCAGCGGCCCCGCCATCGCCGCGAAGCTCCGCGCCGCCGGGCTCGACGCGACGAACAACGCCGACGTCGTGGCCCTCGTGCAGGCCGGCAGCCCGATCGCCGGCCAAGCTGTACGGCAGGCCGGCCGGGACATCGGCGAGGTGCTGGCCGCCGGAGTCAGCCTGTTCAACCCGTCGCTGATCGTGATCGGCGGGGCGGTCGCGCAGGCCGGCGAGATGCTGCTGGCGGGAGTCCGGGAGTCGATCTACCGCCGTTCGCTGCCGCTGGCCACCGAGCGCCTGCGCATCGTCACCTCACAGGCCGGCGCGAACGCGGGCGTGGTCGGCGCCGCGGCGATGGTCGTCCAGCATGTCCTCTCCCCCACCGTGCTCGACCGCGAGCTGGCCTGATCCACGCCGGGCGAACCCCTACCGGTCGGTGCGGCTGCACGGGCCGGGCCGGGTCAGCCGCCGTTGGTCGGCCGGTAGGTACGCGGTCGGCGGGCGGGTGCGGCCGGATTGGTCACCCCACTGACCGCCGCCAGGAACTTCGGGCCCATCGCTGCCCGGGCCTGCACCGCGGGATGGGTGGCGCCGAAGTTGTCGGAATCCGCCTGCCCGTCGGCGAACAGCACGTAGGTCAGCACTGGGGCGCCGGCCGCGTCGAAGACGATCCCCGCCTCGTGGCGGGCGTCGGCGAACCAGCCCGCCTTCGTGGCCACCCGGGCCCGCTCCGCCGAGGACATGGTGCGCCGGATCCCGTCGGTGAAGGCGATCGGGGAACGCAGCAGATTGATCAGGAAGGTGGTCGAGGCGGGCGAGAGCAGCGTGCCGGCGACCAGCGCCTGCAGCAGATCGTGCGTCTCACGAGCGGTGCTGGTGCCGAGAAAGAACCGGTTCGGATTGGCGACCGGTTGAACCTGCGTGTGGGGGAACCCCTTGGCGATCAGGATCTGGTTGAGCTCGGCGGCCGGGCAGACCAGCCCACAGAGCCGCACAGCGGTGTCGTCCGAGACCGTCAGCAGCGCGGCGAGCGCATGACCCAGGGTCACCGAGCTGGGGTATCCCGTGTCGAGGCCGAAGATGCCGTCACCGCCCGGCACCACGATCGCCGCCGTGACCTCCACCCGCTGGTCCAGGGTGAGCAGGCCCCGGTCGACCTTGTCCAGCACCGCCACGGCCACCGCGACCTTGTTGACGCTGTAGGCCTCGACCACCGTGTCGGCGTTCTCCTGCACCGCGACCCGGGGCGCGCCGCCGGCACCGGCGACGCTGAGGTACGAGTACCAGTTTCCGCCAGCCCGGGTCCGCTCCCGCTGGTAGGCCGCCGCCACGTGGTTCACCGGGGATCCGCCTTCTCCGCCGTGCGAAGTGGACGCACCGCGCGACGCCCCCGCGGCCGGGCTCGCCAGCCCGAGTACCGCACCGGCGGTGGCCATGGTGCCGACGCCCAGCGCGGTCCTACGATTCACTCTGCTCGCCACGCCTCTACTCCCGTCCAACGTGAACCGTCGGCGGCCACCGGCAGATGGCCGGCGCGGGACCGAAAGTGATCACCGATCCCGCCCGACCACCCTAGGCGAACCCGAGGCGCCGCGCTGCCCTTGGCACCGCCTGCACCGGCCGGCACCGCCGACGGTGACTACGCCTTGCCGGCGGCCGCCGTCGTGGTGCCGGCCATGGCGCTCTTTACCAGCGGCGCGTATCCGCCCGACTGGCCGGTGCGGTTCGGGTGGTACGACTCGGAGGTCGGGTTCGACAGGCCGTTGATCCACTCGACGGCGTCGCAGACGGCGTGCCCGGTGAAGGCGGCGCGGGGGTCCACGAACGGGAACGAGTGCGCGACCGCCCGGGCCTTGATCGTCTCGTTCAGCAGATCGGCGGTGTCGTTCAGCGCCGCCTGCTCCCCCGGGCTGATCCGGGACAGCGACTGGCAGTCGCTCTCGTTGGACAGGCGCGGATACCCGACGATCACCACCCGGGCGGACGGTGCCTTTGAGCGGATCTTGTTGTAGAGCGCGTCCAGGGTGCCGGACAGGGTGTTCCGGATGTAGGTGTTGGCCTTGTCGATGTCACCCCAGCAGGTGTACGGCCACGGCTTGGCGCACTGCGTGATGACGGAGGAGAATCCGGCGTCGTTGCCGCCGACGGTCAGCGTGACGTAGCTGGTCGACGAGCTGAGGCTGCCGAGTTGGTTGTTGGACACGTCGGCGACCTTCGCGCCGGAGCAGGCGGCGAACGTGAGGCTGGCGCCGATCTGGTTCGCGTCGAGGACGGGGTACGCGTACGGCGAGCGGGAGCAACTGGTGCCGTCGGAGTAGTACGAGCGGGTGCCGACGCCGGAGGCGTACGAGTCGCCGAGGGCGGTGTAGAGCGGCGCGGCCGCCTGCGCGGGCAGCGCCCACAGCACGGCCGGCGCCAGGCCGGCGAGGACGGCGACCGCGAGTGTGACGAGGCGGCTTCTGTGGCGGGGGGCGACGGGTGCCATGCTTCCTCCTCAGCTGCCCACCGGGAGAGCGCATCGACGGAAGTCGACGGCTGGTGGTGATCCAGACTGTCGGCGGCAAGCACTGACACGCGCAAGAGATCGAGCGGAAGTTTCCTTCAATCGAACAAGTGGGCAGTGGCCACTTGGCACGAAGCCGGAGGCGACCCTCGGACCGGAAGGCACCCGGCGACGAAGCCGGCGGCATGTCCGGCGCCCGGACGAAAGAGCTAACCCTCGGCATGCTCACCGTTCACCCAGCCGTGCCCCTGCCGTTTCGGCGGATCCTTACATTCGTCGATCAATGACCCCGGGACAGCCGCCCCGGGGAGAAGGGATCACCATGGGTATCCGCCGAATCCGGCTTGCCACGGCCGTCGCAACGATGGCCGCGCTGACCACAGTCACCACCGGGGCGGTGGTGACCGTGGCCGGCCCGGCAATGGCCGCCACTGCCACCTTCACCTCCGTCGCCGACACCTATGTGGACAACAGCGCCACCTCGACCAACTACGGCACGAGGACGCAGCTCGGCATCGACAACTCGCCGATCAAGCGGATGTTCCTGCGCTTCTCGGTCAACGGCCTGACCGCGCCGGTGAGCAGCGCCCGGCTCCGCATCCACACCGACGACGTGGCAGGTGCCGAGAGCCCCAGCGGCGGCACCTTCAAGGCCATGACCAACACCACCTGGTCGGAGACCGGGGTCACCTGGAACAACCAGCCCGCCATCGACGGGGTGACCCTCGGTTCCCTCGGCAGCGTCGCCCGGAACACGTGGTACGAGGTGGACGTGACCCGGCTGGTCACCGGCAACGGCACCGTCAGCATCGGGGTGACCTCGTCGAACAGCGACGGTGCCGACTACGACTCCCGCGAGTCCGGTGCCACGGCACCCCAGTTGGTCGTGACCACCGGCACGTCGAGCAGCGATCCGGTGCTGGTGGGCGCGGGCGACATCGCGGATTCCGGCTCGGGAGACACCGCCACCGCCGCCCTGCTGGACAACATCTCCGGAACCGTCTTCACCACCGGCGACAACGTCTACACAAATGGCACGGCGGCCGAGTTCAACACGTACTACGAGCCGACCTGGGGCCGGCACAAGGCCCGCACCCGTCCCACGCCGGGCAACCACGACTACAACACCGGCGGCGCCACCGGCTACTACGGCTACTTCGGCACCAACGCCGGCCCGTCCGGGCGGGGCTACTACTCCTACGACGTGGGCAACTGGCACGTGGTGTCGCTGAACTCCAACGTCAGCATGTCCGCCGGCTCCGCACAGGAGCAATGGCTGCGGACGGACCTGGCGGCCAGCACGAAGCCGTGCACCCTCGCGTACTGGCACCACCCGCTGTTCACCTCGGGCGCCAACCACGGCCCGTCCACCTCGACCCGGCCGCTCTACCAGGCCCTGTACGACCACAACGCCGACGTCGTGGTGTGGGGGCACAACCACCAGTACGAGCGGTTCGCCCCGCAGAACCCGAGCGGCGGACTGGACAATGCCCGCGGCATCCGGGCGTTCGTCGCCGGCATGGGCGGCGCCGGCCACTACGGCTTCGGCACCATCCAGCCGAACAGCGAGACTCGCAACAGCGACACGTACGGGGTGCTGAAGTTCACCCTGCACACCAACAGCTACGATTGGGAGTTCGTGCCGGAGGCCGGTAAGAGCTACGCCGACCGGGGCACCAACAACTGCCACTGACAACATCCCGATCGATCCCGCGAGGGCGGTCCGTCACCGGCGGCCCTCGCGGGATCACGGGACCCGCAGGAATCGCTACGAGGTCATAGGGACACCGTCGACCAGGCGGGGAAGGCCGAGCGGGTTGGCCTCGCGCAGCTCCGGTGGGAGCAGCGGGTCCGGGGTGTTCTGGTAGCAGACCGGGCGCAGCCAACGCTCGATCGCTGTGCTTCCCACCGAGGTCGAGCCGCTGGTGGACGCGGGGTACGGACCGCCGTGCTGCATGGCGGGGGCGACCGTCACCCCGGTGGGCCAGCCGTCCACGACGACCCGGCCCGCGATCCCGCTCAGCCCGGCGACCAGTTCCGCCGCCTCGGCGTCCCGCTCGTCGGCGGCCAGGTGCACGGTCGCGGTGAGGTTGCCCGGTAGGGCGCCGAGCACCGCGTCCCGCTCGACCGTCGAGCCGTAGCGGACCAGCACGGTCACCGGCCCGAAGCACTCCTCCAGCAGTTCCCGGTACGGCCCGCCCTCGGCGAGCCGCGACGCCGCGACGGTCAGCAACCCCGGCCGGACCGACAGAGGGGTCTCGTCGTCGCCGGCCTCACCCGCCCCGAGCGGTTCCGCGACGCCTGGGAGCGCCGCCCGGGAGCGGACTCCGGCGAGGAACGCCGCGCGCATGCGCGGGTCGAGCAGCGGCCCGGACGGGACCGTCGCCGTGACGACCGCCCGGATGACGGCGTCGCCCGCCGGTCCCGCCGGGAGCAGGACGAGGCCCGGCTTGACGCAGAACTGGCCCAGACCCTGGGTGTACGAGGCGGCAAGCCCCGCTCCGATCTCGTCCGCTCTGGTCTCGGCCGCCCGTGCGGTCACCACGACCGGGTTGAGGCTGCCCAACTCGCCGTGGAACGGGATCGGCCGCGGCCGGGAGGACGCGATGTCGAACAACGCGCGGCCGCCGCGCACCGAGCCGGTGAACCCGACGGCCGCGGTCAGCGGGTGGCGGACGAGTTCCGGGCCCGCGTCGAAACCGTGGACCAGGCGGACAACGTCCTCGGGCAAACCGACCTCGGCCGCCGCGGAGCGAAGGATCCGGGCACACAGGACGGAGGTGGCCGGATGGTCCGGGTGCGCCTTGACCACGACCGGACATCCCGCGGCCAGCGCACTCGCGGTGTCGCCGCCCGGCACGCTGAAGGCCAGCGGGAAGTTGCTCGCCGCGAAGACCGCGACCACGCCCAGTGGCACCTTGTAGCGCCGCAGGTCGGGGCGGGGCGCCGGCGCCGCCTGCGGGTCGGCGTGGTCGATGATCACGTCCAGGTAGCCGCCCGCCTCGACCACGTCCCCGAACGCGCGGAGTTGGTAGCAGGTGCGGGCGAGTTCGCCGGTGAGCCGTACCCGGCCGAGCGCCGACTCCGCATCGGCGGCCGCGATGATCTCCTCACCGTTCTTCTCCAGGAGCGCGGCTGCCGTGCGTAGCAGGTCAGCCCGCGCGGCGGGGTCCCTGAGTGCCGGGGCGGCCGCGGCGGCGGCCCGCACCGCCTCGTCCACGTCCTCCGCCGTCGACTCGGTCGCCACGCGTCCCCGCGGGGCTCCGGTACGCGGGTCGATGCTCAGCACGTCACTCACCGTCTCGTCCTCTCTGTTCCGTCGGTTCTCCGGCCGCCGCGACGGGCGTCGTGTCTTCGGTCAGGGCAGCGAGCTCGCCCAGGGGCACCGGTACGGCGAGGCTGCGCGTGGCCAGGCTGCGCAGGTCCCCGGGCGTGGTCTCGCGCCTGCTCAGGCAGGCCGCGATCCCGGCGGTGGCGAAGCCGCACACCCGCCCCTGGCACCAGCCCATCCCCGGCCGGGCGAGCATCTTCAAGGTGCGCGCATCCTCCGCGCCGAGGTCGTCGTGCGCCCGCCGCAGGTCACCGTACGAGACCTCCTCACAGCGGCAGACCGGGGTCGTCTCCGACAGCCACTGCGGCCACGCGCGCGGCACCGGATAGGTCCGGTGCATGGCAACGGCGAAGCGGCGCCCGCGCCGGACGGCGCGGCCGAGTCGCCTCATCGCGGCCGGATCGGCCGGACGGCCCAGTGCGTCGGCGAGAGCCAACGCACCCAACCGTCCTTCCTGGACAGCCAGGGCCGCGCCGCCCACGCCGGTCGCCTCGCCGGCGACGTACAGCCCTTCGACGCTGCTACGCTGGCGGTCGTCAACGGCCACGACGAGAGATCCGTCGACATCCTTCGCCGTCTGCGCGCCGAGCATGAGCGGCAGCTCGAGCGACGGGGTGAAGCCCCAGCCGAGGGCCACGAGGTCGGCGGGCAGCTCCTCGTCCGGCCCGGTCGGGCGGCCGTCACAGTCCACCCTGGCGAGCCGGACCGCCTCGACCCGGTCGGTACCGAGGATCTCGCGGATCACCGTTCTGGTCTTGTACGGGATGCGGTGTCGGGCCATGAGTGCCACGTACTGCAGTGCCTCGACGCCCTTGCCCGGCGCGGAGATCGCGCCGACCGGGTCGCGCAGCCAACCGAGCGTGGCGTTGGCCTCGACGACGGCCGCGACGGTCACCCCGGCCCGCGCGAGGCCGGTGGCCACGGGAAGTAGGAACGGGCCGGTGCCGGCGACGACGGCTCGCCGTCCCGCCGTGGTGCGGTGCCCCTTGAGCAGGGCCTGCACCCCGCCCGCGGTCATCACGCCGGGCAGGTCCCAGCCGGGGATGGGCAGCTGCCGGTCGTATCCCCCGGGGCACAGGATCAGCGCCCCCGTGACGAGTGTGCGGTCCGTCCCGCCGGCCGTGGCGGTGGTGGCCGTCATCCGGAGGGTGAACGCGCCGCTGGCGTCGCGGGTGACGAGCCAGACCTGGTGGCCGGGGAGGTAACGGATCCGGCCGGCGGCCCGGAGGGCGTACATGCGGTCCCGCAGCCGGGTGAAGACCGGCCAGCCGTGATGACCGGCAGAATCGTCGGGGCGGGCATGCTTCTCGTCGTAGTGTCGCCAGTACTGTCCGCCGGGCTGCCCGGCGGTGTCGATCAGGGCGACGCCGAGCCCGGCCTCCGCGGCCTCGACGGCGGCGGCGAGGCCGGCCGGGCCCGCGCCGACCACGGCGACGTCAGGCACCTGCGGCATCGGCGTTCCTCCGGTCTCCGGCGTCCTCGCGGTCCGCGCCGGCCTCGGCTTCGTCGCCGAGGGTCATGCCCTCGGCGGCGGCGACCAGGCAGGCGCGCTGGTCGGGGACGCCGTCGACGGTGATCAGGCAGTCGAAGCAGACGCCGATGCCGCAGAACAGTCCTCGGGGCCGGCCGCCCTTACGGGTGGTGCGCCAGTCGTGGATTCCGGCGGCGACCAGCGCGGCGGCGACGCTCTGGCCGGGCTCCGCCGCAACGGTGACGCCGCGAAAGGTCATCTGGTGGGTCATCGGGGTTCCTCCTCGGCGTCCGCGAATCGGTCCGGGGCGAACGGCGTGAGGTCCAGGTCCGGCCGCTCCCCCACGAGCGCCTGGGCGATCAGCCTGCCGGTGCCGGCGGACAGGCCGATGCCGGCGCCCTCGTGGCCACAGGCGTGCCAGAGGCCGGGCGCGCGGGGGTCGGGACCGATGACGGGCAGGTGATCTGGGCAGTAAGGGCGGAAGCCGAGGTAGGTGCGCATCGCGTGGACCTCGCGAAGCATCGGAAACAGCGCGATCGCCTTGGCCGCGAGCGTGCTGATCGCGGTGACGGAGACGGTCCGGTCGAACCCGACGCGCTCGCGCGACGCGCCGACGAGGATGGTGCCGCTGGCGGTCCCCTCGACGACGGGCGAGGTCTGCAGGGCCGCGTCGGAGCTGGCCACGTCGCCGACGTACTCGGCGGCGTACACCTTGTGGCGGATCGTCCGGGGCGGCATCGGCTGGGTGACCAGGACGAAGCCACGGCGGGGCAGCACCGGGACGCGCACCCCGGCGAGCCCGGCGACCCCGCCGGCCCACGTGCCGGCGGCGTTGAGCACCGCCCCGGCGGAGATGTCGCCCCCGGTGGTCCGCACGCCCGTCACCCGGGTGCCGTCGCGCAGGAAGCCCGTCACCTCGGTGCGGGTACGCACCTGTGCCCCTCGCTCGCGGGCCAGCCGCAGCAGCTGCGCCGCGACCAGCATGGGCTGAACCTGGGCGTCCTGCGGATAGAAGGCGCCGCCGGCGAGCTCCGTGGAGAGGTGCGGCTCGTAGTCGCGCAACTCGGTCCGCGCGACGTCGCGGACCTCGACACCGCACCGGCGCTGACGGACGGCGAGGTCGCGCAGCGATGCGACGCTCTGCTCCGACGCCGCGATGATCAGGCCGCCCTTGGCCTCGAACTCCCACAGGTCGGCGTGTTCCGCGAGCTCCTCGCGCCAGACCCGCTGCGAGTACAACGCCAGGTCGAGCTCGGGGCCGGCCTCCTTGTCGGACACCAGCACGTTGCCCTCGCCGGCGCTGGAGGTGCCCCCGGCGATCGCGCCGCGATCGACGACGACCACCCGCACCCCGGCCAGCGACGCGAAGTAGGCGCTGGCAGCGCCGACGACCCCCGCCCCGACCACCACAAGATCCGCGCTGGTCATGTGGCGTCCCTGGCGCCACCTGCCCACAGACCTCGCACGTGGCCGATGTGCCGGTGCATCAGCAACTCGGCCCCGGACGGGTCGCGGGCTTCGATGAAGTCGAGGATCTCGTGGTGCTCGGCGGCTGAGCGGCCCAGGCTGCCGCTCTCCAGCAGCGGGGTCAGGCCGAGCAGCCGGGTCTGCGAGCGCAGGTCGGCGACGACGTCCACCAGGAACCGGTTGCGGCTGTAGCCCAGCAGGGTCAGATGGAAGACGTGGTCGGCCTCGATGTAGCCGACCAGGTCGCCCCGCTCCGCCGCGTCGACGATGGCCTGCGCGAGCGTCCGGAGTTCGGGGATGTCCTCCTTCGGGATCACCGCCACCACGTCCCGCACGGTCGGCGGCTCGATGAGCAGCCGCACGGCGGCCAGGTTGTCGAGGTCCTCCTCGGACACCTCGGTGATCCGGAAGCCTTTGTTCGGGTGGGGGACGACCAGACCTCCCTTCACCAGGTCGAGCATCGCCTCCCGTACCGGGGTGGGCGAGACGCCGAGCTGCGCGCCCAGCGCTGGCGCCGAGTAGACCACGCCGGGCTCGAGCTTGCCGGAGATGATCGCGGCGCGCAGGGCCTCCCTGATCCGGTCGCGGAGATTCTCCCTGCGGCCGACGCCGGGCAGATCCGGGACGGGCGCGGGGCTCACAGCAGGAACCCCGCAGGGAACGGGTCGGTGGGGTCGAGGTGGAACTGCGCGGTCGCGGTGATCCACGCCCGCCCGGTGATCGAGGGCAGCACGGCGGGCAGCGACCCGACCGTGGTCTCGCCGAGCAGCCGGCCGGTGAAGCGGGTGCCGATGAACGACTCGTTGACGAAGTCCTCACCGAGGCCCAGTTCGCCGCGCGCATGCAGCTGGGCCATCCGGGCACTCGTGCCCGTGCCGCAGGGGGAACGGTCGAACCAGCCGGGATGGATGGCCATGGCGTGCCGGGACAACGAGGCGGTGGAGCCCGGGGCCTTCAGATAGACGTGGTGGCAACCTCTGATGTCGTCGCGTTCGGGGTGGGTCGGCGGGTCCTGCTCGTTCACCGCCTCCATGATCGCCAAGCCGGCGGCCAGCAGGTCACCGGCGCGGGACCGGTCGAAGGGCAACCCCAGCTCCGCCAGCTCGACGATCGCGTAGAAGTTCCCGCCGAAGGCCATGTCGTATCCGACGTTCCCGAAGCCCGGCACCTGCACCTTCCGGTCCAGCGCGTACGAAAACGACGGGACGTTCTGGAC
This sequence comes from Micromonospora sp. CB01531, assembly GCF_001905095.1. GTDB lineage: Bacteria > Actinomycetota > Actinomycetes > Mycobacteriales > Micromonosporaceae > Micromonospora. Next base: position 53,485 of record NZ_LWLS01000056.1, read on the forward strand.
GGTGACCGACTCGGCCGCGCCGTTGCGCACCGCCACGGACGCGACGACCAGCCCGGCGGGGGTGTCGAGCCGGATCGTGGTCACCGGTTCTACGACGGGCACCATCCCGGTCTCGACGAGGACCGTCGCCACCCCGATGGTGCCGTGGCCGCACATCGGCAACAGCCCGGAGACCTCGATGAAGAGCACACCGTAGTCGGCGTCGGGACGGGTCGGCGGCTGCAGGATCGCCCCGCTCATCGCGCTGTGGCCGCGCGGCTCGTACATCAGCAGGGTGCGGATGTCGTCGCTGTGCTCCATGAACCACAGCCTGCGCTCGGCCATGGTCGCCCCGGGGATCGTGCCCATGCCGCCGACGACGACTCGGGTGGGCATGCCCTCCGTGTGCGAGTCGACGGCATGGAACGTGCGGCGGGACCTCATCGGTAGCCCTTGCTCAGGACGGCTTCGGTGTCGGCGGTGATCCGGGCCGTCAGCTCGGACGGAAGCGGCAGTCGCGGCGGACGGCAGACCCCGCCCTTGCGGCCGGCGATGTCCATCGACAGCTTGATCGACTGGACGAACTCGGTCTTGGAGTCCCAGCGCAGCAGCGGATGCAGGTCGCGGTAGATCGGCACCGCCTTGGCGATGTCGGCGGGGTCGCCCGAGGTGGCCAGCCGGTAGAGCTCCACGGTGCTCTCCGGGATCGCGTTCGGATAGCCGGCGATCCAGCCGACGGCTCCGGCGAGGCCCAACTCGAGCAGCACGTCGTCGGCACCGACCAGGAGGTCCAGGCCAGGTGCCAGCTCGGCGATCTGGTACGCCCTGCGGACGTCGCCGGTGAACTCCTTCACGCCGACGATCAGGCCCTCGTGGAACAGTTCGGCGAGCAGCGAGGGAGTGAGGTCGACCTTGGTGTCGATGGGGTTGTTGTAGGCGACGACCGGCAGCCCGGCCCGGGCGACCTCGCGGTAGTGCTCGACGACGGCCGCCCGGTCGGCGCGGTAGGCGTTCGGCGGCAGCAGCAGGACGGAGGTGGCCCCGGCCGCGGCGGCCTGCTCGGTCCAGCGGCGGGCCTCGAGCGCGCCGTAGGCGGCGACGCCCGGCATCACACCGAACCCGGCGGGGGCGGCCTGGACGGCCACCTCGACGACGCGGGCCCGTTCCTCCGGGGTCAGCGTCTGGTATTCGCCGAGCGAGCCGTTGGGCGTCACCCCGTCGCAGCCGCCGGCGGCGAGGAACCGCACGTGCTCGGCGAACGAGTCGTAGTCGACGGAGAGGTCGTCATGGAAGGGCAGTGCCGTCGCGACGTTGACGCCGCGCCACGGCTTGGCAGGGGTGGTCATTGGGGTCTCCTTGGTGGTCGGATCGAGAAGTCTGACAGCGCGCTACCTCACATGATCTGAGCCGCCATCCACTTCTCCAGACCGTCGGCCTCCAGCGGCAACGCGCGGGACAGCACCTCCATGCCGTCCGGCGTGACGAGGAGGTCGTCCTCGATGCGCACGCCGATCCCGCGCAGCTCCGGAGGCACGGTCAGGTCGTGCGCGTGGAAGTACAGCCCGGGCTCGACGGTGAGCACCATGCCGGGGGCCATGACGGCGCCCTGATAGGCCTCCGCCGCGGCTCGGCCGCAGTCGTGCACGTCCAGCCCCAGGTGATGGCCGATGCCGCACACCAGATAGCGCCGGTGGTGCTGGCCGGTGTCGGAGAGCGCCTCGTCCACGGAGACCGGCAGCAGCCCCCAGTCCGCCAGTCCCCGCGCGATCACCTCCATCGCCGCATGGTGGAAGTCGGTGAACCGGCGACCGGGGCCGACCGCCGCCAGCCCGGCCCGGTGGGACTGTTCCACCAGGTCGTGCACCTGCCGCTGCGCCGGAGAGAACTGGCCGGAGGCGGGGAACGTGCGGGTGACGTCGGCGGTGTAGAAGCTCCTGACCTCGACGCCCATGTCGAGCAGGAGCACCTCGTCGGGCAGGACCGGGCCGTCGCAGCGCACCCAGTGCAACGTGGGCGCGTGGCGGCCACTGCCGACGATCGTGGCGTAGCCGGGGGCGTTGCCGTACGCCCTGGCGTACCGGTCGAAGGTGCCCTGCAGCCAGCGCTCCCCGGGCCCGGCGATCGCGGTGGGGATCTCGCGGACGACCGCGGCGAAGCCCTCGACCGTGCGGTCCACGGCCTCGCGGAGCTGCCCGATCTCCCACTCGTCCTTGTACATGCGCAGTTCGGCGAGGGTCCGGGCCACCTCCTCGTCCCGGGTCACGTCCTCGGTGAGCTCCGCCAGCGGCCGAACCTCGACGCCCAGCGCCCGCGCCCAGTCGGCCGGTCCCGGAGCGGCCCCGACCCACAGCTCGCCGTAACGGGCGTCGGTCCAGAACCCGGAGTCGCCGGGGACAGCGGGCGGTGGCAGGTAGAGCGTGGCGTCGCCGTCGCGCAGCACCACCACGGCGTGCTCGATCCCGCAGCCGGTCACCCAGGCGAAGTCGCTGTCCGGGCGGAAGTCGTACGTCGTGTCGTTGCTGCGCACGGGCGCCTCTCCCGCCGCCAGCACGATGGTCCGGCCCGGGAGCGCCTCGGCCAGCCGGGCCCGGTGGGCGGCGGCTGCGTCGGCGGCGCCGGGGACAACCGACGGGGTGCGGTCCGGCACGCCCCATCCGGTGTTCATGTATTCCGCGAACGCCGCGTTCTCGGACAGCTTCGGCGGCTTACCTTCACGCAACTGCGACTCCTCCTGTCTGGCCAACCGGCCGGCCCGGTCCTCCATCGGCTCGGGTCGCGGGTCCGTGCGCATCGGCGACTCCTCCGCCCAGTTCCCGGACCAGCTCGGTCAGCCGGGTGAAGACCCGGTCGTCGCCGATGCCGTCGTGCTCGTACTCGTTGGTGACCCAGGTCTGGACGTTGCCGACCCGGGCCGCGGTGTCCAGCTGCAGGCCGGCGTCCACGTACATGTCGTCGTAGTAGACGGCGGCGGCCACCGGGATCTCGTTGCCGGCCAGCCGGTCGAGGTCGTAGAGCTGCGGCCACTCCGCTCGGGCGGCCAGCAGCTCGACGGCGCCGCGGAACGGGCGCAGTTCGGCGATCTCCTCGAACATCCAGGGATAGATCATCTCGCCGGTGAACAGCAGAGGCCTGGCGTCCTCGGCGAACTGCGGGTGCCGCACCCGTTCGGCCTGCGCCGCCCAGGCGGTGGCGGCGGCGCCGTGGCCGTAGATGCTCTCCTGCAGGGCCGCGAACAGGGGGTTGTCGCTGTACGAGGTCCTGGCCAGCACCTGGTGCAGAAAGGTCGTCGACAGCTCGCTCCCCGTGAACGCCTCGTCGAGCAGCCAGTGCATGCGTTCGTATCCGGGTTTCATGCCGAAGTCGATGCCGAGCGACTGCAACCGCCGGACCGTGAGCACGTCGCCGTCGGGCAGCAGCACATCGCCCTCGGCCAGCCGGTCGGCGATCCGGCTCACCTGTGCCACCTGGTGGGGGTAGCGCCGGTAGAACGCCCGGTTCTTCGCCTCGACCCGGGGATAGGTGCGCCGGTAGACCTCGGCCGCCGACGGGTCGAGCCCGGGCAGTCCGCCGGTGACGTAGCAGGCACTCAGGCCTTCCGGGGCCCTCGACAGGTAGGTCAGCGTGAGGAAGCCGCCGTACGACTGCCCGAGGGTGGACCAGCGCCGGCCGCCGAAGACGGTCTTCCGCAGGTGCTCGTGGTCGGCGACGATCGAGTCGGCCTGGAAGCACGCGAGAAAGTCGGCGGCCTCCTCGGCCGACGCGAACCCGCTCATCCGGCGACCGTCGACGCGGGTGCTGCGGCCGGTGCCGCGCTGATCCGCCAGGACGACGCGGTAGTCGCGCAGTGCCTGGCCGAGCCAGCCGGACCGGTCGAGCGGGCGCGGGCCCTTCCCGCCCGGTCCGCCCTGGAGGTAGACCAGGCACGGCAGATCCTCACCGGCCCGTACCGGATCGACGATCTCACGGGCGAAGAGCTGGATGGTGCCGCGCGCCGGGTCAGACCAGTCCAGCGGCACGTCGGTCACGTGATCGCGGACCCGCATGCCGGGGATGGTGTAACTCGCGGTAACGGTCATCGGGCCCACTTCTCCTGCCGGACGCGCTCGGGACTGTGCCACCCAGCTGCCATCAACGCCCCCCAGTAAGGTGTGCCATTGCACTGATCCTAGACGCAGCCAAGAGCACTGCATAGAGGGGGCAACGGGGAACCGATCGCGGCCCGCCAAGCGGGGGCGGGCAGCCGTGACCCGACGACAATCGCCGTCGGCGAGTTGGCATGAGGCCCAGGCTGGCCCCGCTCGCCGGAGTGCCGCGGCCCCCAAAGCGGATAGATAGCCACAAGAGGCACGGAAGAGCCTCCCCAGTAACATTGCACTCGGCTGATCGATCCAGCGCAGGGCAACAACGGTAAGAGACTGGTGGGCCGGCGACTGCCGGCCCACCAGATGTTCCTGTTGCAGCAACGGCGCGCTACAGAGCCGCGCAGTCACCGCCCTTGGCACCGGTCACCGTGTTCGGCGCGCCGAAGTCCTTCACCGCCGCGCTGTTGCCGGTGCAGCTCAGCGGCCCGTTGACCCGGCTGCCGACCAGGATCGGCCCGTAGGCGCCGGCCAGCCGGCTGAACCGGTCGTTGGCCGTCACCTGGACGTTGCCCGACAGGGTGAGCGAGCCGTTGAAGGTGCTGCCCGCGATGGTCACGTCCCGGGTGGCTCCGGTGATCCGGGCGAGGCCGTTCACCGTGCTGCCGAACAGCTGCACCGCCTGAGCGCCGGTCGCCGTCAACCCGCCGTCGATCGAGCTGTCACTGACCACCAGCGAAGCGCCCGGACGCACCGACACCCCACCGTTCACCTGAGCACCCTTGAGGCAGGTCACCCCCTCGCTGACCACGACCCGCGGCTGCTGGCCGGTCAGGGTTTTCGTGCAGTCGGGCGACGAGCCCGGCAGCACCGTGGCCCGGTAGGCGCTCGGCTCGCCGACGTTGCCGGCCGCGTCGATGGCCCGGTGCTCGACCAGGTGCGTGCCGAACCCCGGCACGAACCCGCCGCCCGGGTGGTCGTCGGGCAGGGTCTGCTCGAACGCTGCCTTCGACAGGCCGCCGGTACCGAGGTTGCCGTACGTCAGGGCCTTGATGTTCGTGCCCGAGTGACGGAACTGGAACGGCGACTCGGGCATCGGCTGCTCGGGGAACCCGAAGTAGTTGAACCAGCCGTCCTTGTTCAGCCGGAGCTGACCAACGACATAACGGTCCTCGGCATAGCCGGTGTGGTCGTCCTGCGGGTCCAGCCACATGTCCCACCCGTTGAAGTACACCGGGTGCTCCATGCTGTCCCCGAGCCGGGTCAGCGGCTCGGACAGGGTACGTGGCGCGGTCGGCATCGCGTTGTCGGCCGTCCAGTCGATCCGGTCGGAGACGCCACCCGGATCGGCCGGGTCGGTCACCGTGGCGGCCAGCTGGTGGGTGCCGGGCGCCAGTTTCAGCGCGCCGAGGTCGAGGTTGCGGCTGTTGTGCGGGTTCGGCAGCGTCTTGCCGTCCAGCGACCAGGCCACATCGAGGATCCGGTCGGCCGGGTGGTTGGTCCGCACGTAGACCACCTCGTCGCCGGCGACCGGCTGGGTGTTCGGCGTGGAGCCGGTGATGGTCGCGGCCGGCGACGACGGGGTCACCTTGGTGTCACCCACCGTCCACTGCCGGGTCTGCACGAACCGCGCTCCGTTGTAGCCCGAGTTCGTGGCCGTGTTGGCGGTCGACGGGTTGCGAACCCAGTCGATGCCGTCTGGCCCTACCGGGTCCCGCACCTCGACGTGCACCACGGTCCCGGCGGGCAGGTCCAACTCGCCGAGGTCGAGGCTGGTGCTGTTGTGCGTGTCGAGCACGGTGCCGTTCGGACCACCGACTCGCCAGGTCACCTGCAGCTCGTGGTAGCGCGGCTGCCCGGGCTCGACCCACAGCACGCCGTCGGACGCCACCGTGCCCAACGGGCTGTGCCGGACGTTCATCTGCCCGGAGTTACGCATCCCGGTCACCCGGGCAACCATGTGCTCGAGGCCGATCTGGTCAAAGTCGAACCCGATCCAGCGCATCATCGAGTGCTCGCTAGGCCGGCGCTGGCCGCACGGGTACGTGCCGCCGCCCTCGTGCACCCCGATCGTGCCGCCGGACAGGCTCTCCTCGCCGATCCAGCGCCACCACTTCTGCTGGTCCTCGACCATCTTCTGCGGGTCGCGGTAGATGGTGTGGTGGAAGCTGCTGGGCTCACCGCCGGTGTAGCAGGGCCGCACCACGTCGCGGGACGAGTACGGGTACTCGTCGGCCAACGTACCGAGCGAGTGGCCGATTTCGTGCAACGAGATTAGCGGGCCCTGCGGGGAGCCGCCCGAGGTCGTCGCCTGGGTGCCGCCGATCCCGCCGTAGGTGAACGTGTTGAAGATCGCCAGGGTCTGCAGGTTCTGCGCCGTGCGCGGGATACCCAGGAACGGTGCGACGTAGTTGTCGATGATCCGGTTGTGCGCCTGGTTCCCGGTCTCGCACGGGTTCACACCCGCTGGGTAGTAGGCGGCGTAGTTCTGACAGTTCACCGGAGCCCCACCGTAGACGGTGCCGCGCGACAGCGGGTCATTACAGCCGTTCTGGTAGATCATTCGCAGCGCAGTGTTCTTGGCGTCGATCGGACCCTCACGCTGGCCGGTGTCCCGGATCGTGCCGTCCGGGTGGCGTACCCGGCCGTCCGGGTCGCACCGGACGCCGTAGTCGATCGAGGCGATCTCCACCGCGTACACGTTGATGTAGTCGCGGTAGGTCCGGAACGGCTCCGTGGCCCACATGATGGCCAGGTTGCGGTCCACGTCCTTCAGGAAGATCCCCTGCTGGTCCCACTGGTAGCCGTCACCGAGGATGATCAGATTCAGCCGCTCGGCCGCCGGGCCGGTGACTTGAATCGGATGGACCTTCGGGCTGGGCAATGGCATCGGCGGGCCGTCCGCCGGAGCGCCGCTCGCCGGGCCGGCGCCGGTCAGCAAGCCGGCCACCAACGCTAGCGCCGCGAGGGCCGCGACCTTGAATCTCACTGGCTGTTCCACCTCACCTTCATCCGCCGGCGTTCCCGCCGGCCACCGGAAGCTGCCTCCGGCACCGAGCGGGAATCACCGGACACCTGACAGAACTTCCGTGGGCGCCGGCCGTCCAACGTCTACGTGCGGCGCCCACGGAAGCCTCCGTGCTACTTCGTCACTTGCCGACTCGCGACCGGGCGGCCGCCGACACGATGGACCCGCGCTGCTCCGAGGTGACCACCCCAGCCGCGACCAGCTGGTCCACCACCTGGTTGACGTGGGTCACGAACTGGCCGTGGTTCGACCACTGCTCCCCGTCGAGGAGGTGGTCGTTGATCGTGCAGTTGCCGGCCAGCGGGTGGTTGGGCACACCGCTGTCGACGCCGCCGACCACCACCGTCGTCCGGGCGTCGGTGCTCGCGCAGACCGGCATCGCCAGCGGGCCGCCGACCACGGGCAGCCGGAGGGCCGTTGCGGCCAGGTCGACGTTGAGCACGGTGCCCGGGGCCGGGTGCAGCGTGAACTCGTGGTCGGTGGAGAAGACCATCAGGCCGATCCGGTAGCCGGCCGGGATGACCTGGTCATCCGGCTGCAGCGGCACGGTCACGTCGACGAACTCGCCGGGCACGAGCGGCTCGCTGCGGGTGAGCGAGTGGCGGTTCTGCGGGTCCGCCCAGCCCCGGGTGATGATGCTCGTCGTGGTGCCCCGGGTGCTTGACTCGCAACCCGATCCGCCGGTCCACGGCAGCCGCACCAGCGCCACCGACAGGTTGGCCGCCGGCTTGCTCGCGCTCATCCGGAGCGTCACCTCCGCCGTACCGGAGATGTGCACCGGCGCGGTGAGTTCCGGCGTCACGTAGAGCAGCCGATGGTCGGACACCGTGGTGGCCAGTGCGCCGGCATTGCACGCGGTGTTGCCGGCATCGACCAGCGACTCCACACCCTTGCCGGGCCGAGCCAACGAGGTCAGTTCGCCGGAGGTGTCACCGCCCGGCTTCAGCACCATGGTGACCGGCGCCGCGGCTGGGTTGGGGTAGTCCGCGTACGGGGTGAGCTGGCTGGCACCGGTCTCGTTCCGCACCACCCAGGCCCGGGCGTCGTTCTCGACACCGTTCTGGACGCCGTACAGGTAGCGGGTGAACCACCGGTTGCGCATGTCCAGCGGCGGGGCGCCGCCGTGCCCGCCCTGGTGGTAGTACGCCTGCACCGGCGTCCCCTGTGTCTTCAGCGCCTCGAGGATCCGCACGCTGTGCTCGGGCACCACGTTCCAGTCGTTGAACCCGTGTGCCATTAGGGTGGCGGCCTTGACGGTCCCGACGGCGTGGAGGTAGTCCCGACCGGCCCAGAAGTCGTTGTAGTCGCCGTTCGCCCGGTCCTGGTTGCGGTTCATCTCGCCGACCCGGATCGTGTCGATGCAGTACGCCCGGCGCTCCGGATAGCCGCTGTTGATGTAGTCGAACAGGTAGTCGATGTCCTCGCCGACCCAGCCGCCGGGATTCCGGACCAGCCCGTTGGAGCGGTAGTAGTGGTAGTACGAGGTGTTCGGCGCGATCGGGATGATCGCCTCGAGACCGTCGACTCCGGTGGTCGCGGCGGCGAGCGGCAGAGTGCCGTTGTACGACGTACCGGTCATGCCGACCTTGCCGGTCGCCCAACTGGTCGCCGAGACCTCCTGATCCCCGGTGACGCTGGTGTAGCCCTTCGCGCGGCCGTTCAACCAGTCGATCACCGCCTTCGGCGCCAGCGACTCGTTGGGTCCGCCGACCGTCGGGCAGCCCTGCGACAGCCCGGTACCCGGAGAATCGGAGTGGACCACGGCGAACCCGCGCGGCACCCAGGTGCTGACCTCGCTGGTGGACACCGAGGTCCGACCCGGCTGGTGGGCGATCGGTGGCGGTGAGAGCCGGGCCGGCGGTTGCTCACCGAGCTCGTGTCGCACGTTCCAGAAGTACTGCGACTGGCTGGACGCCGTACCGGCGTAGTAAGGGCTGCTCTCGTAGACGACCGGCACCTTCAACCCCTGCTCGGTCTGCGCCGGCCTGGTGACGTCCACGTGCATGCGGTCGAGCTTGCCGTCGCCGTCGGAGTCGAACTCGGTTTCCACCCACAACCGCTGCCGGATCCAGCTGCTGGAGTTCGCAAACTCCGGGACGATCTGAGCCTGCCCGTCGACGAAGACCGGCCCGACCTCATCCGGGCTGGCCGCGGCCGGTACCGCAACCCCTAGCGATAGAGCCAGCGCCACCGCGGCGGACACGGCGGTGAGGCCGGCCGCCCGCGGGCGCAGCTTTCGTCGCGCCATCAAGAGTCCCTTCTATCGTCAGCCGGCGATCCCGAAGGGCCCGGGCCGCCCGCCACAGTCGGTAGTTCGACCCGGCTCGTGTCGACGTGAGCAGTGAGGCGTGCTCGGTCTGATCCGGTTTCGTGCCATGGCTGAGGTAGCCAGCCGTCCGACCAACGCCGTCCTCCTTGCCCCGGGCAGACCGCTCCCCAGGCCTCGCCGGAACCCGTCGGTCGCCTGCCGGCAGGCGACCGCCTCCGCCGCCTTCATTCACCGATCTCTCTGCCGGCCACAAGACCGTAGCTGGCAGCTCGGAGTGGGATCACCAGACAGCTGACGAAACTTCTGTGGGGTTCCAGCCATCCAACGTCGCAACGGGGTGGGGCAGCCCCGTCGCCGGATCGGGCTCAGCGATGCGGCCGGTACGCCGAGAGAGGCCGGGTTTCGATCGGGATTCCGGCCTGTCGACCGGCACGGATCCGCCACAGCCCGCAGTGGCAGGACTGGTAGTAGAGGATCCCTTCGCTCGTCCGGTGCCGGGACCGGGTCCGCCAGACATGCCCATCGCTGTCGCTCATGGTCACAGCCTGCTGTAATGGCATTATGCATCTCAACCCTTACGGCGCCGACCCGGTACGGCTGGCCGTCGAGCTGGCCAACGACCCGCCCCGATCGGTGCCGGAACTGGCCCGCCGATGCCGGACGGCCGGGGTGGTGATGGACATGCCGGTGCGGGACGCCGACCTCTCGGTCACCCTCCGGTTGGTCGAGGAGTGGTCTGAGATCGTCGACGCCGCCTCGGCGAACGAGCGGGCGGAGCTGCTCAACCGGATGCTGGCCAGCGCGTCGACGTACCCCCGGCTCACCAACCACGCCGACGGCCCCTGGCACCTGCACTACCGGGACGACGGCGTGCCGTTGTCGGCGGTGCTCCGCGCCCTGATCAGTGTCGGCACCGCACTGCACCTGACCGTTCGCGGCATGGACCGGCTGGGCCGATGCGCCCGGGACGGGTGCCGGACGATCTACGCCGACCTGTCCCGGACCGGCAAGCAGCGTTACTGCTCACCGCGGTGCGCCAACCGTGACGCGGTACGCCGCCACCGGGCCCGGAGCGGTCCGGCGCGTTGAGCCGGGGCGTCCCGCTCACTCGACCTCAACGGGCGTGGCCTGGCGGCAGGAACGCGGCGATCCGTTCCCACATCGCGACCGGGTTGGCGTACATCGACCAGTGCCCGCTGTGCGGGATCTCCGCGAGCTCCACCCCGCCTGCGGCCAGTTTCGGCAGGTACAGCAGGGTGGCGTTCTCCTCGCCGTACATGACGCCGCCCGGGCAGGGGACGCCCTTTGGCGGCAGGCACCGGGACCGAATCAGACCCAGCCGCGTCGACTGGCCTCGACGCCGGTGGCGGTCACCGAGAAGGTACGGCCGGTCGCCGCCTCGTTGTGGATCGTCACCTGCCGGCGGACCGGCTGGTAGACGCCGTCGGCGGCATACCGCACCGCGCCGAGGTCGAGGGTCGCCGGGGTGGCCTTGGCCTGCTGGGTGGCGGCGCGGGCGATGTTGAGCCGTCCGGAGCCGCCCTGGTCGGCGCGGTAGCCGCCCTGGTCGGTCGAGTTCACCAGGGCGGTCTTGAGCTGGTCCGCGGTCCATGTCAGGCGGTATGGCATCCGAGGATTCCGATCCGATGGCGTCCTGAACAGGCGAGAGCGCGTCACCTACCGGACGATGTCCGCTTGCGGAAACGCCTCCGGGACCGCCGGGATCTGATCGCGCCGATCCGGCCCTGGTTCTCACCGGGTACGGCTGGCGTCGGGCCGCTCGTCGAGCGTCGAACATTTTCGCACACGTGTTGACGTAACCGCACAGATACATTTACGTTCTTACATAGACCTGCATCGCACCAGCCGCCCCCTCAGGAGCCGCCATGCGAACAGTTGCCACCACCACCCTCGCTCTCGTCCTCGCCATGACCGGCACCGTCCCGGCGTCCGCCGCAACGTCGGTCCACGACGTGACCGCAGCGCCGGCGGCCGAGCCGATCCTGGCGGCGACGCCACCGCTCGGTTGGAACAGCTGGAACACCTTCGCCTGCGACATCAACGAGAAGCTGATCCGCGACACCGCCGACGCGATGGTCTCGTCCGGGATGGCCGCGGCCGGCTACCAGTACGTCAACATCGACGACTGCTGGGCCGAGAAGGAGCGCGACCCGGCGACCGGGAAGTACGTCCCCCACCACGAACGGTTCCCCAGCGGCATCAAGGCGCTGGCGGACTATGTCCATGCCAAGGGGCTCAAGCTCGGCATCTACACCAGCGCCGGCACCGAGACCTGCGCCCGCACGATGCCGGGCAGCCTCGGCCACGAGGAACTGGACGCCCAGACGTTCGCCGACTGGGGCGTCGACTACCTCAAGTACGACAACTGCAACAACCAGGGCGTCCCCGCGCAACAGCGGTACCAGGCGATGGGTGACGCGCTGAAGAAGACCGGCCGGCCGATCGTCTACAGCATCTGCGAGTGGGGCGCCAACCAGCCGTGGCTGTGGGGTGACTCGGTCGGCGGCGACCTGTGGCGGACCACCGGCGACATCACCGACTCCTGGCCGAGCGTGATGTCGATCCTCGACCAACAGGTCGGGCTGGAGGCGTACTCCGGTCCGGGCGCCTGGAACGACCCGGACATGCTCGAGGTGGGCAATCCTGGCCTGACGCAGGGCGAGAGCCGCGCCCACATGAGCCTCTGGGCGTTGCTGAACGCGCCGCTGATCGCAGGCAACGACATCCGCTCGATGCCGGCGTGGGCACGCAACCAGCTGACCGATCCGGACGTGCTCGCGGTCAACCAGGACTGGAGCGGGCGCCAGGGCGCGAAGCTGCGGGACTCCGGCGACACCGAGGTGTGGACCAAGAAGATGTCGGACGGTTCGGTCGCCGTCGTCCTGCTCAACCGGGCCTCGACGCCGGCCGTGCTCGGCACCACCGCGGCCGAGCTCGGGCTGCCGCCGGCCGACACCGGGTACGCGGTGCGGAACCTGTGGACCAACACCACGTCCGTCTCCGGTGGCACGATCCGCGCCCAGGTCCCCGGACACGATGCGGTGATGCTGCGGGTCAGCCCCGGCGGGAAGGGCCTGCCGCCGATGGTCGTGGTCGAGGCCACGCCGGGGAGGCCGTACGTCGACGGCACCGAGGCGAACCCGGTCACGGTGAAGGTCCACAACGACGGCACGACCGCCGTCACGAGGGCCCGGCTGCTGCTGACCGCGCCGGAGGGGTGGGCCGCAACGGCGACCGGGCCGACCCAGATCGGCTCGATCGGTCCCGGCACGACCGGTACGGCCACCTGGTCGCTCACCGCGGACCGGCCCGACCTCGGTCCGGTGGACCTGACCGCGAGCGCCAGTTGGACCTGGCGCAACCAGGTGTACAGCGGCACGGCAGCCGGACGGTTCACCGTGGCGACCGCACCCCCGACCGGCTCAGCGCACCTGTCCGACCTGACCTGGCTGTACGCCGAGAACGGCTGGGGCCCGGTCGAGAAGGACCGGAGCAACGGCGAGACGGCCCCCGGGGACGGTAAGCCGTTGACGATCGCGGGCACCGTCTACCCGAAGGGCCTCGGCACCCACGCGCCGGGCAGGATCGGCTACTTCCTCGGCTCCCGCTGCAGCCGGTTCACCGTCACCGTCGGGATCGACGACGAGGTCGGTGACCGGGGCCGGGTCGGCTTCGAGGTGTGGGGAGACGGCGTCAAGCTCGCCGGTGCCGAGGCCACCGGAGCGGGCGCCGGCGTACCGCTCGACCTCGCGGTCAGCGGGGTGGACGTCATCGAGCTTCGGACGGACGCACTCGACGGCCCCAACTACGACCACGCCGACTGGGCGGCCCCGATGATCACCTGCACCTGAACCTTGATCAGTCCGACGGCAGGCTCCGCCCACCCGGGGAGCCTGCCGTCGGCACCTGCTTGCTCGGCCTGCTTCAGTTCTTGTCCAGCACCGGGTCCTCGGGCTTCGGCCGGTCGAACGTGGGTCGCGCCGCCTGCCAGTGGCCGCGGGTGAAGTCGGGCACCTTGACCGGATGCATCCGGCCGGTCTTCAACGAATCGTGGCTGAGCGGGATCACCGAGCACCACGCCGCCGAGTCGTAGACGTCGATGTCGGGGGTCATCCCGAGCCGCATCGTCTGGACGAGACGCCAGATGGCGATGAAGTCCCCGCCGCCGTGTCCGCCGTACTGGCCGGCCAGGCTCTCCAGCGTCGGCCACAACCAGTGGTCGTGCTGCCGCAGGATCGTGTTGTACTCGTTGCCGGTCCGCCAGCTGTGGTTGTTGTGCCCGAGCGACTCGAGGTAGACCCGGGCGTTGTCGAGCTGGATCGTCCCTCGGGTGCCGGTGAGCGTGGTCTCCCTGCTGTACGGGTGCGGGGAGTTCACGTCGTGCTCCACCCGGATGAACCGTCCGCTGGTCGTGGTGACGAAGCAGGTGTGCCGGTCGCCGGAGATGTAGGGCCCGTCGTCCCATGACGGGTGGTCGGGGCCGACCCGCGGGTCCTCGGCGCGGAAGAGCGCCAGCGCCTTGGGCAGGGACGCCACGGAGATCAGTTCCTCGAACCGGTCGCCGCGGTTGATGCCCAGGGTGGCCGACACCGGCCCCAGGCCGTGGGTGGGGTAGTGCGAGGCGTTCATCCTGGTCTGCCAGCGGCGCCGCCAATGCTCGGGGTAGTAGGCGCCGCCGAACGTGTACGGCCAGCGCAGGTCGTGGACGTATCCGCCGGAGGCGTGCTGCAGGTCGCCGAAGACCCCCTGCCGAGCCATGTTGAACATCGCCATCTCGGGGCGGAAGTAGTTGACGTTCTCCAGCAGCAGGCAGTGCTTCCTGGTCCGCTCCGAGGTGCGTACCAGATCCCAGATCTGATCGAGGTACGGCGCGATCGGCAACTCCACAGCGACGTGCTTGCCGTGCTCCATGGCGGCCTTGGCCATGGGGTAGTGCCACTCCCACGGGGTGGCGATGTAGATGAGGTCGATGTCGTCGCGGCGGACCAGGTTGAGGTAGTCCTCCTCCCCCGCCGAGTAGCCGGCCGGCGGGATGTCCTGGAAGCCCTGCTGCATGATCCGGCCGATGGTGCGGTTTACCCGCTCGGGCCGGATGTCGCAGACCGCGGTGACCGTGCCGACCGCGCCGAACCGCCGGTCCTGGTCGCCGCCGCGGTTGCCGAGGCCGATGAGCCCGATGCGGACTCGATCGAAGCCTTCGAACGGCACGTTGGTCATGCTCTTCTCGTCGCTGCCGCGGCGCGGTTCGGTGCCGGTGGAGTCGTCGGCGGCTGCGGGGGCGCCCACCGCGCCGCTCAGGCCGGCGGCGGCACCGAGCACGACACCGGACCGGAGCAGGTCACGACGGGACGGATTGAAGTGAGCGGATGGGGCCATGTGATCACTCCTCTGTGACGGAGACTGATCGAACCTGCCAAGTTGCTCTTGATATCGAGCAGTGTCGTTCAAAAGCTCATCGATGACAAGGGCTTGAGCCGTAAGAGCCTCGGCTGCCGCGGAATACCGTGTGACGGATTGCCCAAGTGGCTGTCGTCGATTTATGCTCGGACCGCTGCCGAACCGCGCGGTTTCGCGCGCTCCGAGGAGTTCGTCGTGAGCAGCAGGTCGGAGTGTCATGACACACGTCGATGAGGAAATCGCCAGCCAGCCCGAGTGCTGGCACCGGGCCATCGCGCTCGCGGGCTCACTCGCTGAACAGTTGCCCCGGCGCGGCGAGCGGGTCGCCGTCGTCGGCTGCGGCACGTCCTGGTTCATGGCGATGGCGTACGCCGGACTGCGCGAACGGGCCGGCCTCGGCGAGACGGACGCGTTCGCGGCGTCGGAGTTCCCGCGGCAGCGCCGCTACGACCGGGTGGTGGTGATCAGCCGGTCCGGCACGACGAGCGAGGTGCTCGACGTCCTGCGCGCCATCGCAGGCGACACCCGCAGCACGGGCATCATCGGCGACCCGAGGTCCCCGGCCGTGGCCCTTGTGGACGAGCCGGTCTGCCTGCCGTTCGCCGACGAGAAGTCCGTGGTGCAGACCCGGTTCGCCACGACCGCTCTGGCCCTGCTCCGCGCGCCTCTCGGTGAGAGCCTCGACCAGGCGGTCCGTGACGCGGCGGAGGCCCTGACGGCACCGCTCCCGCTGGACCCCACAATGCTGGAACAGCTCACGTTCGTCGGCCGGGACTGGACGGTCGGCCTCGCCCACGAGGCAGGGCTCAAGTGCCGTGAAGCCGCCCGCTTCTGGGCGGAGGCGTACCCGGCCATGGACTACCGGCACGGCCCGATCGCCATTGCCGGCCCTGGCCGGGCGGTGTGGGCGTTCGGGGCCGTGCCGGCGGGGCTGCCGGAGGAGGTGGCCGGCACCGGCGCCACCTTCGTCCACTCCGTACGCGACCCGATGGCCGAGCTGATCCTCGCGCAGCGGCTGGCCGTCGCCCTGGCCCTCCACCGGGGACTCGACCCGGACGCGCCACGCCACCTGACCCGCTCGGTGATCCTGACCGGTGGCGAGACCGCCGGTGCGGGGCTCGACGGATGATCCTCACCGTCACGCTGAACGCCGCGCTCGACGTGACGTACCGCATCCCCGCCCTCGTTCCGGGCAGCACCCACCGGGTCGCGGAGGTGGCCGAGCGGGCGGGCGGCAAGGGCGTCAACGTGGCCCGCGTCCTGCGTGCCCTCGGCGACCTGGTCGTCGCGACCGGGCTGGCCGGGGGTGCCTGCGGCGCGCGGATCCGGTCCCTGCTCGCCGCCGAAGGGGTGCCGGAGGCGTTCGTGCCGATCGCGGCCGAGTCCCGGCGCACGGTGGTCGTGGCCGAACCGGACGCGGCGACCGGGCTGTGGGAACCCGGGCCGAGGGTCACCCCGGACGAGTGGAAGGCCTTCCTCAGCCGGTTCGCCGACCTGGTACGCGGTGCGGCGGTCGTCGTGCTCTCCGGCTCCCTGCCGCCAGGGGTACCAACCGATGCGTACCGTGTGTTGATCGAGGCGGCCCGCGACGCCAACGCCCGGACGGTGCTGGACAGCAGCAGTGAGCCGTTGCGGCACGGCCTGAGCGCGCGCCCGGATCTGGTCAAGCCGAATGCCGAGGAGCTCGCCGGCCTCGTCGGGCAGGCACTCCCCCGACCGGCTGCGGCCGTTACCGCGGTGCACGCGCTCGAAGCGCGTGCCGTCGTGGCCTCGTTCGGCCCGGCGGGACTGCTCGCCCGGACCCGACAGGGCAGCTGGCACGGGTTCCTGCCGCATCCGGTCGCCGGCAACCCGACCGGGGCGGGGGACGCCTGCGTCGCTGCCCTGGCCCACGGCATGATCCACCGTCGGCCCTGGCCGGAACGGCTCACCGACGCGGTGGCGCTGTCCGCGGCGGCGGTGCGGGCGCCGGTGGCGGGAAGCGTGGACCTGTCCGACTACCGGCGGCTGCGCCGGGCTGTGACCCTCAAGGAGCTGTGATGGCGCTGGTACCGACCGGACAGATCATCGCCGCCGGGCCGGTCTGCGCGTTCAACGTGATCAGCCTGGAGCACGCCGAGGCGATCGTCGCCGGCGCGGAGGCCGCGGGGCGACCGGTGATCCTCCAGATCAGCGAGAACGCCGTACGGTTCCACGGCTCTCGGCTCGCCCCGATCGCCGCCGCGACCCGGGCCGTCGCGGCGGCGGCCACGGTCGACGTGGCACTGCACCTCGACCATGTCGTCTCCGCCGATCTGTGGCGCCAGGCCGCGGAGCACGGCTTCGGCTCGATCATGGTCGACGCGTCGAGGTTGTCGCACCGGGAGAACGTCGCGACGACCCGGGCGGTTGCCGAATTCGCCCACGCCCGGGGACTGTGGGTCGAGGCCGAGTTGGGCACGATCGGTGGGAAGGACGGCGAGCCGCCGGTGGACCCGCACGCCCCCGGTTCTCGCACCGATCCGGCCGAGGCGGCGTCGTACGTGGCGCGGACCGGTGTGGACGCCCTCGCGGTCGCGGTCGGGTCCACGCACGCCATGACCACCCGCAGCGCCGTGCTGGACCACGCCCTGATCGGTCGGCTGCGGGCCGCGATCGCGGTGCCGCTGGTGCTGCACGGCTCGTCCGGCGTGCCCGACCAGGAGCTGGGCCGGGCGGTGCGCGGTGGCATCGTCAAGGTGAACATCGGTACGGCGCTGAACGTGGCCTTCACCGGCGCCGTGCGCGGCGCCCTGGCCACGCATCCCGACCTGGTCGACCCGCGCCGGTATCTGGCGCCGGCCCGGGAGGCGATGGCCGAGAGGGTGACCCATTTTTGCCGGCTCGTGTCCGGCGGGGCCAACCCGCATCGATGGCCGGCCGAGCGCCGACCGTGACCGAATCGTGAGCGGTTGGTCTTGACGTTGATCGACCGGCGTCACAGAATCCCAAGAGACAGCGCGATCGTGAATGATTAGCGCGCTAGTCGGTCAAGAACAATCAGCGACACCCGGATCTGATCACGGCTGTTCATGGTCCATCCATGATGGAGGCAGAGATGAAACGGTTCCTGCGCTGGTCGGCGGCGTTCGTGATCGCCAGCCTGACCCTCACCGCCTGCGGATTCGGCGGCGGCGACAACGCGAGCGGCAACAGCAGGAAGCTGTCGCTGCTGGTCCCCAGCTACAGCAACGGCACCAAGGCCCTCTGGGAGGGCATCATCGCCGACTTCCAGGCGAAGCACTCGGACATCACCGTCAACCTCGAGATCCAGTCCTGGGACAACATCAACGACGTCATCCGCACCAAGGTGCAGGCGAAGGCGACGCCGGACATCCTCAACATCGACGCCTTCTCCGGCTTCGCCTCCGACGACCTGCTCTACCCCGCCGCCGACGTGGTCTCCCCCGACACCCTGGCCGACTTCCAGGATTCCTTCGCCAAGAACGCCTCGATCGACGGCACGATGTACGGCCTGCCGATGATCGCCTCGGCCCGCACCCTCTTCTACAACCAGGAACTGCTCGACAAGGCGGGCGTGACCAAGCCCCCGGCAACCTGGCAGGAGCTGTACGACGCCGCCCAGAAGATCAAGAACCTCAACTCGGGTGTCTACGGCTACGGCATGCCACTGGGCAGCGAGGAGGCCCAGGCGGAGACCTCGATCTGGATCTTCGGCAACGGCGGCTCCTGGCACGAGGGCGACAAGATCACCGTTGACAACCCGCGCAACGTCGAAGCGGTGCAGTTCATGAAGCGGATGATCGACGCCGGGCTTACCCAGCCCGACCCCGGAGCGAGCGACCGTACGCCCATGCTGGACGTGTTCATCCAGGGCAAGATCGCCATGGCCGTCGGCCTGCCTCCGACGGTGGGGCAGATCGCGCAGAAGAACCCCCAGCTCAAGTACGGGACCGCCCCGATTCCCAGCAAGGACGGGCAGCCGATGACCCTCGGGGTGGCCGACCACCTCATGGCGTTCAAGAACGACGGCAGCAAGCAGGAGGCGGTCAAGGCCTTCCTGGACTACTTCTTCAGCGCCGAGGTCTACCGGAAGTTCGTCGACACGGAGGGCTTCCTGCCCACCACGAAGTCCGGGGCGCAGGCGCTGAAGGACAAGAAGGAGATCGCCAGCTTCCTGGAGGTCCTGCCGGGCGCCCGGTTCTACCCGAGCACCAACCCCCGCTGGGCGGCCACTCAGGGCGCGCTCCAAGGCCAGATCGGCCAGATCGGGCAGGGCAAGCAACCCAAGGCCGTGCTCGCCGGCATCCAGGCCAAGGCCGACGCTTAGCAGCGGCCGTCGCACCCACCCCATCGAGGACACGATGAGCGAGCAGAACACCCAGGTGCAGCTGCCGCCCGGCAGGTCCGCACCACCGGCGCGCCGGGAGCTGGTGCGGGCCCTGCCCTGGCTGCTGCCCGCGCTGACCCTGATCCTCACGATCGTCCTGTTTCCCGCCGCCTACATGGTGTGGACGTCCTCCCGGGACGTGTCGCAGGCCGGCGTCGACCGTGGCTCGGCGGGACTCGACAACTTCGTGGCGCTGCTGAACTTCCCCGCGCTGGGCAGGGTGTTCACCAACACGATCATCTGGGTCGTCGGCGTGGTCCTCGTGACGCTGCTGATCTCCCTGGCTCTGGCGCAGTTGCTGAACCAGGCCTTCCCCGGCCGGCGCCTGGTCCGGCTGGCGGTGATCGTGCCATGGGCAGCCAGCGTCGTGATGACCTCGACCGTCTTCTACTACGCGCTCGACCCCTTCTACGGCGTTTTCAACCAGTTCCTCGTCGACCTCGGCATCCTCGACGCCGGGTTCGGCTTCACCCGCCGACCGGTGCCCGCGTTCGTGGTGTCCATGGTGGTGGCGGTGTTCGTGTCCCTTCCGTTCACCACCTACACCATCCTCGCGGGCCTGCAGACGGTGCCCGACGACATCGTCGAGGCGGCCCGGATGGACGGCGCCGGGCCCGGGCGCATCTACCGCAGAATCGTGCTGCCCATCCTGCGGCCCGCGATCGCCGTCGCGGTCCTCATCAACATCATCAACGTCTTCAACTCCCTGCCCATCCTGCGCACGATGACCGGCAGCATCCCCGGGTACGACGCCGACACCACGACCACGTTGATCTTCAAGTACGTACAGCAGGACCGGCAGGTCGATCTCGCCAGCGCGCTCAGCGTGGTGAACTTCCTGATCGTTCTCGCGGTGATCGGCATCTACCTGGCGGCTCTCCGACCGATGAGAGACGAGTAGCAGTGGTTACCACGACCCCCGAGACGACCGGCCGGCGAGCGGGCGCGAGCGCGGCGGACGCGCACCGAGGCTTCCGACCGCGCAGCCGCCACGGCCGGCGCTGGACCAGGACGACCGCCGGCGTGGTGGTGGCGCTGGTGTTCCTCGCGCCGTACCTGGTGATGCTCATCGGGTCCGTCAAGCGACACGCGGAGATCCTGCGCATCCCGCCCACCTACCTGCCGACGGAGTGGATCCCGTCCAACTACCTCACCATGTGGTCCACGCCCGAGGCGCCACTGCCGTACAACCTGGCCTCCACCCTGATCATCTCGCTCTGCGGGACCGTGCTGGTGCTCGCGGTCGCCCTGCCCGCCGCCTACTACACGGCCAAGCACCCGTTTCCCGGCCGCGCGGTGTTCCTGCTGCTCGTGCTGGCCACTCAGATGCTCCAGCCGACCGTCCTGGCACCCGGACTGTTCCGGCAGTTCCTGGCGCTCGGCATCGACGACACCTGGCTGGCGATGATTCTCGTCAACGCCGCCTTCAACCTCAGCTTCGCCGTGTGGATCATGCACAGCTTCTTCGCCGGCCTGCCCAAGGAGATCGACGAGGCGGCGCTGGTGGACGGCGCCAGCAAGCTCCAGACGCTACGCCACGTGACCCTGCCGCTGGTCTGGCCCGGCATCGTCACCGCCATCATCTTCACCTTCATCGCCTGCTGGAACGAGTTCGCGGCGAGCCTGGTCATCCTCACCACCGCGGAGAACCAGCCGCTGTCGGTGGCGATCACGAAGTTCGTCGGCCAGTACGACTCCGCGTGGCATTACGTGTTCGCCGTCTCGATAGTTAGCATCGTGCCCGTGGTCATCCTCTTCGCGCTGGTAGAGAAGCGCCTGGTTGCGGGTCTGACGGCGGGAGCCGTGAAATGACCTCGACCGAGACCGCGACGGGAGCCGCCGCGGGCGGCGGGCTGGCCGATCGCGCTCGCCGGCTACAGGCCCTGCTGGAGATCCTGGCCGAGCGGGGCGGGCGGCTCTCCGTCCTCGAGGCCGCCACCGCCTTGCAGGTTTCCGAAGCGACCGTCCGCCGTGATTTCACCGCCCTGGCCGAACAGCACCTAGTGACCCGCACCCATGGTGGCATCGTGGCCAGCTCGGTCGCCTACGATCTGCCGGTCCGTTACCGCCACCGCGGCGACCACAGCACCAAGGAACGCATCGCCGCCACCGCCGCCGGGCTCATCGAACCGGGCAGCGTGGTGGGGTTGAACGGAGGCACCACCACCTCGGCCACCGCCCGGCACATCGCGGCGCGACCCGACCTGGCGCAGGCCACCCACCGGCCGGCCCTGACGGTGGTGACGAACGCGCTGAACATCGCCACCGAGATGGTGCTGCGACCGTCCCTGCGCACGGTCATTCTCGGCGGGGTCGCCCTGCCCCAGTCGTACGAGCTGACCGGGCCGCTGACCAGCATGGTCATGCAGTCCCTGTGGCTCGACACCCTCATCCTCGGCGTCGACGGGTTCTCCGTCGAGGGGACCTCGTGCCACGACGAGAGCGAGGCGGGCATCGACGCCTTGATGGTCAGCCGGGCCCGCCAGGTGGTCGTGGTGGCCGGCTCGGAGAAGCTCGGCCGCCACTCCTTCGCCAAGATCTGTGCCGCATCGGCCGTGCACACCCTGGTCACCGACGACGCCGCCGACGAGAAGGTTGTCACCGATCTGCGGGCCGCCGGCGTAACGGTGCTCCTGGCCTGACAGCCGGCTGACTGACCGACCAGCACCAACATCACGGCCCAGTGACCCGCCGGGGTCACCGGGGGCAAGCGGCTGTCTGCCCAGCTCAATCCCGGATCCGCCGGTCACGTCGAAGCGGCGCGCCAGCCTCGTGACAGACGGGCCATCGTGGGATATGAATATCATGCCTGACCATTCCTGATCGAGATGAGGGGCAAATGCTCATATCTGTTCGCTCGATCCGACGTTCAGCTGCCGCGATCACGGTCGCGCTGATGCTTGCCGCCAGCGCCCTCGCCAGCACACCGGCGATGGCCGCCGAGCCCCAGGAGCTCGGGGCGGTGACCGGCTTCCACGCCGACCGGGCGACCTACACGCTCAGCGCAGGCGACGCCCGGGTCCGGGTGGCGTTCCTCGCCGACGACGTGTTCCGGATCTGGCTCGCGCCGGACGGACAGTTCACCGACCCGGCCAACACCGCACCCGACGGCCCGGAAGCGCCGGACGCCAACATCGTGGTGAAGACCGACTACCCGACCCCGCAGACATCGTGGTCCGACGCTGGCGGCTACTACGCGCTACGCACCAGAATGATCGAGGTTCGGGCGTACAAGTCGCCGTTGCGTTTCGCGCTGCACCGGGCCGACGGCAGCACTGTGTGGTCGGAGACCCGGCCGCTCCGGTGGACCGACACCACCACGTCCCAGACGTTGAGTCGCGGCGCGACCGAGCAGTTCCTCGGCGGTGGCATGCAGAACGGACGGTTCAGCCACCGCGGCACAACGATCCATGTCGCCCGGAATTTCAACTGGGAGGACGGCGGCAACCCGAACTCCTCGCCGTACTACATGAGCTCCGCCGGGTATGGGGTGCTACGCAACACCTTCACACCGGGTACGTACGCCTTCAACGACCCGCTGGTTTCCACCCACACCGAGAAGCGCTTCGACGCCTACTACTTCGTCGGTGACTTCAAGGCTTCGCTCGACCGGTACACCGAACTCACCGGGCGACCGTTCCTCCCGCCAATCTACGGCCTCGAATACGGCGACTCGGACTGCTACAACCGCGGCCACTACGGAGTGGACCCCGACCCGGGCAACGACTGGAAGAACCACCCCGACAAGCAGACCACGCCGGACGCGGTGAAGATCGCGCAAAAGTTCGTCGACCACGACATGCCGGGTGGCTGGATGCTGGTCAATGACGACTACGGTTGTGGCTACTCCGACGACCTGGGCCACGAACTCGTCGACGGCACGTACTGGGGCAAGCGAGAGATCAGCCCGTTGCGGCAGACCGGCGACGAGCTACGCAACCGCAACATCGAGATGGGGCTGTGGACCCAGTCCGCGCTCGACCGGCAACCCGCGGAGGTCGGTGAGGCCGGTGTCCGCGTCCGCAAGCTGGACGTGGCCTGGGTCGGCCCGGGCTACCGGCACGCGCTCACCGCCTGCGACACCGCGCACGACGGCATCGAGCAGTACAGCAACGCCCGCGGCTACGCCTGGATGGTCGAGGGCTGGGCCGGGGCGCAGCGCTGCGCGGTGCAGTGGACCGGCGACCACAGCGGCAGCCTCGACGCGATCCGCTGGCAGATCCCGGCGATCCACGGGTCCGGCAACTCCGGAATCGCCTACACCGCCGGTGACGTCGACGGCATCTTCGGTGGCTCCGCCCGAAGCTACGTGCGGGACATGCAGTGGAAGGTCTTCACACCGGCACTCATGACGATGAGCGGCTGGGCCACCCCGGCGTTCAAGCATCCATGGGCGTACGGCGAGCCGTACACCTCGATCAACCGCCGGTACCTGAAGCTGCGCGAGCGGCTCCTGCCGTTCTTCTACTCGTACGCCGCGGAGGCTCACCGCACCGGCACGCCGATCAACCGGTCACTGCCGATCGAGTACCCGGACGACCCGACCGCGTATACCGACGCCGCCAGGTACGAGTTTCTCGCCGGTCGAGAGTTCCTCGTCGCGCCGATGTGGGGTGCGGACGAGACCAAGAACGGCATCTACCTGCCGGCGGGCACCTGGGTCGACTACTGGACCGGCCGAATTCACCGCGGGCCCACCACGCTGAACGGCTACCACGCGCAGCTCGACACGTTGCCGCTGTTCGTCAAGGCCGGTGCGGTGGTGCCGATGTGGAAGGCCGGCATCAACCGGCACGCCGAGCAGGCACTGGGCGACCGGCTGACGCTCGACGTCTACCCCCAAGGCAGCTCCTCGTTCTTGCTCTACGAGGACGACCGGGTCACGCGCGAGCACCGCACCGGCAGGTTCGCGACACAGCGGTTCGACGTCAAGGCGCCGGTCGACGACCGGGGCGATGTCGTCCTCACCATCGGCGCGAGCACCGGCTCCTACACCGGCAAGCCCGCGCAACGGCCCTACGAGGTGACCGCGCACACCAGCACCAAGCCGCAGGTGGTCAAGGTCGGCGACCAGCCGCTGCGGGAACTGGGCGACAAGCCGGCGTACGACTCGGCAACCACCGGCTGGTACTACGCGCCCGGCGACCACGCTGGCATGGTGTGGGTGAAGACCCCCGCGTTCTCCACCAGCGTCAGTACCACCGTCACCCTCGCCGGAACCAGTTCCGTGGGCGGCGCCAAGCCGGCCGACGCGCTCGGCACGGTCGAACTGACCGGCCCGAAGCTGTGGAACGCGCCGGGCCAGCCGACCGAGCTCACCGCGTCCTTCCGGAACGACGGCACGCACGCGATGACGAACCTGCGGCTGTCCGTCGCCCCGCCGGCCGGCTGGACATCGAGCGGCCACGCCGACTTCCCACGTGTCGAACCCGGTGAGACCGTCACCGCACCGCTGATCATCACCCCGGGACACGACATCCGGCCGGCCTCGTACACGCTCCAGCTTGACGCCGCCTACACCGCCAGGAACGCGCCGTACCGCTCCAGCGCGGTCACCACCGCGGAGCTGCCCTACGCCTCGATATCCGCCGCGGCGAACGTGGTCGGCATCACCGATGCCCAGACATTCGCCAAGGGCAATTTCGACGGCGCCGGTAACAGCTTCCACGGGGAGGCGCTGGCCGTCGCGGGATTCCGCCCCGGTACGACGATCACCGTCAACGGGGTCGAGTTCAGCCTGCCGGCTGGCGCCACCGGCACACCGAACGTGGCGAAGGACATCACCGCGCCGATCCTGGTGAGCGGCAGAGGCAGTCACCTTCACCTGCTCGGCGCTGGCGCCAGCCTGAACGCCCGTGGAACGGTGACAGTCCTCTACACCGACGGCACCCAGTCCCAGCACCCGCTGCAGTTGCCGAACTGGTGCTGCCAGGATCCGGCCACCGGCGGAGCCAAGCCCGCGGTCACGGTCAAGGGTCGTTACACCCCGGCGGGCCTGGCCAACACCACGACGGACTACCGGATGTCCTACAACGCGCTGCCAATCACGCCGAGCAAGACGGTCCGCGCGATCCGCCTGCCCGGTGGCCCGCTCGGGTTCTTCGCCGCCACCGTGGCGGACACGCCATTGCCGCCTGCGCCGAAGGGCGAGGCGTGGGCCAGTGACCTGGAGTGGATCGATTCGACGAACGGCTGGGGACCCGTCGAGCGCGACCGCAGCAACGGCGAAAGCGCCGCCGGAGACGGCAACCCGATCACCCTGAACGGGGTCGTCTACGCCAAGGGCCTCGGCGCCCACGCACCCTCGTCGGTCAAGGTCAACCTCGACGGCCGCTGCACCCGATTCACCGCGAAGGTGGGCGTGGACGACGAGATGGCAGACCGTGGCTCAATCGCCTTCGAGGTGCTGGTCGACGGTACGGCGAAGTACGACTCACCGGTCCTGACCGGGACCGCCGAGACCGCGAGCGTCGACGTCGACGTGACCGCGGGGAAAGTGCTCGACCTCGTGATCACCGACGGCGGCGACGGCGTCGGCAGCGACCACGGCGACTGGGCCGAGGCCAAGCTGTCCTGCAGCCCGTAAGCCGCCGGGCCGTTCACGGGTCGATCCCGCAACCGCTACGCCGCCGGCACCACGTTTCGATGGGGTGCCGGCGGTGCGGCCTGTGAGGTCGCCCCGCCGGCTCCGGCCCAGGTCGCGGGCGACGGCCGGCCCGGTATACCCGCTCGACGGCCGCCGGTGCGCACGCTGCGCGCAGGCATCGCGCGCCGCGTCAGCTATTCCGACGTCATGGGTAGCAGCACGATGAACCGGGTGTCGCCGGGCTGCGACTGCACCCGGATGTCCCCGTGGTGTTTGTTGACGATGATCCGGTAGGAGATGTCCAAGCCGAGGCCGGTGCCGTCGCCGACCGGCTTCGTCGTGTAGAACGGTTCGAAGATGCGCGGCCGGATCTCCGGCGGGATACCGCTGCCGGTGTCGCGGATCTCGACGATCAGCCGGTCCTCCTTGCGGCCGGTCCTGACCGTCAATGTTCCGGTTTCGCCCATCGCGCCGAGCGCGTTGTCGACCAGGTTGGTCCACACCTGGTTCAGCTCGGCGGCGTACGCCGGGATGGCCGGCAGGTTCTCGTCGTACTCCTTCACCACCTGCACCCCGGACGGGATCTTGGCCTGGAGCATGACCAGGGTGGCGTCGAGCAGGTCGTGGACGTCGACGGTCTGGTAGGGCGCGCGGTCCAGCTGGGAGTACTGCTTCGCGGCCCCGACGAGCCCGGAGATCCGGCCGACGGCGTCGTCGATCTCGCCCATCAGCAGCTCGGTGTCGATGGTGTACGTGATCCAGTGGATCGCCGACTCCAGGTCGTCGGCCCCGACGGCGGCGTCGACCTGGCTCAGCCACCCCGCGTCGATGCCGCCCGCGACCAGCGTCGGGGCGACCTCCCAGGCCCCCCGGACGCCGTGGTCGTCGAGCCAGTCGGTGAGCTCGTCCTCGGCGTCGCTGGCCGCGAGGGGGGTCAGCGGCGGCGCGGTGGCGGCCCGCTTCACCGCCTCCTCCTGCAGGGCGACGAGGTCGTGCAGGCGCCGGCCGTCGAGCCGGCCGTCGGCGATCAGCGCGAGCTTGTGGCGCATCTTCGCGACCCGGCCGCGCAGCGCGGAGGTGGCCCGGACCGCGGCCGCCGCCGGATTGTTGAGCTCGTGGGTCAGCCCCGCCGAGAGAGCGCCCAGCGCCAGCAGCCGCTCCCGTTCGCCGACGATGGTCTGCGTGTTGCGCATCCCGATGAACAGCCCCTCCAGGAGATGGGTGGCCATCGGGAACCAGGTACGCATCGCCTCGGCGATGATCTCGGCGGGCAGGGCGAACACCTTGCAGTCGGTCACCGCGAAGAGGCTGTTGGCGTATCGCTGCTCGGCCAGGTCACCGACGTACGCCTGCATCGCCCCGCCGTACACGCCGCGCTGGCTGGTCCGGCTGACCTCGACGTCGTCGCCCTGCACCCGGCGGCGCATCGCCACCGTGCCGTCGAGCAGCACGTAAAAGCAGCTCGCCGGCTCGCCCTCGACGTACACGGCCTCGCCGGCGGGGCGCTGTTCGATCCGGCCGTGTTCGGCCAGGTGCGCCAACTGCTGCGCGGTGAGCGCCTCGAAGAGGAAGAGGCCACGAAGCTCGTCGGGGGTGAGCCGCCCGGGTTCGCTGGTCACTGTGCCTCCAGGTAGCGGTGCACGAGCGACACGGCCATCGCGCCCTCGCCGACGGCCGAGGCCACCCGCTTCACCGATTCGGCCCGCACGTCGCCGGCGGCGAAGACCCCGGGCATGCTGGACTCCAGGTGGTACGGATCGCGCGGCAGGCTCCAGCCTGGCGGCCGGTGGCCACCCCTGGTCAGGTCGGGGCCGGTGAGGACGAACCCGCGCGGGTCACGGGCGACCGCGCCGTCGAGCCAGTCGGTGCGGGGCTCCGCTCCGATGAACACGAACAGCCACGAGGTGTCGACGCGGCGGACCTCGCCGCTGCGGATGTCGCGCAGGGTCACCTCCTCGAGGTGTTCCTGGCCGGCCCCGCCGACCACCTCCGTGTGCGGGTGGACTTCGATGTTGTCGATCTGTGCAATCTGCTCGATCAGGTAGCTGGACATCGACCGGGTCAGGTCGGCGCCACGGATCAGCAGGTGCACCCGTCGGGCGTACCGGGAGAAGTGCACGGCGGCCTGGCCGGCGGAGTTCGCCCCGCCCACGATGTAGACGTCCTGCCCGGAGCAGCTCGGCGCCTCGCTCGCCACGGAGCCGTAGAAGCAGCCGCGGCCGGTCAGCTCCGCCAACCCGGGCACGGGGAGCATCCGGTACGAGACACCGGTGGCGAGCACGACGGTGTGGGTGGCGATGCTGCTTCCGTCGGCGAACCGCAGCACGCGCGCCGCCCCGGCGTCCTCCAGGGCCACCACCTCGCGGGCGCTGAGCAGTTCGGCGCCGAACCGCAGCGCCTGCCGGCGGGCCCGGTCGGTCAGCTGGGCACCGGAGACGCCATCCGGGAAACCGAGGTAGTTCTCGATCCGGCTGCTCTGCCCGGCCTGCCCGCCGGTGGCCCGCCGCTCGACCAGCACGGTCCGCAGCCCCTCCGAGGCGCCGTAGACGGCGGCGCCGAGCCCGGCCGGGCCGGCCCCGACGACCACCAGGTCGTAGAAGTCCGCAGCCGGCGCCGTGGTCAGCCCCACGTGCGCGGCCAGGTCGGCCTCGGCCGGCTGCACCAGCGACTTGCCATCGGCCGTGACGATCAGAGGTACGTCGTTCGCGGTCACCCCCGCCGCCGCCAGCAACTCGGCTCCCTCGGGTTCGTCGGCGGGCACCCAGCGGAACGGCACCAGGTTGCGGGCCAGGAAATCGCGCGCCTTGAACGAGGGGGCCGACCAGCGGTGCCCGACCACCCGCAGGTCGGTGGTGGGCGCCGCCGCGGTGGCCTGCCACGCCTCGAGCAGCGAGTCCAGCACCGGATAGAGCTTCTCCTCTGGCGGATGCCAGGGCTTGAGCAGGTAATGGTCGAGGTCGACCACGTTGATCGCGTTGATCGCCGCGTCGGTGTCGGCGTACGCGGTCAGCAGCACCCGGCGCGCCGCCGGGAAGAGATCCATGGCGGCCTCGAGGAACTCGATGCCGGTCATCTGGGGCATCCGGTAGTCGGCGATCAGCACGGCGACCTGCTCACCACGCAGTTTCAGCTCGCGCAGCGCCTCCAGCGCCGTCTCCGCGGAGTCGGCTCGTACCACTCGGTAGCGGTCGCCGTAGCGGCGGCGGATGTCGCGGGCGACCGCCCGGGAGACGGCCGGGTCGTCGTCGACGGTGAGGATCGCGGGGTTGGGCATGGCGTCAACTAAAGCACTACTCGCGAGGTAGGCCCGCGCGGGAAGCCCGCCGACGATCTGCCCGCGTCCGCGGCCGCCGCAGATTCGGTCAATCGTCCGCGCGACAGCTTCCGGGTCAGAGATCTTGCCGCCAGCGAAAAAATAGACGAACGTGCAACAGCCTCGGCACCGAAAGCATCGACAGCCGACACAATCCGGGGATCCCCCAACCAAGATCATCAGTGCCATGATGTCGAACGGGCTTCTCCTATCAAGGATCTACATCTGTCACATGAACAAGCTGATCACGAGGGCTGGCATCCCACGTCAACCGGCCGGCATGGACAGGTTCGCCCTACCCGACTACGAGCAACTGGTGGAACGGGCCGGCGCGTTGGCGGCGCTCCTCCGGCCGGTGCTGGCGCAGAGAAGGCACACTCGATGACCGACGTCCTGAGGTCCCGGCAAGCGGCGTCCGTCGCGCGGCTCCGGGTCGACTCCGAGCGCCCCGTTGGCCCGGTCGCGGCCTCGTACGCGCAACGCCAGATGTGGTATCTGAGCCGGCTCGACCCGGAGGCGGCCACCTACCTGGTGCCGCTGGCGTACCGGCTGCACGGGGCGCTGGACGTGGCGGCTCTGTCGGCGGCGCTGGACGGGTTGGTGGCCCGGCACACCGCACTGCGCACCACCCTCGCACCGGCGGCGGACGCCGCGGCCGAGTCGCCAGGTCCGGACGGTGCGGTGCAGCGCGTGCGCCAGGTGGTCCACGACCCGCGCCCGGGGCTGTTGCGGGTGCACGACCTGAGCGGGCTGCCCACGTGGCAACGCGACCAGGAGCTGCAGGCCCGGCTCGACGCCGAGGCGTGCACCCCGCTCGACCTGGAACACGGGCCTTTGCTACGGGCCAGCCTGCTGCGCTGCGCGCCGGAGGAGCACGTGCTCCTGCTGACGCTGCACCACGTCGCCGTCGACGAGTGGTCGCTGGGCATCCTCCACGACGAGTGGGAACGGCTCTACACCGCACACCGCACCGGGCAGCCGGCGGACCTCGACCCGGTCGACGTCGACCACCGCGACCACGCGGCGTGGCAGCACGACTGGCTCGGCGGTGCGGAGGCGGCCGCCCAGCGCGAATACTGGCGCGCGCAGCTCGCGGACGCGCCCGCCGTCCTCGAACTGCCCACCCGCGGGCCACGCCCCGCCGTGCCGTCCAGCGCGGGGTCCACCCTGTCGGTCCCACTGGACGTGCCCACCGAGGCGCTGATGGCGCTGTGCCACCGGCTGGGCGTCTCCCCGTACATGGTCATGCTCGCCGCGGTGCAGGTCCTGCTGGCCCGCTGGACGGGGCAGCGCGACATCGTGGTGGGCACGCCCACCGCCAACCGGCAGCGGCCCGAGGCGCAGAAACTCGTCGGGCTGCTGCTGAACACCGTCGCCATCCGCGCCCGTCTGGACGACAACCCGTCGTTCGAGACGCTGCTCGACCGGGTGCGTACCGCGGTCCTCGAGGGCCTGAGCAACGAGGAGCTTCCCTTCGAGGCGCTGCTCGAGTCGCTGCGACCGGCCCGCCGGCCCGGCTTCACCCCGCTGTTCCAGGTGATGTTCGTGTACGGCCGCGAGGCCGCACCGCCGCGCCTCGACGGCCTCGAGATCACCCCGTTCGAGGTGCCCGCCAAGACGGCCAAGTTCGACCTCACCGTCTCGGTACGGGAGAACGCCGACGGCGTGCGGACCGTGCTGGAGTACCGCACCGACCTGTTCGACGACGACGCGACGGTCCGCCTCGCCGGACACTTCCAGACGCTCCTGCGGTCGCTGGTGGCCGACCCGGGCGCGCCGGTCGGCGCGGCCGCGATGCTCACCCCGGGTGAGTCCCGGCAGCTCGTCGCGGAGTGGAACCGCACCGCCACCCCCGCCGAGCCGGACGACCTGGTCCACGTGCTGATCGAGCAGCAGGCGCGCCGGACCCCCGACGGCGTGGCGGTGACCGACGGCGACACCGCGCTGACCTATCACGAGCTGCACATGCGGGCCGAGGCGCTGGCGGAGACGTTGCGCCAGCGGGGCGTCGGCATCGGCGGCCTGGTGGGCGTGCTGCTGCCCCGCGCGGTCCCGTTCGCCGTGGCGGTCCTCGCCGTGTTGAAGACCGGCGCGGCCTACGTGCCCATGGATCCGGCCAATCCGCCCGCCCGACTGCGCTATCTGCTCGCCGACACGGCCGCCCCGGTCGTCCTCACCTGCGCCGAGCTGGCGCACCTGGTGCCCGACGACGCGGCGCTGCTGGTGCCGGCTCTGGACACCCCGGTCACCCAACCCGACCCCGGCCGTGGCAACGGCAGCTCGGGCGGTGGGCCGAAGCGGCGGCCGCGGCGACGGCCCACGCCGTCGGCGGAGGACCTCGCGTACGTCATCTACACCTCCGGGTCCACCGGCCGCCCCAAGGGCGTCATGGCCACCCACCGCGGCGTGTGCAACTACGTACACTGGGCGGCCCAGGCCTACCGGCTGCAGCCCGGAGACACGGTGCCGCTGCACTCGTCGATCGGGTTCGACCTGACCGTCACGAGCCTGCTGGTCCCGCTGGCAAGCGGCGCCACCGTCCTGATGATCGGCGAACAGCTCGGCCCGGAGGCGCTGGGCGAGGCGCTGCGCCGGCAGCGGACGCCGTTCGGGCTGGTCAAGATCACCCCGGCGCAGCTCGACCTGGTCAACCACCAGCTCCGCCCCGCCGAGCTGGCTGGCCGCACCCGGTGCTTCGTCATCGGCGGGGAGAACCTGCGCGCCGACCAGGTGGCGCCCTGGCGGGCCCACGCCCCCGCCACCGCGCTGGTCAACGAGTACGGGCCGACGGAGACCGTGGTCGGCTGCGCCGCGTACGAGGTCGACCCCGCCACCCCGGGCGACGGCTCGGTCCCCATCGGCCGGCCGATCGCCAACACCGAGCTGTACGTGCTCGACACGTGGGGGAACCCGGTCCCGGCGGGCGTGGTCGGCGAGCTGTACGTCGGCGGAGCCGGCGTGGCGCGCGGCTACCTGCACCAGCCGAAGTTGACCGCCGAGCGGTTCGTCCCGGACCCGTTCTCGTCCGTCCCCGGCGCGCGGCTGTACCGCACCGGCGACCTGGTGCGCATGCGCCCGGACGGGAACCTCGAATACCTGGGCCGCACCGACAACCAGGTCAAGCTGCGTGGCTACCGCATCGAGTGCGGCGAGATCGAGGCGGCCGTCCGGCGGCACCTGCCGGACAGCGACGTGACGGTGCAGCTGCGCCGGGACGACCCCGACGACCCGCAGCTCGTCGCGTACGTGGCGGGCGTCGCGAACACCGGCCACGACACCGCGATCCTCCGGGCGGCCCTCGCCGCCGACCTGCCGTCGTACATGGTTCCCGCCACGTTCGTCTTCCTCGACTCGCTGCCGCTGAACGGCAACGGCAAGGTGG
Organism: Micromonospora sp. CB01531; assembly: GCF_001905095.1. Taxonomy (GTDB): domain Bacteria; phylum Actinomycetota; class Actinomycetes; order Mycobacteriales; family Micromonosporaceae; genus Micromonospora. The sequence continues at coordinate 85,908 of NZ_LWLS01000056.1, forward strand.
ACACGGACGCGCTGCCCGCCCCCGGTCGCGCACCGGACCTGCCGCGGCAGCGCCTCGCGCCGCAGCAGGACCAGCCGGGCGCAGCCGAACGATCTGGGCCCGCAGGGCCCGGCCCGGTCCAGTGGGACGCCACCCGGATCCGCCTCGAACGGCTGGTCGTGGACGTGTGGCGCGACGTGCTCGGCGTCGACCGGGTCGGGGTGCGGGACAACTTCTTCGACCGCGGCGGCCACTCGATGCGCCTGCTGGCCGTCCTCGAGCGGCTGCGCGCACAGCTCGGCGACGCCGTCACGGTCACCGACCTGTTCCGGAACCCCACCGTCGAGTCGCTGGCGGTGTTCCTCACCAACGCCACCGCCGGGACGGCGACCGCCCCGGCCGCTTCACGCCCCGCGCCGGTCCGCGTCGCACCGGGCGGCGCGAGCGACGACACCGGTCAGCCCAGCGGCATGATCGCCGTCGTCGGCATGGCCTGCCGCTTCCCCGGCGCCCGGAGCCTCGACGAGTACTGGCACAACATCCGGACCGGCGTGGAGTCGATACAGGAGTTCACCGTCGAGGAGATGCTGGCCGACGGCGCGGACCCGACCCGGCTCGACGACCCGGCGTACGTCCGGGCCGGTACCTACCTGCCCGGCATCGACCAGTTCGACGCGGCCTTCTTCGGCATCACGCCCCGCGAGGCGCAGACCCTCGACCCGCAACACCGGCTCCTGCTGGAATGCGCCTGGCACGCGCTGGAGCACGCCAGCTACGACCCGTCCGGCCACCCCGGCCGGATCGGCCTGTTCGCCGGGTCAGGTCGCAGCAGCTACCTGCTCGACCATCTGAGCAGCCATCCCGAGCTGATGAGCGCCCTCGGCGAGCACCAACTGTCCCTCGGCAACGACAAGGACTTTCTGCTCAGTCGGGTCGCCTACAAGCTCGACCTCACCGGTCCCGCCGTCACCGTCGCCACCGCCTGCTCGACCTCGCTGGTGGCCGTGCACCTCGGCCGGCAGAGCCTGCTGACCGGCGAATCCGACCTGGTCCTGGCCGGCGGGGTCAGCATCTTCCCCGCGCAGCGCCGCGGCTACCTCTACCACGACGGTGGGATCTACTCCCCCGACGGGCACTGCCGCCCGTTCAGCGCGGACGCGCGCGGCAGCATCGAATCCAGCGGCGTCGGGATCGTCGCGCTCAAGCGACTCGAGGACGCCGTCGCGGACAACGACACCGTCTACGCGGTGATCCGCGGTTCCGCCATCAACAACGACGGGGCGCGCCGCACCGGGTACACGGCGCCGGGCGTCGACGGCCAGGTCGAGGTGATCAGCAGCGCCCTCGCGACGGCTGGCGTGGACCCCCGTTCGCTGAGCTACGTGGAGGCCCACGGGACGGGCACCAGCCTCGGCGACCCGATCGAGGTGACCGCGCTGACCGAGGCGTTCCGGCGCGGCACCGACGACTGCGGCTTCTGCGCCCTCGGCTCCGTCAAGGCCAACATCGGGCACACCGACGCCGCCGCCGGTGTCGCCGGCCTGATCAAGACGGTCCTAGCGCTGTACCGCCGGACGCTCCCCCCGACGATCAACGTCAGCCGACCCAACCCGGCGATCGACTTCGCGAGCAGCCCGTTCTACCTCAACGACACCGCCCGCCCGTGGCTCGGCGACGGCCCTCGCCGGGCGGGGGTCAGCTCGTTCGGCATGGGCGGCACGAACGCCCACGTCGTGCTGGAGGAGCCGCCCGCCACGTCGCCCGCCGCGCCACCGGAGACGCCGGCCACGGGGCCGCAGCTGCTGGTCGTGTCGGCCCGTACGACGGCGGCGCTGGACCGGCAGACGGGGCAGGTCCGCGACTGGCTGGACGCGCACCCGGCGGTGGACCTCGCCGACGTGGCGGCCAACCTGGGCCGGCGGCAGTCGATGAGTCAGCGGCGCTTCCTCGTCGCGGCGGACCGCGCCGACGCGCTGGCCGCGCTCGACTCGCCGCAGCGGCAGTTCACCGGCGCCCCCGCGGACGGGCGGCGACCGCTGGTGTTCGCCTTCCCGGGCCACGGCGCCCAGCACGTGGCGATGGGCGCCGGCCTGTACCGCGCGGAGCCGACCTACCGGGCCATGGTGGACGAGTGCGCCGAACTGCTCCGCGATGACCTGCGGCTGGACCTGCGTACCCTGCTCTGCCCGGCGCCCGACGCAGCCGAGCAGGCCGAGCGGCTGCTCGCGCAGCCCCGGCTCATCCAGCCCGCGCTGTTCGTCACCGAGTACGCCCTCGCCCGGGCGCTGCTCGCCCAGGGCGTGACCCCGGACCTGATGGTGGGGCACAGCCTCGGCGAGTACGTCGCCGCGTGCCTCGCCGGCGTCTTCTCCCTGGCCGACGCGTTGCGCCTGGTGGTCGCCCGCGGTGAGCTGGCCGAGCGGACCCCGGCCGGGGCGATGCTCGCGGTGAGCCTGCCCGAGACGGCGGTGGCCGGGCTGCTCGACGACCGGGTGTCACTAGCCGCCGTCAACGCCCCCGAGCTGTGCGTGCTGTCCGGCGACCCGGAGGCGATCGGGCAGCTTCGCCTGCGGCTGACCGGCGACGGGGTCGACTGCCGGCCGCTGCGGGTCACCCGCGGCTACCACTCCGCCCTGCTCGACCCGGTGCTCGACGAGTTCGCCGACCACGCCCGCCGGGTCACCTACGCCGAACCCGAGCGCCCCTACCTGGCCAACCTGACCGGCGGCCCGGTCACCCCCGGCCAGGTCACCGATCCCGGCTACTGGGTGCGGCACCTGCGGGAACCGGTGCGGTTCGCCGAGTCGGCCGCGCTGCTCGCCGAGCAGGACGTGGTCCTCGCCGAGCTGGGCCCCGGGCACGCCCTCGGCGGCCTGGCCCGGTTGGCGGGCCTGAAGCCCGGCCAGGTGGTGGCGGCGATGCGGCATCCGCGCAGCGACGCCGACGACCTCACCACCATGCTCGACGCGGTCGGCCGGATGTGGCTGGCCGGCGTACCGGTCGACTGGAGCCGGTACCACGGCCCGCGCCGGCGGCTGGCCCTGCCCGGCTACCCGTTCGAACGGCACCGGCACTGGGTGGACGCCGTGCCGCGCACGATCGCGGCGGACACCGCACCTGCCCTGGTGGCCACCGCCCCGGCCACGCCGGACGCGCCCGAGCCCGTCGACGCCGGCAACCGGCCGGCGCTCAGCACGGCCTACGTCGCCCCGAACACGCCCACCCAGGAGTGCGTGGCGGAGATCTGGAGCGAGCTGCTCGGCATCCGACCGGTCGGGGCGCTCGACAACTTCTTCGAGCTGGGCGGGCACTCGCTGCTCGCCACCCAACTCGTCGTACGGTTGCGGGCCCGGCTCGGCGTGGCGCTGCCGCTCGAGACGATCTTCGCGCAGCCGACCGTCGCGCAGCTCGCGGCGGCGCTGCCGGCGACCGGCACCGCACCCGCCCGTCCCGTGGACATTCCCGCCGAGCAGCCCGCCGCGCCGGCCATCCCCCGCACCGATCCCGGCACCGGTCCGGCGCCGCTGTCCTCCGGGCAGCACCGGCTGTGGTTCCTCGACCAGGCGTACCACCAGAACGCCTACACCGTCAGCACCACGCTGCTGCTGGACGGCACCCTCGACGTCGACGCGCTGCGCGGCGCCCTCGCGGAGCTGGTCCGGCGGCACGAGTCGCTGCGTACCGTCTTCCCGCTCGGCCCCGACGGCGACCCGGTTCAGGAGGTGCTGCCGCCCGGCCCGGTCGAGCTCGCGGTCAGGTACACACCGGCCGGCGCGGAGGCGGACCCGCTCGTGCCGGGTACCCGCAGCATCGTGGAGTCCGCCGTCGCCGACGCGGTGCCGCCGTGGGTGCACCAGGCCCTCGCCGCCGACGTCCGACGCCCGTTCGACCTGGCCCGCGGGCCGCTGTTCCGGGCCGTGCTGCTCCGCATCGCCGACGACCGGCACGTGCTGTCGCTGACCATGCACCACAACGTCTCCGACGGGTGGTCCCTCGGCATCATCGCCGGCGAGCTGGCCACGCTCTACGACGCCGTCCTCGACGGCCGCCCCTCGCCGCTGCCCGAACTGGCCGTCCAGTACGGCGACTACGCGCGCTGGCAGCGCAACCGGATGGCGGACACCGACAGCGACGACATGCGGTACTGGCGCCGACAACTCGACGGCGTGGCCAGCGTCCTGGAGGTGCCCACCGACCGGCCGCGGCCGCCCGTGCAGACGTTCGACGGCGCGGTCAGCACCCTCGTCCTGCCCCCGCAGACGGCCGACGAACTGCGCCGCTTCAGCCAGGCCCGAGGCGCCACGCTGGCGATGACCGTGCTGGCCGCGCTGAAGGCCCTGCTCTGGCGCTACACCGGTCAGGCCGACATCTGTGTCGGCACCCCGGTCGCCGGGCGGGTCCGCGCGGAGCTCGAACCGATGGTCGGCTTCTTCGTCAACATGCTGCCGTTGCGCACCGTCATCGACGGCGACTGGACCTTCGACGAACTGCTCACGCAGGTGCGGCGCACGGCGCTGGGCGCGTACGACCACCAGGAGGTGCCGTTCGAACGCCTCGTCGACCTCGTCGACGCGCCCCGCGACCTCAGCCGGAATCCCCTGTTCCAGGTGATGTTCAACATGCTGAACGTGCCCGAACAGGACCTGCGGATCACCGGGCTGCGGATGGTCCAGTTCGCCGTCGAGCCGGGCATCGCCCAACAGGAGCTCGCCCTGTACGCGTACGAGGTGGCCGAGGGGCTTCGGTTCCGGTTGGAGTACAACACCGACCTGTTCGACGCGGCGACCGCCGAGCGGATGATGGGGCACCTGGAGACGCTGCTCGCCGCCGCCGTCGCCGACCCCGGCGTCCGGCTCGCGGACGTGAACGTCCTCACCCCGGCCGAGCTGGCCCGCGTCGCCGTATGGAACGACACGGCCACGCCGCTCGGCTGGGCCACGCAGGGGCGCGACGGGCAGACACCGACCCTCGTCGAGCTGATCGAACACCAGGCCGCGACGAACCCCGACCGGCCCGCCGTGACGTTCGGGGCGACCACGCTCACCCACGCCGAACTCAACGCCCGGGCCAACCGGCTCGCCCACCGGCTCCGCCGCGCCGGCGTCGGCCCGGACGTCACCGTCGCCGTCTGCCTCAATCGCACACCCGAGCTGCCGGTCACCCTGGTCGGCGTGCTCAAAGCCGGCGGCGCGTACGTCCCGGTGGATCCCGACTACCCGATCGAGCGGCAGCGGTACGTGCTGACGCACAGCGGCGCCCCGGTCCTGGTCACCGAGGCGGACCTCGCCGACCGGTTCGCCGGGTACGCCGGCGAGGTGCTGCACAACGGCCAGGCGGCCCTGGCCACCGAGCCGGACACCGACCCCGAGCCCGTCGCCGGTCCGGACGACCTCGCGTACGTGATCTACACGTCCGGGTCGACGGGACGCCCCAAGGGCGTACGGGTGACGCACGGCGCCGTCGTCAACACGCTGGCCGCCATGCGCGAACGGCCGGGTCTGACCGCCGACGGCACCATGCTCGCGATGGCCAGCTTCGCCTTCGACATGTCCGTACCGGAGCTGTTCCTGCCCCTCGTGGTCGGCGCCCGGATGCTGATGGTGGGCCGCGACGTCGCCTACGACGCGACCCGACTGGGCGAACTGCTCGCCACGGAAGGGGTCACCCTGGCTCAGGGCACCCCGGCCACCTGGCGGCTGCTGATCGAGTCCGGCTGGAACGGACTGCCCGGTCTGACGGCCGTGTGCGGCGGCGAGGCGGTGTCCGCGCCGCTGGCCCGGCAACTGGCCGAACGGGTCGGCGCGCTGTGGAACCTCTACGGTCCGACCGAGGCCGCCGTCTGGTCCACCATGGAACGCATCGAGCCCGGCTTCACGCACCTCACCATCGGCCGCCCGATCGGCAACATGCGGATCTACGTGCTCGACCCGCAGCTGTCCCCCGCCCCCGTGGGCGTCCTCGGTGAGCTGTACCTCGGCGGGGCGGGACTGGCCCGCGACTACCACGGCGACCCGGCGCTGACCGCGCAGCGGTTCGTGCCGGACCCGAACGGCGGCGGGCGGCTGTACCGCACCGGCGACCTCGGCCGTTACCTGGCCGACGGCCGCATCGAGTTCGTCGGCCGCAGCGACTCCCAGGTGAAGGTGCGGGGATTCCGCATCGAGCTCGGCGAGATCGAGGCGGTGCTTCGCCGCCACCCGTCGGTACGCGACACCGCCGTCGTGGTCCGCGAGGACGAGGGTGAGAAGACGATCACGGCCTACCTGACCCTGACCACCGCAGCGGAACCCGACCCGGACGCGAATCAGGGGGCGACGCCGGACGTCACCGCCGACTTCGACGCCGACCCGGCGCCGTGGCGGGCCTTCGCCCGCACCTACCTGCCGGACTACATGGTGCCGTCCGCCTTCGTGGTGCTCGACCGCATGCCGCTCAACGCCAACCGCAAGGTCGACCGCGCCGCCCTGCCCGCGCCCCGGCGCGGCAGCGCCACCGTCGGCGCCACCCCGCCGGACACCCCGCTGCGGAAGGCCCTGGCCGAACGGTGGGCGGCGGTGCTCGGCTACGACAGCGTCGGCATCGAGACGACTTCTTCGACCTCGGCGGCGACTCCTTCAAGGCCATCAAGGCGCTGGCGGGGAACGACCCGGCGATCAGCGTCCTCGATCTGTTCCGCTACCCGACGATCCGGTCGCTGACCGAGCACCTGGACGCGACCGGCGGCTCCGCCGGGCGGCTGCTGCACGAGTTGACCCCGTCCCGACCGGCGACGCCGACGCAGCTGACGCTGCTGTGCGTACCGTTCGGCGGCGGCAGCGCGATCACCTTCCAGTCCCTCGCCGACGCCCTCCCACCGGGGGTGTCCCTGTACGCGCTGGAACGGCCCGGCCACGATCTGAACCGCCCGGACGAACCCCTGCTCGGCCTGGATGAACTGGTGGACCGCTGCGTGGCCGAGGTCCTCGAGGGCATCAAGGGCCCGGTGGCGGTGTACGGGCACTGCGTGGGCGGCGCCGAAGCGGTCGAGCTGGCCCGCCGGCTCGAAGCAGCCGGCGTCGAACTGACCGGGATGGTCATCGGCGCCCACTTCCCCGCCCCGAGACTGCCCGGCCGCCTGTTCACCTGGCTGCGCCGGTGGTTCCCGCTGGAACGCTGGACGTCGAAGCGGCGCACCCTGGAAGCGCTGCGCGCGATGGGCTTCTTCACCGAGGTCTTCGACGAGAACGAGAAGGACTTCGTCATGCGCGTGGTCCTGGCCGACTCCGCGGCCGGCGAGGACTACTACACCGACGTCTACGCCAACGGCCTGCCCCGGAAACTGTCGGCCCCGCTCGTCTGCGTCGTCGGCAGCGGCGACCGCGCCACGGAGCTGTACCAGGAGCGGTACCTGGAGTGGGAGTTCTTCTCCGACCGGGTGTCGCTGGAGGTCATCGACGGCGCCGGCCACTACTTCGCCAAGCACCAGCCGGGCGAGCTGGCGAGCATCATCCTGGCGAACTGCGGCGCGCCGACCGCGGCAGCTCCGCCGCGGGCCGACGCCCCGGAAACCGACGCCGCGCCCCCGCCGCTACCCGAGCAGCCGGAACACGCCGCTGCCGTCCCGGCCGCACCGGCCGCCCACCGGCCCGCCGCGCGCCGGACGATGCCCAGCCTGACGGTGTTCTACCTGATCGCGATCGGTCAACTGGTCTCGCTCATCGGCAGTGGACTGACCGGCTTCGGCATGAGCCTGTGGGTCTACCAGCAGACCCGGTCGGTCTCGCTGTTCGCCACGGCCACCGTCCTGGCGCTGCTGCCCGCCGTGGTCCTCTCCCCTGTCGCGGGTGCGCTGGCGGACCGGTGGGACCGACGGCGGATCATGGTCCTCGCGGATTCCCTGGCCGCCGCCGGCACCGTGAGCCTGGCCCTCCTGCTGTGGTTGGGGCAACTCCAGCTGTGGCATGTGTTCACCGCCATCAGCGTCACCGCGGTGGCGACCGCCTTCCAGCAACCCGCCTACCTGGCGGCCGTCACCCAACTCGTACCGAAGCGGTACTACGGGCGCGCCAACGGCATCGTCTCCCTCGGCACGGCGACGAGCACCGTGCTGGCGCCGCTGGTCGGCGGCGCGCTGGTGATCGCCGTCGGGCTGCGCGGGATCGTCGTCATCGACCTGCTCACCTTCGCCGTCGCGGTCACCGTCACCCTGTCGGTCCGCTTCCCGGACACCCTCTTCGTCAGGCGCGAGGAGCCGTTCCTGCGGGAGATCCTCGGCGGCTGGCGGTTCATCATCCGCCGGCACGGCCTGGTGGCGCTGGTCGTGTTGACCGCATCGCTGAACTACTTCTTCTCGATGGTCGAGGTCCTGGTCACCCCGCTAACCCTGTCGTTCGGCGATCCGGCCGTACTGGGCCGGGTGCTCGCCGCGAGCGGGGTCGGCATGCTCGTCGGCTCGGTCCTCATGGGCGTCTGGGGCGGCACGGCTCGGCGTACCACCGGCATCCTGGCCAGCGTCGTGCTTCTCGGCGCGTCACTGCTCACCGTCGGCCTGCACCCGAGCCCGCTGTTCCCGACCCTCGGCCTGTTCGGCATGGGCCTGGCCACCGCGCTGGTGAACACGCACTGGCTGGCCATCGTGCAGGCCAAGGTGGGGCTGGAGCTGCAGGGGCGGGTCCTGTCCATGGGCCAGATGCTGTCCTGGCTGATGGTGCCGGCCGGATTCCTCACTGCCGGCCCGCTCGCGGAGCACGTCTTCGCCCCGATGGTGTCGCCCGACGGTGCGCTGGCCGCCGTGGTCGGCAACGGACCGGGCCGCGGCATGGCCGTCGCGGCGATCGTGGCCGGTCTCTGTTCCCTCGCCCTCGCCGTCGCGGGCATCGCCTACCGACCGATCCGCAACGTAGAGGACGAACTGCCCGACAACGACCCCGGCGCCGTCATCCTCGCCGACAAGGACCGGCTGCAGGAGGCCGCCGACCGCCAGCTCGTGCTGCACAAGAGTGGAGGTCCACGCCGGTGAGCGCACCCACCCGACCCGCCGGCCCCACCCGCCGGGCCGTGGGCCGGCGCCCGAGCGGCGCCGCGCCTGCCGTGGACTGCCTGCACCGGATGGTGGCGGCGCAGGCGGCCCGTACCCCGGACGCGGAGGCGGTACGGCACACCGACCGCACCCTGTCCTACCGTGAGCTCGACGACGCCGCGAACCGGCTGGCCCGGGTGCTGCTGCAGCGCGGGGTGACCCGGGAGGAACGCGTCGGCGTCTGCCTGCCGCGCACGCCCGAGCTGGTGGTCGCCCTGCTCGCCGTGCTCAAGGCCGGCGCCTGCTACGTGCCGTTGGACCCGGCCTACCCGCCGGCCCGGGTGGCGTTCATGACCGCCGACTCCGGCGTGCGGCTGGTGTTGACCCACTCCGACCTCGCCGACCGGTTCCCCGACACCGCGATCCCGGTCGACCGGCTCGACCCGGCCGACGACAGCACCGACCCGGCGGCGCCGGCCACGCCGGCGGACCTGGCGTACGTCATCTACACCTCCGGCTCCACGGGGCGGCCCAAGGGCGTGGCCATCGAACACCGGTCGGCCTCGCTGCTCATGCACTGGGCCCGACAGACCTTCGACGACGCCGAACTGGGCGGCCTGCTCGCGGCCACCTCCGTCTGCTTCGACCTGTCCGTCTTCGAGATCTTCGCCCCGCTCTGCTGGGGCGGCCGGGTGCTGCTTGTCGACAACGTGCTGGCCCTCGCCGCCCCCGAGGCGGACCGACTGCCCGTCACCCTGGTCAACACCGTCCCCTCCGCGATGGGCGAACTGCTCACCGCCGGCGCCCTACCGCGGAGCGTGCGCACCGTCTGCCTGGCCGGCGAGCCGCTCACCGCCGCGCTGGCCGCCCGGGTGTGGTCCCGCCCGCACGTACGCCGGCTGTGCAACCTCTACGGCCCGTCCGAGGACACCACCTACTCCACCTGGGCGGAGGTGCCACCGGACAGCGGAGACCCGCCCATCGGCCGCCCGCTGCCGCAGACCCGCGGCTACGTCCTCGACCCGGACGGGCAGCCGGTCCCGCCGGGCGATCCGGGCGAGCTCTACCTGGCCGGGGCGGGCCTGGCCCGCGGCTACCTCGACCGGCCGGAGGAGACCCGAGCCCGGTTCCTGCCCGACCCGTTCCGGCCCGGCGACCGGATGTACCGCACCGGCGACCGGGTCCGGCTGCGACCGGACGGGCAGCTGGCGTACCTGGGCCGGCTCGACGACCAGGTGAAGCTGCGGGGCTACCGGATCGAGCTGGGCGAGGTCTCCGCCCGCCTCGCCGCCCTGCCCGGGGTCCGCGAAGCGACCGCCGCCGTGCGGGACGGACCGAGCGGTGATCCGCTGCTGGTCGGCTACCTGGTCGGCGAGCGACACGACGACGTACGCGCCCGGCTGGCCGAGGTGCTGCCCGCGCCCCTGGTCCCCGCAACCCTGGTCTGGCTGGACCGGCTGCCCACCCTGCCCAACGGCAAGGTGAACCGCGCCGCCCTGCCCGCCCCCACCCTCGGCGACGACACCGCATCCGACACCGGACCGCTGCCCGGGACGGCCGGCGCGGTGGCCGCCGTCTGGCGCGAGGTGCTCGGCGTACCCGTCACCGGCGCCGACAGCGACTTCCTCGCCCTCGGCGGCGACTCCCTGCTCGCGGTCCGCTGCGCCATCCGGCTCGCCGCCGCGACCGGCCGGCCGGTCCGACCCGCCGACCTCTTCACCCACCCGAACCTCGCCGCGCTGGCCGCTCACCTCGACGGGCTGACCAGCGACGACCCGCCGCCGGCCAGCGCGCCGGCCGCCCCGGCGCCAGCCGGCCCCGCCCCGCTGTCCGCCGCGCAGATCCGGCTCTGGTTCCTGCACCAGCTCGACCCGGACGACACCTCCTACCTGCTCGCCTTCGCGATCCGGTTCGCCACGCCGCTGGACCCGGACCGGCTGGCCCGGGCACTGCGTCGGGTGGTCGACCGGCATCCGGCCCTGCGCACGACGTTCCCCTCCGGACCCGACGGGCCGGTGCAGCACCTCCACCCCACCTCGGACGTGGCACCGGTCGTCACGCCACCCGAGGCGGGCACACCGCTCGACGACCGGCTCACCCGGCTCGCCGCCGAAGCCATCCGGTCACCGATGGACCTGGCCACCGGACCGCTGCTGCGCGCCCAGCTGGTGCCGGACGACACCGGCCACGCGGTGGCGCTGCTGCTGGTGGTCCACCACCTCGTCTGCGACGACTGGTCCTTCGGCGTGATCGTGCGGGACCTGGCCCGCGCGTACGACGTCGAGGCAGCCGGTGCGGCGGTCCGCCAACCCCCGGCGGTCGGCCCGGCGGCGCTCGCCCTGGCCGAACGGAACTGGCTGGCCGGGCCGGCGGGACGGCAGGCGGTGGCCGACGTGCTCGACGAGCTGGGCGGCGCGCCCGACCTGCTCGACCTGCCCTCGGCCCCGCCCCCGCCCGGCCAGCCCGCGCCGCCTGTCGCGCCTCCGGGCCGGCACGCCGCGCCCGGTGCCGCGCTGCGGACCCGGGTGGACGCCGACACCGCCGCGGCCGTGCGGGACCTGGCCCGGGCCGAGCGGGTCAGCCTGCACATGGTCGGGCTGGCCGCCTTCGCCGCCCTGCTCGGCACCGCCACCGGCCGGCACGACCTGCTGGTCGGCGTCGCGTTCGCCGGCCGGACCAGCGTCGCCGCCGAGCAGAGCGTCGGCTGCTACGTCAACACCCTGCCGCTGCGGCTGCGGCCCGCCCCCGACCGCCGCTTCGCCGACCTGCTCGACGAGGCCCGCCGGGTCACCCTGTTCGCCGCGGCCCACCAGGACGTCCCCTTCGACCTGCTGGTGGAGCGGCTGCGGCCCACCCGCCGGCCGCACCGCAACCCCCTCGTCCAGGTCGCCTTCGGCGTGCAGAACGCCCCGCCAGCCCGGCACCGCGGCGCGGCCGGGGAGTTCACCGGCGTGGAACTGACCCCGGACACCGCCCGGCTCGACCTGACCCTCTGGCTCGACGAGCGACGGGACGGGCTGGAGGCGCTCTGGACCTACCGCACCGACCTGTTCGACCACGACGGAGTGGTCGCGTGGCACCGGCGGTTCACCGCGCTGCTGCGTACCGCCGCCGCCGACCCCCGGCGCAGTCTGGCCGACTGTGCCGACACCTTTGGAGCGAAAGATGAGTGAGCAGACCCGGGTCGCGCGGACCATCCCCCGTCGCGGCCGCGACCGGAACCTGGTGGACGTGCGGCCCGACTGGCCCGGTGGCCCGCTGCCGGCACTGGTGCAGGCCAACGTGCCCGACATCGACCTGCCCGGCTGGCTGGCCGGCCACCGCGACGACGTCGACGAACTGGCCCGGCGGGCCGGCGCCGTGCTGTTCCGCGGCTTCGCCGTGGCCGGCCCGGACGACTTCCGCACCGTGATGGCCGCCGTCTCCGGCGACGTGCTCTCCTACGGCGAACGCTCCTCGCCGCGCAGCAAGGTCACCGAGGGGGTGTACACCTCCACCGAGCACCCCGCCGACCAGCCGATCGTGCTGCACAACGAGCAGTCGTACACGGTGAACTGGCCACTGCGCATCGTGTTCCACTGCGAGGTGGCGCCGGCCGCCGGCGGGCGCACTCCGCTGGCCGACAGCCGCCAGGTGCTCGCCCGGCTCCGCCCGGAGACGGTCGCCGAGTTCGAGCGGCGCGGGGTGCTTTACCGGCGCAACTACCTGCCCGGCATCAGCCTCTCCTGGCAGACCGCGTTCCAGACCGAGCGGCGCGAGGACGTCGAGGCGTACTGCGCCCGGGCGCTGATCGACGTGGAATGGGTCAGCGACCAGCAGCTGCGCACCCGGCAGGTCCGCCCGGCGGTACGCCGCCACCCGGTCACCGGCGAGCGGACCTGGTTCAACCACGCGCTGTTCTTCCACGTCACCTCCCTGCCCGAGGACGTCAGCGCCGGCCTGCGGGCCGCCCTCGACGAGGAGGACCTGCCCTACCAGACCGCGTACGGGGACGGCACGCCCATCCCCGACGAGGTGCTGGCCGAGCTGCGCGCGGCGTACGCCGCCGAGACCCGCTCCTTCGAGTGGCGGCGCGGCGACGTGCTGCTGGTGGAGAACATGCTCGCCGCGCACGCCCGGGAGCCGTTCACCCCGCCCCGACGGATCCTCACCGCGATGTCCGACCCGGTCGCCGCGCCCGAGCTGACCGAGGCGCTCCGCTCCGGCACGGCCACGGCGGGAGACCGGTCGTGAGCGCGCGGAGCGAGCCAGGTCTGCGAGCCCCGCAGCCGCGAACGAAAGGTGGTGCCGTGAGCGGGCCGGGGCCGCGCCGGCGCGGTGCCGGTCCGGTCACCTCGCCGGTGTCCCGGCGAGTGCTCGTGGACGAGGAGTTCGTGCTGCTCGTCGAGGCCACCGTGCCCGACCTCGACCTGGCCGGCTGGCTCGCCGGCCGGCGCGAGGAGCTGCTGCGGGACCTGGACCGCTACGGGGCCGTGTTCTTCCGCGGCTTCGAGGTGGGCACCGCCGACGACTTCAGCCAGGCCGCCCGGGCGGTCAGCCCGGACCTGCTCGGCTACCTGGAGCGGGCCGCCCCCCGCCACGAGGTCGCCGACCGGGTGTTCACCTCCACCGAGTTCAACGCCGAGCAGTGGATCCCGCTGCACCACGAGATGTCGTACTCGCACAACTGGCCCACCTACCTCTACTTCTGGTGCGCGCAGCCGGCCACCGGCGACGGCGGGGCCACCCCGCTGGCCAGCGAGCGGGTCATCACCCCGCTGATCCCCGCCGACGTGCGGGAGCGGTTCCTGCGCTCCGGCGTCTGCTACGTGCGCAACTACGGCCCGCACCTGGACCTGCCCTGGCAGGAGGCGTTCCAGACCACCGACCGGGCGGAGGTGGAGGCGTACTGCACCGCCTCGGCGACGGAGTTCACCTGGCTGGGTGGGGACGGGCTACGCACCCGGGCCCGGCGGCAGGCGGTCGCCACGCACCCGCGTACCGGGGAGAGGGTCTGGTTCAACCACGCCCACCTGTTCCACGTGTCCAACATGCCGGCGGAGGTGTCGGGCGCGCTACTGCGCGAGTACGGCCCGGACGGGCTGCCCCGCAACGCGTACTACGGCGACGGCGAGCCGATCCCCGACGAGGTGGTCACCGGCATCCGCGAGCTGTATCGGCAGCACGCCGTCTCGGTGCCCTGGCAGCGCGGCGACGTGCTGGTCGTGGACAACTTCCTGGCCACCCACGGCCGGGAGCCCTTCAGCGGCGACCGGGAGATCCTCGTCGCCATGTCCGACCTCTATGTCAACCGGAGCGAGTTGTGAACGGATACCGATTGTCGCCGATCCAGCGCCTGGCCTGGTCCGGGAAGCGGGACCTGATCCGGGCCCGGGTCCGGCTGCAGCGGCCGCTGGACCGGGCGCGGTTGCAGGCCGCCGTCGACACGGTGGTGGCCCGGCACGAGGCGCTACGGCTGACCCTGGTGCACCATCCCGGCCTGCGGGTGCCGTTGCAGGACGTGGACGACGATCGCGCCGTGGTGATCGGTGCCCAGGGCGACCTGTCGGTCACCCTCACCGACGACGCCCTGGAGTTGACCGCTACCCCGCTGATCGCCGACCCGGCCAGCCTTCGCCTGGTCCTGGCCGACCTGGCCCGGGCCTACGCCGGCGAGGCGCTGCCGGACGACCCGGAGGCGCTGCAGTTCCTCGACGTCGCCGAGTGGCAACTCGAGGAACGGGAGCAGAACCCGGCCGCCGCGCCCACCACCCCGGCCGCGCGGCTGGTCACCCCGCACGGCGACGACCCGACCGCGGTGGTCACCGCGACGGTGCCCGCCGCCGCCCTGGCCGACGCCGCCCGGTCCGCGAATGTCGAGCCGGCCACCGTGCTCCTCGCCGCCTGGGCCCTCGCGGTCTCCCGCCGCGCCGACGCGCCGGACGGGGCCGATGAGGCGGACCTGGTGCTGGCCCGGTGGAGCGACGGCCGCCAGGCCGCCGGCACCGACGTGGTCGGACCGCTGGGCGGCTACGGCCCGCTCCGGCTGGCCCTGCCGCTGCCCGCCGCCCCGGCCGACCTGCTGGCCCGCGTCCACGCCGCCGAGACCGCCGCCGACGACACGTTCCACCTGGTCGAACCGGTGGACGAGCAGTCCGAGGCGGTCGCCGGGTTCGCGGTGCTGCCCACCGTGGACCCGGCCACCGTGGCCGGCCTCGACGGCGCCGCTGTGGCGGTGGCCGACCCGCCACCGGCCGGCGGCCCGCAGCTCACTGCCCTGACCGACGGCGATCAGGTCACCCTGCGGGTGGTCGGCGGGCAGTGGCTGCTCGACGCACTGCTGGCGATCCTGCGGACCCTGCCCGCCGCGCTCACCGCCGCCGCCCCACTGACTGTGCTCGGCGACGGGGAGGCCCGCTGGCTGGCCGACGCGGCCGGGAGTAGCGCCGAGACGCCGCGACGAACCCTCGTCGACCTGCTCGACGCGGGCCTGGCTGGCATGGACCCCGACGCCGCGGCGGTGGTCGCCGCGGACGGCGGGTACACCGTCGGTGAGCTGCACGAACGGGCCACACGGGTGGCCGGCGCGCTGGCCGCGCGGGGACTGTCCGGCACCCCGGTCGGGGTGCTCGCCGCCCGGTCGCGGGACACCGTCGTGGCGTTCCTCGGCGTGCTGCGGGCCGGAGCGGTGTTCGTCCCGCTGGACCCGGACGCCCCGGCGCAGCGCCTCGCCGCCCAGGTCCGCGCGGTCGGCGCGCAGGTCGTCGTCGGCGTCGGCGGCCCGGCGACCGTGGCGGTCGACGAGCTCCTCGCGGCCGGCGGCCAGCCGCCCGCCGCAGCGCCGGCCGCGGCCGACCCGGCGTACGTGATCTTCACCTCCGGCTCCACCGGCACGCCCCGCCCGGTGCAGGTCTCGCACGGCGCCGCCGCGCACCTGGCCGATGCCCTGGAGCGGACGGTGTACGTGGGCAGCCGCCCGGGGCTGCGGGTGGCGGTGAATGCTCCGCTCACCTTCGACGCCTCGATCAAGCAGCTCGTGCAGCTCGGCCACGGCCGCAGCCTCTACGTGGTCCCCGAGGACGTCCGGCGGGACGGGGCGGCGCTGGCCGCCGCGCTCGCCGACCACCACGTCGACGTGCTCGACCTGACCCCCGCCCAGCTGCGCATCCTGCTCGCCGGGGCGGGCGACACCCGACTGCCCGGCCTGCTGCTGCTCGGTGGCGAGGCCATCGCACCGGACCTGTGGGAGACGGTGGCGGCGCTGCCCGACGTCCGCGCGGTCAACCTGTACGGCCCGACCGAGTGCACGGTGGACACCAGCGTGGCGCAGATCCGCGCCGGGGATGCCCCGACCATCGGCCGGCCGCTGCCCGGCGTCGCGGTCTGGGTGCTCGACGGGCAGCTGCGGCCGGTGCCGCCGGGCGCGGCCGGGGAACTCTGCGTCAGCGGGCCGCAGCTCGCCGACGGGTACCTCGGCGACCCGGAAACCACCGCACGGCGGTTCGTGCCGGTGGCGCTGCCGTCCGGCCGGACCGAACGGGTGTACCGCACCGGCGACCGGGTCCGCTTCGACGCCGACCGGCGGCTGCGCTACCTGGGCCGTCTGGACGACCAGGTGAAGATCCACGGTTTCCGGGTGGAGCCGGGCGAGGTCGCCACCGTCCTGCGCGAGCACCCGGAGGTCGCCGACGCCGCCGTGGTGGCCCGCGACGACGACGGGCACGGCGACCGGCTCGTCGCCTACGTCCGGCCGGGCCGCCCAACCGGGACCGTCGACGTCGACGTCGAGCGGATCGCCGGGATCAACCCGCACGAGACCCGCTACCTGTACGACGAGATCTTCGTCCAGCAGGTCTACCTGCGCGACGGTATCGTGCTGCGGCCCGGGGCGACCGTGCTCGACGTGGGCGCGAACATCGGCATGTTCTCGCTGTTCGTCCACACCGTCTGCCCGGACGCGACGATCCACG
Source organism: Micromonospora sp. CB01531 (assembly GCF_001905095.1). Classification (GTDB taxonomy): domain Bacteria; phylum Actinomycetota; class Actinomycetes; order Mycobacteriales; family Micromonosporaceae; genus Micromonospora. The sequence goes on from NZ_LWLS01000056.1 coordinate 102,834, forward strand.
CGTTCGAGCCAGTGCCGTCGGTCGCCGACGTGCTGCGGCGCAACGTCGCCGAGTTCGGCGTACCGGCCACGGTGCACGGGTTCGGGCTGTCCCGGGCGGCCGGGGAGGTGTCCTTCACCTACTACCCGGGCTACTCGATGATGTCCGGCCATGCCGCGTACGCCGACCCGGCCGCCGAGGTATCGGTGATCAAGCGGTACCTCGCCAACGAGCGGGACGCCGGCGCCGACGAGCGGGACGTCCTCCTCGACCGGGTCGACGAACTGCTGGCGGCACGCTTCGCCGGCCGGGAGCTCATCGTGCCGGTCCGGCCGCTGTCGGCCGTGCTCGACGAGATCGGCCCGCAGCGGATCGACCTGCTGAAGATCGACGTGCAGCGCGCCGAGGCGGACGTGCTCGCCGGGCTGGCGGACCGGCACTGGCCGCTGATCGCGCAGGTCGCCATGGAGGTCCACGACGCGGCCGGCACCGACACCGAAGGCCGGCTGGCCGAGCTGGTCGCGTTCTTCGAGGGCCACGGCTTCGACGTGGTCACCCGGCAGGACGACCTGCTCGTCGGCACCGACCGGCACACCCTGCACGCCGTGCGCCCGGAGTACGCCGCCGATCCGCGCCCGCCGGTGGTCGTCCCGGCCGGGCTGGCGGCCGGCCCGCTGGCGGAGCGCCTGACCGGCTGGCTGGCCGACCGGCTGCCGGCCCACCTGCTCCCGGCCGCCGTGGTGCTCCTCGACGAGCTGCCGCTGACCCGCAACGGCAAGCTCGACCGGGCGGCGCTGCCCGCGCCCCGCCTCGACCGGCCTCGCGACAGCGCAGCGGTGACGCCCGCCAACCGGGCCGAGGAGATCCTGGTCGAGGCGTGGCGCGAGGTCCTCGGGGTGGCGAGCTTCGGCGTGACCGACAGTTTCTTCGCTCTCGGCGGCGACTCCATCCGCAGCATCCAGATGCAGGTCGCGGCGAACAAGCGGGGGCTGTCCTTCCGGCTCGGCGACATCTTCACCTACCAGTCGATCCGGGAGCTCGTCACGCACGGGCAGATCACCCTCGACGGTGCTTCCGCCGAGCCCACGGCTTCCGGCGCGGCCGAGGAAGCGGAGCGCTTCGCACTGGTCGCCGCCGCCGACCGGGAGCTGCTGCCCGCCGGGCTCACCGACGCGTACCCGATGACCGCCCTGCAGCAGGGCATGGTCTACCACTGCGAGCTGACCGGCGACCCGGCGATGTACCACAACGTCACCGCGCACCGGATCACCGCGCCGCTGGACGTGGCGGCACTGCGCCGTGCGCTGGCCGACCTGGTGGCCGCCCACCCGGTGCTGCGGACCGGGTTCGCGCTGGGCGCGTACTCGGAGCCGTTGCAGCTGGTGCACGCGGACGTGCCGGTCGAGGTGCCGGTGACGGACCTGGCCGACGCCGACCCGCAGGCCCGCCGCGAGCGGGTCGACGAGCTGGTGGCAGAAGAGCGGGTACGCCCCTTCGACTGGGCCCGCCCACCGCTGCTGCGGCTGCACGCCGTCCGCGAGGGCGCCGACGGGTTCACCCTGATCGTCGCCGAGTACCACGCCATCCTCGACGGCTGGAGCCTGCACCTGTTCCTCACCGACCTGCTCGCCGCGTACGACCGGGAACGGGCCGGCAGCGCGCGCCCGGCCCGCCCCGGCCTGCCGTTCCGGGAGTACGTGGCGGCCGAGCGGGACGCCCTGGCGGACCCGGTCACCCGCCGGTTCTGGCTGGACGGCCCCGGTGCGGTGCCGCCGCTGCTGCTCGGCGGCCCGGGCCCGCGGACCACCACCACCCGGCGCGTGCCGCTCAGGGCCGGCACGACCGACGTGGTCACCGAGGCCTCGCGGGCGGCCGGTGTGCCGGTGAAGTCCTGGCTGCTCGCCATCCACCTGCGCCTGATCGGCGAGCTGTCCGGCCGCAACGACGTGGTCAGCGGCCTGGTGGTCGGCGGCCGGCCGGAGGGGGACGGCAGCGACGCCACCCTCGGCCTGTTCCTCAACACCCTGCCGGTGAGCGTGCAGCTGAGCACCCCGTCCCTGGCCGACCTGGCCGCCGAGGTCTGGCGGACCGAGCGGGAACTGATGGCGCACCACCGCTTCCCGCTCGCCGAGATAGTCCGCGCCGGCGGGGCCGGCCCCCGCTTCGACCACTTCTTCAACTGGACCCACTTCCCGAACGCGCCGGCCGACGGGGGCAGCCGCATCGTGGACAGTCGGGGCATCACGGTGGACGTGGCGTTCAGCCTCGCGGTCGACGCCGAACTGGACGCCGACACCGGCCGCCTCGCCCTCACCGTCCAGTACGACCACCGGCACGTCCCCGCGGACCGCGTCGACACCTTCGCCGACGGCTTCGGCCGGCTGCTGGCCGCCGACCCGACCGCACCGCTACCCGCCGTCGCCCCTCACGGGCCAGCGCTCGACGACGACGTGCGGACCAGGTGGGCGGCCCGGGTGGCGGCGGCCTGGCAGGAGGTGCTCGGCATCGCGCCGAGCGACCCGGGGACCGACTTCCTGGCCGCCGGCGGGGACTCGCTGCGCGCCCTGCGGCTGGTCACCGTGCTGCGACAGCGCCACGGCAGCGACCTCACCCTGCCCGAGTTCGTGACGCTGGGCAGCTACGGTGCGCTGGTGGACCGGGTGGCCCGTTCCGCCTGACCCGCCTGACCAGCGACCGACCGGGCCGGCCCACGCCGGCCCGGTCCGTCGTTCCCGGCTAGCGAGAGGAGCACCGTTGACCGGCCTCAGCACCACCGCCGTGCACGGCGACGACGGCCTGAACCCCGGTGGGGCGGTGGCGCCGCCGATCGTGCAGAGCGCGACCTTCAGCGCCGAGTCCGACGAGCGGTTCACCACGATCGCCACCGAGACCCGGGGCAGCACCTTCTACACCCGCTACGGCAACCCCAACCACGCCCAGGTGGCCGCCGTGGTCGCAGAACTGGAAGGCGCGGAGACGGGGCTGGTCACCGCCTCGGGAATGGGCGCGATCAGCACCGTCGCGCTGGCCCTGCTCTCCGCCGGCGACCACGTGGTGGTGCAGCGCAGCACATACGGCGGCACCACCTCACTCGCCACCGGGCTGCTGCCCCGCTTCGGGGTCTCCTGCACCCAGGTCGACCAGACCGACCTCGGGGCGTTCGAACGGGCGATGCGCCCGCAGACCCGGCTAGTGCTGGTGGAGACGCCCAGCAATCCGCTGCTGGAGCTGACCGACCTGACGGCAGTCGTGGAGTTGGCCCATGCGGCGGGCGCGCTCGTGGTGGTCGACAACACCTTTGCCACCCCGGTGAACCAGCGTCCGATGAGCACCGGAGCGGACCTGGTCTGGCACAGCGGCACCAAGTTCCTCGGCGGCCACTCCGACGTCTCGGCGGGCGTGGTCGTCGGCGCCGCCGAACTGATCGAGCGGGTATGGCAGACCGCGATCGTCACGGGCAGCACCCTCGGCCCGGTCGACGCCTGGCTCCTGCTGCGGGGCATCCGTACGCTGCCGCTGCGGGTGGAGCGGCACAACAGCAACGCCCTCGCCCTGGCACGGACCCTGGAGGGCCACCCGGCGGTGGCCCGGGTCCGCTACCCGGGACTGCCGTCGCATCCCCAGCACGCGCTGGCCCGCCGGCAGATGACCGGCTTCGGCGGGGTGCTCAGCATCGACCTGAAGGCTGGCCGGGCGGGCGCCGCCGCGCTGCTGGCCGAGCTGGGGCTGGCCAAGCGGGCGGCCAGCCTGGGCAGCGTCAGCACCCTGGTGGTGCACCCGAGGTCGATGTGGGCGGGAATCGTGGACGCCGAACAGTTGGCCGCCAGCGGTATCGGGGACGGGCTGGTCCGAGTCTCCACCGGCATCGAGGACACCGCCGACCTGGTGGACGACTTCCTGACGGCGTTGGACAAGGCGGCCGACCTTTAGCCGGACCGGATCAACGTGCCCGCCGGTTCGCGCGCACGGCACCGAGTATCACGCCGGGTGTGGCCAGCGACCGTGGGTGTGCCCGCATGGACACCACCTCGTTGAACCGCCGCGCGGTCGTCACGTCCGTGACGGTCGCCGTGACGATCTGCCGGCTTACCCAGCTGGAGAACCGGTACCCGCGCGGGTAGGGCCCGTTGACGTGCGGCAGCGCCAGGTCTGCGGAGGTCGACGTCGACCAGGCGGCGTCGACCACCACCTTCTGCAGGGCGAAGAACCGGCGCGCGGGCGCGCCCAGATCCGGGCCAGACCGCAGGTACGCCGACAGGCAGGCCGCGTGCAGGGCCGCCGCCGTCATCCCCTGCCCGTACACGGGGTTGAACGACGCGACCGCGTCGCCGACGCTGATGAGCCCGGCCGGAAACCGCTTCAGCGTGTGAAAGTCCCGTCGCCGGCTGTCCGCATGGCGGTAGGTCTGGACGTCGTCGAGCAGTTCGCCCCCGGCGACCTCGCCGAACTCCGGTGGGAACTGCTCCCGCAGCCGGCGGACGAAGTCGTCCGCGGTCCGCCCCGGGCGGTTCTCCCCGTAACCGGCCATCATGGCCATCCACCGGCCATCCTCGACCGCGAAGAACGCCGCGCCGGCCACGTCCGACGACATCCCCGGACTGTGCAGCGCCAGGACGACCGCGAGTTCCGGGTTCGCCTCACGGCGTCGAAACAGCGCGGTGGCGTAGTTCAGGTGCACGGGCATCCGCCGCGCGACGGGCCGTGACCAGCCGGCCTGCTCCAGCCACTCGGACAGCCTGCTCGACCGCCCCATCGCGTCCACCACGAGATCACCGGACTCGACACCCGGCAGCCCGCCGACGTCGCAGCGGACCCCGGTGGCCACGGCACCGTCGCAGACGAGACCCGTGGCGCGGGCGGTGACCGTCTTGACGTTGGGCAGCCGCAGCACCTGCTGGCGGATCAGCCCTTCCAGCAGCGGCCGGCTCCCCGCCAAGCTGTCGGCGTCGTCGGGTACGACAACCTTCCGGCGGCCGTCGAGGTAGTTGCGCCTGGCCGCGGGTGGAGCCTCGATCGCGCCTTGGGCCAGTGCCTGTTCGCGGAATCCCGGGAACAGGCGCTCGAGCTGAAGGAAGCCGCCGGGCAGCAGCGCGTGCAGTTGGGTCCCCTGCGGCACACCGGGCCGCTCGCCGGACGCCTGCAGGTCGTCCCGGTCGATAATGACGACGCTCTCCGCGTGGTCGGACAACACCCGGGCGGCCAGCAACCCGGCGACGCTGCCACCGAGCACGACCGCCTTGCCCATGATCGGGACCACCTGATCGGGTGTTCGCACCGCGTTCAGCGCGGCGAACACCCGAGCCGGGGAGCGGAACATCAAGCTCTCCAAGGGATACAAGGTGTGGCACCTTCCCATGCCAGCGGAAGGCCGCACGCGGGCCAACCGGTCGGCATGACGCCCGACGATCGTTGCACAAGCGCCGAGGCCGCGGCCATCGCGTCAAGGCGGCAGCAGATCGCGGGCAAGCTTTCGGCAGCCCTCCGGGCAAGCCTGGCCCCTGTGGACACAGCCGGTCGCCCGCTGGTCGCCCCAGAGGGCGCCTCCGTCGCGAGGATCCGACCATTCACCGCAATGACATTGCGATGCGTAAATGTCCGCTGCTAGTCATGGGGCACGTCGTTCCGGCGGCGCGAACTACGACCTTGCTGGAGGTACGAGTCATGCCCCGTCCACACCTCTCCCCCGGGCTCCGCGATGCGGCGCCACGACTGCGCGGCGTCGCCCTCGCTGCGGCCGGCCTACTGCTGCTGTCCTCGATCGCGGTGGTGTCCGGGCCGGCGGCCGCCGCCAGTCCAACGCACGCTGTCGACCGGGCGGTCGACGACACGGCCTGCGCCGCGAACGTCGACGGCACGGCCGATTTCACCCCGGTCCTCTCGATCGACCTGCCGACCCGGGCGAGTTGGCTCAACCAGACCCCGCCGTACACCTTCGACCGCACCGACACGGTGGCCGCCGGCTTCGACCGGGTCGGCTACTGCCTCGAGCTGGACGGCCCGGCGGGCCCGCAGTGGGCCTGGACGGCCATGGAGCCCTTCACCGCGGACGCGCACCGCCTCGGCCTGCCGACCCGCACCGGGGAGATCACCCGCCAGCGGGTGAACGACCTGGACGTGGCCTCCAACGTTCCCGGCGTCACCACGGGCGCCGGCCTGGCCGGCTATCTGGAGATGTGGCCCAACACCTACAGCACGGGCTCGTCCCGGCAGATCTCCGGTGCCTCGTCCACCAGCTACGACGCCGACGACACCGTCAACGCCTCCGGCGGGTACGGGTCGTTCCAGGTGCACCAGGTCGGCGCCCGCCGCCCCGCGCTGGATGCGCCGCGCACCGTACTGGCGGTCAACACCTTCACGTCCACCGGCGCGGCGCTCTCGCTCGGCATCGGCTCCGCGCCAACCGGTCACCCGGACTGGACGTTCGCCGGGAACGCCGGCACGTTCACCCAACGGCGGCTGACCGTCTACGCCCGTTCCTCCGTGCTGACCCTGGATCAGCACCCGCAGGACCGCCAGTTGTATTCCCGGGACGCCACGAACGGCGCCACCGTGCCGGTGTCCGGAGCAGTCACCGACCCTCGGGTCAAGGCGGTTCAGCTCACAATCACCAGCGGCGACGACGAGTGGACCTACACGGCCCCGGTCACCGACCGGCGCGAGTTCTCGTTCCGCCCCCGCATCGACGCCACCTTGCGCGACTACCGGTTCGCGCTGCGCGCGCTGGGCGCCCAGGTAACCCGCCGGGTGGCCGTATGGGAGGGCATCCTGGCCGGCGACGTCTACGTCATCCAGGGCCAGTCCAACGCCGTGGCGGCGACCTACCAGGGCTCCTCCGCCGGCGAGGAGTCGCCGTTCATCCGCAGCTACGGATCTCCCACGGCCGATCCTGTCCTGTCGGCGGCGGACCGCCGCTGGAACTACGCCGGCAGCGAGGTCACCAACCAGCCCGGCTCGATCGGGCAGTGGGGCATCCGCATGGCCCGGCGCATCGTGGACACTTATCAGGTCCCGGTGGCCATCCTCAACGGCGCCCACGGCGGCCAGCCGATCTCGTTCTTCCAGCGCAATGACGCGGACCCGGACGACATCCGCACCAACTACGGCCGGCTGCGGCAACGCCTGGTGGGCGCCGGGGTGCTGGGCGACGTCCGCGGGCTGCTCTGGTATCAGGGCGAATCCGACAACGACCAAGCGGCCGTACACGTCACCGGCTTCACCGCGCTGCTCGACGACTGGCGAGCTGAGCTGGGAGCCGACATCGCCGAGGGGACCCGGTACTTCGTCTATCAGGTGCGCACCTCGCCATGCGGCAACAGCACCACCGGCGCACTGCGGGAGGCGCAGCGGCAGATGGGCGACACGCTCGGCGTGACCTTGCTGTCGACTAACGGCCTCTCGGGCCACGACGGCTGCCACTACGCCTGGGAGCAGGGCTACCGGGAGATGGGCGACCACACGTTCGCGGTGGTGGCGCGCGACCTCTACCACGGACCTGCTCAGGGGATCGCCCCGCCGAACCCGAGCACCGCGGCGTTCTCGAACCCCGGGCGCACGGAGATCACCATCCAGTTGCGCAGCGACGACCCGCTGACGGTCGAGCCGGGTGCGGCGGCGGACTTCCGGGTCAACGGGACCGCGGTCACCGTGACCGATGTCGAGTACGTCACCGGCGGCCAACTGAAGCTGACCCTCTCCGCGCCCGCCGACGGCGCGACGGGCGTGAGCTACCTCAGCCATCTGCGGGCCGGACCCTGGATCGTCAACGCGACCGGCAGCGGTCTGCTGACCTTCCAGAACCTGCCGATCACCTGACCGGCCCACAGGCAGGCGGGACGTGGTGGCCGGCGACCGCGTCCCGCCTGCCTACCACGATGGAACCGTGGGCGCCGGCCGAGCTGACCTCCCCGGCGCGTGCCGCTACAGCTGTCCGGGGTTCGCGGCTTCCAGATCGTCGAGGCGGCCGGCCATGATCGTGCGGAGGTGCTTGGTGATGTGCTCGATCGGCCAGTCCCACCAGGCCAGGGCCAGGAGGCGGGCGACGTCATCCTCGGCATAGCGGCGACGGATGAGCCTGGCCGGGTTGCCGCCGACGATGCCGTAGTCGGGCACGTCCTCCACCACCACCGAACCAGCGGCGATGATCGCTCCGTTGCCGATCCGGACGCCGGGCATCATCGTGGCGCGGTAGCCGAACCACACATCGTTGCCCACCACGGTGTCACCCCGTCCGGGAAGGCCGGTGATCAGGTCGAAGTGCTCGGCCCAGGAACCGCCCATGACGGGGAAAGGGAAGGTCGACGGACCGTCCATCCGGTGGTTGGCGCCGTTCATGATGAACCGTACGCCCGTGCCCAGCGCGCAGAACTTCCCGATGACCAGCTTCTCCGGCCCGTAGTGATACAGCACGTTGCGGGTCTCGAAGGCGGTCGGGTCCTCCGGGTCGTCGTAGTAGGAGAACTCTCCGACCTCGATCAGCGGAGACCTCACCCACGGCTTCAGCAGCACCACACGCGGCTGCTCGGGGATCGGATGCACAACGCTCGGATCGGGAAGGGTGTCAGCCACGGTTCGCTTCCTCATCGGCTACGGCCTCTTGCGGATCGGTCACAGGGGCTTGGCGAGCCGCGCGACGAGGCGTTTGAGCTCTTCGCCGTACCCGGCGAGAAACTCGGGAGAGTCGACGGGCAGACCGGTGAAGTCCTCGGCGAAGTGGGCCAGCAGAGTCGGCGCGAGCGCTGCCCCGAAGAGAGCCAGCTGCAGGTAGGCCGGATCGAGGTCCTGGGCGATCTCACCGGCGGCCTGACGTCGGCGCAGGTCGTCGACCATGGACCGGCGATACCGCTCCGCGCCCTCTTCGCGGTCGCCTTCCAGGGCCTGCCAGATCAGCAGCCGGACCCAGTGCCGCTGTGCCGTTCCGGCCTGGAGGAACGCGGCGACCACCTCGTCCAGCGGAGCGTCCGGGCGGTTCAGCTCACCGCTCAACGCACGCCAGCGTTCGATGAGGGCGCGATACAGCCCTTCCTTGCCGTCGAAGTAGTACGAGATCAACTGCTGGTTGACGCCGGCCCGGCGGGCGATGGCGCTGACCCGCGCGCCGGCGTAGCCGTGCTCACCGAACTCCACCAGCGCGGCGTCGAGAATCCGCTCCCGGGTGCGCTCGGCATCCCGTTTCCGCTCCAGACCGGACGGGGAACGACGAGGTCTCGACTCCTCAGGCATGCTCCTGATCCTATCAATCAAACAGGTGGTTGACAGAGTCATGCACAAGGGTGACTCTGGGAGACATGACGAGCTTTTCGGTGATGATCATCGGCGGCGGGATCGGCGGACTGGCCCTGGCCCACGGGCTGCGGCGGGAAGGCATCGAGGTCAACGTCTACGAGCGCACCCTCGAACGCACGGACTGGCTGCAGGGCTACCGGATCCACATCAACCCGGCCGGCGCGCACGCCCTGCACAACTGCCTTCCCCCGGACGCGTGGCTGTCGTTCCTGGCCACCGTCTCGACCGGGGACAGCGGCTTCGGCTTTCTCACCGACCAGTGCACGGAGCTGCTCGGGTTGACCGAGGCTGAGATCAACCCGTCCACCGACCCCACCAGCCGCCACTACGGCGTCAGCCGCATCCGGCTCCGCGAGATCCTGCTCGACCAGCTCGACGACGTCGTACACCGGGGCAGGAGCTTCCACCGCTATGAGCTCGACGGCGACCGGGTCACCGCCCACTTCGCCGACGGCACCACCGCGACCGCCGATCTCCTGATCGGCGCGGACGGCGCCAATTCCCGCGTACGCGGCCAGCTCCTCCCGCACGCGCAGCGCCTTGACACCGGCGTGCTCGCGGTGGCCGGCAAGTATCCGTTGACCCCCGAACGGGCGTCCGACCTGCCGCCCGCCCTGCGGACCCGGGCCAACATCGTCGTCCCCCGCGGCCGCGGCTCGCTCTTCACCGCCGTCTGGCAGCACGATCGCATCGATCGGGCGGCCGCCGGGCGTTCCGGCACGCCGCCGCACGACGACACCGACTACGCGTTCTGGGGTTTCGCCGACGCTACCGACCGGTTCCCGCCGGACGTGGAGCAGCAGGACGGCGCATCGCTGCAACAGGTCGTCACCGACCGGATCCGCGGCTGGTCGCCCGCGTTCCACCGGCTCATCGCCGAAAGCGACCCGGCCACCCTCCACGCGATCCGGGCGAAGAGCGCCACCCCGGTCACCCCCTGGCCGACCGGCCGCGTCACGCTGCTCGGCGACGCCATCCACAACATGACCCCGATGGCCGGCACCGGCGCGAACACCGCGCTGCGCGACGCCGACCTGCTCCGACGCACGCTGATCGCCGCCCACGCCGGCGAGGTCCCACTCCCGGCCGCGATCTCCGGGTACGAGCGCGAGATGCTGCGCTACGGCTTCGCTGCCGTGAAGCAGTCCCTGCGCAACGCCCAGAACGCCGCGAACTCGACCCCGCTCGGCCGGGCAGCCTTTCGCACGATCCTGCGTCTGACCGCGGCGATCCCCCCGATGCGCCGCCGCATGGCGGCCAGCCTGGGCCGCTGACCTCGTCGCGTTCCCACCAGCGGCGAATACCCGTGGTCGCATCGCAGCACGCGTCGCAATGTGGGCAGCCGACGGCCTCACCGCTCCATGTAATGCGGCCCGATGATGCATCGCCTGGTAGGAGTGGAGGGCCGCGGCGGACGCGTCTCTCCGCCCGGACGGCTCGTCGATCCCTTCCCCGACGAGTCGTCCGGGTCTCGGCGGCGACTTACGCGGAGGCAGCATGGCGTCCCGATCGCACAATCCACCACCGAAGTGGCCGGTGCTGAACTCCCCCTCGGTGCCCAGAAGAGCGCGGGAAGGAAGCCTCCCGCGCCGCCCATCCATCGAGCCGCGCCGCGCCGATCGGCGGTGGGCCTACCTGCTGGTCGGCGGGTTCGCCCTGCTTATCGGCTGCTTCGCCGTGCTGGTCGTCACGGTCGGCGGCACGCCTGCTCATACCGTGTCCACCACAGCGGTACATGGCGCCCCGCACAGATCGTCCGGCTGACCCGCCACCCCGGGCGGCCCCGTGATCTGCGGCCGGTGACCCAACTACTGATACAGCATTGGCTGTACTATCGGTGGCGTGGAGACGCTGACCCACGGGCAGGTGCTGGCGCGGTTCGGCCACGCCCTGTCCGATCCGACCCGGGCACGGCTGCTGCTGGCCCTGCGCGACGGCCCCGGCTACCCGGCCCAGCTCGCCGACCTGCTCGGCACGACCCGGCAGAATCTGTCCAACCATCTGGCCTGCCTGCGCGGCTGCGGCCTGGTCGTGGCCGCTCCCGAGGGCCGGCGTACCCGCTACGAGCTTGCCGACGTCCGGCTCGCCCACGCCCTCGACGACCTCCTTGGTCTGGTGCTCGCCGTGGATCCGGCCGCCTGCCCCGACGCCGACGCGAAGGGCTGCTGCTGATGACCCTGCCGATGATCCAGACCCCGGCCGGCCCCTCGCCGGCCCGGCGGGCGGTCCTGGCCCGCCGCGTGCGACTGCTCGTCGCCGCCACCATCACCTATAACGTGGTCGAGGCGGTCGTGGCGATCAGCGCCGGCACGATCGCCTCCTCGACCGCGCTGATCGGCTTCGGCCTCGACTCGGTCATCGAGGTCTCCTCCGCTGCGGCAGTGGCCTGGCAGTTCGCCGGCCGCGACCCCGAGGCCCGGGAGAAGACCACGCTGCGCATCATCGCGGTGTCGTTCTTGGCCCTCGCCGCGTACGTCACCGTCGAGTCGGTCCGCGCCCTGCTCGGCGGCGCCGACGCCGACCACTCCCCCGTCGGCCTCGTGCTGGCCGCGCTGTCCCTGGCCGTCATGCCCGGCCTGTCGTACGCCCAGCGCCGCGCCGGCCGGGAACTCGGCTCCCGCACCGCGGTCGCCGACTCCAAACAGACCCTGCTGTGCACCTACCTGTCCGCGGTCCTGCTCGTCGGACTCGCCCTCAACAGCCTGCTCGGCTGGTCCTGGGCCGACCCGGTCGCCGCACTCGTCATCGCCGCCGTCGCCGTCAAGGAAGGCCGCGAGGCCTGGCGCGGGGACACCTGCTGCGCCGTCCCGGGGGCGGCCGCGTTCGCCGCTGCCGCGCCTGCCGAGGATGGCGATGCCTGCGGCTGCCGGCCCGGCTGCTCCTGCTGCTCCGGCGGCGACCGGTGAGGCGGCCGATGCCGGCGGCGGTCCGTGCCGCCCTCGACGCCGAACTGGCCACGGCCCGCACCGCCGCCGACCCCGCGGTCGCGTGGCGGGCGGCGGAACGGGCGCACATCCTCTCCCAGCCCTGGCCCTGGCCGCACACGGTCGTGCACGCCGCCATGCTGCGCCGCGCGCTGCGCGAGCGCGACGTGGTCGAGGCGGTCGGTCAGGTCGTCCGGCTCGCCGTCGCCGGCCCAGGGTCCGCCACCGGCCGTTACCCGGAGGGCAACACGGGCCGCGCCCGGGTGCCGCTGACCCAGCCCATGCCGGTGCCCAACGACCTGGCCGCGCTGCTCGCCAGGTGAGCACGCGATCGAGGGCGACTCGGTTGATGTAGCGGCTGTTACACTCGCCGACGTGGCGAGCGATTCTCCTGGCTGGCTGGTCGCCGTGATCCGGCTACCGGCCGGCCCGTCCCGGCACCGGGTAGCGGTCTGGCGAGAGCTGCGCCGGGTCGGCGCCGTCCCGGTCAGCGGCGGCGTCTGGGCAGCACCGGCGGCTCCCGTGTTCGCGACTGGCCTGGACCGCGTCGCCGAGTTGGTCCGCCGGGCGGACGGCCGGATGCTCATGCTCGACGCCACCCCGCACGACGATGACAGCCGGAGCAGCCTGTTCGACGAGTTCAACACCGCGCGCGCCGACGAGTGGACCGAGTTCACCTCCGAGTGCGACAAGTACGAAGCCGAGATCGCCAAGGAGAGACGCATCGGCAAGCTCACCGTCGCCGAACTCGACGAGGAAGAGCAGAGCCTGGACCGGCTACGCCGCTGGTTCCGCGAACTCAAGGCCCGCGACATCTTCGGCGTCACCGAAGGCGTCCAGGCCGAAGACCGCCTCAAACGCTGCGCCGAGGCGCTCGACAGCTACGCCACCGCCGTCTACCAAGCCGTGCACGCCCCGCTCGGACAGGAATCCCCCCATGCGTGACTGGCTGCTCGCCCTGGCCACCGCGATCGCGCTGCTGCTCGCCTCGTGGGCGCTGCTGATCCTGCTGGCCCGCCGGCTTCCACCGGGCACCCTGCGCGACCTCGCCGCCTTCATCCCCGACTGCGTCACCACCGTCCGACGACTCCGCAAGGACCCGCGGGTTCCCCGCCGGGCGAAGATCGCCGTGCTGATCGCCGGGCTCTGGGTGGCCAGCCCCATCGACCTCATTCCCGAGTTCCTGCCCGTCATCGGCCCCCTCGACGACATCGTCGTCGTCGCCCTGGCCCTGCGCTACGCCGGCCGGCATGTCCCCCGCGACGTGCTCCTGGCCGCCTGGCCCGGCGAACCACGACTCATCGAACGACTTCTCGGCCAGCCGTCAGCCTGACCCGGACCAGTCCTTCACGACTCGCCACACGAGCCCGCGCTGCCGGCGGCCCAACACGCGAGCGAGGCCAGCCGGAGAAGTTGATGTGCCGGCATCGGGCCTCGGGGGTGACGGAACCGTCAGTGGGCTGCGTGGCGAGGATGGAGAGTCCGCCCGCACGGCCACTGCCCGCCGCCCCCAGCGCGTTCGGCCCCAGGGCTTGACGACCGACAGCACGGTCGAGATCCACAGCGCGACAGTGAAGCTGCCCAGGCAGGCCGTCAGTGCGATGCCGGTGGCACCGGGCTGGCCGGCCGGATCGATGGTACGAAGGGCGAGTTCGTCGGCCAGCGCGCTCTCGACGGTGCCGGCAACCAGCGGGATGCTCACCGCGATGGCGAACTTGGTCAACACCCACCGGTACCGGACGAGCCCCCACTTAGTGCCGAGCGACACGACCAGGCCCGTGATGATCGACAGCGCCATCGACGGAATCGCGACGGCCAGCTCGATCACATGCAACACCTCGTACGCGCCGTGTCGCATGGCGTGGGAGTCCGCGGCCCAACCGATGACGGCCAGGGCGGTCATCGTCAGCGCGACGCCGAGCCACCCCACACTGAACCCCACGTGCAGGGTCAACCAGACCCGGCGGGCCCGCGGCGACAGCAGCGGGAAGCGCGGCCTGCATCGGGCGAGGATCACTAGCGAGAGCAGGATGCCGACAAGCGCGACCGACTCGGCGATGCTGAAGACGAACTGCAGCGGCGCCAGCGCCAGGTGCAGCCCGATCGCCAGCCGACGGCCCAGGCGGTGCCACCGCAGCGCGGCGACGACGGAGAGGATCGCCCCGACGCCATATCCGACGAGCGCCATCAGTCGGAAGACGCTCATGTCCGAGCCGTGGAGGAGCAATCCGATGTTCAGGGTGGCGAAGGCGACGAAGGCCCATTGCAGCGGGCGGGCGAGATCGCGGTATCTGGGTTCCATGCCCCCGACGCTAGGTTTTGGCTGATCAGGTCGGCATCGCGCGATGTGCCCGGAGTCGCGCACCCATGGTCGACGGCCTCCCCAGCGGGGACACACCTTTCGACTACATCGATCGGCGGAAGCCCGAATCGGCTGTCCTGGATAGACTCAGGCGATGGTCATCCGCCGGGCCCCATGGCTGCGTCCGGGCCGGGCGGTGGACGGCGTGCTCGCCACGGCGTGTGTCCTACCAGGGGTGTGGCAAGACCTGCAGTCCGGCCTGTTCAACGGCTCCCCGATCGTCAATCGCCCGGCACCGCTGGGGATCACGGTGGCGTTGGGGTTGGCCACCGGCGTAGCCGTGTTCGACCGCCGGAGCCGACCGCTACTGCTGTACGCCGGTGCCGTGGCGTGCTGGCTCGTCGCGGGCGCCTGGCCGGCCGTGCCCGTGGCGCAATACGCGGTGGGGGCATACCTCCGATCGCTGCGGCTACGGGTGGTGCTCTCCGTCGTGATGGTGGCGGCGGTGTCGATGCCGATGTGGCTTGCGTACGGTGCCGACGCCAGCCTTCCGATCAGTCTGGCCATGTGCATCCTGCCGGCCCTGGCCGGCCTGTTCGTGGCCTCGCGGCGAGCGCAGGAGCAGCTGCTCGTCGACCAGGCGCGCGCCGAGGAGCGGTCGCGAGGGAGGCATGGGAGGTGGAGCGGTGATCCGCCTGCTGGTCGTCGACGACGAATGGCTGGTCCGGGCCGCGCTGCTGACCATCTTTTCGGCCTATGACGACATCGAGGTCGTCGGCGAGGCCGAGGACGGCGACCAGGCGGTCCGCGAGGCACGAATCCACCAGCCGGACGTGGTGTTGATGGACATCCGAATGCCGCGCGCCGACGGCCTCGCCGCCGCCGCGGCGCTCGCCCGCTTCCCGGACCCGCCGAAGGTCGTCGTGCTGACCACGTTCGAACTGGACGAGTACGTGGAGACGGCGCTGCGCCACGGCGCGGTGGGCTTTCTGCTCAAGGACGCCACCGCAGACCAGATGGCCGCAGCGATACGCAGCGCCGCCGCAGGCGAGGCGATGCTGTCGCCCCGGGTCACCCGCCGCCTGTTGCACCGTTTCGCGGAACCGAGCAGCCCACACCGGCGCGACGCGCTGCGCCGCATCGACGTCCTCACAGACCGGGAACGGGACGTTCTGGCCGCCGTCGGCGAAGGGTTGTCGAACGGTGACATCGGTAAGCGACTGCACCTCAGTGAGGCCACCGTAAAGAGCCACGTCAGCCGGGTGCTGGCCAAGCTGCAACTGACAAACCGGGTCCAGGCGGCGATCCTGGCGCACCACGCTGGCCTGGTGCGCTGACCGCACCCGACGCCGGCACGTTGCCGTCAGAAGGGCTCGACCCCGAAGCGGGTTGCCCTGGTGTAGACCGGCCCGCGCCCGGTCTCGTTTCCGTCGATGTCGAGGCCTCGCCACGTACCGACGCTGGTCAGCGTGTCACCGTTCACATGAGCCTCGTGCTTTGCCTGGACCTCCCCGTGGTATCGATGTGGCGGCCCGGTCAGATCCTCCGGCAGCACCTGCCACAGGGCGAACCTTACGGTACTCCGTCCGGCGGCCACCCAACGGCCGGTCGCGATGTGGACACCGTCGGCGAACGACAGGAAGAAGCCGCCCGGGAGGAAGGTGAACAGCCCCACTTCGACCTCGTGCGGCAGCGTCACCAGGCCGCGCCAGGTGCCGACGACCGGGTGGTGGCCCGGCGGGTGGACGGATGGCCGTTCGTCGGCGACAGCCGCGTCAGTGATGCCCAGCGCTCCGCCGATGGCCAGCGCCCCAACGCCGGCGGTCATGCCGGCCGTACGCCGGAGGAGGTGCCTTCGGTCAAAATCGTTACCAGTCATGGGAACGACGCTAGGCGGCATAGCGCAGTGGCACATCGCTCGCCGGGTGTCGCCGGATGCGACCAACGACGGCGCGTACGCCGGCCGCCTCCCCCGGTCGAATGAGCCGCCCGGCTGCCCTGGGGCACGGTCGACGTGAAACACAGGACGGGCAAGGCCGCGACTTGTGTGTCGAGGCAGCCAAACTTCAATTTTTCGATCGAGAGTGAACCGGGCGCACCCGGGACGCGTGCCTTCCGGTGGGGCCCGAGGTTCCGGCATGGGCTTCTCCGGCGACCTGTCGGTGAGGCGGTGGCCGACCTCGGGCCCGGCCGGGCGTCCAATGGTCGCGAAGCCTGGTCGTCACCAGCGGGTTCGTCCAGACGTAACGGCCCGCCCGCACCGCCGTTGGCCAAAGGGGGTCACTGCACCGAACGACACCATGCGGCGGCAGTCGGGCTTCGCGACCGGTCGACGTCGTCCGCGGAACAGTCTTCGCCACTCGGGCAAGAAGGGAACCTGGCATGCACGCACGACCTCGTCGCACCGTCGTCCCACGTCGCCAGACCATGGAAGCACCGAATGGATCACCTGACGGCGGCGTGCCACCGGCACGCGCCCGCCGCCAACCGCGAGCAATCATCGCCATGCTGGCCCTGGCCGCATCAGGACTGTCCATGACCGCGGTCGGTGCCCCAGCGAACGCCGAGCCGGGCGGACCGACGATGCTCGACCGGAAGCTGGCGGTGCGCACGGCCGCCACGGGGTTGGTCAGCCCCACCGGCCTTGCTTTCATCGGCAACGACGACATGTTCGTGCTCGAGAAGACGACCGGGCGGGTCCAGCGCGTCGTCAACGGAGCCGTCACCAGCACGCCACTGGACCTCGCCGTCAATTCCGGCTCCGAGCGAGGCCTGCTCGGGATCGCCCTGCACCCGGACTTCCCGGCGAATTCTGGGGTATATCTGTACTGGACGGAGAGCACGACCGGCACGGACACCACCGTCCTCAGCGAAACCCCGCTGCTCGGCAATCGGATCGACCGGTTCGTGTGGAACGGCAGCACACTCACCTTCGACCGCAACCTGATCCGGATCCGCGCCCGTCAAGAGGACGCCGGCCAGCCCGCCCGCGCCAACCACAACGGCGGGGTGATCAGCTTCGGCCATGACGGGAAGCTGTATACCTTCACGGGCGACCTTGGTCGGCGTGGCCAGCTGCAAAACCTCACCTGCGGCCCGACCGCCGCCTGCCCGGGGCCGACCGTGCCCGACGACCAGTTCGGCGGGCCGGCACCGGACGACGCCCACCTCAGCGGCGTCGTCCTGCGCCTCAACGACGACGGCACGACGCCGACCGACAACCCCTTCTTCGGGCCCGGCGCGGCCATGGGCGGCGAGGTCGGCGCCACTGTGCAGAAGATCTTCTCGTACGGCCACCGCAACGGATTCGGCATGGCCGTCGATCCCGCCTCCGGAAGTGTGTGGATGCAGGAGAACGGCGACGACAGCTTCAGCGAGATCAACCGGCTCGAGCCGGGCATGAACGGCGGCTGGGTCCAGATCGCCGGGCCGGTGCAGCGGGTCGCCCAGTTCAAGGAGATCGAGACGACGTTCGGCGGGCGGAACCTCCAGCAACTACGCTGGCCGCCGAGCAACATCGCGGACAGCCCGCAGGAGGCGCTCGGCAGGCTGTTCATGCTTCCCGGGGCGCACTACAGCGATCCCGAGTTCAGCTGGAGGTGGGAGGTCGCCCCTGGCGGAATGGGCTTCCTCAACAGCCGGGCGCTCGGGCCGGAGTTCCAGGGTGACCTGTTCATGGGTGCCGCGACGGCCGCCCTCAACGGGGGCTACCTCTTCCACTTCAACCTGACCGGCAACCGTCAGAAGATCGCCGTCGACGATCCTCGGCTGGAAGACCGGGTGGCGGACAACCTCGCCAAGCACGAGATCACGGAAAGCGAAAGCCTCCTGATCGGCCGGGACTTCGGCGTCGTCACGGACATCGAGACCAGCCCGGACGGCAATCTGGCCGTCCTTTCGCTGACCAACGGCGCGGTCTACACGATCTACCGGCGCTGACGACCAGCAAATCCGACGGGGTGGCCCTCCTGTCCGACGTGCCGGACGGGCGGGTCACCCTCTCGTCGTGCCGAGGCCTTCGACCTGGGCAAGAACGCGATCAAGGAAGTCGGCGCGCGGAACGCGGTTCGCTCATGCCCGCAACCGTCCCACCGCGAGCTTGAGCAGGCCGGGCAGTGCGGCATCGCGGCCCCTGGCGGCTGGGAGCAGGGCCACCTGTACGGTGCTGCCGTCGACGCGGGCGGCCGCCGCCGGCCCGCGGGTGAACGCGGCGTCGCCGACGCCGGGCAGTGGTGTTCCCTGGCCCGCCGTCCGCCACGCCATCGAGCCGAGCACACCGTGCGCCGTGACCAGCATGAGGATCGGGCCCTCCGGAGCGGAGAACTCGATGATCCCGCCCGGTCCCATCATCGCCCTGGCGGTGACCGGCGACGGCCACTGCAGGGCGCTGGCGACCTCCTCGGCTTGCAGCAGCGAGCCGTTGCGGATCAAGGCCGGGGCTGCGCCGCCGCCCTGGCGGGGCCGGTCGAGCGCGGCGAGCACCAGGTTGTCGGTCGGTACCTCCGGCTGAGGACCGTGTCCACTTCCCCGCTCAACGACGCCTATCGCCGTGACGCGCCGGGACCACGGCCGGACGGTCAGCTGGATCGTGTCGCCGGTCGCGCAACTGTTCGCCAGCGCCAGCGGCAACCCCCACGCCACGGTGCGGTCGCTGGTGCCGTCATCGACTGCGAGGTAGTACAGGATCGGCTGTGGGCTGCTGTCGTCGCTGCTGGAGTTCTGCGTCCGCCACAGGTCGATCCAGAGGACCTGACCGGTGATCGTCTTCGGTGTGGCGAGGTCGATGATCGTACGCACGACGGTGTAGCAGCCGTTGACGACAAGCAGCGCACCGGTGACGGTGATCAGGGCCGAGGTGAGGCCGGCGAACGAGGCGAAGGCGCTGGCCGACACCGCGTCGATCTGCATCGCGATGTCCACGACGATGTGACCATAGCGGGCGATGGCGTAGCCGATGACGGCCAGCAGGACGCCGCGGAACAGCAGCCTCGGTACGGTCTCCCCGTACCGTCCGCTGCGCGGATACCGCACCCGTACCCGGTGCCAGGAGCCGCCGAACGTGGACCAGACCCGGGTGCGGTCGCCCATGCCCATGTCGATGACGGTGCTCGCCGTGCGGGTCGCCCCGAGCGCGGCGCCATAGGCGAGGTAGCGATCCCAGAGCCCAACGGCGGCCGGGGGCAGATCGGCGAACGCCTCGTGCCCGCGCAGCCATTCACGCACGCCCATCCATCGGCTCGCGGCCTGCCGTCCCGGGGCGGTGTCCCGCTCCCCGTTGTAGCGGCCGGCGAACGCCGCCAGCAACGCGAAGCTGATCACGTACGCCCCGATGGTCGCCCCGATGTCGTTGCCGCGCTTGTCCGGCGTACGGATGGCGAAATGACCGAAGCCGTAGGTGATCCCGGCCGCGGCGACAGCGGCCACGATCACCAGGAGGACGACGATCGCCGGACCGAAGCGGCGGCGCGACAGGCCGCGCGCCCGACTGTCGGCGACGACCTCCCTGCGCAGCGCCTTCCACCAGGACTTCGCCGCCTTCTCGTCGCGGAACGTCATCGCGGTCAGGGGCACCACGCCGTCCACGGCCAGCTTCACGACGCGCTCGTAGACCCGCTTCTCGTACGCGGTCAGCCCCGTCGGGACGGTGCCCGTCAGGTGGACCGTCGTGTGGTGCGGGTCGTTGTCGGGCTGGCGGAATTCGAGGTAGCCGCGGGCACCCAGATCCAGCAGCGTCGCCTCGGCGGCATCCTCGGTGACCTGCCAGCCGGTGCCGAGCAGGCTCGCCACGGCGGGCGGCTCCTCGGGCAGATCCGGCGAGGGCAGCGCGGCGTGGATGCCGCGCGGGCTGGTGATCGACAGCATCAACGCGTACGCGCCGAAGAAGAGCGCGAGGGACGCGCCGACGGCACCCAGCTCGAGGACGGCGGGGCTCATGGCTTAGAACCGCACCTGCACCGGGCCGCGCTCACCCTCGGCCGTCTCGAAGAACTCCCGCGCCCTGAACCCGGCGAGGCCGGCGATCAGCATGGTCGGGAAGGTCTGCCCGGCGTTGTTGTGCGTCTGGACGGCCGAGTTGTAGAACTGCCGCGCGTACGCGATCTTGTTCTCGGTCGTGGCGAGCTCGGCCTGCAGGGCGGCGAAGTTCTGGCTGGCTTTGAGGTCCGGGTACGCCTCCGCGACGGCGAAGAGCCGGCCGAGGCTCTGGGTGAGCGCGTTCTCCGCCTGGGCCCGCGCGGCCGGTTCGGCGCCCGCCGCCGCGACCACCCCGGTACGCGCCGCGGTCACCGCCGCGAGCGTGGCGCTCTCGTGCGCGGCATAGCCCTTGACGGTCTCCACCAGGTTCGGGATCAGGTCCGCACGCCGCTTGAGCTGCACATCGATCTGCGCCCACGAAGCGGCGACCTGATTGCGCAGTCGCACGAGGCGGTTGTAGGTCATGATCAGCCACGCGAGTACGCCGACGACCAGCAGGCACAACAGCCCGCCCATGATCGCAATGAGTCCGCCCGTCTCCGCCACGGGGACTCCCTTCCACGAAGGTCCATGGGACATCGCCGGGAGTGTGACATCCCCGCGCAACCGCGGCATCGAACGTTCGGTGTGATGGACGGCCGTCTTCCGGCCACAATGGCTCGCCTCAGCCGGTCCGGGCCGCCGCGGAGATGGCGGCGGCCCGGCTGGCCATCATGCGCTGAGCGCAGTCACGGCTACCGCAACCGGTACGCCTTGATGACGGTGTAGTCGACAGTCGCACCGTCCGCGTACGCCGCGCTGGCGCGCAGCGACACGTACCCCTGCTCCGGCTGATGAAGCAGAGCCAGGAAGCCATCCTTGCCGGTCTTCTGCAGGGACACCCGCTGCCAGGTCGCGCCCTCGTCGTACGACACCTCGACGTTGACCGTCTTCAGGTCGGAGGCGGCCGCACCCGGCTGGCGCTCGATGCTGAGCGGGACCGGGAACACGCGTCCGCCGCGCGCGCTGTTGTCGACGTCCAGCTCCGGCCGGAACGCGACCGAAGCGAGCGGCAGGGCGGTCGGCTGTTCGCCGGGCGTCTCGGCGGAGCGGAACGTCCACTTGCCGCTGATCGACGTGCTGTTGTCCATCGAACCGTTCGCGCCGCGGGTCACCGCGTATTCCAGCCGGTAGGTGCTTTCCGCCGCGGGAACGGAGCCGCTCGCGTCGTAGAAGTACGTGGGCATGTTGGCGAGCAGCTGATCATCCTTGTAGAGCGCCATCCGGCCGGTGTCCAGCCACGAGTACCCGGTGTGCCCGGCCTGGTCCCCGGACACCGGCACGTTGAGGGCCATGTAGTTGCCCTGCCGGGTGAAGTACACCCGGTCCCCGTTGAAGATGGGCGCGGACGGGCCCTTCTGCCAGTCCACCACATACCGCCGGCCCGGCTCGTACGTCAGGTCACCCGTCCAGAGCTGCGCCCCGTACGGCCCTTGCGGTTCCCATCTGTTCCGCCACATCACGCCGTCGGCCGAGTAGTAGATGGTGCGCTCGCCGGGGATGGTGAACGGGATGGGCGCGGAGATCGCGCTGCCGCCGTCCGCCGGGAAGCCCCAGTTGTGCATGTACCCGGTCCGGTCGACCGGGCCGACGGAGTGGAACCGGTTGACCACGGTGGCCAGCTCATCCTGCCGGACGGTGTGCCGGAAGTTGGTGAACAGGTCGCCGCGCCGGAACCAGACGAGGTCGTACTCGTAGGGCGAGTTGTTGAAGGTACCGTCGGCGTTCGGTTGCGCCCAGACCGTACGCACCTCGCCGGTGAGCGTGCCCGCGTCCGCCGGGACCGAGCCGCCCAGGTTCGCCGCGTAGAGCTTGGCGAAGCTGGTCCCGCTGATCCGGTTGTCCAGCACGTACCCGGACGGCAGCGTCCGGAAGAAGCCGAGGTGGGCGCTGCGGCTGGCGGCCCCCTCACGCGGCACGGTGACCGAGGCCGAGGTGCCCTTGCGGGCGTCCAGCACCAGTTCGGCGTCGCCGCCGGAGGTGACCGTGTAGACCGGCTGGGTCAGCAGCGTCGAGCTGGCACCGTCGGGCCCGTCCGTGATGACGGTCGCCTGTACGGCGTACCGGCCGACCCGAACCGAGGTCGTGACGGTGCCCGAGGCGTGGTAAGGCACCTTGTAGACGGCGAAGTCGATGCCCACGACGCTGAGCGAGTAGTCGCTGGCCGGCGCGCCGTTGCGGTCGATGAGTTTGACAGTGAGCTTGCGCGACTCGTGTTCCTTGGTGATGGCCACCGGCACCCGGGCGGACACCGTACCGTCCGGGGAACTGGCCACCACAGCGCCGCTGAACAGGCCGGTCGCGCTGTTGACCCGGGTGTTGGCGGTCAGCGTGGTCTCGGCGGTGCCGCCGGCCGGGATGGTCAGCTGGCTCGGGTTCACCGTGAACATGCCGGCCGGGGCCGCCGAGCCGTCCGGCACGGTCGCCGGTGCGGTCAGGTTCAGGGTCACCGCGGCCGGGCCGTCATTGCGGTAGCGCACGGTCCGCTGCACCGGGACGTCGTCGTCAGCTGGGTACGCCTGGGTGCCCAGTGCGAGACTGGTCGGGCTAGGCAGCACCGCCTGCTTGATGGCGCGGCCCACATCCACCCGGCCGGCGCCCTGCTGGAACGCATTCAGCGCGGGGTTCGGCTTGGCCGACGCGATCAGCTGCGCCTTCAGCGCGCCGGCGGTCCAACCCGGGTGCTGCTCTGCCAGCAGCGCGGCGGCTCCGGCCACGTGTGGGGTCGCCATCGAAGTGCCGTTCAGCTGGGTGTACCCGGGGGCGTACTCCGGATAGTCGCTGTCCTTGGACAGCGCCGCGACGATGCCGACGCCGGGCGCAGTGATCTCCGGCTTGATGGCACCGTCGGAGCGCGGTCCCCGGTTGGAGAAGGACGCCAGATTCTCCTGCTTGTCCACCGCACCGACGGCGAGCGCGGCATCGGCGGTGGCCGGCGAGGAGACGCCTCCGTCGCGGCCGTCGTTGCCCGCCGCGACGACGAACAAGGCCCCGGTCTGGGCGGTCAGCGTGTTCACCGCCGCCTTCAACGGGTCGTCACCCTCGTCCGGCCCGCCGAGACTCATGTTGATGACCTTCGCGCGTGGCGCCGCCCACTCCATGCCGGCGAGAATCGCCGACTCGGCGCAGTTCCTGGTCTCGCAGACTTTGCCGATCAGCAGCGAGGCGCCGGGCGCGACACCACGAAACTTGCCGTTGGAGCCCGCCCCGGTGCTCGCGATGGTGGCCGCCACGTGGGTACCGTGTCCGACCGGGTCGCTGGTGTCGGCGGCAGTGGTGAAGTTCTGCTTCTCCGCGATCCGGCCGACCAGGTCCGGGTGGGTGTCGTCGACCCCGGTGTCCAGGACAGCGACGGTGACCCCGGTTCCGTCGTACCCGGCCGACCATGCCTGCGGCGCGCCGATCTGCGGCACGCTCTGATCGAGGCTGACTTCGCGTTTGGCGTCCAGCCAGAGCTTGCCGATCCCCGAGCCCTTGTCGGTGACATCGGCCCAGAAGGTCGCGGCCCGCTGCTTGTTCACCCGTACCACCGAGCCGCGCACGCTGGGCAGCGTCCGCGTCACCCGGGATGCGCCGTCCGCGCGCAGCCGCGCCCGGCCGGCGGCCCCGGCGGTGTACGCGACGATGGTCGGCACCTCGCTCACCTGCGCGTCGTCGTAGCCCGCCGCGACCAGGCCGGTGATGTCGAACAGCCGGCGGTCCACCTGCCCGGCGGAGACCAGCCGCAGGGCATCGTTCGGCACAACGTACTGGTGGCCGTCCTGAGTGAACTGACTGAAGCCGATGTTCTCCCGCCCGGCACCCGGAGTCATCGCGACCCGCTTGTCGGCCAGGTACACGCGGTCGCCGGTCACCAGCGTAACCCAGTGCCCATTATTGGGATGGGTGGAAACGCCCACCGTCCAGTCGGATCTGCCGGATGTGCCGGATGGCACCGGCGCGGCGGCCGCCGGCAGCGCCGAGACGGCACTCGCAGCCAGCACCGCCGACATCAATGTTGCCAGCTTGTAGAACCGTCTCTCCCGCACCTGCGCCTCCTGCCGAACGCTGCTGATCAGGCTCGGGTTACTGTCCCGACCGCATGAACTACCGGGAAATCCCAGCCGGCCATAGCATCGGGTTATGGACCTGGAGATCCGTCATCTGCGCATGGTGACTGCGATCGCCGAGGCCGGCAGCATCAGCCGGGCCGCCGCCGCTCTCGGGTACACCCAACCGGCGCTCACCGCGCAGCTGCAACGGATCGAACGCGCCCTGGGCGGCCCGCTGTTCGACCGCGGTCGCCGCGGCACCCGGCCCACCACGCTCGGCAGCATCGTCCTGAACCACTCCACCGGTGTCCTGACCCTCTACGACGACCTGCTCCGCGACGTACGCCAGCGCGGGCCCGGCGACACCGACCTCGACGCGCTGCGACTCGGCTCGATACCCGGTCCGCTCACCGCCCTGCTGATGACCGCCGCCCGGGCGCTGTTCCCCCGTGCCGACACCTCCCTGCACGTGGCCGACACCGAGGAGGAACTCCTCGATCTGCTGACCGGCGGGCGCCTGGAATTCGGGCTGGGCCTGGACTATCCCGGGTACGAGCTCGCGTTGCCGCCGGAGCTCGACGACGCCGTACTCGCGGTGGAGCCCATCTTCGTCCTGCTCTCCGCGGGACACCCGTTGGCCGGGCAGCCAGAGGTGGCGCTCGCCGACCTCGCCACGGAGCAATGGCTCGCCGGCGAGGGCAAGGACGTGCGGATGCGCAGCCTGTTCCGGGCCGCCTGCCGGCGTGCCGGCTTCACCCCGCGTCGGGTGCAGCGGATGAACGCCGCCGTCATCTTCCCGCTCATCGGCCAGGGCCACGGGGTAGCGCTCACCCACGCGTTGACCCCGGCCCGCCCAGGCGTGCTGATCCGACCGCTGGCCGGCGATCCGATGTGGGCACGCTAACGACTCATCTGGCCCTCCCACGGGCCGCTCGCACCGCACGCGCACCCGCTACGGGACGCGCTCACCGAGGCGTACTGGGCGGAAGCGCGGAGATCCCCGGTTTACCGCGACTGGCTCGACCGCCGCACTCCGATGCCGGGCGAGCCTGCCGTCCGGGGCACGGCCGCGAGCGTAGCCCGATCGGCAGCCGGACAAGGCGGCTGAGGGGCGCCCACCACGCCGTAGATCGTGCCCGCGTAACGCCGCTTTGAGCTGGCTGGCGACCCCAGCCGTCCTCGCCGACGTGACCAGCCGGTCAATCCGCGCCGACAGCCGGAGGCGAGCGCCGACGTTGCCAGCGCGGTTGATGGTGACCAGCGATCCGTCCGCAAAGGCGAAACCCGGCGCCAACAATTTGCTGCACGCGATCGGCGAAGGTCACCTCGTCACGCTCGATATTCCGACCACGGCAACCGTCCCGCCGATCTAGCGAACATGCGCTCATTCCGCCCAGCACTCGGCGCGGTTCAGGTCGCGTCCGCTGCAACCTGTGCGCCGGCGAGGCTGGTGACCCGACGCGCGTGCCGCGTCGCAGCAGTCGAACCTCAGCTGAGGCCGCGGTGGGCGGCCCACAGCGCGCTGGCGCGGCTGGCAGCTTGATCGACCAGGGCCACCAGCTCGGGCCTGTTGGGCACGGGGAACGAAACGTACGTGCCGCGGCCGCCACCGGTCGGTCGGCCGTACGCCTTCGCCGCGAGGCGCCCGTCCGGGAGGAGCCGGACGTTGAGTGTGGTCAGCGTGAACTCCTCACCGCGGCGGGTGTCGGTCCAGCGGAGCACCTCCGGAATCGTGACGTTGATCGCCAGGGCGCTCACGTCGAGGGCGATATCGCTGCTCATGGACGGATCTTCGCATGCGAGGCGACGCGCGCTTACGTCGCCGACTGGTTGGCGTCGGCATGGCGCAAGGGATGGCGCGCTGGCCCAGCGGCCTGTCGGACCACCTCGAGCCCGCGTACCGCATGCAGCCACGGCGTTGGGCGTCAACCCTGACCGACGGGCCGTGCCGGCACGCGGATGGCTCAGTGAGACGGGTGTAACTCGATGATCGAGCGTGAACCGGCTGGCCGGACCGAGCTGACCTGGAGGCCGGCTGACCTGGCCAGCTCGCCCAACTGGTCGAGGGTGCGTTCCCGGCCGCGGACGTAGCAGAGCATGCGCAGGTCTCCCTCGGTGTCCGAGGCGTCGCCCTGGGCATCGCCGATGTGGTCGACGACGAATACCTTTGCCGTCTCGGCGGCTGCGTCGGCGCACCGTTGCAGGATGCGGGCGGCGTCCTCGTCATCCCAGTCGTGCAGGACACCCGAGAGCAGGTAGCCGCCCGCACCGGCGGGAAGGGCATCGAAGAAGCTGCCGACCTGGGTGCCGGCCCGGGGGCCCAGGCCGGCTGAGGTGATGGCTTGTTCGGCGCGGGCCACCGGGCCGGCCAGGTCGATCACCGTCCCGAGCAGGTCGGGATGGGCGCGAAGGATGGCGATCAGCAAGCTGGCGTTGCCGCCACCCACGTCGATGACGTGACCAAGTGTGCTCCACGGGTAGGCAGCAGCTACCGCGGGCGCGTCCGCCACCAGCCGGGCTCCCATCAGCGCGTCAAACGACTCTCCCAGCCGGGGGTCGGCCGACAGGTCGTCCCAGAACGAGCGGCCGAACTGACGCGGAAACGCGGGCTCGCCGGTACGCACGGTGTGGAGGAGCTCGACAAAGCACAGATCGGCGCGCCCGACGGCACCCTCCAGGTCGAGCCAGGGTCGCACGCCTTCTGGATCATCGTCACGGAGTTGCTCACCCAGTGCCGTCAGGCGGTAGGTGCCGGTCCCGGCACGAGACAGCACACCGGCGGTCACCAGATGGCGCAACAGCCGTCCCAGCGCGTCCCGGTCAACGTCCACCGCCGCGGCCAGCGCGTCGGTCGTCCGCGTGCCAGCGGCGATGTGGTCGGCCAACCGCAACGTCGCCGCCACGCGGATGGCCATCGGGGTGACCAGGTCAGCAGCTGCCCACAGTCCCCCGCCCCACCCGGTCGCCTCCTCCGCCATGGCGCCTCCTTGCTCGTCGGTTGCCTGGCTCGCCCAGTCGGACAACATCACCCTCCCGAAACGCTATCTCCGGCACCCGAGCTGGGTTACTCCGGAACCGCCGGCGCCGGCGGGACCTCGCCGCGTCGCCGCACAGGGCTGACCGCCCGCCGGCTCAGTGCCAGTCGCTGATCTGCACATCCCGCGGCGCCGGTGCACCCTCGCCGGTCTCCACCAGCGACTTCAGGCTCAGCAGGAACGAGCCCCATTTGGTGCTGCAGTGGTGCATGAACTCCACCGGCTCCTGCCAGCCCTGGTGCTTGAACAGCACGATCGTGTAGTCGCCGTCCTGGCGGAGGTCCCAGTCGATCGTGGTCCCGATCCACTCTTCGGGGCCGTCGACCACCCGCCAGGCCACCCGCTCCGACGGCCGTAGCTCGACGACCTCCATGTCGAAGCCACCGACCTGGAACCGGAACTCGAGGACGCCCCCGAGGTCGCCACTGCCTTTCGTGTCGTCGGTCCACCAGCCGGCGAGGCCCTCGACGGTCGTCAGCGCGTCGTACACCTTTTCCGGCGTCGGGGTCTTGACCCCGACCCGGTGCAGAATGTCCACCATCTCGACTCTCCTTACTCTCGTCAGTCTCGTTGTCAGTCCTGTCGGGTGCGCTGGATCGCCTCGGCGATCCGCTTGATCCGCTGCAGCCGGGCGTCCCACGCCGAGCCGACGGATGCGAGCTGGGCCACCGCGTGGGCGAGTTGGACGTCGTCCACCCGGTAGCGCTTCTCCCGGCCCGCCGGCGTCGCCCGGACCAGGCCGACCCGGTCGAGGATGCCGAGGTGCTTGGCCACCGCCTGACGGGTGACCGGCAGCTGCTGACTCAGTGTGGTCGCGGTGCCGTCGCCCTCGATGAGCAGCAGGTCGAGCATCCGGCGCCGGGTCGGGTCCCCGATCGCGGACCAGAGGTCGTCGTCGACCTTCTCCGCCACCGCGGCGCTCACGGCCGCACCCGCAGCGTCGCGACGTACGGCGCCAGCCGTGGCAGATAGAAGTCCCAGCCGGTGACGTGCTCCTGGTACTGCTGCTCGAGGACGGCGATCTCCCAGCCCATCTCGCGGAAGCCGGTCTCGGTCATCTTGAGCAGCGTCCCGCCGCCTGACGGGGTCAGCTCGAAGGTGACCAGCAGCGAGTTGCCCTCAGCCGCGACCTCGTCGGCAGGGTGCGTCCATCGGAACGAGAACGTCCGCGGCGGTCGCGCGTCGACGACGGTGAACGGCACCGCTGCCCCGCCGGCGGCGGGGTCGCCGAAGACGATCTCGCCCGTCGACCCGGGCGTCGGCTCGTACCGGGCGTCGTCCGGCCACCACTCCTTGAGGTGGTCGGGACTGCTCACCACCTCGAAGACGATCTCGGGCGACGCCTCGACGTAGATCTCGCGCTCGATCGTTCCGAACTCCATGACCCCTCCTGCAACGTTTGGTTGCACATCAGGTTAGCCGGGAGGTCATCATTTCGCAACCATCGGTTGCGCTTCTGACGGGAGGTGAAGGCTCCCCCGGTGGCAACCGGGGCTACATCGACCTACTGATCGGCTCTGCTCAGATCTGGGCTCACGAGTCGGTGCCGTCAAGGTCACCGACGAGCGAGTCCGGGGCACGCATGCGCCACGCGTCGGTGACGAGTTCCTTCAGGCGATCGACGCTCACCTGCGCCAGCCGCAACATGACCAGGGGCACCCCGTCATATGCGGGCGTGGTGAAGAAAACCCCGGGCTCGCCGAGGAGTAACGCCTGCTTCTCCGCCTCGTCGCCGACGTACAGCACCGCGATGTCGGTCCGGATGAGGCGCGACATACCAGGTCTGCGCTCTGGGTAGGACCAGACGAATCCCTTGCCGGCGACCCGGAAATCGAAACCTTCACTGTCGATCTCGACCACGTGCGGCAGCGCCAGCGCCAGCTGACGGACATCGTCGGCGTCAGCCATCAAGGTCGCTCCAGCAGACCGCCCTCCGCATTCGTACAGCTTAACCACCCGACGGCTCCGCCTCGCCTGCGAGACGACCCGCTGGTGGCGACAGCGGCACCTGCCACTGTGGTCCTACCAGGCCAGGCGGCCGGGCGGGCCTGGCGACGGTCAGTCCTCGGCGAGGTCGGTGCAGTGTGCGATCGTCGCGTCGTCCGGCACCACCGCGTGGCGCGCCTCCGCCTGCCGCACACGATGGATGATCTCGGCGGGTCCGCCCGATGCCAGGACGGCCATGACCCCTGGCCAGTCGGTGAGCCCGAACCGGTCCACGATGCGGCTGGCCCCATTGCTGAGCAGGACGGCACCGGCCAGCTCGGAGATCGGACAACTTCCGGTGATCGCCTCGTCCACCGCCCGCGGGTCGTCCTTGGCCACCCAGAAACCACCCGGCCGGTTCCGGTTGGCGCGCAGGTCGCGGAGGAGCCGGTGGTACTCCTCGCTACCCTCGGCGACGGCCGCGAGCGCGGACTGGTACGACCGGCTGATGACCACCTCCCGGGGATCGGAGACGACGAGCGGTGCACCGTCTGCTCGGTCGAGCACGAGGACCGAGTCACCGAGCACCAGGTGCTCGATGAGGCCCTCGGACCGGCGCAGGATGGCTACGGTCGCCGACGGACTGATGGGATCGGCGACGTCGCAGGTGTGCCGGTGATCATCCGTCACCTGCTCGATGGCCTCGGCGAGCAGCGCCGAAAGGTTGCGGTCCGGCACAAGCGACAAGAGGCTGAGGAGAATGCCGCCCAGTCGGCTGGCGTACCAGGCCACGCCGTGCCGGCAGACCGATTCGCTGCCGGAGAAGCCACCGGCCCCGTCGATCAACACAACTGCCGTCGGTACGGCGCCGACGAAGTCCTCGTTTGCCTGGCCGGTCCCTGCCGCGGCGCTCGTCATCGTCACCCGCATGCCGTGCCGCAGCCCTCCCGCCGATCGAGGCGTCGACTTTAACAACCGCCGATGCGCTTGGGCGTACACCTCTGCCGCAGCGTGCGTCGCTGAACCGGGTGGGCCCCGCTCACCCCCCATTGGCCTCGTCACCGCCGGCGTCAGTGTCAGCGCCGTGGTCGACGACGCGTGGCGTCGCTTCGGCACCTGACCCCACGCTGGGCGAATCTCCTCTTCGAGCCGTGCGGCACGAAATTTCCTTGGGGGATGTCGAACTGGCGTCGCCAGGATCGACCCGTGGGTGAAGGACAGGCCCGGTTACGGGCAGGCTGGCGAAGACCAAGGAGCGGATCGATGACGAAGGTTACGACCGGGGCGACCATGTCGTTGGACGGCTACATCGCCGACGCGTCGCACGGTGGGTTCGAGTACCTCTTCCAGTGGTACAACAACGGCGACGTCGAGACGCCGACGGCCACACCCGGCATGACGATGCGCACCTCGGCGGCGAGCGCGAAGCACCTGCGCGACCTGACCGAGAGGACGGGTGCGCTGGTGGTCGGGCGGCGGCTGTTCGACATGACCCACGGCTGGGGCGGGCGGCACCCGATGGACGTACCCGTGGTCGTCGTCACGCACACCGTCCCCGACGGGTGGGAGCGGGAGAGCGACTCGTTCGTGTTCGTCACCGACGGCATCGAGCACGCGATCGACAAGGCCAAGGCCATCGCCGGCAGCAAGGAGGTCGGCGTCAACGGCGGCACCATCGCGGCGCAGGTCCTCGAGGCCGGCCTGCTCGACGAGGTCCATGTCGACCTCGTCCCGGTCCTGCTCGGCGACGGCATCCCCTTCTTCGCCGGCCTGAAAGATCACCCCCGTCCAGCTGGATGGGCCCACGCGTGTCGTCGGGGGCAACGGCGTCACCCACCTCGCCTACCGCGTACGCCAGGCAGCCTGACCCTCCGGCTGCGATCAGTGCCGGTGCTCCAGGGTGACGGCGACCTGGGGCACTGGCATTCACATCATTCGCGTCGGCGGATCGCACCGGCCAGCGGCCGGCAGATCGCACGGCAGTGGTCGCATGCGACAACGGACCCCGCAGCTGCCCACCACAGCAGATACGCCAGACTCGCCGGGTGGACTGGCCCGCACACCCACTGCCGACATACCACTTCGCCAGCGACGCCGACGGCGTGCGTCACCTGATCATCGATGACAGCGACGCCGACTGCACCGGCTGGCAGGTCGAAGTACGACAGCGAAAGCAAGTAGCCCACCGCCCGTTCCAGAGATCGGTCGTGTTCGGCACCGGCTCCCAGGTCAACCTCCGCGGTCACGGACCGGCCCGACAGGCGTGGACGGCCGCCATCGGCTGGGCCGCCAACTCCGCACACATCCTCCTCCCCGACGGCTCCCGACACCCCGTCCAAGGATTCGCCCTCTGAGCGCAGGCCGCTGGGCGTTCACACCGTCCCTGATCCGGCTGGCCGTGGTCTCGCCCCGCCCGTCATTCCGCCCACCATGTCGGTGGCGGGTCGTAGGCTGGCGTCCGTGGTGGCTTCGATTGATCGCCTCCAGGTGCTTGGGTTTCGGGTGCGCGCCCAGCAGTTGGACTGCCCAGCCGGCGCGTTGGCCGACACCGCCGTGCTCGACATCGGTGTGCAGGACACCGGGCCGGACGGCGGATTGTGGGCCCTGCGCAACCGCGGCCCTGACGGCTCGGCGCTCCGCGAGCGCGACCTGGCCACGCTCTGGACTGTGCGCGGCGCCCCGCACCTGTACCGTCGCGAGGACGTGCCGCAGGTCGCCGCCGCGGTCGAACCGTTTTCCGATGCGGACGCCGGCAAGCGCATCTACGACGCGGCCAAGCCGTTGAAGGCGGCCGGCATCGGCAACCTCGCCGCGCTGGACGTCATCGCGGCCGTCATGCGGTCAGTGGTGACCACGCCGCTGGTGAAGGGCGAGGTTTCCGCCGTGGTGGCCGGTCAGATGGACTCCCCCTACCTGCGGTTCTGCCGACCGTGCAACGCCACGCACCTCTACGAGATGCCGTTCCGGCTCGCGGCGCTGCGCGCCGGCCTGGAACTGCAGGCCGGCACCTCTCCGCCGGTGCTGCAACCCATCCCCGGCCACCGGCCGGCGCATCGCGTTCCACCGAGGTTTGACCTGATCCGCGCCTACCTGCGGCTGCTCGGCCCGGCCACCCCGAAGCACGTCGCCGACTACCTTGACGCACCAGTCAAGGACGTCAAGGCCCACTGGCCGTCCGACAGCGTCGAGGTGTCCGTCGCCGGCGAGACCCGGTGGGTGCTCTCCAGCGACGCCGACCGGCT
Source organism: Micromonospora sp. CB01531 (assembly GCF_001905095.1). Taxonomy (GTDB): domain Bacteria; phylum Actinomycetota; class Actinomycetes; order Mycobacteriales; family Micromonosporaceae; genus Micromonospora. Next base: position 135,567 of record NZ_LWLS01000056.1, read on the forward strand.
CGATGCGCCGCAGCCGCAGCTCGTCCGGCTGCTCGGGCCGTTCGACCTGTTCCTGCAGGCAAAGGACCGTCCGCTGCTGGTCGAAGCCCCGGCCCGGGCCAAGGCCCTCTGGCCGGTGCTCGGCCGGCCCGGTGCGGTGGTTGCTGACAGCGAGATCGCTGGCACCTGGCGCCCGCGCCAGTCCGGGAAGAAGCTGACCGTGCAGGTGCAACTGTGGTCGAGCGTGCCGACCCGCACCCGGGCGGCGATAGCGGAGCAGGCCGACCGGTTGGCGGCGCACCGGCAGGTCCAACTGGCCAAGGTCGACTTCATCGAGTGATCATCGAACCGGGCAGGCTGGGGTCACCCGGACTGGATGCGGTAGCAGTTCCAGCCGTACGCGTCGCTGGTCGAGTTCTGCGCGTACGCGTCCGCTCCGTATCGGTCGCGGCAGGCGGTGTCCATGTTGACGATCCGCGGTGACGCCAGAAACCGGCGGCATTCCCACCGGCCGTCTGACCGTGCACTGGCTGAGCCGGACCCTGAGACGTGCCGGTCGCAATAGCGTTGCACCATGTTCGCCAGTTCGCCGTCATTGCCAGGGCCGAGCAACTCCGGCCGGGCCGTGGCTCCAGGGGTCGGCGACTGGCTGGGCGGCGACGATGCGGTGGGAGTGGGGGTAGGTGTCGGGGAGAGGGTCGGTGTGGGCGTCGGAGACGGTGATGTCGACGCCTCGGGTTCGTCCGTTGGAGGCGCTGCCGCCGTCGGAGTCGGTCGCTGTTCGGTCAGTTCGATCGGGAAGGTCTCCTGTGGCAGGCCGATCGCCGGGCCCGGAGCGATGGCCTGCTGGCTCGGGTCGGTGCCGGACGAGCCGGGCAGGAAGGTGAACAGCAGGCCGCCGCCGAGGACGCCGATCAACACCAGCCAGAAGTAGGTGGGCAAACGCCTGCGGTGCCGGCCGGACGGGGCTGAACTCTGAGCCCGGTGGCGGCCACGTTCTGGCGCACGCCTGGCCGCACCCGCGACGGTTTGTTCCATTAGCCACACTCTATTTGATGCCTGGGACTGTGGGGCGCCGGCATCGGCCTACCTGCCGGTAGGTGGCCCGCCGTCGGCGGCGCTGCGCACCTCCAGCCCTACCCTGTCCAGCCTGAGCCTGGCGGCCGCGCATCTGGGCCGGCAACCCGCGCAGATCCACTCCGGGTACCGCACGAGGCGGTATCCGGAACCCGCGACACCCCCACGCACCGCACACGGAGTCGATCACCGCCCCTGCGGCGGGGGCTGCGGGACGACCTCGCCGCGCGGATCGGCACGGGATGCCCCCTGCGCGCGGCTGGCCAAGCCGGGCCCTCGTCGGGCCGGCCAGTAGCTGTCCGGGCCGCCGGGACACCGTCGCAGTGCTCCCTGACGATAAGAAATCTAACAGGGATCTTGGCGTGGCACCATCGGGCACACGACCGAATGCGCAGGTCAGGGGCCATGGCTATGTTCGTCCGATGCCTACTGAAAAGATCACCGCGGCTGCGGCGGGTACGTGGACGCTCGGCGACTTGACCGTCAACCGGATCGGCTTCGGCGCGATGCGACTGACGGGCAGCGCCGCCTTCAACCTCGGCACGCCAAGCGACCGCGACCGGGTCATCGGTGTGCTGCGCCGGGCGGTCGAGTTGGGGGTGAACCACATCGACACCGCGGCGTTCTACTTCTCCTCGCTGCGCTCGGCCAATGAGCTGATCAACCGGGCGCTGGCGCCGTACCCCGACGATCTGGTCGTCACCACGAAGGTCGGCCCCGGCCGGGATCCGTCGGGCGATTGGCTGCCCCTGGCCCGGCCGGATCAGCTACGTGGGCAGGTCGAGGAGAACCTGCGCCAGCTCGGCCGCGACCACCTGGACGTGGTGAACCTGCGCCAGCACGGCCTCGACTCGATCGCCGAGCATTTCGGCGCGCTCGCCGAGCTGCGCGACGCCGGCCTGATCCGGCATCTGGGCATCTCCAATGTCCGCCCGCAGCATCTCGCTCAGGCCCAGGCGATCGCCCCCGTCGTGTGTGTGCAGAACGCGTACGGCATCGACAATCGCACCAGCGACAAAACCCTTCGCGCGTGTGGCGAGCAGGGCATCGCGTTCGTGCCGTTCTACGCGGTCGCCGGTGACGGACGGGAGGCCGGCGGTGTCGCCAACAACGGCTCGGTCCTCGCCATCGCACGTGCACACGCCGCCACGCCCGCCCAGGTCCGGATCGCCTGGACGCTGAGTCGCGGGCCGCACGTGTTGGCCATCCCGGGAACGGGCAACCCGGATCACCTGGTCGAGAACGTGGCCGCCGGGGCGCTTCGCCTGTCCGCCGACGAACTGGCCAGCCTCGAGTAGCGCCACGCCGGTCGACCTCGCCGAGGTCGCCGAACTGGTCGACCAGCGTGCGAAGCGGATGAAACCAGCAGGGCCGAATGCCGGTATATCAGACCGGAGGGCTGGCCGATTAACCGAAGGCCATAGGCGTTTCACCTGGCCACGGCCATCAACCATCCAGCCGAGTGCGTGCTGAGAATTGTTCGCCATATCATCACTCAATCCAAGATCGGGTGACCCCCTCACCCTCTTTTCGGAAGGCCCGAATGAATTCCAGGTTGGGCAGACATGACCTCATCGTCAGCACAGCGACCAGCGTCCTTGCGGCGCTCGGTGCGGTCCTCCTCGCGCCGAGCGCGGCGGCAGCCGAAGGTCCCAGCCTCAGCTATGTCGTCAACGCCGTCGGCAAGGCGCAGACGACGGATGCCGCCGCAGCGGTCACCGAGGCCGGCGGCCAGGTGATGGTCTCGTACACGCAGATCGGCGTGGTCATCGCCCGCTCCACCGATCCTGCGTTCGCCCAGAAGGTGAAGGCGGTCGCGCACGGCGGCGCCGTCCTCTCCGCGGGCGCCACCCGGACCGCCGCCCTGCCCGCCATGGCGGAGGACACGGAGGAAGTCGACGCCTACGTGCCGGACGCCCTGGAGAACGCGACCCGGCAGAGCGACATGGTCCTTATCGGTGCACGTGCGGCCCACGAGGTCAACCTCGGCAGCTCGACCGTCACCGTCGGCGTTCTCGACGACGGGATCGACGCCAACCACCAGGACCTCGCCCCGGTGGTGGATCAGTCGAAGTCGGTGAACTGTGTCGGCACCGGCGCCCCGGACACCACCCCGGGCGCGTGGCGGCCCACCAGCCTCACCGCCGACTACCACGGAACGCACGTGGCCGGAACGATCGCCTCGGCGAAGAACAACGTCGGCATCGTCGGCGTCGCGCCCGGCGTGAAGCTGGCCGCCATCAAGGTCGTCAACTCCTCCGGCTTCATCTACCCGGAGTACGCGATCTGCGGTTTCATCTGGGCGGCCGAGCACGACATCCAGGTCACGAACAACAGCTACTACATCGACCCGTGGCTGTACTGGTGTGAGAGCCAGGCCGACCAGGCTCCGGTCGTCGAGGCGGTCCGCCGTGCCGTGAACTACACCACCGACCGCGGCATCCTCAACGTCGCCGCGGCAGGCAACGAGAACCAGGACCTCGCCAACAAGACAGTCGACACCACCAGCCCGGACGACACCACCCCGATCCGGCGCACCCTCGACCCGAGCTGCCTCGACCTGCCGGCGGAGCTGCCCAACGTGGTGTCGGTGTCGTCGACCACCCAGCCCACCGTGCCGGCGAACGCGGTTGGACCCTGGTACCCCGGCCTGACCACGCAGCCGGCGCGCTCGTCGTTCTCCAGCTTCGGGCTCGGGGGCGTGGACGTGGCCGCGCCCGGGTCGAGCATCTACTCCACCTCACCCTCGACCGGGGTGGCCAGCTACCGCACGCTGTCCGGCACCTCGATGGCCTCGCCGCACGTGGCCGGCGTCGCTGCGCTGCTGGTCTCCAAGCACCCCGGCGCTACCCCCGACTACATCGCCGAGTTGCTGCGCAAGCAGGCCATTCCGCTCGCCTGCCCCACCTCGGGCACCGACTACACGCAGGGCCGGTGCAAGGTCGACCCGAACAACCCGAAGGTCAACGGCTTCTTCGGGTACGGCCTGGTCAACGCCTACAAGGCGGTCACCGAGGACGAGGACGTCACGCCGCCCACCGTCACGGTCACCGGGGTCAGCCAGGGTGAGCAGATCACCCTCGGCACCACGGTCACTCCGGCCTGCTCGACCACCGACAGCGACAGCGGGGTCGCTGCGCCCGCCGCCCTGTCCGTCACCGGCGGACCGAGCGTCGGGTACTTCACCGCGACCTGCTCCGGCGGTCGGGACCGTGCCGGCAACAAGGCCGCCCCGGTCAGCGTCACCTACCAGGTCGTCTACGACTGGCAGCCCTTCGGGGCGCCGGTCAGCGCCGACAAGGTCAACGTCGTGAAGGCCGGCAGCGCCGTCCCGGTCAAGTTCGGTCTCGGTGGCGATCAGGGTCTCGCCGTTCTCGCGTCGGGCTTCCCCGAGCTGCACGCCACGACGTGCAACACCTCGGCCGCGCAGGAGGTGGTCCAGCAGACCGTCACGGCGGGCGCGAGCACGCTGACCTACGACCCGGTCACCAAGCAGTACCAGTACGTCTGGAAGACCGACAAGTCGCTGGCGAAGACGTGTGGACGCCTTGAGGTCACGCTGATCGACGGCACCACCCACTCGGCGAACTTCCAGTTCAACTAGCACTCGTCCCAAACGGTGGCGGTCCGCGGCTCCGGCCCCGGACCGCCACTGCTTGGACGGGTTGCCCGGCCACCTCCCGGCGGCGCGGGTACCGGTCAGCGGTCCACGTGGTTGCGCCATGAGTGTTGAGGCTCGTAGCCGAGGACCTGCCGTGCCTTGTCGATGCCGAGCAGGGTCTCATGCTCGCCGAGTTCCTTGCGGACCTCCACACCCGGGTAGACCTCGGCCATCAGGCTGACAAATTTGATTATGAATTGTCTGTGATCATAGATTGGCCTGTGTGGAACGTCTTCGGCTCTCAAAGGCTGCGGAGCGCGTCGGCGTTCCGTGACGCATCACCGTTGGGTTGGCTCGGGGTGGGTTCCGGTGGCGTGGGTCGGCCGTGAGGGCCGGTTTTTGTGGATCGGTGTTGGGTCGTTGAGTTGGTGAGCGGGAAGCTGCGGCTGGCCGAGGGCGAGATGGCCCGGACTGCGTGTGCCCGTGCTCTGCTGCGCGCGGGGGTGGATGAGGAATCCGGCGAGGTGCTGTCTGCGGCGGTGCTGGCGCAGCGGGTTGGTTGGTGTGCCGATCTGGTGGCGGGCATGGTGGCCGTCCTGGTCGGCGAGCACCGGAACACGGCGGATGTGCAGGTGCTGGCCAGCGGGCAGGACGCAGGCGGGCGGCGGTTGCCGTCGAACGCGTGGATGGCGCTGCGACGCCTGGGCTGGACCGCCACCCCGCCTGGGGGTATGAGGGTCAATGACCGGATCGTGCGGATGGCGCAGGAGCAGGCGGGGCGTGCTCTGCGTTCGGCGGCGTGGCGTGCCGATGTGACTACCGGGGTCCTGTCGACGTGGCCGGCCGATCCGCGCAAGCGCACCCCTGCCGAGTGGGAGCAGGTGCGCAAGGCGATCCCGGGTGGGGAGCATCTGCCGTCGAACGTCATCAAGGGCCGGACCCGGCAGGTCGTCACGTTCGTCAAGGTCAACGGGCGGCTGCCGGTGGACGTGTTCGAACTCGAAGGTGTCCCGCGGATTCCGCGGATGTTGTTGCTGGCCGCGTGTGATCGGCAGCAGGCCATCATCGAGCGCAGCGACACCGACCCGGCGAAGGCGCTGCTGCGGCTGCAGTTGCCCACACGTCCGGATCCGCAGACGTATCGGGACTGGACTTGGGTGGCCTGTCCGATCCGGCTGCCGTCCACGGTTCCCGCCGCGGCAGTGCTGCACCTGCCCACCCTCCGCATCATCGACGGGACAGTGCGTGCCGACATGGCGTACACGCACGCCGTGCCGAAGGCCCGGGCCACCGGCCACACGGTAGCGGTTGGCGTGGATTGGGGTCTCAACACGCTCCTCAGCGCGGGTGCCCTGCGCCTGGAAGAGGATGGGCGGATCACGGCGTTGGGGGCGGGTGGACAGTTCCGGGCCGCCGGCGTCCTCGCCAAGCAGCACCGCCTGCGCCGTCACAGTGAGCGGCTGCATGCGAAGGCCGAGCAGTACGCGCGGCTGCTCGGTGGCCGCCCTGACGAGCAGTTGAGAGCGAAACAGGAGGTGCTGGCCGGCGAGATCCGCCACGTGTCCGCCCGCCGCTCCAACCTCAACGATGCGCTCGCGTGGGCCGTCGCCCGCTGGACGGTCGACCAAGCGATCGCCGCCCGGGCGACGGCGATCTATCTGGAAGACCTGCGGTCGATGGAAACCAAGGGCCTGGGGTACAGCCTGAACACGCGCCTGACCCAGCAGGTCCGCGGAAAGATCAGCGACCGGATGCGGCACCTCGCCGCCGAGCACGGGATCGCCGTGGTCACCGTCCCCGCCCGCAACACCTCCAAGCACTGCCCGCAGTGTTTGACCCCCCTACAGCACCGTAGAGCCCCCGACCAGCCGACCGTGGCCGGCTGGAAGTGGGCCATCTGCCCCAACCAGTCCTGCCGCTGGCAGGGCGACCGCGACCACGGCGCCTGGCGGCGCATCGCCGCCCGCGGACTCACCCATCAGACCAAGACCGTCACCGACAAGTCCACCGGCGCCATGGTGATCCGCTCGGTTGTCGACGAGCTTGAAGCCAACGCCGTCGTCACCCCAAGCTCCAATACCAGCCGGAGGGACCGGTCGAAGACCGGCCCCACCCGGCCCCACGCTTCACGCCCCGCGCCCAGGCGACGCGGGGCACCCTCCCCCACCCGGCCCCACAGCCTGGCGGGCAAGCGTCCGGAGGGACACGCACCAACGGACCGGCTCAGGCTGCCCCGCGCAGCCCACCGACACCAGGGCGTGAACACGATCAGCACACCCACCACCGCCGGCCACCGGCCACGAGGAGCCGCCTTGGGCGCAGGATTCCACCTGCACGCCCACGCGACCCCACCACGGTGGGAAACGATCCCGGAAACCCCATCCGACTCAGGATCGCTAAGCCGATCAGTGACGCTGGCACTGGATCTGCTCATGACCGGATCGGCGTCGAAGGACGGGAACTGCGCGTAGTCCTCGACGTCCATGACGTTGGAGAACCGCAGGCCCACCATGACCAACTCGGGGTCCCACCGGCAGAAGTGCTGCGCCATCTCCTCCTCGAGCGCTTTATTCAGCGAGTAGGTCGACTCCGGGCGCGGCGGATACTCCTCGTCGAGCGGCGCGTACGGCGGCGGGGTGTCGAACGGCAGCCCGAGCACGGTCTCGCTCGACGCCCACACCACCCGCTTGATCCCTGCCGCCCGGGCCGCGGCGAAGACGTTGTACGTCGCGGCGGAGTTGTTCGCGAAGGTGGCCGCGTTGGGCAGCAGCCCGGGGGCCGGCACCGCTGCCAGGTGCACGACGGCGTCGACCCTGCCGGCGTGCTCGTCGGCGCCGCCGGTGAAAGCCTCCACCACCTGCCCGTAGTCGGTGAGGTCGACGAGGAGGAATTCGCCGTCGACCTCGCGGGGGTCGCGGCCGGCGGCGCGGTCCACGGCCAGCACGTCCTCGCCCACGGCGCGCAGGTGCGCGACCACGGCGCGACCGAGTTTGCCGCTGGCCCCGGTGACGACAACGCGCCCGGGGAGTGCGGCTTCGAGAACGGAATCGGTCATGGTCACATCCTTTCCTGCGGTGGGCCCTGCCGCGAACGAGGGTGCGGCGCGAGCGGTGGGGCGGTGGCGGATGGCGTGGCGGTGTGCCTCGGTGACTGCCTGGACGCCGGCACCCGCCCCGACGTCATCGGGCGATGGTGGGCAGGGTGATGGTGAAGGTGGTGCCGACGTCGACCTGGCTGGCGACCGTGATGGTGCCGGCGTGGTCGGTGACAATCTGCCGGGCGATCGCGAGTCCGAGCCCGCCGCCACCGGTGTGCCGCCCGCGGGCCGGGTCGGCCCGCCAGAACCGGTCGAAGATGTGCGGCAGCGCCGAGGGTTCGATGCCGGTGCCGGTGTCGGCGACCCGGATCACGGCGACCGCGTCGGTCCGGCTGGCGTGCAGGGAGATGCTGCCGCCGGACGCGGTCGCCCGCACCGCGTTCGTGATCAGGTTGCCGAGGACCTGCCGCAGCCGGTCCGGGTCGGCGTTCACCGCCGGCGGCCCGGCCGCCGCGTCCGAGGCGGCCGGCTGGGTGGCCGGTGCGACGTGGACGCTCAGGGTCACCCCGGCGGCCTCGGCTCGTGCCCGGTGCGTGGTCCGGCAGGTCTCCAGGAGTTCGGCGACGTCGACCGCCACCCGGTGGTAGGTGAGTCTCCCCGCCTCGGCGAGCGCCAGGTCCTGCAGATCGTCGACGATCCGTTGCTGGAGCACGGCCTCCTCGTGCAGGGAGGCGAAGAGTTCCGGGTCGGGGGCGATCACCCCGTCGGCGAGCGCTTCGAGGTAGCCGCGCAGGTTGGCCAGCGGGGTGCGTAGTTCGTGAGCCACGTCGGCGACAAGCCGCCGTTGTCGTTCCTCACCGCGTTGCAGTGAGTCGGCCATCCGGTTGAACGAGCGGCCGAGGTTGGCCAGCTCGTCGTTACCCTGCACCGGTACCCGGCTGCTCAGGTCACCCCGGCCGAGGTGCTGGGCCACGGTGGTCAGGGTCCGGATCGGACGCAGCACCCGATGGCTCAACACGCCGGTGCCCAGGATGACCACGAGCGCCACGCCGGCCGCGGCGGCGAGCAGCGGACCGGTCGCCACCGGGCGCGCTGCCTCCCCACGGGCACCGAAATAGATCCGGACCGGCACGGGCGTCACGTCACGGATCCCCTCGGTGAACGTGCCGGCGAGGCAGCGCAGCTGGTCTTCGGTGGTCGCTGCATCGGAGGGCGGGCGCTGTTGCGGAGCGGGCACGGGGATGCTCTCGGTCCTGGCCGCGGAGGTCGTGCGGCAGACCTCCACCTGCCTGCTCGCGTCGGCGTCGTCAGCGGCGGCAGCGACGCTGCCGCAGTTCGCCATGATCTCTCTGAGGTCCGGTTGCCCCAAGGACACGGGCGCGAACTGCGGCAGACCGAGGTAGCCGGACGAGCGTTCCAGCGGAACTCCGCCGGCCGTCAGGCAGGCCGCGTACCGGGCGGTGTGGCGGTATTCGGCGATCGCCATGGCGGTGGTCTTCGTGGCATCGGGGCCGGCGGCGGTCAGCGGCAAGGTCGGCCGGGGATCGACGATGGCGCTGCTGCTGCCGAGCGGGCGGGCCAGGCGGCCTTCCTCGGTGTCGGTGTCGACCAGCACCTCACCGGACTCGGTCACCACGTGGATCCGCTGGCCGGTCCTGGATCGCAGATCCCGTACCAGGTCGACCACCCCGGTCCACGTCCCGTGTTCCTGGCCGTACCGGGTCAGCTGTTCGGTGACCAGGTCGACCTGCGTCTGGTCGGCCGCCGCCGAGTCGAGAACCTGCTGGGACGCCTGGCGCAGGGTCAGCCAGGCGGTCGCCACGGTCGCGGTCACCGCGACGAGGACGACCAGCAGCAGTAGTCGCAGCCGGAAACTCACGGCCGGGGAGCCGCCGACTGGCGAACCGACGAGCCGCTGAGATCGGCCGACTCCGGCCGGGGAGCCGCGAGCCGGTAGCCGCGGCCGAAGACGGTCTGCACGTAGCGTGGTGCCGCGGGATCGGTCTCGATCTTGCGGCGAAGGTTCATCACGTGCGCGTCGACCGTACGCTCCAGCACGAAATGGTCGAAGCCGAACGCTCGATCGATGATCTGGGTGCGGGTGAACGCTCGTCCCGGCTCTCCGGCGAGCACCTCGAGTATGCCGAACTCCTTGGCGGTCAGCGTGACCGGCCGGCCCGCCACCCGTACCTCGAATCGGCCCGGGTCGACCTCCAGGTCGCCCACCTGCAGCACCGCCTGCGTTCCCGCGGTGACGACACCGGCCCGCCGGAGCAGGGCCCGCACCCGGGCGGTGAGCTCACGCGGGCTGTACGGCTTGGTGATGTAGTCGTCGGCGCCGATGTCGAGGCCGAGCAGGACGTCGTCCTCCGTGGTACGGGCGGTCAGCAACAGGATGGCCACGTCCGATTCGGTGCGCAGGATCCGGCACACGTCGAGTCCGTCGACGACCGGCATCATCACGTCGAGGACCACCAGGTCCGGACGGCGGCTCCGGGCCTGGTCGAGCGCGCTGCGCCCGTCGCCGACCACCAGCACGGTGTGTCCCTCGCGCTCGAGGTAGAGCTGAATCAGGTTGGCCTGCTTGGGATCGTCCTCGGCGACCAGAATCCGTCCGCCCATGTCGCTCCATCCTGATCGGGCCCGGGGGTGGCCGGCACGTCACGCGAGCCGGCCACCTCGTCGTCACTGATGGTGACGATGCCCCGGGTGGTTCGTGGGGTCCGACGCGCGGTCCTCGTCGCAGAGCGTAGCCATGCCGGCGGCTTCAGCGGAGCCAGGGGATCCTCCGGTCGAGCAGCCCGCGATGCTTGAGTTCCTGGCGCAGCGGGATGTCGTCGTCCACGTGCCCGTCCCAGTTGATGCCCCAGTAGTTGGCCGTGTGCTTCCCTTCGCCCAGCAACTGGCGTTGCACCGGCGTACGGGCCGCCCACCACGGCCCCTCCCGGTCGACGTGCAGGTCGTCGAGCGGCCGGATCCAGCGGTACGTGTAGCCGACGAAGAGCATCTTGCGGGTGATCGCGGAGCGGTTCGTCGATCGGGAGTGCCAGAGCCGGCGGTCGAAGACGAACGCGTCGCCCGGCTCGGCGGTGATCTCCACCGTGCCCGCGGGATCCGGGTGGTACGCCGACACGTCGTCGGGTCGAGGCAGGCTGTTCCGCACCTGGCTGCCGGGGATGATCTTCGTGGCGCCGCGACCGGTCTCGGTGAGGTCGGACAGCACGTAGGCCACCTTGAGCGAGAACATCGGCCGGGGCACCGCCGGATCCAGCGTCTCCGGGTCGGAATTCTGCCGATAACCGTCCTGGTGCCACCCCCAGTGCGGGCGCTCCGGCTCCCGCGCCGGTGGCGTCACGTCCAGATGGTGGTGATGCGTATAGATGTTCCAGCCGAGCAACCCCCACACGTAAGGAAACGTCACGGGATGAGTGAGCAGGTCACCGAAGAGGTGGTCGCGCTCGAGGAAACCCAGCAGGTGCAGGGAACCGTCCGTGCCGGTGTTGCCGGTGGCGGTCGCCCGCCCGTGGATCCGGTCCACCGCCTGCTCAAGTGCCGCCCGGTGTTCCTCGGTCAGCACGCCGCGCAGCAGCAGAAAGCCCTGCTCGTGGAACTCCTTGCGGTCGACGTCGCTGATCGGCTCGTAGCCCGTCCGGCCGTCGTAGTCATACATTCGGCGATCTCCATCGGCGTGATTCCTGTCGTGGTGATCAGGAGCTAACCGGCCGGGTGTGAAGAAGCTGTGCGATTCGCATGGGTTACGGGTGCGCCCCTTGCCGACCGGTCCGCGCCGAGGAACGATCCGTCTGCAGCGGCCGCCCGACTGAACTTGATCGTGCGCCGACAGCAGCGACACCGACATCAGCGCGCCGTGGAACATGCCGGCCTGCCACCCGGGGGGACATAACCAGATGCTCGACTCCGCGACGACCCAGGTGATCAAGGCGGTCCCGCCCCAACCGGCGAACCAGGGTCGCCGACGCAGTCACCGGTTGCTGATCAGCGGCCTGCTGGCCCTGCTCCTTGCCGCCACCGCGCTGGTCGCGGTCTCGCCGCTGCGCCGCCCACTGCCCGCCCCGACGATCACCCGGACCCTGCCCGCGTCGACCACCATCGCCGGCAAGGCACCGAAGGTGCCATGGCCGAAGACCGGGCAGGCCGCCCTCTCGGTCGAGGGGGTCGGCTCACTGGGCACGTCGGGCGGGCGCAAGCCGGTGCCGATCGCGAGCGTGACCAAGGTGATGACGGCCTACGTCATCCTGACCGAACACCCCCTCGACCGGGGCGAGCATGGCCCGAAGCTCACCGTCACTGCGCAGCAGGCCGCCGCGTACCCGAAGGAGCAGGCGCGCGGGGAGTCCCTGGTGCCGGTCGTCGCGGGCGCGGTCTTCACCGAACGCCAGGCGCTGCAGGCGCTGTTGCTTCCCTCGGCGAACAACATGGCGCGGATTCTCGCCGCGTGGGACGCCGGCAGCATCCAGGCATTCGTCGCCAAGATGAACGACACCGCCGCGGCGCTCGGCATGACCGGCACCCACTACACCGACCCGTCGGGGTACGACCCGGGCACCGTCAGCACCGCCGTCGACCAGGTGATCCTGGCGCGCAAGGCGATGGAACTGCCGGCGTTCGCGGAGATCGTGGCGCAGAAGACGGCCACCCTGCCGGTCGCCGGCACCGTACGCAACTACAACTCGCTCGTCGGCAAGGACGGCGTCGTGGGGATCAAGACCGGCTCCACCGACCAGGCCGGCGGCTGCCTGGTCTTCGCCGCCGTCGTCAAGGTGGGCGGCCGGAGCTTCACCATCGTGGGTGCCGTCCTCGGGCAGCCCGGCGCCCACACCCCCGAGCAACTGGACCGGGTGTTCCGGGCGACCCGACCGCTGGTCCGCACCGCCGCCACGGCGATCGCGGTGCACCCTGTCATCCGGGCCGGCGATCAGGTCGCCACCGTCCGTGGCCCGCTCGACGGCGGCACGGCGCTCACCGCCGCCCAGGATCTGACCGTGGTGGGCTGGCCCGGCATGCGCGTACGGCTGGACGTCGAGATCCCGGCCGTGCCGGCACGGCTGCCGGCCGAGACCGAACACGGCCGGATCACCGCGGTCGCCGGCGCAGGTGCCCCGGTCACCACCCCGCTGCGCACCGGAGCAGGGCTGGAGCCGCCGAGCACCTGGGATCGGATCCGACAGCACCGCTGAGCCCGTGCCCGGTACCGGGCGCACCGGTGGCCGGACATACCGCACTAGCGTGGGTGGCGGTGGCGCGTCAGGAGGGAGCTGGCACGTGCGGACCGAGCAGGGCGGAGAGCCGTCGGTGACGGAGTTGCTCACCGCGGCGCGTGCCGGTGACGGGGATGCCTTCGGTCGGCTGGTCGGACCGTTGCGCGACGAGTTGCGGGCGCACTGTTACCGGATGCTCGGGTCGGTTCATGACGCGGAGGATGCCGTCCAGGACGCGCTGGACCGGGCTTGGCGCGGCTTGCAGCGGTTCGAGCACCACGGGTCGATCCGGCCATGGCTGTACAAGATCGCGACGAACCGGTCGTTGACACTCGTCGAGCGCAGGGGGCGGCGGGAGCTGCCCGCGGATCTGAGCTCCGAAGGCGCGCCGCTGGCGGAACGCGCGTGGCTGGAACCGTACCCGGATCAGCTGATGGGCTGGACCGGACGGCTGAGCCCGGAGGACCGCGTGCTCGCGCGGGAGAGCGTCGAGCTGGCGTTCGTCGCCGCCCTGCAGCACCTGTCGCCCCGGCAGCGCGCCGTCCTGCTGCTCCGCGAGGTGCTCGGTTACTCCGCCGCCGAGGCGGCCGAGCTGCTGGACACCACGGTCGCCGCGGTCAACAGCGCCCTGCAGCGAGCCCGGAAGGTGCTCGCCGACCTGCTACCGCAGACCAGTCAGCGACAGACCCTGGACGCGATGGGCGACGCGACGCAGCGGGACGTGGTCAAGCGGTACCTGACCGCGTGGGAGGCCGGCGACGTCGACGCCATCGTGGCGATGCTGACCGAGGACGCACGATACTCGATGCCACCGCTGAGCACCTGGTACGAGGGCCGGGACGCCATCCGCGGATTCCTGGTCGAGGCGGTGCTCCAGCATCGCTGGCGCTTCCGGCCGGTGCGGGCCAACGGGCAGCTCGCGTTCGGCACCTACCGATGGGACGACGAGCGCCTCGCCTACGTCCCGGCCGGCCTGGATCTGCTCACGCTGCGTGGTGGCCGGGTGGCCGAGGTGGTCTCGTTCCTGGACGCCCACTTCCCCACCTTCGGCCTGCCAGCACAGCTGGCGGAGAAACTCTGACGGCGCGCGATGAGTTTCCGGGCCGGCCCGGGTTGTAGTCCTGACGGACACGCCAACCGAGAGGGCCCCACGGAGCATGCCTACCGACGAGGAACAGATCCGCACCCTGATCGAGCGCTGGGCCGACGCGGTCCACCGCGGTGACCTCAGCGCCGTCCTTGCCGACCACGTCAAGGACATCGTGATGTTCGACGTGCCGCCACCGCAGCAGGGCGTCCGCGGCCTGGACGCCTACCGGGAAACCTGGCCGCCGTTCTTCCGGTGGCAGGCCCAGGGCGCCTCGTTCGAGATCGAGTCGCTGGACATCACCGCCGGCGACGAGGTTGCCTTCGCGTACGCGCTGCTGCGCTGCGGCACTCCGGACGAGTTCGTCCACGATCCCGACAACCGGCTCCGGCTGACGCTCGGCCTCCGCAAGCAGGACGGCCGGTGGGTCGTCACCCACGAGCACCACTCCTTCCCACTCACCGACTTGGTCCCCGCGGGCGTCGACCCCGATCGGCGCGACGACGCCGCCGCGGAACAGGACCTGCGCCGGCTGCACCAGCGGTGGTTCGACCGCACCGCCGCGAAGGACCTCGACGGCCTGATGGCGGGCATCGCCGACGACGTCATCTCCTACGAACACGACCATCCCCTGCAGCACGTCGGCCTATCGGCGGTGCGCGAGGTCTGCAAGGCCGGCCTCGACGCCGCTGGCGACGGCAGCGTCACCTGGCAGGTGCCCGACCTGAAGATCCTGGTCAACGGCGATCTGGCGGTCGCCTGGGGTCTCAACCAGGTCCGGGTGACGCCGGCCGACGGCCAGACCGCCGACAGTTGGTCGCGCGGAACCCGAATCTTCGAACGGCGAGAGGGCGCCTGGTTGATGATCCACCAGCACCTGTCGTACCCCTACGATCCGTCCACCGGCCAGGCGCGGACCGACCTACATCCGTAGTCCTCGTTTCCCGCACCGATCGTTGCTCCCGGCGGATGTGGATCAGGTGGGGACGGCCGGTCCGGCAGGTGCCGTGACAGGGCCGTCTCCCGGCCCGAGGGGGACGTGCTCGGCCGGCGCTGCGTCGGCGGCCCGGGCGGGGGCCGCCGCCGGCAGCCGACGGACGTCCCGGCTGGCCAACATGCCGAGTACGGCGAGCACCACCAACGCCGCGAGGATCAGCAGCGTGTCGCGGGGGCCGATCACCGCGGCGACCGGTCCGACCGCCACCTGGCCGAGTGGGATGGCGACGAAGGAGCCCAACATGTCGTACGAGTAGACGCGGGCCAGCCGTTCGGCGGGGATGTGCTGCGCGATCGAGGTGTCCCAGGCGACCGCGAACTGTTCCACGGCGATGCCGACGGCCACGCCGGCGGCCAGCAGCACGGAGACGGTCGGCGCCAGGGCCAGCGCCAACAGCAGGAACGACTCGGCGAACATGCAGGCCACCCCGAGCAGCAGCAGCCGGCGTACCCGGATCCGCAGGGCGACCAGCCCGCCGACGACCATTCCGGCGGTCTCCGCGGCCAGCACCACCCCCCAGGCGCTGCGGCCGATCGTCGCATCGGCGACGGCCGGGCCCAGCACGTTCACGCCGCCGGCGAGGGCCGCATTGAGGATCATGAAGCCGAGCACCACCACCCAGACCCAGGTCCGCGCGGTGAACTCGGTCCACCCCTCACGGAGGTCGGCGATGATGCTCGTGCCACTGGTCCGTGCCCTCGGGGCGGCGACCCGGACTCCGGTGAAGGCGACGGCCGCGATGGCGAAGGTGAGCGCGTCGATGGCGAGGCCCCAGCCGGGGCCGACGGCCGCCACCAGGAGCCCGCCGAGCGCGGCGCCCCCGATCATGCCCGCGTTCATGCCGAGCCGGATGATCGCGTTGGCCGGCTGGATCATGTCCGGCGGCACGGTCTGCGGCGTCGCGGCGGCCGAGGCCGGCTGGGCCAGCGCGCTCACGACGCCGTTGGCCGCGCTGAGCGCCAGCAACAGCGGGATCGTCGCCGTACCGGAGAGCACCAGAGCGGCCACCGCCGCCTGGGTCGACGCGCCGAGCAGATTGGAGCCGACCAGCACCACCCGGCGCGGAATCCGGTCGGCCACCACCCCGCCGAAGAGCACGAACAGCACGTTCAGCAGCGACCGTGCGCCAACCACCAGGCCCAGGTCGCGCACCGAGCCGGTCAGGTCGAGCACGGCGAAGGCCAGCGCGATGGGAGCGACCCCGTTGCCCAGCATGTTCACCAGGCGGCCGGTCGCCAAGTAACGGAACGCGGCGAACCGCAGCGGAGCGAACATCAGGGTCTCGTCCTGGACAGCCGCCCGGACGGCAGGTTTGGGGTCACAGGTGACGGACTCGGCACCGGTCCACTCAACCACGCCGGGGCGTGGTGCCGTGTCCCGCAACCGTCGTGATCCTCGTCCCGGTCGGGTGGTCAGTGGGTGGGCGGCGGGGTGAGCCGGTAGGCGCCGCGGGGATCCCAGCCGGCCTGCCAGCCGGCCGCGAGCGCCTCCTGCAGCACAGCGCCGACGGCGTGCTGCCAGGCGCTGGCCGCGGCCGGGTCGTCCCGGCGCAGCGCGGAGATGTCGGCCGGCACCGTGACCAGCGCGGCGGGAGCGGCGGCCCAGGTCGGGTCGAGCACCGGCAGCCCGTCCCGGGCGGCGGCGACCGCCCACACCAGTGTGCCGGCGCCCTCGGCGGGTACGGCGGGCGTGCCGGTGAGGTGCCAGGCGACGAGCAACCGGTCGTAGGGCAGTGGGGTGTGGCTGTCGGCGTCGCGGAGACCCTCGTAGCCGGGCAGGAACGCCTCCACGGTCGCGCCGAGCCGGCGCAGGTTGAGGTTGGCGTTGACCGCGGCCATGGCGTCGAACGTCCAGCGGATCTCGGTGACGCCCCGGTCGATCGCCCAGGCCCGCTGGGCGAGCTTCAGCGCGACCGACACGCCGCGGCCGCGGGCGGTGGGCAACACCGCCATCGGGCCGGACTGCACCAGCGGCTGGCCGCTGGCGGTCCACCCCGGCAACGCGAGCACCACGCCGACGGGCATCTCGTTGTCCCAGGCCAGCAGCATCGGAGCGCCGGCGGCGAGCAGGTTGCGCAGCAGGCTGGGTGGATAGAAGTGGTGTCCGGCGCCCGGGGCGAAGACCCCGTCGAGGACGCTGACGGCGGCGGCGACGTCGACGTGCGTGTCGACCGGGCGGATGTCGACGCCGGCGCGGGCGGCGGCCGACGTGGCCGGATCGGCCGGCTCCGGCGCGGGCGTGGTGAGGGCCGCGACCGGATCGGCGAGCGGGTCGGGGGCGAACACCTGCCGGGTCGCGGCCTCGACCAGCTCGGTGATGGCGGCGGCGGCCTCCACCGGATCGTCGGCGAGCACCTGCGGGCCCTCGGCGGGCAGCAGTTCGGCGATGACGTCGCCGATGACGGCCTCGGGCACGTCGGCGGGCAGGACGTCGGCGACGATCTCGGCCAGCGGACCGGCGACGGGGTCGGTGACGGGCTCGGACACGGCGGCCTGCCTTCGGCGTGCGTGCGGGATGGGGGTGGCGACGCCGGTGTCCGGAGGCCGGGCGTCGGACGGCCACTGTCCCCGCATCGGAGACCGAGCCGGCGACAGGCCGGTGACCTGCGGATGAACATGTCACGACCGGGCGTGTCGAGCGGCGAGCGTAGCCGATCCGGCCGTTGCCGGCGAGCGCCCTGCTTCCGCACGCCCGCGATCCGCCGTCGCTACGGCGGCAGCGGGCGGCAGCTCGTGCGGCCGGTCGACGCTGCGCCGGTCAGCGCCACCAGGGCCGGCGCGCCACCGCGACCGCACGGGCGACGGGCTCGGCCAGGTCGTCGCCGACCTGGTGGATGCTGCGGATCCATTCGGTCGCGACCACCAGCGCCATCGCGGACCCGGCTGCCGCCTCGTCGTCGCGCCACCGTTGCAGGCAGGTACGCACCGGCCCGTCCAGATCCGGCAGGGCCGGCCAGGATGATCCGGCCCCCGTGTCGACCAACCGGTCGGCCAGCCACCCCAGCCCGCTCAGCAGTGCCTGCTGCGCCGTTCGCACGGGGCTCGACCGCGTCCCGGCAATCCTCGGCCCGGTAGCCGAACTCGGTGACCGCGTTCTCCAGCAGGTTGGCCGCCATGGCCAGGTAGTTGGCCCCGGACAGCAGGACCACAGCCGTCGAGGAGTCGAGCGGTCCGGCCGACCGCTCGGCCAGGTAGGCGCCGAGCGCCAGCTCGGCCCGGGTCCGAGCGCCCGCCGGCGGGGCCGGAGCGGGCAGCCGTTCGGCGCCGCCGGCCAGCACCCGGTCGAAGGCGTGTCGGAGCCGCCCGATCGCGGCCCGTTGGTACGCGGCGACACTCCGGATGAACTGCCGGCGCGTTCCGTGCGGCCACAGCAGCAGGCTGAGCGCGACGCTGACGGCGACCCCGACGGCGACGTCCTCCAGCCGGATCAGGCCCAAGCGCCATCCCACCGGGGCGAGCAGGTTGAAAATAATCATCAGGTCGACCGTGAACGCGGCCTGGCTGAGCAGGAACCGCTGGGAGCCGGAGGTGTACGCGGACAGGAACACCGCGGCCGGCAGCACCGCCCACAGCCACGCCGGGTGCCCGGCGGTCGCGATGACCACGGCCGAACCGGCGGCGACGCCCACCACGTTGCCGGCGATGGCCCGAAGCACCGAGCGGGCGGTTCCCAGGGCGTTGGTCCGCAGCACCTGCAACGTGCCCAGCACCACCCAGAACGCGTGCGGCAGGCCCAGCCGGACGGCGAGCCACACCGACACCGCCAGGCCGACCGCGGCCCGGAGGCTGTCCCGCAGCGCGGTCGAGCCCGGCGCCGCGGAGGACGCCAGCCACCGCAGCCGCCGATGGCGGACCTGCTGGTCGCCCAGGACCTCCCGGCCTCGTCCACTGCTCCGGGCACCGGTGTCGCGGCCCGCCGCCGCCGTCGCGTTGGCCGCCACCGCTGTCGCCAGGTATGCCAGCACGCGCAGCGTGTGGTCGACGTTCAACGCGTCGAGGACCTGCTCACCGGCTGCCGACGGGCCCAGCGACCGCCGCACCCACCGCTCCAGTGCGCGCCGGTGCGCCCACCGCCGCTCGTCGACCGCGCGGACGTCCGGCCCGCCCGCCCGGCCTGCCAGCGTGGCGGCGCTGGCGCGCAGGACGTCCGACATCGCCGCCACCAACTCACCCTCAATTCCGGTGCCCCGCCGGGCGAGGCGTTCGGGCCGGTACAGCGGATGACCGGCGACCCCCACGATCAACTGCAGATCGCCGATGAGTTCGGCGTACCCGCGCAGTCGATGCCGCGAGCCGATCGACCGGCTCGCCGTGGCGGCGTACCGGCGGCGAGCCGTGTCGACCGCCTCCGCCGCCGCCTGCCGGAGCCGGCTCAGACCCGGATCGTCCGGAGTGCGGGCCATCGCATCGATCAGGTCGGCTGCCGCGCGGCAGGCCGCGCCGGCGGCACGGGTCAGCGCCACCGGCCCGGCGCGGGGCAGCAGCAGGCCGGCGAGGGTCGCGGCGAGGCCGTCGAACAGCCATCCGGCCAACCGCATCGGAAGCTGCCCCGCGGCGGGGGGCAGCGTGACGGCCAGGACGAAGGAGAGCAGCAGGCCCAGCCGGGCCGTGCTGACGTGGCCGCCGACCACCGCGGCGAGGAAGGTGGTGACGAATGCCAGCAGGAACATCACGGCCGGGATGGCGACCGCCGAGCGGGACACCACCGTGCCGAGCGCCACCAGGACCGCTCCCGCCGCGGTGGCGAGCAGGTAGGAGCGGGTCCGTTCCCGGCGGGTGCCACCGAAGTCACTCATGATCAGCAGAGCGAAGCCGCCGAAGATGGTGAACGTGGCGAACGACTGGTTGCGCACCACGTACTGTCCGACCGCGAACAGACCCGGCAGCACGATCGCGGCGCGCACCCCGGACCTCGGCGCGCTCCGCTCGGGATCAGCCAGCGACGTCACCGCCCGGTGCAGGCGCTTCCACGCGATCCCGCCGGGTGCCGCCGGCCCGCCGGCTCCGCCACCGGAACTCCGGCTGTCCGGCCGACCGTCGGCGCCGTTCACCCCGTCGGGCTCCCCCATGAGGCATCAGTAGGCAGCAGCGAACCCACTACACCCCGGGCCGCGGCAAAGATACGCACCCGAACCGACTCGAAGGGGTCCGCCGATGCCGGCACCGGCGGTGAAACAGGCACGAAACCGGCCGGTCCGGCCGGGAGCTGGCCAGGCGTCGACTTCCGCCTAGTCGCGCTCCCCGACCGCTTCAGTCCGGAACATCCGGGCGGGGACGCGCAGGTAACGGATCGCCCGCCGGTGGTGGGTGAACGCGACGTGCAGGTCCCCCGCGCTGTCCACCACCAGCGACGGGTAGCTCAGCTCCCGGTTGATCCCGTCGCGGGAGTTGTTCGACAGGGCGTACCCGTCACCGTCGGCCAGCAGCCAGCGCCGCGGCCAGGTCGAGCCGTCGTCGGCGGAGACGGCGAGGACCAGCGGTGCCCGGGGTGCGCCCCAGAAGGCGGTCCGGTCACCGTCACCGTCCTCGACCGCCCGCACCTGCGGGACGGCATCCTCGACGATGCCCGCTCCGTCGATCTCGTCGTACAGCGAGGCCCGGCGGGCCACCGCGTCGCGGCGACTGCTGTCGTTGAACGCCAGGGCGGTCAGGCCGCCGGGCAGCGCGACCGCCTGGATCGAGGAGTTGTTGTTCGGCAACCCGACGGGGTGCGGCGGCTGCCAGGTGATCCCGTCCGGCGAGCCGCTGCGGTACACGTGATCGGCCCAACGGCTGCGGAAGTAGGCGGTCAGGCGCCCGCCGGGGCGCGGCACGATGTTCATGTGGACCCGCCCGGTCGACGCCGGCACCGGCGCCTCCTGCCAGCTGGCACCGCCGTCGTCGGAGAACCAGACGCTGCTCGTGTCGTGCTCCCCGCTCCACGCCCGACCGGCCGCCCTCGGGCAGGCGAACGTTGGTAGCAGCCACCGCCCCGACGGTAGGACGACCGGGGGCTGCCGCACGAAGACGCCGCCGTGCGGGGACGACAGCAGGTCCCGCACCGGCCCCCAGGTGCGGCCCGAGTCGACGGACACGCGAACCCGGACCACCGCGGTGTCCTGGTCCCCGGCGTGCTGCGCGGTGTGCAGCAGCCACAGCTCGCCGGTGGGCGCGGCGAACAGCACCGGATTCTGCTCGGAGCGGGTGGCGTCGTCGCTGAGCCGCACCGGATCGCGCCACCGGTCGGTGCCGGCCGGCAGGCGGGAGAACCAGACACTGATGTCGGCCACTCCC
Source organism: Micromonospora sp. CB01531 (assembly GCF_001905095.1). Classification (GTDB taxonomy): domain Bacteria; phylum Actinomycetota; class Actinomycetes; order Mycobacteriales; family Micromonosporaceae; genus Micromonospora. The sequence goes on from NZ_LWLS01000056.1 coordinate 156,836, forward strand.
TCCTGCGTACCGCCGAACCACACACAGCCCAGGTCGCCGTCGGGCAGCACCGCCAGGTTGGCCGCGTGGGACTGCACCGTCCGGGTGGGCAGGTACGCCTCGCCGAGGCCGTCCGGCCGGGCCCGCACCAGCCCGTCGGTGGCCGGCGCGGCGGGGCTGCTCATCCCGCACCGCCGGCGGCCTTCAGGTGGTCGGCCGCCGCGCGTTCCAGGTGTACGAGGTCCGAGGAGACCGTCGCGAACGTGAAGCCCTCAGCCAGTCGGCGGGCGGCGTCCGCACCGGCCGGGGTGTGGATCCCCGCCGCCACGCCCGCCTCGGCGGCGGCCCGGCTGATCCGCCGCAGCGCCGCCTCGAACACCTCCGCCACCGCCGGGTCGCCCGGGTACGCGCCGCCGACCGCCAGGCACAGGTCCGAGGGGCCGACGTAGACGCCGGTGAGACCCGGCACCGCGCAGATCTTCTCGACGTTGTCCAACCCCTCCGGGGTCTCGATCATGGCCAGACAGGCGACCGACGCGTCGGCCTCCGCCGGCACCGGGCCCACCCGCAGCGCCGAGCGCATCGGCCCGTACGACCGGACGCCGTGCGGCGGGTACGTCGCCGCGGCCACCGCGCGCGCCGCGTCGTCCGCCGAGCTGACCAGCGGCACGATCACCCCGGCGGCGCCGGCGTCGAGGGCCTGGCCGATGTGGAACGGGTCGTTCGCCCCGACCCGCACCATCCCCACCGAGCCGCCACCGGCGTCGATCGCGGTCAGGCCGCGCAGGATCCCGCCGTACTCGACCAGTCCGTGCTGGGCGTCGATGCAGACGTAGTCGTAGCCCAGCCGGGCGATACGCTCGGTGGACACCGGCGAGTCCATGATCACCCAGTAGCCCAGCGCGCGCTCGCGGCGGCGGAGCCGGTCGGTGAAGGCGCGGGCGGTGGGCCGGGCGGCTGGCGGTTGCTCGGTGGTCACGATGGTCCTTCCTGGGTGGGTCAGCGGTTGTAGGCGGGCATCGGGCCGGCGAGGACGCGGCCGACCTCGTCGCAGGCGTCGAGCACGTCGCGCGGCAGCGGCCCGCGGGCCGCTGCCTGGATGTTGTCGCGCAGCTGCTGCGGCTTGGACCCGCCGAGCAGGACCGAGGTCACCACCTCCCGGGACAGCAGCCAGCGCAGCGACAGCTCGGGCAGCGGTATCCCGGCGCCGTCGGCGATGCGCGACAGCCCCTCCACCGCCTCGAAGATCGGCCGGTTCCAGTACCGGTCGCAGTACATGCCCGACAGCGCGGAGCTGCCGAACCGGCCCTCGACCGGCGCCGTGTCGAACGAGTGCCGGCCGGTCAGCAGGCCACCGCCGAGCGGGTTGTAGACGACCGTGGCCAGTTCGTGGGTCCGCGCGTACTCGACGTACTCGTCCTCGATGCGGCGGGCCACCAGGTTGTACAGCTGCTGCGCCACGACGGGCCGCGGCGCGCCGGCGGCCGCGCACGCCGCCGCGACGTCGCTGATCTGCCACGCCGCGTAGTTCGACACCCCGATCGCCCCGACCAGTCCGTCGCGGACCAGGTCGGCGAGCGCCTCGGCGGTCTCCTCCAGCGGCACCGACCGGTCCGGCTGGTGCAGGTAGAACAGGTCGACCCGGTCGGTGCCGAGCCGGCGCAGGCTGGCCTCGAGGGAGGCCCGGACGCCCTTGCGGGACAGCAGCGGGTGGCCGCCGGCGTCCCCCGGGTAGATGCCGGCCTTGGTGGCCACGGTGACCTGGTCCCAGCGGCCCCGCAGGATCTCGCCGAGCATCTGCTCGCTGCGCCCGCCGGCGTAGCCGTTGGCGGTGTCGAAGGAGGTCAGGCCGTGGTCCAGGGCCACGTCGACCATGACCCGGGCGGTGTCCAGGTCGGCGGTGTCGCCGAAGGTCATGGTGCCCAGCACGAGTTCGGGCAGCGGGCGGCGCAGCCCGGTCAGCGGGGTGTGCCTCATGACGCCACCGCGCTCTCCGCCGCCCGGGCCGCCGCGACCTGCCGGACCATCTCGCGGGGTTTGCGGCCGGTGATCAGCGCCGGCTCCAGGACGCTGCGGCGCAGCCGCCGGGTGTACTCGTCCCGGGGCCGCTGCAGGACCTCCTCCGTCGGGCCCTGTTCGACGACCCGGCCGGTACGCAGCACCAGCACCTCGTCGCTCACCGCCCGCACCACTCCCAGGTTGTGCGAGATAAACAGGAATGTCAGGCCCTGCTCCCGCCGCAGCGTGCCGAGAATGTCGAGGACCTGCGCCTGCACGGAGACGTCGAGGGCGCTGGTCGCCTCGTCGCAGACCAGCAGGTCGGGCTCGGACGCCAGCGCCCGGGCGATGCCGATGCGCTGGCGTTGGCCGCCGGAGAACTCGTGCGGCCTGCGGTGCAGCGCCGAGCGCGGCAGGCCGACCCGGTCCAGCAGCTCGGCCGCCCGCCGCTCCCGGACGCTGCGCGACCGCTCGCCACGGACGGCGATCGGCTCCGCCACGATCTGCTGAGCGTCCAGGTGCGGGTCGAGCGAACCGTACGGGTCCTGGAAGACCATCTGGATACGGTGCCGCAGCGGTCGCAGCTGCCGCTCGGTGAGGCCGGCCAGGTCGACGCCGTCGAAGGTGATCGACCCGGCGGCCGGCTTGACCAGCCGAACCAGGGCACGGGCGATGGTCGACTTGCCCGAGCCGGACTCGCCCACCACCGCCAGCGAGCCGCCGCGGGGAATCCGGAACGAGACGTCGTCGACCGCGCGATGCAGCCCCGGGCCGTGGCCGTACTCCACCACGAGCCCGCGGACGTCGAGCAGGGGCTGGTTCATCACACGCCTTCCTTCATCACCTGCGGCCGCGGCACGGCCGGCGTTCCCGGGTCGTCCCACGACCCGAGCTTCGGCAGCGCCGCCAGCAGCTTCCTGGTGTACGGGTGCTGGGGCCGGTCGATCACGTCCTCCACGGCGCCGCTCTCCACGAACCGGCCGGACTGCATCACGTGCACCCGGTCGCTCATCAGCCGGGCGACGCCGAGGTCGTGGGTGATGAGCAGCATCGCCGCGCCGGTGCGTTCCTGGATCTCCAGCAGCAGGTCCAGGATGCCGGCCTGCACCGTCACGTCCAGCGCCGAGGTGGGCTCGTCGGCGACGATGAGGTCGGCCTCGGCCGACAGCGCCATGGCGATCAGGACCCGCTGGAGCATCCCGCCGGAGAGCTGGTGCGGGTAGGACTTCAGCCGCCGCTCTGGCTGGCTGAGGTGGACCGCGCGCAGCAGGTCGAGGACCCGCTCGCGGGCCTGCGCCTTCGAGACGCCGCGGTGCGACAGCCGGATCGCCTCGGTCATCTGCCGGCCGATGGTGGCGATCGGGTTGAGCGCCGTCATCGGGTCCTGCGGGATCAGCGCCACCGTCCGGCCGCGCAGGGCGGCGACATGCCGCCGGCTGCCGATCACGTCCCGCCCGGCGATCTCCGCGTGGCCGCCGATCACGGCGAGGTCGTCCGGCAGCAGCCGGAGCAGGGCCATCGCCGTGGTCGACTTGCCGGAGCCGGACTCGCCGATGATCGTCACCGTCTCGCCGGGATCGATGCTGAAGCTGACCCCGTCGACCGCGCGCAGCGCGCCGAGCCCCGTCATCAGGTCGACGGTCAGGTCCCGCACAGTGAGCACGGCCATCAGGAGGTCACCGCCTTCGCGCGCCGCACCCGGTCGCGCAGTCCGTCCCCGAGCAGGTTGACGCCGAGCACGAGCAGGGCGATCGCGACGCCGGGGATGGTGACCAGCCACCACGCGCCGGTGACGAAGAGTTCCCGGCCGTCGGAGATGATGCCGCCCCAGGTCGGGTAGGGGCGCTGCACGCCGGCGCCGAGGAAGCTCAGCGCGCTCTCCAGCAGCACCGCCTGGGCGAGCAGCAGGAGCACCACGACCAGGGTCTGGGACAGGATGTTCGGGATGATGTGCCGGGCGATGATGCGCAGCCGGCCGAGCCCGAGGACCCGGGCGGCGGCCACGTACGGTTTCTCCCGTTCGACCAGCACGAGCGCCCGGGTCAGCCGGGCCGGTTCGGGCCACTGGGCGATGGCGATCACCAGGGTGATGACGAGGATCGACGGGCCGAACAGCGCCACGACGAGCAGCAGCATCAGCAGCAGCGGCAGGGACATCTGCGCCTCGAGCAGGCGCGAGATGACGGTGTCCACCCACCCGCCGAAGTAGCCGGCGGCGGCGCCGGCCACGATGCCGATCAGCCCGGACAGCAGGATCGCCAGCAGCCCGATGAGCAGCGAGGTCTGCCCGCCGTGCAGGATGCGCGAGAGCAGGTCGCGGCCGTTGGGGTCGGTGCCGAGCAGGTGCCCGGGGCTCAGCGGCGGCAGCGAGGTCTCCCGGAGCACGCCGTGCACCGGGTCGGGCAGCGGCAGGACGCGGGCGAGGGCCACCGGGACCACGACAACCCCCGTGCACAGCGCGCCCACCCACATCTTGATCGTGCTGTAGCGGGCCTTGCGCGCCGCCGCCGACCGGCGCAGCACCTTGGGCGGCACGGCGGTACGGGTGGGAGAGACGGCGAGATCGCTCATCGGCGGGCCTCCTGAAGCCGGACGCGGGGATCCATGAGGGGGTAGAGCATGTCCACCAGGAGTTGGACCAGCAGGGCGAGCACCACCGTCACCAGCACCGTCGCCTGGATCAGCGGGAAGTCCCGCCGTTCCAGGGCGTCCACCACCAGCTCGCCGACCCCGGGCCACTTGAAGACGACCTCGACGATCACCACTCCGTTGAGCATGGCGGCGAAGCGGGTGCCCAGCGCCGTGACCACGGGGATGGACGAGTTGGCGAAGGCGTACCGCCAGGTCAGGCGGCGCTCGGAGACGCCGCGGGACCGGGCGATGGTGACGTACGGGGCGTTGAGGTTGGTCACCATCTCGCGCCGGACGAGCCGCGAGACGAGGGCCACCTGCAGGATGACGATGGTCAGGCAGGGCAGCACGATCGAGCTCATCGAGGTGAACCCGGACGGCGGGAACCACTGCAGGTTCACCGCGAAGACGATCAGCAGCACGAAGCCGATCCAGAAGTCCGGCATCGACTGCCCGGCGATGGTCGCGATGTTGGCGCCGAGTTCCCCGGCGGTGTTGCCCCGGCGGGCCATCCACACCCCGAGCGGGATGGCCAGCAGGGCGGTCACGGCGATGGCCGCGACGGCGAGCGTGATGGTGTACGGCAGGCGGTCCAGCACCACCTGCAACGCGGACTGGCGGAACTGGAACGACTCGCCGATGTCCCCGCGCAGCAGGTGCTGCAGGTAGGTCAGGTACTGCCCGAGGACGGGCTGGTCGAGCCCGAACTCGTGCCGTACCGCCGCCAGTTGCTCGCTGGACGGGTTGGGTGGCGCGTAGTTCACCGCCGGGTCGCCGGGCGCCATGCGCAGTAGGACGAAGACGACGGTGACGGTGAACCACGCGGTGAGCACCGTCTGGAGGAGGCGCTTGAGGAGGTAGCGGGGCATGGTGCTGCTCAGCCTGACACCCGGACCTTGGACAGGTCGTAGGAGTTGGCGGGGGAAAGCTCGAGGCTGGTGACCCGCTTGCGCTTGGCCAGGACGTTGTCCGGGGTCCAGGCCCACATGGCCGGCGAGAGCGCCCAGATCTTCTCCTGGGCCTGCTTGAGCAGTGCGTCCCGCTTGGCGGCGTCGGGCTCCGAGCCGGCCTGGTCGATCAGGCCGCTGATCTCCGGGAAGACGAAGCCGTGGTAGCTGTCGCGGGTCTTCTCCTTCTCGGCGGTGCCGCCGTACTGGCCCTGCAGGTTGGTGATGGCCAGGCCGGTCTGGTTGCCGTAGCCGTTGCCGAGGACGTCCCAGTCGCCGGCCTCACCGCGGCGCCACGCGTTGATCTCACCGCCCTTGGGGATCTCCTTCAGCTTCACCGTCACACCGACGTCGCCGAGCATGCTGACCAGCGCCTCCATCACCCGGGCGGCGCCGGCGAACTCGGACTCCTCCCAGATGAAGGTGAGGTCGAGCTTCGACACGCCTTCGGCGGCCAGCATCTGCTTGGCCTTTGCCGGGTCGAAGGCGTACTGGCCGGTGCGGACGAAACCGGCGAGGGTCTTGGGTACCACGCCTTCGGCGGAGCTGACCACCCCGTTCATCAGGCTGGAGATCAGCGAGTCGTGGTCGACGGCGTAGCTGAGCGCCTCCCGGACCTTGGGGTTGGTCAGCGGGTGACCGGCCGGCTTGCGGAAGTTGTAGAAGAGGTGGATCAGGCGGGTGCCCGGCTCCTGGATGAGCTCGATGTCGTTGTTCTTCTTCAGCGCCGCTGCCGACTCGGGGGTGATGGTGTCGATGACGTCGGCTTGGCCGGAGGTGATCGCGATGACCCGCCCGCCCTCCTCCTCCTGGTAGGAGATGTTCACCTCGTCGAGGAGGGCCTTCTCGCCCCAGTAGTTCTCGTTGCGGACGAGGCGGTAGGTGCCGGTGCCGGAGTCGGCGGAGGCGACCTTGAAGGGGCCGGTGCCGATGCCCTCGCGCAGTTCCTCCGGCTTGTTGGCCTTGGCCGGCGTGATGAGGATGTTCGACATCAGGGAGTCGAGCGTCACCAGCGGCTTGCTGGTGGTGAGCGTGAAGGTGCGGTCGTCGATCTTCGCAAACACGGGCTGCTCGGGGAACTGGGCGGCGACGAAGCTCGCCTTCACCTGGAAGTAGTACTTGAGCGCGGTCTCGACGTCCTCGACGGTGACCGGCGACTTGTCCGAGTAGTGGATGTCGTCGCGGAGCTTGACGGTCCACGTGGTGGGTGCGGTGAGCTCGAACGACTGTGCCAGCACCAGCTCAGGCTTGAGGTTCTGACCGATCCGGGTCAGGGCCTGCCGGACGGCGCGCTGGACGGTGACCGCGGCGTCGTACTGGTTGAGCTTGTTGTCGAGGCTCACCAGGTTGCGGTTGAGCACGATGCTGAGCTTGCCGCCGCCCCCGGACCCGGTGGCGCCGCCGGCGCCCTGCGGCCCCGCGCAGGCGCTCAGCGCCGAGCCGACGACGGTGCCCGCGCCCACGAGGCCGGCGAACTGCAGGAGCGCCCGGCGGGAGATCCCCCGACCGGGGCCGGCGCCGGTGGCGCCGCTCATCCCGACCTTGTCGGACATGAATTCCTCCTTGTGGTGGTTGGCAACATATGTCCGTTGTGACGGACGCCACTGGTGGTGGAGCCACGATGGCACAGTTGCGCGTTCTGCGCAATGGCGCTAGCGTCTTTCGCGTCGCTGAATGCCTCCGAGCCGGAGGGCCGGCCCCCGGCCGAGCCCTCGCGCGGGATGCCGCGACTCTGGATCGAAAGAGCAGTTCGCAGGCGCAATCAAGAGGAGGTGAGGGGATGCCGGAGCTGACTGTCGTGGCCGATGACCTGAGTGGAGCCGCCGAAGCCGCCGCCACCTTCCTGTTGCGCACAACGCGCATCTCGGTGCTCCTCGGCCACGAACCTCCACCACGCGGGCCAGCGGACACCGCCACCCCGCCGCGCGTCGTAGCGGTCGACACCGCCACCCGGGCCCTGCACCCGACCGGCGCAACCGACCGGATCAAGTCACTGCTCACCGGGCAGCGGGGCGGAACCGTCCTGAAAAAGGTGGACTCCCTGCTCCGCGGCAACCTCGCCGCCGAGGTGGCGGCCATGCACGCCGCCCTCGGTGCCACCCCCGTCGTCGCCACCGCACTTCCCGCCGCCGGGCGGATCGTGGTCGACGGCGTGCTGCACGTCCGCGGCGTCCCGCTGCACGAAACCGGCCTCTGGCACGCCGAAGAACGACCTGCCCCGCGCGACCTCGCCGCGGCGCTCGCGCCCCTGCCGACCCGCACGGTGCCCCTCACCGTCGTACGCGGCGGCCCCCAGAACCTGGCCCGCTCCCTGGCGACGGCGATCGCGGCCGGGCTCGTACCGGTCTGCGACGCCGCGACCGACGCCGACCTCGACACCGTCTGCGCCGCGGCGCGCCTGGCCACCGAACGGCCGCTGCTGGTCGGCTCCGCCGGGCTCGCCGCCGCGGCAGCCCGCGGCATGGCACCGGATCCCGACCACGCCGCTGACCCCACCGACGCGCTGCCGGCGGCCGGCGCGGTGCTGGTCGTCGCCGGGACCGCCGCCCCCACCATTCGAACTCAGCTCGCCGCGCTCGCCCCCCGGGCCGACGTCGTGCTGCGCCTCGACCCCGAGGCCCTGTTGAGCGACCCGGCCGCCGCGGCCCACCAGGTGGCCGCCCGCCTGGACGGCGCCCGCTGCGCAGCGGTCACCATCGACGGCCGCGCCGGGATCCGCCCCCACCTCGCGACGCGCCTGGCATCCGCCCTCGCCGACGCCGTGGCGCCGTCGACCATGGATGGACGCGCCCTCGTGCTCACCGGCGGCGAGACCGCCCGCGCGGTCCTCGACCGGCTCGGCGTCGCGCGCCTGCGACCCGTTGCCGAGCGGGAAGGCGCTGTGCTCTCGCGTACCGACACGGGGCGCGTCGTGGTGACCCGCCCGGGCAGCTTCGGCGGCCCCACCTCCCTCACCGACCTCGTCCGCATCGTGCTGTCCGAGCACGTGACCTGAAGGAGCCGAGATGGCCAGCAGTCCCTACATCGCCGTCACCATGGGCGACGGCGCCGGAATCGGCCCCGAGATCATCGTGCGGGCGCTGCTCGACCCCCAGGTCTCGGCGACAGCCCGGTGCGTCGTCATCGGCGACGCGGCCCGCCTGCGGCAGGCCGCCGGCATCGTCGGGCTCGAGCCGGAGATCGTCCCCGTGACCGGAGTAACCGACGCCGAGTTCACCCCCGGCCGGATCAACGTCATCGACCTGGGACTGCTGCCGGCCGACCTGCCGTTCGGCCGGATGTCGCCGGTGGCCGGCGACGCCGCGTACCACTACGTGCGGGTGGCCAGCAAGCTGGCGATGGCGGGTGACGTGCAGGCCATCTGCACGGCCCCGCTGAACAAGGAGGCGCTGCACGCGGGCGGGCACGTCTTCCCCGGCCACACCGAACTGCTCGCCCAGCTCACCGGGACCGCCGAGGTGTCGATGATGCTGTCGACGCCGAAGGTGAAGGTCATCCACGTGACCACCCACATCGGCCTCATCGACGCCGTGGAGCGCATCGAGCCGGGGCTGGTGGAGCGGACCATCCGGCGTGGCCACCAGGCCATGGTGGACGCGGGTGTGCCCGCACCCCGGATCGGGGTCTGCGGCATCAACCCGCACGCCGGCGAGAACGGCCTGTTCGGCCGGGGCGAGGAGGAGTCGAAGATCGTCCCCGCCGTCCAGACCTGCCGGAGCGACGGCATCGACGTGCAGGGCCCGCTGCCCGCGGACACGCTCTTCTTCCTCGCCGGACGCGGTGACCACGACCTAGTGGTGGCGATGTACCACGACCAGGGCCACGGCCCGGTGAAGGTGCTGGGCCTGGAGGCGGGCGTAAACATCACCGTCGGCCTGCCCGTCATCCGCACCTCGGTGGACCACGGCACCGCGTTCGACATCGCCGGCAAGGGGATCGCCGACCACCGATCCATGATCGAGGCGTTGCGGCTCGCCGTCGAGATGGCGCCGCAGCCGGTCGCCGGTTGACTCCTCGGATAAGGTGCGCATGACATGAGCAGGCAGAGATCGTCGCAACGACGCGACCAGATCGTGCAGATGGCCGCCTCCAACGGACTGGCCAGTGTGGAGGAACTCTCCGCCAAGCTGGGCGTGACCCCCTCCACGATCCGGCGCGATCTCGCGCTGCTCACCACCCAGGGCAAACTCGCCCGCACCTACGGCGGCGCCCTCAGCCTGGAGCCGCACCCGGAGGCCTCGCTACGTCAGCGCCTCGGCGAGGCGTACGCCGCCAAACGGGCGATCGCGGCCTGGGCGGCCGAGCAGATCGTCCCCGGCGAGAGCGTCCTGCTCGACGCCGGGTCGACGACGGCCGCCCTGGCCCAGATCCTCACCGGGTTCACCAACCTGTCCGTGTCCACCATCGGCCTGACCGCCCTGGAGGTCCTGGCCGAGGCGGAGCATCTCGAGGTCGTCCTCCTCGGGGGCCGGCTACGGACGCTGAGCCAGAGCTTCGTCGGACCGGTCACCGAGTCGGCGCTGGAGCGGATGTCGTTCGACCGCGCCTTCATGGGCGCCGACGGCGTACGGGCCGACCGGGGCATCAACGAGAAGGACCTCGAACAGACGCGGCTGAAGGAGCTCATGATGAGCCGCGCCGATCATGTCTACGTCCTGGTGCACGGGGCCAAACTGGGCCAGGCGCCCTTCCACGCGTGGGCGGTCATGCCACCCCGATGGACCCTCGTGACAGACGACTCCGCGCCGCACGACGAGGTGGCCAAGTTCCGCGACAAGGGCATCCAGGTGGTCATCGTCGAGCCGGCCTCGACCGGCGCCGCGTGAGGCCGCAGAGCCGGTCAAGCTCTCCGCGCGTCCGACCAGAGTTCGGTTCGGCTGCGGCCTCGGCCGACTGCCCGCATGTCGGCCCTTGACCGCCGACCGTGGCCGCCTTAGCTTCGTCAATCAGAAAGGTCTCTTAACTAATTTGGCCTCATCCCTCGTGGGAGTGCCCATGCGATCGTTCCGTCACCGCCGCCTCACCGCCCTCGTCGCCCTGGCGACCGTGCTGGTCACCGCCACCCCGGCGACCGCCGCCGCGCCCGGCAACCCGAACCGCCGGGGCCGGCCACCTCCGCGTCGGCTACTTCACCCAGTGGGGGATCTACGGCCGGGCCTTCCCGGTCAAGAAGCTGGACACCTCCGGAGCGGCGAGCCGCCTCACCCACGTCAACTACGCCTTCGGCAACGTGAGCGAAGACGGGCGCTGCTACGTGGACGGTGGGCCGGGCGAGGGCGACGCCTGGGCCGACTACCAGCGCCCCGTCCCGGCGGAGGAGAGCGTCGACGGCGTCGCCGACGCCTGGGGCGAACCGCTCAACGGCAACCTCGGCCAACTGGCCAAGCTCAAGGCCAAGCACCGCGACCTGAAGGTGATGATCTCGCTGGGTGGCTGGAGCTGGTCGACGTACTTCTCGAACGCCGCCCGCACCGACGCCTCCCGCCAGGCGTTCGTCGCCTCCTGCATCGACCTCTACCTCAAGGGGAACCTCCCGGTCCTGGACGGTGGCAGTGGCGGCCCGGCCGCGGCCGCCGGCGTCTTCGACGGCATCGACCTGGACTGGGAGTGGCCGAACTGGCCGGGTGAGCCGGGCAACGTGGTCCGCCCGGAGGACCGGCAGAACTTCACCAAGCTGCTCGGCGAGTTCCGCCGGCAACTGGACGCGTACGGCCGGCAGACCCGCAAGCACTACGAGCTGACCGCCTTCCTGCCGGCCAACCCGGCGGCCATGGACGCCGGATACGAGGGCCGCAAGATCTTCCAGTATCTGGACTTCGCCACCGTGCAGGGATACGACTTCCACGGCGCCTGGGACGCGGTGACCAACCAGCAGTCGGCGCTGCGGGTGCCGGCGGGAGCACCGGACAGCCCCGACTTCTCCGCCGAGGTGGCGATCGACGGTTGGGTCGCTCGCGGTGCACCACGTGACAAGCTGGTCCTCGGCATCCCGTACTACGGCCGGGGCTGGACCGGCGTGACCGGCGGCGGGAACGGCCTGTTCCAGCCCGCGGCCGGGCCCGCGCCGGCCACCTTCGAGGCCGGCTACGAGGACTACCGGCGGCTCAAGGCTCTGGCCGGCGACGGCTTCACCATTCATCGCGATGTTCGCGCCGGGCACGCCTGGTTGTTCGACGGCACGACGTTCTGGACGTACGACGATCCGGCGGTCGTGCTGCAGAAGACGCGGTACATCCGCCGGGCCGGCCTGGCCGGAGCAATGGTCTGGTCGCTGGACGGCGACGACGACAACGCCACGTTGACCAGGACGATCAGCCTCGGGCTGGCGATCCCGTAGCCGTACCTCACCCCCCGGGACGCTCCTGCGGCACCCAGCGATCCCCACCGGCCCATCACCGACCGAATTTCTCGGCCGGCGACGGGCCGGCGGCGTTCGGAAGCACCGGCAACAGCCGGCCGGGGCGACGGAGGACCGATCCGATCGTTCAGCCCTATGCAACCGGCAAACACGGGAGAGTCGGTGCAGAGCCGCACGTATCGGAGGAGGACCTCGTGCCACCAATGCACCGGCGGCTGTTGGCGCTGCTCGGGACCGCCGCGGCGGTCCCGCTGGCTGAGGTCTTCGTGCTGGTGCTGGTCGGGTTCATCCCGGCCGAGGGACTGGCGCCCCAGAGCACGGCGGTCTGGCCGTACGACTCCTACCACGACATGCGCTGGCTGCTGGTCTACCACAACTCCTGGCTCATGTTCGGCTCCGGCCTGCTGGCTCTGATCGCGCTGCGTGGAGTGCTGTCCGCGACGATCGTCAGCCTGGCCTGGCCGGCGCATGCGCCGCGGCCGCCGTACCGGGCGCTTCTGCTGCGCAACGTCGGGGTAGCGGCGTTCGGAGCGTTCCTCGTCCTGCCGTTCGCCGCGTACGCGATCGCGGCGTCGGTGGTCTCGCTGTCCTGGTTCCTGTTCGCCGCCCTCATTCCGATGCTGCTGCTCGCCCCCTTCCTGCAGCGGATGTCGGTGGCCCAGGGTGGTGGCGCGGCTTGCCGTCGATCGAACTGGTCGGCTGGTCGCTACTCGACTTCGTCGTGATCACCGTGCTCGGCGGGCTGGTGTGGCGCACTCCGGAGGTGTGGACGCCCATTGTCACCATCGCCGCCGGCGCACTCAACGGTCTGCTCTGGCGGCAGACGGTGCACGCGGCCGTCCTGCAGAAGCGGATACGTTGGGCACGGGTGCCGGTCGCACCGATCGTCATGGTGCTGGCGCTGGCCGTCCCGCTGACGTCGCAGGTGCTCTCCCAGCCCCGCAACCAGGCCAACACCGTCACCGCACCGATTCTCAACCAGCGGCTGCCGCCGCAGGTGCCCTACGCGGTGATCCTGCTCGACGGGCACGACTCGGCGTACGACGGCCGGCCCGCGGCGGATCCGAACGTGCAGCCGTTCTCATACCTCGGCCTGGACTCAGCTGGCCGCCCGCGGCCGTACCGGTCGGACGCCACCCACCGGTCGCTGGAGTCCAGCTCGCAGCTGCTCGCCGCGCAGATCGAGATGCTTCACCGGCGGACCGGACGGTCGATCGCCCTGATCGCGCGGAGCGAGGGGGCGATGGTGGCCCGCACCTACCTGCGGGACCGGCCCGACTCCCCGGTGCGGGCGCTGGCGTTGTTCAGCCCGCTGGTCCGCGCCGCGCGGACCTACTATCCCCCGCCGGAGGCCAAGTCCGGCTGGGGGCTGGCCGCAGGATGGCTGCTGCGGGTGATGTTCAAGGTGACGACCATCGGCAACCGGGCCGGCAGCACACCCGACGAGCCGTTCGTCCGCTCACTGCTGGACGGGGCGACCTTCTACCGCTACCAGATCCTGTGCCCGATCCCGGGCGTACGCGTTGTCGCCTTCCTGCCGACGGTGAGCGCCGCCGAGGCGCCACCCGGCCAGAAGCTCCAGATTCCGGTGGTCGAGGTGCCGACCTTCCACGCGGGAATCATCGGCCGGAAGGGCGCCGACGACGTGCTGATCAGCTTCCTCGCCGGCGCGAACGTCAACCACCCCCGCCGCGAGTTCGGCCCACTCCAGCAACTGGGGGACGCCTGGCATGCCCCCGCCCTGGCGATCCAGCTGAACCCGGTCTGGCGGCCCACCGCGCCACCCGGCCGGCCGTTCACACCGACCCGGTTCTGCCACTCCTGATGCCCTACTACGCGGCGACCGACACCGGCGTGCTGAGCCGGCCCTCGTTCCCGCTGCGATCCAGCCCCGACACGCAGTAGGACAGGGAGCGGCCGGCCGGGGCGGCGCGGTCGACCCAGCCGCCACCACGGGCAGAGCCGATGAGGCGGGCCACCTCGGCGTCCACCCGGTAGACGGCGAAGCTCGCCGCGCCTTTTCCGCGCCAGGTCAGCACCACCCCGCCGTCCGCACGGCGTACGTCCGTGACCTCGGGCGCGGCGGGCGGCGCTGCCGGTAGCTGCGCCATCGTGGGCACCAGCGCCGGGCCGACGTAGTGCGCCTCGCTGTACCGGCTGACCGCCCCAAGTTTGTCGGCGCGCACCTGCTTGGCGCTGAAGTGCACGCTGCCGTTCACCCCGTGCCGCTGGTTGAGGGCGAGCTGGCGGTCCAACTCGGCCGGGTCGCGCCAGGCGCCGCGCTCGCCCACCCGGTAGTCGGCCTGGCCGATGTAGAGCTGCACCCGGGTGCCCCGCACCGTCGCCGCCCACCAGGGCAGCAGCTTGGCGTAGTCGGCCTTGCCGAACCCAATGTGCCAGTAGAGCTGGGGCACGACGTAGTCCAGCCACTGCTCCCGTACCCACAGTCGGGTGTCGGCATAGATGTCGTCGTAGCTCTGCAACCCGGCTGTCGCCGAGCCGGCCGGGTCGGTGCGCTTGTTACGCCAGATACCGAACGGGCTGATGCCGAACTTCACCCACGGCTTGATCGCCTTGATCCGCTCACTCATCTCCCGGACCAGCGTGTTCACGTTGTCCCGCCGCCAGTCGGCCTTGTCCGCGAACCCCCGGCCGTAGCGGGCGAACGCCGCGCCGTCCGGAAAGTCCTGCCCGGCCTCCGGGTACGGGTAGAAGAAATCGTCGAAGTGCACCCCGTCGACGTCGTACCGCTGCACCGCCTCCAGCATCGAGTCCTCGACGAACTTGCGCGCCTCCGGCACACCCGGGTTGAAGTAGAGGCGGCTGCCGGGCCGGTCAGCGCTGGGATAGGTCACCACCCAATCGGGGTGTCGGCGCAGCGGATGGGTCGGCGCGAGCTGGTCCAGCCGCGGGCCGGGGCCGCCGACCGTGGCCGGCTGCCCACCCCGGTACGGGTTGAACCAGGCGTGGAACTCCAGGTTGCGGGCGTGCGCCTCGGCGACCATGAACTCCATCGGGTCCCAGCCCGGGTCGCGGCCGTCGCGGCTCCCGGTCAGCCACTGCGACCACGGCGCGTACCTGGACGGCCAGAGCGCGTCCCCGCTCGGCCGCACGTGCACGAACACCGCGTTGTGGTTGCGCCGCACGGCCAGGTCGAGCCAGCTTCGGAACTCGGCCCGCACCTTCTCGGCGGGCAGTCCGGGCCGGCTCGGCCAGTCGATGTTATTGACCGTCGTGATCCACATGCCGCGCAACTCGCGGGGTGCCCGCGCCGGCCGGCCGGCGCAGATCGGGGTGCCCGACGCAGCGACGTCGCCCTGCTCCAGTGCACCGCCACCGGCAACCCGCCCATGCAGAGACCAGGCGCCGAGCGCGACCGCCACGGCGAGCGAGACGACCACCGCGACGAGGGTCTGGGTACGACGGCGGCGGAACCGGGGAGCGGGCGGAGCGGCGGCGGGCATCGGCCCAGTCTGCCCGGTGCGGCCCGCCGGATGAAACCAGTTCGGCCGTTACTTAACAGCCAGCTAAGAGCGACCGGCGATAGGTGTCACTTGA
>NZ_LWLS01000057.1 GCF_001905095.1 Micromonospora sp. CB01531
CCCGGTACCGAACGCTTGCGCCAACCCGTACTTCGGGGACCTGGTTGACGCCGAGGTGTCCCGGCGCGGCGTGGTCCGGGCCGGCGCCGTCGGCGCCCTGGTGCTCGGTTTCGGTGGCAGCGTCGCCGGTGCGCTGGCCGGCGCCGCCCCGGCCGCCGCCGCGCCGGCAGCGCCGGCCGTCCCCGGCGCGGGCGAGGCCGCCGCGCCGCAGGGCGGGGTGGGCAGCGGCGCCCTGACCTTCAAGCCGATCCCGCCGAACAGGCTCGACACCCTGGTCGTCCCGAACGGGTACGACCACGCCGTCGTGATCAAGTGGGGCGACCCGGTCGAACAGGGCGCGCCCGAGTTCGACCTGCACGGCCAGACCGCCGCCGCGCAGGCGCAGCAGTTCGGCTACAACAACGACTTCGTGGGTGTGCTGCCCATCGACCGCAAGCGGGCGCTGCTCGTGGTCAACCACGAGTACACCAACGAGGACCTGATGTTCCCCGGCTTCGCCAGCCAGGACGCGCTCTCGGTGGAGCAGTTGCGGGTGGCGATGGCCGCGCACGGCATGTCCGTGGTGGAGCTGGAGCGGGTGGAGAGCACCGGACAGTGGCGGCCGGTGAAGCACGGCCGGCGGTACAACCGGCGGGTCACCGCGCTGGCCACGAAGTTCGAGCTGACCGGTCCGGCCGCCGGCTCGGCCTGGCTGCGCACCGCTGCGGACCCGAAGGGCCGTACGGTGATCGGCACGCTGAACAACTGCGCCGGCGGGGTCACCCCGTGGGGCACGGTGCTCTCCGGCGAGGAGAACTTCAACCAGTACTTCGTCGGCGGCGACGGCGCGCCGGCGGAGCTGAAGCCGAAGCTGGCCCGGTACGGCATCCCGACCGACTCGCGCTACCCGAGCGGCAGCCGCAAGTGGGAGCGCGCCGACGAGCGCTTCGACCTGGCGAAGCACCCGAACGAGGCGCACCGGTTCGGCTGGATCGTCGAGATCGACCCGTTCGACCCGGACAGCAAGCCGCGCAAGCACACCGCGCTGGGCCGGTTCAAGCACGAGGGCGCCAACGTCATCGTGGCGAAGGACGGCCGCGTGGTCGCGTACATGGGCGACGACGAGCGGTTCGACTACCTCTACAAGTTCGTCTCGGACAAGAAGTTCATGCCGGGCAGCTCCTCGGTGGCCCGCCGGCACAACCTGACCCTGCTGGAGTCCGGCACGCTCTATGTGGCCGCCCTCGAGGGCAACAGCGCCGCCGAGATCGACGGCACCGGCAAGCTCCCCGCCGACGGGGCCTTCGACGGCCGGGGCCGGTGGATCAAGCTGGTCAGCGGCAACCGCTCGTACGTCGACGGGATGACCGCGGCCGACGTGCTCACCTTCACCCGGCTCGCCGCCGACAAGGTCGGCGCGACCAAGATGGACCGGCCGGAGGACGTCGAGCCGTCCCTGCTCACCGGCAAGGTGTACGTGGCGCTGACCAACAACACCGACCGGGGCAAGGCCGGCAAGGCCGCCGCCGACGAGGCGAACCCGCGTAACCTCAACAAGCACGGGCAGATCCTGGAGCTGGTCGAGGACCGCGACGACAACACCGCCGAGTCCTTCGCCTGGTCGCTGCCGATCGTCTGCGGCGACCCGGCCGACGCGTCCACCCACTTCGCCGGGTACGACAAGACCAAGGTCTCGCCGATCTCCTGCCCGGACAACGTGGCGTTCGACGCCACCGGCAACCTCTGGATCTCCACCGACGGCAACGCGCTGGGCAGCAACGACGGCCTCTTCGCCACCGCGCTGGAAGGCCCGGAGCGGGGCCACCTGAAGCAGTTCCTCACCGTGCCGTACGGCGCGGAGACCTGCGGGCCGTTCATCACCAACGACAACCGCTCGGTCTTCGTCGCGGTGCAGCACCCGGGCGAGATCACCGGCGCGTCGGTGGAGAACCCCGCCTCCACCTGGCCGGACGGCGACTTCGCCAAGCCCGGCGTGGTGGTGACCTGGCGCCTCGACGGCGGCCCGATCGGCAGCTGACCCCATCCCGAGCGGTCCGGCGCTGGACCGCTCCCGAAGGGCCTCTCCCCCGCCGGGAGGGGCCCTTCGGCGTACTCAGGTGTCGGCGGCGATGCCGTCGGCCACCGCGCGGGCCACGGCGAGCAGCTTGGCCCGGACCACCCGGGCGGAGGTCATCATCTCGCTCGCCGGCAGCGCGCATGCCAGCACCACCCGGCGTTCGATGTCCTTGTCCGGGGTGACCAGCACCGCCGCGCAGGCCACCCCCTGCCGGAACTGCCCCAGCTCCAGCTGCATGCCGCGCCGGTCACCGGCCGCCAGGTCCGCCTCGAACGCCTCCGGGCTGGTGAGGGTGGCGCTGGTGAACGGGCGCATGCCGTACTCGCGCAGGTAGCGGAAGCGCTGCTCGGGGGTGAGCGTGGCGAGCAGGCTCTTGCCGAGGGCGGTGGCGTGCGCGCCCTCGTCGAAGCCCGGCACCAGGTCCTCCAGGTAGGGCGAGCGGGGCCCCTCGGCGACCGCCGTGACCGCCACCTGGCCGCCCACGAAGCGCCCGAGGTAGTGGCTCCAGCCGGTGTCCGCGGCCGCTCGCCGCAGCGACTCGCCGACCGCCGGCGGCCCCCTGAAGGCGGTCACCAGTTCCCGGTACCGGTCGGCTATCTCCAGGCCGACGATGTACGTCCCGTCCTCCCGCCGGATCACGTATCCCTCGTACGCCAGGGTGCGCACCAGGTGGTACGTGGTGGCGACGGTCAGCTCGCAGCGGCGGGCGATCTGCTTGACGGTGAGTCCCCTCGGCGCACGGCCGACCGACTCGAGCACTCGAAGCGCGCGGGAGACACTTCGGATCAGGTCCGAAGGTTCCGCCAAGGGGTCGCGCACAACCACCTCCGCCGCCGGGGACTTACACCATATGAAAAACAGGCCGCGCGCGAAATGCCTGTTCGGATCGAGGATGCCAGATCACCGGGCACAGACCGTGCACCGACAGACACGATCAGCTGCTAAAACGTGACGGCGGCCGCCGAAACGTGACCGGCGTAGGTTTGCCTGGCCATGACTGAGACCGTGCTGCACCCCTCGCCGCCCACGTCCCGCCGTACCGTCCGCGCCAGCGCGGGCGCCATCGCCACCACCATCGCCTGCGTCCTGCCCGTCTTCCTGGTCGGCGGCCTCGCCGTGCAGATGGGCGACGAGCTGCACTTCTCCCCCGCCGGGCTGGGGCTGGCCGTCGCGGTCTACTTCGGGATCAGCGCGCTCGCCTCGGTCCCCTCCGGCGCGCTGGTCGAGCGGTACGGTTCCGCCGTGGTGGCCCGCGCCGCCATCGTGCTCTCCGCCGGCTCGCTGCTGGCCGTGGCGGCACTGGCCCGGTCGTACCCGGTGCTGGTCGCGCTGCTCGGCCTCAGCGCCGCCGCGAACGCCCTGGGGCAGCTCGCCAGCAACGCGGCGCTGGCCCGGCACGTGCCCGCCCACCGGCAGGGGCTCTCCTTCGGGGTGAAGCAGGCCGCCATCCCGGTCTCCACCCTGCTGGCCGGTGCGGCGGTGCCCACCATCGCGCTGACCGCCGGCTGGCGGTGGGCGTTTGTGGCCGCCGCCGGGGCGGCGCTGGCCGCGCTGCCGGCCGTACCCGAGCAGGAGCGCGACTCGGCGCGACCGGCCACCGGCGGGCGGGCGGGCCGGGCCACGGTGGCGCTGGTGGTGATCGGCCTGGCCGCCACCCTGGCCTCCGGCGCGGCGAACGCGCTGGGCACCTTCCTGGTGGACTCGTCCGCCGGCCGGGGGCTGTCACCGGCCCTGGCCGGCCTGACGCTCACCCTGGGCAGCGCGGTCTGCGTGGTGGCCCGGGTCGGCACCGGCTGGCTCGCCGACCGCCGGGAGACCGGGCACGTCGCGCTGATCGCCGGCATGCTGGTGGTCGGTGCGGTCGGGCTGGCCCTGCTCGCGGTGGCCGGGCCGGTGCCGCTGGTCGTCGGCGTGCTGCTCGGCTTCGGCCTCGGCTGGGCCTGGCCCGGGCTGATGAACTTCGCGGTGGTCCGGCTCCACCCGCAGGCTCCGGCCGCCGCCACCT
This sequence comes from Micromonospora sp. CB01531, assembly GCF_001905095.1. GTDB lineage: Bacteria > Actinomycetota > Actinomycetes > Mycobacteriales > Micromonosporaceae > Micromonospora. Next base: position 4,062 of record NZ_LWLS01000057.1, read on the forward strand.
CGATCACCCAGACCGGCGTGTACGCGGGCGGCTGCCTCGGCCCGCTGTGCCTGGGCACCCTGGCCGGCGCGCTCGGCTACCCCACCATGTGGACCGCGGCCGCCGCCTCAATGCTGCTGGCCGCCCTCCTCATGCTCACCGGCAGCCGCCTCCTCACCCACCCCACCCCCTGACCAGTTCCGTTGATCATGAGGTTGGCGGCACTCATCGCGATCAACATCGCCGCCAACGCCATGATCGACGCGGGGGGGGTAGCGGCAGTCAGCTGGTGCGGTCGGCGATGTAGTCGCAGAGGGACTCGAGGGCGCGGCGGGCGGGGTCGTCGGGGAGGGGGGCGAGCTGCGCCCTCGCGTCCTCGGCGTAGCTGCGGACGGTCTCCCGGGCCCGCTTGAGCGCCGGGGACTCGCGGAGCAGGCCGAGCGCCTCGGCGTGCAGCGCATCGTCGACCAGCGGACCGGTGGCCAGGATCTCCCGCAGCCGGACGCTCGCGGCGTCGGAATCGTCCCCGGCGAGCGCGTAGAGCACCGGCAGGGTCGGTACGCCCTCCCGCAGGTCGGTGCCGGGCGTCTTGCCGGACTGCACCGACTCGGAGGCGATGTCGAGCAGGTCGTCGGAGAGCTGGAAGGCCACGCCGATGATCTCGCCGTACCCGGCGAGGGCCTCGATGTGCTCGGCGGACGCACCGCCGAACATGCCGCCGAAGCGGGCCGAGGTGGCGATCAGTGAGCCGGTCTTCTCGGCGATGACGTGCAGGTAGTGCGCGACCGGGTCGGTGTCCCGCGGCCCGACGGTCTCGGCGATCTGCCCGTGCACCAGCCGGGCGAAGGTCCGCGCCTGCAGCCGTACGGCCTCCGGGCCCAGGTCGGCCGCGATGTCCGCGGCCCGGGCGAAGAGGTAGTCGCCGACCAGGATCGCGACCGAGTTGGTCCAGCGCGAGTTGGCGCTCGGCGCGCCCCGGCGCACCGCCGCCTCGTCCATGACGTCGTCGTGGTAGAGGGTCGCCAGGTGGGTGAGCTCCATCACCACGGCGGCCGGTACGACCTGGGCACCGCTCGGATCGCCGAACTGGGCGCCCAGCGCCACCAGCAGCGGGCGGAACCGCTTGCCGCCGGCCTCGACCAGGTGCCGGGCCGCCTCGGTGACGAGCGGGTCGGCACTGGCCACACTGGCCCGCAGCTCGCTCTCGACCCGCTCGAGCAGGCCCAGCACGGACGCCTCGACGTGCGGGTCGGCGAGGTGCAGCCCGAGCGCGCCGAACTGACCCGTGCTCTCCGGACCCCGGCGACCGCCGGAGCCGGTGGCACCTGAACGCTCGCCAGCCGGAATCACCACGCCTTCAACCATGCCACACCCGTTCGACCTGCCCGAAGAGGGGATACGACGGGGGCCGGTACGCCAGGCGTACCGGCCCCCGGTGGGAGAACCTCGGTCATCGCACGAATTCGGCGGCACCGGTGGCCAGATCGAGCAGGGGTGCCGGGGCGACCCCCAGGACCAGGGTGGCCAGCACCCCGATGACCAGCGCCGCCGACGTGAGGGCACCCGGCACGGTGACCGTCGGGGTGGCGTCGCCCGGCTCGGAGAGCCACATCATCACCACGACCCGCAGGTACGGGAAGGCCAGCACCATGCTGGTCAGCACACCGGCGATCACCAGCCAGGCCTGGTTCGCGTCCAGCGCCGGGGCGAAGATCGCGAACTTGCTGGTGAATCCGCTGGTCAGCGGGATACCGGCGAAGGCCAGCAGGATGAAGGTGAAGATCGCGGCGAAGAACGGCGACCGGCGGCCCAGCCCGGCCCAGCGGGACAGGTGGGTTGCCTCCCCGTCGGCGTCCCGGACCAGGGTCACCACGGCGAACGCGGCGAGCACCGAGAAGCCGTACGCGACCAGGTAGAACATCGTGCCCGACAGCCCGTCCTTGCTCGGCGCGAGCACGCCCACCAGCAGGTAGCCCGCGTTCGCGATCGACGAGTAGGCGAGCAGCCGCTTGATGTCGGTCTGGGTGACCGCCAGCACCGCGCCGACCAGCATGGTCAGCACCGCAACCGCCCCGAGCACCGGGGTGAAGTCCCAGGCGGCCCCGGAGAAGGCGACGTGGAAGACCCGCAGCAGGGCGCCGAAGGCGGCGACCTTCGTGCAGGCGGCCATGAAGCCGGTCACCGGGGTCGGGGCGCCCTGGTAGACGTCGGGCGTCCAGACGTGGAACGGCGCGGCGGCGGCCTTGAAGAGCAGGCCGATGGCGAGCAGCGCCATGCCGGCGAAGAGCAGCACCTGGCTGGACGAGGACTCGCCGACCGCCGCGTGCACGGTGGCGAAGTCGACGCCGGCCGCGCGGTCCGGCACACCGGCCGTGAAGCCGTACACCAGCGCCACCCCGAACAGGAAGAACGCCGAGGCGTACGCGCCGAGCATGAAGTACTTCAGCGCGGCCTCCTGGCTCAGCAGCCGCCGGCGGCGGGCCAGCGCGCAGAGCAGGTAGAGCGGCAGCGAGAAGACCTCGAGCGCGATGAACATGGTCAGCAGGTCGTTCGCCGCCACGAAGATCAGCATGCCGCCGATCGCGAACGTGGTCAGCGGGTACACCTCGGTGGTGCCGCCCGCGCCCGCGGCCTGCCGCCGGTCGTCGACCGACTCGGCGGTCACCGCGGCGTGGGCCACGAACGCCCCGCCCCGCTCCACCGCACGCTCACCGATGAGCAGCAGCGCCATCGCCGCCAGGATCAGGATCGCGCCCTGGAGAAAGAGCGTCGGCCCGTCCACCGCGATGGCGTGCCCGGCGGTGATCAGCCGGTCGTCGGCGTTGAGGATCACCATGGTCAGCGCCGCGAGCACCGCCGCGAGGGCGAGCAGCAGCTGCACCGGGTTGCGCAGCCGACGCGGCACGAACGCCTCGACCAGGACGCCGAACAGGGCCGCGCCCAGCATGATCAGGATCGGGGCGAGCGCCGCATAGTCGATCGACGGCAACTTCAGCTCGGTCATTTCGCGGCCTCCTGGACGCTGCCGACCGTCGGGGCGGGGTCGGTCCGACCGACGTCCTGCATGGTCGCCCGGACGGCGGGGTTGATGACATCGGTGACCGGCTTGGGATAGAAGCCGAGCAGCACGATCAGCGCGATCAGTGGGGCGACCACGACCTTCTCGCGCAGGCTCAGGTCACGGCGCATGCCGTCGACCTCGGTCAGGGCCGGGTTGAGCGTGCCCTGGGTGGTGCGCTGCACCATCCACAGCACGTACGCCGCCGCCAGGATGATGCCCAGCGTGGCGATCACCGCGACCGGCTTGTTGGTGGTGAACGTGCCGATCAGCACCAGGAACTCGGAGACGAACGGCGCGGTGCCGGGCAGCGCCAGCGAGGCCAGACCGGCGAAGAAGAGCACCCCGGCCAGCACCGGGACCAGCTTGCCCGCGCCGCCGAAGTCGCTGATCAACGCCGAGCCGCGGCGGGCGATGAGCATGCCCACCACCAGGAAGAGCAGGCCGGTGGCCAGGCCGTGGTTGAGCATGTAGAGCACCGCGCCGGTGCCGGCCTGGGTGGTGAAGGCGAAGATGCCGACCCCGATGAAGCCGAAGTGCGCGATCGACGTGTACGACACCAGCCGCTTGAGGTCGTTCTGCCCGACCGCCAGCAGCGCGGCGTAGATGATGCCGATCAGGCCCAGCGCCAGCGCCCACGGGGCGAACCACTTCGACGCCTCGGGGAAGAGCGGCAGGCAGTACCGCAGGATCCCGAAGGTGCCGACCTTGTCCAGCACGCCGACCAGCAGTGCCGCCGCGCCGGCCGGGGCCGCGCCACCGGCGTCCGGCAGCCAGGTGTGGAACGGGAAGAACGGCGCCTTGATCGCGAACGCGAGGAAGAAGCCGAGGAAGAGCCAGCGCGCCGTGTCGGTGGGGAGGTCGGCCTGGCTCAGTGCCTGCCAGTCGAAGGTCTTCCCGCCGACCACCCAGAGGCCGATCACCGCGGCCAGCATGAACAGACCGCCGACCAGGGAGTAGAGGAAGAACTTGACCGCCGCGTACTGCCGCTGGTGGCCGCCGTAGCTGCCGATGAGGAAGTACATCGGCACCAGCATGACCTCGAAGAACACGTAGAACAGGAAGACGTCGGCGGCGGCGAAGACGCCGATCATCGTGCACTCGAGGACGAGCAGCAGCGCGAAGTAGACCGGCACCGAGCGCTTGGACGACTCGGCGTCGTGCCAGGAGGCCAGGATCACCAGCGGCACCAGGATCGCGATCAGCATCAGCATGACCAGCGCGATGCCGTCCGCCGCGAAGGTGAAGTTGACCCCCCAGTTGGGGATCCACGCGTACGACTCGCGGAACTGGAAGCGGTCGCCGTCCACCTGGAAGGCGATCCACATGGCCACCGAGAGCACCAGCACCAGCAGCGACCAGGCGAACGCCACGAGCTTGGCGAGGTCCGGACTGCGGCGCGGCAGCAGGGCCACCACCAGGGCGCCCACCAGCGGCGCCACGGTCAGCACCGAGAGGAACGGGAAGTTGGACATTATTCGGCCTTACCTCCGTCGTGACTGCATGGCCCGCCGGCGGGGGCGGCCGCGTTGAGGTCGATCACGCCAGCCACCCCGCCTGCACCGCCAGGAACGCCGCCACCACGAGCAGCGCGCCGGTCAGGATCGAGGTCGCGTACGACCGCACGAAACCGGTCTGCAGCCGCCGGAGCCGGCCCGAGCCCCCGCCCACGGCAGCGGCCAGGCCGTTGACCAGCCCGTCCACGCCCCGGTTGTCGAGGAAGACCAACGCCCGGGTGAGGAAGATGCCCGGCTTCTCGAAGACCGCCTCGTTGAAGGCGTCCGTGTAGAGGTTCCGGCGCGCGGCGGTGACCAGCACGCCGGCCGGCTGCGGCGCGGTGGCCGTGCCGTTGCGGAACAGGTACCAGGCCAGTCCGGCGCCGAGCACGGTGACCAGCAGCGAGAGCGCGGTGATCAGCCAGTGCGCGAGGACCGCCTCGTGCTCCGCGTGCTCGCCGCCGAGGCCGGCGGTGGCGGTCAGCCAGTCCGGCACGGACGTGGAGAGCAGGAAGCCGGCACCCACCGAGCCGATCGCCAGCAGGATCAGCGGGACGGTCATCAGCTTCGGCGACTCGTGCGGGTGCTCGATGTCCTCGGTCCAGCGGGCCGGGCCGTGGAAGGTGAGCACGAAGAGCCGCGTCATGTAGAAGGCGGTGAGCCCCGCACCGAGCAGCGCGGCGCTGCCGAACAGCCAGGACGTCCAGTCCCCGCGCTCGAACGCCGTGGCGATGATCGGCTCCTTCGAGAAGTAGCCGGAGAGCGGCGGGATGCCGATGATGGCGAGCCAGCCCATCATGAAGGTCAGCCAGGTGACCTTCATGTACTTGGCCAGGTTGCCGAACCGGCGGATGTCCACCTGGTCGTTCATGCCGTGCATGACCGAGCCGGCACCGAGGAACATGTTGGCCTTGAAGAAGCCGTGCGCCAGCAGGTGCACGATGGCCAGCGCGTACGCCCCGCCGCCCAGGCCGACGCCGAGGAACATGTAGCCGATCTGGCTCACCGTGGACCAGGCCAGCACCCGCTTGATGTCGTCCTTCGCCGCGCCGATGAGGCAGCCCATCAGCAGGGTGACCGCGCCGACGCTGACCACTACCAGCTGGAGCGTGGCGTTGGCCGAGAAGATCGGGTTGGAGCGGGCGATCAGGTAGACGCCCGCGGTGACCATGGTGGCCGCGTGGATGAGCGCGGAGACCGGGGTCGGGCCCTCCATCGCGTCCGGCAGCCACGCCTGCAGCGGGAACTGGCCGGACTTGCCGGCCGCGCCGAGCAGCAGCAGCAGGCCGAGCACCAGCACCGTGGTCTGGCTCAGCGCACCGACGCCGCTGAACACCTCGTCGTACTGGGTGGTGCCGAGCTGGGCGAACAGCACGAAGATGCCGATGGCCAGGCCGGCGTCGCCGACCCGGTTCATCAGGAAAGCCTTCTTGCCGGCGGTGGCCGCGCTCGGCCGGCCGTACCAGAAGGAGATCAGCAGGTACGACGCCAGACCGACGCCCTCCCAGCCGAAGTAGAGCATCACGTAGTTGTTGCCGAGCACCAGCAGCAGCATGGCGGCGACGAAGAGGTTGAAGTACCCGAAGAACCGTCGCCGGCCCTCGTCGTGCGCCATGTACTCGACCGCGTACAGGTGGATCAGGAAACCCACCCCGGTGATCAACAGGACGAACACCGCGGCCAGCGGGTCGAAGAGCAGACCGAAGTCTACCTTCAGGTCGCCGACCGTGATGAACTGCCAGAGGCTCAGCTGGACCTGCTTGTTCTCCAGACCACGGAGCTGGAGGAAGTAGGTCAGGCCGAGCACGAAGGCGGCGCCGATCGCGCCCACCCCCAGCCAGTGGCCCCAGCGGTCCGCCCGCCGGCCGAGCAGCAGCAGGATCGCCGCGCTGACCAGCGGGATCGCCACCAGCAACCAGACGCTGCCGAGCAGCCCATCCGCCGTCGCGAAAGCAACGGCCCCGGTCGGTTCAGCCGACGCAAAGGTCAGAGTCTGTTCCACCGCAGGCCCCTCAGTACTTCAGCAGGTTGGCGTCGTCGACGCTCGCCGAGCGTCGAGTCCGGAAGATCGACATGATGATCGCGAGCCCGACCACGACCTCGGCCGCCGCCACCACCATCACGAAGAACGCCATGATCTGGCCGTTCAGGTCGCCGTTGATCCGGCTGAAGGTGACCAGCGTCAGGTTGGCGGCGTTGAGCATCAGCTCCACGCACATGAACAGCACGATCGCGTTACGCCGGATCAGCACGCCGACGGCACCGATGGTGAACAGCACCGCGGCGAGGATCAGGTAGTAGTCCGGGGTCACTTCTCCGTCCCCTTCAACGAGGTCTCCTCAGCGGTCAGCTCCCGCACCGGCAGGATCTCCGGGATGCTGCGGTCGGACAGCCGGCCGTCGGGCAGGCGGGCCGGGGTGGCCACCGACGAGGAGGTGGCGAAGACACCCGGTCCGGGCTTCGGCCCGGGGTAGTTGCCGGGGCGGAACCGGGCCTTCATGGTGGCGATCTGGTCCATCCGGTCCTCCTTGCGCCGCTCCACGTGCGCCAGCACCATCGCGCCCACGGCCGCCGTGATCAGCAGCGCGGAGGTCAGCTCGAAGGCGAAGACGTACTTGGTGAAGAGCAGCCGGGCGATGCCCTGCACGTTGCCCTCGGCGTTCGGCTTGTCCAGGCCGACCGCCTGGACGCCCTCCAGGGCCCGGTAGAGGCCGCTGCCCACCAGGCCGGCGAAGCCGACACCGAGCACCACCGCGGCGACCCGCTGGCCGCGCAGCGTCTCGATCAGCGAGTCGGAGGCGTCCCGGCCGACCAGCATCAGCACGAACAGGAAGAGCATCATGATCGCGCCGGTGTAGACGATGATCTGCACCATGCCGATGAACGGCCCGGCCTGCAGGACGTAGAACACGCCCAGGCAGAGCATGGTCAGCACCAGCCAGAGCGCCGAGTGCACCGCGTTCCGCGCCCAGACCATGCCGATGGCGCCGATCAGCGCCAGCGGGGCGAGGATCCAGAAGGTGACCTCCTCACCCCCGGACACCTGGCCCGCCGCGGCGAGCACTGTCTGAGTGGTCATGCTCCTGCTCCCTTGCCCGCCTCGGCCCGCTGCGCGGCCTGCTCGGCGCCGGGGAAGGTCACCCCGGGGTGCTCGTCCACCCGGTACCGCCCCGGGCCGTTCGGCGAGTGCTCCGCGCCGGCGGACGTGCCCGGGTTGGTCAGCCCGCCGACGTAGTAGTCCTTCTCGCTGTCGCCCAGCCGCATCGCGTGCGGCGGCTGTTCCATGCCGGGCAGCAGCGGCGCGAGCAACTGCTCCTTCGTGAAGATCAGGTCCTGCCGGTTGTCCCGGGCCAGCTCGTACTCGTTGCTCATGGTGAGCGAACGGGTCGGACAGGCCTCGATGCACAGCCCGCAGAAGATGCACCGGGCGTAGTTGATCTGGTAAACGCTGGCGTACCGCTCACCCGGGGAGAAGCGCTGCTCCTCGGTGTTGTCGCCACCCTCCACGTAGATCGCGTCCGCCGGGCAGGCCCAGGCGCACAGCTCGCAGCCGATGCACTTCTCCAGGCCGTCCGGGTGCCGGTTGAGGATGTGCCGGCCGTGGTAGCGCGGCGCCGAGACCGGCGGCTTGAACGGGTAGTCGGTGGTGACGACCTTCCTGAACATGTGCGAGAAGGTGACCCCGAAGCCCTTGAACGTTCCGGTGATCGCGCCCACGTCACACCTCCCTGGAGTCCGAGCCGACGTTGGCCGGCTCCCGCTCGGCGACCACGCGCCTGGTGCGCGGGCTCGGTGGTACCTGAAGATCCATCGGCGGCAACGGGAAACTGCCGTGCGGCCGGCTGTTGACCTGCTCCTGGAGCGACGGCTTCGGCTCCTTCTTCCGGCTCGGCCAGAAGAGCGTGGCCAGCAGCAGGACGCCGGCGCCGATGCCGGTGGCGACGAGCCGGTCCTTGGTCTGCCAGTCCTCGATCGAGCGGAGCCCGGCCAGGACCAGGATCCAGATCAGGTTGATCGGGAGCAGGACCTTCCAGCCGAAGCGCATGAACTGGTCGTACCGGAGCCGGGGCAGCGTGCCCCGCAGCCAGACGAAGACGAAGACGAGGATCAGCACCTTGCCGAAGAACCAGAGCATCGGCCACCAGCCTGAGTTGGCGCCGGCCCAGAAGGTGGTGATCGGGGCCGGGGCCCGCCACCCGCCGAGGAAGAGCGTGGTGGTGACCGCGGACATGGTGACCATCGAGACGTACTCGGAGAGCATGAAGAGCGCGAACTTCAGCGAGCTGTACTCGGTCATGAAGCCCGCGACCAGCTCCGACTCCGCCTCGGGCAGGTCGAACGGCGCCCGGTTGGTCTCCCCGACGGTGGCGATGAAGAAGATGATGAAGCTCGGCAGCAGCAGGATCGCGTACCAGCCGGGGGCCTGGATGTCCGCGCCGAGGACGTTCAGCTGCGTGCCGTGCGCCTGGGCGGCGACGATCCCGCTGGTGGACATCGTGCCGGCGGTCATGAACACCGCCACGATGCTCAGCCCCATCGCGACCTCGTACGAGATCATCTGGGCGGTGGACCGGAGACCACCGAGCAGCGGGTACGTCGACCCGGAGGCCCAACCGCCGAGCACGATGCCGTAGATGCCCATCGAGGAGCAGGCCAGCAGCACCAGCACCGCCACCGACACGTCGGTCACCTGCAGCGGCGTCCAGTGGCCGAAGATGCTGACCTTCGGGCCGAACGGCACCACCGACAGCGCGGTGACCGCGCAGATCACCGAGATGGTCGGGGCGAAGAAGTAGACGACCTTGTCGGCGGTCCGCGGGAGGATGTCCTCCTTGAAGGCCATCTTCAGACCGTCGGCGAGGGTCTGCAGCAGGCCGAACGGGCCGACCTGGTTGGGTCCGGGCCGCACCTGCATGTAGCCGACGACCCGACGCTCGAACCAGACGCCGAGCAGCGTGGCCAGCAGGCCGAAGACGAACGCGAAGACGATCTTGATAAGGACCAGCCACCACGGGTCCTTGCCGAAGTCGGCCAGCGTCGGGTCCTGCGCCGCGAGGTAGAGGTTCACTGGACACTCCCGGTGTTGAGGAGCGGACCCGGGCGGCCGTCCGCGTCCGCGGCGACGCGCCCGGCCGGTACGGCCGGAGCGTCGACCGACGCGGCGGTGACCTGCACGACATCGCCGGACGTAGCGCCGAGGCTGCGCCGGACGGTCGAGCCGGGTGAGTTGGTCGGCAGCCAGACGACGCCGTCCGGCATCTCGGTGATCGCCGCCGGCAGGGTGACCGCGCCGCGGTCGGTGCCCACGGTCACCGGGTCGCCGTCGGCGACGCCGAGCGCCTCGGCGATGCCCTTGCCCAGCCGGACCACCGGCGGGCGGGCGGTGCCGGCGAGGTGCTCGTCACCGTCGGTGAGGCTGCCCAGGTCGATCAGCTGGTGCCAGGTGGCCAGCACGGCCTCGCCCGGCCCAGGCTGTTGGACGGCGCCCGGCTCGACGCTGGGGGCGGCCGGGGCATCCACCCGGGTCGGCGGCAACGCGGCCAGCTCGCGGCGGACGCTCGTCACGTCGCCGGTGCCGAGCCGGACGTCGAGCTGCGCGGCCAGCGCGTCGAGCACCCGCCCGTCGCTCATCGCCGCGGTGTCCAGCACCTTCTCGAAGGTGCGCAGCCGGCCCTCCCAGTCCAGGAAGCTGCCGGCCTTCTCGACCACCGGGGCGACCGGGAAGACCACGTCCGCCCGGCGGGCCACCGCGCTCATCCGCAGTTCCAGGCTGACCAGGAACGGCACCGCGTCCAGGGCCTGCTCGGCCAGGCGCGGGTCGGCCACGTCGGCCGGGTCCACCCCGGCCACCACGAGGGCGCCGAGCTGTCCATTGGCCGCCGCGACGAGGATGCCGTCGGTGTCCCGGCCGGCCTGGCTGGGGATCACCCCGGCCGCGATGTCCCACGCCTCGCCCAGCTCGGCGCGGGCGGCCGGCTCGGTGACCAGGCGGCCACCGGGGAGCAGGTTGGGCAGGCAGCCCGCGTCGACCGCGCCGCGGTCACCCGCGCGCCGCGGCACCCAGGCCAGCTTGGCCCCGGTGCGCCGGGCGACGTCCGCCGCGGCGGAGAGCCCACCGGGCACCGCGCCCAGCCGCTCGCCGACGATCAGGATCGCGCCCGGCTGGCTCAGCGCCTCGGCCACCGTGGCGTGCTCGGCCAGCACGCTGGCCTCCTCGCCCGGCACCACCCGGGCCAGCTTGGCGCCGAGCTTCTCCAGGCCGCGCGTCGCGAACGGCGCGATCGCGTACACCGTGAGCTTCTTCTGCTGGTACGCCTTGCGCAGTCGCAGGAAGAGGATCGGGCACTCCTCCTCCGGCTCCAGGCCGACCAGCACCACCGCGGGCGCGTTCTCCACGTCCGTGTAGGTCACGTCGGTGACCCCGGCGACGCTGCTGGCCAGGAAATCGGCCTCCTCGCGGGAGACCGGGCGGGCCCGGAAGTCGATGTCGTTGGTGTGCAGCGCGACCCGGGCGAACTTGGCGTAGGCGTAGGCGTCCTCGACGGTCAGCCGTCCGCCGGTCAGCACGGCCGTGCCCGGCCCGCCGTCCCGGGCGGCCCGCAGGCCCTCGGCGGCCCGGGTCAGCGCCTCGCTCCAGGACGCCTCGCGCAGCTCACCGGTCCGCTCGTCGCGGACCAGCGGGGTGGTGAGCCGGTCGAACGCCCGGGCGTACTGGAAGCCCCAGCGGCCCTTGTCGCAGTTCCACTCCTCGTTCACCGCCGGGTCGTCGCCGGCCAGCCGGCGCAGCACCTTGCCGCGCCGCCAGTCCGTGCGCTGGGCGCAGCCGGCCGAGCAGTGCTCGCAGACGCTCGGGGTTGAGACCAGGTCGAACGGGCGGGCCCGGAACCGGTACTGCGCGCCGGTCAGCGCGCCCACCGGGCAGATCTGCACCGTGTTCCCGGAGAAGTACGAGTTGAACGGCACGTCGCCCGCGTCGCCGTCCTCGCCGTACGCGTCGTCCCGGTAGATGTTGATCTCCTCGGCGGACGACCGGTTCATCAGGTCGATGAACTTGTCACCGGCGATCTCCTCGGAGAACCGGGTGCAGCGCTGGCAGAGCACGCACCGCTCGCGGTCGAGCAGCACCTGGGTGCTGATCTCCAGCGGCTTCTCGTACTCCCGCTTGTGCTCGTGGAACCGGGAGTCCGTCCGGCCGGTGGACATCGCCTGGTTCTGCAGCGGGCACTCGCCGCCCTTGTCACACATCGGGCAGTCCAGGGGGTGGTTGAGGAGCAGCAGCTCCATCACCCCCTCCTGCGCCTTCTTGGCGACCGGCGAGGTGAGCTGGGTCCGCACCACCATGCCGTCGGCGACGGTCTGGGTGCAGGAGGCGACCGGCTTGCGCTGGCCCTCCACCTCCACCAGGCACTGCCGGCAGGCGCCGGCCGGAGCCAGCAGCGGGTGGTCGCAGAAGCGCGGGATCTCGGTGCCCATCTGCTCGGCGACCCGGATCAGCAGCGCCCCCTTGGGCGCGGTGACCTGGACGCCGTCGATGGTCAGGGTGACGGTCTCGGTCTGCTTGGCTACGTCGGTCATCAGTGGGCTCCCACCAACTGCTTGTCGGAGAGCTTCGGCGCGGTACGTCCCTCGATGTAGTCGAGGTAGTCCTGCTTGAAGTACTGCAGCGACGAGGTCACCGAGCTGGTCGCACCGTCACCCAGACCGCAGAACGAACGGCCGAGAATGTTGTCGCAGGTGTCGAGCAGGGTGTCCAGGTCCTCGTGGGTGCCCTGACCGGCGAGGATCCGCCGGTAGACCCGGACCATCCAGTAGTTGCCCTCGCGGCACGGGGTGCACTTGCCGCACGACTCGTGGTGGTAGAACTCCAGCCACCGGTACGTCGCGTACACCGGGCAGTCCTGGTCGGAGAAGATCTGCGTGGCCGTGGTGCCCAGGATCGAGCCGGCCGCCGCCACCCCCTCGAAGTCCAGCGGCACGTCCAGGTGCTCGGCGGTGAGCAGCGGCGTTGACGAGCCGCCCGGGGTCCAGAACTTCAGGTTGTGCCCGGGCTGCATCCCGCCGGCCAGCTCGATCAGCTCGCGCAGGGTGATCCCCATCGAGCACTCGAACTGGCCCGGGTTGGCGATCCGGCCGGAGAGCGAGTAGATCATCGGGCCGGACGACTTCTCCGTGCCCATGGTCCGCCACCAGTCCGCGCCACCGAGCACGATGTAGGGAACGCTGGCGATGGTGCCGACGTTGTTGACCACGGTCGGGCTCGCGTAGAGGCCGTGGGTCGCCGGGAACGGCGGGCGCAGCCGGGGCTGGCCCCGGAAGCCCTCCAGCGAGTCCAGCAGCGCGGTCTCCTCGCCGCAGATGTACGCCCCGGCGCCGGAGTGCACCACCAGCTCCAGGTCGAAGCCGCTGCCGAGAATGTTCCGGCCCAGGTAGCCCTTGGCGTATGCCTCCTGCACGGCGTTGCGCAGCCGGCGGGCGGCGTGCACCGCCTCACCCCGGATGTAGATGTAGGCGCGGTTGGCCCGGATCGCGTACGAGGCGATGATCACGCCCTCGACCAGCGAGTGCGGGTCGTGGGTCATCAGCGGCAGGTCCTTGCAGGTGCCCGGCTCACCCTCGTCGGCGTTCACCACCAGGTAGTGCGGCTTGCCGTCACCCTGCGGGATGAACCCCCACTTGAGGCCGGTCGGGAAGCCCGCGCCACCCCGGCCACGCAGCCCGGAGTCCTTAATCAGCTGGATCAGGTCGTCCGGGTGTGCCCTGAGCGCCTTGCGCAGGGCGGCGTAGCCGTCCAGCTTCTCGTAGGTGCCGATCCCCCAGGCGTCCGGCGACAGCCAGCGCTTGGTGAGCACCGGCGTCAGCTTGGCCAGCGTCTCCGGCCGAGGAGTGGTCACTTCTTGGCCTCCGCTTCCTTGAGGTTGCGCTGCTGCGCCCCGGCCCCGTCGCCGGCCGGCTTGCGGTCGGCGGCCGGCGGGTTGGCCGCCGCACCCGCGGCCTGGGCGGCCTTGGCCTGCTCGGCGGCCTTGTCGGCCTCGGCCTTGCTGCGGATCGGAGTGTTCGGGTCGAAGCCCGGCACCGAAATGCCGTGCTGCTCGGCCAGGCGCAGGCCGCGCAGGGTCGGCTCGCCCGGGCCGCCGTCGGCGACCGCGCCCTCCCGCTCGTCGGCGAAACCGGCGAGCTGGACCGACATCTCCTTGAGGCTGCAGAGGCGGGCGCCCCGGGTCGGCATCGGCCGGCCGCCGGCGCGCAGCTCCTCGACCACACCGAGCGCGGTCCGCGGGTCGACCCCGTCGAAGAAGTCGTAGTTGACCGTCATCACCGGGCCGTAGTCGCACGCCGCCAAGCACTCGGCGTGCTCCAGGGTGATCCGGCCGTCCTCGGTGGTCTCGTCGTGCCCGACGCCCAGGTGCTCGGCGAGGGTGTCGTAGACCTCCTGGCCACCCAGCACGTTGCACATGGTGTTGGTGCAGACGCTGACCAGGTAGTCGCCGGTCGGCTTGCGCTTGTACATGGTGTAGAAGGTGGCCACCGCACCGACCTGGGCCTTGTTCAGGCCGAGCACCTCGGCGCAGAACTCGACGCCGGCCGGGGAGACGTAGCCCTCCACCGACTGCACCAGGTGCAGCAGCGGCAGCAGGGCCGAGCGGGACCGGTCCGCCGGGTACCGGGCGATGATCTCCCGCGCCCGGGCCCGGGTCTCTTCAGTAAACACAGTCATCAGCGCCGCCCTCCGTTCGCGACTGCGCGGCTCGCAAGCTCACTCCTCGCGCTCACCGGTCACAACCCCCCATGACGGGGTCCAGCGAGGCGCCACCGGCGATCACGTCGGCGATCAGGCCGCCCTCGGCCATCGCCGGGAGGGCCTGCAGGTTGATGAAGCTGGGCTCCCGGTAGTGCACCCGGTACGGCCGGGTGCCACCGTCGGAGACCGCGTGCACGCCCAGCTCGCCGCGGGGCGACTCGATGCCGACGTACACCTGGCCCGGCGGGACCCGGAAACCCTCGGTGACGAGCTTGAAGTGATGGATCAGCGACTCCATCGACTGACCCATGATCTTGGCGACGTGCTCCAGCGAGTTGCCCATGCCGTCGACGCCGATGGCCAGCTGCGCCGGCCAGGCGATCTTCTTGTCGGCCACCATCACCGGACCGGGCTTGCTCAGCCGGTCCACCGCCTGCTCGACCAGCTTGAGCGACTCCCGGATCTCGGCGAGCCGGACCTGGTAGCGGCCCCAGACGTCGCCGTCGGTGTGGGTCGGGACGTCGAACTCGTACGTCTCGTAGCCGCAGTACGGCATGGTCTTGCGCAGGTCCCAGGCGAGACCGGCGGAGCGGAGCACCGGACCGGTGACGCCGAGCGCCAGGCAGCCGGTCACGTCGAGCACCGCGACGTGCTTGGTGCGCTCGACCCAGATCGGCTGGCCGGAGAGGAGGTCCTCGTACTCCTTGAGCTTCTTCGGCATCATCTTCAGGAAGTTGCGGATCTTGACGATCGCGTCGTCCGGAACGTCCTGCGCCACCCCGCCCGGCCGCACGTACGCGTGGTTCATGCGCAGGCCGGTGATGGTCTCGAAGATGTCGAGGATGTACTCCCGCTCGCGGAAGCCGTACAGCATGATCGAGATCGCGCCCAGCTCCATGCCGGTGGTGGCCAGCCAGACCAGGTGCGAGGAGATCCGGTTGAGCTCCATCATGAGCACCCGGATGGTGTTGGCCCGCTCGGTGATGTCGTCGGTGATCCCGAGCAGCTTCTCCACCGCCAGCGCGTACGCCGTCTCGTTGAACAGCGGGGCGAGGTAGTCCATCCGGGTCACGAAGGTCGAGCCCTGGACCCAGTTCCGGTATTCGAGGTTCTTCTCGATGCCGGTGTGCAGGTAGCCGATGACCGAGCGGGCCTCGCGGACCGTCTCGCCCTCCAGCTCCAGGATCAGCCGGAGCACGCCGTGCGTGGACGGGTGCTGCGGACCCATGTTGACGACGATCCGCTCGTCGTTGATCGGGTCGGTGCCGGAGACGACCGTGTCCCAGTCCCCACCGGTGACGGTGAAGACCTTGCCCTCGGTAGTCTCGCGCTCGGTCGCGTAGTTCGACGTCGTCACTGGTACGACCTCCGCTTGTCCGGCGGCGGGATCTCCGCGCCCTTGTACTCGACGGGCACGCCGCCGAGGGGGTAGTCCTTGCGCTGCGGGTGCCCCTCCCAGTCGTCCGGCATGAGGATCCGGGTCAGGTTGGGGTGGCCGTCGAAGACGATGCCGAACATGTCGTACGTCTCCCGCTCCTGCCAGTCGGCGGTCGGGTAGACGCTGGTGACGCTCGGCAGGTGCGGCTCCTCGGCGGAGACCGCGGCCTCCAGCCGGACCCGGCGCCGGTAGGTCATCGAGGTGAGCTGGTAGACGACGTGCAGCCGGCGCTCCTCCGCGCCCAGGTAGTCCACGCCGGACACCGAGGAGCAGAGCTCGAAGCGGAGCGCCAGGTCGTCGCGCATCACCTGGCAGACCTCGGCGATCCGCTCCGGGCGGACGTGCAGGGTCAGCTCGCCCCGGTCGACCACGACCTTCTCGATGGCGTCGCCGAACTCGGGGTACGCCTCCTCCAGCGCGTCCCGGACCTCGTCGAAGTAGCCGCCGTACGGCCGGGGGCTGTCCTCGATCGCCGTGCGCTGCCGGACCAGGCCGCCGAAGCCGGAGACGTCGCCGGTGCCGTGGATGCCGAACATGCCGCGGCCGGCGGGGCTGGCCGGCGGGAGCTCGGCCGGTGCGCCGCTGGTGGCGCCGGCCGGCGGCACCGGTACCGGCACGCCGCCGTTGTTGTTGCTGTCGTTTGGTGCGGTCACTTCGGGCCCCCGTGTGCGTGGAGGTGGTTCTGCGCCTTCATCCAGTTCTCGATCCGCAACTGCTCCTCGCGCCCCTCGCGGACCGCCCTGGTCCACTCGGCGCGCCGGGCCTTGTCGTTGCGGTACGACGACGGCATCGAGCCGTACGGCACGACCGGCACGTCACCGCGCTCCTTGCGGGCCTCCAGCATCTTGCGGCCGTTCGGACCCAGCGGCTCGTACATGATCTTCTCGCGGAGCTTGAGGATCGCGTCGATGAGCATCTCGGGCCGGGGCGGGCAGCCCGGGAGGTACATGTCGACCGGGACGATGTGGTCGACGCCCTGCACGATGGCGTAGTTGTTGAACATGCCGCCGCTGCTGGCGCAGACGCCCATCGAGAGCACCCAGCGGGGCTCGGCCATCTGGTCGTAGATCTGGCGCAGGACCGGGGCCATCTTCTGGCTCACCCGGCCGGCCACGATCATCAGGTCCGCCTGCCGGGGCGAGGCCCGGAAGACCTCCATGCCCCAGCGACCCATGTCGTAGTGCGGGCCACCGGCCGCCATCATCTCGATGGCGCAGCAGGCCAGGCCGAACGTGGCGCCCCAGACGGACGACTTCCGCGACCAGTTGACCAGCTTCTCGACGGTGGTGAGCAGGACGCCGGAGGGAAGCTTCTCCTCGATGCCCATCTGCGTACCTCCCTCAGTCCCAGTCCAGGCCGCCGCGCCGCCAGACATAGGCGTAGGCGACGAAGACCGCGACGATGAACAGGACCATCTCCACGAAGCCGAAGATCGGCAGGGCGTCGAAGGAGACCGCCCAGGGGTAGAGGAAGATGATCTCGATGTCGAAGACGATGAAGAGCATCGCCGTCAGGTAGAACTTGATCGGGAACCGACCGCCGCCGACCGGCTGCGGGCTCGGCTCGATACCGCACTCGTACGCCTCGAGCTTGGCCTTGTTCAGACGCCGGGGGCCGGCGAATCGGGCGGCGGCCACGGAGAACAGCGCGAACCCCGCGGCGAGGGCGAACAGCCCGATGATGGGTGCGTAAGGAGAGAGCGTCATCGTTGTCTCCTGCTCGTCCTTCCCTGACCTCGGTGGTTGGCAAAAATCACACTATTCACGTCCCTCGTGACCTCGGCCGGCGGGGGTCGATCTTTGTCGGCGCCCGCGGCCTCATCGGCCGCCGGCGCCGTTGTCAGACTGCCGGCGCCACCCGCGTCATCGCGTTGATGACCCGGTCCATCGCGTCCCCGCCGCGCGGGTCGGTCAGGTTGGCCAGCAGCTTGAGCACGAAGCGCATCAGCATCGGGTGCGGCATGCCGTGCTTGGTGGCCAGCCGCATGATCTCCGGCCGGCCGATGAGCTTCACGAAGATCCCGCCGAGCCGGTAGTAGCCACCGAAGCGGGTCTTCAGCTCCTGCGGGTACGCCATCAGCGCCCGTTCCCGCTCGGCGCCGGCCGGCCGGGCGAGCGCCTGCACCGCCACCTCGGCGGCCAGCTCGCCGGACTCCATCGCGTACGCGATGCCCTCGCCGTTGAACGGGTTGACCATGCCGCCGGAGTCGCCGACCAGCATCGCCCCACGGGTGTAGTGCGGCACCCGGTTGAAGCCCATCGGCAGCGCGGCGCCGAGGATCGGCCCCTCAGCGTTCGCCTCGTCGGTCATCCCCCAGTCCTCCGGGGTGTTGGCCAGCCAGTCGGTGAGCAGCCGCCGGTAGTTGGTCTTGCCGAACGCGGCGGAGGAGTTGAGCACGCCCAGGCCGACGTTGACCCGGCCGTCACCGAGGCCGAAGATCCAGCCGTAGCCGGGCAGCAGCGCGTCGCTGCCCTTGGCCCGCAGCTCCAGCCACGACTCGAGGTAGTCGTCGTCGTGCTTGGCGGGCGAGCGGTAGTAGCGGCGGACCGCCACGCCGATCGGCCGGTCCTCCCGCTTGGCCAGCCCGAGGGCGAGCGGGAAGCGGCCGGAGACGCCGTCCGCGGCGACCACCAGCGGGGCGTGGAAGGTGGCCAGCTCCTTGTCCGGGCCCACCTCGGCCTGCACGCCGATCACCCGGTCGTCGGCGTCGAGCACCGGGCCGGTCACGTTCACGCTGGTCCGTAGCTTCGCCCCGGCGGCGACGGCCCGCTGGGCGAGCAGATCGTCGAAGTCGAGCCGGGTCCGGACCAGGCCGTAGTTGGGGAAGCTGGCCAGGTCCGGCCAGTCCAGTTCCAGGCGTACCCCGCCGCCGATCACCCGCAGGCCCTTGTTGTGCAGCCAGCCGGCCTCGGGCGAGGTGTCCACGCCCATCCGGATCAGCTGCCGCACGGCCCGGGGGGTGAGCCCGTCGCCGCAGACTTTCTCCCGGGGAAACTCGGTCTTCTCCAGCAGCAGCACGCGTACGCCGTGCCGCGCCAGGTGGTACGCCGTCGCCGATCCTCCGGGACCGGCGCCCACGACGATCACGTCGGCGTCGTTCTCCACCGCGGTCATCTGCGCCTCCTCCCGCATGCTCGTGAAATGGTTCACAAGCCGATCGGGTTGGAGTCTATGACCGGGGTTACACCTGGAGGCGGTGAGGGGTACCTAACTTCGCGAAAACGGGCCGGTAGGAGTCCATTTCGACGTCACGGGCGGGCGGAAGTGGCCGGCCCGAGGCCGGCGTCGAGGCGGATCGCCTCCGGCAGGTGCTCGCGCAGCGCGCCGCCGGCCGCCCGGTCGAGCGCGGCCAGCACCTCCGCGACCACCTGACGGACATCGGCGGGATCCGCGCCGGCCAGCTCCTTGAGCTGCGCGATGAGTTCCGCGGCGTCATCGTCCGTGGCCACCTGCTCGGGTCCCGTCATGGGCCGAGCCTACGAAACTAAGTAGACCAAAAACGGATATTCACGAAATAGGGTGGTTTGCCCTGCCTCTGGCGACAGGCCGGCCCGTCGTCAGTCCCGGACTGCCCGGTGCAGAGCGACGACGCCGCCGGTGAGGTTGCGCCAGGCCACCCGGCTCCACCCGGCCGCGCCGATCCGCGCGGCCAGCGCCGCCTGATCCGGCCAGGCCCGGATCGACTCGGCGAGGTAGACGTACGCGTCGGGGTTGCTGGAGACTGCGCGCGCCACCGCGGGCAGCGACCGCATCAGGTACGACAGGTAGACCGTGCGGAACGCCGGATTGACCGGCGTGCTGAACTCGCAGACCACCAGCCGGCCGCCCGGCCTGGTCACCCGGGCCAGCTCGCGCAACGCCGCGTCGGTGTCGTTGACGTTGCGCAACGCGAAGGAGATGGTGACCGCGCCGAAGCTGGCGTCGGCGAAGGGCAGCCGCAGGGCGTCCCCAGCCAGCAGCGGCACCGCCGGGCGGGTGCGCTTGCCGGCGTGCAGCATGCCCAGCGACAGGTCGGCGCCCACCGCGTACGCGCCGGAGTGGGCCAGTTCCTCGGTCGAGACGCCGGTGCCCGCGCCCACGTCGAGCACCCGCTCCCCCGCGCTCAGTCCGAGCGCCTCGCGGGTGGCCCGCCGCCAGAACCGGTCCTGCCCGAAGGAGAGGACGGTGTTGGTCAGGTCGTAGCGGGCCGCCACGCCGTCGAACATCGCGGCGACCTCGTGCGGCTGCTTGTCCAGGTTGGCGCGCTGGCCCTGCGGGGTACGACTCACCCCTCCACTCTGCCAGCCGGGCCGCGGGCCGCCCTCGACGGGTGCCACCCCCGGACCCGCCGAGGGCGGGACAGTGCGGAGACAGTGGGGGCGGGATGGTTCACCATCCCGCCCCCACTGCCGTGCGTTATGTGAACGGCCCTCGCGGGCCGATGGAGGACGACCGTCAGGCGGTCGGCTTCTCGTCGCCCGGGGTCACCAGGACCACCCGACGCCGACGGGCGATCAGGAACATCGCGCCACCCGCGAGCAGCACGGCCGCGCCGATACCGCCGATCAAGCCGGCCTTGGCACCGGTCACCGGCAGGCCACCCTCGTCACCGCCGGCACCACCGCCGCCACCGGAGCCGCCCTTGGCGGCCACCACCACAGCGTAGTCGTCGGTGTTGTCCGAGTTGTCCACATCGGCCACCTGGGCTGCCGCCGCACGCACCCGGGCGTGCTCGAAGATGGTCTTCCGGGCCTGCTTCACCAGGCCGGCATCCACCGGCGCCTCCGCCAGGGCGTCCGCCACCAGCGAGCCGCCCGGCAGGGTGGACGGCGCCTTGACGCCGGTCGCCACCTTGATCGGGAAGGCGATGGTCAGCAGCTCGTCCGGCGCCAGCACGAGGCCGGGGTCGGCGCAGTTGGCGGTGCGCCGGTCGGCCGTGTACTCGCAACCCTCGTACTCGTCGGTGAAGGTGACGCCCGCCGGCGCCCGGAGCGTGATCTTGACGCCCTTGGCGACCATGTCACCCTGGTTGAAGATCTCGCCGATCACGGCGGTCTCGTCGCCCGGGTACAGCGCCTGCCCGGCCTGCTCCAGCGTGTCAATATCGATCTTGGTCTTGACGTCCGGCACCACCACGCCGAGGTCGACGCCGGGCTCGCCGTCGAACTTCAGCTCCACCGCCTTCAGGTTGTTGTCCGGAGTGGTGTCGTCCGGCGACCGGAGGAAGAAGCCGATGGTCGAGGAGGAGGCGCTCGGCGTGCCCTCCGGGCGCTTGACCGTGACGACCGGGAACTCCAGCGTCTCGCCCGGACCCGGAATCTGGTCCGCCGGCACCTCGCACACTATGGCGGAGATGAGGTCGGACTTGCAGTTCTCACCGATGGGGAGGGTGCTGATCCGCTCATCGGCGGCGCCGGACAGGTCGACGCCGACCGTCAGGGCCTTCGGGGTGCCCGGCCCGTTGTTCTTGACCTTCAGCCAGCCGATCTTCTCGCTCGCGCCCTGGGCCACCTTGACGCCGGCGACCGAGACCTCCAGGTCGGCCTTGGTGTCGGCGGCCTGAGCCGGAGAGCCCGCCATCGGGACCACGCCGGCCGCGAGCAGCGCCGCCGCTCCGATGCTGAGTTGGACCCGCTTCCTCATGTTCATCTACGAGATGCCCCCGTAATGCGATCTGTGACGATGGACCCGGGGAGGCTATCGACCGATCGACACGTGCGCCATCCCACACACGGGGACCCCGAGCGGCCGCATCACGGACGAGGCCAGTTTGCCCCATATTGATATCGGTTATCGGCGCCACCAGGCACCGTCGGATGCCGGCTGGCCAGCAAGTGCGACCCGTCCGGCCGACCCGAGGTCGGATGTTCGGCCGAGCGCGGCTGGGCGGTGGCCACCGGAGCGACGCCACGCCGACCGGGATCGGGGAAACGTCCCCAGGGGAAGCAGACAGTGGGGCGGGATGGTGAACCATCCCGCCCCACTGCCGTGCGTTATGTGAACGGCCCTCGCGGGCCGATGGAGGACGACCGTCAGGCGGTCGGCTTCTCGTCGCCCGGGGTCACCAGGACCACCCGACGCCGACGGGCGATCAGGAACATCGCGCCACCCGCGAGCAGCACGGCCGCGCCGATACCGCCGATCAAGCCGGCCTTGGCACCGGTCACCGGCAGGCCACCCTCGTCACCGCCGGCACCACCGCCGCCACCGGAGCCGCCCTTGGCGGCGACGATGACAGCGTAGCCGTCGCTGTTGTCGCTGGCGTCGACATCCTTGGCCTGCATGCCCTCGACGTTCTTCGGCAGCTGCTTGACGGGCTTCGCGCGGGTGATGGACGGCACGGCGCCGACCGGCTCGACCGACACCAGGCCGCCGGTCAGGGCACCCGGCTTCACGCCGGACCCGACGTTGAACAGGTGGTAGAAGCCGTACGCCGAGTACAGGTTGTCGTCCTCGCCGGTGTCCTGGTCCTGCGGGATCAGGCCGAAGTCCGCGTAGGTGCAGGTGAAGGTGGACTTGTCGGCGGAGTACTCGCAGTCCTGCTCGGTCTCGGCCGGGGTCACGCCCTTGGGCAGCTTCACGGTGATCTTGAGACCCGCGGTCGCCTGGTCACCCTGGTTGGCGACGAAGTAGGTCAGCGCGGACTGGCCACCCGGGTGCAGGCCACCCGAGTAGACCGGGTTGCCGTCGACGATCTTGGCAGCCTGCTTGACGTCGTCGGCGACGACCGCGAGGTCCGGGCCACTCTCGTCGGAGAGCTCGAGCGTGGCGGACGCGCTGTTGTTCTCCGCGTTGGTGTCGTCCTTCGAGATCAGCTTGAACGACAGCGGCGCCTGGTAGGTGCCCGTGACACTGGACTTGAAGAGGAAGAGCGGCAGGTCGACGGTCTCGCCCGGTCCGGGCAAGTCCGCCTTGGGCACGTCGCAGGTGAACGCCGTCGGCGGCTTCTCCTCGTCGGCGTCGAAGTCGCAGATGTCCTCCCCAGCGAGCGGCACGGCGGCGACCTTGTCGAAGTCCACCTTGGAGACGTCGACCTCGACGGTCAGCTCGCTCGGGGTGTTCTTGCCGAGGTTGGTGACCTTGACGAAGGCGGCCTTGAACTCGGCGTTGGCCGCGACACGCGTGCCCGCGACCTTCAGCTCAAGGTCGGTCTCGGTGCCGGCGGCGTGGGCGGGCGCGCCGAAGGCGGTGATCGCCCCGGAGGCGAGCAGCGTGGCAGCGCCGAGCCGCACCAGCGGCCGGTTACGGAAGATCATGAAATCAATCCCCCCGCGGGATCGGTGAATGAACGGGGACGAGCGGGCACGTTAGCGGCCCGCCAACACCCCCGCCACCCCACACGCCGAACCTTCACCACCTGCGCGGCTAAGAGTCACTTAAGGATTGCCCGAATTGATGGCTCTTGACACCGACGGCCCCGGACGAGCCTCCGTAGAACGGCTGACAGGAAAGGCCCATCGACAGCCAACCATTGGCCGTTCGGCCGACCGCCTGCCGGCCGGAGGTGGTCACCGACCGTGCCTGGGCGGGCGCGACCGGTGGCCGGGACTGGCTCAGTTGACCTCGACGAGCGGCAGTGACTTCCCGGCCCCGCCACCCGGCAGGGCGATCGAGGAGAAGTGCGAGACCACCCGGTCGTCGCTCGGGTCGTCGGCCGGCGTCCGGTGCACCGCGAGCCGGTGGTAGAGGGTGTCCCGCTGCGCGGGGATCCGGTCGGCGCTGCGGATCATGCCGATCAGCTCGTGCAGATTGGACCGGTGCCGGGCGCCGGCCGAGGAGATGACGTTCTCCTCCAGCATGATCGAGCCGAGGTCATCCACCCCCATGTGCAGGGCGAGCTGCCCGACGTCCTTGCCGGTGGTCAGCCAGGACGCCTGCAGGTGCGGCACCGTCTCGAAGAAGAGCCGGGCCACCGCGACCAGCCGCAGATACTCCATGGTGGTGGCCTGGGTGCGGCCCTTGAGGTGATTGTTCTCCGGCTGGTAGGTCCACGGGATGAATGCCCGGAACCCACCGGTGCGATCCTGCACGTCGCGGATCATCCGCAGGTGCTCGATCCGCTCGGCGTTGGTCTCGCCGGTGCCCATCATCATGGTCGCGGTCGACTCGAGGCCCTGCCGGTGCGCCAGCTCCATGACCTCCAGCCAGCGCGCGCCCGACTCCTTCAGCGGGGCGATTGCCTTGCGTGGCCGGTCCGGCAGCATCTCGGCGCCGGCGCCCGCGATGGAGTCCAGCCCGGCCGTCTTGATCCGGGCGATGGCCTCGTCCAGGCTCACCCCGGAGACCTTGGCCATGTGCAGGATCTCGCTTGGGCCGATCGAGTGGATGGCGAGCTGGGGGTACGCCTTCTTGACCGCGGAGAAGAGCTCCTCGTAGTACTCCACGCCGTAGTCCGGGTGGTGGCCGCCCTGGAGCATGACCTGGGTGGCGCCCAGCTCGACCGCCTCGCCGCAGCGGCGCAGGATCTCCTCGGTGGGGTGGGTCCACCCCTCCTTGTGCTTCGGCGCCCGGTAGAACGCGCAGAACTTGCACGCCGTCACGCAGACGTTCGTGTAGTTGATGTTGCGGTCGATCAGGTAGGTGACGATGTTGTCCGGGTAGCGCCGACGGCGCACCGCGTCCGCCGCCTCGCCCAGCGCGTGGAAGGGCGCCTCGGTGTAGAGCAGCAGGGCCTCCTCGGGCGTGATCCGCCCGCCGTCCGCGCCGCGTTGCAGGATGTCGTCGATCTCCCGGCTCACCGTCACAGCACCGAGCCTACGCCCGCCAGAGGCCACGCCTCGTCGGGGTGTTCCGCGATGTGACGTGCTCAGCGGGACAACGAAGAAGGTGATCTTCGCCTATCGTGCGGTGGTTCTCCGGCCTCTGACAAGGAAAAGTCATGACCGCACCGTTCCCGAACCCGCCTCAGGTCCCGCCCGCGCCGCAGCCGGTGGCCGCGCCCGGCACCACCCCCCTCACCTGCCGCTGCTGTGGATCGATCCCGGCGATCAAGGCGACGCTGCACGGGCACCAGGGCTTCCTCATCTTCATGCGCGTGCTCACCCAGCACGGCCCGTACTGCCGGGAGTGCGGCATCGCCACCTGCCGCGACATGAGCGCGAAGACCCTCTGGCAAGGCTGGTGGGGCTTCCTCTCCATGATCATCACCCCGCTCATCCTGATCGGGAACCTCATCACCCGGGTCCGGCTCGGTCGCCTCGGCGAGCCGATGCCCGGCGCGCCGGGCATACCCGCGGTGCCAGGCAAGCCCGTGTTGCGGCGGGCCGCAGCGTTCGGCCTCGTCGCGCCCGTGGCCATCGCCTTCGCTGTCGGCTGGGCCATTTCCAGTGACCCGGCCTACGCCGAAGTCGGCGCGTGCGTCAGCGCCGAGGGCACCAGCACGAACCCGGATGTCACCGTCGTCGACTGCGGCGACCCGGCAGCCGCGTACGTCATCCTCGGCAAGGTCGAGGACACCACCGACGATGCGAAGTGCGAGCAGTTCCCGGGCACGGTCGCGAGCTACACCGAAGAGCAGAACTCGCGGAAGCTCCTGCTGTGCCTCGGCCAGAACGGGTGACAGTTCATTCCTGGCCGCTGCCCGCTGCGTGCCGGTCCCGGATCACGGACGGACCGGCACGCGGCGTGGCTTCCGGCGTCGTAGTCGAACGGGTCCCCGCTGGACGGTGAATCAGCTCATCCCGGGGCTCGCCACCGGGAGGCCCACCGTCTTCGCCGCGTCCAGCAGCCGCTGGTCGTAGGTGACGAACGCCGCGAAGTCTGCGCCTGCCTGGCGGGCCAGGATCTCCGCGGTCGCGAGGTGGACCGCGTCCAGGCTGCGCAGCAGCGGTTCGGCGTAGGCGCCAGCGGCGGCCCGGACAGCGGCGTCGATCTCGACGCGGTAGAGCCGCCCCAGCACCGACGGAACGCCGACCAGCGCCTGCGGTGCGGCACGCCGGAGGGCCCGGGGCACCTCCACCTCGACCAGAGCCGAGGACACCAGAGATGTCCCGGCGCGCTCGTTGAGCCAGCCGACCAACTCCGGGGTCCCCTGCTCCCGGCGAAGAAGCTTGATGACCGCCGCGGAGTCGAGGTAGATCACCAGCGCTCCTCGTCCCGGGATTCGGCGAGGACGGCCGCGACGTCGACCGTGGGGTCACCGAGCACCGGCGGAATCGGCAAGGGTCCGGCCGAGGTCGGGGCCGTGGCCCGCCCCTCGGACACCAGCCGGCCGAGAAGCGCGTCGCCAGCCAGGATCGGCACCAGGCGAGCGATCGGCTCGCCCCGGTCGGTCACCTCGACCGTCTCGCCGGCGCGGACCCGCGCCAACACCCTGCTCGTGTGCTGATTCAGCTCCCGGACCGCGATCTGCTCCACCCGACAAGTGTAGAACGAGACGTTCTACATGTCACGCGTCGTAGTCGATGGTGAGCTTGTCGGTCACCGGGCTGGACTGGCAGGTAAGGACGTAGCCAGCCGCCACCTCGTCGGGCTCCAACGCGTAGTTGCGGGCCATGGTCACCTCGCCCTCGACCACCTTGGCCTTGCATGTCGAGCAGACCCCGCCCTTGCAGGCGTACGGCAGCTCGCCGCGGACCTTCAGCGCCGCGTCCAGCACCCGCTCGTCCCGGCCCATGGTGAACCGCGACGAGCGCCCGTCCAGCACGATCGTCACCTCGGCGCCGGCGCCGGGCTCGTCGGTCGGGCGGCGAACCGGCTCCGGCGGGGCGTCGACGTGGAACAGCTCGGTGTGCACCGCCGAATCCGGCAGGCCGCGGGCAGCCAGCACCGCCTTGGCGTCCACCACCATCCCGTACGGGCCGCAGAGGAACCACTCGTCGATGGCGTCGCCGGGGACGATCGTGTCGAGCAGCCGAGTGAGCCGGTCGGCGTCGATCCGCCCGGACAGCAGCGGCGACTCGCCCAGCTCCCGGGAGAGCACGTGCACCAGGTGCAGTCGGGTGGGCCACCGATCCTTCAGGTCGGCCAACTCCTCGGCGAACATCACCGAGTTCGCCGTGCGGTTGCCGTACACCAGGGTGAAGGTGCTGGCCGGCTCGACGGCCAGCGCGGTCGCGACCAGCGAGAGCACCGGGGTGATGCCGGAGCCGGCCACCACCGCGCCGTACCGGCGGACCCGGTCCGGCGCGAACGCCGTGGTGAAGTGCCCGAGTGGGGGCAGCACCTCGACGGTGTCGCCGCCGCGCAGGGCGCCGCAGGCGTACGCGGAGAAGGCGCCGCCGGGAATCTCCCGCACCCCGATCCGCAGCCGGCCGTGCCGCGCCAACTCATCCGGCGTCGAGCAGATCGAGTACGACCGCCGCACGTCGTCCCCGCCCTCGACGGCCGAGCCGGTCAGCCCGCCGCCGGCGGGAAGCCGGACGGTGAGGTGCTGCCCGGCGGAGAACGCGAAGATCTCCCGCAGCTCCTCGGGTACGGCGAAGGCGATCGCCACGGCGTCGGCGGTGAGCCGGTCGACGGCGGCGACGGGCAGCGGGTGGAAGACCGGCCGGCGACGGACCGGTCGGGTGATCGTGACAGTCACAGCGCCTTCAGGTGGTCGAAGGGTTCGGAGCAGGAGCGGCAGCGCCAGAGGGCCTTGCACGCGGTGGAACCGAAGCGGCTGACCTGCTCGGTCTCCGGGGAGCCGCAGCGCGGGCAGCGTACGGCGAGGGTCAGCGGCACGACGGTGCCGGCGCGGGCTGGCGCGGGCGGGGCGATGCCGGCGGCGGCCAGCTTCTCGCGGCCCCTCGCCGAGATCCAGTCGGTGCTCCACGCCGGGGAGTACACGGTGCGGATCTCGGCGTCGGGATGGCCGGCGGCGGCGAGCGCCCGGCGGATGTCCGCCCGGATCACGTCCATCGCCGGGCAGCCGGTGTAGGTGGGGGTGATGGTGACGACGAGCCGGCCGGTGGCCGGGTCCTCGTCGACCGACCGCAGGATGCCCAGCTCGTCGATGGTGACGACCCGGATCTCCGGGTCCACCACCGCCGCCACGGCCGCCCTGGGGTCACTCACCACTTCGCTCCGGGATGGGCGCGGTGCAGCACCTGCATCTCGGCCAGCAGGTACGAGAGGTGTTCGTTGTGGACGCCGTCCCGGCCACCGCCCGGGGCCCAGCCGTCCGCCGGGCGGGTCAGCGTCGCCTCGGCCAGCACGGCGGAGACGTGGGCGTCGAAGTCGGCCCGCAGGGTGGCCGGGTCGACCGGCGCCCCGGGGGCCGCCGTGAAGAGCTCGTGGACGTACGGCCACACCTGGTCGACCGCGGCCTGCATCCGGCGGTGCGACTCCTCGGTGCCGTCGCCGAGCCGCCGCACCCAGAGCGAGGCGTGGTCCAGGTGGTACGCGGACTCCTTGCGGGCCTTCGCGCCGATCGCGGCCAGCCGCTCGTCGCCGCACCCGGCCAGCGCGCTGTAGAGCGGGAGCTGGTACGCGGCCAGGAAGAACAGCTTCGCCATGGTGACCGCGAAGTCGCCGTTGGGCAGCTCGACCAAGAGGCAGTTGCGGAACTCCCGGTCGCCGCGAAGGTAGGCCAGGGCGTCCTCGTCCCGCCCCGCGCCCTCCAGCTCGCCCGCGTACGTGAGCAGGAGGCGGGCCGCACCGAGCTGGTCGAGGGCGATGTTCGCCAGAGCGACGTCTTCCTCCATCTCCGGCGCGCGGGAGGTCCACTCGCCGAGCCGCTGCGCCGCGATCAGCGCGTCGTCGCCGAGGGCGAGAGTGAAGTCGAACGGGGCACTCACGCCGCCACCTCGCTTCGCCCGGCGGCGGCGCTTCGCACCACACTGCTGAGCCGAATGGTTCGCTCGCTCACAGGTGGGCCACCCCGTCCGGCACCTCGTAGAAGGTCGGGTGGCGGTAGACCTTGTCGGCGGCCGGGTCGAAGAAGGCGTCCTTCTCGTCCGGGCTGGACGCGGTGATCGCGCTCGCCGGCACCACCCAGATGGAGACGCCCTCCTGCCGGCGGGTGTAGAGGTCCCGCGCGTTGCGCAGGGCCAGCTCCGCGTCGGGGGCGTGCAGGCTGCCCACATGGGTGTGCGACAGCCCGCGCCGGGCCCGCACGAACACCTCCCAGAGCGGGGTCTGTTCCTTACTCACGCCGCCACCTTCTCCTTATTCTTCTCCGCCCGCTTGGCGGCGTGCGCCGCGGCGGCCTCGCGTACCCAGGCGCCCTCCTCGTGGGCACCGCGCCGGTGCGCCATCCGCTGCCGGTTGCACGGCCCGTCGCCCTTGATCACCCGCGTCAGTTCGTCGTAGTCGGGCTGGGTGTAGTCGTACGCCTGCCGCTCCTCGTTCCACCGCAGGCCGGGATCGGGGATGGTGAGCCCGAGGATCTCCGCCTGCTGCACGCACATGTCGACGAAGCGCTGGCGCAGCTCGTCGTTGGAGAACCGCTTGATCTTCCAGGCCATCGACTGTGCGCTGTGTGTCGAGTCACCGTCCGGCGGGCCGAACATCGCCAGGGACGGGTACCACCAGCGGTCCACCGCGTCCTGGGCCATCGCCTTCTGCTCGGGCGTGCCGTGGGCCAGGGTGTGCAGGATCTCGTACCCCTGGCGCTGGTGGAACGACTCCTCCTTGCAGACCCGGATCATCGCTCGCGCGTACGGGCCGTAGGAGCAGCGGCACAGCGGCACCTGGTTGACGATCGCCGCGCCGTCCACCAGCCAGCCGATCGCACCCACGTCAGCCCAGGTCAGGGTCGGGTAGTTGAAGATCGAGCTGTACTTCTGCCGGCCCTCGATCAACAGCTCCACCAGCTCGTCCCGGCTCACGCCCAGCGTCTCGGCCGCCGCATAGAGGTAGAGGCCGTGGCCGGCCTCGTCCTGCACCTTGGCCAGCAGGATCGCCTTGCGCTTGAGCGAGGGGGCGCGACTGATCCAGTTGCCCTCCGGCTGCATGCCGATGATCTCGGAGTGCGCGTGCTGGGCGATCTGCCGGATCAGCGTCTTCCGGTACGCCTCCGGCATCCAGTCCCGCGGCTCGATCTTCTGATCGGCGTCGATCACGTCCGCGAAGTACGCCTCGAGGTCCTCGTCGGGCGCCGGACCACCGCGTCGGGCCCGCGCCGCGGCCTCCCTCAGCGCTGCTTCCGCCGCCTCCACCTCGCCGAGCAGGCCACCGCCCGGACCCTCCTCGGGCGGGGCGAAGTCGTTGCCATACATGAGGCCAGTGTTACAGCTCGCGACCGATGACACCAGAGGGTGTAACAGGTTTCCGGACACACCTTCCGTCACCCGATGACCGCTTACGGTCAGTGACCCCGATCTGCCGCCATGCTGTGATGTCGACCACGTCCAGAAGGTGAATCCTCGCAAGCGCGGCACAACGGCGAATTACCCCGCCTTCACGGCGAGTTGCCACCAGGCGAGTTCTGGCATCGGGCCTGTCCGGAAGTAGACTTCCCCCGGCACACCGATCGGCTGCTGACGATCGCCACCGGCTCCAGGCCACTCCCCCGGCCCCGGCGATCAAGCCGAACACATTCGGAAAAGCCGGTCCCCCCGGCCAGACATCTGGAGTTCACCCACTCATGCGACATCGCGTGATCATGGTGCTCGCCATCGTGACGGTCCTCCTCGGTGGCGTCATGCTGGTGCCCGCCGCGTACGCCCGCCTCAGTGGCGGCGACGCCATCGCCAGCCTCGGCGGCATCGGTGGCGGCGAGAAGGTCCCCGCGCCCGAGCCCACCGCGCCAGCCCCGCCGACCCTGGCCGCCGCGCCGGTCTCGGTGAACTTCACGGGCGAGTTCTTCTCCTGGGCCCTGATGGACCGCAAGACCGGGGAGATCAGCGGCGCGAAGAACATGACCGAAACGAATTCGACCGAGTCGATGATCAAGGCGTGGATCGTCTCGGACTATCTGCGCCAGCTCGGCAGCAAGCCGCTCACCGCGCAACGGAAGCAACAGGTTGTCACCGCCATCCGGGACAGCAACGACGTGGCCGCCGAAGCGCTGTACAACGCCGGAGGACGGCGGCCGGTGCTGGAGCGGCTGATCAAGATGTGCAAGCTGACCGACACGACGATCGAGCCCACCCGGGCGAAGTGGGCCTACACCAAGATGTCGCCGCGCGACGCGGTGCGGATGGGCGACTGTATCGGTGACGGCACCGCCGCCGGAAAGAAGTGGACCAAGTTCGTCCTCAGCGAGATGACGAAGGTCCGCGGTGGCGTCGAGGACCAGAAGAGCACGACCGTTCAGGGTGGTCGGTGGGGCATCATCGACGGCCTACCCGACTCGATCACGTCCCAGCAGCCGGTCAGCATCAAGAACGGCTTCACCATGCTCTGGGCCGACGTCCAGTGGCACGTCAACTGCCTCGCGATCACCGACGACTGGACCCTGACCGTGATGATGCGCTACCCGCAGAAGGCCGGCCTGGAGTACGGCGCGAAGGTCTGCGCCAGCGTCGCCACCCAGCTGGTGACCCCACAGCCCGGCGCCGCCCTGAAGGTGCCGCAGCAGCCGCTCGGGAAGCTCTGATGGCAGGCACCCGGCGCCGCCCGGGCAGCAATCACCGCCCACTGGCCCTCGCCGCCGTCGCCGCCATCCTGGTCGGCCTGTCGCTCGTGGCGCTCCGGCTGGTGCCCGGCTCGCCGCTGCGCCCCGCCGTCGCCTCGCAGCCGGCCGCGGCGGGCGGCCGGTCCGCGGGTACGCCGACCGACCGCAACACCCGTCCCGCCCCGTCTCCCTCGCCCTCCCCGTCCCTCGAGCCGCTGCCGTTCGCCGCGCAGGACCTCGACGACCTCGGGATCAAGGGCTGGTACGCGTGGAGTGTCCTGGACAAGCGGACCGGGAAGATCATCGGTTCGGAGAACATGGCCGAGACCAGCACCACCGCGTCGATGATCAAGTCCTGGATCGTGGCCGACTACCTGCGGCGGGCGGCCGAGAACGGGCAAACCCCGAGCGACGCGAAGCTGGCCGACGCCACGAAGATCATCCGGGACAGCGACAACACCCGCGCCGAGCAGTTCTACAACAGTGTCGGCCGGTCCGCCTCGATCAAGCGCCTGATCTCGATGTGCGGGCTGACCGACAGCAAGGTCGCCAGTGACGGCGGCTGGAGCCGGACCAACCTGTCCCCACGGGACACCGCCCGGCTCGGTCTGTGCATCGACGACGGCCGGGCGGCCGGACCGAAGTGGACCAAGTGGCTGCTCAACGAGATGCGGCTGGTCCGTGGTGCCGGCGACTTCGGCATCCGCAAGGCTTTCCCCGCCAAGGTGCAGAAGACCATCGCCATCAAGAACGGCTGGATCGACCGGACCAAGGAGCAGGAGATGCACATCAACTGCCTGGCCATCGGCGACACCTGGACGATGGGCGTGATGGTCCGCTACCCGATCGGCATGGGCTACGACTACGGCATGAAGAACTGCCAGAAGATCACCGAGGCGTTGCTCCGCCCGGCCACGTAACCGCCCGTTCTCCAGCTCGCCGATGTGGCGGTGTCCCGGCTCCCGGGAGACCGCCACATCGCCGTTTCCGGGTCAGCCCAGGAAGAACTCGGGCCCGCCGGCCGGGAGGGCGGGGGCCTCACCCATCGCGGCCGCCCGGCGGGCAAACTCACGCAGCCCGGTCACCTGCCGCTCGCCCAGCGAGAAATCGAGGGTACGGAAGTAGGTGGCCAGGGTCGCCGCGTCGAACGGCTCCCAGCGGGCCGCCGCCTCGGCCACCTGGTCCAGCTCGGCCAGGCAGAGGTCGCGCGAGCGCAGGAACGCCTCGTGCACCTCCTTCACCACG
The DNA here is from genome assembly GCF_001905095.1 of Micromonospora sp. CB01531. Taxonomy (GTDB): domain Bacteria; phylum Actinomycetota; class Actinomycetes; order Mycobacteriales; family Micromonosporaceae; genus Micromonospora. The sequence goes on from NZ_LWLS01000057.1 coordinate 36,477, forward strand.
CCGGGGTGGGCGGCGGCGAAGTCGCGGCGGACCGCCCAGACGGCGAACACCATCGGCAGCCCGGTCCACTCCCGCCAGGCCTGCCCGAGGTCGGTCACCTGGAGGCCCTTGCGGGGCGCCTCGTAGAGCGCGCGCAGCGCCACGTCGCCGATCAGCACACCGGCGTCGGCCTCCAGGAGCATCTGGGTCAGCTCCGGCGGGCAGCGGAAGTACTCCGGACGTACGCCGTACCGCTCGGCGAGCAGCAGCTGGGCCAGGAGCACCCCGGTACGGGAGGTCGAGCCGAGCGCGACGCGGGCACCGTCCAGCTCGGCGAGGGGCTTGGTGGAGACCACGTTGACCGAGAGCACCGGGCCGTCGCTGCCGACCGCCAGATCCGGCAGGAGCAGCAGCTCGTCGGCGTGCCGCAGGTACTCCACGTGCGAGATCGGCCCGATGTCGAGGTCACCGGCGACCAGTGCGGCGTTCAGCCGGTCCGGCGAGTCCTTGTGCAGGTCGACGTCGATCAGCGCGCCGGACCGCATCAGCCCCCAGTAGATCGGCAGGCAGTTGAGGAACTGGATGTGTCCCACCCGGGGGCGGGCGATGCGGTCGGCCATGACCCGACGTTATCGCCGCGCCGCCTCGCCGGCTCACGGGGAGGGCAGGTGAGTGGCCAACTCCGCACCGGCGGCCACCTGCCGCGGCCCGGACGCCGCCGGATCGACCGGTCCGCCTTCGGCCATGCTGCCGGGCCGGAGCGCCGGTGCTTCGGCGGGCCCGGCCGCGGGTACGCGGACCGGCGCCCGCGCGGCCCGGACAGCCCGGGTGACCGAGGGCACGACCAGCGCGATCACCAGCAGCCCGGCGACACCGCAGCCGGCGACCAGGGATCGGGGCGCGGCCGCCTCGAGCAGGAGACCGCCGAGCAGGAAGCCGACCATGGAAGCACCCTGGACGGACCCGCCGAGCGCGGCGTACGCCCGGCCGCGGTTCGCCTCGGGCACCCGCCGGGCCAGCAGCACGTTGTCGAAGACGTTCGCCCCGCCGTTGCCCACGCCACCGAGCAGCCAGACCGGCACCAGCAGCAGTGCGGAGGGCACCGCTGCGGAGAGCAGGATCATCAGGCAGCATCCGGCGAGCAGGACGAGGTAGCCGACGAGCAGCCGGCGGTCGTCGACCAACCGCCGGGCCAGCCGGGCGAAGAGCCATGCCCCGACCAGGATGCCGAGCGTCCACGAGCCGGTGACCAGGCCGTACATGGTGGTGGAGCTGTGCAGGGTCTCGCGGATGAAGAAGACCTCGACCACGTTGATCGCTCCGACGGCGGCAATCACGCCGGCGATGGTGACGATCATCGCGACCAGCATCGGGTCGCTGCGCAGCCGCCAGGCGACCGCGGGCGCGGCGGACGTGCCGGGTGCCGTCGCCGGGGCCGGTCGCCGGCTGCCACCCCGGCGGGTCCGGATGAGCAGTGCGGCCGCCACGAGCGCGAGGTAGCTGGCGGCGTCGAGGAGCAGCGGCAGCCGGGTGCCGAAGCCGCCGACCAGCACTCCGGCCAGGGCCGGGCCGGCCAGCGCGCCGAGCGTTCCGGCGGTCTGGTTCAGCGCGGCGGCCCGGGGCAGGTCCTCGGCCCGGACCATGGCCGGCACCAGCGCGGAGAGCACCGGCTGGGTGACCGCGAGGCCGGACGCGAGCAGCGCCACCAGCGCGATGACCAGGGCCGGGTGACTGGCGTAGGCGAGGGCGAGACAGGCGGCGGCCTGGCCGAGCCCGGCGACCACCAGCAGCAGCCTGCTGTCCACCCGGTCCGCGAGCCGGCCGGTCAGCGGAGCGAGCGCCACCAGCGGCGCGGTGGCGGCGAGCATCAGCCCGGACACCGCGAGCCCGCCCGCGCCGGCGGACTGGAGCGCCAGGGTCAGGGCGGTGGCGGCGAGGAAGTCCCCGCAGGTGGAGACGGCGCGGGAGCCGGTGACCAGCCAGACGTCGGACCAGCGCGAACGGCCATATGCGAAGGACATACTTCGAAAATAATCCTTCACAACTGGTCGACGCAACCCCCGATGTCAGTCGAGGGGCAACGCCCGGTACTGCACGGCGACACTTCGGGATCCGGCCGGCGGGTTGGCCCGCAGCCGCCGCCGGTACGGCTCGATCAACTCCTGGATCGCCTTGTTGAGTCCGGTCAGTTCCTCTGCGGTGAGCAGCAGCAGGCTGTCGCTGAACCAGGCCGCCTCGTACCATTCCCGCGGCTCGTCAGGGGCGCGCTGGATCCAGTCCCGGACGCGCTGGCTGTCCCGGGCCATGTGGGCCTCCACCAGGGCCGCCTCGGCGGCGCGGGCCTCCGAGTCGGCGTCCGGGCCCGACTCGATGTAGTACGAAGGGCTGAACGCCTGCCAGACCCGCTCCCGGGCGTCACCACGGCTGGGGGCCTCCTCGATCAGTCCGTACTTCGCCAGCTCCCGCAGGTGGTAACTGGTCGCGCTCGGAGAGAGGCCGGCGATCTGGGCGCACTCGGTGGCGGTCGCACCGCCCTCCACCGTGCTGAGATGTTCCATGATCGCCATACGGGCGGGGTGGGCGAGGGCCCGCATCACCTGCGGGTCGCTGATCGTCACCCGGCGCTGTTCGGGGCGCTCCTCGGTCATGCCCCCATGATCCCGCGCCGGGAACGGCCGGACGAAATTCGGTTGCCCGCCACCCCGGTCGGGGTAGGCTGCTCTGTCCCGCCCGACGGCCGAGGTGAGTAGCACCGCAGCGGACGTCCCCGCGCCGACCTGTGGTCGGAAACGCGAGCGGCAGCGTTTTTCCCCGTGACGAGGAGTACGTGGATGACCCTGCACGCCCCCGAACAGACCCTGGACCTCGAACTCGCCGCCGAACGCGCCCACCTGGAGACCTCCCGGGCGGCACTACGCCGGATGCGGGAGCGCGCCGAGGCCCTCTTCGCCACCGGCGACAAAGTCGCCGGGGACGCGTACACCGCCGAGCAGTTGGGCCGCCACATGGCCCGGCGGGTCAAGGAACTGGCCGACGACCCCACCACGCCGCTCTTCTTCGGCCGGCTCGACTTCGGCGGAACCGCCGACGGGCGGCACAGCGGCGGAACCGCCGACAGCCGGCACAGCGGCGACGCCGAGCCCGACGACATCGTCGGGGTGTATCACGTCGGGCGCCGGCACGTGACCGACGACCTCGGCGAGCCGCTGGTGCTGGACTGGCGAGCCCCGGTCTCCCGGTCGTTCTACCGGGCCAGCGCCCGTGACCCGCAGGGCGTCGCCACCCGGCGCCGCTTCGGGTTCAGCTCCGGCCTGCTGACCAGCTTCGAGGACGAGCACCTGGACCGGGGGGAGGAACTGGGCACGGCCAGCCGGATCCTGACCGCCGAGATCGAGCGTCCCCGCGTCGGCCCGATGCGGGACATCGTCGCCACCATCCAGCCCGAGCAGGACGAGCTGGTCCGGGCCGACCTGGCCGACTCGATCTGCGTGCAGGGCGCGCCCGGCACCGGAAAGACGGCGGTCGGGCTGCACCGCGCCGCGTACCTGCTCTACCTGCACCGGGAGCGGCTACGCCGGTCCGGAATACTGATCGTCGGGCCCAACCGGGCGTTCCTGTCGTACATCGCCGCGGTGCTGCCGGCGCTCGGCGAGGTCGAGGTCGAGCAGGCCACGGTGGAGGACCTGGTCGCCCGGGTGCCGGTACGCGCGGTCGACGACCCCGCCGTCGCCACCGTCAAGCACGACGCCCGGATGGCCGAGGTGCTCCGCCGCGCGGTCGACGCCCACATCGGTACGCCCGCCGAGCCGATCATGGTGTCGGACGGCTCGTTCCGCTGGCGGATCGGCCTCGACCCGCTGCACCGGGTGGTGGACGAGACCCGCCGGGAGGGGCTGCCGTACGCGACCGGCCGGGAGCGCGTCCGGGCCCGGGTGGTGGGGCTGCTGCAACGCCAGGCCGAGGCCCGCCGGGCGGAGTCGCCCAGCGACGCCTGGCTGCGCCGGATGGGCAAGGCCAAGCCGGTCACCGCCTTCCTCGACACGGTCTGGCCGGCGCTCACCCCGGACGGGCTGCTGCACCGGCTCTGGTCCGACGCCGACGTCCTCGCCACGGCGGCCGGCGGCCTGCTCGACGCCGAGGAGCAGGCCCTGCTGCTCGGGCACGCAGGCCCCGGCGGGCGACCGGGCCCGGAGGACGCCGAGACAGGCGGTGCCAGTGCGGGCGGGCCGCAGCGCGCGGGCACCGACCGGCGGCGCGGGTCGGCGGCCACCGGGACAAAGCTGGGCCGTACCCCGAAGGCGACGAAGTGGACCGCCGCCGACGCGGTCCTGATCGACGAGGCGGCCGGGCTGATCGAACGGCCGGCCGGCTTCGGGCACGTGGTGGTCGACGAGGCGCAGGACCTGTCCCCGATGCAGTGCCGGGCCATCGCCCGCCGAAGCGAGCACGGCTCGATCACGCTGCTCGGCGACCTGGCCCAGGGCACCGCGCCCTGGGCCGCCACCGACTGGCGGGAGTCCCTGACCCACCTGGGCAAGCCGGACGCCACCGTGGTGCCGCTCAGCGTCGGCTTCCGGGTGCCGGCGGCGGTTGTCGCGTTCGCCAACCGGCTGCTGCCGGCGCTCGCGGTCGACGTACCCGCAGCCGAGTCGCTGCGCCGCGACGGGACGCTGGACGTGCGTACGGTCGAGGACCTGACAGCGGCGACGGTGGCCGAGGTGCACGCGGCGCTCGCGCACGACGGCTCGGTCGGCGTGATCGCCGCCGACGACACGGTGGACCGGCTCCGCGCGGCGCTGTCCGGCGCGGGCGTCGAGACCGCGACCGCCGACGACGTGGAGACCGCGGCGCGCGTCACCGTGGTCCCGGCGACCCTGGTCAAGGGACTGGAGTACGACCACGTCGTGGTGGTCGAGCCGGCCGCGATCGTGGCGGCCGAGCCGCGGGGCCTGCACCGCCTCTACGTGGTGCTGACCCGGGCGGTCTCCCGGCTGGCGGTGCTGCACCGGGACCCGCTGCCCGTTCCCCTGGCCGGCTGACGGCGACTGGACCGTCGCCGACCGCAAGCAAGAGCACCTGTATCCGGGATGTAGGGGCCTCCCGGACCCCGGTAGGCCACCCTGTCCAGGTTGGAGCGCGAGCTTGGGGGCGGCGACGGCGGCTCAGCCCGAGAGGGCGGCGGCGAGGGCGCGGAGCGGGCGGCCGGATTCGGCGATCGGCACGGTGAAGGCGAGCCACGAGCCGTCCGTGAAGTCGATGCGTAGCCGCTTCGGGTTGAGCCGGTGCCAGCCCACCCGGGCCGAAGCGACGTCGGCCCGGGACGCCGACCAGGCCACCCCGGTCTCGGCCAGGGACCGTTCCTCGTCCGCCTGGTTGGCCAGCAGCTTCACCGGCCCGGTGAGGCAGACCAGCAGCCGCCGGTCGGTGACGGCGAGCAGGGTGTGCCGGAGCCGCCCGTCCGGCCGGAGCGGGTTAACCGCCCGGTGCAGCCGGGAGGCGGCCGAGCCGGGGGCGCCGCGGCCGGCGATGCCCCAGGCGATCACGTCCACCAGCCGGTCGCCGCGGTCCCAGGTGGCCAACGGGGCGAGCACGTTGAGCAGCACCGAGCCGACCGTGGCCCGGCCAGCGGTCTCGGGTGCCGCCGGTTCGGGCGGCGGCGGTGGCGTCGCGCCGTTGGCGACCTCGGCCTTCGCGGACGCCAGCACCCGCTCGCCCGGATCGGCGAGCTGACCGATCCGGTCGCGGTACCTGGTCTCCTCCATCAGCTCAGTACCGGTCGTAGCCGTAGTCGTCGGCGGCCGGACGCTCCGCGGCCGGGGCGTTGCCCATCACATCGCCGACGATCTCGCGGACCCGGGCGGCGGCGGCCTCCTGGGCGCGGTTCGCGGCGGCGGTGAACTCCTCGGCGAGGGTGTAGGAGTCGAACCGCATGGCCCGGGCGTTGATCTCGGTGGAGAGGATCTTGCCGTCGGCGGCCGCGGTGACCGTGACCAGGCCGGAGTCACTCACCCCCTCGGCGTTGCTCTGCTCCAGCTCGGCCATCCGCGCGCCGAGCTGGCGCTGCCAGCCGTCGAGGTTGCGGGCCAGCGCCTCGATCCGGTCCAGGGCGGGGAAGGTCATGGCTGCCTCTCAGTTGACGATCGAGTCGAAGACGTTCTGCACGCCCTTGGTGTACGGGCCCAGGTCCTCCTTGTAGGTGCCGTCCACCAGGTAGTTGCGGTCCTTGTGCCCATCGGAGACGTCGTGCAGGCCGACACCGGTGTCCAGCAGGGTGCTGCCGATGCCGGGGATGTTCACCGGGGACGCCTGGTTGATGGCGAACTTGCCGGGGAACAGGATGGCGGCACGTTTCATCTTGAACGCGAACGCCTCCTTGGTGTATCCGGACTTGTTCCACGCCCGGTACGCCTTCTTGGCCTTGCGCAGCTCCATCACGAGCTTGCGGTACCGGGTGAGCAGCTCGGCGACCTTCTCCAGCTTGGTCACCAGCTTGGTGAGGATCTCGGCGAACCGCGCGATGATCTTGCACATCCGGCCGACCGTGGTGGCCAGCCGGGCCAGCACCCGGACCACCGTGGCGGCCAGCGTCACGCCGGCGCTGAGGAATGCGGCCACCGCGGCGATGATGACCTCGGTCAGGAACCAGAGCAGGAACTCCAGGATCAGCTCGACCAGGAGGTTGAACGCCTCGACCGCCGCGTTCGCCGCGTCGACCAGCACCTCCTTCGTGCCGTCCAGCCCCTGGGCCAGCTCCTCGATCGCCGCCTCGACGGACTCCATCGAGGCGTGGAACTTCTCCGCCGCGTCACCGTCCCAGGCGCCGCGCAGCCGGGCCCGGTCGGCGATCTGGTCACCGGCGATCTGGCGCACCGCCTCGCCGGTGGTCAGGGCGAGCTGGGCCGCCTGCATCAGGTCGTCCGGCTCACCGGCGACCAGTTCCAGCAGCTGCTCGAACGGCCAGAGCACGGCCTGGGAGAGCGGCTTGAACGGGTCGGGCGTGCCCGACACGATCTGCTCGAAGTAGGTCTTGTTGCGCTGCAACGCCTCGGTGCTCATGCGCCCACCTCGCTCCGCTCGACGACCGCATGAGGCTCCACGGCACTGCGCCTGATGATTCGCTCGCTACGCTCGCTCATGCGTCCCCCTCAGGCGCCCGGCACGAACATGTCGTTGGTCGCCACATCGGTGCCGGTGTACGCGTCGGCCGTGTCGCTCATCCCCTCGGCGATGTCGGCCATCGTCTCCGCGCCCTCCTCCAACCCCTGCAGGCACGCCTCGAACTGCTCGGCGTACGCGGCCGCGAGGCTGAAGGACGCCGGCATGATCCCGAAGGCGTGCCGGGGCACGTGCCCGTCGCGGAAGACCCGGGCCAACTCGTTGAACCGGGTCGCCCGGCCCCGGCTGGCTGCGGCGAAGGCCTTCAGCGCCTCCGGTTGGACGTCCAGGTTCTTGCTCGGACTCGTCACGGATTCTCCCCAGTGTCCAGTCGGCACGCGTCCGTCGTCGCCGTGGCGCGAAGCGGCCGACGGGTTTACCACAGTAGGCGATGGGCCGGATCCGTCGTCGCCCCGTCCCACGGCGGCGGGGACTGGCGCCGGCACGCTACACATGGGGCGGCACAACTGTCGCCCGCACCCCGAGGAGTTCTCGATGATCCTGGCCCGCGCCGACCAGGTCAGCCGCCGATACGGCGAGGTGCTGGCCCTGGACCGGGTCGACCTGACCGTCCACGCCGGTGAGCTGGTCGGCCTGCTCGGCCCGAACGGCGCCGGCAAGAGCACCCTGATCAACCTGCTGGTGGGGCTGCGCCGGCCCACGTCCGGCCGGGTGGAGCTGTTCGGCGGCGACCCGCGCGACCCGGCGAGCCGGCGGCAGCTCGGGGTGACCCCGCAGGAGACCGGCCTGCCCGGCACGTTGCGGGTCGGCGAGGTGGTCGACTTCGTCTCCGCGCACTTCCCCGACCCGATCCCCCGGGGCGAACTGCTCGACCGGTTCGGCCTCGCCGACCAGGTGAAACGGCAGACCGGCGGACTCTCCGGCGGGCAGCGCCGCCGGCTCGCCGTGGCCCTCGCGTTCGTCGGCCGCCCCCGGCTGGTCGTCCTCGACGAGCCGACCACCGGGCTGGACGTCGAGGCGCGGCACACGCTCTGGGAGGCGATCCGCGGCTTCCACGCCGACGGCGGCACCGTGCTGCTCAGCAGCCACTACCTGGAGGAGGTGGAGGCCCTCGCCCAGCGGGTGGTGGTGATCGGCCAGGGCCGGGTGCTCGCGGACGACACGGTCGAGGCGATCCGGGGCATCGTCGGCGTACGCCGGGTCAGCCTGGTCGCCGACGAGCTGCCGCCGCTGCCCGGGGTGGTCGCCACCGAGCACACCGACGGGCGTACCCACCTGCTCACCACGGACGCCGACCAGCTCGTCCGCGACCTGGTCGCCGCCGGGGTGGCGTTCCGCGACCTGGAGGTGCGGCCCACCTCCTTGGAGGAGGCGTTCCTCGCCATCACCACCGGCGACCGGCCCGCGCCCGCGCCCGTCTGAGGAGAAGATCTCGTGCCGCTAGCCCTGGTCCACGCCCGTTACCAGCTTCTCGAGACCGTCCGGATCCCGGTCGCCATCTTCGGCAGCGCGTTCTTCCCGGCTGCCGCGATGCTCTTCTTCGTGGTGCCGTTCGCCGGTGACGACCCGACCGGGGCCACCTACGCCACCTGTGCCATGGTCACCTTCGCGGTGATGAGCGCCAACATCTTCCAGTACGGGATCGGCGTCGCCGAGGACCGCGACCAGCCGTGGAACCCGTACACCCGGACGCTGCCGGCCGGTCCGGGGCCACGCCTCGCCGGCCGGATCCTGGCCGGCCTGGCGCTCACCTTCCTGTCCATGCTCCCGGTGGTGGTGATCGCGGCGGCGGCCACCGCGGCCCGGGTCACCCCGGCGCAGTTCCTGCTCGGTGCCGCCGGGGTCGCGGTGATCTCGGTGCCGTTCACCCTGCTCGGACTGGCCATCGGCTACTCGCTGCCGAGCAAGGCGGCGATCGTGGTCGCCCAGCTCATCTTCTTCCCCCTCGCCTTCGGCGGCGGCCTGCTCTCCGGCCCGGACGACGCACCCAGCTTCATCAAGGCGATCGCCCCCTACCTGCCCACCCGGGGCGCGGTGGAGCTGATGTGGGCGGCGGTCACCGACTGGCGGCCGAACCTGGTCTCCCTGGCCATGCTCGGCGTCTGGATCGTGCTGCTGGCCGGGGTCGCCGGATGGGCGTACCGGCGGGACGAGGGACGGCGCTTCACCTGACCTCTTGTCCGATTCCGGCCCGGCGGGCGACGGGACGGTGCCACGATGCCGGCAGGGCGTGCCAGCGGGGCCGCCCCCGGCGAGAGGGGTCAGCGTGAGCGGCGTCGAGCCCGGCACGCCCTGCTGGACCGACCTGGCCACGCCTGGGCTGGAGGACGCGAAGCGGTTCTACCCGGAGCTGTTCGGCTGGACCGGCCGCGTCTCCCCGGAGCCGGCGGCCGGCGGCTACACGGTCTTCCTCAAGGATGGGCGGGCGGTCGCCGCGGCGGGCCCGCCGGCCGCCCCGGACCAGGTGCCGATCTGGTCGACGTACGTGGCGACCGACGACGCCGATCTCGTGGCCACCAGGGTGGAGGCGGCCGGCGGCCAGGTGGTGGTCGCCCCGTTCGACGTCTTCGACCAGGGCCGGATGGCGGTCCTCTCCGACCCGGCGGGTGCGGTGTTCAGCGTCTGGCAGCCGATGGCGATGCGCGGCGCGGAGCTGTTCAACGCCCCTGGGGCGATGTGCTGGAACGAGCTGGTCACCCCCGACCCGGAGGGTGCGCGGGACTTCTACGCGCTGGTCTTCGGCTGGCACGCGGAGGAGCAGCCGACGCAGCCCGCCCCCTACACGGGCTGGCGGTGTGGTGCCCGGATCGTCGCGGGCATGACGCCACCGCTGGAGGAGCTGCCGGCCGACCTGCCCGCGTACTGGTCGGTGTGGTTCGCGGTGGCGGACGCCGAGGCCACCGCCGCCCGTGCCGCCGAGCTGGGCGGCACGGTCCTGGTCCCGCCCCGGGACACCCCGCGGGGCCGCCTCGCCGCCCTCCGCGACCCCGAGGGCGCCCTCTTCTCCGTCCTCACCCTGCGTCCGGGCCGCACTGGTTGATCATGTCGTGCGCGACCCCGGCGGGCTGCGGCAACAACTTCTGATCAACCTGGCAGGGGGCGGGGACGGACCGGGACGACGAGCGGGCCGTGGTCGCCCTGGATGACGCGGACGTGGGCGCGGTAGTGGGTGGCGAGCAGGTCCTCGGTGAGCACCTCCCGAGGTGGGCCGGCCGCGGCCACCCGGCCGTCGGCGAGCAGGACCAGCCGGTCGGCGTACTCGCCGGCCACGGAGAGGTCGTGCATGGTGGCGAGCACGGTCAGGCCGTGCTCGCGGCGGAGCTGGTCGACCAGCTCGAGCACCTCCTGCTGGTGGCCGATGTCCAGCGCGCTGGTCGGCTCGTCCAGCAGCAGCAGGGTGGCGCCCTGCGCCAGGGCGCGGGCCAGGAAGACCCGCTGCCGCTCGCCGCCGGAGAGGGTGGCCAGCTCCCGGTGCCCGAACGCGCCGAGGTCGAGCCCGTCCAGCACCTCGTGCACGGCGGCCAGGTCGGCGGTCGACTCCCGGCCCAGCGGCGGGATGTACGGGGTTCGCCCGAGCAGCACGTAGTCGAACACCGACATGCCGGCCGGCACCACCGGGGACTGCGCCACCGTGGCGACGACCCGGGCCCGGTCCCGGCGGCGGAGGGACTGGATCGGCGTACCGAACAGGGAGACCGTGCCCGGCGCGGGCAGCAGGCCGCCGACGGCGCGCAGCAGGGTCGACTTGCCGGCGCCGTTCGGGCCGATGACGGTGACCCACTCGCCCGCCGCGACGGTCAGGTCCACGCCCGTCAGAATCGACGTCCCGCCCAGGTCGACGTGCAGGTCGCGCACCTCGACGGCGCTGGTCGTCGTGGCGCTCCGCGCGCTCATGTGAACACCCGGCGGGAGGTGCGCAGGACCAGGACGAAGAACGGGCCGCCGAGCAGCGCGGTGACCACGCCGATCGGCAGCTCGGCGGGGGCGGCGACGGTCCGGGCGGCCACGTCGGTCAGCGCCAGGAAGGCCCCGCCGAAGAGCATCGACAGCGGCAGGATCACCCGGTAGCTGGACCCGGCCAGCAGACGTACGGTGTGCGGCACGATGATGCCGACGAAGCCGATCAGCCCGGAGGCGGAGACCGCGGCGGCGGTGCCCAGCGACGCGGCGGCGATCAGCAGGTAGCGCGAGCGCTGCGGGTGCAGCCCCAGGCTGGTGGCCTCGTCGTCGCCGACGGAGAGCACGTCCAGCTCCCGCCGGTGCAGCAGCACCACCACCGCGGTGAGCACGAAGTACGGCAGCACCAGTCGGACGTCCTGCCAGCCGGCGGTGGCCAGCCGTCCGAGCAGCCACGAGTAGACCTGCTGGATGCTCTCGGCGTGGCGTTGCAGCAGGTAGGTCTGCCCGGCGGCGAGGAACGCGGACACCGCCACCCCGGCCAGGATCAGCGTGGCGGGCGACCGGTCGCGCCCGCCGGCCGCGCCGAGCAGGTACGTCATGGCCACCGCGCCGAGCGAGCCGACGAACGCGGCGAGCGGGATGGTCAGCGGCATGCCGCTCAGCGCCCCGCCCGCCCCGACGCCGAGCGCGATCACCGTGGTCACCGCGAGCCCGGCGCCGGCCGCGACGCCCAGCAGGTACGGGTCGGCCAGCGGGTTGCGGAAGACGCCCTGGTAGCAGCCGCCGGCCAGGGCCAGCAGCGCGCCGACCAGCAGGCCGAGCACGGCCCGCGGCAGCCGCAGCTCGGTGACGATGGCGATCTCCCGCTCGGTGAGCCCGCTGTCCAGGTGCACCCCGGGCAGCAGGTTGAGCAGTTCGGCGGCGACGCTGCCGGGCGGCAGGCTGACCGGGCCCAGCGACACCCCGGCCACCAGCGCGACCAGCACCGCCCCGAGGCCAGCGAACAGCCAGCGTTTCCGCAGCCCGGCCGGCCGGACCGGGGCACCCGGCCCGGCTGCGGCGCGCCGACGACCGGGCAGCGCCCCGCCGGCCCGCCCGGGGCCAGTGCGGGTGGCCGGCGCGGTCGCTGAGTCGGTCGGGGGCCCGCCGGACGGCCGGGACGCGTCGGGCGTCCCGGCCGTCGGGCCGGCGGAATCCGCTGGTCGCACGGTCACCGGTGGGTCACGCCGGAACCTTGGCGGTGGCGTCGACGATCGCCCGGACCAGGTCGACCACGCGCGGGCCCCAGCGCGAGGCGATGTCGTCGTCAAGGGCGACGATCTGGTTGTTCTTCACCGCGGTCACCCCGGCCCAGCCGCTGCGGGCCTTGACGGTCTCCGGGGACTGCTGGCAGCACTTGGTGTCGGACAGGAAGACGAAGTCGGGGTTCGCCTTGACGATGACCTCCTGGGACAGCTGCGGGTAGCCGCCCTTGGCGCCGTCGGCGTCCGACGGGTCGGCGATGTTCTCCAGGCCGGCGAGGGCGTAGATCGAGCCGATGAAGGTCTTGCTGGTCGCGGTGTACAGCTCCGGGCCCAGTTCGTGGTAGTAGGTGAGCTTCTCTGCCCGCTGCGGCAGGTCCTTGGTGAGCGCGGCGATGTCGTCCTTCATCTTCTTGGTGACGTCCGCCGCCTCGGAGGCGTGGCCGGTCAGCGTACCCAGGTCGGTGATCTGCTGGTACGTGTCGTCGAGCGTGGCGGCGGCCGGGGTGAGCAGCACCGGGACCTTCAGCGTGGTGAGCTGGTCGACGATCTTGTTGATGTCGTTGGAGAGCACCACCAGGTCGGGGTTCTTGCCGGCGATCGCCTCGGCGTTCGGCTGGAAGCCGGACAGGTCGCTCTTCGGCGCCTCCGGCGGGTAGTTCGACTGGTCGTCGACGGCGACGACCTGCTTGCCGGCCCCGATGGCGAAGAGCATCTCGGTCGCGCTCGGCGAGAGCGAGACGATCTTCTCCGGGCGCTTCTCCAGAGTCAGCTTGCCGACGGTGGCCGGGAACGCGGCAGCCGCGGAGCTGCCGCCGGCGGCCGGGGTGTCGGTCGAGGTCTTCTCGGCGCAGCCGCCGAGGAGGAGCGCGCCGACCGCGAGGGCGGTGGCGAAGAGCCGGGGGGTACGTCTGGACATCGGTCCTCCTGTCGGTCGAGGAGCTGGTGCTTCGCCGACAGGACCGCCTGGGCTCGCCCGTCCGCGAGGCGCCCTTCCTCGAGAGCGCGTGTCGCGACCGTGCCGCAGGCGACCTGGCTCGTCCCCGCAGTCGTCAGCGCCGGCCGGTGGCCGACGCCGCGTGCGGGGCATCACAGTTGCGGGACAGCGCCGGTTTCGCACCGGCTTCGCTGCGGGTTGGTCGGTGCCACGGTAGCGCATGACCAGCGGAGATCGTCCGGACGGGAGGGGTGGGTGGGGGCTCCGCCGGGGGTGCCTCGGAGCCCCCACCCGCGAGTCACGTCAGCAGTACTGGGTCTGCTTGCCGATCGCCCGGTACGGGCAGTCGGCGTACTCGGAGAGCAGCAGCACGGCCTCCCGGTTACGGGAGGTCTGCGCGGGGATCACCTCGTCCGGCGGGTAGAAGCCGCCGCCGGAGGCCGATCCCGGATACATCTCGAAGGTGTACGCCCAGATTCGGTGCGCACCCCACATCCAGTCGATGCTGGTGCCGTCGGCGATGTACAGATCGCTGGACTGCTCCGGCGTGTAGCCGTTGCTGGAGGCCAGCTGCCGGCCGATGGTGGCGAAGGTGTTGTACTGGTCGGCGGTCATCCCGCTGGGGGTGTTCGCGGTGGTGTAGCCGAAGGGCCAGAGCACCAACTGCGAGTAGGTGTGGAAGTCGATGTTGGCTTTGAGCTGCTGCACCCCGCCGACCACCCGGCTGTTGACGAAGTTGCGCAGCGCCTGCGTCTCCGGTGCGGAGAAGGCGGACGGGCCGCGGTAGGTCTCCGACGAGGTGGAGCCGGAGGAGCCGCCGCAGCATCCCCACTGGTACGACCAGTTCCGGTTCAGGTCGGTGCCAACGTACGACGAGCCGCTGTTGGGCTGCCGGTTCTTCCGCCAGGACCGGTACGAGCCGGTGGCGATGTCGTACTCACTGCCATCGGGGTTCAGCGTCGGGACGATCCAGATCTCCCGGGAGTTGACGATGTTGGTGATCCGGGAATCGGTGCCGTAGTTGTCGGTGAAGAGGTCGAGCAGGTAGATCGCCATCTCGACGGTCAGGTGCTCGCGGGCGTGCTGCTGGGCGTTGAAGAGGATCTCCGGCTCGTTCTCGTCCGTGCCGACGTTGTCGGAGATCTTCACCGCCATCAGGTCCCGGCCCTGATACGAGGTGCCGATGCTGAGCTTGCGGGCGATGGCCGGATGGTCGGCGACCACCTTGTTCACCACAGCGGTCAACTCGGCGTAGTCGTGGTAGTTGGAATCGGCGGACGGGAAGCCGTAGATGCCGATGTCGCCCGCCGGGGCCGGGACGACGTCCTTGTCGAGCCGGAAGCCGAGCCGGGTGATCGCGGCGGCTTCCGCGCTGGTCGCGGTGACGTGCAGGACGCCGTGTTCGGAGTAGTCGATCGCCGCGCCGGTGCGCGCGACGGCGTTCCGGTCGGCGAGCGTACGCGGACCGAGCACGCGGTAGCCGACGGCAGCCGGCTCGCTGGACCGGTCCGGGGTGGGCCGGGCGGCGGCCGGACCGGTGGTGACGGTGACGGTGACGAGGGCCAGGCCGACGGCGGCGGCGAGAGCCAGCCGGCGGCGGAACAGGGGCGTGCGGAACGCCATGGACAACCTCCTCGGGGTACGGAGATCCCGCGTCCGCACACTGCAGCAGGAGTTACATGGTCATATCAATATTCGTCGTTGCATCAGCCCCATCCCGACCGGATCCTCACTCCGGCAATGATTTTCCATCCTTTGACCTCTGGCGAAAGTTCCCTCCAGGCGCGACAGTGAACGGCAACGATGCCCTTTCCCTGTGGAGCTGCCATGGCCATGAGACCGCTGCGCGCGGCCGCCGTCGCCGGTGTCACCGCGCTCGCCATCCTCGGCACCACCAGCCCCGCCGGGGCCGCGAAGCCGGCCACCGGGACCACCACGTCCGCCCACGACGAACAGATCACCTGGCAGGGCTGGTCGGGCGCGGCCTGGTCGGCCGGCGCCGCCGCCGGCACCGCGGTCACCGCCGCCGGCCTCACCCTGGGCACCCCGATCGGCACCGTCCAGTACAAGGACCCGCACCGCAGCGTCCGGCGCAGCTGGGCGTACGGGACCTGGACGTCGCCGCTGACCGAGGTCGGCTTCGGGGCCACCGAGCTGGTCGCCTCCTGGAACGCGGACACCCCCGCCGGCACCTGGCTCCAGGTCGAACTCCAGGGCACCTACACCACCGGCGTCCGCACCCCCTGGTACGTCATGAGTCGCTGGGCCTCGGGCGACGCCGACATGACGCGGACCAGCGTCGACCGGCAGGGCGATCGGACCTCCAGCATCTGGACGGACACCTTCGCCATCAACAACCCCGGCGCCGGGGTGCTGCTGCGGGCTTACCAGCTCCGGCTGACGCTCTACCGGGACCCGGCCGGGACCGCCTCACCCGTGGTCCGGTCGGTGGGCGCGATGAGCTCGACCGTGCCGGACCGGTTCACGGTCGCCCCGAGCCCCGGCCACATCGCGTGGGGCACCGAACTGGCCGTGCCGCGCTACTCGCAGAACATCCACGCCGGCCAGTACCCGCAGTACGGCGGCGGCGGTGAAGCCTGGTGCTCGCCCACCTCCATGGAGATGGTGGTCGAGTACTGGGGACGCCGGCCGTCCCCGGCCGACACGTCCTGGGTGGACCCGAGCTACGCCGACCCCACCGTCGACCACGCCGCCCGGATGACCTACGACGCCCAGTACGGCGGCACCGGCAACTGGCCGTTCAACACCGCGTACGCGGCCACCTTCCCCGGGCTGGAGGCGAAGGTGACCCGGCTGCACTCGCTCGACGAGATCGAGCACTTCATCGCCGCCGGCATCCCCGTGGTGACCAGCCAGTCCTTCCTCGCCGGCGAGCTGGACGGGGCGGGCTACGGCACCGCCGGGCACCTCATGGTGGTGATCGGCTTCACCGCCACCGGCGACGTCATCGCCAACGACCCGGCCTCGCCCAGCGACGACGCCGTCCGCCACATCTACCGGCGGGACCAGTTCGAGCAGATCTGGCTCCGGACCAAGCGGACCACCGCCAACGGCGGCACCGGCACCGGCTCGGGCGGCATCGTCTACCTGATCAAGCCGACCACCGTGGCCTGGCCCTCGGTGGCCGGTTCCACCAACTGGTGATTTCCCCTACCCACCCATGGAGATGACATGATCAGACCCGCCCTACGCGCGGCGGTCGCCCTCGCCGGCGTCGCCGCGCTCGGCCTCCTCGGCACCGCCGTGCCCGCCCACGCGGACAACAACCTTCCCGTGGTCGCCCACGACGAGCAGATCACCTTCCAGGACTGGTCGAAGTACCCGGACTGGCGCACCGGCACCCACGAGGGCACGTACGCCATCCCCGGCCACCGGACCGGGATCACCATGGGCGAGCCGGTCGGCACCCGCCCGTACACCGACAAGCACACCGGTGCCACCAGCACCTGGGAGTACGCCACCTGGACCTCACCGGAGCGGCAGATCGGCTTCGACGCCACCGAGCTGGTCGCATCGTGGAACGCGGAGACCCCGGCCGGCACCTGGATCCAGGTCGAGCTGCACGGCACGTACAACACCGGCCAGCAGACCCCCTGGTACGTGATGGGCCGCTGGGCCTCCGGGGACCAGGACATCAAGCGGACCACGCTGGACGGCCAGGGCGACCCCTGGTCGACCATCTGGACCGACACCTTCTCCATCGACGACGCCAAGAAGGGGGTGCTGCTCCGGTCGTACCAGCTCCGGCTGACCCTCCACCGGGCGCCGGGGCAGGCCGCCTCGCCGCGGGTCTGGATGCTGGGCGCGATGAGCTCCAACGTGCCGGACCGGTTCACCGTCACGCCGAGCAAGGGCGGGATCGCCTGGGGCACCGAGCTGCCGGTGCCCGCCCGTTCCCAGATGATCCACCGGGGCAACTACCCGGAGTGGGGCGGCGGAGGCCAGGTCTGGTGCAGCCCGACGTCGACCACGATGGTGCTGGAGTACTACGGCAAGCGGCCCTCGGCTGCGGACATGTCCTGGATCACCCCCGGCTACACCGACCCGCAGGTCGCCTACGCCGCCCGCATGACCTGGGACTTCGAGTACGAGGGCGCGGGCAACTGGCCGTTCAACACCGCGTACGCAGCCAGCTTCCCGGGCATCGACGCCAAGGTCACCCGGCTGCACTCGCTGGACGAGGTGGAGCGCTTCATCAAGGCCGGCATCCCGGTCATCACCTCGCAGTCCTTCCTCGGCGACGAGCTGGACGGATCGAACTACGGCACCTCCGGGCACCTGTTCGTGATCGTCGGCTTCACCGCCGACGGTGACGTGATCGTCAACGACCCCGCGTCGTCCTCGAACGACGCGGTGCGCAACGTCTACAAGCGGACGCAGTTCGAGCAGATCTGGCTGCGCACCAAGCGGTACCGGGCGAACGGCACGGTGGCCGGCGGCTCGGGCGGCATCGCCTACCTGATCAAGCCGACGGACCGGGCCTGGCCGGTCGTGCCGGGCTCGACCAACTGGTGACGGGACGGGCCCGGCATCGTCCCGCTCGGGACGGTGCCGGGCCCGTCGGTACGGTCCTGGGGGCGCCCGGCGCTACGCGGACGGCGCGAACGAGGCGGGCGGGGCCGACGGCCGGGCCGCCTCGCGGCGGCGACGGATCGCCCGCACGATGATCACCACCCACACCACCAGGGCGATCACGCCGCCCAGGGTGAGCCCGGTGACCAGCAGGTAGGTCGACCCGCCGGTGGTGGAGAAGACGCCCGCGCGGGCGCCCGTGTCGCGGGCCGGGGCGGTGGCGCCGGCGGTCAGCCCGTCCGGCGCGTCGTAGAGGATCACGTCGCTGCGCCGGGCGCCGCCCTCCGTGGCGACGAAGTCTCCGCGCCACTCGCAGTTGCGCCGGCCGCACTCCTCGTTCACCGCGGTGAACGTGCCCGGCGTTCCGCCACCGTTCTTCGCCTGCCAGGTCGGGGCGAGGTCGGTGGCGCCCATCATCAGTCCGATGGCGGCGATGACCGGCAGACCGATCCAGACGAAGGCCTTGGTCCGCCACCCATTGATCGTGTTCAGCAAACTCACAGCGGCCGACCTTAGCGGCGCCGCCGCCATCCTGCTGCCCCGTTTCCCGCGCCGCACGGCCCGGCCGGTGACCGGGGCGGCGGTCGCGACCCGGCCGCCGACGCGGCGGGCGGACGACCGCCGGCCTACTCCTCGCGGCGCGGCTCGGCCGGCGCGGGCTGGTCCTCGCCGGCGAGCGCCGAGCGCAGCCGCTCCTTCTCGGCCCGGCGCCGGTCCGACGCCTCGGCCATCTCCCCGGCCATCTCGTCCCGCCAGCCACGGAGCAGGAAGAACGACAGCGCGGCCGAGAAGACCAGCGCCAGCATCAGCCGCAGGAACGGGTTCATGTCGACGAACCAGAGGGCCGCCAGCACGCCGACGAACAGCCCGATCCGGCCCAGCGTGTACTTGACCGCCGCGCTCACGTTCGCACTCCGTTCTCCATCACCGGTGGGGCGGCCTCAACCCGTTCGCCGGGCCAACCAGTGCACGCCCTGAAACCAGATCACCGCGTAGACCACGGTGAACACCGCCGCGGCCAGCGCGCCGGAGAGCAGTGGCGGCAGCCCGGTGGCCAGGCCGGCCGCGAGCAGCCCGGCGACCACCCCGACGGCGAGGCCGCCCAGCGCCGCCATCACCCGGGCCGCGCCGAACTCCCAGGCCCGGAAGTCGTCCCAGAAGAGCCAGACCGGCAGGATCACCGCCAGCCAGCCGTTGGTCCGGCCGAACCCGCCCGCGCCCATCGTGGCGAACGCCCATTCGAAGAGCACCAGCGCCAGCACCCCGATCACCAGACCGGCCAGGCTCACCCCGAGCAGGTCGCCCAGGGTGAGAATGCGCCCCTCCGCGTCCCGCCGGGGGAAACCGCTCCGCTGCTCGCTCATGACCCTACGAGGGTACGCGAACCCGCTGAGCGGCCACGACTGGCCGGCCGGGAGGGGTCAGCCGCCCGTCCGGCTCAACCAGGCCTCGGCGGTGGCCCGCCGCCGGGCCGACCAGCGCAACGCCACACCGCCGGCGACCAGCGCACCGCCGACGAGGAGCAGCCCGCCCAGCGCCACGCCGGTACGCGGCAGGGACCCGCCGCCCGCCGGCGGGCTGGCCGGCGTGGTCGTCGTCACCCCGGACGGGGACGGCTCGGTGGTGGGCGACGGCTGGCCGGTCGGGGACGGGCTGCCGGTCGGGGACGGGCTGCCGCCGGGCTTCGGGCCGATCGACACGCCCACCCGGATCGACACCTGACCACCAGGCGTCGGCTCGGCGACCGGGACCGCCCCGGCCGGGCGCCCCGGCCAGAGTGCCACCGCGAACGCCACGGCGAGCAGGGCGGTCACCACCACGCCGGCCGGCCGCACGCCGACCGGGCCGCCGCGGGCCACGTTCCGGGGCCCGCTCACCGCGCGGCCCGCTCGGGTTCCCGGGCCGGTGCGACCGGGTCCACCGGCGCCGCCAGGAGCCGACGGGCCCGGCGCAGCCAGAGCCGGTACGCGACCACGGCCAGGATCAGCACCAGCAGGCCGAGCAGCGCCCACGGCACCGCGAGGACAGAGCTGGAGCCCTCCTGCGAGGGCAGCGACTCCTTGTTCGTGTCGGCGTTCAGCACCACCGTGGCGGTGAGCGGGCCGGCCGGTACGACGTGCGCGAACTCCTGGGTCAGCCGGATCTCCGAGTCGGGCAGCACCTCGGGCAGGTCGATCAGGTCGCCCGTCGCCAGCCGGACCCCGAGCGGGCCGCGGACCTGCACCCGGGCCTTGCCGGAGATCCGCACGTTGCCGGTGTTGGCGATCCGGTAGGTGACCTTCATCCGCCCACCGGGGATCGGCACCACCGGGTTGGCGTACTCGACCTGGACGGCCCGGACCGCGGCGGCAGGGGTGAGCGGGCCGGCGACTCGCAGGTAGACCCGGGCGCCGATACGGCGCTCGACGTACACCCGCTGGCCGTCCTTGCCGACCTGCTCCTCGGTCACCGCGGCGAGGATGCCGCCGACGTGGTCACCGGGGGCGGTGCCGGCCGGAACGGACAGCCGGAACGGCATGTCCGCCCGCTTGCCCGGGGGCAGCGTGACGGCCGCCCGGGGCAGCTTGATCCACGAGCCCGCGTCGCTGGCTGCCTGGCTGCGAGGCAGCAGGGCGAAACCGCCGTCCAGGGCGGTGAAGGCGTCGGTGGGATACAGGTCCACCTTGATCGGCTTGTCGCCCAGGTTGCTCACCGAGAACCAGTCGGTAATCTGCTCGGTCGGCGACAGCTCGTAGTCGAACTGCTTGCGGCCCTTGGGCCCGCTGGGGCTGGACGGCACCACCGTCCAGGTCGGCTCGTCCGACGCGGCGGCCCGTGCGGGCGACGGCGCGATCAGGCTGCCGAGCAGCGCGAGTGCGGTGACGAGTAGGGCCCCGACGCGTCGCGCGGGGGCCGGTGAGTGCGAGGGGTGCAGCGGAGCGGAGCCCCGCAGTCGCGAACGGAAGGTGGGGACGGTCCGGGGTGCGGGGAGGTCGGTCATGCGGGGCTCCGGGGTTCGGGGCTGGCACCGGACAGGGCGGAGACGTCACGGGCGGGTGCCCGCGACGCCTCCGCCGCTGCTCCACCCCGGGCGGGTGGGCCCGGGTGGGACCGGTCAGGCCAGGGTGAGGGTGAGGGTCGCTGAGTACTCGCCCGGCGGCACGTTGTCGGGGATGGTCAGGTTGAGGTCCGCGCCGCAGGTGAAGACGCCGGCGCTCGCGCCGGAGTTCGCCGAGCAGAGGGTGCGGGTGTCACCGAGGTCGGCGGCGGCACCGGCCGTCACCGCACCCGAGCCGCTGGTCTTGGCGGCACTCGGGGTCCAGGTGAGGTTGCTGTTGGCGATGGTGTTCGCGCCCAGCGTGAAGTCCTCCAGCTGGCCGGTGAGGTCCCAGCCGACGTTGGTGCCGCGCAGGTCGGTCACCGTCACGGCGGGCAGCTTGCCGGCGGCGGTGCCACCGACGGTGCCGCCGGTCAGCGACGCGGTCGGGTTCGCCACGACGAGGCTGAACGCGCCGGGGGCGACGTCGGCGATGATCTCCACCGGCGCGGTGATGGCACCCGCGGCGGCCGTCACCTGGAAGGAGGTGGCGCCCGAGGCGGACGGCTTGTAGGCGGTCGCGTCGGCCGGGGTGAAGGCCGCGGACAGCGAGAAGGTGCCGACCGGCAGGGCGGTGGTGGCCAGGACGGCCTTGCCGCCGCTGACCGTGGCGGTGCCGAGCGACGAGGCGCCGCGCCGGAACTCGACCGTGCCCGTGGCGGTGGCGGGGGAGACGGTCGCGGTCAGGGTGACCTCGGTGCCCTGGGAGACCGGGCTGGCCGGGCTGACGGCGAGTGAGGTGGTGGTGTCCTCGGCCACCGGCACCCGCCAGGTGTTGCCGGTCACCTGGATGGAGGTGCGGAACTCGTCGACGTGGCGGCCCTCGGTGAGGCTGTAGCACTCGACGACGATCCACCACTCACCCGCGGCCGGCGCGCCACCGATGGCGGTGGAGAACGACCGGTTCGGGTTGATGGTGATCGGGTTCTGGTCGTACCCGCCGCCACCCAGCGCCACGGCCAGGTTCGAGTACGGGCCACCCGGGCGGCCGATGCGCAGGTTGGCGTTCTCGCCGTACCCGGTGGGGCACTTGGCGGTGGTGGCGCTCGCGAAGATCGGGGTGTCGGTCACGGTGCCGCTGGTCTGCGACAGGGTGACGTCACCGAGCGAAGCCGCCTGCGCCGGAGCGCCGACCGCGACCACCAGGCCGGCGGAGAGCACCGCGGCGCCCAGGAGGGCGCCGGCGCGGGCGAGCAGACGCTTGTTCATGAATCACTTCCTCTCGTGAGGGTGAAACCGGTCGGTCCCCCTGGACCGGCCTCGATCAGGCTCCACAGGCGCTGTGTCCCGACATGCAGGCCAACCTCTCCGCCGAACGTGCGCAAAGCGAATTCTGGGTGCCCGAGCATCAGGAAAATGGGGCGATCAGCCGAATCGGCCGTTTACGTAGTCGTGCGTCCGCTCGTCCTGTGGATTGTCGAACATCGCTGCGGTCGGGCCGTATTCGACGATGGCGCCGGGGGCGCCGTGCGAGGCCAGAAAGAATGCGCACTGGTCGGAGACCCGGGCGGCCTGTTGCATGTTGTGCGTGACGATGACGATCGTCACCTCGGCGGCCAGTTCCGCGATGGTCTCCTCGATCCGGCGGGTCGAGGTCGGATCCAGCGCCGAGCACGGCTCGTCCATCAGCAGCACCCGCGGCCGCACCGCGAGCGACCGGGCGATGCAGAGCCGCTGCTGCTGGCCGCCGGAGAGGGCGCCGCCGGGCTGGCGCAGCCGGTCGCGCACCTCCTTCCACAGGCCCGCCTTGGTGAGGGTCTCCTCGACCAGCGCCTCCCTGGTGTCCCGGGAGGCCCGGGTGCCGGTCAGCTTCAGCCCGGCCAGCACGTTGTCGTAGATGGACATGGCCGGAAACGGGTTCGGCTTCTGGAACACCATGCCGACCTGGCGCCGGGCATCGGTGATCCGCCGGTCCGGCGCGTACAGGTCGCGACCGTCGAGCAGCACCTCACCGGCGAGCGACGCCGACGGGACCAGCTCGTGCATCCGGTTGAGGATGCGCAGGAAGGTGGACTTCCCGCAGCCGGACGGCCCGATCAGGGCGGTCACCTGGCCGGCCGGCATGGTCAGCGAGACCCGGTCGAGCACCTTGTGACTGCCGAACCAGGCCGAGATGGACCGCGCGTCCAGGGTGGCCAGGTGGTCGGCCGGCGCCCGGTGCGCCGGCATCGGTGGCAGGTCGACCCGGGTGGGGGCGGCGATCGCCGGGCCGGTCGCGCCGGCACGACCGGGGGCGTACGTCGCCGGGGCGGGGCTCTCGATGTGCTGCGTCACGGTCGGTCCTTCACTCGTCTCGGGGTGCACACTCGTCGGGTCCGGCGGTCACAGCAGGTTGGGCAGCAGGCGGATGGCCTGGTCGGCGGTGGCGACGCCGAGCGCGAGCAGCACCGGCATGCTGACGATCCAGCTCTGCCAGCGGCCCCAGCGGGCCCGTAGCCAGGTGGTGCCGAGCGCGGCCAGCAGCAGCGCCTGCCCCCACAGCAGCACCGGCGTCCAGGCGTCCGCGTCGCTGGCCATGGCCTGCTCGCTGGCTGGCAGGGCGGCGGCGCCGAACCGCCGGGCCGGGGCGGGCTGGGCCGGGCTGGCCAGGGCCGCGTCGACCCGCAGCACGTCGGTCGGCATGAACTCGGTGCCGAGCGCGGTGATCAGGGTGAGCCGTCCCTGCCCGGTGTCGGGCGGGGCGGGCGCCGGGTCACCGGGCCGGCGCAGCCCGGTGACCACGTAGGTGTGGCTGCCCTGCCCGGTGGTCGCGGTGATCGTGTCGCCGGGCACCAGCAGGTCTAGGTCCCGGAAGGGCCCGCCGTACGCGGCCCGCCGGCCCATGATCACGCTGTTGCCGGCCTGCCCGGGCAGCACGGTGTCCCGCCGGTGCCCCGGGCCGGAACGCAGCACCCCGCCGTCGGTGCCCTCCCGCACCACCGCGCTCAGGCCGACCCGGGGCACGCTCAGCACGGCCACCGGCGAGCCCGGCTCGACGAGCCGCTCCGGACCCGGAACGCCGTTGACGAACTCGGTCCGGAACTGGCCCACCGGTGCGGTGCCGAGTGCCAACTCCGCGCGGAAGTCGGCGAACGCGGTCTGCTGGTCCCGCTCGTACGCCAGCTGGGAGATCAGCACCAGGTGGCAGACCAGGCCCAGGGCGAGTGCGGCGAGGATGCTCAACGCGGTCCCCGGCACCTGGTAGGCCAGCGACGCCGCCCTGCGGGGCACCCCGGCCGGGGCGTCCGCGGACGGCCGCGGTCCCTGGGGGTCGATGGTGACCGTCGACATGCTCTCTCTCCTCGTCCTGGCACCCGGACCGGGCGGTCCGCCTGGTCGGCGTACCGCCCGGCGGGCGTGACGACCTTGCTCAGTCGGTGGGGTTCTCGTCGTCGGGCCAGACCACCGGCGCAGACTCAGGGCGCCGACGGCGGGTGGACAGCACGGCGCCGCTGCCGACCCCGACCAGCGCCATCCCGGTCAGCCCAATGCCGATCAGGGGCAGGCCGGTCCGGGGCAGCTGACCGCCGCCCGTCCCGCCGTCGCCACCGTCGCCGTTCCCGTCGCCATCCCCGTCGCCGTCGCCCTCGCCGTCCCCGTCGCCATCACCGTCGTCGTTGCCGACCACGGTGAAGTCGAAGACGACCCGGTGCGCGGCGCCGGCGAGGATGAGCCGGGCGGCACCGTCCGGCGCGTCGGCCGGGACGGTCAGCTCGTACCGGGCGGTCCCGTCGGCGGCGGTGACGCTCGTCGGCTCGCCGTCGTTCAGCGTGATGGCGACCGTCTCGTTGCCGGCGAATCCGCGGGCCACGACGGTGACCTTCTGCCCCGGGCTGAGCGTCGGGTTGACGCCCAGCTTGTTGCCGTCGGCGTCGGTCACCTCCAGGCCGTCCACCTGGCCGGGCGCGGTGACCTGGTAGGTCACCTCCTGAGACGTGGAACCCGAGTGGTTCACCTCGTTCTGCGGGGTGAAGACCGCTTTGAGCGGGTGGCTGCCCGCCGCCAGCTGGGTCGTCTTCAGGCTGGCCGCCCCGCCGGCGACCAGTTGGGCGCCGCCGAGCGCGGTGCCGCCGTCCATGAACTGCACGCTGCCCGTCGCGTCGGCCGGCGTGACCGTGGCGGTCAGGGTCAACTCGGTGCCCTGCGGCTTCGGGCCGGCCGGCGCGACCGCCAGGGTGGTGGTGGTCTCCTTCGGCGTACCGATCACGAAGCGGGTCCGGGCCGACTCCGCGGCCAGCCAGCCGCTGCCGGTCGCCGGAGTGAAGACGGCCTTGAGGTCGTAGGCCCCGCCCGGCAGGTCGGCGACAGTTAACGCGGCCGCACCCGCGGCCAGCTCGGCCGAGCCGATGGCCTGCTCGCCGCTGCTTCCACCCGCCGGCAACCGGACGAACGACACCGACCCGGTGGCCGCCTGCTCGCCCTCGACCCGCGGCTTGACCTCGGCGGTCAGCGCCAGCTCGGTGCCGGGCGGCTGCGGGCTGGTCTTGTCGGTTTTCAGCGTGACGGTGACCGACCCGGCTGGGACCACGGTGAGGTCGGCCGGTGCGGAGGTGGAGGTCAGGAAGGCGGCCGGGTCGGCCGGTTGGAAGGTGGCGGTCAGCTTGTGCGCCTTCTCCGCCTCGGCGCCGGCCGGGGCCGGCAGCTCGGACGTGGTCAGCACGGCCTGCCCGCCGGTGACCGGGGCGCTGCCGACATCGGCCGTCTCCGTCCCGGTGGTACGCCGGAACAGCACCGTGCCCGCCGCGGCCGGCGTCACGGTGGCGGTGAGGGTCACCGGCGCGCCCGCGTATGCGGTGCCCTCCGGCGTCACGGTCAGCGTGGTGGTGGTCGTCGCGGCGGCGGGACAGGTGGCCTCCGTCGTCCAGGTGCTGCCGCAGACCTGGACGGGGGCACGGAACTCATCGGCGTGGCGGCCCTCGGTGAGGCTGTAGCAGTCGACGATGACCCACCACTTGCTCTTGTCCTCGGGGACGCGGCCGGCGGCCGTTTCGAACGAACGGTTCGGATCGATCGTGAACGGTTCCAGATCCCACCCGCCACCACCCAGCGCGACGGCCAGATTCGTGTACGGCCCACCCGCCGGCCCGATGCGCAGGTTGGCGTTCTCGCCGTACCCCTTCGGGCAGGGGGCGGGGGTGGTGGCTCTGAGGAACATCGGTTTGTCGATGACGCTGCCGCTGGTCTGCGAAAGGGTGAGCGTGCCCAGCGTCGCGGCCCGCGCCGGTCCGTTGAACGTCAGCACCACCCCGGCGATGAACGTGCTCATCGAGAGCGCGAACACCGCAGCCGCCGCCATCGCGCGGGCCAAGCCGGGCCTGCTCATCTGCGTCGTCCTCTGCTGGTCGTCGGCGTCCGCGAACGCCGGTGGATGGGAACGTGCCCAGTGGCCCGGGCGGAGCCCGGGCCACCGGCACGCGGGGGTCAGCTGCCGAACCGCAGGTTGGTGTAGCCGCAGTTGGCGTCGAGCGGCGAGACCAGGCTGGTCCGGACGCCGAACCCGAACAGCTCGACGACCGACCGCTGGGTGCCACCGTCGTTGACGGTGGCGGTGCAGACGGCCGAGCCGGCGCCGACGAAGGTGGAGGCGATCGTCGGGTTGCTCAGCTTGGCGGTCGGCACCACGTTGTAGACGTCCCGGCGGAGCGGGAAGTTGATGTTCAGGATGCCGTTGACCACCGGCTGCTGGACCGTGCCGCCGGTCGGGCGGATGCCGGACAGCGCCGCCTCGCCGCGCCGGTCGGCCACCGTGACGCCGGTCAGGCTGGCGATCTTCGCGGCGTTGCTCTGGGCGATGAACTGTCCGGCCGAGAAGGGCGCCACCCGGGTCGGGAAGCCGGTGAGCACGGTGCCGTCGTGCTCCTGGGCCCGCTCGATCAGCGGCACCGCCGGGGTGGCCGGGTTGCTGTCGGTGTCCGCCGCCAGGCAGGGGTAGTCACCGAGGTTGATCTCGACCTCGGTGATGCCCACCTTCGAGGACCAGAAGTCCCAGGTGCCCGAGCCGGACTGGAGCATGACCGGGCTCACCGGGTTGCCGGCGATGGTCCGGTCGAAGCACCGGTACACCCGCTGCACCTGTGCGAACGAAACGTTGACCGGCAGGTCGCCGGTGGCGTTGCGGGCGAGGGTCACCGCGTCCACCCCGAACGGGATGTAGGTGTAGTTGCCGGTGCTCGACGGGGTGCTGCCGCCGCCGTAGCTCGACGAGCGGGCGAAGTCGACGCAGCCCACCACGTTGACGTTGGCCCAGAAGCCGGGACCGCCCTGGCCGATGTCCTCACCCTCGGACGCCCGAATTGCCCGGCGGCCGTTGCTGGAGCCGTTCGGCCGGGGGAAGTCGCAGTTGGCGGCCTTCGTCCGGACGTTGTTGGTGCCGCGGGCGTCCCAGGAGGCGATGACCTTGTTGCCACCGCTGGTGATGACATTGCCCAGGCCGTTCATCACGTCCTGGGTGGTGTCCGAGCCGACGCCGGCCAGCGTGCGGTACTCGGTCACCGGCGAAGGGTCGGCCGCGGCCGGCGCGGCCACCAGGCCAGCGGCGACCACGGCGGCGAAGCCGACCGCGGCCACCTTGCTGATGGATCTGACCTTCATGCTGCTCCCTTTCTGCGGGGCATGACAGTTCCGCCCACCCGATGGGCGGGTGAGCCGCAGTCATCGTCGCGGCGTCGACCGGGCATTCGAAACCGCGCGTAGACGAACGTTTCGACGTGCGATCTCTCGCCAACACGTAGGCCGAATGAACAACAGTCGACAATCGAATCCAGCGCCATTTCCGGGTTCATTCCGCACCACCCGCCGGCCTATTTCGAGTGCCGAACCGGCGCAACACAGGCCCGATCACCCCGCCCACGAGGCCGGTCGCGAAAATGACGACCAGCACGTACCGGAGCGCACCCACCGGGCTGCCGGGAGTCGCGTTCGACGCCTGCCGGGCCGGCGGCTGCGGCGACGGCGCCGTACCACCGGGCGACGGCGTGGCACCCACGGAGGGCACCGCACCGGGGGCCGGAACGGACGGGGCGGGCGGCGCCGCGGGCGGCGGCTCCGTGGCACCCGATCCGTCGGACGACGCCGAGGCTGACGGGGCCGGCAGGTCCACCTCCAGCAGGGCGGCGGCGGCCTTGGTGCGCTCCCGCAGGGCCTGCGGCAGCGGCACGTAGCCGTCCGGGAGCATGCCCCGGCCGACGCCCCGCCGCTGGCCCTGACCGGCGGCGTGCCGCAGCAGCTTGGCGTAGTCGCGGCGGGCGTCCGCCGGGTCGGTGCGGTCCGCCACCGCGTAGGTGAGCAGCGACAGCGGGTACGCACCCGCCGTCGCCCAGGCCTTCGCCGGGTCGATCACGGAAACCCCGGCCACCTGGCTCGGCGCGGCGGTGCCGGCCGCGGCGCTGATCGCCCCGTCCGTCGCGCCCCGGCAGTCGCTGGCCGTCCACGCCCCGTCCGTGCCCTTCGCCGCCTTGCAGAGCTGGGCGGTGAACAGGCCGTACCGGGCGGCCGAGGCGGAGTCGGTGACCGCCATGGTGAACCGGAAGCCCGGCTGCTCCCGGGGCAGCCGGTCGAACCGGGGCGGAGTCACATTGATGTTCAGCGACTGCCCGAACGCCCCGGTGTCGCCGCGCAGGGTCTGCGCCGCGCCCCGCCCGAAACCGCCGGTGTACGGTCGCAGCTCCTGCGAGCAGAGCTGGTAGGTCTCGCCCGCGAACGTCTCCTCGTAGCAGGAGCGGTCCGCCTTGGGGAAGTAGTCCGGGGTCTCGCCGGTGAACAGCGGCTTGAAGGCGGGGTTCACCACCATCTCTTTGCCGGACGCCTCGTCCTTGTCGGGCGTACCGCCGAGCCACTCCTTCGCCGCCGGGTCGGCGAGGACCCACTGCCAGAGCGCGCGGGCCGCGACCGAGCTGCCGTTGGGTGCCATCAGGCCGTTCAAGGTCACCCCGGCCCGCCGGTCCCAGTCCTTGAACAGCGGGTTGAGGCCCAGGAACTCCGGGTCCTGCTTGATGCTGTCGTAGTTCTTCGCCAAGGCCTGGCCGCCACCGCCGGGCACGTCCCGGCGGTAGGACTGGGTGAGCAGCTTCGCCACCAGCCGGGGGGTGAGCTTCAGCTCGCTCAGGGCGGTGCCACGTAGCTCGGCCACCTCCTGGGGCAGCGGCACGTTCTCCAGGTTGACGTCGATGTTAAGCGCGATGACCAGGCCGCTCAGGGTGACCGGGGCGTGCACCACCGGTGGGTCGTCGGCGGTCGTGGCCACCGGGTCCGAGCTGTAGATCAGCCCGGGTGCGTTCGGCGAGGTCGAGAGGAGTTGCCGGGCGGCCTCGTCGTCGCCGATCGGTGAGTAGCTGACCGACGGGCCGCTCGCCGCCGCGCAGAGCGCGGGACGCCAGGCGGCGGCCGCCTCGGCGGCGAGTTCGGTGCCGGCGGTCAGCCGTTCCTGCTGGTCGCTCGCGCAGTAACCGGTGACCGGTTCGAACTCCAGCGGCACCACCATCCGGTACTGCCAGTTCGGCACGATCAGCGGGGAACCCTGCGGCGAGTCGGTGGCCGACACGTCCTCCCCCGTGTACGGGTGGTGGTGACCGCGCGGCACGATCACCAGCCAGCACGGCCGGGACGGGCGCGTCGCGCCGGTGGCGTCGGTGTAGGGGTCGCCACAGCCCAGGTCGGGAGCCAGGGCGGAGTTCTGCACCTCGAACGAGATCCGGCCGGTGCCGTTCGCCGCGGTCAGCGCGTACGGGTACTCGTTGGTCACCGACTTGTTGAAGTAGCCGGACAGCACCTCGTCCGGGTACGCCTCCCGCTCGGCGCCGGTCTGCGGGTCGGCGATCACCGGGAACGGCTGCGCCTGGCTGCCGTCCGGCGTACGCGGACGCTCGCAGGAGGTGGCTCCCACCGGGCAGGAGACCGGCCGGAAGGGCACCATCCGGGCGTCCTCCGGCAGCGTCTCCCGGGGATCCTTTGGCGGGTAGCCCGGCGCGTCGAGGTGCAGCTCGCGGGAGTTGGCGTTGGCCGCGGCGGCGGCCGTCACCTCGAACGGCATCACGGGCGTGTCCAGCTTGGTGCCGAACTGGCAGGTCTCCCGGAACTTCAACCCGTCCGGGTCGTCGGGCGCGTGCGGGTCGCCGTAGCACTGCATGACCTGGAGGAAGTCCACCCCGAGTGGACGGTTGCGCGGGGTCGGGGTTCCGCCGGTCCAGGTCACCACGACGGCCTGGTTGACCAGGTCCTTCGTCTGGTCGACCGTCACGGACAGCCCGGTGAAGTCCTCGTATCCACCGTCCACCTTGACGCCGGGCACGGTCATCGCGGTGGAGCCGGTGTCGTCGGCGCGGGCCGGGGCGGCGGCCGGCGGCACCGGGGCGAACGCCCCGACGGCCAGCAGCAGGGCCGCCCCGGCCAGCCAGCGGCGCGGGTTCACCGGTCGCCCCGGTGGTCGTCGCGGCGGCCCTGCAGCACCTGGGAGACCAGCGGCGGCCCGACGATCAGGGCGATCAGCAGCACCGCCGCGAGCAGCATGAGGGTGTGCCGCAGCCGCCAGCCGTCTGTGCCGTCCAGCGCCACGGGCACCGCCGCCACCTGTTCGCCGGCCGCCACACCCGCGGTGCCGCCCACCACCTCGCCGGTGTCCGGGTCGATTTGGGGAGCGGCGCCGGGCACCGGAATACCACTGGTCGGGCCGGCGGTCGCCGCGGTGCCACCGGGGGTGCCGGCGCCGGTGGTGGTGCCGCCGCCCGCGGCGGTGTTCCCGCCGCCGGCGGTGTTCCCGGCCCCGCCGCACCTGGCCGCCGCCAGCACGGGTGTCTCCTGGCGCGCGCCGGCCGTGCCGGTGCCGGTCTGGGTCGGCCCCCGCTTGTCGCAGGGCGACGGCTGCGGGGCGTTCTTCGCCAGCGCGTTGCCGCCGTCCGCCGAGACGGTCGGGTTGTTGCAGCTGCGCAGCTTCTGGTCGATGTTGATCGTTTCGTGGCTGGGGATCTTCTGGACCTGCTCCATACCGGCCTGCACGAGGTTGATCGGCAGGGGTGAGTAGCCCAGCACCTCGGCCTGCCGCTGCCCCTCGCAGAGGAAGTAGTAGGCGAACTTGCTGAGGGTGTACCCGGCGTCGGCGGTCAGGTTGTACTCGAGCCTGGTCGGAATGATCATGTACGAGTACGAGGAGAGGGGGTAGGCGCGCGGGTCGCTGGACCGGTAGACGTCGTCCAGGATCTGGGTCAGGTAGTCGTCGGACTTCTGGTCCTTGTTGATCCGCGCCCGGGTCAGTGCCACCGCCACGTTGCTGGCCGTCGGCTCGACGTAGTAGCCGCCGGCGTTGAGCACCTTCACCACCGGGAACTTCGCGTTGATCGCGTACGAGTATTCGACGTAGGTGATCGCGCCCTCGGCGTTCTCCTGCCGGACGTAGCCCGACACCCCGTCGGAGCCGGTCGCGCCGACGAAGCCGGACCCGGACTGGCGCGGGTAGACCGAAGTGATGCCACACGGCGTCGGCTTGTTCCACTTGCGGCAGTAGTTGTCCCAGATGGCCTGGTGCTGCTTGCTCATCCAGAGGGTGAACTGCGCGGTGGTGCCGGAGCCGTCCTGTCGCACCACCGGGATGATCGAGCGCGCCGGCAGGGCCAGCCCGGGATTGTCCGCCTTGATCGCCGGGTCGTTCCACTTCCGGATCACGCCGGTGAAGATCTTGGCGATCACCTCGCCGGAGAGCCGCAGGTTGGTGACCCGCCGGCCGCCGATCTTGAGGTTGTACATGAACGCCGTGCCACCGGCCACGATCGGCATGTACGCCGACTGCCGGGAGCCCTTGCTGTCGGTGCCGCTGAAGATGTCCTTCATCCCGTACGGGATCTCCGAGACGCCGAAGTGGGCCTTGCCCTCCCGGAACTGCACCCGGCCCTGCGTCGAGCCGGCAGCCTCGTACTCCACCTGGATGTTGCTGGCCTGCACGTTGCGCGCCCAGGCGGTGATCGCGTTGGCGCTCCAGGTCGAGCCGATCCCGACGATCGGCACCAGCCGCGGCGCGGCGGACGCCGGCGGCGCGGCGGTCAGCAACACGGCCGCGGCGGCCGCGGCGGCGACCACCCGGGCCAGGCGGGAGGTCGTCCGGGGTCGACGGCGGATCCACTGCTTGAACATGTCGCTACCTCTGGTTCGGGTGATCGGGCGGGGAGCCGGCGGCGGCTCGCCGGGCGAAGCGCATGGCGTCCCGGCGCGAGGCCAGCGCCCGGCGGCGGCGCTGGGCCCGGCTCAGCTGACCGGGGGCCCGCCCGCCGAGCAGCCGGGCCAGCACGAACAGCAGCAGCACCAGCGCCATCAGCACGGCCGCCGCACCGAAGCCGCGGGCCACCATCGTGGCGTCCGGCCGGCGGATCGAGTCGAAGACGAACAGCGGCAGGGAGACCTGGTTGGCCTGGAACGGGTTCGCGTTGGTGAACTGGGTGAAGCCCGCGGTCAGCAGCACCGGGGAGGTCTCGCCGATGCCCCGGGCGGTGCCCAGGATGATCGCCGTCATCGCCCCGGAGCGGGCGGTCGGCAGCACCACGTGCCAGATGGTCCGCCACTGCGACGCGCCCAGCGCCAGGCTCGCCTCGCGCAGGGTGCCGGGCACCAGACGCAGCACCACGTCCGCCGCGCGGATGATGATCGGCAGCATCATCACGCTCAGCGCGAGCGCGGCGGCGAACCCGGACTTCTGCCGCCCGAGCGCGAGGATCACCGTGGCGTAGATGAACAGGCCGGCCACGATGGACGGCAGCGCCGTCATCGCCTCCACGACGATCCGGACGAACCGGCTGAACGCGCCGGGCAGCTCGCTGAGGAAGACCGCGCAGAGCAGGCCGAGCGGGATGGTGATCGCCAATGCGATGCCGATCTGCTCCAGCGTGCCGATGATGGCGTGCCGGATGCCCCCGACGCCCAACGGGTCGAGCGGCCCCGCCGACCGCATGTCCTGCGTGTAGAAGTTCGCCCAGGCCAGCGGCTCCCGCCCGCGGAAGAGGGTGAACCCGATCACCACCACCAGCGCCACCAGCATGGTGACGGCCAGGCTGTGCACCAGCACTCCGGCGAACCGGTCCCGGACCACCGGTCCGGCCTCGTCCAGCCGGACCAGCACCAGGTAGCACGCCAGGAAGAGGAGGTACGCCACGACCAGGAAACCGAGCGCGCCGTCGAAGGGGGTCAGCGCGGTGAAGAGCAGCGCGGTCAGGCACACCGCGGCCACCGCCGCGCCGAGCACAGCGAAGACGTCGGTACGGCGTACCGTGCTGGTCGTGCGGCGCCGCTCCGCGCCCGGGTGGTCCGGGCGTACCGGGATGGTGGTGGCCGGCCTGGGTGGCGCGGTGGGCGGCTCCGGCGACGGCGGCGCGGCCAGGTCCCCGGCGTAGGCGGTGGGTCTCGGCGTCACCTGCGGCTCCTCAGGCGTCACTGGCCGCGCCGGACCGGCTGCGGTTGATGATCAGGCCGGCGCCGAAGTTGACCAGCAGCGTCATCGCGAACAGCACCAGGCCGGCGGCCATCAGACCGGCGATGCCGATCGGGTTGGACTCGGCGTAGCGCAGCGCGATGAGCGATGAGATCGAGCCGCCGCCGACCTGCAGGATGTGCGGCTGGATGACGAACACGAACGAGATGACGAGATAGACCCCGATCGTCTCGCCGAGCGCCCGGCCGAGGCCGAGCATGGTGCCGCCGATCATCCCGCCCCGGCCGAACGGGAGCACCACCGAGCGGATCATCCCCCAGCGGGTCGCGCCCAGGGCGTACGCGCCCTCCCGCTCGCCGACCGGGGCCTGGGAGAAGACCTCCCGCATCACCGAGGAGATGATCGGCGTGACCATCATCGCGACGATGATCCCGGCGATGAAGGTCGAGCTGGTCAGGGAACTGTTGCTGCCCAACGGGTCGCTCGGGTCGAAGCCGTCCACCCGGAACAGCGGGAACCAGCCGAGGTAGGTGGCGAGCCAGCGGGGCAGGCCCTCACCGTGCTCGCCCTGCACGAGCAGGTGCGGCTGGAGCAGGTAGAGACCCCAGATGCCGTACACCACGCTGGGCACCGCGGCCATCAGGTCGACCAGGTTGACCAGCACCGGGGCGATCCGCCGGGGCGCGTACTCGGCGATGTAGAGGGCGGCGCCGGTGGCCAGCGGCACCGCGATGACGACCGCCACCGCGGCGATCAGCAGGGTGCCGATGAGCACCCCCGCGACGCCGAAGTCGCCGCCCGCCGGGTCCCATTCCTGCGCGGTGAGGAAGCGCCAGCCCATGGTGCGCAGGGCGGGCACCGCCCGCAGGGTGAGGAAGATCCCGACCAGCAGCATCACCGCGAGCACGATGATCCCGCCGACCCGGATCACGCCACGGAAGGCCAGGTCGGAAGGGGTCCGGCGCTGGCGTACGCGGCGCGGGGCCGCGGGCCGCGCGGCGGTCTCCGCCGGGTCGGGCGGCGAAACGACGACGGTCATCGGCTCGCATCCCGCCTTCGTGGCTCGATTCCCGATGCCGGCCGGTACGCTAGGCGCGTCGGTGGGACCAGCGGCGCCGCGAGCGTCCCGCCGGACGACGGCGTGGTGGGCTCGGAGGCGGCTCGCCGGCCGCGCCGGACGGCACGGGTGCCGGGGACCACCTCCGCGTGCGGCAGCGCCTCGAGGAACCGGTCCAGGTTGTAGCGGCACTCGCGGGCGCGCAGGTACGAGCGGCTGGACAGGGCGACTGCCACCTCGTCGAGCTCGATCCGCCAGGTCCACTGGCCGCTGGCCGGCACCGTGCCCTCGACCGGCACGATCCGGTCCATGCTGGCCTGCAGCGCCAGTACCGACTCCCGGCACGCGGCGTAGGCCGCGTGGTAGACCGCGCCCCGCCCCAGCGGGCGGTTGTTCGGTGAGACGAGCATCCACAGGACGCCGTCGTTCGGCTGTCCCTGCGGCGCCCCGGGCATCGGCGCGGCGAGGAACACGAACCGTGAACGCTGCACCTCGATCCCCTTCCCTTTCGGCGCGCCTACGCGCGCTGGTTGCCGCTTCCCCAGGACTCCCGGACTGACGGGATCAGCGTCGGCAGCATCGGTGACTCGGTACGCAGCCATCCGCTCACGCCAGACGTGCAGCATGTGAACAGCGAGTACCGAGGCATCCACCGTTCGGATACACCCAGCCGCCACGGGGCTGATCCGACATCGGTTCGTACCGATTCGTCACCCGGATCCGGTGGGAACGGCGATGGCCGCCGGCTCGGTCATCACCGGTCGGGAACGGCGATGGCCGACCGCGTCCGGCTGGACGCGGCCGGCCATCGCACCGGTCGGGTCGGTTCAGCGGCGGGTGCCGCCCGGCTTCCCGCGACGCGTGGTGAGCCAGGCCGTACCGACCAGGGCCAGCGCCCCGAGCAGGGCGAGGATCCACCAGATGTTGGCCACCGAGGCGCCGCCGACACCGCCGTTGCCGGTCAGCCGCCGGGCCACGCCGGTCTCCGGCCCGGCGCTGCCGGGGGTCGGGGCACCGGCAGCCGGCGCGGCGGCCGGCGGAGGGCCCACCGGTGGGGCGCCGGCCGCCCCGGTCGACCCGGGCACCACCAGCGGAGCTCCGGCAGCGCGAGGCGTCGCCGGGGGCGCGCCGGCCGGGCGACCGGCGCGCCACTGCCGCCCGGAGACGGTGATCGGGGTGATGAACCGCTCCGGGTGTACGCCCTGGGTCTCGCTGACGCACTCGACGACGACCCACCACTCCCCGTCGACCGGCGCACCGCCCAACGCGGTGGCGAAGGACCGGTTCGGCGTCGCGGTCACGGGCTGCCGGTCGTACCCGCCGGCGGTCAGCGGCCGGGCCAGGTTGCTGTACGGCCCGCCGGGCGGCCCCACCCGCAGCTGGGCGTTACGGCCGAACCCGGCCGGGCAGGGTGCCGACGTGGTGGCGCTGGCGAAGACCGGGGCGGCGTCGACACTCCCGCTGGTCGCCGAGATTTGCACCCCGCCGAGCGGGGCGGCCCGGGCCGGCGTGGGAAGGACGAGGCCGGCCGCCAGAGTGCTCGCGGCCGCGGCGAGGACAGACAGTTTTCGAAGCACACCGCCGGTCTAGGCCCACAGTGGAACCGCCCGCAAACCGGGAGTCACGCGCCGGACAGCCAGCAGGTGAACAGGCGACGGCGGCAACTGCGCCGGCCCGCGCGGGCCGGCGCCGAGGTCAGGCCCAGACCTGCTGCGGCTCGGCCCGGCGCTCGGCCAGCGACGGGGCCGGATCGTACTCGCGGACGGTCTCGTAGCGGGTGTTCCGCTCGACCGGGCGGAAGCCGGCGTCCCAGATCAGGTGCAGCAGGTCGTCCCGGTGCATGGTGTTCGGCGTGCCGTACGCGTCGGCGTCGTGGGTGATCTTGTATTCCACGACCGAGCCGTCCAGGTCGTCCACCCCGAAGTTCAGCGAGAGCTGGGCTACCGAGAGACCGTGCATCACCCAGAAGCACTTCACGTGCGGGACGTTGTCGAAGAGCAGCCGGGAGACGGCGAAGGTCTTCAGCGACTCGGCCGGGGACGCCATCGTGGTGCGGGCCTGGATCCGGTTACGGATCTTGCCGTCCGCGGAGTCGACGAAGTCGTGCTGGTAGCGCAGCGGGATGAAGACCTGGAAGCCGCCCGTCTCGTCCTGCAGCTCACGCAGCCGCAGCACGTGGTCGACCCGGTGCCGGGGCTCCTCGATGTGGCCGTAGAGCATGGTCGACGGCGTCTTCATGCCCTTCGAGTGGGCCAGCCGGTGGATCCGCGACCAGTCCTCCCAGTGGCAGGCATGGTCGACGATGTGCTGCCGGACCTCCCAGTCGAAGATCTCCGCGCCACCGCCGGTCAGCGACTCCAGGCCGGCGTCCATCAGCTCGTCCAGGATCTCGTCCGCGCTCAGGCCGCTGATCTTCTCGAACCACTGCACCTCGGTGGCGGTGAACGCCTTGAGGTTGACGTTGGGCAGTGCGGCCTTCAGCTCCCGCAGCACCTTCGGGTAGTAGCGCCAGGGCAGGCTCGGGTGCAGCCCGTTGACGATGTGCAGCTCGGTGAGCTGCTCGTCCTCCATCTCCTTGGCCTTGCGGACCGCCTCGTCGATTCGCATCGTGTAGGCGTCCTTCTCACCCGGCTTGCGCTGGAAGGAGCAGTACGCGCACGAGGCGGAGCAGACGTTGGTGAGGTTGAGGTGCCGGTTGACGTTGAACATCACCCGGTCGCCGTTCAGCTCGGTGCGCTTGTGGTGGGCCAGTCGCCCGAGCCAGACGAGGTCGTCGGACGCGTAGAGAGCGACGCCATCCTCGCGGCTCAGCCGCTCCCCCGCGTAGACCTTCGCTTCGAGCTCGCGCTTGAGTCCGGCGTCCATCCGAAAGCCACGTCCCTTCCACCCGCTGTCCCGGTCGAGCGTACGTCGGCCCTCCGACGAACCGCCGACGCGGTCAACCGCAGCGACCAAGTTCACCGGCCGCCCGTTCGGCTGTCACCCTCCGCACATCGACATAGCTGCGCCGGTGAGGTAAGACAGGATGGGGCGGAACACACACTGGCACCGTCCCGGTTCACCGCGCCCACCTCGCGCGGAAGACGCCACACCGGACGGGGAGCGGAATGGGCTACAGCAAGCAGGGTCGACGGCAACGACGCAGGAGCCCGGTGATCTCTCCGGTGCTGCGGCCGAAGCTCTGGTCCGCTCTGCTCGGCGTGGTGGCGGCCGCGGCGCTCGCCACCCCGGTCTGGGCCGATCCGCTTCCCGACACCATTCCCAACGCCGGCTCCCGGCCGGAGGTCACGGGCACCTTCCAGCTGCCCGCCTCGGTGCCCGGCATGCCCGGCGTCACGCCCTCGGGCGGGCTCGGCGTCACCCCCGGCGTCACCAACCCGGCCGACGGCCCGCTGATCGCCCAGATCAATCAGGCCGACACGCGGGTCGCCCAACTCGGCGAGGACCTGATCCGGCTGAAGGGCGACCGCGATGCGGCGCAGGCCCAGCTCGCCACCGCCACCGCCACGCTCAGGGAAGCCGAGGACGCGCTCGCGCAGGCCCGGCGGAAGGCCGAGACGGCCGCCGCCGACGCGGTCAAGGCCGCGGCCGCGCTCCCGCCCGGCGACTTCGGCACCGACCTGCGCGACCTGAACGCCCTGCAGCGCATCATCCGCGGCGACAAGGCCGAGGGCGCCACCGGCGCCGTGGACGGCGAGGTCGCCCGGGCCACCGGCGCCGAGAAGATCGCCCGGGAGGCGTACACGGCCGCGCAGCAGCGCGCCACCGACACCGCCGCGGCGTACACCAAGGTCGAAGCGGACCTGCGCCAGCAGGAAGCCGCGCTGCTCAAGCTGCGGAAGGACAACGCCGCGCTGCTGCTCGAGGCGGCCCGGCGCGAGGACGCCGCCGAGCAGCAGATCGGCAGCTCGTACGTCAGCAACCAGAGCGTCAGCGGGATGGTCGCCCACCCGACGGCGCTGGCCGCCGTGCGGTACGCCCTCGCCCAGCTCGGCGACCCGTACCTTTGGGCGGCGGAAGGACCAGACCGCTTCGACTGCTCCGGGCTGATGCTCGCCTCGTACCAGTCAGCCGGCTACCGTGGCCTGCCGCGGGTCTCCCGCGACCAGTACTACGCCACCCGCTCCCGCACCGTCGACCCGAACGCGCTTCTCCCGGGTGACCTGCTCTTCTTCGCCTCCGGGAGCAGTTGGACCACCATCCACCACGTCGCCATGTACATCGGCAACGGCAAGATGGTCGAGGCGCCGCGCACCGGGGACGTCGTCAAGATCTCGGTGGTCCGCTGGAGCCGGCTCTACGCCGCCACCCGGGTGGTCGGCGCGGTCCCCGCCCCGGCCACCCCCGCGCCAGCCCCGACCCAGCCGACCGCTCCAGCGACGCCGAAGCCCACCCAGACGGCCACCCCGAAGCCCACCCAGACCGCCACCCCGAAGCCGACCAAGCCGCCGACGCCGCAGCCCACCTCGCCCAGCCCCAGCCCCAGCCCGTCGACCTCGCCAAGCACCTCGCCGTCGCCCAGTCCGTCCGACTCGCCGTCCCCCTCGGCGACGAGCGGTTCGCCGACCACCGCGCCGGACGACGCGACCAGCAGCGCGCCGGCCTCGACGACGAGCGCCGCCGATCCGTCCAACAGCGCGGCCGAGAGCAAGTCGGCCAGCCCGAGCACCGGGAGCTGACCCAACCGTCCACTCCGGCTGTGCGGCCGGGCCGGAATGTGGCACGGTGAGAATCAGGCACTTCCGGCCGGCGCCACGGCCCGGGGGCGAGCGTGGGCGCGGAGGGGCGAGCATGGGCGAGCACGAGATTCCGGCGGAGACGGTCCACCCCGGATCCGAGCCCGGCCGCACCGACCGGCCGGCCGGGACGGAGACCGGCCGGGACGGCGCCGCGCACGCCGCGGTCGTGGTGGCCCGGGCCCGGGTGGGTGTCCCCGCCCGGGCGGCGGTCCCGGACCGCCCGTCCGACCAGGACGGCGCGGCGGCCGGCGGTCCCGGACCGGCGCCGACGAGCGCCCCGCCCGCGCCACGGGTCTCCGGTTCCGCACGGGTGCCCGTCCCCGAGGGGAAGTCGCCGGCACCGGTGCCGGCCATGCCGCGTGCCGAGGCGGAACAGGCCCGGGCCAGCGCCGCCGTACCGGGGCTGAACCGGGCCTCGCCGGGCGAGGTCGCCGACGCGGTGGTGGCGAAGGCCGGGGTGGCCAAGGTCTACCGCGGAAGTCCGGTCAACCCGGAGCCGCCCGAGCCGGCACAGCCACCGGAGCCGGCTCAACCACCGACGCCGCCCACGCCGGAACCCGAGCCGGCGCCGACCCCCGTACCGGGCCCGACCCCACCGTCGCCGGCGCCGCCCATACCGGAACCGGAGCCGCCGTTCCGCCCGACGCCGCCGGTGCCCAACCCGCCGCCCGGGCCCACCCCGCCGGGACCGGTCCCGCCGATGCCGACGCCGCCGGCGCCGCCGCCGGCCCCGCCGGTGCCCGCGCCCCCGCCGCCGCCCGGCCCCATGCCGGCCCCGCCGTTCCCGCCACCGCCCGCGACTGCCGGTGTCCTCGGGTCGCCGTCCGCGCCGACCGCCCGGGCGAGCGCGTCGGTCTCGGCGCCGCCCGCGTCGGCCGCCGCCCCGCCGCTGGTGCCGGCACCCGCGCTGCCGACCTGGCCGCCCTCGACCACCCCGACCGGGCCGGCCGATCGCGGCGGCGCCCCGGCGTACCCGGCGAGCCGGCCGCCCTACCAGGGCGGTCCCGACCTGGCCGGCACGGTGTACGGCGGCACCGACGGGCCCGGCTTCACCACGGTGTCGTTCCCGCAGGGCAGCCCGCTGGAGAACTCCGGCTCGCTGACCGGGCACATCCTGGCTCAGGGTTGGGCCGAGGACGCCCCGGCGACCCGGTCCAGCAACACCAGGGTGGTGATCGTGCTGGCCGCCTCGCTCGCCCTGCTGATCGCGATCAGCCTGCTGGTGGTGT
Organism: Micromonospora sp. CB01531; assembly: GCF_001905095.1. Classification (GTDB taxonomy): domain Bacteria; phylum Actinomycetota; class Actinomycetes; order Mycobacteriales; family Micromonosporaceae; genus Micromonospora. The sequence goes on from NZ_LWLS01000057.1 coordinate 76,729, forward strand.
TCCTGGCCAACGACGCGCTGAGCGGGTTGGCCGACGCTGCGGTGAGCAAATGACGGGGTGAGCCCGCCCACTACCGCCTCGCGGCACCGCGCCGTACCCATTGTCCCGCCGTACACTTGTGGAGATCACTGACCCGGCGCGCCGTTGCGCGCCCATGGGCGATCTTGCGGGCGATTCGGCGGCGTGCAGCGCTGCGGCAGGCCATCGCGAAGATGCGCCCCGCTCGAAAGGCATTTCTTGACCACCTTCGCCGCCCCTGGCACGTCCCCGTCCGCCGACTTCACCCCGATGCCGGAGCTTCCGGCCACCGAGACCCCCGGCTTCGCCGCCCTGGGCCTGCCCCGGCAACTGGTCGACGCGCTGGCCCGCCAGGGCATCACCACCCCGTTCGAGATCCAGCGGGCCACCCTGCCGGACGCCCTCGCCGGCCGGGACGTGCTGGGCCGGGGCCAGACCGGTTCCGGCAAGACCCTCGCCTTCGGCCTGCCGGTGATCGCCCGGCTCGCCGAGCGCAACCGGGCCCGGCCGCTGCACCCGCGCGCACTGGTCCTAGTGCCCACCCGCGAGCTGGCCATGCAGGTCAACGACGCGCTGGTGCCGCTCGGCAAGTCCGTCGGCATCTTCCTCAAGACCGCTGTCGGCGGCGTCCCGTACGACCGCCAGATCGACGCGCTGCGCCGGGGCGTGGAGATCATCGTGGCCACCCCGGGGCGGCTCGGCGACCTCATCGAGCGCGGGATCTGCCGCCTCGACGACGTCGAGATCACCGTGCTCGACGAGGCCGACCAGATGGCCGACATGGGCTTCCTGCCCGAGGTCACCGAGCTGCTCGCGAAGACCCCGGCGGGCGCCCAGCGGCTGCTCTTCTCGGCGACCCTGGACAACGACGTGGACACGCTGGTCAAGCGGTTCATGACCGACCCGGTCACCCACTCGACCGCGCCGCCCACCGCTGCGGTGTCCACCATGGATCACCACCTGCTGCTGATCCCGCCGCACGACAAGTTCGCCGTGGCGGCCTCCATCGCGGCCCGGGACGGCCGCACCATGCTCTTCGCGCGTACGCAGCTCGGTGTGGACCGGCTGGTCGAACAGCTCGCCGCGGTGGGCGTACGCGCTGGCGGCCTGCACGGCGGCAAGACCCAGCGGATGCGTACCCGGACCCTGGCCGAGTTCCGTGAGGGCCGGATGAGCGTGCTGGTCGCCACCGATGTGGCGGCCCGGGGCATCCACGTCGACGGGGTGTCGCTGGTGCTGCACGTGGACCCGCCGAAGGACCCGAAGGACTACCTGCACCGGGCGGGGCGTACCGCCCGGGCCGGCGAGTCGGGTGCGGTGGCGACCCTGGTGCTGCCGAAGCAGCGCCGGACCACGCTGGCCATGCTGGAGAAGGCGGGCGTCGAGCCGGCCCAGACCCGGGTCCGCGCTGGCGACCCGGCGCTGGCCGAGCTGACCGGTGCCCGCGAGCCGAGCGGGGTGCCGGTCCGCGACGAGCCCGAGCCGCGCCGGCACGGCGACCGCCCGTCCGGCCCACGCCGGTTCGGCGACCGCCGCGAGCGCGGCTCCGCGGAGCGCCGCGAGCGGAGCTACCCGGACCGGGGCGAGCGCAGCTTCGCCGACCGCGGCGAGCGCGGCTACCCGGACCGGAGCGAGCGCCGCGAGCGCGGCTTCGCCGACCGGGGCGAGCGCAGCTTCGCCGACCGCGGCGAGCGCAGCTTCACGAACCGGGGCGAGCGCCGCGAGCGCAGCTTCGCAGACCGGGGCGAGCGCAGCTTCGCCGACCGCGGCGAGCGCGGCTACCCGGACCGGGGCGAGCGCCGCGAGCGCAGCTACCCGGACCGCGGCGAGCGCAGCTTCACCAACCGGGGCGAGCGCGGCTACCCGGACCGGAGCGAGCGCAGCTTCGCGGACCGGGGCGAGCGGCGCGAGCGGGGCTCCGTGGACGGGCGCGGCGAGCAACGGTACGGCGACCGCGGTGACCAGCGCTCCGGCCGACCCTCGTGGGAGCGGCGCGAGCCCGCCGCGGACCGACGCTTCGGCGACCGGGACCGGGACACGTTCGACCGCGACGGCCGGGGCGAGCGGCGTTTCGGCGACCGCGACGGCCGGGGCGACTACCGGCCGACCGACCGTCGGGTCGGGTTCCGGCCAGAGGGCCGGGGCCGCGACGACCGGTCGCGCGACGACCGGCGCGGCTTCGGCGGGCGGCCGCCGGCCCGCACCCACTGACCGGGCGAGAATCGCCGGCCCGACGGGTCCCGCCCGCCGGCACCACCAGCCTGATGGACGCCGCCGTCGAGCGACTGCTCGGCGGCGGCGTCGCCGCATCCCGCGACGGCGTCGGTCGGGTGGCGTAACGTCCGGTTCATGCCCACGATGCCGAAGTCGTTCTTCTGGTCCAGGACCGACACCGCCGGTTCGGAGCACGCCGTTCTCGACGACCGCCAGGGCCTCACCGCGCAGGGCGTGATGCTGGCCGTGGACCCGATCCCGTACACCTGCCGGTACCGGCTCACGGCCGGCGCGGACTGGTCGACGACCCGGCTGGAGGTCGAGGCCGACGGCGCCGGCTGGGCGCGGAGCGTACGCCTGGAACGCGACGGGGACCGGTGGCGGGTGCGCACCGGCGAGGATGGCGACCTGGACGCGGTGCTGGCCGCGGCCGGGCATCCGCCCGCCGGGCTGCCCGGCACCGACGAGCCGGACCGGCTGGCCGCGGCGCTCGACGTCGACCTGGGCGGTGCCGCGCTGTTCAACACCCTTCCGATCCGCCGGCTAGGGCTGAGCCGGGCTCCGGCGGAGCAGGCCCGGCGGATCGCCGTCGCCTGGGTGCTGGTGCCGGGCCTGGCCGTGATCCCCGCCGAGCAGATCTACACCTCGCTCGGGCCGGCCCGGATCCGCTTCGCCAGCGACAGCTACACCGCCGATCTGGACCTCGACCCGAACGGCTTCGTGGTGCGCTACCCGGGGCTGGCCGAGCGGGTCTTCCCCGCCTGAGCTGCCCCGCGGTCCGTCAGGCCGGCCAAGCGCCGGTGGCGAGGAAGCGGTCGATGGTCGCGTGGTGCGCGGCCAGGTCGAGGCCCTGCCCGGCGACCCATTCGTCGGCGTAGTACGTGTCCGCGTACCGGTCGCCGGCGTCGCAGATCAGGGTCACCACCGACCCGCTCCGTCCGGCGGCGACCATCTCCGCGATCAGCCCGAACGCGCCCCACAGGTTGGTGCCGGTGGAGCCGCCCACCCGGCGGCCGAGCACCGCCGAACCGGCCCGCATGGCGGCCAGCGACGCGGCGTCCGGCACCTGGACCATCCGGTCCACCACCGAGGGCACGAACGACGCCTCGACGGTGGGCCGCCCGATCCCCTCGATCCGGGAGCCCCGGCCGGTCCGCACCGACCAGTCGGCGGCCTGCCAGGCGGGGTAGAACGCGGAGTTCTCCGGGTCGACCACGCAGAGCTTGGTGGGCAGCCGGCGGTAGCGGGCGTACCGGCCGATGGTGGCGCTGGTGCCGCCGGTCCCGGCGCCCACCACGATCCACGCCGGTACGGGGTGCCGCTCCAGCGCGAGCTGCGCATAGATCGACTCGGCGATGTTGTTGTTGCCCCGCCAGTCGGTGGCCCGCTCGGCGTACGTGAACTGGTCCATGAAGTGCCCGCCGGTGTCCTCGGCCAGCCAGCGGGCCTCGATCACCACCTTGGCCGGATCCGGGACCAGGTGGCAGCGCCCGCCCTGGAACTCGATCTGGGCGATCTTCTCCGGCGAGGTGCTGGCGGGCATCACCGCGATGAACGGCAGCCCCAGCATCCGCGCGAAGTACGCCTCGGAGACCGCGGTCGAGCCGGACGACGCCTCGATGATCGTGGTCGCCGGCCCGATCCAGCCGTTGCACAGCCCGTAGAGGAAGAGCGAGCGGGCCAGCCGGTGCTTGAGCGAGCCGGTGGGGTGCACCGACTCGTCCTTGAGGTAGAGGTCGATGCCCCACTCGCGGGGCAGCGGGAAGGGGAGCAGGTGGGTGTCGGCGGAGCGGTTGGCGTCCGCCTCGACCGTGGCGATCGCCTCGGTCACCCAGGCTCGGCTGGCCTCGTCACACCGGTCGAGATGAGTCACGCCGGCAACGTTACAAGCGAGGTCAGCTCGCGCCCGGGGGGACCCGGCGTGCCTGCCGGCGCTGGCCGGCCCGACCGGCGGCCCGGATCACCGGGGTGAGGGCCAGGGCGAGCCGGGGGAAGGCGTCGAGGAGCCGGACCTGGGCACCGCGCCAGCGCGGCAGGCTGACCACCGGGCGCGGGCGACGGGCCAGCCGTGCCGCCCGCGCGGCCACGCGCTCCGGCGTGAGCAGCGATCCGGTGAAGGAGGCCAGGGCCCCGGGGTCGTCGAGCTTGTCGTGCAGCATCGGCGTCCAGATCCCGTCCGGGCAGAGGCACGACACGTGTACGTCCCGGATGCCGGCCATCCGCAGGTCGGCCAGGGTGCCCAGGCTGAACGCGAGCAGGGCGTGCTTGCTGGCCGCGTAGACGGTCTCGCCGGGGGCGGCGATCAGCCCGGCCAGGGAGACGACGTTGAGCACGTGCCCGTGGCCCTGTCGGCGCATGACCGCCAGAGCGGCGAGCGTCCCGGTCATCGCGCCGAGCGCGTTCACCTCGACCAGCCGCCGGCGGGTCGCCGCGTCGTGTGTCCAGGCGGCTCCGGTGGCCAGCAGGCCGGCGTTGTTCACCCAGAGCCCGAGCCCGCCGGCCGCCCCTGCCGCCGTGGCGGCGACCTCGGCGCAGGCGGCCTCGTCCCGGACGTCGAGCCGTCGGGACCAGCCGCCGAGCGGCGCCGCGGCGGCGGCCACCGCTTCGGCGGACACATCGGTGAGCAGGACCCGCCATCCGTCGGCGTGCAACGCGGCGGCGATGGCCCGGCCGAGCCCGCCGGCCGCCCCGGTCACCACGGCCGCACCCCGCGCCGAGATCGTCATCGGCGCACCGTATCCCCGTGGCCAGGTCAGGACCAGGGGTTTCAGGGCACCAGCCGGCCGGCGCGCGCCGGTCAGGAGGCGGGCGGCTCGATCGGCTGGGGCCGGTTCTCCCACTTGGTCGACAGGGCGATCCCGGTACGGGTGGAGGCCACCCCGGGCGTCCGGTTCAGCCGGACGATGAGCTGCTCCAGCTCGGCGATGGTGCCCACCCGGGCCTTGAGCAGGAAGGACTCGACCCCGGCCATGAAGTAGCAGGACTCGATCTCGGGCATCTGCCGGAACGCCTCCAGCACGTCGTCGGTGTCGGCGTTGGAGTCCTCGACGATGCCGATCAGCGCGGTGACCCGGAGCCCGATCGCCTCCGGCTCGACCTCGGCCCGGTACGCCCGGATGACCCCGCTCGACTCGAGCTTGCCGACCCGCTCGTGCACCGCCGGGGCGGAGAGCCCGACCTGGCGGGCCAGCTCGGCGTACGACAAACGGGCGTTGCCGCGCAGCAGCTCCACGAGGCTCAGGTCGATCGCGTCCACGGAGTGTCACCCTATCCGTTCGGGCGTAACGCCCGACGGTCGGCAACAGTTGAACATGACGTCATGTAACGGTTCACAAACCAGCAGTCAGGGCAGTTCTCGGCCGGTACCATTTACTAACTTCTCACTTCCGTGCGTTTTTCGCGTTTGGGCGTACAGGCCAGGTCGCTGGTGCTGTAATTGCCATACGTCCCTCATGACGGCTCTGGGCTCGCACCGGCCGGGGGCAGTGTGTTCAGCCGGGGGCTTCGTCGATGCGAGGAGGGGGCTGTGGACACTGGAGATCGCCTGCTGACACCGGGTGAGGTCGCCGCGCTGTTTCGGGTTGACCCGAAGACCGTGACGAGATGGGCAGCGGCCGGCCGGATAGGCAGCATCCGGACTCCAGGCGGGCATCGCCGGTTTCGGGAATCGGAGGTACGGGCTCTGCTCGAGGGGGAGGGCATGCTGGACGAGGCGGAGGACATGGGCAAGTCCCGCAACATGGGCCCGACCGCCTCGACCGGCCCCGGACCGGCGAACGCCGGCATGTACTGAGTCGGTAACGATCGGCACGCGGGCCGGCCGTCAGGCCCGGTCCGCGTCCCGCCGGGCCGCGGCCAGCTCACCCGACCAACGACGAAAGAGCGTGTGCGGTACGCCGAGCGCATCCAGTACCTTGCCGGCCACGAAGTCGACCAACTGCTGGGCGGAGGCCGCCGCGCCGGCACCGTAGAAGCCGGGGCTGGCCGGCAGCACGACCGCACCGGCGTCGTGCAGGGCGATGAGGTGCTCCAGGTGGCTGCGGGTCACCGGAGTCTCCCGCGGCACCACCACCACCGGCCGCCGTTCCTTGAGGTTCACCTCGGCGGCGCGCTGCAACAGGTCCTTGGAGAGGCCGATCGCGATACCCGCGCAGGCCGCGGTGCTCGCCGGGACCACCGCCATCCCGCGTACCCGGTAGGAGCCGCTGCTCGGGCCGGCCGCCAGGTCGCCGGCGGGCCAGTGCCGCAGGTCCGCGTCCGCGAGGTCGCGGCCCAGCCAGGCGGCCAGGTCGTCGGCCCAGTGCGCGTCCCGGAAGGCGCGGCCGGTCTCGTCCAGGATGGTCAGCCGGGCGGCCCGGGAGACGATCAGGTCCACGGCCTCGCCGGCGTCGAGTAGGCCCCGGACGACCGCGGCCGCGTACGGCGTGCCGGAGGCCCCGGAGACGCCGACCACCCATGGTTCGCGCATACCGTCAAGCGTGCCTGGTCGGCCGGGCGGCCGGGCGGGGACCCCCCACGGCACGCCTGGGCCGTCCTGCTTGTCCCACGACAAGCGCCGTTGTCCGACCGGGGCGGCGGGCGCCCCGTCGGCCTGCCATGCTTCCGACGATCATTCATGTCCATGAAGGGATCGGTGATGACGGAGGCGGTACTCCGCTCGCTGCGGTCCGACTGCCCGATCCGGCCCCGGCTCTCGCCGTACGCGGACGGGGTGCAGGAGTGGCTGGGCGACCAACTCGACCGGCTCGGCCTACTCCGGGACGCCGCCGCCCGGGAGCGGCTGGCCCGGGCCGGTTTCGCCCGGTACGCCGGCCGGCTCTACCCGGACGCCGCTGAGCCCGACCTGCGCGCGCTGGCCGCCCTGTTCGCCTGGTTCTTCCTGGTCGACGATCTCTGCGACGGGCCGGGGCGGCCGGACCCGGCGGGCATCCGGGCACTGCGGGATGGGACGTTGGCCCTGCTCCGGGAGGGCCCCCGGGCCCGCCACCCCGGCTTCTCCGGCCCCCTGCGCCGGCTGCTCGTACAGGCGTGGCGGGAGCCCCGGCGGCGGATGCCGGCCCGCTGGCGGCTGCGCTTCTCCGACGCCGTCGCCGACCATCTCGACGGTGCCTGGCGGGAGGCCGCCGCCAAGGCCGCCGGCCGCCCGCCCGGGATCGAGGAGTACGTGGCGCTGCGCCGGGCCACCTCAGCCGCGTACGTGTCGTACCCGCTGATCGAGTTCGCGACCGGCCGGCCGCTGCCCGACCCGGTCTACCACCATCCGGCGCTGCGCCGCCTCGCCGAGCTCGCCAACGACCTGCTCTCCTGGTTCAACGACCTGGCCTCGCTGGACCGCGACCGGGCCACCGCCGGCGGCCACAACCTGGTGCTGGCGCTGGCCGCCGAGCGGGGCGTGCCGGCGGCGGACGCGGTGGCGCTGGTCGCCGACCGCTGGCGGACCGAGATGGCCCGCTTCATGACGCTGCGCGCCGCCGTACCGTCGTTCGGCCCGGCGCTGGACGGGTCGGTCGCCGTCCACCTCGACGGCTTCTCGAACGCGGTCCGCGGCACCGTCGACTGGACCCTGGAGAGCGCCCGCTACCCGGCCGGCTCCACCCGCCGGCCCGGGCTCACGGGCACCGCCGCCCGCTGACCTTCGACTCAGGCCCGCAGGCCGAGGCGGACCACCAGGTCGAGCAGGGCGAACACGAACAGCGCGATGCCGACGAATCCGTTGGCGGTGAAGAACGCCCGGTTGACCTTGCTCAGGTCGGTCGGGCTGACCACCAGGTGCTGGTAGCCGAAGGCGAGCGCGGTGAACGCCAGCCCGATCCACCAGAGCCAGCCGAAGCCGACCAGCGCGCCGAACCAGATGAACAGCGCGAAGGTCACCACGTGCGCGACGGTGGAGGCGTGCAGCGCGAAGCGCAGCCCGTAACGCGCCGGGACGCTGTGCACGCCGATGGTCCGGTCCACGTCCGCGTCCTGGCAGGCGTAGATCAGGTCGAAGCCGCCGATCCACAGGCCGACGGCCGCGCCGAGCAGCCAGGCCGGTCCCGAGCCGGCGAGGGTGCCGGTGACCGCCAGCCAGGCGCCGACCGGCCCGACCGCCTGGGCGACCGCCAGGATGGCGTGCGGCCAGTTGGTGAACCGCTTGCCGTACGGATAGACGACCAGCGGGATCACGGCGAGCGGCGCGAGCGCCAGGCAGAGCGGGTTGAGCAGGGCGGCGGCGGCGAGGAAGACCACCACCGCGACGGCCGCGCCGGTCCAGGCGGTCCGCAGGCTCACCGCCCCGGTGACCAGTTCCCGGTTGGCGGTACGCGGATTCCGCGCGTCGATCCGCCGGTCGAGGATCCGGTTGGCGGCCATGGCGAACGTCCGCGCCCCGACCATCGCCACGGTGATCAGCAGCAGGTCGACCCAGCGGACCCGGCCGCCGTGGACCTGCATCGCGGTCAGCGCGGACAGGTACGCGAACGGCAGCGCGAAGACCGAGTGCTCGATCGTGACCAGCTTGAGGAACGACTTGACCTTGCCCGGGCGTGCCACCGGGGCCTCGGCGACGGCGGCCATCAGATCCCGTACTCCTTCCAGCGCTTGTCGACCAGCGAGATCACCTCGGGCGACATGGTCATCTCCTCCGGCCAGCCCCGGGTGTAGCCCTCGGCGGGCAGCTTGCGGGTCGCGTCGATGCCTGCCTTGCCGCCCCAGAACTGCTGGTACGACGCGTGGTCGAGGTGATCCACCGGCCCCTCGGTGATCAGCAGGTCGCGGGCGTAGTCGACGTTGCCGAAGGCCCGGAAGGCGACCTCGTTGTAGTCGTGCACGTCGCAGTCCTCGTCGACGATCACGATCAGCTTGGTCAGCGACATCAGGTGCGCGCCCCAGATCGCGTTCATCACCTTCTGCGCGTGCTTCGGGTAGCGCTTGCGGATCGACACGATCGCGCAGTTGTGGAAGACCCCGGCGGCCGGCAGGTCGTAGTCGACGATGTCCGGGATCAGCAGCTTGAGCAGCGGCTGGAAGATCCGCTCGGTGGCCTTGCCCAGGCCGTGGTCCTCCTGCGGCGGCTTCGAGGTGACGATCGAGTGGTAGACCGGGTCGCGCTGCATGGTCATCGTCTCGACGTGCAGCACCGGGAACGGCTCGACCGGGGTGTAGAAGCCGGTGTGGTCGCCGAACGGCCCCTCGGGCAGCCGCTCGCCGGGCTCCAGGTAGCCCTCCAGCACCACCTGGGCGTGCGCCGGCACCTGCAGCGGCACGGTCAGGCAGTCGACCATCTCCACCCGCTCACCGCGCAGGAAGCCGGCGAACAGGTATTCGTCGATGTCGCTGGGGAGCGGCGCGGTGGCCGCGTACGAGACGACCGGGTCGCAGCCGATCGCGATGGCGACCGGGAGCCGCTGGCCGAGCCGCTCGGCGACGGCGTGGTGCGCGGTGGAATCCTTGTGGATCTGCCAGTGCATGCCCAGGGTGTTCCGGCTGTGCTGCTGGAGCCGGTAGAGGCCGAGGTTGCGCTTGCCGGTCTCCGGGTGCTTGGTGTGGGTCAGCCCGAAGTTGTGGAAGATTCCGCCGTCCCCCGGCCAGACCTGCAGGCCCGGCAGCCGGTTCAGGTCGACGTCGTCGCCCCGGTAGACCACCTGCTGGCAGGGCGCGGTCTTCACCTTGCGCGGCGGGACCGACTTGAGCTGCATGACCTTGCCGAGGCCCTCGCGGATGCCGGACCAGCCGACTGGCAGCTCGGGCTTGATCAGCCCGCCGATCCGCTCGCCGATCTCGTCCAACGAGTCGACGCCGAGCGCCATCGCCATCCGCTTCTCGGTGCCGAACAGGTTGATCGCCACCGGCATCTCACCCCGGGTCGGCCGCTCGAAGAGCAGCGCCGGGCCGTCGGCCCGCACGGCCCGGGTGACTACCTCGCTGATCTCCAGGGTCGGGTCGACCGGGACGCTCACCCGCCGCAGCTCGCCCGCGCGCTCCAGTGCCGCGAGGAAGTCCTTCAGATCGGTGTACGGGAAGCCACGAGCCGCCATGACCGCCAGTGTCCCCCACCGGCCACCCGCCCGGCCCCGCCGGGGTCCCCGGATGGCACGGCTGGCCGCCGGCCACCCTGATCAACCTCCTCCGCGCCGTGAGTGGGCACCGTGCACACCCTGAGGAGGAATTTGAGCATCGTGCACGGTGGCTCCGGCGGGACGCCGCGTCATAGCGTGCTCCCTGCCTGCAGGAAGGATCGTTTTGTCATACCCTCAGCCACCCCAGCCGTTCCCGGGGCCGCCGCCCCAACCGGGCTATCCCGCGGTGCCACCCCCGCAACCACACGCAGGAGCGTCCCCGCACGGGACGCCACCCGGGCTCCTCCCGGTGCCGCCGGTCAAGCGGAAGGGCACGAAGCGCAAGGTCTTCGGCATCCTGTTCGCGGCGCTCAGCATCTTTCCCATGCTGATCGGCGGTGTCGTCGTCCTGCAGGCATACAAGAACCACCAGATCCAGGTCTCGAACGACGCCTTCACCCCGGTGGCGTGGCACAACCTGAAGACCGACGAGATCTTCCCCGACCACCTCGGCTGGCCCCGCGGCGACGAGGAGACCCGCGCGTGGTCGCGGCAGGGGATCGCCAAGGAGGCGTCCTGCGAGGAGGCGCTCCGAAAGGCTTTCGCGGAGGCCCTGAAGGCAAAGGGCTGCAAGGCCGTACTGCGCGCTACCTACGTGCACATCGGCGGAGACGCCGTGGCGACGATCGCGGTCATCGTGGTCGACTCCTATGCCGAAGCCAAGCCCGTCGTCGAGGAGTTCTACTGGGCCAAGGACCCCGGGCCGCTGGTCGTTCCGGTCGCGGTTGCAGGTACGCCCGCCGCCGAGTGGGTCAAGGCGCGGGCCTTCGCCGGCGGCGCGACCGGGGTCGGGCTCGACATGCCCTACGTGGCGGCGATCTCGGTCGGCCCGGCTGACGGCACTCGGAAAATTGGTGCCCTGCCAGGGGAGTGGAAGCTGGACAGCGAAGAAGACACACGGAGCTACCCGGACATGTCCAACATTCTGCTGAGAGGGTACGCCCAGGTGCTGGACTACGCGATCACGGGACGGGGTCAATGATCAAGATGTCGTCACGGGTCGGTCAGATGTTCGCCGTCCCGGCCGTGCTCGCCGTGACCGCCGGCGTCGTCACCAGCACACCGAGCCCGGCCCGCGCCGCGCCGAACGGGTGGGAACTGGCGGCGATGTCCGTGCCGGCCGCGAACAAGATCAGCAAGGGCGAGGGGATCACGGTCGCCGTCATCGACACCGGGATCCGCACCGACCACAGGGCGCTGCGCGGCCGAGCCACGGAGGGCACCGACTTCCTGGCCGAAACCGACCAGAACGAGTCGTGGTACGGCCGCCACGGCACGTCCATGGCCTCCAGCGTGCTGGATGTCGCACCGGCCGCCGGGGTGCTGGGCCTTCGCGCCATCCGCGACGATGAAGATCCGGACTTCCAGACCTGGCTTGAGCAGATGGAGAGCTACGGAGAGAACCCGGAGAAGGAGAAGCGCGAGGGGTTGGCCGTGGAGCGGGCGATCCGTGCCGCCACCGACCAGGGCGCCAAGGTGATCTCCATGTCGCTCGGCAGTGAGACGTCTTCCGGGTCCTATATTCATCGTGAAGCCGAGGCGATCGCGTACGCCCTGTCGAAAGGCGTGGTGGTGGTCGCCGGCGCTGGCAACTGGGGTGACGAGCAGAACGAGCTGGCCTACCCGGCCGCGTACCCCGGGGTGATCGCGATCGGCGCTGCCACCCCACAGGGCACCCGGGCGAAGTTCTCCCAGGTCCACAGCCATGTCGACGTCGTCACGCCCGGGGTGGAGATCTACTCCGCCAACATCGACGGCGGGCGCGAGAAGGTCCAGGGCACCTCGTCGGCCACCGCGCTCGCCGCAGGCGTCGCGGCGCTGATCGTGTCGAAGTACCCCGATCTGTCACCGCGCCAGGTCGAACAACTCCTTCAGCGGACCGCCTCGACCCACCGCAAGGGACACAACCCGCAGACCGGGTACGGCATGGTCGACGCCGAAGCCGCGCTCAAGGCGGCCGCCGGCCTGAAGCCGGGCAACGCCGTCCTGCCGGTCGGCAAGCAGGGCGCAGGCGGCCACTTCGGGCCCGGCGACGACGGCACCCCGCAGCGCATCGGGCAACCGTGGGACACGGCGTATCTCGTCATCAGCGGCATCGGCGGCGGGCTCGGCCTGCTCGGCCTGCTCGTCGGCCTGATCCTGTTCCTCGCCGGCCGCCGCGCCGCAGCGCGCAGCAGGCCACCGGCCCTCACGCCAGGTTGATCACCAGGGCGGCGAAGCGGTGGGCACCGCGTGGGGTGCCCACCGCTTTCGCCGCGCTGTCAGGTGAGCAGGAGGTTCTGTCGCATAAGGTGATCTGCTTCGCGGCGCGCTACCTTCTGCCCCGCTTCGTCAACAGCACGACCGCCACGGCAATGGCGCCGGTGACCGCCAGGCAGAGCACGCCTGCGATGAGTGCGAACAAGATCGAGCGTCCCATGACGGGGCAACTTACCGGATACCGTCGTGACAGGACGCAGCGGCACAGGGCGCGCAAACGATGAGAAAGCAGGAGGATTCGCGGCTGTCCCCGGTCAAGCGGCCGGCTCCCAGACGTACGCGGCGAGGGGCGGGTCGAGCGGGGCGTCGGTGAGCCGGTTGGCGAACGTTGAGATGGTGTACGTGCCGACGCCGAGCACCACGTCCAGCGCGTGCCGGGGCAGCCAGCCCTCGGCGAGGAAGGCGTTCAGCTCGTCGTCGGGCACGGCGCCCCGGTGGTCGAGCACGGCGAGGGTGAACCGGCGGAGCGCGTCGAGCCGCCGGTCGGGCAGGTCGGTGCCCGCGCGAAGCGCCGCGACCAGGTCGGGCGGGCCGCCGTGCCGGGTGAGGGCGGCGGTGTGCATGGCCACGCAGAGGTGGCACTCGTTGCGGGTGGCGACGGTCAGCACCACCACCTCGCGGGCGACCGGGTCCAGGTCGGTGGCCTCGAAGACGGCGTTGGCGGTGAGGAAGCCCTTGAGCAGCTCCGGGGATTCGGCCATCAGCGCGACGGCGCCGGGCAGGTGACCGAGCTTGCGGTGGACGCCCGCCATGGTCGCGCGGGCCTCGGCGGGCGCGGTGTCGGGGGTGTGTGCGGTGAAGACGCGTCGGGACATGCCAAGCCCTCCCAGGTACGATAGTCAACGTGGTTGACCAAATAGTAAACGTGGTTGTCGAACGTGGCAACGCCTGACCGCCCCGGCTTCGCGCTCCCGCTGCTCCTGCTCGCCGGCTTCCGTACGCTCATCGACGACCTGCACGCCGAGCTGGCCCGGCAGGGCCACCCCGACCTGCGACCGGTGCACGGCTTCGTCCTCCAGGCGGTCGGCGTGCCCGGCACCACCGCCGGCGAGCTGGGCCAACGCCTCGGCGTCTCCAAGCAGGCGGCGGGCAAGACCGTCGACCGGCTGGTGGCGCTCGGCTATCTGGAACGCGCCGACGACCCGGCCGACGCCCGGCGCAAGCTGGTCCGGCTGACCGACCGGGGGCTGGACGGGCTGCGCCGCTCCGCGGCCGTGTTCGACCAGCTCCGGGACCGCTGGGCTGCCACCCTCGGCGCCGACCGGGTCGCGGCGCTGGAGGACGACCTGCACGCGGTCGCCCAGCCGAACGTCTTCCGCCTCGACGTCCCCGGCTGGTTCGGCACCTGACCCGCAGCCTCAGCCGGCGTAGAGCCGAGCGGAGTCCACCAACACGACGTCCGATTCAGTCGACGCCACGCCGACCAACTCGTCGGTGAATCCTTCCGCGCTCGCCAGCACCAGGCGGGTGTGGGTGGTATCCACTCCGGGGCGGCGGACGAGCAACTCCCGGACGCGGCTCAACCGCTCCAGGTCCGCCTGGCCCAACCGCCGCCCCCACTTCACCTCACCGATCGCGAGCAGCGGACGTGGTCCGTCACCGAGCGGCGGCTCACCGAGCGCGACGAGATCCAGCTCGTGGCTGGTTCGGGTGGACGGGTCCGTCACGGTCGCGGCACTGGCCTCCGCGACGATGCCGTCGAAGACGTCCAGGTCGGCGAAACGGATGGCCCACTGCCGGACGATCTCCTCGAACCGGGGACCGAGGACCGCGCTGGTGTACCGGCGCTTCGACCGGCGCCAGACGTCCCCACCGCGGCGCTGTTCCAGCGCGGTCCAGGCGGGTCGCATGACGGCGTGGTAGAAGGTGATGAGCGGTTCGGTGATCCGGTAACTGCTGCGTCCACTCCGCAGCGGGTCCGGTTCCCGCACCAGTAGGCCGGCGTCCTCCAGCACGGTTAGTGGATGTTGCAGGTCGTTCGCCTTACGTCCGATGTAGCCGGCGATTCCACCACGACTGGCGTTGCCCTCGGCAACCGCCGCCAGCACGGAGTGGTAGAGCGCGGCATCCCGCAGATCAGGATCCTCGACGAGCAGATAGCGCGCCTCCCGGAACAACGGCCGCGCCGGGTTGAGGACGCCGCGCACCACCCAACTGTCGAAGTCGTCCGGGCCGCTCGGCGCGTCGTCCTGTACGTACTCGCGCCGGTAGGCCGGCGTCCCGCCCACGATGGAGAAGACCTTCACCGCCAGCACCGGGTCCTCGATGCCCCAGAACGCCGCGGCGGCCCGATAGTCCAGCGGCTGCACCGGTAGCTCCAGGCCCGCCCGGCCGCGCAGCGGGGCGGAACCCGCGAGCAGGCCACCCATGAAGGACAGGGCCGACCCGCAGAGCAGCAGGCGGGTACGGGACTCGGTGCGTTCTGGCCGTCCGGGCGTGAGGGCGTGCTGGATGATCGACGGGAGGTCCCGGGCGGCGCGCACCAGATACGGGAACTCGTCGATGACCACTGTCACCGGGCGCTCCCGCCCGAGGGCGAGCAGGGCGTCCACCGCCGCGCTCCAATCGGCCAACTGCACCGGCCCCGGCGCGCCCGTGTAGGCGCCGAGCGCCTCGCCGAGCCGCCGGAGCGACTCCACCGCCGTCGCCTCGGTGGCCCCGAAGTAGAAGCCCTTACTGGCTCGGGCCAGCTCGTAGAGCAGCAGTGTCTTCCCCTGGCGGCGTCGGCCGCTGACCACCCCCAGGGTCGCTCCAGGGCGCTCGTCAGCGGCGAAGCGGATCAACTCGGCCCACTCGACGTCCCGGTCGAAGATCCCCTGCGGCTTCGACAGTTGAGCCACGACGGCCACCACATTTCGTAGAACTACGGTTCTTAGAAGTGTAGTCCTACATTCTGCAGAGGTAGGAGTAGACAGGGCCTCCTCGTGGCGCGACGGTACGAGGATGAGTGACGCATATGTGGTGGGCGACCCGGACGGCCTCTCCCCGCTGCTGCGGGAGATCCGGGACGCGGTCGCCAGGGAGCTGCACGCCCAGCTGGCCATGCGGGCCGAGCGGATCGAGCTGGCCGACGTCCCCGAGATCGCCTACCAGGTGACGCTCGGCGTCGACCGGGTGCTCACCGGCCGACGCCCGACGGGGATCAGTTGACGCCGGCGTAGGAGTGCAGGCCGGTGAAGAAGAAGTTGACCCCGAACAGGTTCATCAGCATGGTCAGGAAGCCCAGGATCGAGATCCAGGTGGCCACGTTCCGCTTGACGCTCGGGGTGGCCCGGGCGTGCAGGTAGCCGGCGTACACCACCCAGGAGATGAACGCCCAGGTCTCCTTGGGGTCCCAGCCCCAGGCCCGGCCCCAGGCCGCCTCGGCCCAGATCGCCCCGGCGATCACCGCGAAGGTGAAGATCGGGAAGGCGAAGGCGTGCAGCGCGAAGGTCAGCCGCTCCAGGCCGGCCGCCGCCGGCAGCCGGCGGGCCAGGGTGTACGGGAAACTCCGCCGCCCCTGCTCCCAGCCGGCCCGCATCAGGAACGCCGCGGCCGGCACCACGCCCAGCAGGAAGATGCCGGAGGCGAAGATGATCGTCGACACGTGGATGATGAACCAGTACGACTGCAGCGCCGGCATCAGCGGCGTGACCTGCACGTAGAGCTTCAGCTCGGCGAACGCCAGCAGCAGCACCATGACCAGGGTCAGGAAGAGCCCGAGCCGGCGCAGCGCGGGGTGCCGCCAGAGCACCGCCAGCCAGGCCCCGGCCCCGATGAAGGTGACCGTCAGCACGAACTCGTACATGTTGCCCCAGGGCATCCGCTCGGCGGCCACGCCCCGGGTGACGACCGCGCCCAGGTGCAGCACGACGGCGAGCGCGGTGACCCAGCCGGCGATCCGCCCGGCGAGCACGGCTCGGGCGGCCAAGCGGCTGGGCCGGGTCTCGGCCGGGGCCGGTGCCGGCGCCGCCACGGTCCCGCCGGCACCGCCGACACCGGCGCCCACCAGCTCACGGGCCGGGGCGGCCGCCTTCGCCGCCACCGCGCGGGCGTTGCCGAGCGCGTACTCGACGGCGTGACTGATCATCGCGACCAGGTACGCCAGGATCGCGTACGTGACCAGCTGGTCGGAGAGTGCGGACATCACTCGACCCCTTCTCGCGCCCGGCCGGCGCGTCGCCCGTCGTCGCTGACCGCGGCGACGAGCTGCGCAAACTCGTCGGCGAACCCTGGATGCTCGGTGCGCGGCAGCCCACCGGCCTCCACCAAACTACTACCGCGCGTCGGAGATCCACCCTCGGGGGGCGAACCCCGGAACCAGACCCGCCGCCGTCGGGCGAAGAGCGAGCCCATCAGGCCGGCGAGCAGCGTCACGCAGGCGCCGAGCATCAGCGTCTGCCCGGGGGCGTGGCGGACCGCGATGGTGATGTAGGGCTTCGTGCCGACGAACTCCAGGGTGCTGCCGTCGTCCAGGGTCCACTTCTCGCCCACGGCCAGCTTCTTGTTGCCGATCTCCTTGAGCTTGCCGTTGTCGATCTGCCGCTGGTCGAGCTGGTAGACCGACCCGGGGATGCCGGCGTCCAGCCCGAGGTTTCCCCGGTAGGCCCGCAGGTTCACCGCCGGGTTGCGCTCCTCGGGGAACTGCGACGCGACGAACGGGGCACTCTCCGGAGCGGTGGGCAGGTAGAGCCCGTCGAAGGCGATCTGCTGGGCCGGGTCCCGCTGGCCGGTCCTGGGGTCGACGTTCGCGTCCGGGAACGCGGCCACCCCCTCCTCGGTCGCGTTCGCGTCGCCGGTGCGCAGGAACGGTGCTTCGCTGGTCTGGGTGTTGCCGTACTTGTCGGTGTACCTGAGGATCGGCGCGTACCCGTTGCCGAGCAGGTAGACGTTGGCCGAGCCGAGCCGCAGCGGCGAGTTCACCGAGAAGCCGGTGGTCCGCTCCGACCCGTCGGCCAGGTGGTCGACCTTCACCGTGGCCCAGAAGCGGGCGGCCTGCCCGGAGGCCAGGTAGTCCGCCTCGAACCGCTCCAGGGTGAGGCAGAACGGCGGCAGGTCGACGCTGTCCACCCGGGGGCCGAGCGTCGCCTCGGCGTACTGCTGCCGGGTGTTGCAGAAGGCGTTGTCCGCGCCCGCCACGAGGATGCGGTTGCCGTGCCAGCCGTACCAGGACCCGACCGCGACCCCGAGCAGGACGGCGACCAGCGAGACGTGGAAGAGCAGGTTGCCGGTCTCCTTGAGGTAGCCCTTCTCGGCGGAGACCTCGTTGCCGCGGACCGTGACCCGCCAGCGGCGGCGGCGCAGCACCGCCGCGATCGCCTCTGGGTCGGCGGCGGCCGGGGCCTCCAGCACCGCGTGCTGCGGCAGCCGCTCCAGGCGCTTCGGGGCGGCCGGCGGCCTCATCCGCAGCGCGCGGACGTGGTCACGGGCCCGGGGCAGGATGCAGCCCACCAGCGAGGTGAAGAGCAGCAGGTAGATCGCGGAGAACCAGACCGAGCCGAAGACCTCGAACATGCCGAGTTGGTCCAGGCGCGGGGCGAGGTCGGGGTGGTCGACGAACCACTGGTTGACCTTCTCCGGGCTGACGCCGCGCTGCGGGAGCACCGAGCCGGGGATGGCGGCGACGGCGAGCAGGAAGAGCAGGATCAGCGCGGTACGCATGCTGGTGAGCTGCCGCCACGAGTTGCGCAGCAGGGCCAGCACCGGGTTGACCCGCCGCCGGGGCGCGGGCGGGGCCGCCGGCCGGTCGTCCACGGTCGTCATCAGATGCTCACCTCGCCCACGCCCACGTGCGTCTGCAGCCAGATCACGAAGTTCTGCCAGCCGCCGGTGACCAGCGCCAGGCCGATCAGGATCAGCAGGGCGCCGCCGATCCGGGTGACCCACCGGCTGTTGCGCCGGACGGCGCGGAACACCCCGAGCAGGCGGCGGAAGCCCAGCCCGAAGGCGACGAACGGTACCCCCAGCCCGAGGCAGTACGCCACGGCGAGCAGCACCGCCCGGTCGGTCTTGCCCTCCGCCGTCGCTAGGCCGAGCACCGCGCCGAGCGTCGGGCCGGTGCACGGCAGCCAGCTCAGCGCGAAGACCGCGCCGAGCACCGGGGCGCCGAACAGCCCGGCGGCGGGCAGCCGGCGGATGCGGAACTCGCGCTGCAGCCCAGGGATCACCCCGAGGTAGCCGAACCCGAGCACCACGACCAGCGCGCCGATGACGATCTCCAGCGTGCGCTCGTGCTCGAAGAAGAGCCTGCCGACGCCGGAGAAGAGGATCGCGGTGGCGGTGAACACGGCGGTGAACCCGGCGATGAAGAGCAGCGTGCCGGCGAGCACCCGCCCCTTGACCGCCGCCACCGGCCGGGCCGCCGGGGGCGCCGCGACGGCCACCGCGCCGCCGGTCGGGCCGTCCGCCTCCGCACCGGCCACCGGCGCCCCCTCGGACCGGGTCCGGCCCTCCAGGTCGGCGCCGGCCAGTCCGGTGACGTACGACAGGTAGCCGGGCATCAGCGGCAGGACGCACGGGGACAGGAAGCTGACCAGCCCGGCGAGCGCCGCCGCGCCCACGGCCAGCAGCAGCGGGCCGGACTCGGCGAGCTGGCGGAAGGTCTCGCCCATCAGCGGGATCCGGACGCCGGCTGCTCGGCGGCGATCCGCTCGACGACGGGCCGCAGCCGGTCCTGGGTCACCGCGGCCCGGATCACGACGGCGATCCGCCCCTCGCGGTCCAGCACGACGGTGGCTGGGATGGTGTTCGGCGGGATGTCCAGGGCCAGTGCCAGCCGACTCGCCGGATCGAAGAGGCTCGGGTAGGTGACCCGGCCCTCCTCGAAGGCGATCGCCTTGTCCTTGCTGTCCTGCACGTTGATGCCGAGGAAGCTGACCCCGGACGCCTTGGTGGCCTGGTAGGTGGCTTCGAGGTCGTCGGCCTCGGCCCGGCAGGGCGCGCACCAGGAGCCCCAGAAGTTGACCACGACGACCTGGCCGCGCGCGTCGGCGACGTCGTACCGGCCGCCGGTGAGCAGGTCACCGGCGAGCTTGGGGGCCTTCGACCGCTGGTCGGGCGCGCACTCGATGACGCCGTTCTGGTCGGAGCAGCGGCTCTCCTGGCTTCCGGAGGAGCAGCCGACCAGCGCCGTACCGGCGGTGACGGCGGCGAGCAGGGCGGCGACGAGCCTCCGGGTGAGCATCAGGCCCCCTTGGCCGTCCGGGCGGTCGGCGAGATCGCGATCAGGTGGGCCGCCGGCTCGGAGTACCCGATGCCGACGATCTTGGCGCCGTCGAAGTGGAACGAGGTGAGGCTGGCCAGCCCGCACTGCCGCTTGCGCGGGTCGTGCCAGAGCCGCTTGCGCTCGACGTACCGGCGCAGCGTCCAGATGGGGAGCTGGTGGGAGACGAGCACGGCCTCGCGCCCCTCGGCGGCGATCCGGGCGGCGTGCAGCGCGGCGAACATCCGCTCGGCGATCGCCCGGTAGGCCTCACCCCAGGACGGGGTGACGGGGTCGCGCAGCACCCACCAGTTGCGCGGGTCGCGGAACGACCCGTCGCCCGGGGAGACCTTCTTGCCCTCGAACCAGTTGGCGCTCTCGATCAGCCGCTCGTCCACCCCGACCGGGAGACCGAACTGCGCGGCGATCGGCTCGGCGGTCTGCTGCGCGCGTTCCAGCGGGCTCGCCACCACGTGCACCACGGTCTTGTCGGCGAGCGCCTGGGCGGCGGCCTTGGCCATCTGGACGCCCAGCTCGGAGAGACGGAAACCGGGCAGCCGGCCGTAGAGGATGCCGTTCGGGTTGTACACCTCGCCGTGCCGCAGCACGTGGACCACCGTCTCGCTCACGACCTTTACCCCCCGTGTCCCGCCGCTGCCGCCGCCGTCGCCGCGCCCGGCAGGGCGTCGGCGATCTGCTCGAGGGCGGCGTCGTCGATCGCCGCCGACACGAACCAGGCCTCGAACGCGCTCGGCGGCAGGTAGACGCCGGCCGCGAGCATCGCGTGGAAGAACGCCTTGAACGCGGGCACCTGCTGGGTGCGGGCGCTGTCGTAGTCGACCACGTCGGCGTCGGTGAAGAAGATCGAGAACATGTTGCCCGCGGTCGACAGGCGGTGCGGGACGCCGGCGGCGGCCAGCGCATCGGTGGCGAGCTTGCCCACCACGGCGGCCGTCTCGTCCAGCTTCCGGTAGAGCGCGTCGTCGGCCAGCCGCAGCGTGGCCAGGCCGGCGGCGCACGCCAGCGGGTTACCGGAGAGGGTGCCGGCCTGGTAGACCGGGCCGGCCGGCGCCAGCCTGGACATGACCTCCGCACGCCCGCCGAACGCCGCGGCGGGCAGTCCGCCACCCATGACCTTCCCGTACGTCCACAGGTCGGCGTCGCTGGCGTCGAGGCCGTGCCAGCCGGCGCGGGAGACCCGGAACCCGGTCATCACCTCGTCGACGATGAGCAGCGCGCCGTACGCGTGGGCGATCCGGGCGAGCTGCTGGTTGAAGCCGTCGCGCGGGGCGACCACGCCCATGTTGCCGGCGGCCGCCTCGGTGATGATCGCCGCGATGTGCGGTCCCTCGGCGGCGAAGGCCTCCTCCACCGCACGGAGGTCGTTGTACGGCAGCACGATGGTGTCGCCGGCGGCCGCGCCGGTCACGCCGGGCGAGTCGGGCAGGCCGAACGTGGCCACGCCGGAGCCCGCGGCGGCGAGCAGCGCGTCCGAGTGGCCGTGGTAGCAGCCGGCGAACTTGATGATCTTCGCGCGGCCGGTGAAGCCGCGGGCCAGCCGGATCGCCGACATGGTCGCCTCGGTGCCCGAGTTGACCAGGCGGACCTGCTCGACCGGGGTGCGGTTGACGATCTCCGCGGCCAGCTCGACCTCGCCCGGGGTCGGCGTGCCGAAGCTGGTGCCGTACGCGGCGGCCGCCTGCACCGCCTCGACCACCGCGGGGTGGGCGTGGCCGAGGACCAGCGGGCCCCAGGAGCAGACCAGGTCGACGTAGCGGCGGCCGTCGGCGTCGAAGAGCCAGGGACCCTCCCCCCGGACCATGAAGCGCGGGGTGCCGCCGACGGCACGGAACGCGCGTACAGGGGAGTTCACCCCGCCGGGCACGATGGCCTTGGCGCGGTCGAACAGGGCCTCGGAGGCCGGCGCGTCGGCCGGGTAACGGCCGGATCCGGCGGAAATGGTCTCGGTCACGATGCCGCCATTGTGTCAGCGTCGGGCGGCTGATCAGCAGCCACCCCGCACGGGGGGTTACCGGGCTCACGCCGTCCGTCCGGCCGAGATCGACAGCAGGGGTGCCTCGACGGGCCGGGCGACCGAGATCGCGATAGGCTAACCGGGTGGATCGTGCCGAACTGTCCATCGCGATACACCGGTCGGGCGACGAAGCTGTGCTTCGCCTCGCTGGTGAGATCGACATGCTCACGGCCGCCCAGCTGTCGACTGTCGTCAATGAGGTGCTGACCGATGCGCCGCCGCGCATCGTGCTCGACCTCGGCGGGGTGACCTTCTGCGACTCGCAGGGGCTCGGCACGCTGGTGGTGCTGAGCCGCAAGGCCAGCCACGCGCAGAGCCTCCTGGTGCTCAGCAACGTCGGCGACTTCCTCCTGCGCGTCCTGGACATCACTGGCCTCCGCTCGGCCCTGATGATCCGCAACGAAACCGCCCCCTGACCCACCCGCGCGCCGGCGATCATGAGGTTGACGGCGATGTCGATCTCGCCAGGTGCCGCCAACCTCATGATCAACCTGGTTGGCCTCGTGGGTCAGGTGACGGGGGTGTCGCGGCGGCGGAAGGCCGTGAGGCCGGCGAGCGCGAGCAGCAGCGCCACGAGGGCCAGCACGTAGAGCGGGGTGGCGTTCCAGTGCTCCCGCAGCACCTGCGGGGTGTGGTTGAACGGGGAGAGGTCCAGCAGCCACCGGTCCAGCTTCAGCACGGCACCGAGCTGGCCGAGCAGCACGCAGACCGCGAGCACCGCCCAGGCCACCGAGGCGAGCCGGGGCAGCAGCCCGAAGAGCAGCACGGCGATCCCGGTCAGCACCCACGCCGCCGGCACCTGGGCCAGCCCGGCGCCGACCATCCGGGGCAGCTCCGCCGGCACGTCGTGCACGCTCAGCCCGTAGGTCAGGCCGGTGGTGAAGCCGGTCACGGCGAGCACCACCACCGGCCCGAGCAGCGCGAACGCCACGTGGGACAGCAGCCAGGTCGAGCGGTGCACACCGGTCGCCAGCAGCGGCTCGGCCCGCCCGGCAGTCTCCTCCGCCCGCATCCGCAGGGCGGCCTGGACGCCGTACCCGGCCGCGGCCAGGCCGGCCAGGCTCAGCGTGGCGCCCAGGTAGGCGTCGGCCAGCCCCGAGGCACCGCCGATCCGGGCCATGATCTCCTCCAGCTGCGGGTTGCCCTCGACGGACCGGCCGGCGGCCTGCGCCGCCCCGCCGAGGATCAACCCGAGCAGGCCGAAGCCGACCGACCACCAGAGGATCTGCCCGCGGTGCAGCCGCCAGGCCAGCCCGAACGATCCGGAGAGGGCCTGGCCGGCGGTGGCCGGCCCGAGCCGCGGCGGCAGCACCCCGGCCCCCAGGTCGCGGCGCACCGAGACCGGGTACGCGACCGCCGCGATCAGCACCGACGCGACCAGCGGTAGGGCCAGCACCCACCAGCGCTCCCCCTCGTACGGCCGCACCCGCGGCGCCCAGCCCAGCGGGGAGAGCCAGCTCGGCCAGTCGTGCGTGGCGGTGTCACCCAGCAGCCGGAGCCCGAAGGCGGCACCGAGCACCCCGATGGCGATGCCCCGCGCCCCGCCTGCCGTCTCGGTGAGCTGGGCGGCCAGCCCACCGATCGTGGCGAAGACGACGCCGGTCAGCGTGGCGGAGAGGCCGTACGCGTACGAGCCGGCCGCCGGCAGCCCGGTGGAGACCAGCCCGGCCGCGGTGAGCAGCCCGAGCAGCAGGTCGGCCGCGTACGTCACGAGCAGCGCGGCGGTCAGCCCGGCGTACCGGCCGAGCACCGTGCCGCCGAGCAGCTCCCGCCGGCCGGCCTCCTCCTCGGTGCGGGTGTGCCGGACGACGGTGAGCAGGCTGGCCAGCGCGATGATCACCAGCAGGAAGCCGGAGCGCTGGGCGGTCAGCGCGCCGACGCTGTCGCCGTACACCGGGCCGAGCAGCGCGACGATCGACGGGTTGCGGGCCGTGCCGGCGGCGTACGCGGCCCGGTCGGCGTCCGTCGGGAAGAGCTCGAAGAAGCTGGTCGCGTACGTCATCGGCAGGGCGGCGAGCAGCAGCACCCAGAGCGGGAGCAGGACGCGGTCCCGGCGCAGGATCAGCCGGGCCAGGTGACGGGTGCCGGTCAAGGTGTTCATCGGGTCGCCTCGGCAGGGGCCGGTTGGCCGGGGATCGCCTCGTAGTGCCGCAGGAACAGCTCCTCCAGCGTCGGCGGCTGGCTGACCAGGCTGCGTACGCCCAGCTCGGTGAGCCGGCGCAGGGCGGTGTCCAGGGCGGCCGAGTCCACGTCGAAGCGCACCCGGTTGCCGTCCACCCGCAGGTCGTGCACACCTGGCAGGTCGGCCAGCCCGTCCAGTGGCGCGGCGACCTCGGCGTCGATCGCGGTGCGGTGCAGGTGGCGCAGCTCGCCGAGGGTGCCGGACTCGACGGCGCGGCCGTTGCGGATGATCGTCACCCGGTCGCAGAGCGCCTCCACCTCGGCCAGGATGTGGCTGGAGAGCAGCACGGTGCGGCCGTCCTGCTTGGCCCGGCGGACCCAGTGCTGGAAGACCTCCTCCATGAGCGGGTCCAGCCCGGAGGTCGGCTCGTCGAGGATGAGCAGCTCGACGTCGGAGGCGAGCGCGGCCACCAGGCCCACCTTCTGCCGGTTGCCCTTGGAGTAGGCCCGGCCCTTCTTGCGCGGGTCCAGCTCGAAGGAGTCCAGCAGCTCGGCGCGGCGCTTCGGGTCCAGCCCGCCGCGCATCCGGCCGAGCAGGTCGATCACCTCGCCGCCGCTCAGGTTCGGCCAGAGGGTGACGTCACCGGGGACGTACGCGAGGCGGCGGTGCAGGGCGACGGCGTCCCGCCACGGGTCACCGCCGAGCAGCCGGACGGCTCCCGCGTCCGCCCGCAGCAGGCCGAGCAGCACGCGGATGGTGGTCGACTTGCCGGCGCCGTTGGGGCCCAGGAAGCCGTGCACCTCCCCGGCGCGGACGGTCAGGTCGAGTCCGTCGAGTGCCCGGGTCCGGCCGAAATTCTTCACCAGGCCGGACACCTCAATTGGGGTTTCCATACTTCGGAAGCTACGCTCGTTTCAGAAACTTGTGAAGACTGTGAGAGCTGGGGCACCATCGTCTTCACGACTTTTTAACGGGAGGAGCCACCGCCGATGCTTGACGCCCACCGTCCGACCCGGAACGAGGAAGGGGTCCACCTCTTCGTCGAGCGGATGGCGATGGCCTTCGCGGACGTCGGCTTTCCCCGGATGGCCGCCCGGGTGCTCTTCACCGTGATGAGCGCGGACGGCCCGCTGACCGCCGGCGAGATCGGCGAGCGGCTCGGAGTCAGCGCGGCGGCGGTCTCCGGCGCGGTCCGCTACCTGACCCAGTTCGGCATGCTGGTCCGCGAGCCGGTCAAGGGCTCCCGGCGGGACCACTACCGGATGCCGGACAACCCCTGGTACGAGGCCACCATCACCAAGACCGGCCTCTACAAGAACTTCATCGACATCGCCACCGGCGGCGTGGACGCGCTGCACGGGCGGGCCACCCCGGCCGGCGAGCGGGTGGCCGAGATGCTGGACTTCTTCGTCTTCGTACAGGAGGAGCTCGACACGCTCGGCGAACGGTGGCGCGCCCGGCGCGCCGCGGCGGGGCGCGGCGACCGGGCCGGCTGACGGCTCAGCCGGGGTTGCCCCAGCGGGCCTGCTCCAGGATGTCCACCGCGCGCTCCCGGGCCCCCGGGCCGTCGTCCGCGCGCAGCAGCGTCGTCGCCTCGTCCACCGCGTCGGTGAGCACCCGCCACTGGGCGTCCCGCTCCCGCACCAGATCGGACTGGGCGGCGAGCTGCCGGGTCTTCACCCACAGCTCCACGAAGACCGACACCTTGGCGCGCAGCACCCAGGGGTCGAACGGCTTGGTCAGGTAGTCGACCGCGCCCACGGCGTAGCCGCGCAAAGCGAGCTGGGCGTCCTTGTCCGCCGCCGTGAGGAAGATGATCGGCACGTGCCGGGTCCGCTCCCGCCGCTTGATGTGGGTGGCGGTCTCGAAGCCGTCCATGTCGGGCATCTGCGCGTCGAGCAAAATCACCGCGAAGTCGTCGACGAGGAGCTGCTTCAGCGCCGCCTCGCCGCTCTCCACCGCGACCGACTGCACCGGCAGCCCCTGGAGGATCGCCTCCAGGGCCATCAGGTTCTCCCGCCGGTCGTCCACCAGCAGCGCCTTGGCCGTCTGGGTCACGGGGTCTCCTCGCCTCGGCTCCGGCCGATCCAGGACGCCATCATCTCGATCAGCTCGTCCAGGTCCACCGGCTTGGTGATGTAGTCACTACCCCCGGCCGTGATCGCCGAATCCCGGTCACCGGGCATCGCCTTGGCGGTCAGGAACACGATCGGCAGGTCCACGAAGCGGTGGTTGCGCCGGATCTGCCGGGTCGTCTCGTAGCCGTCCTGATCCGGCATCATCGCGTCCATCAACACGATGTCCACCTCCGGATGCTCGGCCAACTGGCGGACGCCGTCCGCCCCGTTGTCCGAGTACAGCACGGTCATCCCGTGCAGTTCCAACGCGGAGGTCAGGGCGAACACGTTGCGGACGTCGTCGTCGACGATCAGGACGGTCACGCCCTCCAGCCGCCGGGCCGCCGGAGTCTCCTGCGGCTGCGGCAGCTCCATCGGCATGAGCAGCGACGACGGCAGGCCCGCGCGGCTCGGCGAGGGTGGCGCGGGTGCCACCACCGCGTCCGGTGCCAGCACGTCCGGTACGAAGAGGGTGAAGGTCGACCCCTGGCCGGGCGCCGACGACACGGTGATCGTGCCGCCGAGCAGACGCGCCAGGTCCCGGCTGATCGACAGGCCCAGCCCGGTGCCCCCGTACCGTCGGCTGGTGGTGCCGTCCGCCTGCTGGAAGGCCTCGAAGATCAGCGACAGCTTGTCGTCGGAGATGCCGATCCCGGTGTCGATCACCGTGAACGCGATCACCCGCCGGGCGTTGGTCAGCGCGGGCACGTCGAAGACCGCATTCTCGGCGGCCGGGGCGATCCGCAGCGTCACCGCGCCGTGGTCGGTGAACTTCACCGCGTTGGAGAGCATGTTGCGCAGGATCTGCTGCAACCGCTGGGCGTCGGTGACCAGCGCCGGGGGCAGGTCCTTGCTGATCCGTACCTGGAAGTCGAGGCCCTTCTCCTCGGCCTGCGGGGCGAACGCCTGCTCGACGTAGCCGCGCAGCTCGGAGAAGCGCACCTCGGTCGGCTCCACGTCCATCCGGCCCGCCTCGATCTTGGCCAGGTCCAGGATGTCGTCGATCAGGGAGAGCAGGTCCGAGCCGGCGCTGTGGATGGTGCGGGCGAACTCGGTCTGCTTCGGCGTCAGGTTCTGGTCCGGGTTCTCGGCCAGCAGCCGAGCCAGCAGCAGCAGCGAGTTCAACGGCGTGCGCAGCTCGTGGCTCATGTTGGCCAGGAACTCCGACTTGTACGCCGACGCCCGGGTGAGCTGCTGCGCCTTCTCCTCCAGGCCGAGCCGGGCCAGCTCGATCTCCCGGTTCTGGGTCTCGATGTTGGCCTTCTGCTCGGAGAGCAGCTTGGCCTTGTCCTCCAGTTCGGCGTTGGTGCGCTGCAACTCCGCCGACTGCTCCTGGAGTTCGAGCGCCAGCCGCTGCGACTGGGCCAGCAGCTCCTCCGTACGCCGGTTGGCCTGGATCGTGTTGACCGCGATGCCGATCGTGGTGACCAGCCGCTCCAGGAACGACAGGTGCAGCTCGGAGAAGGTGGTGACCCCGGCGAACTCGATCACGCCGAGCAGCTCGCCCTCGAACAGGACGGGCAGCACCACCAGGTCGGCCGGGGGCGTCTCGGCCAGCCCGGAGCGCAGCATCAGCCGCCCGTCGGGCTGGGCGCTGACCCTTATGGTCCGCCGGGAGAGGGCGGCCTGGCCGACCAGCCCCTCGCCGGGCCCGAAGGTCACGTCGTGCCCCCGCGCCACATACCCGTACGAGGCGGTGAGCCGCAGCCGCATGCTCCCCTCGGAGCTGTCCGCCAGGAAGAACGCGCCGAGCTGCGCGTCGACCAGCGGGGTCACCTCCATCATGATCATGCGGCAGACCTCGCCGAGGTCCCGCTGGCCCTGGAGCAGGCCACCGATCCGGGCCAGGTTGGAGTCCAGCCAGCCCTGCTCGGCGTTCTTCTTCGTCGTCTCCCGAAGGGTGACGATCATCTGGTTGATGTTGTCCTTCAGCTCGGCGACCTCGCCCTGCGCCTTGACGGCGATCCGCTGGGTCAGGTCGCCCCGGGTCACCGAGGTGGAGACCTGGGCGATCGCCCGGAGCTGGGTGGTCAGGGTCGAGGCGAGCTGGTTGACGTTCTCGGTGAGGTCGCGCCAGGTGCCGGAGACGCCCTTCACCTGCGCCTGACCGCCGAGCTTGCCCTCGGTGCCCACCTCACGGGCCACCCGGGTCACCTCGTCGGCGAAGGACGACAGCTGATCGACCATCGTGTTGACGGTGGACTTCAGCTCCAGGATCTCGCCCTGCGCGTCCACGGTGATCTTCTGGCTCAGGTCACCCTTCGCGACCGCCGTGGTGACCGAGGCGATGTTCCGCACCTGGCTGGTCAGGTTCGACGCCATCGAGTTCACGTTGTCGGTCAGGTCCCGCCAGGTGCCGGACACACCCTTCACCTGCGCCTGACCGCCCAGCTTGCCCTCGGTGCCCACCTCACGGGCCACCCGGGTCACCTCGTCCGCGAACGACGACAGCTGATCCACCATCGTGTTCACGGTGTTCTTCAGCTCCAGGATCTCACCCTGCGCGTCCACCGTGATCTTCTGCGACAGGTCACCCTTCGCCACCGCCGTGGACACCTGGGCGATGTTGCGCACCTGGCTGGTCAGGTTCGACGCCATCGAGTTCACGTTGTCGGTCAGGTCGCGCCAGGTGCCGGCGACGCCGCGTACCTGGGCCTGGCCGCCGAGCTTGCCCTCGGTGCCCACCTCACGGGCCACCCGGGTCACCTCGTCCGCGAACGAGGAGAGCTGGTCCACCATCGTGTTCACGGTGGACTTCAGCTCCAGGATCTCGCCCCGGGCGTCCACCGTGATCTTCTGGCTCAGGTCACCCTTCGCGACCGCCGTGGTGACCGAGGCGATGTTCCGCACCTGGCTGGTCAGGTTCGACGCCATCGAGTTCACGTTGTCGGTCAGGTCCCGCCAGGTGCCGGACACACCCTTCACCTGCGCCTGACCGCCCAGCTTGCCCTCGGTGCCCACCTCACGGGCCACCCGGGTCACCTCGTCGGCGAACGACGACAGCTGATCCACCATCGTGTTCACGGTGTTCTTCAGCTCCAGGATCTCACCCTGCGCGTCCACCGTGATCTTCTGCGACAGGTCACCCTTCGCCACCGCCGTGGACACCTGCGAGATGTTCCGCACCTGACTGGTCAGGTTGCCGGCGAGCTGGTTGACGTTCTCGGTGAGGTCACGCCAGGTGCCGGAAACCCCGCGTACCTGGGCCTGGCCGCCCAGCTTGCCCTCGATGCCCACCTCACGGGCCACCCGGGTCACCTCGTCCGCGAACGACGACAGCTGATCCACCATCGTGTTCACGGTGTCCTTCAGCTCCAGGATCTCGCCCTGCGCGGCCACCGTGATCTTCTGGGAGAGGTCGCCCCGGGCCACCGCGGTGGAGACCTGGGCGATGTTGCGCACCTGCGCGGTCAGGTTCGACGCCATCGAGTTGACGCTGTCGGTCAGGTCCTTCCAGGTGCCGGCGACGTTCGGCACCTCCGCCTGGCCGCCCAGCTTGCCCTCGGTGCCCACCTCACGGGCCACCCGGGTCACCTGCTCGGCGAAGAGCCGCAGGGTGTCGGTGAGCGAATTGAACGTGTGGGCCAGCTCGGCCACCTCGCCCTTGGCCGACACGGTGATCTTCTGCGACAGGTCACCCTTCGCCACCGCCGTGGCCACCTGGGAGATCGACCGCACCTGGTAGGTGAGGTTCGACGCCATGGTGTTCACCGAGTCGGTGAGGTCCTTCCAGGTGCCGGCGACCCCGCGTACGTCGGCCTGCCCGCCCAGCTTGCCCTCGGTGCCCACCTCGCGGGCCACCCGGGTCACCTCGTTCGAGAAGGACGAGAGCTGGTCGACCATGGTGTTTACGGTGCGGCCGATGCGCAGGTACTCACCGCGCAGCGGGCGACCGTCGATCTCCAGCGCCATGTGCTGGGACAGGTCGCCGTCGGCCACCGCCACGATGACCCGGGCGATCTCGGTGGTCGGCCGGCCCAGGTCGTCGATCAACGAGTTGATCGCCCGCTGCCCCTCCGCCCACGAGCCGTCCAGGCCCTCGTCGTCGAGGCGTTCGGTCAGCCGGCCGTCCCGGCCGACGATCCGGCTGATCCGGCGCAGGTCCAGGTGCTGCCGCTCCTGCAGCGACACGACGTCGTTGAAGGCGTCGGCCACCTCCCCGGCCAGGCCGGCCCGTCGAGGCAGCCGGACCTTGAGGTCGCCCCGGCGCACCTGCCGCAGCGCCTCGACGAGGTCACCGAGGAGCGCCTCGTGCTCGGGCGCGGACGGGTCCGCGGCTAGCGACTGTTTCGCCGTGGTCATCATTCCTCGCTCAGCTCGGGGCCAACCGGCTCGTGCCGACATCCCACCATTCTGCCCGCGGTAGGTCGAGGTGACGACCAGCCGACCCGGCGCGCCTCCCTCGCTTGACGGAGTGGCGCGGCGGGGGCGCTTGGCACCGGGGACGGCGGCGGTGGAGGATACGAAGGTGTCAGCGGAGGCGGGGCCCGCGATGGACGGCGGCGCGGACGAGCAGGTCCGGCGTGTCCGGCTCCCCGCCGACCGGCGTACGCCCGCCGCGGCCCGGGCGCTGGTCCGGTCCGTCCTCGGCGAGGCGGACCTGGACGAACTGCTCAACGAGGCCCTGCTGCTCACCACGGAACTCACCACCAACGCCATCGAGCACGCGCGCACCGAACTCGACATCGAGGTCGAAGCGGACAACGGGGGACTGACCGTCACGGTCACCGACTTCGCGTCCGGCCCGGTCGAGGAACTGATCGTCGGGGTACGCAACGTCAGCACCGAGATCGCCGAGGTGGCCGAGCGCGGGCGCGGCCTGCTGCTGGTGGACCACTTCGCCAGCCGGTGGGGCACCACCTACCTGCCCACCGGCAAGGGCGTCTGGTTCCGGCTCGACCGGCACGAGGTGGCGTCCGCCGCGCCACCGGCCGTGGCCGAGCACTACACGGCGGCCACCTCGGGCGAAGCGACGGACAGCGCCCCGAGCGCCGCCGCGATGAGCGAGCTGATGCAGACCACCCCCGACCCGTACGCGGACGACCCGCTGCCGGAGTTCGCCAACGGGCTGCTGGCCCGGCTCGCCGAGATGGTGGGCGCGGCCGGCGGCGTGGTCCGGCTGGACCGGGGCGACGGGCAGGGCACCCAGGTGCTCGCCCGGTACGGCCGGCAGCCCCGGGCGGGCAACGAGCTGCTCCGGGTGCCGCTCGCCGTGCACCGGCCGTACGCCGGTGAGCTGGAGCTGGACGCGGCGCCGTCGGCGTACGCCCGGCCGCTCGCGGTGCTGGCCGCCGAACGGCTCTCGCTACACCTGGAGAACGACCGGCTGCGCCGGGCGGACGTCCGCCGGTCGGCCTGGCTGACCTTCCTCGCCGAGGCGAGCGAGCTGCTCGCCCAGTCCCTCGACGTCGAGCTGACCATGGCGCTCATCCCGCAGCTGGTGGTGCCGCGGCTCGGCCAGTGGTGCGCGGTGCACACCACCGACGAGTGGGGGCGGCTGCGGCTCGCCGCGTGCAGCCACGCCGACGAGTCGGTGCTGCCGCAGCTGCACCGCGTGCTCGAGGAGACCGGACCGGACTCGATCCAGGCCCGGCTGCGGGAGGCGACCCGGAGCGCCGCGCAGGTGCCGCTCAGCGGGCCGATGGAGGGATTCGCCGTACCGCTGATCGCCCGCGGGCAACGGCTCGGCACCCTGGCCGTTGGCCGCCACCAGCGGCATCGGCACGACCCGGACGAGGTCTCGGTGCTGGAGGACGTGGCCCGCCGGGCCGCCCTCGCCATCGAGAACGCCCGCATCCACGCCGAGCGCCGACGGGTGGCCCAGACCCTCCAGCAGTCGCTGCTGCCGCCGGTGCTCCCGGTCGTCGAGGGCATCGGCTTCGCCGCCGAGTACGTCCCGACCGGCGACGATGCCGACGTCGGCGGCGACTTCTACGACGTGGTCCCGCTGCAGGACGGCCGGTGGCTGGTGGTCATCGGGGACGTCTCCGGCAAGGGCGTGCAGGCGGCGGCGGTGACCGGTCTGGTCCGGGACGTGATCCGGGTGCTGGTCGGCGACGGCAAGCCGCTGCCGGAGGTGCTGGGACGACTCAACGAGACGCTGGTGGAGCGCGGCAGCGGCCGGTACTGCACGCTGGCGCTGGCGGCGGTCGGGCCGGGTGAGGGCGGCCAGCTCGACGTGTCCCTGCACCTGGCCGGGCACGACCGCCCGGTACTGCTGCCCGGTGGCGGTGGGGCGGCTTTCGTCGGCACCGGCGGTACGGCGCTCGGGCTGCTCGACTCGATCACCACCCCGACGGCCGAGATCACCCTCGGCCGGGGTGACGCGCTGATCTTCTACACCGACGGGGTCACCGAGCGCCGGCGCGGCCGGGAGCTGTTCGGCACCGAACGGCTGCGCGAGTCGGCAGCCCCGCTGGCCGGCTACTCCGCCGACGTGGTCGCGGCCCGGCTGCGCGCCACGGCGATCGGCTTCTCCGTGGAGGCCCCCCGCGACGACATCGCCATCCTCGTCCTCCGCAACGACACCCTCTGACCGCCGCCCCTGGCGGCGTTGACCAAGAGGTTTGCGTCCGGCGCGGGCCGCCGGATCCGGACGCAAACTCCTTGATCAACGAGAGCGGGGCCGGGGGTCAGAGACCGCCGGGGAGGCGGCCGGGGGCCAGGCGGTGGTGGGGGTCGAGGTGCGCCTTCGCCGTGCGGAGGCGGGGCAGGGTGGGCAGCTCACCCCACAGATCGACGGCGCGGCGGACCGGGGCCGGGGCGGACACCACCACGCAGCGGCCCCGCCGGGCGAGAAGCACCCCACGGACGGCCGCGAGGATCGAGGCCACCCGGTCGGGGGCCAGCGAGCCGGGCAGCGCGGCGTGCACCGTGCCGACCCCGGCGGAGCCCCGGACCGGCACCGGGCTGCCGGCCGCGTCGCGCAGCGCGTAGACCGCCGCGTGCAGGTCGTTGATGGGCACCTCGATCTGCAGCGCGGTGTCGCCGGGGGCGAAGGGGTAGCGCCCCCACCACTCCGGCGCCGCGTGGCTGACGACCGCATCGCCGCCCAGCACCGCGGTGAGCCGCTTGGCCCGCTCCGCGACGTCCGCCGGGCCACCCTCCAGCAGTACCACCAGGCTGCCTACGGCGGCCGGCCGGGTGGCTCGCCCGGTCAGCGCCGGGTGGTCGGGTCGCCCGGCGACCGACGGGTGCGACGGGGAGACCCGCCGGCGCGGCAGCGGCACCGGTACGGGCAGGTCCAGCTCGACGGCCGCCGGGTCGAGCCGCGCGGCGAGCACCGCCCGGACCAGGTCGTGCACCTCCAGCGGGGTCCAGACCGGCCGGGACACCCAGACCCGGCTGGCCGGCGCGGCCTGCACCCGCAGGGTGGCCGAGACCAGCACGCCCAGGCCACCCTGCGAGCCGCAGAGCAGCCGGGCCACGTCCAGCCCCGGCAGGTCGCCCGTGCCGAAGATCGCCGCGGCACCGCCGCCCGGCCCGCCGGCGGGCGCCGCCGAGCCGCCCGCCCGGTCGCGAGCCGTCGGTGCCGCCCGGCCCAGCGACGCCGTCCCGGATTCGCCGACGCTGACGAGTTCGCCGTCGGCGTCCAGGTAGCGCACCCCGACGAGTTGGGCGCACGGGCTGCCGTGCCGGAGCCGGAGCGGGCCGGCCTCGTCGGCGGCGAGCACCCCGCCCAGGGTCGCCCCCGGGGAGGGCGCGTCGACCGGGAGGCGCTGGCCGGTGCGGTCCAGGGTGGCCTGGACCGCCCGGAGCGGGGTGCCGGCGCCGATCTCGGCCACCCCGGAGCCCTGCGGTTCGTGCCAGACCCCGGCGAGCCGGCCGGTGTCCAGCATGATGTCGACCTGCGCCGGGGCGGCACCCCAGTCGATCTTCGTGCCGGCGCCGCGCGGCACCACCGTCAGATCGTGCGCGGCGGCCAGCCGCAACACCTCGGCGGCGGCGTGCGGGCCGCCCGGCACCGCCACCCAGCGGGCCGTCCGCCCGGCCACCTCGTCTGCCGGGCCGGCGAACCGGGCGAACGGCGGGCCGCAGATCTCGGCCAGGCGCCGGGTGATGTCGAGGGCTCCGGGACGATGGGTGGAACTCGCTGCAGCCGCCATGGCGGTCATCGTACACATGTTCGAAAGACTCGGCGGCAAGTTGCCGGATCCGACCGAGCGCAGGCCCGGAGCCGGGCGGCCGGCCGGTAACGTGACGCCGTGACCACCGAGACCCCCGTCGCCAAGCGCGTGCCGAGCGAGCGCACCCACCACGGCGACACTGTCGTCGACGAGTACGCCTGGCTGGCGGCCAAGGACGACCCGGCGACGATCGCCTACCTGACCGCGGAGAACGCGTACACCGAGGACCGCACCACGCACCTGGCGGAGCTGCGGTCCCAACTGTTCGAGGAGACCCGCCGGCGCACCCAGGAGACCGACCTGTCGGTGCCCACCCGCAAGGACGGGTACTGGTACTACACCCGCACGGTCGAGAGCCAGCAGTACGGCGTGCACTGCCGCCGGGCCGTCCGGGACGGCGAGACCGCGCCCCCGATCAGCGCCGACGGCGCTCCGCTGGACGGCGAGGAGGTGCTGCTCGACGGCAACCTGCTCGCCGAGGGGCACGACTTCTTCGCCCTCGGCGTGTTCGATGTCAGCCCGGACGGGCGCTGGCTCGCATACTCGGCGGACTTCGCCGGCGACGAGCGGTTCACCCTGCGGATCAAGGACTTGAGCACCGGCGAGGTGCTGCCCGACGAGATCGCGGACACCTTCTACGGCACCGCCTGGTCGAGCGACGCCTCGACGCTCTTCTACGTCACGGTGGACGACGCCTGGCGGCCGAACCGGGTCTGGCGGCACGCCGTCGGCACCCCGTCGAGCGAGGACGTGGTCGTCCACCAGGAGGACGACGAGCGGTTCTGGGTGGGCGTCGAGCTGACCCGCTCCGAGCGGTTCGTGATGATCGACATCCACAGCAAGATCACCAGCGAGGTACGGGTCGTCCCGGCGGCCAACCCGACCGGTGAGCCCGCCGTCATCGCCCCGCGCCGGCAGGGCGTCGAGTACTCGGTGGAGCACCACGGGCACCGGTTCCTGATCCTGCACAACGACGGCGCGGAGGACTTCGCCCTCGCGTTCACCTCGGCGGACACGCCCGGCGACTGGACCCCGTTGATCGAACACTCGCCGGGCACCCGGCTGGAGTCCGTCGACGCGTTCGAGAACCACCTGGTCGTCTCGCTGCGCAGCAACGGGCTGACCGGGCTGCGGGTGCTGCCGGTCGGCGGCGGCGACCCGTACGACATCGACTTCCCGGAGCCGATCTACAGCGTCGGGCTGGACGCCAACCCGGAGTACCGCACCCGCGAGCTGCGGCTGCGCTACACCTCGCTGGTCACCCCGGACTCGGTCTACGACTACGACCTGGTCACCCGGCAGATGGTGCTGCGCAAGCAGAAGCCGGTCCGCCCCGGGCCGGACGGGCGGGCGTACGACCCGGCCGACTACGAGCAGCACCGGGACTGGGCGCTGGCCGACGACGGCACCCGGGTGCCGATCTCGCTGGTCTGCCGGAAGGACACCCCACACGACGGCTCCGCCCCCTGCCTCATCTACGGCTACGGCTCGTACGAGGCGAGCATGGACCCGTGGTTCTCCATCGCCCGGCTCAGCCTGCTCGACCGGGGCGTCATCTTCGCCGTGGCGCACATCCGCGGCGGCGGCGAACTCGGCCGGCGCTGGTACGACGAGGGCAAGCTGCTCGCCAAGAAGAACACCTTCACCGACTTCGTGGCCTGCGCCCGGCACCTGGTCAAGGCCGGCTGGACGGCCACCGACCGCCTGGTGGCCCGGGGCGCGTCGGCCGGCGGTCTGCTGATGGGCGCCGTGGCCAACCTCGCGCCGGACGCGTTCACCGGGATCGTCGCGCAGGTGCCCTTCGTGGACGCGCTCACCTCGATCCTCGACCCGTCGCTGCCGCTCACCGTCACCGAGTGGGAGGAGTGGGGCAACCCGCTCGACGACCCCGAGGTGTACGCGTACATGAAGTCGTACACCCCGTACGAGAACGTGGCCCCGGTCACCTACCCGGCCATCCTCGCGGTGACCAGCCTGAACGACACCCGGGTGCTCTACCACGAGCCGGCCAAGTGGATCGCCCGGCTGCGGGCGGTCGCCCCGGAGGGCGACTACCTGCTCAAGACCGAGATGGGTGCCGGCCACGGCGGCCCGAGCGGTCGCTACGACGCCTGGCGCGAGGAGGCGTTCATCAACGCCTGGATCCTCGACCGGCTGGGCCGCGCCTGATCCCGCCGCTGACCCGCCGCCCCCTTGGCCCGCTTTCCCGGAAAGAGTGCCTATTTCAACTCCGGTAGCCACTCCTTCCGGGAAAGCGCGCGAGGGCCTCAGGGGGCGGGCGCGGTGAGCACCGACGCCAGGACCGCCGGATCGACGTTGCCGCCAGTGAGTACGGCAGCGGTCCGGCCGGACGGCAGCGCGTCGGCGTGGAAGAGGCGGGCGGCGACCGCCACGGCTCCGCTCGGCTCCACCACCAGCCGGGCCTCCCGGGCCAGCCGGCCCATCGTCGCGGCGATCTCCTCCTCGGTCACCGTGATGATGCCGTCGAGGCGTTCCCGCAGGTGGGCGAGGGTCAGCTCGGAGAGGTTGGTGCGCAGCCCGTCCGCGCTGGTCCGGTAGGTCCGCTCGACGTCCCAGACCACCAGCTCACCGGCGGCGAGCGACTCCTGGGCGTCCGCCGCGAGCAGCGGTTCCACCCCGACGACGGTGGCCGACGGGCGCAGCGCCTTCACCGCGGTGGCGACCCCCGAGGAGAGCCCGCCCCCGCCGACCGGCACCAGCACCACGTCGACGTCGGGCAGGTCCGCCACGACCTCCAGCCCGATGGTGCCCTGTCCGGCGATGATCCGCCGGTCGTCGAAGGGCGGCACCAGCGTGGCCCCGGTGTGGGCGGCGATCCGCTCCGCCTCCGGCAGCCGGCGGGCCCGTGGGACGAACCGCACTTCGGCGCCGAGCGCCCGGATCTGGTCCACCTTGACCTGCGGCGCTCCCTCGGGGACGACCACCGAGCACCGGACCCCGAACGCCCGTGCCGCGTACGCGAGGGCCTGCCCGTGGTTGCCGGACGAGTGGGTGACCACGCCCCGGGACCGGGCGGCCGGGTCGAGCCGGGCCACCGCGTGGGTCGCGCCGCGCAGCTTGAACGACCCCACCGGTTGCAGGCTCTCCGGCTTGAGCCAGACTTCGTCGTCCCACGGTGCTGGCAGCAGTGGGGTACGCACGACCGTTCCGGCGATGTCGTCGGCAGCGGCCCGGACGTCCTCGATCGAGATCAGCTCCATCGGCCCATCCTGCCCCGCCGCCGCGAACCTCGCCGCCCCTAGACTGCCAGGATGAGCGGGACCGCCGAGGAGGAGCCGACCGGGACGGAGGCACCCCCGGCGCGGGCGGCCCGGCGCGGGCCGACCTGGGTGATCCTCGCGGTGGTGGCCGCCGCCCTGCTGGTCTGCTGCTGCTCGGCGGTGATCGGCCTGGTCGTCGCCTGGTCCGCCGGCCTGCTCACCACCCGCTGACGCCCACCACGTTCGCCGCGTCGCAGGCACACGGCGTCACGGCGGCGGGGCCGCCCAGCAACCGCTCAACGGACCGGGGCCGGCGGGGCCAGGGCAGCCGCCTCCCCGGTACGCGCCATCCGCTGCCAGCGCAGCCGGTTGCCGATCACCGCGGTCACCACCGACTGCACCACCACCAGGTACATCACCTGCCGGTAAACGAGCTGCTGGAACGGCAGCGCCCACAGGGGCCCGAACCGCTCCCGGTCCAGGCGCAGCGCGTACGCGGCGGTGAAGCCCTGGAGCAGGAGCAGCCCGACCCAGGCCAGCACGAGCTTCGACCAGGGCAGGAAGAGCAGTCCGTACAGGGCGAAGACATCGACCGCCGGAGCGGCCAACGGCAGCACGACCTGAAACACGGTCAGGTACGGCAGACCCCGCCGGCCCAGTTTCCCGCCCGCCCCCGGCTCGCCCAGCGCGTGCCGGTGTTTCCACATCGCCTGCAGGGTGCCGTAGCACCAGCGGTACCGCTGCCGCCAGAGCTGGCGCAGCGACGACGGCGCCTCGGTCCAGGCGATCGCGCGCTCCTCGTACACCACCCGCCAGCCGGCCCGGAGCACCTTCATAGTCAGGTCGGTGTCCTCGGCAAGGGTGTCGGCGGGGACGCCGCCGACGGCGAGCAGCACCTCGCGACGGAACGCCCCGATCGCGCCGGGGATGGTCGGCATGCACTCGAGCACGTCGTACATCCGGCGGTCCAGGTTGAACCCGATCACGTACTCCAGGTGCTGCCAGCGGCCGAGGAGCCGGCGCCGGTTGGCCACCTTGGTATTGCCGCTGATCGCGCCGACGCGGGGGTCCGCGAAGCCTTGGACCAGCCGGTGGAGGGTGTCCGGCTGGAAGACGGTGTCCCCGTCGACCAGCACCAGCAGGTCGGCGCGTGCGGCCCGGATGCCGGTGTTCAGCGCGGCCGGCTTGCCGGCGTTCGCCTGCCGGATGACGCGTACCCCGCGTAGCCGCATCCGCTCGACGATCTCGGCGGTACCGTCGCTGGAGCCGTCGTCCACCACGATCACCTCCAGCGTCGGGTACGCGCTGGCGACCAGCGACCGCACAGTGGCGGCGATGTTCGCGGCCTCGTTGTACGCCGGCACGATCACCGAGACCGGCGCGCCCACCACGGGCCGGCGACGCCGGGGCCGGCGGACCCGGCGTACGTGCAGTTGGGCGCAGACCACCTGCACGCCGAGCCGCGCCACCCCGAGCACCAGCGCCACGCCGAGCAGCAGGTTCATGGCGGAGGCCAGCCAGCCGGCCCCGGTCTGCGCCCAGCGCACCGCGATCCCGCTCAGCCGGGCACCGGCGCCGGCCGGGAGCATCGACGCGGGAGCCCCGATCCCCTCCGACACGGTGGTGAACCGGTATCCCGCCTGGGCCAGGCGGGGCAGCAACTGATCGAGGGCGGCCACGGTCTGGCTGCGGTCGCCGCCGCCGTCGTGCATGAGCACCGCGGCCCCGGCACCGCCCTGCGGCGTGGCCGCCCGGACGATGGCCGGGACACCGGGGCGCTCCCAGTCCCTGGCGTCCCGGTCGGCGAGCACCGCCACGTGCCCGCTGCCGGCGGCGTCGCGTAGCGCGTCGTACAGCGGCCGGGTCAGCGCCGCGGGGGTCGACGAGAAGGGCGGCCGGAACAGGGTCACTTCGCGGCCGGTGGCGCCGGCGATCGCGTTCCGCGTCCAGGCGAGTTCGGCCTTGGCCCGCCAGCCGGGCATGTTGCCCACGTCCGCGTGGGTGAAGGTGTGCGAGCCGATCTCGTGCCCCTCGGCCAGGATCCGCCGGACCAGTTCGGGGTGCTCATTCACCCGGGCGCCGACCACGAAGAAGGTGGCGCGGGCGTGGTGCCGGCGCAGCACGTCGAGCACCTGCGGCGTCCACCGCGGGTCCGGCCCGTCGTCGAAGGTCAGCGCCAGGGTGCGCGGCGCGAGCCGCCGAGTGACCGGCGTGGGGCCGTCCAGCCGCAGCACGGGTCCAGCAGCGCTGACCTGTTTCGGTGCCGGTGCGGTGGGCGTCTGGGCGGGGCCCGAGCCGCCGCGGACGTTGGTGACCAGGCCGTTGAAGCTGAGCGCCGCAAGGAGGGCGACCAGCCCCAGCAGGAGCAGCAACCAGTGTGCCCGGGGGTCGCGGCGGGCCACGTGTCGTGCCATGGTCAGGGCTTGCCCGGGCTCTTGCTCGGCTTGGCGCTGTTGCGCCGCTCGTCACCCTGACCCGGCACGCTGCCGGAGCGGCGGGGGGCCGGAGTCGCGGCCCGGGCGGCGCCGGTCGGCTGGGTGGCGGTGGGCGAGGACACGGGCGGGGTGATGCTGGTCACCGGCTCGGGACGAGGGCGCGGCCTGGTCTGCCCGGTCGGGGGCGGGGCGTCCACGCCGACCTCGAGCGGCGGCCCGACCTTCGTCTCCGACCACCCGGGCAGTGGCACGGAGGAGTCGACGAAGAGGCCGGCGAAGATCAGACCGAGGCTGGTGAGCAGGCCGAGGCCCATCGCCGTGCCCGCGACCATGGTCAGCCGCCGGCGGCGGCCGGTCCGGTCGACGAACACCGGTGCCGGTCTGCCGGGCTGGTTGTGCATGCTGGTGGTCTCCCGCTGTCGCGCTCTCCGCTGGCCGCTGCGGCCCGGCTCCGGGAAGGCCATCGGCAGGCCTCCCGGTGCCAACAGCGTTCGCGCTGGTCACCGCGTCACATCAGGTGGTTCGCAGTTCCTCCAGGTTGGTGCTGGCGCGCAGGAAGAGCAGGCCGACCCCGACCATGGCCAGCACCGCGGCCAGGGCACCGACCCCGAGCCAGGCCAACTGCTCCAGCGGTACGTCGGGCACGACGGTCACGTGGGGCACCCACTCGGTCCGGGTGTACTGCGCCTGGGTGGCCGGGTCGTTGCAGAGTTGCTCGCCGGCGTCGCAGACCTGCTGGGTGTAGCCGCCCGCGCTCGGCGGCCGGAACACCCCCCGGACCAGCAGGTACCCGACAGCCAGCGCGATGCCGACCGCCGGCACGGCCGGGGCGAGGGACTGCCAGAGCAGGGCGCGGCCGATGGTGCCCCGGGGCACCCCGGTCGCCACCAGCGCCGCGTACGCCCGCCGGCGCGAGGTGATGCCCTCCACGACCGCAACGAGCAGCCCACCGGCCGCGATGGCCACCGCCACCGCCACGGCCATGTCGACCAGGTCCATCGTCCGCAGGTAGAAGTCGTCCGATCCGCCCAGCCCGGCACCGGTCCGCCGATTCAACTCCATGGTCGTCAGGAGTTCGGCGCGGAAGCCGGCGGCACCCCCGCCGAAGATGAGCGCCGCCAGCAGCGCGGCGAACGTGCGGCTGCCCGCCCACGGGTCGGCCATCAGCCGGCGCGCGGCGAGCAGCGCGGCTGGGCGGCGGGCGCGCCGGTGCAGCATCCGGCCGACCGTGTGGGAGATCCAGCCGGTGCCGGTGACCACCCCGACCATCGCGAGGAGGGCGCCGCCGGTCAGCAGTGTCGGCAGCAGCCAGGGTGGTGGCTGGTCGTTCCGCCGCTCGTACCAGGCCGCCACCGGCTGGAAGGCGGCGAACGCGGCCAACCCGACGATGATCAGCACACCGGGCCACGGCCACGGTGCCCGGGTCCGGACCCGGCGGACCACACCGAACGGGGTGGTGGTCACCCGACGCATCAGCAACGCGCTGACCAGGGCCGCCACCAACGGCAGCCCGACCACCACCGCGACGACCGCCGGCGGTGCTGGGTAGACGTCAGTGGGCAGCGGCAATCGCCCGAGCGTGTCCGGGCGGTGCAGCAGCTGGTGACCGACCAGGTAGCCGACGAGGCCGGCCAGCGTGCCGAGCAGGCTGGCCAACCCCGTCTCCGCCAACGCGATCCACGTGACCTGCCCGGGCGTGGCGCCGGCCAGCCGGAGCGCGGCAAGCCGGCGGTCCCGGGCCGGGGCGCCGAGCCGGGCGCACTGCCCGGCCAGCGCCAGCACCGGGACGGTCAGCAGCAGCAGGGCGAACGCGGTGCCGCCGCGCAGCCCCGGCTCCCGCAGCAGGGCGTTGCTGTACTGCTCCGACTGGGTCCACGCGTCACCGGGCGGCTTGCGGATGGCCAGCACGGTCAGCGCGGCCAGACCGGCGAGGGTGGCCAGCGCGGCGCTCAGCGCGGTCAGCGCGACCCGGGCCAGGTCGGTCCGGGTGCCGGCCAGGGCGAGCCGGAACAGGGTGTGGGGCCTCACCGGTGGCCGCCCGGTAGGGGCGCGTCGAGTCCCAGGCCCGACTGGTCGACCAGCCCGTCGCGCAGCATCACCTCGCGGTCGGCGTACGCGGCGATCCGCGGCTCATGGGTGACCAGCACGACGGTGGTGTGCTGCTCGCGGGCGAGCCGGACCAGCTGGGTGAGCACCTGCTCGCCGGTGAGCGTGTCCAGGGCACCGGTCGGCTCGTCGGCGAAGAGCACCCGAGGCTCGGTGACCAGGGCCCGGGCGGTGGCGCAGCGCTGCTGCTGCCCGCCGGACATCTCGCCCGGCCGGACGTCGGCCACCTCGGCCACGCCGAGCCGATCCAGCCAGGTCAACGCCGCCGTCCGCGCTTCTCGCCGCCCCGTGCCGGCGAGAAGCAGCGGAAGGGCGACGTTCTCCGCCGCGGTCAGCTCGGCGACGAGCTGACCGAATTGGAAGAGCACCCCGAACTCGGTGCGGCGCAGCCGGGACCGGACCGCCTCCGACCACAGGTCGATCCGTTCCCCCCGCCAGGTGACCTGACCGGCAT
Source organism: Micromonospora sp. CB01531 (assembly GCF_001905095.1). Taxonomy (GTDB): domain Bacteria; phylum Actinomycetota; class Actinomycetes; order Mycobacteriales; family Micromonosporaceae; genus Micromonospora. The sequence continues at coordinate 119,112 of NZ_LWLS01000057.1, forward strand.
CGGGGCGCAGGATGCCGGCGAGGCAGTGCAGCAACGTCGACTTGCCGCAGCCGCTCGGCCCGGTGACCGCGAGGATCTCCCCCTCCGCCACGTCGAGCGTCGCGCCGCGCAGGGCGGGCGTCCTGCCGTACGCCTTGACCAGCCCGCGGGCCTCCAGACATGTCACGAGTGCACCTCCCGGTGCCAGTCGGCGACGCGTTCCAGGGTGGTGTGCAGCCACCGCAGGTCGGCGTCGAGATGGGCGATGGCGAAGTCGGCCGCGATCACCTCGTCGAGGCTGGCCGAGGGGGCGGTCTTCACCGCGGTCAGCTCGCGGAGCCGCTCGGTGTGCGCCCGGCGCTGGGCGATCAGGTAGGACCGGGCCCGGTCGGCGTCGTCGACCAGCAGGGCGACCATCACCTTGGCGAAGAGGGTGCTGGCCACGTACGGCATCGGCGGCTCGACGGTGGCGAGCCACCGGTCGAGCGCGTCCCGGCCCTCCGGGGTGAGCGCGTACGAGGTGCGGTCCGGGCCGCCGTCGCGCTCCTGGCCGGCGGGGACCACCAGGCCGTCCCGCTGCAGCCGGGCGAGGGTGGCGTAGACCTGCCCGAAGGCGAGCGGCCGGGCCCGGGGCAGCCGCTCGTCGTGCGCGCGCTTCAGCTCGTACCCGTGCCGGGCGCCCCCAGCGAGCAGCCCGAGCAGAACGTGCGGGGTGGACACCTGCTTAACTATTCACTCAGCGAATAGCGGTGTCAAGGACGGCCCGCGCGGCGCGGTGCCGGGCGGGCCGTGGCGTCAGGCGGTCCAGGCGGGATTCCGGCCGGTCCGGCCGAGCAACTGGTCCAGCGCAGTGGCCTCCGACGTGGCCGGCACCGGCTCACCGAACGCGCCCATCTGCTGGCCGGTCTCACCCATCCGGTCCATGAAGCCGTGCCCCGCCGCCAGCACAGCCGGCTCGACCTCGAGCCGCTGACCGGTCGCCCGGGCCAGGTCCCAACCGTGCACCGCGAGGTCGATCAGGGCCATGTCGCCGACCGTCTCCTGCGGCAGCCCCATCCCTGGCGAGACACCCTCCAGCGCCGCCGGGTCCGACCACGCCTCGATCAGCCGTTCGGTCTCCGCCGCGAACCGATCCCGCCACCCCTTGGTCAGGTGGTCCGCCTTCGCCGACCAGTCCACCTCCTGCCGCCGGGCCAGCGCCTGGAAGTTGACCACCACGTCGTACAGGTGGTTGATCAGGTCGCGCACGGCGAAGTCGGGGCACGGGGTGGGCAGGTCGAGCTGGTCGTCGGAGATGCCCTGGACCACCGTCACCGTCCGGGGCGCGGCGGCGGCCAGCAGCTCACTAGTCTTCGTGGTCATAGGGCCAGCGTATGGGGGTGGTCTTGAAAAAATGCGACACGAACCGCGACAGGACAGTCGGGGCATCCTCGACCCCGGCCGGCTGCTGCGGACGGTCCGCTTCCGGCGCCGGCTGCCCGCGCCCGCGCTGCGCCCGTACGTCGAGCACTACTGGCTGGTCGACTGGGCGCTGACCGAGCCGCATCGGCAGCGGGTGGTGCCGCACCCGGCGGTCAACGTGGTGTTCCAGGCCCAGGCCGGCGGCCCGGAGACCGGCGAGGTCGCCGGGGTCGGCCTCGAACTGTTCACCGTCACGCTGCACGGCACCGGCCGGGCCAGCGGGATCCAGTTCCGCCCGGGCGGCTTCCGGCCCTTCTGGCGGCGGCCGGTCCGTGAGCTGACCGGCCGGCGCCGGCCGCTCACCCAGGTCGGGCTGCCGGTCGAGGGTGAACACTGCGCCGGCCCGGACGACGAGCGGTGCCGCCGGCTGGACGCGCTGCTCACCGCCTGGGCACCCGCGCCGGACCCGCTCGCCGCCGAGGCCACCGCGCTGGTCGAGGAGATCCGCGCCGACCGGCGGATCCTGCGGGTGGACGACTTCGCCCGGCGGTACGGTGTCTCGACCCGCCGGCTGCAACGGCTCTTCCTCGACCACGTCGGCGTCGGCCCGAAGTGGGTGATCCGGCGGTACCGGCTCCAGGAGGCGATCGAACAGGCCGCCGCCGGGCCGCTGGACTGGGCGCGGGTCGCCGCCGACCTCGGGTACGCCGACCAGGCCCATCTGGTCCGCGAGTTCAGCGCGGTCACCGGTGTCTCCCCCGCGGCGTACGCCCGCTCGCTGGCCGCGTCCCGCGGTGGGTGACGGCCGGGCGTGCCGCGGACGGACCGTAGTCAGCAGCGACGGACGGCGACCACCGCGACGTCGTCGTGGATCTCCGGCGGCGCCAGCTCGACCAGCAGCCGCTGGCAGAACTGGTCGAGGTCGTCGTCCACCCGGGTGGCGACGGCGGCCAGCGCCGCCATCCCCTCGTCGATGGTGGTGTCCCGGCGCTCGATCAGGCCGTCGGTGTAGAGGACCAGCGTCGCGCCGGCCGGCAGCACGAACTCCAGGTCCGGCGGGCGGGGCGCGCGAACCCCGAGCAGCGGGGCGGACTGCTGCACGAACTCCACCCGGCCGCCGGTGCTGATCAGGGCCGGCAGGTGCCCCGCGCTGGCCAGCCGGACCAGCCCGCTGCCCGGGTCCAGCAGCAGCAGGCAGAGCGTGGCCAGCTCGTTCGGCAGCAGGATGCGCATCAGCTCGTTGACCCGGTCCAGGATCACTCCCGGCGGGTGTCCCTCGACCGCGTACGCCCGCACCGCGTGCCGCAGCTCGGCCATCACGGTCGCGGCGTGCAGCGAGTGCCCGGCCACGTCGCCGATCGCCATCAGCAGGTGGCCGTCGAGCATCACCAGCTCGTAGAAGTCGCCGCCCACCTCGGTGTGGGCGCTCGCCGGCTCGTAGCGGACGGCCAGGTCCAGGCCGGCGATCTCGGGCAGCCGGCGGGGCAGCAGGCTGCGCTGGAGGGTCACCGCGATCCGGTGCTCCTGGTCGAAGGAGCGCTGGGCCTCCACCGCCGAGGCGACGGCCTGGGCGAGCTGCACCAGCACCGGCGTACGGACGGTCTGCGTGGCGGTCGGCACCACCACGTAGAGCGGAGCCCGGTCCTCGCGTAGCCGGGCGGCGGCGACCGTGACGGTGTCGCCGGTCGGCCAGCCCACCAACCCCCAGTTGCCCGGCTCGTCGATCCGGACGGTGGTGCCGATCGGCACCCCGGCGCTGTCGATGGTCCACGGGACGAGGACCCCGGCGGCGTCCGGCGCGGCGGCCACCCCGGCCAGGCCGTCGCCGTCGAAGGTCTCGGCAATCACCGCCGCCGGACTCTTGAAGATCCGCGCCGCACCGGCCGCGGCCGCCGCCAGCAGCCGGCCGAAGTTCGGCGCGGCATGCATCTGCACAGTCGTGTCGGCCAGCGCGACCAGCCGCTCGGCGAGCAACTCGGCCCGCTGCCGGGCCTCGTGGTAGCGGACCATGGCCGCGCCGCCGTCCACCGTCACGCTCCGGCCGAAGGGAGGATGATCGCGCTCAACGCCACGACGACCTCCTGATTTCTGGACGGGCGGACTCTATCACCGGAATATGCGGGCTACTTGTCACGCAGCAAAGGAATGATCGACAGCACGATGCCGGCTCCCGTTCTGCGTATCCCCCTTCTCGTGGGATACCGTTCCACCGAACACAGGAGGTCTGCGTATGTCCCTGACGGTGCACACGGAACAGCGCGGCGACGTGGTCGTCGTGTCGGTCGCGGGCGAGCTGGACATGGCGACGGCACCGCAGCTGCAGGACCAGATCACGGACCTGCTGGACAAGGGGCGCAACCGGCTCGTCTTCGACCTGGCTGAGCTGTCGTTCTGCGACTCGACCGGGCTGTCCGTGTTCGTGCGGGCGAAGAACAGCTGCGACGAGGCCGGCGGCGTGGTCCGGCTGGCCGCCCCGCAACGCGGGGTGCTCCGCATCCTCGAGGTCAGCGGCCTGGTCGAGGTGCTGCACACCTACCCGACGGTGGAGCAGGCGGTCGCGGGCGACCCGACGCCGGCCTCCTCCTGACCGTCCCGCCTCAGCGCTCGTCCTCGATGTAGCGGGGGCGGGCGATCACCAGGCCCGCCGCGGTCTGCACCGCGAGCGCGACCAGCAGGAAACCGATCGGCGCGGTCCAGCCTCCGGTCGCCTCGTAGAGGATGCCGACCAGCAGCGGACCCAGCGCGGCGATGACGTATCCGGTGCTCTGCGCGAAGGCGGACAGCGCCACGGTGCCCTCGGCGGTCCGGGCGCGCAGCCCGATGGTGGTCAGGATCAGCGGGAACGCGCCCTGGCCGAGGGCGAGCAGCAGCACCCAGAGCGGCGCGAGGCCGTGCGGGGCGACGGCCAGACCGAGGTAGGAGGCCGCCGAGAAGGCGGTCAGCCCGAGCACCAGGGGCCGCAGCGTCGGCAGCCGGCCGGCGAGGGCCGGCATCGCCAGCGCCACCGGCACGCCGAGCGCGGTCACCCCGGCGAGCAGCAGGCCGGCCGTCCCCGGCGCGTAGCCGGCGTCCCGGAAGAGCTGGGCCAGCCAGCCCATGATCGCGTACCCGCTGAGCGACTGCGCCCCGAAATAGACCGCCATGGCCCAGCCGAGCCGGGTCCGCGCCGGTCGCACCCCGGCCGAGGTCGCGACGGCCGCGTCCCGGGTCGCCGTCCGCCGCGCGGCGCGGGCGCGCCGCGCCAGCGGCACCCACGGGAGTACGGCCACCGCGGCCAGCCCGGCCCAGACGCCGAGCCCGGCCCGCCACGACCCGAAGGCGTGCGCCACCGGCACCGCCGAGGCCGCGGCCACCGTCGTGCCCGTGGTCAGGGCCATCGTGTACGCCCCGGTGACCAGCCCGGTGCGGTGCGCGAAGTGCTGCTTGACCAGCATCGGCAGCAGGATGTTCGCCACCGCGATGCCGGCCAGGGCGAGCGCGCTGGTGAGCACGAAGACCGCCGCCGAGTCGGTGACCACCCGGAGCACCTGCCCGACGGTGAGCGCGAGCATCGCCACCACCAGCACCCGGGCGGCCGGCCAGCGGCGGACCAGCCACGGGGTGAGCGCGCCGAGCCCGGCGAACGCGATGGTGGGCAGGGTGGTCACGAAGCCGGCCATCGTGCCGGAGAGGCCGAGGCCGCCGCGCACCTCGTCCAGCAGGGCACCCAGGCTGGTCACCGCGGCGCGCAGGTTGAGCGCGACCAGCAGCATGCCGACCAGCACCAGCGCGCCGCCGCCGGCCGCCCGCCGGGCCGCCGGCGGGGCCACTGCGGGCGGGGCCGCCGCCGGCGCCGGACCGGGCATCACGTCGGCGGTGATCTGGTCGGCGGCCGGTGCCTCGGTGCAGGTGGGTGGCGGCGTCATGACCTCCAACCTACAATCATGGGATGAATTTCGGCAGGAGTTGTTACCGGTGACACCCCCCGTCGACGCCGTCGCCCTGCCCCCACGCGGCCACCGGGTCCGCCAGACCATCGAGCAGCTCCGGGCCCGCATCCTCGGCGGCGAGTGGCCGGTGGGCGGCCGGATCCCGACCGAGCCGCAGCTCGTGGCCGCGCTGGGCGTGGGGCGGAACACCGTCCGCGAGGCGGTCCGGGCGCTGGTGCACGCCGGGGTGCTGGAGTGCCGCCAGGGCTCCGGCACGTACGTCGTGTCGACCGACGAGCTGGCCCCGGTGGTCGCCCGCCGGCTCACCGACGACCGGATGACCGAGGTGATCGAGGTCCGCCGCGCCTTCGAGGTGGAAGCCGCCCGGCTCGCCGCACTGCGGCGTACCCCCGAGGACCTGGCGGCGCTCGACGGCGCGCTCGCCACCCGGGAGGCCGCGTGGCGCTCCGGCCGGGTGGACGAGTTCGTCGAGGCGGACGCCGCACTGCACACCGCGGTGGTGGCCGCCGCGCACAACGCCATGCTGGCCGAGCTGTACGCCTCGGTCGGCGCCGCGCTGCGCAGCACGGTCGCCCAGGCCATGGGCGACGCACTGGAGCCCGAGCGGTACGTCGACCACGGTCGCCTGGTCGACGCGATCCGGGACGGCGATCCGACCCGGGCCGCGCTCGAGGCCGGTGCTTTTCTGGAGGCGCAGCCCAGGGCATAGGTTGTCCCGGACCCCCGAAACCGGACAGCACGGGAGTGCGGATGCTCAAGGGCTTCAAAGACTTCATCATGCGTGGCAACGTCGTCGACCTGGCGGTCGGTGTCGTCATCGGCGCCGCGTTCACCGGCGTGGTCACCCAGCTCACCAAGTCGTTCCTGGAACCGCTGGTGCGGGTCGCCATCGCACTGCTCACCGGCAGCAAGAACGGGATCACCGGCTCGACCCCGAACTTCCGCGGCATCCCGTTCGACTGGGTGGCCTTCCTCAACGCGGTGATCACCTTCCTGCTCACCGCGGCGGCGCTCTACTTCCTCGTGGTCTTCCCGATGAACAAGCTCGCCGAGCGGCGGCGGCGTGGCGAGGAGCCGCCGCCGAAGGCACCGAGCGAGGAGATCAAGCTGCTCACCGAGATCCGGGACGCGCTGCTCGCCGGCAACCACGCCACGCCGGCCCAGCGGGGCGCGCTGGACGACGTGCTGGGTCGCCGGCCGGAGCCGCCCACCGCGCGCTGACCCACCCGAGCACACCGGCCCTCGTGGGAATCCCACGGGGGCCGACGTGTGTCGAACACATGTTCGATAGAGTCCGCGTCATGGAGCAGCGCAGGCACTGGTGGAACGGGAAATGGGGACGGCTGGCCCGGCGGGACGTCTTCCTCCGGGTCGACGGCGACCGCTGGCACGTCGAGCAGCGCGCCGGCGGCGCCGAGGGGGTCTCCCAGTTCTACGAGTACGGCAGCGTGGAGGAGGCGGAGGAGACGGTCCGGGCGCTGCTGGAGGGGACGGACACCTGGCGCGAGCTCTCGCCCCGCCCGCCGAGCGGCTGGGCCCCGCCCGTTTAGCGCCGGGCCGGCCCGGGAACCGCTGACGGCATGAGTCAGCAGGTCATTTCCCGGGTCACCACCGGCATGCGGGTGGTCGACTCGACCGGCGCCGAGGTCGGCACCGTGGATCTCGTCCAGCGCGGCGACCCGAACGCGGTGACGGTGCAGGCGCCCGCCGGGGTCGACCCGGGCGGCAGCCTGGACGAGCTGATCGAGTCGGCGGCGGTCGAGGAGCCGGACGTCCCCGCCGACCTGGCCGCCCGACTGCTACGTACCGGATATCTCAAGGTCTCCACCGAACGGGCCCGGACCGGCGCGGTCTACGTGCTGGCCGACCGGATCATGGCCGTCACCGACGACGGCGTACGCCTCGACGTACCGGCCACCGAGTTGCCCGCGGAGGAGTGACGCCTGATCAGCCGGCCCGGGACGAGGTGACGGGCTCGGCGGCGGACCGATCCGCCGCGGGCGGTGTCGGCCGGTCGGCGGCCCGGCGGCGGCGGAACAGCAGGAGCATCAGCCAGCCGGCGACCAGGCCCCAGAACGCACCGCCCACACCGAGCAGGCTCACCCCGGAGGCGGTGACCACGAAGGTGACCACCGCCGCCTCGCGGGCGTCCGGCTCGGCGACGGCCGCCGAGACCGCGCCGGCCAGCGCGCCGAGCAGCGCGAGCCCGGCCACCGCCTCGACCAGGATCGGCGGGGAGAGCAGCACCAGGGCGGTCGCCACCCCGGCACCGAGACCGAGCAGCGCCATGCCGATCCCGGCGGTGACCGAGGCGATCCAGCGCCGCTCCGGGTCGGGATGGGCGTCGGGGCCGGCGGCCAGGGCGGCGGTGATTGCCGCCAGGTTCACCGCGTGCCCGCCGGCCGGCGCGCCGAGCGCGGTGGCGAGCCCGGTCACCCGGAGCGCGGAGCCCAGCGGGGCGCGGTAGCCGTAGCCGGCGAGGACAGCCGTCCCGGGCACATTCTGCGCGGCCATGGTGACCAGGAACAGCGGCAGCGCGAGGCCGACCACGGCGGGCACGGTCCAGGCCGGCGCGGTCAGCGCGACGGCCGGGGCGAGGTGCGGTCGGGCCGGCCCGGACGCGGTCAGCGCGATCGCCACGGCCGCCACGGCCAGCGCGCCCGGCACCGCCCAGCGGCGGGCGAAGCGGTGCAGCACCAGCCAGGTGAGCACCACCGGCCCGGCCAGCTCGGGCACCTCGACCAGGGCCCGCACGGGCGCGGTGCAGAGCGGCAGGAGCACCCCGGCGAGCATGGCGCTGGCGACCGGGGCGGGGATCGCGGCGACCGCCCGGCCGAGCGCCGGGACCAGTCCGGCGGCGGTGATCAGCAGGCCGGTGAGCAGGAACGCGCCGACCGCGGCCGGCCACCCGCCGGGCACCGGACCGGTGGCCACCAGGAGCGCCGCGCCCGGGGTGGACCAGGCGATCGCCAGGGGCAGCCGGTGCCGCAGGCCCAGCCAGACCGCGCAGGCGCCGGTGGCGAGGCAGAGCGCGAGCAGGCCGGAGGCGGCCTGCGCCTGGTCCGCGCCGACCGCCCGCAGCCCGGCCAGCACGACCGTGAAGGAGCTGGCGAACCCGACCAGCGCGGTCACCACACCGGCCAGCACCGGTTGGAGTCGACCGGCCACGTCATCCTCCCGACCGTCGGACCGTCCACCGTTCCGTTTACGGAACGACTCGATGTAGCACCATAGCCGCATGGCAGCAGCCCCACCAGCCCGGGACCCGGCACCCGAGACGGTCGGCCGCCGGGTCCGTGCCCTGCGCGAGGAGCGGGGCATGTCCCTCTCCACGCTGGCCCGGCTGGCCGGCGTCGGGAAGGCCACCCTCTCCGGCCTGGAGAACGGCACCCGCAACCCGACCCTGGAGACCCTGTACGCGATCACCGCGCAACTCGCCGTACCGCTCACCGCCGTCCTCTCCGAGCCCGCGGCGACCCCCACCGTCACCGGTGCGGCGGTCACCGCCACCCTGCTGGAGGTGTTCACCGACACCGACGCGACCTACGAGCTCTACCGGATGCGGGTCGCCCCCGGCCCGGGCCAACTCTCCCCCGCGCACCAGCCCGGGGTGACCGAACACATCACCGTCTTCGCCGGCATGCTGCGGGCCGGGCCGCTGGACGCCCCGCTGACCGCCGCGACAGGCGAACACCTGCGCTGGACCTCCGACGTCCCGCACAGCTACGCCGCAGTCGGCGACGAGGAGGTACAGGCGAGCCTGCTGCTGCGCTACCCTCGCCGATGACCACTGTGGACAATGCTGCCGACCGGTCACCGGGGAATCTTTCTCCGGCATACCCACCGGTAGCGTAGAGACGCCGGTGGGGTCTTCTTGGCAAGCTTGACCCCATGACGCTCATCCTCCGCTCGGCCATCCTCAACGACGTCGGCCTCGTCCGGACCAACAACGAGGACTCCGCCCTCGCTGGTGACCGCCTGCTGGCGGTCGCGGACGGCATGGGCGGACTGCCCGCCGGCGAGGTGGCCAGCGAGATCGTCATCCGGATCCTGGACGAGCTGACCCCGCCGACCGTCCCCGACGAGGCCGCCGACGCGTTGCGCGCCGTGGTCAGCACCGCCAACCAGCGCATCCGGGCCGCCATCACGGTGGACCCGGCCCGCGACGGCATGGGTACGACGCTGACCGCCGGCCTGCTCGCGGGCGACACCCTGGTCCTCGCCCAGGTCGGCGACTCCCGCTGCTATCTGCTGCGGGACACCGCGCTGGCCCAGCTCACCCGGGACGACACCTTCGTCCAGGCGCTGGTCGACCAGGGTGCGCTCTCCCCAGACCAGGCCCGGCACCACCCGCAGCGCTCCCTGGTCACCCGCGCCGTGCAGGGCTCGGACGCGCCGCCCGCCATCGGAATGCTCACCGTCGCACCCGGCGACCGGCTGCTGCTCTGCAGCGACGGCCTCTCCGACTACGTGGAGGACGCCGCGATCGCCTCGGCGCTGGCCACGTACGGCGACCGGCAGCAGTGCGGCGAACAGTTGGTGAAGCTCGCCCACCAGGCCGGCGCGCCGGACAACGTCACCGTCATCGTCTCCGACGTCACCGCGGTCTGACCCCGGCAATCGGGTTGCGCCGACCGCCGGGCCGGGTTGGGATGGACGAATGATCATCCGCCGGTTGACCGCCGAGGAACGTCTCACCCACAGCTTCCCGCTCCAGGCGTACGCGTTCGAGGCGTCGCCGATGGGGCCGGGCCGGGTCGAGCAGTTCCGGGAGTACCTGCCGTACAACGCGGGCAACCGGACGCTGGTCGTCGAGGAGGACGGCGGCACCATGGCCGCCGTCTCGGGGGTGCCGATGCGGCAGAACCTGCGCGGACGCGTCCTGCCGATGGCCGGCGTGGCCGGGGTGGCGACCCACCCGCTGGCCCGCCGGCGCGGCCACGTCCGGGCGCTGCTGCACCAACTCCTCGACGAGATGCGCGCCGAGGAGCACTCGCTGACCGCGCTCTACCCGTTCCGTGCCTCGTTCTACGAGCGTTTCGGATACGTCGGGCTGCCCGCCCGGCGTACCGCAGTCTTCTCCCCGGCCGACCTGGCCCCGCTACTCCGGGCCGAGCTGCCCGGCGAGGTGGTCTGGGAGCGGATCGGCGCCGGCTACCCGGCGTGGCGCGCGTTCACCGAGCGGTGCCTGCTGGAGCGGCACGGGTTCGCCGTCTTCCCCGACTTCCGCGCGGTCGGGCTGCGCGACCGGGACGACCGCTGGCTGCTCACCGTCGTCCGCGACGGCGAGACGGTCGGCGCGGTCACCTACCGCATCGACGACCACGGCGGCGAGCTGATCGCCGACGACCTGCTCGCCGGCGACCCGTACGCCCGGGCGTCGCTGCTCCAGTTCTTCGCCCGCCACGTCGACCAGGTGGACCGGGTCCGCGTCCACCTGCCCGCCGACGAGTTGCCCGAACTGTGGCTCACCGACCTGGCGGTACACGTCGAGGCGCGGGTGTCCCGGCCGGGGTCGCCGGCCCCGATGGCCCGGCTGCTGAGCCTGGACGCACTCGCCGGCCTGCCGGCCGGGACCGGCCGGGTCACCGTGGAGCTGGTCGGCGACCGCTGGCTGGCCGGCACGCACCTGCTTGACGGCGCCACCGGGCGGCTGGAGGTGCTGCCCGGGGACGCCGCCGCCGTCGGCACCGTCCCCACCGCGACGCTCACCGCCGCCGGGCTCAGCGCCCTGGCGTACGGCGTGCTCGACCCGGCCGAGGTCGCCATCCGGGGGCTCGGCGTGGTGCCGGTGGACGCGGCCACCGAGCTCCGCCGCATCTTCCCGCGCCAACTGCCGTACCTCTTCGCCGACTTCTGAGCTGGTTCTCGTCCCCCGCTCGGGCGTAGGGTGCTGCCCGTGCCGCAGTGGCTGGAAGCGGGTTTCTGGGGCCTGCTGGCCGGGTCCGCCCTCCTGATCGGGGCGGTCGCCGGATACTTCGCGCGGGTGCCCCGCCGGGTCATCGCCTCCGTCATGGCGTTCGGCGCGGGTGTGCTGCTCTCCGCCGTCTCGTTCGAGCTGATCGCCGATGCGCACGAGCGGGGCGGCCTGACCCCGACCGTGATCGGGGCGGTGGGCGGGGCGCTCGCGTACACCGGGGCGAACGTGCTGCTGGCCCGGCGCGGGGCCCAACACCGCAAGCGCTCCGGCGAGGAGCAGCCCTCCGAGCAGGAGCAGCCGGGCTCCGGTACGGCGATCGCGGTCGGCGCGCTGCTGGACGGCGTACCGGAGTCGGTGGTGATCGGCGCCAGCCTGCTCGCCGGCGGCCCGGTCAGCCTGGTCACGGTGATCGCGGTCTTCCTGAGCAACGTGCCGGAGGGCCTGTCCAGCGCCGCCGGCATGCGCCGGGCCGGCCGCACCCGGCGCTACGTCTTCCTGCTCTGGGCGGCGATCGCCCTGGTCAGCGGCGTGGCGGCGCTGGCCGGGTACGCGTTGCTCGGCGGTGCGCCGCCCGAGGTGCTGGCCGCCATCACGGCGCTGGCGGCGGGCGCCATCCTCGCGATGATCACCGACACCATGGTCCCCGAGGCGTTCGAGGACGCCCACCTGCTGGTCGGCCTGATCACCGTCCTCGGCTTCCTGGTCGCCTTCGCCCTCTCCCACACCTGACCCGCCCCCGCACCCCGCCCCCTGCGGCTTGAACTCCGGTGGTCAAGAGGTTTGGGTCGCCTGGAAGATCCACTCCGACGTGGGTTGGGGTGGGGTGGGTGGTCAGTAGGGGTTGGGGTGGCCGGGGAGGCGGGAGTGGAGCAGGGCGGCGGGGCGACCGGGGAGGGTGGGGACGGTCGACAGGGGCGGCGAGTGGGTGCCGGCGCGGTCTGCCATGCCGGTGAAGAGTTCCCGCAGCGCGGTGACCGAGTCGATTTGCGGGGCCCAGCCCAGCTCGGTCTCGGCGCGCTCGCTGGACATCAGCGGCACGTTCAACGCCAGGTCCACCCAGCCCGCGTCGACCGGTTGCAGCCGCGCCTGCCAGGTCAGCGCCGCCGCCGCCCGCAGCACCGGCGCGGCCACCGGCAGCGTCCAGCCGTGGAAGTGCCGGGCCACCAGTTCCGGGGTCAGCACCGGGTCCGCGGCCACGTTGAAGGCGCCGCGCGCGTCACCCAGGACCGCCTTCGCGTACGCGTCAGCCACGTCGTCGGCGTGCACCGCCTGGAGCCGAAGGCGGCGGTTCGTGGGTACGAGCGGGATGCGGCCGTACCGCAGCAGCCGCACCGGGGCCAGCGGGCCGAGAAAATAGCGGGTGATCTCGGTGCCGGCGTCCCGCTGAAAGGTCAGCCCAGGCCGCAGCCGGACCACCCGCAGCTCCGGGTGCTCCCGCTCGGCCTCATCAAGGAGCGCCTCCACCTCGGCCTTGTGCCGGCTGTATGACGACTCGGGCACCCCGGTCGCCGGCCAGCGCTCGCTGACCGGTTGGTCCTTCGGGCCGGCCGCGTACGTGCCGACGGACGAGGCGTACACCAGGGCGGGGACGTTGGCCCGGACGGCCGCGTCGATCACCGCCCGGCTGCCGCCGACGTTGGTCCGGTACAGGGTGCGCCGGTCGTGGCTGGGCTGGATCTGCCAGGCCAGGTGCACCACCGCCCGCGCCCCGGCGAAGATCGCGGCCAGCCGCTCGACCGCCCCCGGGTCGCCGACGTCGCAGGAGTGCCACGCCACCCGGTCGTACGGCTCCCCCGGGTCCAGCCCCGGCAGCCGGCGCGCCACGCCGACCAGTTCCGTCCCGGACTCCCGCCGCAACCGGCGCAGCAGCGCGGTCCCCACGTTGCCGGTGGCCCCCACGATCACGATGCGCATGTCGCCTGCCGTACCCGCTGCGGCGGGTCCCAACCGCGGACCGGTCAGGGCCGTGGCGCGTGCCGTACCCAGCTCCGCTCCTGCCGCCGGCGGCCCTGGGCGGCGGCCAGGCAGCGCGGGCAGACGTACCCCTCCGGGTCGGCATCGGTGAGCACGTCGGTGGACGAGTAGTCGAACGGCACGTGCGGGAAGCGACGCAGCCGGGTACGGCTCAGCGGCAGCCCGCAGACCGTCTGGTTCTGCCCGGGCAGCCAGGCGTGCACCTCACCACCGGGCCGGCGTACCCCGTCGGCCCCCGCCACCTCTCTCGACGCGGCCACCGCGGGCCTGCTGCTCAACCTCATGCCGCACCCGATTCCCCACGGGGCCGCTGCCATGCTCGGCAAGACCGGTGCGACGCCAGGTCGGCGATCCGGCGGTGAACCGCCGGCAGGACACCGCCACGTCGCCGATCCGCCGCCGTGCTCAGTCGCTGCCCACCAGGGCCCCGATCAGGCAGCCGAACGCCACGACGGAGGTGATCGTCCTCGCCAGGTTCCACCGCACCCACGGTGCCTCGAAGCGCCCGCGGACCTCCGCCGGGTCGTCGGCCGGGCCGGCCCGGTCGAGCTGGTCGTTCAGCGGCACGTTCCACCGCATGGTGATCACCAGCGTGGCGCCGTAGAGGACCAGGGCCGCGCCCGTCCAGGCCAGCACCGGCCCGTTCCTGAAGTGCAGCGCGACCGCCGCCACGAGCAGCACCATCGACCCGAGGAAGGCGGTGAGGAACCACCCGTTCAGGATCCGCCGGTTGATCCACCGCATGGTCTGTACGAAGCTCCGGTCGTCCGTCGCGGCCAGCCCCGGCATCACCGAGCACGAGTAGGCGAAGAACAACCCGGCCATCAGCCCGGTCAGCAGGGTCGCCGCGACCAGCACTCCCGTACGCACGATCGTCATGCCGGTAAGCCAAGCGGAGAACCGCGCCGCCGGCCACCCCTGATCGGCGGGGCGTCGGGTGCCGGACATCGATGGACGGCGGGAAGCCGGAATCCCGGCCCCGGCGGGTTCCGGTAGCCTGAGCGGGCGGGCCGCTAGCTCAATGGCAGAGCTGTGGACTTTTAATCCATAGGTTCAGGGTTCGAGTCCCTGGCGGCCCACTCTTCCGCAGCTCAGCGGCCCCTTGCGGGGCCGCTGTTGCGGTGAGTCGGGCCGGTACAGCAGCGAAGTACAGCAGTAGCCCTTACCGGTCCAGTGCGCTGCCGAGCCGCTTGAGGGCGTCGCGGGTGGCCGCCGAGGACACCACCGTGTAGATCTCCATGGTGATGGCGAACTGCGCGTGCCGGAGGATCTGCATCGCCACCCGGGGATGCACGTCCAGGTCGGCCAGGAGCGAGGCACAAGTACGCCGGGCGTCCCGCACGGTGATGCGCCGGACTCCGGCCGCGTCGCAACGCCGGTCCCAGAAGCGGTTGAAGTTACGCGGCTCGACCGGCCTGCCGTAGCGGGTGGTGAAGATCAGGTCCGAGGGCTGCCAGGCTGGGCCGGCGGCGTCGCGGGCGGCGGTCTGGGCGACGCGGCGGCGGTCGAGCGCGACGGCGCAGATGTCCGGCAGCGGTAGGGTGGCGTCCGAGGCGGCCGTCTTCGTCTCCCGGTGCAGCAGTTCGGCACCGACTCGCTGGAGCTGCCGGTCGATGGTCAACTCCCCCGCGTTGAGGTCGACGTCAGCCCAGGTGAGCCCCAGCATTCGCCCTTGCGCAGACCGAGCACCAGGACCAGGACGTAGGCGGCGTAGAGCGGGTCGTCGTCGGCGCGGGCCGACTCCAGAAAGCGCCGTGCCTCGTCGCTCGTCCACGCCTTCCGCTTGCGCTTCCGTACCGGCGGCAGCTTCACCAGGGACGCGACATTGCGGCTGATCAGCCCTTCGGTGATCGCCTGGGACAGCAGCGTCCGGAGCACCGTCCGGAGGTGAGTGACGCTGGTTGCCGAGGGCAGATCCTGGCAGCAGCGGCCGAGGGCACAGCAGCGCCGTTGGGCGGGCTTGCGCCGCTCGTCCTTGCCCTGGGCGCAGCACTGGCAGGTCCGCCCGACCTCGTTGATCCAGGTCTGCACGTCGCTGACCCGGAGCTTGTCGAGGCGTTTCCGGCCCAGCCCCGGCGCGAGGTAGAGCCGAACCACCACCTCGTAGGTGACGTAGCTGCCCGGAGCGAGGTTCGGCTTGACGAGCTCGCGCAGCCAGTAGTCGGCGTACTCCCCTACCGTCGGGGAGCGGGTCGCCACAGGGCCGGCCTTGGCCTGACCGTGCAGCTTGATCCACTTGTCGTGGACCTCCTCGCGGGTCTTGCCGTAGACCCACTTCCGTCCCCGCTTGCCGTCGGGCTTCTCGACCCAGACGTACGCGGCGAAGCCGTTCCGGTACGGGAAGATCGAGCCCTCGCCGTTGGCACGGGTGCGGGCGGGCATCAGGCTGCCTCCTGGCGTTCGACCTGCTCGCGGATGTAGTCGTCGACCCATTCGGGGAGGATACGGCGGTACTTGCCGTCCTTGATGGAGCGCAGCTCGCCGGTGGCGATCTTCATCTTGACCTTGGAGATGCCGAAGCCGAGCAGCACGGCGACTTCTACCGGCGAGTACCAGCGGGGGCGGAGGTCGTGGGTCATGCGGCGGCTCCGAGGAGCCAGGCTTCGTGGGCGAGTTCTTCCCGGCCGATGCGTCTGCTCTCGCGTCGCTGCCTCGCGGCGGTGTTGGCGAGCAGGGCGTCACCTTCGGTGAGCCAGCCGGCCCCGATGTACGTGAGGGTGCCGACGGTGATGGTGTCGGCGGGTTCGTCGTCCTCTTCCCGCCGGTAGGTGGCGCGGGTGTCGCGGAGCAGGCGGAAGGTGACGGAGTAGCGGCGGGCTTTGGTGAGGAAATGGCCGCCGAAGCCGAGCATGTGCGCCCAGCGACGCAAGCCGCCGTAGATGTTGGACTTGGCGTCAAGGCTGTCTTGACGGTCGTCGACGGTTGCGGCGCCGCTGGACATGTCGGTGTGGGTGGGGCGGCCGAGATGCCAGCAGGCGTCGATGAGGCGGGCGACGTGGTCGCCTTCGGGATCGGCGTAGTCGTCGACCGTGGCCGGGGTGAGCCGGGCGGACGAGTGACCCGTGGCTTCGGTGGCCTTGGTGGCGTACTTGGCGAGGTAGGCAGCCACCTTGCCGTCGGTCAGCTCACCGCCAGCGGTGTTGATGCGTCGGACGTCGACCTGCTCGCCCCAGGCGATCAGCCAGCCTTCGGGCTGGTCGGGGTGCGCGGGCGTGGTGACGGTGATCTGCCGGGCGGCGGCGTGGATCGCGTCTTCCAGGTCGTCGACGGTGATCCCGGCCGGCGGCGGCACGAGAGCGTCCGGGTCGTCCGGGTCGACGCCGTCGAGGCGCAGCAGGACGTGGAAGTGCACGGCGGCCCGGCGCTGCATTTCGGCGACCTTGCCGTGCGCTACCCGCACGGGCGGCACCCAGCGGACCTTGCCGGAGGCCGAGACGACCTGAACGAAGGGGATGCCGCGCTTGCGGCAGAGGGCGGCGAGGCGGCGGTCGGCGGCCTGCTTAGTGCGCCGCCACAGCTCGCCGGAGAAGTAGTTCCAGACGACCTGGTGGTCGTGGTCGTAGCAGTCCAGGCACAACGGCCGCCCAAGCCGCGGATCGTCGGCGTCGTGGCGGGCGAAGCACGCCGCGGGCCGCCCGTGCGGGCAGGTGCCGGCGTTGCTGCGGGCGCGGCAGGGGGCGGGGCGGCAGTCGCAGCGCTGCCGGTTGCGGCAGGTGTGGCGGGGGACGTGCCGGTGGTGGACCGGGCCGAAGGACGGTGCGGTGAAGGTAGCGAAGACGACCGGGTGCCGGCCGACCGAGGCGGGGACGCCCTTGCCACCGGTCAGGCCGCGACAAACGACTTGGCAGGCGTCGCCCCGGTAGACCCAGGCGCAGTCCGGGCACACCGATTCGCGGCGGTTGCCGCACGCCTTGTAAAGCGCGCGGTCGGGCCGCGCGTCGGTGTGCAGCTTGCCGGTGATGCGGCCGGTGTTCCGGTCGACGGCGGCGATGGTGCCGGTGAGGCGGATCGGGCGAGCACAGCCGCCAGCGGGGCGAGTGTGCTCCAGCCAGCCGGAAAACTCCGGAGAGGCGGCGCGATGCAGGACCTGGGCGTCACGGCCGACGGCGAGACCGGGCCGGTAGATGGTGAGCGGGGTGGTGGACACGACTGTCTCCTCAACAGGGGGTGGCAGGGACGGGAGACGAAGCACCACCAGCCCTGGACGCCTGTCCGCTGGTGGTGTTCGTCGTGTCTACTGGCACCGCCGAGAGGGCGGCCGACGCCGGAGGGCGGAATCGTGGTCTTGCCACTTCCCGCCGATGGGTCATGTCCTTTCACGCGCTCGTGAACTCGGTGATGAGGCCCGGCACGGGTGGGGAGCCTGGGATATCGGCATCCGGCGGGTTGCCGCAGGCTGCCCCCACCCATGAAGGTGTGCGAATCCGGGCCATCTTGGACGGCAGGTGAGGCCGTGCTGGGCCGCTCAGCGGATTCGGGGAACCGGCATGGCGGCCGGTGCGATTGAGAGCCGGCGGGACGTGGCCCGCATCAGCGGCAGGAAGGCCGCTCGGCGTCTCCGGCGTCGAGTCCAGCGATCCGGCAGGAAGGCCGCGCTGGTGTCCTCGACGACGGCCAGAGTAGCACCGGGTACCGACACGTCAACCCGCCGTGACTCCGCTTCACTGATTGGCGAGCCCGCTCTACTTCCGGGTCTGAGTGTCAGCAGACGCACTCGAAGGACAAGCCGCTACTCGCTGGGGTCGCGATCCAGGCTGCCCGGACAGGAGCATGCCGTTGCGTCTCCGCCCAGGTATCCGCCAGCGCTGCGGCGCGTAGCGGCCCGGTGGGAGGGAACCTGAACCCCGTGTCATGGACGTCGAGACAGTCAAGGCCGATCAGATCGGGCTCATCGTCGAAGGCCATCTCGAGGTCGAGCTGCCATAGTTCGGGCTGCCAGTAGGGATCGTCATGGTCACCGACATCAGCGATGGCCAACTGTCGGGTGAAGGTCAGAATCAGGCGGTTGTCACTCCAGGACCGTCGGCCCCACTGGATGATGAAGCCATCAGCATCGGAGTTCGGAGTCGAGTCGATGCCGTCGATGTCCAGTTGCAGGAACTCAGCGAACCCGCCCCATGCCGCCTCGACATCGGTCACAGAGTCCTGCTCGACGCCGTGCCGCCGCAGGATCTGCGCGAACACGTCAGCGCTGGTCCGCCAAGGGATGTGCATGTGACCAGCATGCCCTGACGGAGCAGCCCGGCTTCCGGCCCGGCTGCCGGCTGCCGGCCGGTGTGGGAGGACTTTCTGTACGTCTATCAAGTGCGGCCCTTGACGGGCCGCACGCGCCGCCGCCTGGGCGCGCGCCGGCCGCTGCCGCTGTCGCTCTGCGGCCGTCACGCCTGACGCCCGGCGGCTGGCGCGGAGAGCGGGGAGCCCGGGGCCGCCGCAGACGGTAGCGCCGAGAGCGGTTGAGGTTCGTGGGCCGGCAGCCGGCCGCGCCGCGCCCGAGCGACGCGGCGCAGGGAAGGGCACGCTGGTTCCGCGCGGCGGGTCGCGCCGGTCGCCGGGTCGCGGTCAGTGCGCCTCCGGCGGGGGCGCAACGACTCCAGGATGGCCGGGGCTGCGTCCGCGCGTTGCGGTTCGTGGATGGTTGCGCAGGGCCATCCCGCCAGCCGACGACCCGGGCGAGCCGAGCAGACCACCGCCCGGCCCGCCAGCGTCCGTACGAGCCGTCAAGGTCCGCTTGACGTGGCGGACCGGGCGGCGGCCCGCTCCCCGGGCGGGCGGGTCGGCGGCACACGGGATGGTAACAGCGCGCAGTCTGTGGCGTGCCCGATACATGCCCGCGCGTTAGTGACATTGGGTGGTGTTAGTTGGGCTGATTTTGGGGTTTTGAGCGCAGAGCGGGCTTACAAGCTGTACGGTCAGTAATGGACCGTCCTTAACCGTATGGGGTAAATGGTGGCATTTCTCTGGTGGAACAGCAGTGTCCGCGATATCGGGCCGGCAGTCTCCGGCATCGGTGAGTTGAAGTTTCTCATTGAGAACGCCTTGCGGGACGATTTAGGGTTCCGCGATGTCGCCTCCAGCCCCCTCGATGTCGCTGGCAACAAGGATGGCGTCAGGGTTTCTATCGCCCATTTCCAGAAAACGCCCAGCAGTTTTTGGGAGCTTGTCATCGCCGCCGGGGACACCGAGCAGACGAAAGCAACGAACGAGGCCGTCGTTGAGAGGTTGAAGAAAATTAAGGTGCTTTAGATGTTCCTCTCCGTGCTGATGCAGGCGCGGGAGGTGAGTATCAGACGCCGCAAGCGACGGGCCAGCACGGGCGGGGGTGCCGGCTCCGGCCACGACGACGGTCAGGCCGGAGCCGGCACATGCCGTCGGAGGCGGTAGAACGGACGCTCCGCCGACCTCCGCCGGCCAGTACGAGCGCAGGCTTCGGCGGCTCTCCCACCGGCGTGGGCACTCCAGAAGGCAGAACCTGGGCCACTAACCGAGTGACGACCGGCAAGCACCCCGGCGGATAACTACGGACACCCGTGGACCCTCTCCGCACCTCATCGCCCTTGTCGATGCTGGTCGAGCCAACCCGGAAGTTCGTTCGGGACGAAGAGGTCGGTGGTCGTGCTTCGACCAGGGCGTGACTCAGACGAGTGCTGAGGCAGGCAACCCCGCGTCCTCTGCCTCAGGCCGGACGCGCACCCAGCCAAGCCCGGCGTCAACGAGCGCTTGTGCTAGCCGCTGCACGAGGAACTGCGCCTGCTGTCCGTCGGTGTCGATTTCTACGTCCAGGTGCCACCGTCCATCGCCCGTGCCGGCACCCGTGACGCTGCCCTCGTCACCAAGGGTCTGCTCCAAGAGTTCTTCGACGTCGTCTCGATCGACCGCGTCGGGTAGGTGCTGATCTCCGATGATTTCGACGAACATGCAAGGGACGATAGCCGGCACCATGCCGCCGCCGTCCGACAACATCCGTGCCCGCTGCGTGCCCGGCAGGCCGGTCAGTAGGGGTCAACAGCGGCGTTTCCGTGTGGTCTCCGTCGCCGGGCCAACGGAAAGCCAGCCTGATCACCAGCACAGATGGAGCCGGCTGCCTCCGAATCAAGGCACCTTCCAAACTGACCGTGCGAGGATGAGTGGCCATGAGCCCCGACGCCTGGAGCTTGCTCGACGGCAGAGCTGAGCGAGCAAAGCGCTCGTGGCCCGCGATCAAGTCGGCACTGCCTGTGGGTGCACGAGTCCGCGTGCGGGTGCTCGCGGCGATGACGTTCGGCGTCTTCGTCGAGATCGACGGCCAGCCGGATGCGCTTGGCCTGCTGGAGATAACCGCGCTCCCGCGCGGCAGCGAGCTTCCAACTGTTGGCGTCTACTTCGATGCGGTCGTGGCCGACCATGCCGCTCACAACTGGCAAGTGAGACTACGGCCAGCCGAAGTCGAAGCCGGCGGCTGAGTGACTAGCTGGGTGACGATCGGGGTGTACTGGACCGGACGTCCGTGGACGACGACGGACACGAGCGCCAGCGTATGGCGGAGGTCGGCCCAGGTAGAGACGCCCTGGTTGTTGACTGGGGGTCAAGTGCTCCGGCCGGCGCTGGCTACGTCGGCTGGCAGGTATCGACCGGGTACCGCGGCCCGGAGGTAGCGTCTAGTCCGTTGCGCCGTCGGTGACGTGGACGTGATCAAGGCTGGGGGAGAACTCGGCAACATGGCCGGGCTTGCCGTGGTGTGGCTTGCTTGGCCGGAACCGACCCCGTGCCAAGGCCCAGTCGTAGCAGCCCTCCCCGAGTGGATATTCGCTAAGGATGCCGGTGAGGCGGTGCCGAGCCACCCAGGCAAGGCCGTCCTCCCGGGAAGCGAAGACGCCAGACGCGAAGTGCGCCCCATCGCCATGGAAGACCCACACCGTCGGGGACGATTGGGCACTCCGGCTGTCGTTCACCGCCGCAGTATGCCAGCCGCCGGAGTGAGGCAGCCAGGAGGCAGCGAAAGCAACAACAACAACCGGTAGCCGACGACACGGGACAGCACAGCGGCCATGCTTGACACCACAGAGCAGCGTCCGACAGCACCCAACGGTGGAGCGCATCCGTGTTCACACAGAAGAGGTCACTCGACGAAGGTGCCATCCGGCTTCATGATCTCGTCGCACACCAGCGGCACGAACGCCGACCAGCCCCCGTCATCCACGGCCACCGACATGCGGACACGCCCATCGCCATCATCAAGGGCGTAGCTGACTGCGCTGTACTGCTTGCCATCCTCGCCGACGACCTGGCGTACGTCCTTGTCGTCGAGCATCGCGCGCCACTCGCCAGAGCCGACGCGTCGCCATTCAGCAAGACGTGCATCGGCAAGCCGCGCTGCTAGCTCCTTGTTCAGTCCCACGCGCTCAGCCTCTCACCCGGGACGACGGCCGCCCTCGATCGCGTGCCCGATCCGTGCCCGACGCAGGGGCCAACAGGAGCCATCGCCGCCAATCGTGCCGGCCATAACCGAACGCTCCGTGTTCCTCTACCGGGCGATGCGGCTACCCAACGTGTAGATCAATCCGATTCCGAAGCTGATGGTTAGGGTGGCGCCGGCCCGATCTATGGGCCCTCTGGCCGAAAGCCCCCGGCTAGAGCGGCCTCGCGCAGTTCTTTACGCCGCCCGCCGGCGACGAGGACCTCCGTGATGACCAGGCTGGCACAGATAACCGCCAGCAGGCCGAGCGCCACTACCGCCGAAAGCTGGCCAGCGGCAGGGATGAGCGCCACCAGCAGCGCTACGGTAATCAATCGCGGCCAGATGACCCGTCCGAGCAGGCGCGTGATCCGTAGTTGGAAGCCGGCGTGGGAGAGCAGGAACAGGGCTGCTCCACCGTAGAGGGCGTGGAGCCCCAGGCTCTCCAGTCGCGCGGTCGAATGGTGTAGTTCGTTGTCTTTGATGATCGTCACCACGTGGTGCAGTCCGAGGGCGAGCAGCATGATGCCGGCGATCATCGGCAGGTGCAGATAGCTGTAGGCGTCGCGGGCGTAGGCGACCCGGCGCTGGACGGTGTTCTGGCTTAGCGTCCGCTCGGCGGCGATCGCGACGACGTCGAAATAGGTCCAGCCCAATGCGGCGGCGGTGACGATGGCGAAGACGAGGGCCGCGATGAGCGATCCAGTCATCGGCACGCCGCTGCTAGTCAGGCCAACCGCTATGAGCGACTCGCCAAGGGCGACGAGCACGATGAGGCCGTGCCGCTCCGCCCAGTGTCGGGCCGAGATGATGTGCAACCCCCACGACCGCAGCAGCAGGGCGCGGCCATAGTCGATGATGATGGCGAGCATCCAGAGCCCGGTCTGGCTCGCCTTGACCAGCCAGGGGTCGTGGAACAGTCGCTGCGGCACGACGGCGGCGGAGAACAGAAGAACGGAGGCGACAAACAATGGCGCGGCGACCAGCAGGACGATGCGCGGCCTCGTGTCTGGAATGGCGTACCAACGCAGTGCCAGATGCACCAGCCGAACGACCACGAAGCACGCGACGAACACCACCGGGCCGGAGATAGCCGCGCCCGGGAGGCCGGTGAATGCCTGCCGGACTGCCACCGCCATTGCAAGGGTTACCGCCGTCACAAACAGCAGCGCGATCCGGATCAGCCCGACCCGGGCTTGGAGGCTGTTGCCCAGCCAGGCATAGATGGACCACGTCGACCAGAGCAGGGCCAGCGCAAGCATCCCGTTCAGCACGCCGTGACTGGTGAAGTCGTCTTCCATCAACGCAACGACCTGGATGAACCCGAGGACGAACACCAGGTCGAAGAAGAGCTCCACGCTGGTTACGCCGACGCCCTCGCGTAGCGGTCGAATGCCGCGCGGCGCTCGCGCTGACTTGCCATCGGACGCCCCGTCGTCCTCACTCACCACACGACAGAGTGTGGCAGCCGGCCACACCGAAGATGCCCGAATCACTGATCGCGGTCGACCTCGTCGCCGACGGCCCCCCGCCGGACAGCGCGGGTCGCCCTGGGTCGCCGGCGGAGAGCTGCCGACAGCAACCCTGACAGCAACCACGCCGGACGGCAGCACACTGACGAGCCCTGGCATGGACGAAACTCCGAGCGTGCAGCCGGTCCCCGACGTGTGCGGACGCGATGCACAGAGCTTGTACACGAGGCGCCCGGACTCGGCGTATTGCCCGGGCCTACCTGGGCAGGGGGTTGGTGACGTACACACCCTTGCCTTGCCGGCCGTCGATCAGGCCCTCAGCTTTGAGCAGGAGCATGGCAGCGCGGATGACGGTGTTGCTGACCTCGTAGTGCTCGCAGAGGGCAGCGAACGAGGGCAACTTGTCGCCCGGCTTTAACTGTCCGGAGCTGATCTGCTCACGGATATCTCGGGCGACCTGCAGGTAGGCAGCTTCAGACATAGGTGGTGCTCCCAGCTTGGCGGCTGGTGCAAGCAGACCACATCACGGGCTCGACTTACAACGCTATGTGTCGTAGCTGTTGACCCTGCGCACATTGCGTCCTAAGTTGCTCGTGGGACTACCCAGCTTGGCGGCCGGGTGTCCTGCCGTGGGTGCCCTGTCTCCGGGCACGGGTGACGGGGTGCCCACGGACCCCAGGCGTCGGCGGGAGGCGCGGTGACCAGACCGAACGATGCGAGTGCTTCGACCGCAGGTGCCGGCTGCGCTGCCCGGGATGCCGGCCATTGGCGGCAGGGGTCGGAGAACAAAGGGCGCGCGTCCTACGACGAGTACGTCCTGGCGGTAGCGCTCACCCTCGCACGGCGGCACCGGCCGGTCTGGTCCTGGCGGAAGTGGCGGCGGATCTGCCGCTGCGGTGCCGAGCTGCCATGTCGCGCCCGGCACCGGATTCCGATCAATCGTGGCCACTGGCCAGGAGAGGAGGCGCAGTGAAAGGCGACCAGGAGCACGCGATCCTGGCCGTACACGTTCGCGGGCTCGATGGCATGTGCGCCGGCTGTCGTGCCTGGTGGTCGCGGCTGACGCCGTACCCGTGCTGGCAGGTGGAATGGGCAACCAGCCGGCAGGCCCGGACGATCACCGCTCGCTTCCTGGAGGGTGTGCGGTGACCACCCACGGCCCGGTCATGCCGACCTGGAGCTGCGGAGGCTGCGACCTGCCCTGGCCCTGCCCGACCCGTAAGCGGGAGCTACGGGCGGAGTACGCCGATGCTCCGGTGTCGCTGGCCCTCTACCTCGGCTCCTATCTCGTCCAAGCCACCGAGGACATGCCGTGGACGCCAGCCGGCGTGCTGCACCGCCGCTTTCTCGGCTGGACCAGGGAGGCCGCTCGGCCGACGCCAGCAGTACAGCAGTGATGTACAGCAACCGTGCCAGCCGAACCCGGCCGAGAAGCACTTCAGCAGCCCAGATGACCTCGCGCAACACTCCAGCCGACCGGCTCGCCGGCAATCCATAGGTTCAGGGTTCGAGTCCCTGGCGGCCCACTTTTCATCGCCGGTGAGCTGCAACGACGCCGGAAGAAGATCATCGGGCACAACCGCGGCACAAACTAGCGCTGATCTTGGCGGCGAGTGTCGCAACTGCTGGACGACGTGCCGAGCCGGGTTCGCGGGAAGATCGCCACCGTAGCCAGCGTCATTGACCGAATGGGGCAAACGCCGGCCCACCTTCTCCAGTGGGCCGGCGTCAAAGCCTGCGGCGGAGGTGTTGTCAGCAGTAGGTGTAGCTGCCGCGGCTGCCCCAGGAGCAGCTGTCGATCGCCGTGCCGGCGGAGTTGCGCAGGTAGGCGGCGTCGCCGGTGTTGTTCCACACGTACCAGGACAAGCCCCAGTAGCGGTTGCTGCTGGTGTTGGTGCCCTTGCCGGTGTGGATGACCACGCTGTAGCCGGCCTTCAGGTTGAAGTCGCTGCTGAACTTGTAGACGTGGTTGGACTTGTCGCGCAGGGTCCAGTTCTTGAGGTTGATGGTGGAGCTGCGCTTGTTGGTCAGCCGCACGTACTCCGCGTTCAGGCTGGTGTTCGACCCGTTGTCGCTGCCCGGCGAGTTGTAGTAGACCTTCGTGATCATCACGGCCGGGGTGGCCGCTTGCGCCGGGGCGGCGACGGCCAGCGACCCGCCGACGGCGATCGCGAGCGCCGAGACGAACCCAATCAGCGTCTTCTTCAAGTGGTCCCCCTTGGTTGGACATGGACGCCGGCGTGAACCCGTCGCCGGCCAGATGCCTCGACGGCATCACATGCGCGCAGAGCGTAACGGCGGCGAACGGTAGCCTGCGTTCCGCAGCAACTGACCGGTCCTGCGACACGCAAGCGGCCCCTGACCTGCAAGGACACGGTCTCGTATAGGCGGTAGGGCGTGTCACTAGGCGGTTGTGTTTCCGCAGGTCAGCGCGGGTGGCCGTGTCACTAGGCCAGGAACTCAAAGCAGTCGAGATGTGGGGTGCAAACCGGGAGGTAACGACCCATCCGGCGTGTCGTTGTCTTGATGGTCGATGCCGTGTCGCTATGGTCTGCGCGCCCGGACGGTGTCGCGTACCGCCCCGAGCCGGCCGCAAGCCAGACGGCGGCAGGCCGCTGACCTGCAGAAACGTCTGGCCCTAGTGACACGCCTACTTGCGCTGCCCGAACGCGTTTGTCCTGGTCAATCCGAAGATTCGTAGCCTAGGGCCATACGCCGGCTGCGGAACTCCGGGGTAGTTTCCCTCCGGAAAGTAGCTGTCAGGGAAACGATGTCTACTTAGGCGTCTGGGAAAAGCCATCCGGCTCGATCTGCGGCAAGTTGTCGGAGCCGCCGGTGGGCAAGAGGCTGAACCGGGTGCTCCGCGCGCCGGCCCTGGCCGGTACGGTCCGCTACTGCTGGGGGACTTTCGTCTGCGACCGCAGGCCACCCCTCTCCGCTCTGGCCAGGTGGAGAGAGGTGGCCCCATGGAGGGCGCTCGCGAAGGAGGGGCTGCTCAGCCTGAGACGCGGAGCACCTGGATGTTTTCCGCGTCCCGTTCCGAGAACCACGCCTCGAGTTCGGCGCCGTCGAGCGACCGGGTGCCGTGCTCGTCCACCACGACCGGGCCGACCACGGTCCCCTTGGCGCCCTCAAGTTGGCAGCCGAACATCCGTGCGCCGGTCAGGACTGCGGGCATCGTGCCGCCCCCGAGGATGCACCACCGCAGGCTCGCGAACTCGAGGTTGGCTCCGCGCAGATCGGTCTTGTACAGCTTGGCCGAGTTGAGAATCGCGTGGCTGAGGTCGGCACCCGCCAGGACGGCTTCGTCGAGCTCCGCCGCGAACAGCCTCGCACCGCGAAAGCGGGCGTTCGGGGCTGAGCAACCAACCAGTTCCGCCTTGGCCAGGTCGGCGAAGCTCAGGTCGGCGTCCGCAAGCTCTGCGTTGTTCAGGTTTGCGCCGCCGAGATTGGCGTCCTCGAATCGGACGCCGGTCAGGCAGGAACTGACCAGGTAGGCATCCGTCAGGTCGATGGTGCTGAGGTCCGCGCCGCGGAAATCGAGAAAATCGCCCGACAGGTACGACGTGGGGTCCGAGGCAACGGCGGTGAACCATTCCTCGAGCGCCTCCCTGGCCTCGGGACTGTCGGGCCAACGGGTCACGTCAGCGCTGCTCTGCTTGTACCTGCTCATTCGAGGAACACCACCTTGCCGTCCAAGTCCGTGTTACCGGCGACCCGCCTCTTGAGGTCGGCCAGGGAGCTCGGAGACAGGTTCTTGCTGTCGATGATGACATGCTGTCCGCCGTCCACCTCGTCGGCGAGCTTCTGCTCGAACTCGTCGCCGTCGTAGCGTCCCTTCGTGCCCTCGGGCATCGGTTGGCCGGCCTGCCGGCCGGCTGGGAAGGTGTCGACCGGGCTCTTGACGTCCCAGTTGTTTCCGTTGCCGTCGATGAACTCGCCCTGATCCTTCTGGAATGCAGGATCGGTGTTGTCGAGTTCGGCGCGGCGAATCGGGCCAGGGATCTTGCCCTGCGCCTCGGCCTCGAGCCCGACCTCCGCCTCTCGGCGCGACTTGGCGCTGATCTTTCCGTTGTGGGCCGGGTCGGCGGCGAGCTCCTGCACCCGGCGGTCGTACTCAGGAGTGCCGGGTTTCGGGGTCTGGTATCCGTCGTCGCTGCCCGAGGGTTTGCCCTGCGAGCCGCCCTGGTCGCCGCCCGGGCGGCCCTGGCGTGCCTCCTCGGCGACGGTCTCCTGCGCTCGGCTGACGTTCTCGGGGACGTCGGTACTGCGGCGTCGCCCTGATGGGGTACCGGCGCCATCGCCCTCACCGTCGCCGGGTGGGCGGGACGAGTTCGGGCCGTCGCCGTTTCCGCCGCCGTGGGGGGTTTTGGGTTTCGCCATCGTCGGGCCCTCAGCCGTCCAGCAGCTTGGAGAGGTTGGTCAGGCTGGTGATCAGGGACATGACGTAGGTCAGGATGCGCCCGGCCCACTTGACCACGGCTGCCGCGATCTGTGCGGCGATCACCGGGATCGTGACCACGAAGATCGCCTCGACCGCCCACACGATCACGCGGGCCACCAGGTCGGCGATGAGGTCACGCACGATGTCGCGGGTGAACATCACCAGGTTCCCGGCGGCCTGGGTGGCGGCGGCCATCGCGGCGGAGATCCCGCCGAGCCCGTTGATCGCCTCCACGTTGTGTTCCATGAGGCCGTGGTAGGCGTCCGCGGCCCGCCCTTGCCAGTGCGGCGTGTCCCCCTCGACGAAGGACTTGAGGTCGGCAGCCATGCTCTGCAGCGCGGCGGCCATGTTGTCCCAGGTGGCCGCGTGCGAGGTCACCACGTCGGGCATGCCGGTGAGCTCGTCGAGGATTTGCCGCAGCGGCTCGAAGTATTCCATCGCCCAGCCCAGCCCGTTGGCCAGCAGCGCGCTGAACGGGTCCATCACGCTCGCGGCGGCTTCGATCCCGAACGCCGCGCCCGCGATCAGGTCGTCGACCCAGCCCTCGCTGTGGATGGCGTCGACCAGCCCCTGGAAGCTGTCGGCCAGGGCCGCCCCGGTCCAGGGCTTGCGGGTCGAGACGACGTCGGCGACCAGTGACGTGTCGGTCATCGCGCCGCCCCCGCCAGCCCCCCACCCGCTTTACGGATCGTGGTGTCGGCGTCGGTGTCGGCGTTGTCGTAGTTGTCGGCGGTCTTCCGCAGCCCGGCGGCCACCAACGACAGGTTCTCCTCGACGTACGCGATCAACTCGTCCTGCCGCCTGTGCCGGCCCTCCAGGATCGCCGGCAGCCAACTGCAGAGCAGTCCGTACGCCTCGTCGCTCTGCGCGATGTGCGCGCTGGCGGTCTTGATCGCGTCGAAACGCCCGCGCAGCGTGTCGACATTGCGGGCGTGCGCGCGGATCTGCTCGGCGTCGACCGCGAAACCGTCGGCCATCGGGCTCACCACCCGGAGTGCCGGTCGTCGGGGCTGTCCGCGGCGGGATCGGAGTCCCGTAGCTGCTGCCCGACGCGCTCGGCGATCGCTCGCGCCGCTGCCGACTCGGTGCCCACCGTGTCGGCGATGATTTCCTGCGAGCGGTCGGCCAACTGCCGTTTCGCCTCGCGGATCGTGTCCATGATCGTCCTGGCCACGACCTCGGGGGCGACCCGCTGAATCCGTGGACCCAGCCGCAGGTCGACCAACGCCCCCACAGAGTCGACCGTGACCTCGCACAGGCCGTTGCCGTCGGCAACCGTCACCCGCAGCTCCTGGAGCCGGTCACTCATCGCCTTGGTGTCGGCCGCCAACCGGTCGATCCGGCCCTTCCACGCCGCCAGCCGATCCATCGCGCCGTCCGGATCCAGCAAGCCCCCCGCGCTCGGAACGCCGGCCCCCATGTGTCCCCCGGTTGCTCACCGTGATCATTTCGTGGCCGACGCAGACTAACATCGCATCCACACGGGCGACCACCGTCGGCACCGCCACGGTCCACAACAGACGTACGTCACGGCGTTGTCGAAGATGGCGCCGACACTGCCGGCGGAGGAGGCGATTCCGACCTCGCCAAGCCGGAACCAGCATGGCCACAGCCCCCAGCGGACGCGGAAACCGCCTTGATCGGGGCGGAATAAGCGATACGCGGCAGTTGGCCAGCGGTGCCCAGGCAGGATGTGCCGAGAGCGTGCGGATGCCAGCTGGAGGTGCGTGATCGACAGGGAAGCCCTCGAAAGGTTGGATGATGCCCGGCTCGCGGCGTGGGACACCCACCGTATCGATGCCTTCGTTGACCTGCTGGCCGATGATTTCGTGCTTCGCGACACCACGGTCGGCGCGCCAATCACTACCAGGGCGGGCGCGCGTGAATACGTGGAGGCATGGCTGACCGCGTTGCCGGACATGCGGATCCGCCGTACCAGCCGCCTCGTGGACGATGATGATGGCGCGGTCGCCGCCGAGGTGGAGTTCACCGGAACCCACACCGGTCCCATGGCGGTGGGTTCGACCCAGGTGCCGCCGACCGGCAGGACGGTGGTTGGGCGGGGGGCGTACTTCGCTCGGGTGAAGGATGGGCGGTTCGTGGAGCTCAGCATCCACCCCGACTTGGCGGGCATCATGACGCAGCTCGACCTGATGCCCTGACACTGGCGCGAAAGGCGCGCGGCAGGCGGCCCACCACCGCCGCGGTGTAACGGCAGTCGCATCGACAACGCCGGATGAGTGAAGAGGTTGATCTCCAACCCGCCCCGCCATCCGGCAGGGGCGTCCCGCACGGCGTGAGGAAGTCAATGCGACTGAATTCCCTGTCCCGCTCGCTCCGAGATGTCATCCCCACCACCCTGGCCGGCCTCGCTCTGTTCGGAGTCACGGCGGCGGTTCTCCCGGCTGACGCGGTGGCGGCCGGGCGCGCCCAGCCCGACCTGCTGGTCGACCTGGTGACGACCGACGTGCTGAATCCGGCGGAGGGGGAGACCTTCACCGCCCAGATCGACGTCCGGAACGTCGGCAACGGCGACTCGGAGGCGGTCAAGGTGACCGTCTCGGTGCCGCCGGGGCTGCAGACGACCACCCCGTACGGCGGCTCGGGGTGGAACTGCACGGTGGCGAGCGCGACGAGCTACTCGTGCACGTACCCGCAGCTCGTGGCCGGCGGCCGGGATCGGCTGAACGTGCCGCTCGTCGTGGCCGACGCCACCCCGGGCAGCACCGTGCCGATCACCGCGAGCATCGCCCCGCAGAAGCGGGAGGCGAACCCCGACAACAACACCGGCTCGGTCACCGTGGCCATCGCCGGCACCTGCGTCATCCGCGGCACCGTCTGGCAGGACCTGGACCGGGACGGGCAGCGCGATGAGGGCGAGCCGGCCGTCGCGGACGGCCCGGACGGCGTGCTGCGGGTGAGCCTCTGGGCCCGGCAGGGGCAGGCGGTCGGCGGCGGCTCGACCACCGTCAACCCTGACGGCACCTGGTCCATCACCGCTCGCACCGAGCTGCTTTACCAGGTGCGGATCGAGGCATCCAGCCGGTACGGCCGCACCGTCGCCGACATGGGTAACGACACCACCGACTCCGACATGGTGACGTCGTACCAGTTCGAGCCCACCCTGCTGATCGGCAGCGCGGAGTTCTCCGCCCACCACGGTGGCGAATACGTGATCGACGCCGGCCTGGTGGCCCAGACCTGAACCGCACCCGCTCGCCCCGGGAAGCGATCCCGGGGCGAGCGGGCCCCGCCGACACGCCGCTGGCCCGTCGTGTCCATGATCCGGCTGCGAATGCCGCCCACCTGGTACGACGGTGGCAAGCATGCCGCAGTGAGGGGGTACCGATGACCGGTAGGCGGGAGACCGTGGAGGTCGATCCGGTGGTGTTCCGCGCCGTCTACGACTCGCCCGCCTCGCTGCCGGGCCGGCACCGGTGGACCACCCCCGAGTCGGACGTACGCCGGCTGGAGAAGCTGCTCAACATGCCGGCGCGCAGCATCGGCGCCCCGCTCTGGGTCAGCGGCGACGACCCGGACTGCCCGAAGTGCGGTCGCCGGGTGAACTGGTACGACATCGTCTCGTCCGCCCTGCACGGGGTGCACGACCGCACGATGATCGCCCGGGTGATCCTCGGTGAGCGCAAGTACGTGAACACCGAGGTGCCGGAGGCCATCCCCGGCGTGCACTGCGCCGACTGCCGCAGCCCGATCGAGGGGCTGCGCAGCTTCAAGTGCCACAACTGGGCGTACGCCTTCGAGGCGCTGGAGGAGATCGTCGAGCGTATGTCCGGGGTGCCCGCGCAGCCGGCGCCGCCCCACCCGTCCGACGCTCCATAGCCCCCGCCCCGCCACTGCGTGATCCCTGCTCACCGGCTGTGAACCGCCTGAGACTCCGGTGCCCGATGGGGATTTTCCCGGCACCCTCCGGGTGAACGGAGTATGAACATTTGGTGAGGTGATCCATGACTGACGCCGTCATGACCGACGTTCCGGATATCAGCGCGGACTGGTACCACGACATCGTGCGGTACGCCGACAGCACGCCGCAGCCGGTGCACTGGTTCGCCACCCACTTCACCGAGGGTGCGATCCTGCTGCTCGGCGTACTCATGGTGCTGGCCGCGCTGACCCGGCTGGTCGGCGGGGGCGTCCGGGGCCGGGCGCTCGCCCTGGCCGCGCCGGTCACGGTGCTGCTGTCGTACGGCGCCAGCGAGGGGCTCAAGGACCTGATCGCCGAGGACCGGCCCTGCCGCAGCCCCGCCGACCTGGTGATCGTCGCCGGGCACTGCCCACCCGTCGGCGACTGGTCGTTCCCCAGCAACCACGCCACGATCGCCGGCGCGCTGGCCGCCACCACGCTGCTGCTGCACCGCCGGATCGGCCTGGTGGCCGCCCCGCTGGCCCTGCTGGCCGCGCTGTCCCGCACCTTCGTCGGGGTGCACTACCCGCACGATGTGGCCGCCGGCCTGCTGCTCGGGGTTCTCGTCGGCGCCCTGCTCACCCCGCTCGCCGCCCGCCCGGTCGCCGAGCTGCTGACTCGGCGCAGCCGTCGCGCCGCCCGACCCCTCACCCGCCCCGCCCGCCGCTGATCCACCCGCCGCCGCCCGCGCCCATGCCCCGCCCTGGCCGCAGATTCACGGAAATAGTCCGTGTCCCGGGCGTCATGGCCACTCTTTCGGAGAAGGTGCGGCCACCGGGTGGCGACGGAGGGACAGGCGCGGCGGGCGCGGCCCACGCCGGGCGGCGTCAGCGGGCGAGGAGGAGGGCCAGGGCGGTGGCGAGGATGAGGAACGGGCCGAAGGGCAGGTGGCTGGACCAGTGGACCCGGCGCGCCGCCAGCAGGGCCAGCCCGACCAGCGCGGAAAGGCTGACGGCGAGCACCAGCCCGACCACCAGCACCGACCATCCGTACCAGCCGAGCAGTGCGCCCGCGCCGAGGGCGAGCTTGGCGTCGCCGAGGCCGAACCCGCGCCGGCCGAGCAGCAGGGTGGTGGCGGCGAAGCCCGCGCCGAGGACGAGCCCGGCGGCGGTGGCCCGCAGCCAGGGCGCCGGACCGGCCCCGGCCAGCGCGGCCACCCCGAGCAGCGCCCAGACGCCGGCCGCCGCCGGATAGGTGAGGCGGTCCGGCAGCCGGTGCACGGCCGCGTCGATCAGGGCCAGCGGCACCGCCCAGGCGAGCCACCAGGCCGCCGCCGCCCGCCCGCCGAGCGGTCCGTCGGCCAGTGCGAGCACCGCCACCGCCGTGGCCAGGGCGGCTTCCACCGCGCCGGGCGGCGCGCCGATCCGGGCCCGGCAGCCCGGGCAGCGGGCCGCCGGCCCGAGCGCCGGCAGCGGGCGGTCCAGGCCGACCGGCGTGCCGCAGCGGTCGCACCGGGCCCGGTCCACCGAGCCCGGGGGTACGGCGTACCGCGCGACCGCCAGCCGCATCGGCGGTACGAGGGCCAGGGCGGCGAGCAGCCGCACCACCGGACGCCGGGCAGGGGTCTCCGATCCGGCGCCCCGGAGCCGTACGGCCGTCACCTCACCCCTCCGGCACGGTTGCTTACCGTTCCACTCTGGAGCACGGAGAGTGATATTGGCCGCTCCGGCGTGTGGCGGATGGCGCGGAAACCGGCGTCCCGACCACAGCGGCCGGAGGCCGGGAGACCGCCGACCAACCGCGGAGGAACAGCCCGGATTCCGGCGGGACGGATCGGACCAGAGGCACCGATGCCACCCATTCCTCCACCGCTCAGCCGCCAACCGGCCCGGCCGGGCTCTTGACAGGTTGCGGGCACTCCTGCCACCGGCCCGGCCGACCGTCGGGCGAACGTCGCCGTTCGGACACCCACCGACCACCACCACCTGTCATCACTCAAAGTAGTCGAATGAATTGCCTCTGTTGCATCGGCGGACGTCAGCCTATGCTCGCCCCTTGGGTACGACGCAACCCCGAGCAATTGGCGTCGGAGGCCAATCGGAAACAACCTTTCGAATTCACTAAAGATCAACACAGGTAATTGCAGCGGCAGTCAGTTGAGGCCTGGTCACATTCATCCGGGCGCGCTTCCGCATGCCCGGAGTACGCCCGCGCGAACGCTCCGGGCCAGCACCGAGGAGGGCACGGCGTTGCGCACACGGGATTCCCGCCACTGGACAAGCTGCCTGCTCAGCCTTGCCCTGCTGGGTGCGAGCGCCGGTTGCGGCACCGAACCGGAGGCGGCCGCCCGCCCACTGACCGGGACCGGCGGCGCGCCGGCCACCCAATCGACGGCCGACGAACAAGCGGCCGGAAAAGCCGCCCTCGCCGCCTATTCCGGCTATCTGGACGCGTCCCGCGCGGCGAGCGCACGCAGCGACCCGGCGCATCCGGCGCTGGCCCGATTCCTAGCGGATCCACTGCTGACCCGAGTTCGGCTGGCAATTCGTGAGGCGAAGGAGCACGGCGCGATGCGTACCGGAACGCTCGTTTCCGATCCCACCGTCGTGTCGGTCGACCTGGCCGCCGACCCGCCCGTCGTAGAGATCCAGGACTGCCTGGACGCCACCGGCTACCGCCTGGTGTACGCCAAGGAGCACCGGGTCGTCCCGGGCACCCGCGGCGGGCGGTACCTGGCCACCGCCACCGCCGCCCGCTACCCGGACGGCCGGTGGCTGATCAACGCCGGTGCCGCGCATCAGGACCAGCCGTGCTGACCTGGGGAGGAGGGGGTGTCCCGGCCCGCCCGACCCGGGCCGGGACACCCCGAAGGCTGCTGCTCGCCGCCAGCCTGGCGTTGCTGCTCACGCTGACCGGCGTACCCGCCCGGGCGGCCGGTCCCGGCGGCAACTGCCCGCCCGGCCAGAACGACTGCAACGTCTGGGACGACGAGCCGGGCGTCCCGGGTCCGGGCGGCGGCGGGAACACCGGCGGGGGCGGCAACGGTAGTGGCACCGCCCCGAAGTGCCAGTGGAACGGCCGGGCCATCCCCTGCTACCACGACCAGCTGGGCTGGTTCAACAACGCTGACGGCTGCTACTACAAGCTGGCCGAGCCGCAGCAGGCCGCGCCCGAGGGCAAGCAGTGGTACCTCCAGACCTGCAACGGCGGTGACCTGGGCGCGCAGACCATGGTGCTGCGGGACGGCCCGCCGCCCGGCTACGGCGCGCCGCCCGACCCGGAGGAACTGGCCCGCCGCGCACTCGCCTCGATCTCGCTGCTGCCGCCCCGGATCGCGGTCGCGCCCCGGCGGAGCAAGGGGCCGGGTCTGGTCGGCCTGCCGGTCTGGATGTGGGCCAGCAGCGGGTCCTCCTACTTCGGGCCGCTGCACGCCTCCGCCTCGGACCGGGGGCTGACGGTCCGGATCACCGCCCGGGTGACCCGGATCGTCTGGAACATGGGCGACGGCAGCAGCATCACCTGCCGCAAGCCGGGCACCCCGTACGCCGCCGACGGCCCCCGGGCCGGGTTGACCTCCCCCGACTGCGGCTACCACCGCGGGTACGCCCGGGCCGGCACCTACCAGGTCAGCGCCACCACGTACTGGACCGTGCGCTGGGTCGGCGGGGGCGAGAGCGGCGACATCGCGCAGAGCCGGGTCAGCGGCACGGTCCCGGTGCAGATCAACGAACTCCAGGTGGTGACCCGATGAGCGCAAGGATGGTGGCCCGGTGAGTGTGACGACCCGGAACGGGACCCCGCTGGACGCGCCGGTAGCGCCGCCCCGGGTGGTCCGGCAGCGGCGGATCCGCCCCGGCCTGCTCGGTCTGGCGGTGCTGCTGATCGCCCTCGGCGGGCTGGGCGCGGCCTTCGCGGTCACCTCGGTCCGGTCCACCGGCAGCTACCTGGCGGTGGCCCGCCCGGTCGAGGTGGGCCGGCAGCTCAGCGCCGACGACCTGGTCGCGGTACGGGTCTCCGGCGGCCAGGGGCTGCAGCCGGTGCCGACCCGGCGGCTGAAGGAGGTGGTGGGCCTGCGGGCGGCCGTCCGGCTGACCCCGGGCACCCTGCTCACCCCGGCGCAGCTCACCGACGCCCCGCTGCTCGGGCCCGGGCAGCAGCAGATCGCGCTCGGGCTCAAGCCGAGTCAGGTGCCGGCCCGTACGCTCCACCCCGGCGACAAGGTCCTGCTGATCAGCACCCCGGACCGGAACGCCGAGGGCGAAGCGCGCGCCGGCGGCACCCGGTTCGAGGCCACGGTGATCGACACCGTCGCGCCGGAGCACGACGATGTGGTGGTCTATCTGGCCCTGGCCGTCCGGGACGTGCCGGCGGTGGTGGCGCTCGCCGCGGACGACCGGATCGCGCTCGTGCTCACCGGGGCGGCCTGATGGCGGTCATCGCCCTGGTCTCGGCCAAGGGCTCCCCGGGCGTCACCACCGCCGCGCTGGCCGCCGCGCTGAGCTGGCACCGGCGGCTGGTGCTGGCCGAGTGCGACCCGGCGGGCGGCTCGATCCTCGCCGGCTATCTCGGCGGCGCGCTAGACGGTCCCCGGGGCATCGGCGAACTGGCCGTCGGGGAGCTGCGCGACGGCAACCTGGAGAGCGCCTTCTGGTCGCAACTGGTCGACCTGGATGCCCCGAAGCGGGAGCGGCTGCTGCTGCCCGGCGTGGTCGACCCGGCCCAGGCCGGCAGCGTGAGCCCGCTCTGGCAGCGCTTCGCCGACTTCTTCACCAGTCTGGAGCAGGGTGTCCCGCCGTACGACGTGCTGGTCGACTGTGGCCGGCTCCAGGTGGGCGGCCCACCGTGGCCGGTGCTGCGGGCCGCTGCGGTGGTGCTGCTGGTCACCCGCGCGCACCTGCCGGACCTGTCGGCCACCCGGTCGACCGTCCGCGCGATCGAACGGGACTTCACCGAGCACCGGGTCCCCCCGGGCACCCTGCGCCTGCTGGTGGTCGGGGACGGGCACGGCACCAGCGAGATCAGCAAGACGCTGCGGCTGCCCGTGATCGCCCGGCTGCCGCACGACCCGCGTACCGCCGCGGTGCTCAGCCTCGGCGGCACCGTACGCTCCGGCCGGCCGCTGATGCGCGCGGCCGGCGCCTTGGAGGTGCCGGTCGGGGCGCTGCTGGACCGGCGGCGCGCCCGGCTGGCCTGGCCGGGGGCGGCGCCACCGCGGGCGGTGACCGCACCGAGCGGGCCGGGGGTGTCCGGTGCGGTTTGAGCCGGTCTCCCACGACCCGCGCGGGCAGCAGCCCGGCGCCACCTCCACCGTGCCGCCGCTGGTCCCGCCGAACCGGCACCATCCCGGCGCACCGGCCGTCGCGCCGCCGGCGCCTGCACCGCCGCCCCGCCCCCGGGTCGACTTCGCGGTGGTCCGCGAGCTGCGCCGGGAGTTGAGCGAGCGGCTCACCCTCTGGCAGCGGGGCCGGGAGTTCGACGAGGACGCTGAGGAGGTCGAGCGGGCTCGGCTGGCCGTCGCGGTGGTCTCGGCGTACGCGGACTCGGTGCGCCGAGCCGGCACGCCGATGCCCGCCGATGCGGAACGGCTGCTGCTCGACCAGGTGACCGCCGAGCTGGTCGGCCTGGGGCGACTCCAGACGCTGCTGGTCGACGAGACCATCGAGGAGGTGCACATCCTCGGCTGCGACCAGGTACGCATCACCCGGCACGGCGGCGGCGTGGACTGGGCCGAGCCGATCGCCGACAGCGACGACGAACTGGTGGAGATCCTCCAGGCGGCGGCCCGCCGGGCCGGGGCCACCGAGCGGTCGCTGTCCACCTCGAAGCCGACCCTCGACCTGCAACTGCCGGACGGCAGCCGGCTCGCCGCGGTCTTCCTGGTCAGCCACCGCCCGTACGCGGTGATCCGCAAGCACAACACCCTGGCGGTGAGCCTGGAGGACATCGCCGGCGGCCGGCCCGACCTGGACGAGATGATCGACCCGCTGCTGCGCGACTTCCTTCGCGCGTCCCTGCGGGCCGGGCTGAACATCATGGTCGCCGGGCTGGCCGGGGCGGGGAAGACCACGGTGATCCGGGCGCTGATGGACGAGATCCCGGCGGACGAGCCGTACGTGCTGCTGGAGGAGAGCCGCGAGCTGCTGCCGGCCCGCCGGGGGCAGCGGCACCGGGCGGTGATGAGCTTCGAGGCCCGGGAGGGGCACGGCGAACGCGGGCTGGACGGCCGCCCGGCCGGTGAGGTGAGCATCGCCGACCTGATCCCGGTCGCGCTGCGGATGGGCGTGCTGCGGATCATCGTCGGCGAGGTCCGGTCCCGGGAGATCGTGCCGATGCTCCAGGCCATGACGACCAGCCGTGGGTCGATGTGCACCATCCACGCCCGTACCCCGGCGGGGGTGAGCGAACGGATCATCGAGCTCGCGCTCTCCCACGGCCGGGAGATGACGGTCGACCAGGCGCGCCGGATGGCGGGCAACGCGCTCGACCTGATCGTCTACGTCACGGTGGAGGACGAGACGGCGATCGGCGGTCGCAAGCACCGCTTCGTCTCCCACGTCGAGGAGGTGATCGGCGTCGGTGACGGCAACCGGATCACCACCACCTCGGTCTTCGGGCCAGGGCCGGACGGCCGGGCGGTCCCCCGCCACCTCCCCGAGCGGATCCGGGACCAGCTGCTGCGCGTCGGCTACGACGCCCGGCTGCTGACCCGCTTCATCGAGGCCGGCACCGGCGCCTGGCGCCGCCCCCGGCACACCCACCTCGACGGGCGGCAGTCATGACAATGATCGAGCTGGTCGCTCTCTTCTCCGGCGCGGCGGCGGTGGCCGGGCTGGTGCTGGCCGTGGTCGCGCTGGTCGGCACCGACCGGCCGGCGGGTCCGGCGGCGGTCACCCGGCCGGTGCTGCGCCGGGTCTGGACCGGGTCCGGAGCGAGCCGACGGGAGCAGCATCAATACCAGGTGCTGCTCGGCGCGGCGGTGGTGGCCGGCGCGGTGGCCTTCCTGCTGACCGGGCTGCCGGTGGTCGGCCTGCTGGTGGCACTGGCGGTGCCCGGGGTGCCGTGGCTCTTCGGGGTGGGCCGGGCCGAGCAGCGGGCCATCGCCCGGGTCGAGGCGGTCGGCGAGTGGACCCGCCGGCTGAAGGACATCTGCGGCACCGGGCAGGGCCTCCAGCAGGCCATCATCGGCACCATCGCCACCGCACCCGAGGAGATCCAGGAGGAGGTACGCACCCTCGCCGCCCGGCTCCAGGCGGGCTGGCTGGCGAGGTCGGCGCTGCTCGCCTTCGCCGACGAGATCGGCGACCCGGTCTGCGACCAGGTGGTGGCCGCGCTGATCCTGCACCTGACGGACCGCGGCGAGCGGCTGGGTGACGTGCTCGGCTCGATCGCCGCCGCCGCGTCGGCCGAGGTGGCCACCCGGCGGGAGGTGGAGGCCAAGCGCACCCAACCCCGGTTCGCGGTCCGCTTCCTCACCGGGATGACCCTGGCCGCGCTCGCGTACGGGCTGGTCAACACCGAGTACATCCGGCCGTACCGGACGCCGGTCGGGCAGCTCGTGATGGCGGTGCTGGGTGGCGCGTTCATCGGGCTGCTGGTCTGGGTCCGGTCGATGAGCCAGCCGCCCCGGCCCGCGCGCTTCCTGCCGGCTCCCGACCCGGACGAGGTGATCGCGTGAGCGCGCGGAGTGTGCTGGCGAGTCCCGCAGTCGTGAACGAAAAGGGGCTCAGGTGATCCTCAACTGGCAGCTCGCCGCAGCCGTGCTGGGCGGGGCCGCCGTCGGCCTCGGCCTCTTCCTGCTGGTCCGCGAGGCGCTGCCGGCCACCCCCGCGCTCGGCCCCGCGCTGCGCCGGCTGCACCAGCCGCCCGGGCAACTGGCCACCGCCGGGGCCGGGCCGGACTGGCTGGGCGGTTTCTCCCGCTGGCTGCGCCCGCCGCACAGGCAGCTCGCCCTGCTCGACCGCACCCCCGAGCAGTACGCCCTGTCGGTGCTGCTCTCCGCCCTGCTCGGGTTCGCCACGCCGGCCCTGACGTCGGCCGTGCTGTTCCTCGGCGGGGTGTCGCTGCCGCTGGTCGTACCCGTGTTGGGCAGCCTGGGGGTGGCGTTCCTGGCCGGCCTGCTCGCCCACCGCGAGGTGCTGGCGAAGGCGGACGCCGCGCGGGACGAGTTCCGCCAGGCGGTCTGCACCTACCTGGACCTGGTGGCGTTGCAGCTGTCCGCGGCGCACGGCCCGGTGCAGTCGCTGGAACGGGCGGCGGCGGTCTGCGACGGCTGGGTCTTCGACCGGATCCGGGAGGCGCTGCGGATCGCCCAGCTCCAGATGCACTCGCCCTGGGACGAGCTCCAGGAGCTGGCCGACGGGATCGGCATCCCGGAGCTGGGCGACGTGGGCGCGATCATGCGCTCCTCCGGCAGCGAGGGCGCCCAGGTGCACGAAACCCTGCGCAGCCGCGCCGACTCGCTGCGCGACCAGATCCGCACCGACAACCTGGCCCGGGCCGAGGGGGTGACCAGCCGGCTGGACATCCCGGGCTCGTTGCTGGTCTTCGTACTGCTCGGCTTCGCCGTCTATCCGTTCCTCGCCCGTCTGTGAGCCCCTGCGAGAAGGAGAACACCATGCGCCTCTCCACCTACCTGTACGCCGCGGTGACCAGCCGCCTGGCCGAGCTACGGCGGGACACGGAGCGCGGCGACAGCCCGGTGCCGACCGCGGTGATCATCTTTGGCCTGGTCGCGGTCGCCATGGCGGTCACCGGACTCGCCCTGGCCAAGGCCAACAACTGGATGAACGCCATCCCGGACAACACGGCGCCGAAGGCGCCGTGATGCGTCGCCCCGCTCGTACGGACCGGACCCGGCCGGCCTCCGCCGGCCGGCCCACCGGCCGGTGCGACCGGGGGCGGATCGCCGCCGTCGTCCGTCGCCGGCTCGTCGAGGGCGGGGCGGAGCGGGGGGCCAACCCGGTCGAACTGGCGGTGGTGATGCCGGCGATCCTGGTGCTGCTCTTCGCCTCGATCCAGGTCGCCGTCTGGTTCGTCGCCCGGTCCACCGCCCTCAACGCGGCGCAGACCGGGGTCAACGCCCAGCGTGCGCTCCAGGCCCCGCCCGACGCGGGCCGAAACCGGGCCAGCACCTTCCTGCGCGCCGCCGGCGACTGGCTCGTCGACTGGCAGGACCCCGGCCCCACCTGCACGACGGCCGCCACCGAGGTCACCTGCACGGTCAGCGGGCGCAGCCTGTCGGTGATTCCGGGGATCCACTTCCCGGTCCGGCAGACCGCGCACGGCACGGTCGAACGCTGGACGACGGGGTGAGGCGCATGGCGGGCCGGCGGGACCGGGGCTCCGTCTCGATCGAGGTGGCGGTGCTCGCCCCGGCCTTCATCGGGCTGATGGTGCTGGCCGGGGTGGCCGGGCGGACGGCCGTGGCCGCCGAGGCGGTGGAGTCGGCCGCGCACGATGCCGCCCGGGCCGCCTCGATCGCTCGGGACGCGGGTGCCGGCCGGACCGCGGCCACCGACGCGGCCCGCCGTCAGCTCGACTGGTCGGGGCTGCACTGCACCGCCCCGCCGGCACTGACCTTCCGAGGCTCGGTACAGGGGAGGGAAACCAGCTTCGCCGCCGCGTACCGCAGCGCGCCCGGAGTGCCGGCCACCGTCACGGTCACGGTGAGCTGCAGGGTCTCCTTCGCCGACCTGAGGGCGCCCAGGCTGCCCGGGGTGCCGGGCGGCAAGACCGTCTCGGCGAGCTTCACCTCCCCGCTGGACACCTACCGGAGTCGACGATGAGCGGTGGGCACGTGTCGGAGAGCGGCCGGGTGAGCATCTTCCTCGCCGTGGCGATGACCGGCGTACTCGTGATCATCAGCCTGGCCTACGACGGCGCCGGGCAGCTCCGCTCGTTGCAGCGCGCGGACAACCTGGCCGCCGAGGCGGCCCGCAGCGGCGGCCAGGTCATCGACCGGGCCCGGGCGATCGAGGGCGGCCCGAAGGAGATCGACGAGGCGGGCGCCCAGGACGCCGTCGCGGACTACCTGCGGGCCGCCGGCGGGGTCCGCGGGCACGACGTCAGCTTCCCGGTGGTCGACGGCGAGAAGCAGATCCAGGTACGCGTCCGCATCACCTACCGCCGGGATCTGCTCGGCCTGTTCGGCCTGGACAACTCCGTCACCGTCACCGGTGAGGCCACCGCGCGGGCGCTCACCGGGGCACCGTAAGGAAAGGAAGGCAGCCATGGCCGCACCGCAACGCTCCGCCGTACGGCGGACCGGCCAGGTCCTCACCGGGCTCGGCGCCCTCGTGGTGCTCTGCGCGGTGCTGGCCGGCGGCCCGATCGCGCTTCTCGCCTTCGCCGGCAACCCCCTCCCCGATCACCTGCCCACCCTCGCCGAGGTGGGTACGGCGTTGACCAGCCGCGACGACGGGCAGCTCTTCCTGCGGGCGCTGGCCGTGGTGGGCTGGTTCGGCTGGGCGACGTTCGCGTTCTCCGTACTGGTGGAGTTGCTGGCGGCGGCGGTGCGCCGGCCGGCGCCCCGGCTGCCCGGGATGCGCCGGCAGCAGCGGGCGGCGGCCGCGCTGGTCGGCTCGGTGGCGCTGATCCTGGCGGCGAGCCCGGCCGCAGCGAGCGCCGCCGCCCTGACCGCCCCGCACGCCGCCGCACCCCCGGTCGTGGCCGCGCCGCCGCTCGCCGCCGCGCC
>NZ_LWLS01000058.1 GCF_001905095.1 Micromonospora sp. CB01531
TGGACAGCCCTTAACGAAGGGCCGAGGCTAGGTACACGTGTTGGTGGCCCCGGCCGGCATCGATGTTGATTTGGTCGAGCTGGGCCGCGGCAATCGACCATGTGACCGACGCGAGGACCGCTTGCCGCGTCGCCAGCGCCAACTGGTTCTTACGTGCGGGGGCGGGGCTGGTGACGGCCAGGGCGACAGAGTCGACCGCGAGGGCGCCTTGTTCCACGGCGCTTCTGAGGCCGCCACGGGCTACGTTGGTTGCGGTCATGCCCGACGGCGGGTTATCGAACTGTTCGGTTAGCTGGCGCATGGTCTGCTGCCATTGGTGGACCTGCGACGCCTCGGGCGTCCGTCCGGCGTCCGAGTCCTGCTTGATGGCGAGAAGGATTGGCGAGAGCTGGCCGCCTGTTTCGCGGGCCATCTCGGTGAGTTGGATGATCTGCTGGACGTCGCGCTTCGCGTTGGCTTCGCGCATCTGCACTATGCCCGCTTCGGTCGGGGTTGGCTGGCCCACGGCGAATCCGATCAGTCCGCCGACCAGGCCCACAGCCAATGCCGCCGTGGCAGCGCCCGCGCCCGTCTTTATCGTGGATCGCTGTTGTCGGGCAGGTGTGGCCAGGAGGTAGGAGGGTCTTCCGGTTCGACGGGACATGGGCATCCCTCGCATCGATGGTCGTTTGGCTTGGAGCGTAAGTCCTTCGGCCGCGCCCAGTCGATAGTTCTGTTCGCGGAATACAAACTTTCATCCGTTCACACGAAAGATGCCCGGGTGGGAGTCGGGCAGGACGCACATCAGTCGGGCGGCCAGGCGCGTTGGCGTGATCATCAGCCGGCACCACAGTGGCCGCTGGCGGGGTAG
The DNA here is from genome assembly GCF_001905095.1 of Micromonospora sp. CB01531. Lineage (GTDB taxonomy): Bacteria > Actinomycetota > Actinomycetes > Mycobacteriales > Micromonosporaceae > Micromonospora. The sequence continues at coordinate 851 of NZ_LWLS01000058.1, forward strand.
GCGTGGCTTCGCATGGCGGCGGCTGGTGCTCGTCGACCCTGGCAGGTCTGCTCCAGTCGGCAACCGATTTCCTTTAGCGGATGCCCTGGTGGTTGCGGCAGTGGCCAGTACTGCAGGACACCTGGCTCGACCTGCCGTCTTGTCACAGACTGATCACGACCGACCTAGGCGTAGTGACAGTCGATTTCATTAGCCGGATGATGCTCCTCGTTCGCCCTGCCTCCGCCGGGCGGTTGTTGTTCGAGGAGTCGCACGTGAGATCAGCAATCCCTGGACGCGGGCGGACCTTAGCGGCGCAGGCCGACCGTGGGGCTGTCCTTCGCCGCTCCGGGCCCTGCGTCACGTTCTGATCACTCAAGTATGCCTGCGTTGGATACCGGGAAAGGTGATCTCTCTGAGCACGACCGATTCTGCGCCCCCTGCGACGTCCGACGAGCAGCACCCGGACCCGCTATTGGGGACAGCGACGGAGCCCACACCGCCGACACGCGGCCGGGCGATCGGTTCTGTCGAGGTGCTGTGCGTGCTGCTCATCCTCGTCGGTGTCCTGAACCGGCAGATCGGCGGGCTGCTTGTCGATCCGCGGCTGCAGACCTGGCTGACGGTATTCGTGTCGGTAATGGTGCAGGCGGTGCCGTTCCTGGTCTTCGGGGTGGTGCTGTCGGCGGTCATCGCGGTGTTCGTGCCGCGCTCGTTCTGGGCCCGGGCGCTGCCCCGGCATCCGGCCCTCGCCGTACCGGTCGCGGGTGTCGCTGGGGTGGTGCTGCCTGGTTGTGAGTGCGGGTCAGTGCCGATCGCGGGATCGCTGATCCGACGTGGGGTCACGCCCGCTGCGGCGTTGGCATTCCTGTTGGCTGCTCCGGCGATCAACCCGATCGTGCTCACCGCGACCGCAGTGGCGTTTCCGGGTAACCCGGAGATGGTGGCGGCCCGCGGCGGCGCCAGTCTGCTGGTCGCCCTGTTCATCGGCTGGTTGTGGCTACGCCTGGGCCGGGCCGAGTGGATTCGCCTGCCGCATCGGGCGCACCTCGACGGGCTGCCGCGGATGGAGGCGTTCTGGGCCGCCTGCCGGCACGACATCATCCACGCCGGCGGGTTCCTCGTCGTCGGCGCGATGGCCGCGGCGACCATCAACGTGGCCGTTCCGCAGCAGTTCCTGCACGAGCTGGCCGCGCGGCCGGTGCTTTCGGTGCTTGCGCTGGCCGGGCTGGCGGTGCTGCTGTCGATCTGCTCCGAGGCGGACGCGTTCGTCGCCGCGTCGCTGTCGCAGTTCTCCCTGACCGCGCGCCTGGCGTTCCTCGTGGTCGGCCCGATGGTGGATCTGAAGCTCGTGTCGATGCAGGCCGGAGTGTTCGGGCGGCGGTTCGCTGTCCGGTTCGCGCCGGCGACCTTTGTCCTCGCCGTACTCGTCGCGGCCGCAGTCGGGATGGTGATCTGGTGAACCGGGGCGCTCAGGCCGTGGTGATGGTGTTCTTCGGTGGCGCGATCCTGCGCGCCACCATGGATGACGTCTACCTGCGCTACGTCAAGCAGGGTCTGCGGCCGTTCCTCATCGCCGCCGGCGTTCTGCTGGTCGCCGCTGCCGTGATGGCCCTACTGCACGAGTTCCGTGACCAACGCCGGACGAGCGCCCAGCCCGACGATGACGGGCACGGACATCATCACTCCGGGTCGGCGGCGGGTTGGCTGCTGCTGTTGCCCACTCTCGCGTTGCTCTTCGTCGCGCCGCCCGCCCTGGGCGCCGACACCGCAGCCCGCGCCGGCTCCGCCCTGACCAATAGCCGGCAGGAGGCCGACGATGGATCCAGGGGCGACTACAGTCCTTTCCCGCCGCTGCCGCCGGATGACCCGGTCAAGCTCACCCTCCTCGACTACGGCTCCCGCGCCGTCTACGGCGAGGGCAAAACGCTGCGCGACCGACAGATCCAGCTGACCGGCTTCATCGCCCCCGGCCCGGACGGCCAACCCCTGCTCGCTCGCATCATCCTGTCCTGCTGCGCTGCCGACGGCATACCCGTCAAGATCGGGCTGCGCGGCGACGTGCCCCGCGTGTCCACGGATACCTGGGTACAGGCGACTGGGCAGTGGATTCCGGAGACTGCCATCGACCCGGTCAACGGGTCCGACATCCCGTACATCCGATTGGACACCTGGCAGAAGATCGCACCACCCAAGGATCCGTACGAGTAGGGCCCGCCGGATCACCGGAAACACCTTGGCGCCCTGGCTGACGAGGGTGAGTCCGTCAGGCAGGGCGGACAGGCGGGTGCTTATCCAGATATCACCCGCCGGGCCCGTCGCCCACGACCCGCCTCACGGCCCCCGACCGCCCCAGTGGTGGACGGGTCGGGGGCCGTGGGTACGGGTGCTAGCCGACCTGAACGGTGTAGCTGACGGTGGGGCTGGCGACTCCGGAGCCGCCTTGCGTAGTGGCCTTGAACGTCAGGGTGTAGATGCCCAGTGCCGAGAACGCCCAGTTGCCGTGGGCGTGCGTGCCGGCGCTGATGTTGCCCGGCCAGACGGAGATCGGGCAGCCGGCGGCGGTGTTGGAGTTGAGCCGGTAGGTGGGGGTGCCGAAGGCGTTGGTGGTGTAGAGGGTGAATCGGCCGCCGGCGGGGGCGGACACGCTGACCAGTTCCATCTTGATCGGTCCCTGGTCCGCCGGCACGTCCTGGGTGTTCCAACCCGCCCACAGCAGGTTGGCGTTTTCGGCTTGCGGGGCGACGTACACGGTGGAGCCGGCCGCGCCGAGGCAGTTCCAGGCGGATCCGGTGGGCACCGTGATGGCGGAGCTCGACGGCAGCCGCAGGGTCGTGCCCACGGGGGACAGGTCGTCGTTGGCGGGGTTGTACGTCCTGATGTCGAGGGTAAGCGCCCCGTTGGCGTAGTCGATGTCGAGGACGTCGACGTGGCCGGTTTCGATAGTGGCGGCGGACGCCGGCGCGGCGGCCAGTCCGGTGACGGCGGCGGTGACGGCGACGATGACCGCCAGTAGCCGCTTGGTGAGCCTCATGGTTGAACTCTCCGTTCTATCCTGCGGAAGTCGGGTTGGAGTTGCGGGTCAGCACTGGACCTGAAAGGTGAGCCACACCGGTGCCGAGGTCACCCGTTCACCAGTGGCGGCGAGGATCCCGGTCGCTTCGACCTTGATGCGGTAGGTGCCGGCCTTCTCGAACGCCCAGTTGGCGTGCATGTGGGTGCCCACCGGTCTGGTGATCGAGTCGGGCAGGCCGTCCTCGCTGTCGACGAGCACGTTCGGCGCGCCGACCGGGTCGGTGGTGAACAGGCTGACCCCGTCCGGCCCGAGCGCGCGGGTGAACCTGATCTTGACGGTGTCGCCGCTGAAGACGCCCGCCGCCAGTTCCTCGGTGGCAAGGCCGGGCCACAACAGGTTCTCGTCCTGGACCTCGGGAAGGATGTGGACGGTGGCGCCGGGGGTGCCGAGGAATGCGTACCTCGGGTCGTCCGGCACGGTCACGGCCGCCTCGGGCTTGACGACGAACAGCACGTCGGCCGGGTCGCGTTCTACGTCCGGGTCGACGGTCTCGTCGTGGACCGAGATCTCGAGCGCGCCGTTGTCGAAGGCGACGTCAACCGCGTCGACGTGCCCTTGGGACAGCACCACGGTACTGGCCTGGGCGGGTGCGGCCCAGGTCAGTAGGCCGGCGGTCATCGCCGCGGTGACGGCGGTCAGTGCGGACATTCTGGCTCGCATGCAACTCCTCCTCATCCGCGACACCCCGTCGCGGCAGTTGGAAACGATATCCATTTTCATGCGACTGTCAATGACGTCATCTGATCGCCGACACGGGGGCGGGCGCGGACGCCCTGGCGGAGGTCGGGCTATGTGGAAGGTCCTGGTTGCATGCCGCCGGCCCAGGCGTCTCGACATGGCAGTGGGGACGTGCTAGCTTCCTCGCGAATCTGGAATCGGTTTTCATTTTAGATGACTTGGAGGGAGGGGGATGAGGACGAGAAGACCGAGGCGGCTTGCCGCTACCGCTGGGACGCTCATCGCACTCGTGAGCAGCCTGGTGACGACTGCCGCTGGCCCGGCTTCGGCCCAGGAGAGCGTGGTGCTGTCCGCAGGCCACGTCGACGCCGTCGATGTGCACTACAAGGACGGCCAGCTGGGGTTGAAGGTGCACGACGACACCGTGCAGCCGTCGGTCACCCGGGATCCGCGGGACGTGACGTTCCAGGCCCTGCCGCAGGCCGCAGTCGAGGTGCCGGACCTGCCGGAGTACGCGTTCCTCGGGCCCGCCGGCTCGACGGTGTGGCTGCTGCCGATGACACAGGACCCGAACCTGTTGTGGCCGGGGTGGAACACCACCAGGCTGCCGTCCGGGGTGTTCCGGGCTGAGAAGATCAGCCTGAGTCTGTTGGACGTCTCCGGGCCGGGCCGGGTCTCGGTGTTCATGACCGACCCGGTCGGCCAGCCGCTGATAAGGTTCCGCAGCGACGACGGACTACCGGACGCGATCGACGTGCCGGTCGGCACGCACGCACACGCCAACTGGGTGTTCGGGGCGCTGGGAAGCTACACGTTGACCTTCCGGGCGGACGCCACGCTCACGGACGGGCGGCAGGTGTCGACCGGTCCGGTGGCGTACCAGTTCGTGGTGGGCGACCTGCCGGATCCCAACCCGCAGGTCCAGCTGTCGATCCAGGGCCTCCAGTCGGCGTACGCTCCCGGGGCGACCGTGACGCTGACCGCTGTCCAGACTCCGGCCACCGACCTGAACCAGTACCGATGGTTCAGCAAGTGCCCGGGAGCGCAGGAGTTCACCGCCGTGCCGGGCGAGACCTCTGCCGCGTACTCGTTCACCGCCACCACACAGCTGGACAACTGCCAGTACCTCGTCCGGCTCTACGGCGACGGTGAGGTCCCGGTGGCGGAGAGCGGCCCGGTGGCCTTGACCGTCGAGAACGCCGGAACGCCGGCGTCGTCCCAGACGATCACGGTCACCATCGACGGGGCGCAGGGAGCGTTGGTGGTCAGCGTGAACCCCGACGACCGGACGGTGACGCTGCCGGTTGCCGGGTTGTCCACGACAGGTGACCGGTGGCAGAGCAACGGTGACCTGCGTCCGGTCACGGTGACCGATACCCGACCGGGTGCGCCCGGGTGGAACGTCGCCGGCCAGTTGAGTGACTTCACCGCCGGAGCTGCTCGAGCGGGCGGCAGGTACCTCGGCTGGACGCCCAGGGTGCTGGCCCAGGCGGACGGCCAGGGCGTCGTGGCGGGTCCGGCGGTGGCACCGGGCTTCGCGTCCGGCAACGGTCTGGCCGCGAGCAGCGTACTCGGCTCCGCGTCGGCCGGCGACGGACGCGGCACCGCCCGGCTCGGTGCCGGGCTGCGGCTGGAAATGCCGACGGACACCGTGGCGGGGCAGTACACCGCGACGTTGACCCTGACCGCTATCTGAGGCCCGTTCCATAGTCCCGGCAGCCGTGGCACGCCACGGCTGCCGAGACGACCTCCCGGCGCGGCCCCACCCCGTTCCTGCCCTCCTCATCCGGCGGACCGGACCTGAGCCCTCCCGGAACCTGTCTGCTCGACGCAAGAGGGCGAGAAGCCGATGACAGCCGATCCGTACACGCAATCCGGTGAATTCCTCGACGTGTTCAGCCGGGACGCCTGGCAGGCGCTGCGCCCTGCGGTCGTGGAGGCGATGCGTCACGCCGCACCAGGCCAGGAGCCGATCGTCGATGTGGGCGCCGGGACCGGGCTGGGCACCCTCCTCGTCGCGGAAGCGGTGCCAGACGTCGACATCATCGCGGTGGAACCGTCGCCGATCCTGCGTGCGGTACTGCTGGCCCGGGTGGCCGGTGACGAGGCGCTGCGGCGGCGGGTGACAGTCGTCGCCGCCGGTGTCGAGGACGTGCGGCTACCATCCCGCCTGGGCGGAGTACTGGCGATCAACATGCTCGGTCATCTGAGCCCACAGCGACGCCGCGTGTTCTGGAACGACCTACGGGCGCGGCTGGCGCCGTCCGCGCCGCTGATCGTGAACCTGCAACCACCCGCCGAGGTGACCACCGTGCCGCAAACCACCTTCGCATCGGTCCAGATCGGCCGGCACATCTACGAGGGCAGCGGCGCTGCCCGCCCCAGCGGCGAGAACACCGTCACATGGACGATGCGGTACCGCATCCTCGACCCCGGCGGTGCGGTCGAACGCGAGCTGGTCGCGGACTACCCATGGCACGTCATCACACCGGCGCAGGTGCTCGACGAGCTGACCGCCGCCGGATTCGCCGCCAGGCTGCGGGAACTGGACGTCGTGGTCGCCACCCCGCACACCTGACCGCAGTGAGGGAGGCCTGACGTGGGCGACAGCACAAGCGTGACGGACGCGATGCGGATCAAGGCGATCCTGGCCGGAGTGTGCGACCGCAGCGCCGCGACCTAACGACCACGTCGGCGTGGAGTTCTTCGATCCGATGGGACGTGAGCGGGTGCGCCGCGCTGAGCTGCGTCCCGGGCAGCGGCTACTCGACGTCGGCTGCGAACGCGGCGCAGTCCTCCTCCCGGCCGGCCGTTGGGCCCACCGGCAACGTCGTGGGCATAGACCTGGCTCCGGCGATGGTCGAGCTGACCCGAGCCGACGCGGCGGCGACCGGCCACACCCACCCACGGGTCGCGTCGCCGACGCCGAGGACCCACCGCTGCCCGAGGCCGCCTTCGACGTGGTGCTCGCCGGCGTCGTGGTGTTCCTGCTTCCCGCGCCCGTTGACGCGCTGCGCGCGACCGGCGCCTGCTCCCGCCCGACGGACGGCTCAGATTCACCACCTTCGCCGCCCACGACCCACTGTTCACCGAGACCCTGCGCACGCTGGCGCAGCACCTGCCAGAGGGGCAACGTCAGCCGGCGACAACCGGCAAGGAGCACCTGTATGCGACCCCGGAGTCGACCGCGACGCTGCTGGGCGCCGCCGGCTACTCCGAGGTCCGCGACGTTGACCATTGGCTGACCTGGGTCTGGTCGCACGGTGCCCGCGCGTTGCTGGAACGCATCCCGGGAGACCGGCTTCCCGCGGCGCTCGCCGACGCGATGCTGGTCCTGACCCGGGCGGTCGACCTGCTCCTGACCACCACCGTCCGATTTGCCTTCGGCGTGCCCGCCGAACGCTGATGTGCTACCCAGATGTCGCCACGTTCGTCATCGTGCTCACGACCGGGGCATTAGTCCTCGGCCACCTCCCGCCGTTGCCGGGCACGAGGGGGTCCAGTCCACCATTCTCGTGGCCCTCAACGGGTTCCGGCTTCCGCGCCGCGGCGCATGGCCGCGGCCCGCCTCGGACCCCGGGACCGTTCCTGTGCCGGCGGGCAACGCGGGGAACCCGGCGAACTGAACCGGCTGCGCTCAGTGCCGTCCATCCATCGGCCGCGAGCAGCCATCCGGTTACGAGACGGCTGCAGTCGCGCCCCGCGCGGCGGCGACGCCCGTTTCGTCATTCGGTCGCGTGTCCGCGGAGGGCTCGTGCCGGGCCGGGCGTCGCCAGCGTCTGACGAGCAGGCCGTGCCGTGGCGCGAGCAGCCACGCGGCGAGGAAGACGGCGGTGGCGACCAGGACGATCGTGCCGCCGACCGGTGTGTCGTAGCTCCACGACAGGTACAGCCCGACCAGTGCGGACGTGCCGCCGATCGCCGGGGCGAGCAGCATCATCACGCCGAGCCGGTCGGTGAGCAGCCGGGCGGCCGCAGCGGGGGTGATCAGCAGGGCCAGCACGAGGATGTTGCCGATGGTCTGCAGCGAGATCACCACGGCCAGGGTCACCAGCACGTAGAGCACGATGTCGAGCCAGAACACCGGCAGGCCCATCGAGCGAGCCATCTCCCGGTCCAGGCACACCGCGACGAACTCCTTGTGCAGCGCGAACACCAGGCTGAGGATGACCAGGCCGGAGACGCCCACCAGGTAGAGGTCCCGGTCCGGGATACCGGTGATCGAGCCGAACAGGAACTGTTGCAGCGAGCCGGAGTAGCCAGGCGCCTGCGAGATGATCACGATGCCCAGGGCGAACGCGGCGACCAGGAAGACGCCGATCACGGAGTCCTCCTTGACCCGCCGGTTCTGCGAGAAGATCGCGATCAGCAGGGCGGTCGCGACCCCGGCGACGGCGCCGCCGAGCACCAGGCTGCCCTGGAGGACGAAGGCGACGGCGAGGCCGGGGAAGACCGCGTGCGCCACGGCGTCGCCGATGAACGCCATTCCCCGCAGGACGACGTAACAGCCGACCACGCCGCACACGATGCTGGACATGACCGCGATCGCCAGTGCCTTGGGCAGGAACGCGAGGTCGGGGTTGAGCAGGTCGGTGACGAAATCGGTGATGGACACTAGGCCACCTTCACGAGCTTGAGGAGCGGGGAGGTCTCACGGACACCGAAGGTGCGCATCCACACCTCGGCGTCCTGCAGGTCCTCGGGGCGCCCGTCGGCGATGACCTGGCCGTTGAGCAGGACCAGCCGGGTGCAGGATTCCATCGCCGCGACCAGGTCGTGGGTGGTCATCAGCACCGCGCGGCCCTCTTGGGCGAGGCTGGCGAACAGGTCGCTCAGCAGTTCCTGGGTGGGCATATCCAAGCCGGTGAACGGCTCGTCGAGCAGCAGGATGCTCGGTGCCAACGCGAGGGCGCGAGCGACCAAGACGCGCTGGCGTTGCCCGCCGGAGAGTTCCGCGACGGGGCGGCCGCGCAGCTCGGACAACTGCACCCGGTCCAGCGCGTCGCCCACCGCCCGCCAGTCGGCCACGCCGGGGCGGCGGAGCAGGCCGATCCGACCGGTCCGGCCACTGAGCACCGTCTGCTCGACGGAGATGGGGAAGTCCCAGGTGAACTCGTGGCGCTGGGGGACGTAGCCGATCGCCGACCGGCCGGGCCGGGAAGGCTTGCCCTCGACCAGCACCCGGCCGCCCCTGGTGCGGATCAGCGCCAGGATGGCGCGCAGCAGAGTGGTCTTCCCGGCGCCGTTGGGGCCGAGCAGCCCCACCAGTTCCCCGCGGTCGAGGCGCAGCCGCACGTCGCGCAGTACCGGCCGGCCGCCGAGGTCCACGTCCAGGTCTTCGATGTCCAGCGCTCTCACGGCTGACCACCCGACGGTGACGTGCTGCGCTCCCGTTCGGCCCGGCGCTTCGCGCCGCGCCCGCGCAGCAGGACCACGACCAGACCGGCAGCGAGCAGGACCCCGGTGGCGGCCAGCGCGACGACAACCGGCGCAGGGGAGCCGCCGTCGGGCTTCCGGTCCGCGCCGGACGCCGCCTCGCCGACCAGCGTCGGGCCCGCGTCTGCGCTGGCCGCGAAGGCTGCGTCGGGACTGGTCGCCTCGCCGACCGCGAAGCGCAGCGTCCGGGTGGCGGAGACCTTTTCGCCGCTGATCAGGTCGGCCGACACTTGTACGGTGACCAGGTACACGCCGGGTTCGGAGAAGACCCAGTTGGCGTGGGTGTGGGTGTTGACCTCGACCCAGAACGGCTGGGCTGACGGCTGCGCGGAGCGCCACAGCACCTGCGGGGCGGCGAAGTTGCCGGACTGGAGGAACGTCGTCAGCGTGCCCGGCCCGCGTACGCCGAGCAGGTTCAGCGTGGCACCGCGGTCGATGGTCTGCATCACCTGTGGGTCCTGGGTGTTCCAGCCGATCCAGACCACGTCCTGGTTCTGGACCTGCGGCACCACGTGGACCCGTTTGCCCGCGTCGATGCCGAGGAAGGCGTACGCCGGATCGTCGGGGACGGGCTGCAGTGCGGCGTCGGAGACCCGTAACACGGTTTCGTCGGGGCTGCGCCACACCGGCTGCGCCTTGGTGCCGTCGTGGACGAGCAGCGTCCACCGGCCGTCGACGTAGCGGGGTCCGAGGTCCACGTGCCCGGCGCTGAGCACGGTCCGGCCGGTGGCGATGGGCTGGTCCGCCGCGATCGACTGACTCGGCCCCGGCGCCGGCTGCCCGGCCACCGCGGGCGTCTGCGTCACCACCAGCGCGACCACGGTCACGGCCACCCACCGGCTGACTGCCGTCGTCGCTCGCACCGCGCGCCGACGCGCGCGTCCTGCTGTCACTTGTTCCTCCCTTGGGCCGCGCCGGTCAGGCAATCGCGCAGTGACTGGGCGTTGAACCGCATCATGTCCGTGTAGTTGGTGACTTTGCCGTCGAAGGTGTCGCCGTAGATGGGGCAGACCCGCAGCCGCTCTTCCCGGGCCACCTCGGTCAGCGTGGTGGAACGGGCCGCCAGGTTCGGTTCCAGGAACACGGCGGAGATCGCGAGGTTGCGGATCGTCTCGGTGAGCCGGCGCCGGTCGGCGAGGCTCGGCTCGGTGGCCGGGTTCGCGGTGACGAAGCCGGAGATCTGGATGCCGTATGCCTGGCCCAGGTAGCCGAACGCGTCGTGCGTGGTGACCAGGTGCCGCCGCGACGGCGGGATCTGGGCGATGGTGTCGCGGACGTAGCTGTCCAGCCGTTCGAGTTCCCCGATGTAGGCGGCGGCGTTGGACCGGTACGTCGCCGCGCCTCGCGGGTCCACCCCGATCAGCGTGTCGCGGATCAACTCTACGTAGGAGATCGCATTGCGGACGTTCTGCCACAGGTGCGGGTCGATCTCGCCGTGCACGTGCTTGCCGAGAACGGCCTGCGGCAACTGGTAGACCTGCGTGCCGGGCCGGCCGAGGAACCGGAACCTGCGATCACCGGGCACCTCCAGCAGCGCCTTGTTCTGCACCTCGATCACCGTGCGGGCCGGGTCGTACACCCGCTGGTTCGCCTCGCCGCTGCCCTCCGGATCGGCGAACAGGTACAGCCGCCCCTGGTCGATGTCCGCGGTGAGGTCGGCGTGTCCGGAGTTCAACACCGCCGCGCCCGCCATGCCCGGTACCGAGTACGGATCCACTCCCACGGCGAAGGTGAACGTCTGCGCACCGAGCGGGATGGGCGCCGCCTGCGGGGTGACCGCGAGTTGTGCCCGCATCGTCAGTCGATAGACCCCCGGCTTGGTGAACGCCCAGCTCATGTGGGTGTGCGCGTCCGGTGGCAGGCGGGCGGTGTCGTCCCGGTAGCCGTTGGCGGGGTCGAACCCGTCGGCGGAGTCGACGTAGAACGACGGATTGCCGAACGACTCGGTCAGGTAGGCGACCATGCTGCCCGGACCCTGCGCGGCGGTGGCGCTGAGCAGGACGTCGGAGGAGCGGTTCGCGCCCTGCGCCGCGCCGGTGCCGCGGACCCGCATGCCCAGCCAGATGGTGTCCAGTGACACGTCCTCGACCAGCGGGATGATCTCCGCCGCGTACTTCACCGCTCCCTCGGCCAGCGAGATGTTCGGTACGCCGTCGCGCAGGTTCGCGTCCAGCGCCTTGATGACGGCCTGTTCCTCCAGCAGTAGGTAGTTGCTGAACGCGACGTCGGCGTAGACGACGTTGCGCACGTCCCGTAGCGACGGCTCGTAGCTGTGCGGATCGGCGCCGTCCGGTACCAGCGAACTGACTCGTACCCGATCACCGCCGACCCGGCTCGCCAGGTCCCGCAGGATCCCGGTGGTCGTGACGACCTGGACCCGCTCGTCGTGCGCGCTCAACGCCACCTCGGAGCGGCAGCCGGCGGTCAATGGGGCGATCAGCAGCGGCAACACCAGTGCCCGCCCCCAAGGGCCGGTCCGGTGGGGCCAGGCACGGGAAGTTCCCGAACCGACAACAGACACCTGCGTCCTCCTCCGCACGCCTACCGGGCGTTGGCGGCGGGAGCCGCCGCCCGGCCGCGACGACGACCGGCGAACCGCAGCAGCGCCCCCGCCAGCACGAGCAGGAGCCCGCCGGCCCCGACTGGAATGACCCAGGACTCTCCGGTACGAGGCAACCGGCCGGCGCCACCGGAATCGCCGTCACCCCCGGAGTGGCCGTCCCCGCCGGTGCCGGATCCGCCGCCGAAGCCGGAGCTCGGGTCGGTGCTGTCACCCACCGCGATGGTCAGCGTCCTGCTGTCGGTGACCGCCCGGCCGGCGGTAGTGGCGGCGCTCATCTGGACATCCAGCCGATACAGGCCGGGTTTGCTGAAGGCCCAGTTGCCGTGGGCGTGCGTGTTCGGCGGGATGGCCAGCCGCTGCGGGAGGCTCTTGGCCGAGTCGAACAGGACGTCGGCGTTGCCGAACGATCCGGTCAGGAAGAGCGTGAAGCGCCCCGGACCGTCCACGCCGGTGAGGGTCCAGGTCACGTTGCCCCGGGTGCCGGTGACGACCGACTCGTGCTGGGTGTTCCAGCCGGGCCAGACAATCCCGGCCTGCTGCGCCTGCGGCAGCAACCAGATCGTCTCTCCCCGCTTGCCGAGGAAGTCCGCCCCGGCCGGCACCGTTGTTTTGGCGTTGTCCTTGACGTGCAGGACCACGTCGGCGAGTTCTCGCCACACGGGTGGGGTGGCGATGTCGTCCCGGACGCGGATCCGCAAGTCACCGCCGGACAGCTGTGGCCCCATGTCGACGTGCCCGTCGGAGATCACCCGGCGTGCGCCGGCGGCCGCGGACCTGACCTCGGCAGTATTCCTGGGCGCAGGTGGCGAGGTCGCCGACGTCGCCGCCGGTGCGGCCTGGGGGCTGCCGGTGATCTTCTTGGCGAGCGCCTGCGGCGGGGAAGGCGCTTCGACCGGAGCGGCTGGGGCGGGTGGCGGTGCCGCTGGCCCCGGCTGGATGGGCGGGACCGTGACTCGGTAGGTCGCCTCGGTGGTGACGAACCGCCCCGTCGCCAACGTCGTCGACGCTTCGAGGATCAGCCGATAGTCCCCGGCGGCGTCGAAAGCCCACACCACTGGAGTGCGGGTCGCGGCCGGCAGCGCGACGTGCCGCGCGTTCGTGCTGAGCAGCGGTTTCGGTGTGCCCAGGCTGGACAGGGTGTAGGCGGTGAAGTTCCCGGGCCCCTGCGTCGAGGTCAGGGACAGGGTCACCGCGTCCCCGCGGACCGCGTCCCGCCTCACCCCGGTGGTGTCGAGCGTGGGTAGGCCGATATCCCCGGCAGTGAGTGACCAGACCTCCTTGCCTGGGGCGCCGAGGAACCGGAACGCGGCGTTCTGGGGTACCCGCACGGCTACCCCGCCATCCGGGCCGAGCGTTACGTCGGCCGGGTCGTGCCCGGCTGACTGTCGGGCCACCTGGGCGGCGTCGCGGACGCGCAGCCGCAGCGCGCCGTCGTCAATAGACAGGGACACCAGATCCGCCCCGGCGGCGTCGACCGACACTGGGGTGGCGCCGGCCGGTACAGCACCGGCGGTCAGCGCCAGTACGGCCAGGGCGAACCCGGCCGCACCGGCGCGCACACGTGCCGTTCTCATCATTCTCCCTACCTCGAATCGTCGGCTGTTGGCATTGCGGCCACCCGGGTCGCGCGGGCGGGCTTGGTCACGCCTTGCTCCCGCGGGTGGAGGTGGGCGCTGGTGGTGCGCCGCCGGGACTCTGCCCGTTTCCGTGCGGCCAGGCGCCGGTGGCGGTGGCGTCTCGGGGCGGTGCGGTCGATGACGCTGTTGTCGTGGCTGCCTCGGCGCGACCCTGCTCGCGAGCGGCGGCGAGGGCTTGTTCCAGGTCCCGGGCTGCCCGCCGCCGCCGGCGGCGACGGATCGTCACGAAGGCGCAGATCGCACCGGCGACCAGGACCAGTAGCAGCAGCTGGGGCCATGGCACCGCCCAGACGGTCACGGCGTGGGACGCGGTGCCCGGAGGCGGGTCGAGCGCTTGACCGTCCGCAGCTGTCGGTGTGACCGCGGTGGTGACGGTCAGCTGGAACAGTGGCGGGACCCGGGAGAGCCGTATGGTGGCCCGCACCGCGTGTCCGGGCAGGATCTCCGGCAGAGCCTCGCCGGAGGCAGCCCCGGCGTTCAGGCCCAGCGGTCCGGCGGCGCGTGCCGTTGTCCGACCGGCGAGCCGGATGTTGCCGGTGTTGCGAACGGTGGCCGTGGCGGTGACCTCGCCGCCGGCGAACGGGTGGAGTGAACCGCGGTGGTGGACCCGCACGTCTTCCAGGGCCAGTGCCGGCCGGAGTTCGCCGGTGACCCGCAGGTAGATGCGGGTGCCGACGCGGTGGTCGACCGCCACCTGGTTGCCCCGGGCGTCGGTGGTCGTGCTGGTGAGAGAGGCCACGATACCGCCCGCGTGATCACCCGGGGTGGCGTTGCTCGGCACGGTCACGGTGAACGGCAGGTCCACTCGGGAGCTCGACGGGATGGTCAGTGTCCGGGCGGTGAGACTGACCCAGGAACCCACGTCGACCGGTTGCTGCGCCGCGGGTAACAGGTCGAAGCCACCCTGCGGTGTGGTGACGGCGTCGCTGGCGTAGACGCGCAGGGTGACGGGGCGCGCGGAGTGGTTCGTGACGGCGACGTAGTCGGTCAACCTGGCGCCGGGATCAAGCTTGTACGCGAACCTCGCACGTCCGTTAGGCCCCTTCGGGCTCGACGGGCTGACTCCCCAGGTGACGGCCGCCGATTCGGCAGCGGCAGGAGCGCCGCCACCGGGTGGTGGGGTGGGCACCGGTCCCGGTACGGCTGCCGGCGGGGCGATGCCGAGCAGGACCAGGGCGGGGACAGTAAGGAGTGAACGCATAGGAGAGGCCGCAGGTCCGTTTCAGGTCGAGATGTGGCACGAGTGGGACAGGTCATGGCGGCGAACCAGGAGCCCCGTCAGGTCCGCCGAGTTCGGACACCGCCGCGACGGCGCCACCCGGGCGAGGGATGGGACACCATCGCCAGCCGCAGCCTCCCAGCAAATGAAAACCGTTGTCAAGTCGATGGCCGGATGCAAGTTGCCCTGACGATTGCCGGAAGGCCAACGTGTTCCTGGTCTGGCGGCGCCCGCCTCTCCGGCGAGTCGTCGCTGCGGTTACGCGGAGGCCTCGCGGCGATGGCCGGAGCATCCGATGAGCGCCTTACTGAGTGGCCCGACGTCGACGCCAGGTGCATAGGCGGCCGGCGCTCGCGCTGACGCCTCCAGCGGCTGCTCGACCCCGTCGCGCCTGCGTCATCTCGTACTGCGGGACGCGCGCCGGCGCGCTGACGTCCAGGTAATCCCCGGAACCCAGGTCCGCTGGCGAGAACCTAAACGAAGACCGTTATCGTTTGCGGGTGTTGTCAAACCTCGACCAGTGAAGGAGACCTGCCCTGGCCGTATCGAAGCGGAAGATTCGAGATCGAATAGCCGCCACCGCCGGGCGCAACCGAGGAGTACGGCATCTCCAGCATCGTGTTCCGCGACCACCGGCCGTTCCACCCGCAGCGGCTGTGGGACCTGCTGGCCGGCGGCCTGGACGCCTTCGGCGTGGTGCGCTCCAAGGGGTTCCTGTGGCTGGCCAGCTGCCCGGACGTGCAGGCCCTGTGGTCCCAGGCGGGCCCGTCGGGACGGTGTGATTCGGTCGCCGTACCGGTCGCGGTGTCCGGGGAATGGCCAGACGACCCCGACGAGCGGACCGAGCTGGAGTCCCGCTGGCACCCAGTCTTCGGCGACCGGCAGCAGGAACTGGTGCTCATCGGAGTGGGCCTGGACAGCAAAGGCCTGCGGAACGCACTGGGCGCCTGCCTGCTGACCGACAGGGAGATCACCGCCGGGGAGGACGCCTGACGAACCCTGCCCGACCCGTTCTCCCAAATGGGACCTCGGCGATTTGCACGACCACGACCACCCGGATCCGGTCCCGGCTCCGGTTTGACGATGCCGACCAACCTCACCCCAGACGACGTAGCCCGATGGCGGCGTGACTGGGAAGCCATGATGCACCACCGCCAGCCCGGCCGCACGATGCTCCACCGGTGGTCGGAGCACGCCCTGTTGGCGTTCCGCCGACCCGAGGACAGACCATGAGCACCACTGCGTCCCGCACGGCATGCAGGCGCACTTCCAGGCGGCTTCTCTGAATCCAACGTCCCAGGGATCAGCAGCCAACGTCGCCCCGTGAGCCGGTCGCCGGGGCGCGACCAGCTCGCGGGCGGCGGCCCAGTACGAGGCCCGGTCGCCTGCGGCGGCACCGACGGGGCGGGGCGCCTGCTGCCCCGTCGATGCCCGCTGTGCTCATCGCGACTGCTGCGGACCGCGGCGGGCGTACTTGGCGCGGAACTTCTCCACCCGGCCCTCGGTGTCGAGTAGGCGCTGCTTGCCCGTCCAGAAGGGGTGGCTGGCGGAGGAGATCTGCACGTCGATGACGGGGTAGATGTTGCCATCGGTCCACTCGATCGTCTGGTCGCTGGTGGCCGTGGAGCGGGTGAGGAAGGCGAAGTCGGCGGCGCGGTCGCGGTAGACGACGGGCTTGTAGCTGGGGTGGATGTCGGGCTTCATGCGGGTTCTCCTTCGGTGCCGGTCGGGTCGAGGTCGGCGAGCGGGAAGCAGCCGTTGAGCGGGTCGTCGTAGCTGCGCCAGGTGGCTTCGCCGTCGGCGAGTTCGGCGTCGGTGAGTAGGCAGTTGGTGAGGGTGCGGTGCAGGTCGGCGGGGTCGAGGTCGAGGCCGATGAAGACAAGGTGCTGGTGCCGGTCGCCGTAGTAGGGGTCCCAGTCGAGGGCGGCGGCGAGTCGGCGGTGGTCGGACACCTCGTCCCAGTGCGGGTCGGCGAGGGCGGCCAGCCAGCGGCCGAGGGAGCCGAGGCTGAGGCCGCCGCCGGCGAAGTCCCAGGCAATGACGGTGTCCGGTTGGCTGGCTAGCCAAAGGTGCCCCCGGGACCGGATCACCTCGGCGTTGACCTCCTCGAGGACGTCGTGCAGCCGTCGTGGATGGAAGGGGCGGCGGGCGCGGAATACCACGGACACCACTCCGCAGTCGGGGTGCGGCTCGTGCAGGCCGAGGTTGTAGCCCTCCAACCCGCGGGTCAGGACGCCGGGGGTCTCGGGGCGGTGCCGGCGGGTACCGCGTAGCTGGCGGGTCAGCGCGGCGGCGTCGATGACGTCACCGTCGACCTGCACCTGTGTTGCCCATGGCACCATGCGTTCCAGCAGCATCGACAGCCGACTGGTGTCGTACGCGCCGTCGCGGGACTGTCCCCACAAGACGAGGGTGTCGGCGTATTCGATCTGGCGGACGATGACGTCGGCGAGCCCGCGGTTGTCGTTGTCGGCGGCGTGGATGCCGAGGGTTTTGAGGTCGTCGGTGCTGGCCAGTCCGTCGAGCAGGTGCTCGGCGTCGACGACGGTGACGTACGAGTCGACGTGTAGGAGGTCGGTGATCGGCGCGCCGTCGACGAGGCAGTGCGCGCAGACGGCGGCAACGGCTTCCGGCTCGACCACCTCCGGCAGCATTAGCACTAGGTCGCGGTGCGGGTGGGTGCGCGCCAGCCGGGCGAGGGTCGGCAGTACGTCCTCGCGCAGTGTGCAGGAGACACAGCCGTGCGCGAGCGTGATGCGCTCGTCCTCGAGTATCCCCTCGCTGTCGCGCACGATCCGGTGCACGGTGCCACTGTTGAGGCCGGCGAGGTCATGCCGGATCAGCAGCAACGATGGGTCCGCGGCGAGCAGGCTGCGGGCTACGGCGTACGTGGCGGACGGCCAGAAGCCACTGAGCACGGTCAACGACGGTCGGGCGTCGGACGCCGGAACTCCGGCGTTGGCCGGTGCGAGCGGGGACGTCGACATCACAGTCCTCTCGACTTAGTTGAAAACGATTGCCATTATAGACACGTGGTCGACGGCGAGTGACAGCCGAGGTCTTCTCGCAGGAAAGCGCCAGGGCGGCCCGGCGACGCTCCTGGCTGTCGGTGATCTGCACGTGGCGTCGAGGTATCGCTCGGCTCGTCGGCGCCGGTCTAGGTCGTTCGGGACCCCGGGTGGAGGTCGCACGAGCGGCCACGGTAAAAATGAAAACGATTATCGCTACTGCGGACCGTTTCAGAAGGAGTACTTGTGTCCCGTCACTGTGATGTCACCGGTGCGAAGCCGAGCTTCGGCAACGCCGTGTCCCACTCCCACCGGCGCACCCGCCGCCGGTGGAACCCCAACCTGCAGAAGCACCGCTACTGGCTGCCCTCGGAGCGGCGCTGGGTTCGCCTGACGCTGACCGCCAAGGCGCTGAAGACCGTGGACCGCAAGGGCATCGAAAAGGTCGTCGCTGAGCTGCGCTCCCGAGGGGTGACGATCTGATGGCCAGGCAGACCGACGTCCGCCCGATCGTCCGGCTGCGCAGCACCGCCGGCACCGGCTACACGTACGTCACGCGCAAGAACCGCCGCAACGACCCCGACCGGCTGGTGCTGCGCAAGTACGACCCGGTCGTCCGTCGGCACGTCGAGTTCCGGGAGGCGCGCTGACATGGCCCGCAAGTGCCTCGCCAACCGACAGGCCCGCCGCGCCGACCTGGTCACTCGCCACGCGCAGCGCCGCGCCGAGCTGAAGCAGACCATCGCCCACCCGGACACCGACCCGGCGGTGCGGGACGACGCAGTCCGCCACCTGGCGCAGCTGCCCCGCGACTCCAGCCCGGTTCGGCTGCGCAGCCGGGACGTCATCGACGGCCGACCGCGAGGTGTGCTGACCCGCTTTGGATTGTCACGGGTGCGGTTCCGGGAGATGGCGTTGCGGGGCGAGCTGCCGGGGATCCGCAAGGCGTCCTGGTGACGACGCCACCCACCGCGCCGGAATCCGGATCGACGACGTCGACGCCCCCGACAGATGCGGGTGTAAGAAGGGGAATGACCAGGCCGTAGGCCGCAAGACACAGACCGATTTCAGCGACTGGGAGCAGGGCCGCCGGAGTGGTGTTTGCGCCGGCGGCAGTCTCGACCGCCGCGGTGCTGTCGCCGGCCCTTGTGAACGCCCGTGCCGGTATCGGCGCGGGCGCTCGTCCTTCGCGGCTGCAGACGATCCGAAGCGTAGCGGCCAGCAGGGGGAGTGGTGAGTAACGTCCCGGGCCGGCAAACCGTGACAGGCCGCCGCAGCGGAGCTCCTCGACCGGAACGCGCGGATGGAGGCGCCGATAGCCCCGACGGGGGACTCGGCATGGTCGAGGCACGTCCGGTGGGACAACCCGACGGGGCGTGGCTCCTCGCCCGGCGGGGCCACGAGCCACGCCCCGTCGACAGATCATCCGCGTCGGGCCCGTAGACGCCCGGCACGCTCATCTACAGTGCTTGAGCACGTCCAGGACTAGAGAGACGGCGGGGACGCTGGTGAGCGCGTATTGCATCCGGCCCTGCTGACGGTAGCGGCGTACGAGGCGGGCGTGGCGCAGGTGCCGAAGCTGGTGCGATACGTGCGGGGCGGGTAGCTGCAGTGCGCCCGAGAGTTCGGTGACGCACGCGTCGGCTCGGGTGAGCTGCTGCAGGATGCGGATGCGCGCCGGGTGGGCGATGGTGCGTAGCAGCTCGCTGATGTCCTCGATCGAGGCGGGCTCGGCGGTCACGGTGCGGTGAGGAAGATCGTGCGGAACTCGTCGCGCAGGCGATGCACCGCCAGCGACACGAGCAGGACGGCGGCGGCGGTCAGCGAGATGCTGCCGCCGGCAGCGACATCCCAGAGCCGGGAGAACCACAGCCCCGCGGCGGCGCTGCCGGCACCGAGCGTGGCGGCGAGAGCGGTCATGGGGGCGAGACGGTCGGTCCAGGCGCGGGCGGCCGCGGCGGGGGCGACGATCAGTGCCAGGGCGAGGATGGTGCCGACGGCGGGCACGATCGCGACGACGACGAGGTCGATCAGCAGCAAGAGAGCGAGGTCGAGCAGTCGGACGCGGTACCCGGCGGCGCGGGCGCCAGCGGGATCGAAACCGACGTACAGCAGGTGCCGGCCGCCGACGGCGAGCGCGACCGTGGTGACCGCCAGCAGGGCGACGGTCACGACCAGGTTCTCGGTGGTGACGGTGAGGATCGAGCCGACGAGGAAGGCGGACAGGTCCCGACTGAAACCGTTCTGGGTGGCGACCAGCGCGACGCCGAGCGCGAAGCCGGCGGAGAGGATCACTCCGGTCGCGGCGGTGGCCTCTTGGCCGCGGGTACGTGCCAGCGCGGCGACGGCGGCGGCGGTCAGCAGCCCGGTGACCACGCCGCCGAGGTAGATGTTGATGCCGAGGATCGACGCGGCCACCACGCCGGGGAACGTGGCGTGGGCCATGGTCATGGTGAAGAACGACAGCCGGCGGAGCACGACGTGCACACCGACCAGGCCGGTGAGCACCCCGACGGCGACGGCTTCGACCAGGGCGCGCCCGAACGTGTCTTGCAGTAGCCAGCTCATCGGGTCACCGCCGCAGGCGGGTGCGGCCGGCGGCGGCCGGCGAGGAGGGCGAGCAGGTAGCAGGCCACGAGGGTGAGCACCACCGCGGCGGCGGAGGTGAGCCGGACGCCGTATCGGACGGAGGCGGTCCAGCTGGCCAGCAGGCCCAGGTAGGCGGCGAGGCCGGTGACGGCGGTCGCGATCACGGCCATGGCGGCGAGCCGGTCGGTCAGCAGGCGCGCGGTGGCGGCGGGCACGATGAGCAGGGCGATCACCAGGATGGTGCCGACAGCCTGCACGGCGGCGACGACGACCAGCGCGACGGCCGCGTTGAGCCCGAGATCCAGCAGGGTGAGGCGGTACCCAGCGGTGGCGGCGGCGATCGGGTCGAAGGCTCGAAGGACCAGCGGCCGGGCGGTGACGGCGAGGCCGGTGAGCACGATCGCGGCCAGCGCGGCGGTCTGGGCGAGCTGGGCGTGGGTGACGGTGAGCAGGCGGCCGAACAGGAACGCGGTCAGGTCGCTGGTGTAGGAGTGTTGGCGGGATACGAGCACCACGCCGAGCGAGAACATGGCGGTCAGGAGCACGGCCACCGTGGTGTCGTCGCTGAGCCGCCCCCAGCGGGTGAGCACGGTGAGCGCGACCGCGGTGAGCAGGCCGGCGGCGAGCGCGCCGCCGGCGATGCCGGTCCAGCCGGCGAGGAGGAATCCGATGACCACGCCGGGGAAGACGGTGTGGGTCAGCGCGTCGGCGACGAAGGCCAGCCGGCGCAGGAAGACCAGCACGCTGACCGGCCCGCACACCACGGCGAGCAGGAGCAACTCGGCGAGGGCGCGGCCCATGAACGGCACGCTGAACGGGGCGACGAGACCACTCATGCCGTCACCGACCGGGCCGCACGCCGTGCAGGTCGGCCGCCTGGCTGCCGAAGCCGTAAGCGCCGGGAAGCTCGGCGAGGATCCGTTCGGTGGGGCCGGTGACGGCGCGGCCGCCGTGGATGAGGCAGGCGGTGTCGGCGAGGTCGCGGGCCAGGCGCAGGTCGTGGGTGCTGAGCAGCACGGCGGTACCGGCGGCGGCGAGGTCCCGCAGTTGCGTCACGATGACGTCCTGGCTGGTGACGTCGAGACCGTTGAAGGGTTCGTCCATCAGCATCAGTCGGGCCTGGGCGGCGATGGCGCGAGCGAGCAGGACCCGTTGGCGTTGGCCTCCAGACAGCAGCCCGAAGCGGGTCCGTGCGCGGTCGGCCAGCCCGACTCGCTCCAGCGCGTCCGCGGCGATGGCACGGTCGGTCGCGCGGATCTGCCGTAGCCAGCGGCTGGGCCGGTAGCGGCCCATGAGCACGA
Organism: Micromonospora sp. CB01531; assembly: GCF_001905095.1. Lineage (GTDB taxonomy): Bacteria > Actinomycetota > Actinomycetes > Mycobacteriales > Micromonosporaceae > Micromonospora. Next base: position 22,337 of record NZ_LWLS01000058.1, read on the forward strand.
CGTCGGCGGCGGTGACGGGGAAGTCCGCGTCGAGGGTGTCGACCTGCGGCACGTAGGCCGCCGCGCCGCGGGCCTGCCGCGCCGGCCGTCCGGTGACGGTGATCGTGCCGGCGAGGATGTCGGCGAGCCCGACGACGGCCTTGATGAGGGTGGACTTGCCGGCGCCGTTGGCACCGACGAGGGCGACGATCTGGCCGGGCTCCACCGTGAGATTCACGTCGGTGAGGACGGCGCGGGGCCGGTAGCCGACGCCGGCCTGCGTGAGGTGCAGGGCGGAATCGGCTACCGGCGCCGCGGCGGGTTCAGCCACCGAGGGCTGCCACGATGGTGTCGGTGTTGTGTTCCTCGGCGCCGAGGTAGGTGCCCTGGGGGGTGCCTTCGGGGCCGAGGCTGTCGCCGTAAAGGGCGTCCTCCCCGCCGACCACCTTCACGCCCGCCTGCCGGGCAATCGCCTCGGCGGCCTTGGGCGGCAGGGAACTTTCGCTGAAGATGGCCTTGGTGCCGGTGGCCTTGATCTTCGCCACCAGGTCGTTGATCTGGGTGGCCGACAGCTCGGCGCTGGTGTCCAAGCTAGGGATCACCGCGCCGACGAACCGCAGCTGGTAGCGGTCGATGTAATAACCGAACGCATCGTGGTTGGTGACCAGCTTGCGATCGTCCGCCGGCAGGGCGGCGAACTTGCGCTCGTTGTCCGCGTCGAGCTTGTCCAGCTTCGCCGCGTACGCCTGGAAGTTGGCGCGGTAGGCGTCGGCGTGTCCGGAGTCGACGGTGACGAGCGCCTTCTCGATGTTCTCCGCCATGATCTTGGCGTTGCGGGGGTTGTGCCAGATGTGCGGATCGCCATCCTTCGTCTCCTCGTCACCGGGGTCGCCCTTGCGCAGGGCCACTCCCTGCGAGGTGTCGACGAGAGTGCCCTTGAAGCCGGCCGCGGAGATGGTGCCGTCGAGCCACTCCTCGAGCCCGACGCCGTTCTTGATCACCAGCTTTGCCGCGCCGATCGCCTGGATGTCGGCGGGGGTTGGCTCGTAGTCGTGCGGGTCGACGTTCGGCTTGATGATCTGGGTGACGCTGACGGCGTTGCCGCCGACGTTGCGCGCGAAATCGGCGACCTCGGGCGTCGTGGCGACCACCGCGACAGTGCCATTCTTCGCTGCGGTCGCGGTGCCGGTGTCGGTGTTGGCACCGCAGCCGGCGGCGGCGCCGATCGTCGCTATCGCCAGGACGGTGCCGAGCGTACGGATGGATAGGGTCACAACCGCTCCTTGCTCATTGGATGAGCGGAACGGTAGTCATTTCCAATAAGTGCGTCTAGCTGTCAGGTGCTCATATCAGCACCCGTGCAACCATCGCCGGTCCTACTCGTACGGCTCGGCGGGTGCGGGCATATGTTGCCAGTCCTCCACCTGGAAATAGGGAACATCGGCGTCGTTGACGGGGTCCTTGGCGGTGTGCGGAATCCATCGGCCAGTGGCCCGTACCCAGGTGTTCGCCGGCGCCTGCGGAACCTGGCCACGCAGGCCGATCTTGATGGGGATGCCGTCGGCGGCGCAGCAGGACAGCACGATGCGGACGAGCATGGGCTGGCCGTCCGGCCCGGGGGCGAGGAAGCCGGTCAACTGGATGCGCCGGTCCTGCAGGGTCCGGCCGTGGTCATAGACGGCGCGGTAGCCATAGTCGAGGAGGGTGAGCTCGGCCGGGTCGCCGGGCGGCAGGGGCGGGTAGGCGACCTCCCGGTTGTCGGTCAGGGCGGAGCCGGCACGTGCGGCGGTGTCGGCGCCGAGTGCCGGCGGGACGACGAAGAGCAGAGCGAGCGCCGGCAACAGCAGCAACCATCCGACGCCCGGACCCGAGCGGCCGTGCCCGTGCCCGTCGTCTTCCGGCCCAGCCTCGGGCCGGTTGATATGTCGCAGCTCCTGCAGGAGTGCCACGATCGCGGTGATGACCAGCAGCGTTCCGGCGGCGATGAGGAACGGTCGCAGTCCCTGTTTCACGTAGCGCAGGTACAGGTCGGTGATGCTGGCGCGCAGGATCGCGCCGCCAAGGAAGGCGAGCACCACCGCTTGGGTTCCACGACTCACCAGATCACCGTCCCGAGCGAGGCCGCGACGAGCACGGCGAGGGTGAAGGTGGCTGGTGCAAACCGGACGGCGAACCGCCGGCCGAACATTCCGGCCTGCATGGATATGAGCTTCAGATCGATCATCGGGCCGACCACGAGGAAGGCCAGACGGGCGGTCAGGGAGAACTGGGACAGCGAGGCGGCGACGAACGCATCGGCCTCGGAGCAGATTGAGAGCAGCACGGCCAGGGCCGCAAGCGCGAGCACCGACAGCAGCGGTCGGGCGGCCAGGTCGTGCAGGAGCTGCTGGGGCATGGCGACGTTGATGGTCGCCGCGGCCATAGCGCCCACGACGAGGAACCCGCCGGCGTGGATGATGTCATGCCGGCAGGCGGTCCAGAACGCCGTCATCCGGGGCAGGCCGTCGAGGTGTGCGCGATGTGGCAGGCGGATCCACTCGGTGCGGCCCAGCCGCAGCCACAACCAGCCCATCAGCAGTGCGACCACCAGGCTGGCCCCGCCTCGAGCCGCCACCATCTCCGGGTTACCGGGGAAGGCGACTGCGGTGGCGGTGAGCACGATCGGGTTGATCGCTGGCGCGGCGAGCAGGAACGCCAGCGCCGCGGCCGGGGTGACCCCGCGGCGGATCAGCGACCCGGCGATAGGCACCGACCCGCACTCGCAGCCGGGTAGTACCACGCCTGCCATGCCGGCGACCGGCACGGCGAGGGCCGGGTGGCGGGGCAGGGCCCGGGCCCAGAACGACCGAGGTACGAACACCGCGATGACGGCTGACAGGACCACCCCGAAGACGAGGAATGGCGTCGCCTGCACCATCACCGACACGAAGACGGTCAGCCAGGTCTGCAGGCGCGGGTTTGCCACCAGCGCGCCGATCGGTCGGTGCAGGATGCCTATGAGGATGAGCAGGAAGCACAGCACCTCGGTCGAGCCGACCGCTCGTTCTCGCTCGGGGGCAGCGGGTTGGTCGTCTACGCCGGCCGGGACGGCCGGCGTGACGGGGGCTGCTGGGTCAGTCGTGCTCAGGCGGATCACCTCTCCGATCAACCACAGAATCCTACTGTGATCACCCAGTCACAGAGAGTCCGAAGCGGGTGATGACCGCCCCTTGGGGAGCCGGAGCGCCGCGAATGGGGACCTGTTCGCGGCGCCGATTGCACTGCGGCTCATGATCCCGCTTCGTCGGCGATCAGATTGAGTCCGCCGAACAGCTGCCGCCGACAGCAGGCGTGGGATTCACTGTGACCGCCGGTGGCGGTGGCCCCCGCATCGTTGGCCAGAGAGCACCGTGCCCGGGGCGGTGACCGCGCCCAGGGCGGGGGAGTTCAGGCTCGGCGATGTCCGCCAGCGCCACCTAGCCGTCGACCTGCATCCAGGCGGGCGCCTCGCCAACCGCCTGGAGCCGCGACCCACGACTGCTCCATTTGCTGACCACTGGCGCCCGGTTCGGTGACGGCAGGAGATGTGAACATATGCGCAATGCATAATGGGTTCCGATGTCACGTGACCGCCAGCGGCACGGGGACAGAAAATCGGGCGTCGAGACAGGCGCTGTGACGAGCGGAGACGGCGGACGGTGACCGAGGCAATGTCCAGTGCGACCCGCAATACCCGGCAGCGCGCCGAGGTGCTGGCGCTGCTGCGCGATGTGGAGGGCTTCCACAGCGCGCAGCAACTGCACCAGATGCTCGTCGACCGCAAGGCGCGGGTCGGCCTGACCACCGTCTACCGGACGTTGCAAATGCTGGTGGACACCGGTGAGATCGACTCGACGCGGCTGCCGGGCGGGGATTATCTGTACCGGCGGTGCAGCCAGAGCCGGCACCACCATCACCTGGTGTGCCGGGAGTGCGGGCGCGCGGTCGAGGTCGCCGGCCCTGCCGTGGAGCGGTGGGCCGACCAGGTCGCGAGCCAGCATGGTTTCACCGACGTCGGGCACACCCTGGAGATCTTCGGCACCTGCGGTAAGTGCGCCGCCTGACCGGCGGTTGCCTGGATCAGCAACCCACCACCGTGGGCTCGCTGACCGCCTGCGCTCCCATCCGGAACTCCGGATCGATCTGATCGGTGAGGTCCGCCCCGGCGCGCTCGTTGGCCCACGCGGCGGCGTTGCGCCGGTGGAACTCATGCGCCCACCGGGTGAAGGCCGCCCAGTCCTGCACGGTGTCGTCCACCGCCTCCGCCAGTTGGGCGAGAGCTGCCTGGTTGGCGGGCTCGAGTTCGGCCAGTGGGCAGACCGTGCCCCGTTCCGCTCGGCGCACGTAGCCGGACCTGCTGAACCAGGTCAACAGGTCGCCGCCGATGTGCTCGCGGAGGAACTCCACGTCGCTGGCGTCCTCGATCTTGTTCCCGACCACCGACAGGGCCACGCGGAAGTCGCGGGCGTAGCTGGCGTACTGCCGGTAGACCCCGACGCTGCGCACGGTCGGCTCGCACACCAGCACGGTGCGGTCGAAGCGGGTGAACAGCCCGGAGGCGAACGAGTCCGCGCCCGCGGTCATATCCACCATGACGTATTCGCCGGGCCCGTCGAGCATGTGGTTGAGCAGCAGCTCCACCGCTCCCACCTTCGAGTGGTAGCAGGCCACGCCGAGATCCTCGGCGGCAAACTCGCCGGTGACCGCCAGCCGCACCCCACCGACATCCCGTACGCAGGCGGCGTAGATCGGGTTGTCCTCGATCACCCGCAGCAGCCGCGAACCGCGCCCCGGCGGAGTCGTCTTGACCATTCGATCCGCACTGGTGATGCGCGGGTTGTCGCCGCGCAGGTAGTCCTTGATTGTCAGCAGGTGCTCACCGAGCGGTTTTACCGGCGGCGGCGTGTCCGCGTCCCTGCCGAGGGCGGCACCGAGGTGCTGGTTGATGTCGGCGTCGATGGCCAGCACTGGCAGGCATCGGGCGGCGAGATGGCGGGCGAACAGCGCGGCGAGGGTCGTCTTGCCGCTACCGCCCTTGCCCACGAACGCGACCTTCACCGCTGACACCCTCCCACTCTATTGGAAACCATTTCCATGAGCGCGAGCGTACGCGATGGGTCGTGCTCTCCGGGCGGAATCCGGGCGAGTCACCGCAGCGATTCGTCGTCGGGCGTTCACCACCTTCTCGGCCCGCCGCTACTGCCGGCGCAACACCTCGCCACTGAGCCGCCGTATGGTGCGCAGGGTCGTCGCGTCGTCTCCGGTCACCTCGACCAGAAACAGCAGATGCCGCACGCCGGGAACAGCCGCGGCCGCGTCCACGGCCGTCCGGCACCGCTGCGGCGACCCGACGGGGTGCATGGCGATCAGGCGCTGGACGTACTCGTCGATGTCGGGCGGGCCGGCCGTGGCGCCGTCGAGACGGACGTACTCCCTGGTGCCGGTCAGCAACTCCGGGAGCCGCTCGCGTACCGTCCGGGCTGCATCCGCGTCGGTGTCCTCGATGTGCGCCAGATGGGCGCTGGCGTGCGGCACCTGCGTGCTGTCGTGGCCGTGCGCGGCGGCGACCTGCGTGTACCGGTCGAGCAGCGACCGCTTCTCGGCCAGGTCGGCGTGCAGCCCGAGCAGCAGCGGGAGGCCGTGGCGGGCGGCGAGGTCCACGGTGGCGGGTGAGGTCGCCGCGACCCACGTCGGCACTCGCCGACGGGGCCGGGGCACCACCCGCACCGGCCGGAAGGGGAACCTGCCGTTGCCGGTGACCTGCGCCGCGCCGGACAACCACCGCAGCACGATCTCCACCGCGTCGGCGAAGCCGTGCGTGTAGCGATCCAGGCCGGTGCCGAACACCTCGAGGTCGACCCACGGTCCGCCCCGGGCGACCCCCAACCGAAACCGGCCCCCGGACAGCTCGTCGAGCAGCACCGCCTCCTCCGCCAGGCTCACGGGGTGCCGGACCGACAGCACGCAGGCGGCGGTGCCGACGGTGATGCGGCGGGTCGCCCCGAGCAGGTGCGCGGCGAAGGTGATGGCGGACGGGCACACGCCGTAGGAGATGAAGTGGTGCTCGGCGACCCACACGCCGGCGTAGCCGGCGGCCTCCGCGGCCAGGCCGTAGCGGTGCGCGTCCGCCAGCGCCTGCGCGTGGGTGCCGCCGGCGCGGTGCCCGGCGAGCAGGAACAGGTGCCAGTGGACCTGCTCGCCGGGCCGCGAGCTGCCGGGCGGTTCAGCAGTCACGCAGCTCTGGTGACTGGTTGAGCAGTTGTCCCCGAGTCGAAATGAAACGACGGTGCGTGTCGGAGTCCACGGCACTCAGCCGGAACGCCGCCACCCGGTGGCAGTTCTGGAACGCCAGCTTCACCCCGAAGTGGCGCTCCAGGCTCGCCCGGATGGCATCGCTGGCCAGCGCGCGCAGCAGCTGCCCGCGCTCCGCCTCGGTGGGTGGTGGTACGACGTTGTCGGCGAACTCGGTGTCAGACGTTTCCAGGTCGGCGACCACCCGACTGACGGTGTCCCAGGCGTACGGGAGGGAGTCCCGGACGCAGGCGACGAAGGCGTCGTCGTCCACGGGGCCGGTCTCGGCGGCTTCGAGCAGGGCAGGCGACACGGTGAGAGACATGGTCCTCCTCAGGGCCTTAACGACCATGATTGCCGTTAGCGTTACGATCCGAGCACATCACGTCACCAGGCCCACGTCAACAGTCGGCGCCTGTTCCCGGCCCAGGGTGTTCACCGCTGGTCGTCCTTGCTCGGGTGGGGCGCGGGCGCGTCGCTTGTGCGGCCTGATGCAAGCCGCTGCCGCATGCTCGGTGACATTCGAATCGGAATTCATTATCGTGATCCCGTCCGTGATGTAGGGGGTACATACCTCAGGTGAGGCGGACCCGGCCGGCGGCACGCTCCCCCAGGGCGCACGTCGGCCGCGCCCGTTCAGGCACTTTGTCTCCTCATTGGCTTGACCGTGCAGCTGGGTGCCCTGCTGTCAGATGCCGAACCAGAGATGAAACCGGTTATCATCGCGACGAGCTGCTCCTGGAGGTGTACCTCCGGTCATGATTTCCTGAGGCGGCGTGGCGACCATCTCCCCGGCGCCGCTCCAACCTGTGCTTACCGTTGGCGATCCTGGCACCGCAGGCCGTCGAGCTGGTTGGGGCAACGCCCTCATTGGCTTGATTCTTGCCTACGGTGACCGGACACCAGTTAGGAGCCTTGATCACACGGCAGGCTTAGGCGCGGCGGGCAGGGCTCTTGCCGTGCAGCGATGCGGGCAGGGAAGCGTCGCGGCCCTACCGCTGGCCTGTGATGAGGAACTGCATCTGGTGCTCGTGGTTCGGGGCCACCCCGAATTGCCGGTCCAGTTCGTAGATCGACGTCAGCGGCGTCACGGTGACCGCCTGCAGACCAGCCTTCTCCAGGACCGCGACGGTCCGGTCGATGGACTTGGCGGTGACTAGGGGAAGCATGGCCTGTACTTGGTTGTCGTAGTGGTCGGTGAAGTTGTCGGTAGCATTGTGGAGGCCGTCGGGGAACCAGGTGCTGTCGATTACTGCGATCGTGCCGCGGGGGCGCAGCAGGCGTACCCAGTTCGCTACCGCGATCTCCGGTTCGCGCAGGGTCCACATCAGGTACCGGCTGGTCACCGCGTCGAAGCTGGCGGCCGGGAAGTCGGGGTGGACGGCGTCGCCGTGCTGGATGACCGGGCCGTTCGCCATGGCGGCGGCGTGGTGGCGGGCGCGCTCCAGCATGCCCTCGGCGAGGTCGATGCCGGTCACGCGGTGGCCGAGGCCGGCCAGGACCATGGCGGCCTGCCCGGTGCCGGTGCCGACGTCGAGGATATCGAGCGGGGCGGGCGGCAGGGCTCGCTCCCAGATCGCAGACCAGGCCTGCTGGTCGGCGGCGAAGCGTTCCGGGCGTTGGACGTACTCGTCGTAGCTCGGTGCGCGTCCGGTCCAGTACGCGTTGATGCGATCCTGCGCCGTCATGCGGCGCTCCTCTCGTCGGTGGTCTGGTCGACCGGTTGGAACAGCAGATGGATGGCGCCGTCGAGTTCCAGGCGCCGGATGCCGATGCCGTAGATGGGTTCGAGCACCTCAGGGTCCAGCACCTCCTCGGTGGTGCCGGCGACGACGGCCCCGCCGCGATCCAGCAGCACCAGGTCGTCGCAGTAGCGGGCGGCGAGGTTGAGGTCGTGCAGCACGACGATGGAGCAGGTGTTCAGGTTGCGTACCAGGTGCAGGATTTCGTGCTGGTAGCGGATGTCGAGGTGATTGGTCGGCTCGTCGAGTAGCAGGTGGGTGGCCTGCTGGGCGAGGGCACGGGCGATCAGCACCCGCTGGCGCTCACCGCCGGAGAGCTGGGCGAATGCCCGCGCGCCCAGGTGGGCCGCACCGACCCGGGTCAGGCACCGGGCGGCGATCTCGTGCTCGGCCCGGCCGATGCGCTGGAACGTCGACAGGTGCGGCCCTCGGCCCAGCAGCACCAGCTCCGCCGCGGTCAGGGCCGTCTCACCGCCGGTCTCCTGCACCACCACGGCCAGCCGGCGTGCGGCTTCCCGGGACGGCAGGGCGGACAGTTCGTCGCCGTCGACCATGACCTGTCCCGTGCCGCTGCGGAGTGCGCCGTAGAGCAGCCGCAGCAGCGTGGTCTTGCCGCTGCCGTTCGGGCCGATCAGCCCGAGGACCCGCCCCGGCCGTGCGGCCACGCTGACCCCGTCGATGACGGGGTTCGCGCCGTAGCGCCAGGAGACCCCGGTCGCCTCGATCACGCGCCGGCCTTGAAACGCTGCACGATCCGCTCCAGGCCGTCGATCGACAGCGGGGTCGGCGGCTCGGTGAAGTTGAACAGCTGTGTCATGACGGTGCCGTTGCGGACGGCGTCCAGGTTCTCCGCGCCGGGCAGCCCGGTCAGCCCCTGCTCGACGGCCTTGGCGTCGCCGTCGCCGTACAGCAGGATCAGCACGTCGGGATTGCGGCCGAGCAACTCCTCCACCGTGACCTCGAAGACTCGCTCCTTCACGTCCCCGAAGACGTTGCGGAAGCCGGCCGCCTCCAGCTGCGGGTGGGCCATGCTGACCGTCCCGTAGGCGTACGTCGTCCCACCACCGACCGTCGGGTACAGCACCGCCGCCGTACGACCGGTCGACGCGTTCGCCTGTGCTTGGATCTTGCTCATCCGCTCCTTCAGGGCGGTGATCGCGGTCGTGGCCTCGGCTTCGCGGCCGAACACCTTGCCGTAGGTCTGCATTTGCGAGTAGATGTCGTCGAAGGTCGGCGGGGCCGTGCTGTCCGGGCACATCGCCGGCTCCTCCAGCAGGGGGATGTTCACCGCCGACAGCGTGTCGCGGGACAGGTTGTCCACCTCGCCCAGCACCAGATCCGGCTGCTGGCTGATCACCACCTCCTTGGAGATCTGCAGGTGGCCGCTGGTGTCGGTCTTGTCGGTGAGCAGCGGAATCCGGTCCAACTCGGTGAGGGTCGCGGCGTCGTAGTACTCCTTCGGGTACTGCCCGGCACGCGCGCTGACCCGGTCCATGACCCCGAGCGCGTGCAGGTACGGCACGGCCGCGCTCTTGAGCAGGACGACCCGCTGCGGCGCGGCGTCGAAAGCCACCGGGATGCCGCAGTTCGTGACGGTCAGCGGGTAACCGTCGTCTGCCGCAGCCGGTTCCTTGCCGCCGCCGCAGGCGGCGACGAGCAATATGGTGGCGGACGCGGCGGCAGTGGCAGCCAGGCGAACGGTCTTCATGATTCCTCCTCGACGGATCGGGTGCTCAGGTGCCGGTGGCGTGCAGACGACGGATCAGGACCACCAGGAACGGTGCGCCGAGCAGGGCGGTGATGATGCCGATCGGGATCTCCTGCGGGGCCAGCAGGACCCGGGCGACCACGTCGGCCCAGACCAGCAGGATGGCCCCGAGCAGGGCGGCCACCGGCACCACCCGCACGTGCGGGGCCCCGACGATGCGGCGGGCCAGGTGGGGAACGACGAGTCCGATGAAGCCGATGCTGCCGGCGGCGGAGACCAGCACGCCTACGCTGAGTGAGACCACCACGAGCAGCCGCATCCGGAACCGGTCGGGCGACACGCCCAGGGTCTGCGCAGACTCGTCACCGAGGGCCAGCACGTCGAGCCGCCGTCCCGCCACGGTCAGGTAGAGGATCGCGCCACCCAGCACGACCGCGGCCACCACCAGCAGGGCGTTCCACCGGGCCAATCCCAACGATCCGAGCAGCCAGAACATCACCGATCGGGATCCCTCGGCCGATCCGGAGGCGAAGATCAGGAAGCTGGTGGTGGCGTACAGCGCGTACCCGACCGCGACCCCGGACAGCAACAACCGGATCGAGGTGACCCGGCCGCCGCTGCGCGCAATCAGGAAGACCAGCAGCGACGCGGCGAGCGCACCGAGGAAGGCGCTGGTGGGCAGGGCGTACTGCCCGAAGCCGGCACCGGCCCCGAACAGGATCGCGGCGGCCGCGCCGCTGGAGGCCCCGGAGTTGATGCCCAACAGGTACGGGTCGGCCAGCACATTGCGCACCATGGCCTGCAACGCCACCCCGCACACCGCCAGTCCCGCGCCGACGAGCATGCCGAGCAGCACCCGAGGCAGCCGGACCTGCCAAACGATGGCCTCCTGCGGCAGGGTCCAGGTCACTTCGCCGGGCACCCCGACGAGCTGATGCCCGATGATCCGGGCCACGCTCGCCGGGGCGATGCCGATCGCACCGGACCCGACCGCGACCACCCCGGTCAGGACCAGCCCGACCGTCAGCGCGACCAGCCATAACCCAGTTCGACGTCGTTGCGCCGCGACGCCGAGCAGATCCTTCTGCCCCTCCAGCAGGGCGGCGGCCATCACCACACCCCCATCTGCAAGCAATTTGCTCTTGCCAAGCCTTGGCAAAAAGTAGCATCAAGATCAAAGGACGTGGAAGGTGAGTGAGTCGCTGTTCACTCCCACCGCAGCCGGTTTACCCGCGGCGGAAGGAGCGCCAAGACCAAGATCGGCGACGGGCACGGTCGCGCGGCGACCCCACGGGCTGCTGGTGATCCAGTAAAGACCCCGGCCGGGCGGTGTTATATCGGCAGAGATCATCCGCTGCCACGAACGGCTTCTCGCCCGCGAGATCTGGGCCGCCGTACCGCCATCGACTCTCGGCTCAGCCTCGCCAGCATCCTCGCCGAACCACTGCGCGCCACCGGCACCGAGGCAAGACGCCCAGACACGCGTGGCGGAGCTGGCCGACCTCGTCGGCCTCACCCCGGACCTGCTGACCCGGCGTTCGCACGCCGCCAGCGACGGCCAACTGGAGGCGCCGCTGGCCCGGCGCCCTCGTCCGCCAGCCGACTACCTCATTGGCGACGAGGCCACCACCATGCTCGATGCCGCTACCCAGGCCCACCTCGGCACTGTCATCACCGACTACCAACGTCAGCACACCGCGGATGTCCTGCTCATTACCCACGACCCGGCCCTGATGGGTCCGCTGGGCCACCCGAACCGTCGCTCTACCGCCAGTTCTCAAGGTCGGGCAGCCGTAGGCCCGGGCGGGATTGTGACCGATGACGCCATGCCCGACCTAAACGGCCTGCCCATGCCCAGGTCCGGTCGGTTCGTCCTGGCCACGGGCAGGCCGACCGTTCACACCCGCCTCGCATGCCCGGTTTGGGGTGACGCTAACGGTTGTGCCGGGAGACGACGGGCGGTCGGTGGCTCACTGGCTGGCCGGCGCCGGGGAAACCGGTGCCGGTTGGTCCCGCCGGCCTCGAGCGACGCCGATGATGACGTCGAGGACGAGGAACGCGGCCAGCGGGATGCCGAACATGGGGAGCGCCCAGCCGATCGCGAACACCACCGGTACGCCGACGGCGATGGCCGAGGCGGGCAGCTTCTGCCAGGCGCCGCGCTCGGGTGGGGTGCCGACGGTGGCGCGGCGGTCCGCGCGGGTGGGGCGGCGTTGCCACCACATCCGGTATCCCCACACGATCACGCACAGCAGTCCGAGCGCGAGCGCGGCGAGCAGGATCTGGTTGGCGATGCCGAACAGCCGACCCATGTGCGCCTGGATGCCCAGTTTGGATAGCTGGGCCAGCAGCGGCCAGTCGGTGAAGTTGCTGCGGGCGACGACTGTGCTGGTGGCCGGGTCGATGGCGGCGCGGTCCAGGTGCACCGGCCAGGTGTTGTCGACCTGGGTTACCGTCCACGCTCTGGTGGCGTCCTCGGGGATGCTGATCTCGATCGGGCCGGCCAGGTCGTGGTCGCGGGCGATGCGCAGCACGGTGTCCGCTGCGGCCGGGTCGACAGCGTTGGCCTCGCCAACGCCGGAGCCACCGTGGTGGCCGCCCCCGGCCGCCGGCGCGCCGCCAGCCAGGGCGGTGGCCAGCTGAGGCTGGCGCGCGTCGAGCGCGGTGAGGGCGTTGTCGAAGTTGCCGCCCGCATACCGGGACCAGGTCAGCCCGGTCGCGGACAGGATCAGCAGCCCGACGGCGATCCACACGCCGGTGGCCGCGTGCCAGCCCCGGGTACGACGCACCCCCTTCCTGGCGGTCAAGTCCGGCAGCAGCAGCCGGCGAGCTTTCGGGTTCGCACCGCGCTGGCGGCGCCACCACAGTGCCAGCCCACCGAGGGCCAACACCCACAGCCAGCTCGCCGCAAACTCGGAGTAGTAGCGGCCGAGGTCGCCGAGGTGCAGGTTGCGGTGCAGGTCATCCAGCCAAGTGGTGGCCGGAGTGGAGCCCCACCACGTGGTAAGGGTGCCCTTCACCTCAGCGGTGTACGGGTCGACATAGACGGTGTGCTGTTTCTCGCCGAGCTCCGGCATCGAGAACACCACCTGGGTGGTGGCGTCAGAGTCGCCGACGATGACACTCATCAAGCTGCCCTCGGGGTGGGCGCCGCGGGCAGCGGCGACCTGCTCCGCGAGGGGCTTGGCGGTCGCGCCCGCGTGCGCCACCGTCAGCTTGTCGCCGTAGAAGAGTTGGTCCAGTTGCGGCGTCGCCGTGTACAGAAGCCCCGTCACCGCCGCCACCAGCAGGAACGGAGCGACCAGCACACCGGTGTAGAAGTGCAGCCGGACCAGCAGTCCGCCCAGGCCCGATGCGCGGCGATTGGTGGACCGAGTCGGGGGTGGGGATGCGGCGGGCGCCTCGGCGGGCTGGTCGAAGACGTCGGTGACGGACATGGCTCCTCGTTCGGTCTCAGGGGCTGCCATTGGCCGCCACGCTCGGTCCTGCTCACGACCGCACCCCGCGTCCCCATGTCACGGCGTGCCCGTCAGACGGCGGCAGGCTGCCGGCGCCTGCTGAATAGTCGATCGCCAGGGGCGGAAAGTTCCCCGCCACGGCAGCCCCGGCATCGCACAATCCCGGTCGACGAGACCGGGCTTGTCCGCGCCCGACCGCGGCTAACAAGATCCGCCCGGCCGCTGCTGCCCGTTGCGCTGCACCACCCAGCGGCACTCGAACTGTGAGGTTCGGTTCTGCTATCCCGCCGCCTGTGACGTTCCGCCCTGGTGGCCACCCGCACCGCCGCAGTCACGGTTGGGTTCGCCTGGTCGGATGACGCCGGGAACTATCCCCGCGTGATGGACGACTAGCAGAAGGTGCCGGGCACGCCGGCCGCCTGAGATTGAGACGAAGAGGACGCCCTGATATGAACCGGTCCCTGCTCGCGAGAGCGGCCACCATCGCCGCTGCTGTCGCCGCCATCACCGTTGGGGTGGCTGGCCCGGCGTCGGCGCACGTCAGCGTCAACCCGAAGGAGGCGACGCAGGGCGGCTACACCAAGGTCACCTTCCGGGTGCCGAACGAGAAGGACAACGCCAACACCACCAAGGTCGAGGTGAACCTTCCGGCCAGCTCGCCCATCGGGTCGGTGTCGCTGAAGCCGCTGGCCGGGTGGACCGCACAGACCGAGACGTCGAAGCTCGCCACGCCGATCAAGGTCCACGACTCGGAGCTGACCGAAGCGGTCACGAAGATCACCTGGACCGCTGACGCCAACTCGGCGATCAAGCCAGGCCAGTTCCAGGAGTTCGACGTCTCCCTCGGCCCGCTGCCGGAAACCGATCAGCTCGTGCTCAAGGCCCTGCAGACCTACTCCGACGGTGACGTGGTGCGGTGGATCGAGGAACCGACCAGCGGCGCTGAGCCGGAGCACCCGGCCCCGGTGCTGAAGCTGACGAAGAAGGACGCCGCCCCTGCTGCCGCCGCCGCCCCCGTGGCTGCGGTCGCGACGAGCACCGACAGCGACAAGGACAGCAGCAACGGCACTGCCTACGGCATCGCCGGCATCCTGCTCGGCCTCGCCGGCCTCGTCGCCGGTCTGCTCGCCTACCGCCGCACCGCCCAGCGCGGCTGACCCGGCGGACGCACCCGACCGCTGACCGGGCGCGGGCCGGCAGACGTACACCGGCTGCCGGCCCGCCGCTTGGTGATGCTCGCAAGACGACGCCAGGTCTGCGCAGGTCCACCATCCTCCGCCGGTTGGCGGCCGATCCGGGGGATGCCGCGAACTCGGCAGCGGGACCGACCAGACGATCATCCGGGCCTACCGGGCCGGCTGACGCTCGACCGGCGCCCCGGTGCGGTACGGCCGCACCGGGACGGCCGGATCAAGTGAGGCGCCGCCCCGGACCGCCCAGCCGGATCGCGCCAGGCGAAGGCCGGCTAACTGCCGGCTCGCGCGGCGGGAGCGCAATGCTGAACCCCTCCGCACGGCGTGCGGCACAAGTCGCGATCACGCGCCGTTGATGTGCGCAAGGATCTCGTCCAGAGCGGAGACGTATGGCAGGTCCGGCTGTGTGGGCGTGCCGGTGCGGCAGAGCGCGAGACCGCGGTAACCGAGGCTGACGGCGGCGGCGACCAGGTCGGCGTTGTCGTCCACATAACAGGTGTGCCGTGGTGGCACGCCCAGCGCCTCGCTTGCCGCCCGGTAGATCGCCGGGTCCGGTTTTCTGCAGCCCACCTCGCCGGCCACGGCGAAGTATCGGAAGTAGCCGCGCAGGCCGATCTGCTCGTAGCTGGCCCGTAAGGACTCTGCGGTCGCCAGGCTGTCGGTGACCACCGCCATCGGCAGGCCTCGCTCGTGCAGTCCTCTGAGGGTGGTGGGCACATCGGGGAACGGCTGTACCGGGTTCGGATCCGCGGCGATCAGCTCGTCCAGCAGTGATTGCGGCGGCCGGCCGATCCCGAGTTCGGCCAGGACACAGCGGCAATAGCCCTCCCAGGTTCCGAAGCGCTGCGCGCGCTCGAGCATGGCGGCCCCGGACCGGAAGGCGTGCGGCAGTTCCTCGATGGGCGCTGCGGGCCAATGCCGCCGGAGGATGTCCTCCAAGTCCCGGCCCAGGCGGGCACCCGGGTCCGAAGGTCGGATCAACGTGCCAGCCGAGTCGAACAGGACCGCTCGGATACCGGGCCGCCGGAGGCGTTGCTGATGCATCATGATCGGCGTTCAGAGCCGGGCGTGCGCCGCGATGAGGCGTTCCTGGTCCGGGCGTTGCGATCGGTTGCCGGAGATTTCGTCGGCCCAATCGAGTAGGCGGTTCAGGTGGCTGTCGACGGTTACGGTGGCGGTGCCCAGGTTGCCGATCACAATCTCTCCGCTGGTGCCATCGATGGTGACGACTGTCCCTTCGGCAACGACGCGTTCGCCCGCCCGCACACACTCCGCCGCGACATCAACGGTGAGGGCGGTCGCGTCGACGACCCCGGGTTTGCCCATGGCCCGCGCGACGACGGCCGCGTGGCTGGTGGGCCCGCCACGGCTCGTGACTATCCCGGTGGCGGCGGCCAGGCCGTGCATGTCCAGCGGCGAGGTGTAGGGGCGTACGAGGATGACCGGGCCGTCGGCGGCCATGCGCGCGGCCCGGTCCGCGGTGACCGCGATGCGCCCGGCCGCGACACCGGGACACGCGCCTCGGCCGCGGGCGAGGACATCGAGCCCATCGCCGGCGCGCATCCGAGGTGTGTGGGCGTTGCGCAGATGCTGTGGTGAGATTCGCCGTAGGGCCGTGCGTCGGTCGATGAGCTGTTCGTCGGCGAGGTCGACGGCGACGCGGATCGCGGCACGGCCGGTGAAGCCGCCGGGCCGTACCTGCAGAAGCCACAGGCAGCCCGCCTCAAATGTGAACTCGACATGGCAGGCGTCGCGGTAGTGCTGTTCGATCCGGTGCAGGGCCGCCAGCAGGTCTCCCCATACCGCCGGCTCCCGGCCGGCGAGCTCGGACAACGGCCGGGTGGTGGACCGTCCGGAGACGACGTCTTCGCCCTGCCGGCCGAACAGGACGTCGCCGAACGGGGTCTTCTCGCCCGTGTTGGGGTCGCGGCTGAAGGCGACGCCGGTGCCGCTGTGCTCGTCGCGGTTGCCGAACACCATGGCCTGGACGATCACGGCCGTACCCGATTCGTGCGGGATGTCGTGCAGCTCGCGATAGGTGGTCGCGCGCGGAGTGTGCCACGACGCGAAGACGGCACACACCGCCGCCCGCAGTTGGTCCATCGCGTCGTCAGAGGCAGCCATGCCGGACGGCCGAGTGGCTGCCTGCGCGTCGTCAGTGGTCTCGCGGAAGGCGGCCGCGAAGCTGGTGAGGAATCGCTGACGCGCCTCCTGCACGAAGGCCGGGTTGCCGGTCTCGGCAGCCAGCCCCCCGGTCGCCTCGGTGGTGAGGCCGAGGTTGAGGACGGTGCTCATCATGCCAGGCATAGACACGGCGGCACCGGACCGAACCGACACGACCAGGGGCCGTTGGGCAGCGCCAAAGCGCCTTCCGGTGGCTGCCTCAAGTCCTTGGACGGCAATGACCAGCTCGGCGTCGAGGCCCTCCGGTAACCGCCCGTCACGGAGGTAGGCGCGGCAGGCGTGGGTGCCGATGACGAATCCGGGCGGGACGGGCAGGCCGAGACGTCGCAACGCGACGAGGCCGTGCCCCTTGCCGCCAAGCAGCGCCGGGGACTCGTCGGTTTCGGGCGTGAGCGGATGGATCCAGTTCATGGGAGGGCGGCTCACTGTCGCGGGATGCCGAGGGTGGCGAGCAGATCTTCGTGGAGTTGGAACCACACGATGTGATAAGAGGTCGTGCTGTCGACCAGTTCTTCCAGAGCACCGGACTGGGCACGGTCGAGCGCCGCGGCGAGTCTGGTCCGGTACCGCCGGAACCGCGGCAACGCCGCGGCCAGGTCCGCGCACACAGCCTCGGCACGTTGGTCCAGGTCGACGAATCGCTCCAGGACCCGAGCGTCGTACGCGCGGTCGGAGTGGTCGTTCGAGGCCACGACGCCGTCGACGGTACGCAGGTGCCATGCGGAGCAGAGATCCAGCAGCTCGGGGTTGAGCACCATGAATTTCTCGTACGCCGCGGCCACGGCGTCCCGGGCACCGGTGGCGTCGAGCTCGCCAGTTATCCGTCGGGCATCCTCGACACGGCCCGCCTCCGTGAGACCCCACCCGCCGAACTCGCTCGGCGTCCGCGTCACCAGGCCGGCAACGGCGAGATCGATCAGCTGGGACTCCGCCTCCGCCTCGGGGAGGCCAGCCGCGTCCGCCACGCGGGACAATTCGGCGAATCCGATGCAACGAAGCGCGTGGAGCGCGAGCGATTCATCGGAGCCGGTCATCGTTCGTCCGCCTCGGCCGGAGTCGGGGTGGTCGCCGCCGCGTAGGCGGCGCCCCAACCGGATGCCCGAGCGATGATCTTCCCGTCTCGGATGCGGATCGCGGCTTCGGTCTCCTCGGCCGTGCCGGCACCGATGGCGGACGCGAGCGCGGCCTGGTCATCGAGGACCAGGCGCGTCGACAGGCTGATCGCCGGCCCGAACACCCGCCGCAGGCAGGCGGCGAGGTCGGTGATCCTCAGCCGGACCAGTGCCCCGATCTCGGCCGGATCGCTCGTGACGATCGCCAAGGTGACGAGGTCGCCCGACCGGGCGGCACGAACCGCTTCCTCGGCCGCCCCCAGGCGGCCTGTTCCGAGGACCACGACGAGTCCGTCGCCGTCGAACCCGACCGGACGGCCAGTGATCGCATCTGCCAGGTCTGTGGGCGGCATCCACGTGTCGCGGCGCGGTTCGGGTGCGGCGACGTACGCCAGATGGGGCGGGCTCCAGACGTCGTCCACATCGAGGCCGGCGAGATGACGGCAGGCGCGCGCCACGTCGAACGGATCACCGAAGCCGGGCGCGGTCTGGGCAAGATAACCCGCTCCGTTCAACAGGGTCAGGATCAGCTCGGCCAACCGCACCCGCCGACCCGCTTCGGGTGGCTGGCAGGACTCCAGCGCGAGAGCCACCACCAGGCTCTCCAACGTTGTGAGGCCGGCCAGGGCGGTGCGCCCGGGTTCGTCGTCGAACACGCCGGTCAGTGACTGGTACTTCAGTTTCGCGGCGCTGGCCGGGTCACCGGCCAGCGGCAGCCGTTCGAGCCAGACGCGCGCGAAGGCCTCGGCCGCCGTCGCCACATCCATCGCCCCGGCGGGCGCGTCCGGCGCGGCCGTGCGCGGTACAGATTCGAGCAGGACCGCCAGGTACAGAGACCGCTTGCTCGGAAAGTTCGAGTAGACAGCGCCCCGGGTCAGGTCCGCTCGCGCAGCGATGCGATCGACCTTGGCGTCGACATAGCCGTGCTCGGCAAACTCCTGCGTCGCCGCCGCCAGCACGGCGGCACGCGTCCGCGCCTGCTGTTGCACCCGGGTCAACCGCACCACCGAAACCCCCTGTACGCGTTTCGCCACCAGCAGCATACTATCAACATCCAGATGTTGGGCGCATCCGAATGTTCACTGTCTCTCAACTGCTCACCGAAAGGAGCGCCGTGACCGACCTCGGCCTGGAGGCGCACGAGCTCACCAAACGCTTCCGCGGCAACACCGCCCTCAATGGCGTCGACCTAGCTATCCCCCGAGGTCAGGTTCTGGGTTTGCTGGGCCCCAACGGCGCCGGCAAGACCACCCTCATCCGGGTTCTCGCCACCCTGCTCAGGCCCGACAGCGGAACCGCGCGGGTGGCCGGCTACGACGTCGCGCGCCAACCCGGACAGGTACGCCGACGCATCGCCCTATCCGGCCAGCACACGAGCGTCGACGAGGAACTCGACGGGCGGGCGAATCTCGTCATGATCGGTCAGCTCCTCGACCTGACCCGGCGCGACGCCACCCACCGGGCCGAGGAACTGCTGTCCCGGTTCGGCCTCACCGAGGCGGGCAACCGGCGCGTCGCCACGTACTCCGGAGGCATGCGCCGCCGGCTCGACCTGGCGGCGAGCCTGGTCGGCCGCCCCCAGGTGGTCTTCCTGGACGAACCCTCGGTCGGGCTCGACCCCGGCAAACGCGAAGAGCTGTGGCAGATGATCCGCGACCTCAGCTCCGACGGGGTCACCGTCCTGCTGACAACCCAGTATCTGGAAGAAGCCGACACCCTCGCCGACGCCGTCACTGTCATCGACCACGGACGGGTCATCGCCAGCGGCACTCCGGCGCAACTCAAACAACAGGTCGGCGGACACACCGTCAACGTGCGAGTCAACGACCCCGCCGACGTCGATCGCGTCGCCGCCATCCTCACCGTCGTCACCGACCGCACCCCGGCACGCGCCACCCGGCACCAGCTGACCGTACCGGTCTCCGGTGACGACGACTTCTTCCAGATCGCCGCCGAACTGCGCCGCCAAGCCGTCAACGTCAGCGAACTGTCGCTCCGCCTACCCAGCCTCGACGAGGCATTCCACGCCCTGACCGACGCATCAGCCGCCACGCCGACTCCGCAGAGGCCCTGACATGACCACGCACACCCATTCCGTCGACTCGCGGACGGGCCGGCCGTTGCGCTGGCTACGCCACAGCCTCATCCTCGCCCGGCGCAGCCTCGCCAAGACCTCCCGCAATCCCGGTGCCATCGTCAACGGTGTGGTCACCCCCGCGCTGTTCCTCGTCCTCTTCCTTTACGTCTTCGGCGGGGCGGTAGCCGGCTCGACCGACAACTATGTGCAATACCTGTTCCCCGGCATCATCGTCATGGGCGCCGGCCTGGCCGGGCTCGTGTCGACCGGCACGAATATCAACATAGATCTCAAGAACGGCGTCACCGACCGCTTCCGCAGCCTGCCCATCAGTCGCCTCGCGCCGCTGCTCGGCTCCGTGCTCGCCGACATCGTCCGCTACCTGATCGCCGTTGCGATCCTGTTCCTGCTCGGAACGATCCTCGGCTTCCGCAGCCATGGCGGCGTCACCACCACCCTCGCCGCCATCGGCCTGGCCGTCCTCTTCGGCTTCTGCGTCAGCTGGATCACCGTGCTCATCGGCGTCATGGTCAAAAGCGCCGAGGCCGTCCTGGCATTCAGTTTCCTCACCTTCCTGCCGCTTCAGCTCGGCACCAGCCTCGCCGCCCCCACCACGAGCCTTCCCGGCTGGCTGCAATCCTGGGTACATGTCAACCCGGTGACCGCCGTCATGGACACCTGCCGCGCGTTGCTCAACGGAACGCCGCCCGGCGACCGGCTCACCACCACACTCATCTGGTGTGCGGCAATATTTCTGTTGTTCTGCCCGATGGCGGTCTGGACCTACGGTCGCCGCGAATAACCGCGAACGATGGAAGGACCGAAGGCTGGGCATCGACCCGGCCCAACCAAAGCCCCCACTCAACAAAAAACAGGTTTCGGTGATTCACAGAGGTGGGCATGCTGCCCGCCTCCGTCACCGATGTCAACCAGCCGACCATGCTGCTCGATAACGATGCCCACGCCGTTACCGCATCGGACGCCGCGAGCTGTCTCCGGCAGCGTCCCGGGCCTCGACAGCAAACGGGTACGAAGTGCTCGGCGACAGCCCAGCCGGGTAGCCGTCGCCGGGAACATCGCCAGCAATCTCGCAGACCCCAACGGCGAGACTTGCTGAAGACGCGTGGTTTGTGCCCGTACGGCCGGCGGATCGGGAAGGATGCCGACGACGGCCAGAATGGTGCACAGCACGGAGGAGTCCGGATGACCGAGTTGTTCCCGCCGATCCCGCTGTCCGCCTGGGCGGACTCGAAGGAAACCGTCCACCGGTTCACGCAGATCGTCGGCAAGATCCGGCTGAACCAGGCACCACCGCGCAACCACTGGTGGCACGTGCCGTTCCATCTCACCGGCCGCGGCATCACATCCCGGCCCATGGGCCGGGACATGATGTTCGCCATCGACTTCGACTTCGTCGACCACCGGCTGATCATCAACACCCTGGCCGGCCAGACGGTCTCCATCCCGCTGCCCGGCCTGTCCGTCGCGGCATTCCACGATCGACTGCTCACCGCGCTGTCGTACCTCGGCATCCACGTCCACATCGACGCCAAGCCCTACGACCTGACCGACAGCATCCCGTTCGCCGAGGACACCACGCACGCCGCGTACGACCCATTCTGGGTCAACCGGTACTGGCAGGTCCTCAGCCAAGTCGGGCTGGTCCTGGAGGAGTACGCCGCCCGGTGCAACGCCAAGACCAGCCCGGTGCACCACTTCTGGCACACCTTCGACATCGCGGTCACCCGCTTCTCCGGCCGGCAGGCCCCGCAGCCGGACACCGTCGACCCGGTGACCCGCGAGGCGTACTCCCACGAGGTGATCAGCGCCGGCTTCTGGTTCGGCGACAAGAACATCCCCGAACCGGCCTTCTACTCCTACACAGCGCCTGAGCCCGACGGCCTCACCGAGGAACCGCTGCAACCCGCACGGGCCCGCTGGATCGAAAACCGGGGCGCACACCTCGCGCTGCTGACCTACGACGACGCCCGCGCCACCACCGATCCGCGCGCGACGGTCCTCACCTTCCTGGAGAGCGCCTACCAGGCCGGCGCCCGCCACGCCGGCTGGGACACCAGCAAGCTGCGCACCCAGTACGCACCCTGAACACCGGCACCAACGCGACCCGATGTCCGTCGTGCCGCCGGCCCGGCACGATCATCCACCGGGTAACCAGGGCGGCGACCAGCAGCCCGGCGGATGGCGCTGTCGGCCCGACGTACATCTTCGACAACGCCCTTGGCGGCGCGGACCGCATTCGTAGTGAGGTTGTTCGATCTGTCGCTGCCGGCGGATCGGCCGTTGCAGCAGCATGCCCGCACCGACCTCCCGCACGACATCGGGGGCGAGGTTGAGAAGCACCTGGAGATCACCACGCTGGAGCTGCCCAGCATGCCGGCGCTGCTCAGCTTGTCGACGTTGTACAGCTCGGTGAACCGCCGCCCGTCACCCGGAGTGCGGTAGTTCTGGAACTCCGCCAGGGTCTGGTCGGCCAGATTGTTGCGATCGACCAGGAACAGCACCCGGGTGAACCCGCCGTGCTTGAGCAGCCGGTAGCACTCCGTCACGGCCGTGTAGGTCTTACCGGCGCCAGTGGCCATCTGCACCAGCGACCGGTCAAACCGCTGCTCCGCCAGCGACCGCTCGATACCCTCGACCGCCGTGATCTGCGCCGGCCGCAGCGCTGCAATGTCCAGCGGTGGCAGGTGACGGACCTTCGCCCGCCACGTCGGCCACTTCGGATCGGCCTCCGCACCACGGACGATCCTCGCGAGGGTGCCGGGCTGCGGGAACGCGAAGATCCGCCGCGCCCTCGGCTGCGGGTCGTAGCCGTTGGTGAAATGGGACTCCGAGCCGCTGGCCTCGAACACGAACGGCAGCCGTCCATCGCGGGTCAGCGCCTTCAGCCGCACCGCGGGCGGCAGGCCCTCGGCGTACATGGCCGACTGCCACTCAACGCCCGACAGCGGGGTTCCCTCCGGCTTGGCCTCGATCACCCCGACGACCCGCTGGTCGACATACAGCAGGTAGTCCACCCGGCCGTGGCCCTTCGCCATGATCACCTCACGAACGGCCACGCCCGTGCCGGCGAAGAGGTTGGTCTCGGAGCGGTCTTGCACGACCCAGCCGGCATCTCGAAGCTGCCGGTCGATCAAGACCCGGGCGCGCTGCTCCGCCTGAAGTCGAAGATCGTCAGCCATTGCCCTCACAGTCAGTCGAGGTTAGTCGATCACGCGCACTGTCCGCATCCTCCACGTGACCGAACGGGAGGGTCTATCCGCCCTTACCTTCTTGCGTAACGGGCGGGGTCATATCCGGCTCAGCTGACTGTTGGCTCTGCTGCGAATCAGTGGGTCGGTGCTGAGGGCAGCGTCGGCGAGTTGGTGGATGCGCGAGTACAGGATGAGGCGGCGTGCGGAGGTTGGGTGCGGCCGGTGGGTGAGTGAGAGCAGGTCGGTGGGGTCGGGTAGTTGGAGGCGGACTGCGAGGCGGGCCAGGTCGGATAGCGGGTCGCCGTAGGCGGCGAGTTCCCAGTCGAGCAGCAGTCCTCCAGGGGTGTGGAGGAGGTGTCCGACGTGTAGGTCGTGGTGAAGCAGTCTCGGCTCGATGTCCAGGTCGATGATGTCGAGCTCGCGGTGGATGGCGGCTGCGACGGGGGCGAGGTCCGGTGCTGCCGTGATGTAGGTGTGCAGCCGGTTGTGGAGGTAGGCGCGCCAGGTCGGGTGACGCTGTGTGCCGGCGAGGCGGCCGGCGTGTGGGCCGGGGATGCGGTGGATGGCGGCGAGGGGTTCGGCGATCTGGTTGAGGAACTGGTCGGCGGGCACGGGCGGGGCGTGGACCGCTGTTTGTGCGGTCCACGCTGGTGCTGCGTTCGGGTCGGCGGCCAGCAGTCGGGGTGCGGGTGCCTGGTGGGCGGCGAGGAGGGCGAGGGCGGCGGCTTCGTTCGCGGCGCGGGCGGCAGTTCCGTAGTGCTTGAGTACGTAGGGCGTTGGCCCGTTGACGTGCCAGACGCGGTTGGCCTGGCCGGTGGTGAGTTCGCGGGCGCCGTCGGGGACCCGCCCGTCGAGTTCCGCCATGGTGTCTGTCAGGCGACGTCGCCGAGGTAGCCGGTGTGCGGGTCGTCGGCGGTGAGGGCGGCGAGGGCGGCGATCGGTTGCCGCAGGGCGTGGGGCAGCAGGTTGAGGCCGGGCACCTTCTCCAGTTCGACCCACTCCAGTCCGGTCTGCAGGTCGTCTTCAGCGTGGCCGCTGAGCTGCCCGGGTTTTCCCTCTGGGGTGCAGTGGAAGATCGCTTCGATGCGGTGGGTGTCGGCTTCGGTGTCGGCGTGTTCGTGGTTGGCGCCGATGTACTCGCGTAGCCAGAGCATGCGTACCACGTGCACGGTCAGGCCGGTCTCTTCGTGGACCTCGCGGCGTGCGGCGGCGTCGAGGGGTTCGCCGGGCTGCTGGCCGCCGCCGGGCAGGAAGTAACAGTCCATGCCTTCCCACGTGGCTCGTTGGAGCAGGACGCGTCCGTCGTGGATGACGACGGCTTTGGCGGATGTGCGGATGGTCGGGGGGTTTTGAGGCTCGGCCACGAAGTGGTCTCCAACTCTTGCTCGGCACGGCGGGCGGGGGCGTCAGCGTTCAGTCTTGCCGAAGCCGCGGTGGTGTCTGGTGAGCTTCTGGAAGATCATCGCCCAGGGACCGGCCATCCGGACGAACGGCTGGAGCGGGCTGGCGGCGATCACGGCGGCCGGATGGCGGGGGGATGCCACCGGAGGCTGGCCGGTGGTGCACGGCGGGAGAACAGCGGCGTGCAGCGCGGGGGCGAGGGCGAGCAGCCGGGCGGTGAGCAGCGGACCGTGGAGCAGAATTGCGAGGACGGCGACGGCGGCCCAATGGGGCCCTGCCCACCAGGCGGAGGCGACCGCTGCGGCTGCCAAGGGTGCGCCGATCAGCCAGGCGGCTTCGTCTGCCCACTCGCGGGTGATCAGGAGGGCCTTGGCCGGGCGGGAAATCGTGGCGGGCAGGTGGGCGACCGCCTGGGCGTGGCGGTCGGGGCGGGCGGAGGAGGTGAAGGCGAGCGCGTGGAGATTGGCCAGCCCGGTCGGCTCGGTGTAGGGCTCGTCCAGGACCGCGACCGTGGTGGCGGTCAGGTCGGCGCCGAGCAGGGAGAGCCGGTGTCCGGTGCCGAGATCTTCCATCGGTTCGGGGAAGCCGCCAAGCGCGCGGATGACCGGGATTTGGACGGCCATGCCGCACCCCACGGCGTAGACCATGGGGCGTAGCCACGCGCGCAGCCACTGCGGTAGCGGGGAGCCCGACAGGTAGGCGTGGAGGCGGATGCGGGCGAGTTCGATGCCGAGGGAGCGTCGCAGCTGATACACCCATTCCCCGGTGAGTAGCAGACCGACCGGCCCGTTGGGGAAGGGTCGGCGGCCCAGCAGCGGCAGCCGCTGCTGCTGGATGAGGGCCGGGGTTCTGCCGGTTTGGGCGATGCGGGTGGCGGCTGCGGCGGCGAAGGCGTGGAGGGTGCGGGCGTCGGGGATCGCGTCTGCGTCGTAGACCACGGCGAACGTGGACTCGGCGTCACCGGTTTCGTGCCAGCCGAGCGGGCTGAGTACCTGATCGAGGTGGTCGAGGGCGAAGTTCAGCTGGCCGGCTTTGCGCCCGCCGATGTCGGGCTGGTGCAGGTGCACCAGGGGCAGCCGGCCGGATGGCGAGGTGGCGGCGAGGGCTGCGACAACCTCGGCGGTGGTGGGTTCGGCGTCGAACCGTTCGGTCAGGATCGTGAGGCGGTCGTCGGGCGGGGCGGCGTTAACTTCTGCGGCGACGGTGCGGCATTGGGCGGCGGGGAAGATGCCCCGCAGGTGCCCGGCCCGCAGCGGGCGGTGGGCGGCCAGCGCCGGGAGCTGACTGCGGTGCCGGGTACGGGCGGTGGTCTCGCGTTCGGTGGTGATCACCACGACGGCGGCCCGTCCGTGCGGGTACTCCAGTGCCGTGAACGCGGCGATCGCTTCCGGGGCGACGCTCTGCTCACGCAGCATCGGCAGCAGGATCACCAGCCACGGCACCTCGCTGCGGTGTATGGGCACTGCGGCCAGCGGTGCCAGCAGCCACCGGGCGCTCATCTCGACCGCCACGGTCACCCACAGAGCGCGGGCGAGCAGGGCGGCCAGCAGCACAGGGGCAGCGATGTGCAGCCAGACCTCGGTCGCGCTCACTGCTGCTCCAGCAGCCGGTAGATGGCCCGCGTCTGGTCGGCGATGGCGGGCCAGGCGAAGGTTTGCGCGCGTTCACGGGCGGCGGTGCGCTGGATGGTGTGGTCGGGGGTTCCGGTCTCGGTGAGCACCGTCTCGACCGCGTACATGGCGGCGGCGGCGTCACCGGGCGGGGTGAGAACGGCTGCGGGGCTACTGCCTGCGTAGTGCGGGATGCCGCCGACGTCGGTGGCGACGACGGGGGTGCCGCAGGCGAGCGCCTCCAGCAGTGCGTTGTTGGCAGTGGCGTCTTTCAGCGGCAGCAGCAGGACCGTGGCTTGGCGGTAGAGGGTGATCAGCGATGGCTCGCTAATGCCCTGCAAGACGCGAGTGGCCGGGTGCCACGGGCGGCGGTGGGCCTCTCGGGTGACGACGGTCAAGTTGATGCCGGCGCCGTGGCGGCGGTGCAGGCGTTCGTGCACCGTGTCGAGGACATTCCAGTCCCGCAACCACCAGCCGACAGTCAGCACTAGCGGCCGGGAGGTGAGGAGTTGGTCGGCTGGGGTGAACGCGGCCGTGTCGATGCCGTGCGGCACCAGATGCACCCGCTCGGCGGGGACGAGGTTGGCGAAGAACTCCTGCTGGTGTGGGTCGAGAGTGATGATCTGGTCGGCGCGTGCGGCAACGTCGCGCCAGGCGGCGGGCGGCATGAGTGCCGCCAGGTGGGCTGCCGGGCGGTGGTAGGTGACGGCGGTGGGTCCCTGGCGGTGGCGGGAGAAGTAGAACTGTTCGTCCCCGTACAGGACGTGGGCGGGGCCGCGGGCGGCGAGAAGTGCGAGGTCTGTGGCGCAGTGCTCGATTGAGTAGAACGGCAGCGGGCACCGGCGTCGAAGCAGTCGATGGGCGCGTCGGGCGGCGTGTTGGGCGAGGCGCCTGGTGGGCGGGGTGATCCGGCGGACTTCGGGGAGGTGGTCCAGGAGACGGTCGTAGCCGCTGTGGGCGGTGTGCCAGGGTACGCGGACGACTGAGGCGATCACGCTCCTGCCTCCTTCGGGGCGAGTAGGCCGTGGGCTCGTAGCTGAGGCGCGACGGCTGCCGGCTGGTCGAGGTGAAGGACGGACATGCCGCCGGCCGTGAGCGGATGGAGGCGTTGCGCCCAGCGGCGGCGGTGCTGGTGGTGGTGGGCCGGGCCCCACCACAGGATCGAGTCGCGGGAGGCGAGGTGCCGGAAGGTCTCCCGGTTTCCGGCGAACAGTTCCTGCCCGGTGGCGGCCCGCCGTATCGAGCGACGGATCAACCTCGGCAGGCAGGTTCGCAGCGGCAGGTCGAGCCAGATGGTGAGCTCGGCTCGCTCAAGCAGGATCTCGGCGACGTCTCCGCCGTAGTTGCCGTCCGCGATCCACGCTGTGGCGGCGAGCGCGTGTCGCACGGCGGCGTGGAAGTTGGAGGCTCCGACAGGAGTCCATTGGGGTCCCCAGAACAGGTCGTCGAGGTCGACGTGGCGCAGGCCAGTGTGGGCGGCAATAGCGGTGGCGAGGGTGGATTTGCCGGAGGCCACCGGCCCGACCAGCGCGATCCGCCGGGGCGTCACGCGAGGCCCCAGGTCACGGCGTCGGCGATCCGCTCCAGCAGCCGTGCTGTGCGCACCCCGGCGGTCACAGTCATCACCGGCACCTTGGCGAGCAGGTCCTCCACGCAGCCAGCGGCTTGGCGTGCCAGCTCATCGGGGATGCGGGTGCGGTCGGCGAACCAGGGGTGGAGCCAGTCCTCGTCATGCGGAGTGCAGCAGACAGCGGCTAGCCCGGCGCGGGCCACGGCCGGGCCGCAGAAGGCCATGCTCAGCTCCCGGCCGTCGTCGCTGAGTTGAGGGAGAACAACGAGCCGGAGCGGGGCGCTGTCCCGCACACGGGCGGTGAAGGCGTGGGCGAAGTCGCGCGGAGACCACGCGGCCTTGCGGGCATGGCCGAAGTCGGCTGGCAGCTGCCGGGGCGGTGGCAGGCCGCGGCGCGGGCCGAGCGCGGACAGAGTGCCGCCCGCGATCCGTACCGAGATTGGCACGCCGACCACGCGGGAGGCGCCCTCGGTGAGCACCGCGCGGTCGGAGGCGACCACGTCGGCCTGGCGGTGCGCAGCCAGCGCGGTCAGCACGGTGGTCTTGCCCGCCCCCGACGGACCGGCGATCAGCACTCCGCGGCCGTCGATCGCCGCGGCAGCGGCGTGGAAGGTGGTCCAGCCGCGATCTTCCGCGCAGCGTAGGACGATCTCTCGGATGACGCGCATGGCGTACCGCACGCCGTGCTCTGTCCCCGGATGCAACACGACGTGCGGCCGGCGCGCGGCATCCCGTGCGTACAGGTGGTCCTGGGGTAGGTGCGAGTCGGGGTCGGGCCGCCACCAGGACACCTTGCCCATCCGGGAGAATCGGTACGGCTCGCTGCGGAACGGGACCACCGTCAGCGACCGAACCGCACTCAGGCGGGTCATCTGCTCCCGGAAGAGATCCTCATCGTGGTGGACGCGGATCGGCGTGACATGCCCGCACGGCGGGGCTAGGTCTGCCTCCGGGGCGAAATTCCGCAGGTGGATGCCCTGCATGGCCTGGAAGGCCTCGTCGGTGTGGATGCGGAAGCGGTGCCCGGCGAAGGAAACCAGCCCACTGTCCGTGGTCTCGTTCACGAGCGGCTCCCGGCCGCCGTGACCATGGGCGTGTTGAGCAGCTCTTCCGCAGTGCCCGTCACCAGGCGGCGGGCGATGTCGATGCCCATCTTCACCGCGTGGTCCATGTTGCCGATCTCGTACCGCCAGGTGCCGAACCGGCCACGCGGGTAGATCCCGCTCGCTTCCATCCACGGCACCACCTCGGCCAAGGCGGTATCGCGGTCGAGGGTGGGCACCGGGTAGGCGTAAGGGATTACCTCCAGGTGGGCGCTGGCCAACGGCGCGTGGGCGGGGACGAGGCCGTGGCGGCGCAGCGCCCGGTCGCAGGAATCGATCAACGTGGCCTGGTCGACCTGCGCACCGTCCGGCAGGGAGGTCTCCGTCATCCAGGAGCTGAAGGTGCGGGTGTCCGAGCCGGGGACGTTGGCGGGCGCGTACTTGCTGAAGTTGGTAGCCCGATAGAACGGCACGTCCGGCTGCGGGAAGTACATCCACGACCGGACGTCGGTGGTGGGGACCTGGTAGCCGAGACCGACCATGGCCACGGTGGTGTGCCGCAGCCGCCCGGCCGCCGCCCGCACCCCAGCCGAAACGCCCATCGTCATCGCCGCCAACTGGTCCAGCGGCCCAGTGGCCACCAGATGGTCGTACGCGATGCGTTCACCTCCGGCCAGAACCACCTCTCGGACGGCGGCGTCGACCGCGACCACACGGGCACGGGTACGCACACGAGGACCGAGACGAGTGGCCAGGCGGCGCGAGATTTCCCCCGTGCCGCCGGAGATTGGGAAGGCGAAGGTGGCGTTCGGCCCCCACCGGCCGGCGCGCCTCGCGGTAGGGGCGGTGGGGGCGGTCAGAATCTGGTCGAAATCGACCGGCGCGACGCGCTCGGCCACCCAGGAGGAGGACATGAGCTCAGGCGCTGTGGCCCACACTTTCGCGTTGTACGGGCCGAAGAACCGCTCCACCAGCGCCGGCCCGTACGTCGCCTGCAACCAGGTGCCAAAGTCGGCAGCCCCAACTACGCCGCCCTGTCGTTGGGCGAGGACGAGCCCGTCCAGGCAAGCTGTCGCGTCCTCGGCGGGCAGGCAATGCACGTGCTGTTGGAAGGGATACGGAACCCACCGGTCACGGAAACGGATGAACGAGGAGCGGTCATGGCGCAGCAGTTCCCCGTCCCTGAACAGCTCGGACAACAGCCGGTCGAACTCGCCGAAATGGGAGAACACAACGTGCCCACCCAGGTCCCATGTGAAGCCGGCTGAATCAGTCACGGAAGAAGCGAGCCCACCCGCAGTGGCGGACGCCTCCAGAAGTAGCCAGTCCGAGTGATCCAGCCGCAGCAGCTCGTCCGCGCAGGCCAGGCCGCACAGCCCCGCCCCGACGATGAGGATCCGGCCCCCAGGCTCTCGTGCGCATGAAGCCTGCTGCGTGAGGTCTTCCGCCACGGCGGACTGGTTTCGCCTCAACCGGGCGGGGTGGGCGATGGTCAGCGGCACGGCCACTCCTTCTCGTCGGATAAGGGACGGGACTCATGCGGAACCTGCTTGGGCACGTTGGCGCCGATGTCAGGGCCCGTTGGGCGGGTTGGACAGCGACCACGGTCAGCTGGCGCTTCTGAACGCGCCGAACGCTTCCCCGGAACCTGGTGGGCCACTGGTGGCCGGACCGGGTCTGCTCGCTGGTGCAGTCGCACGGCGGATCTATCGAGGATGGTCGAGTGATCAGGCGTCTTGGTGGTGGTGACCCTTGGTGGCGCAGTCGTGCCACATGCGTGACAGGTGTTGAGTCATGCGAGCGGTGGCGGAATGGCCGGGGTGCTCGCGCTGGTGGGTGGTGATGGTGTCGGCGAGCAGGGCGCGGGCGGCTTGGCAGTGACCGAGGGCGTGGAGGACGAGGGCGGTGGTGGCGTGGGCGGCGAGGGTGCGGCGGGCGTGCGGGCCTTCCACGCGGGTGAGTTGGTCGGCGAGCTTCCGATATAGGTGGTACGCGCGTTGGTGGTGCCCGGCGCGCCGGTGAGCGGCCGCGTGAAGGTGGAGGGCGTGCAGGGTGCGCCGGTGGGTGGGCCCGTGGAGGTGGGCGGTGCTGTGCTGGGCGTAGGTGGCCCAGGTGAGGGCATCAGCGGGGTGGCCGAGGCGGAGTTGCAGTTCCGCCAGGAGGATGGCGGCTTCGGCGTGCAGCGGGTGGGCGGGCGCGGTGGCGGGGTCGACGCCGGTGAGGCTGTCGTGCAGGAGTTGCCGGGCGCGTAGCGGGTCGTTGGGGGCCAGGTGACGGGCGGTAGCGACACGCTGTACGCGTTCGGTGTTGAGCCGGTCGGCCAGGGGCATAGGTGTGGCACGCCAGGTGAGGGTGACGTCGGTGGGGGTGGCGCCGATGGTGATGCGGGGAGGACGCGGTGGGCGTGGATGGCGGCCAAATGCGGGGGTGTCGGCGCTCCGGTAGAGGGGATGATCCGGGCGGCGTGCCGCAGGATTACTCGGCCGACGGTGTCGGCGATGGCCGCTGCGTCGAGGGGTCGCGGCCGACAACCCGGCTGGCACTGGTAGGCCTGGCCAGCATCGGGTAGCTCGGCGTCGGCCATTGGTTGGCGACAGAACCGGCAGTGCAGCAGCCCCGGTGGCAGGTACGTCTCCCGCGAGTCGGCCGGCCTCTCCGGCTGGGGTACGACTGGGGTGGTGGCTTTGGTAACCCATTTCTGGACCAGGCGCGGGTCGAGGTTCAGTTGGCGGGCGACGGTGGTGACCGCGCCGTAGGCCCTGATGTCGCGGGCATCCGCGACACGTTGGACAACAGCGTCGATGAAGTCTGGCGGGTATCTGCGAGGGAATGCCATGAGATGCGGTGTCGGTTGAGATGCCGGCGATGGGCTGACGGTGGATGCCGATTTGCCTGTTTGAGGGGCGAGGACGGTGGGGCTACGCATGAAAGTCCTGCCAGCGGTTGTCGACCGGGCGGCTGGGGTTGACTGGCATTGCGCTGCTGCGGTGAGCGTTGTGGCGCATTGGCTGCAGCGTCGGGCCGTCGGGCACGGTGATCGGCGGTCGGGGTATGTACCCGTAGCGAGCGAGCAGACGTTCCCCACCTGGGGGAACGGCAGCCCAGGATGGCAGGTCGATGCGGTCCAGGCGGCTGCGGTGGTGGGCCAGCAGCGCGGCGCCACGGCCGCTCCTCTGGACGTCGGGGCGGACGGCGAGGAACGCCAGGTGGTAGTGCGGCTCGGTGGGCTGTTTCGCGGACAGCACGCTTTCCAGCAGGTCGAAACGGTCGGCGTGTGCTCCGGCGGCCTCGGTGAGCTGGTGCCGGTAGTTGGCCGGTGGCGGGATGGGCCGGTAGCGGTGGAAGCCGACGATGGCGGCGGCCAGGTCGCCGGTGAGGTGGATGTCGCCGAAGAACAAGGCATGTTCCACCCAGACCGCGACGACGTCGGTCAGCACCTGGCGCCGCCGCTCCAGGTCGGGCACCAGCCAAGCGGCGAGCGGGCTGAGGTGCAGGGCGTCGGCGATCAGCTCGGCGACCGGGCCCTTGTCCGCCCAACGGGCGGCGCGGATACGCACAACGGTCTCCATCGGGTTGATGTCCTTGTGGTCTCGTTTCAGCGATACGTCGCAGTGGCGAGGTCACCGACCGCCGCGTCGACGGCGGCGGTGATGTCTCGCACCGATCGGTGGTGCTGGCTGGCGATGGCCTTTAGACACGCCGCCACGGCAGAACCGTCCTCGTTGAGATAGAGGTAGGTGGTCAGGCCCAGGGTGGCGACAAGGCCGGCGAGGGCGGCGGTGTGGTTGTCGGGCTGCTCGCGGCCTTGCGCGACGTATCGGAGGCGGGCCCGGGCGACAACCGCCCACTTGCTGTCCGTCGCAAGGTAGGTGTCCGCACGGACGAGGCCACCCAGGCGTCGGCGGGTGGCCTGCCGCAGGATCCCGGCGGCGACAAGACCCGCCCGGGTCCGCTCGTACAGGTCGTCGGCGAAGCCGCGCAGGAACGCCTTCACCGGTGGGGCGGTGCGCCCGTGGCGGATGAAGGCGATGGCGCTGTCGGCGATCAAGTCGCCCACCGGCTGGTCGCTGTGGAGACGCGGCCACCGGTCGCCTGCCTTGCGGGTGTCATCGTTCGGGTCGAGGACGATCCGTCCGGCCAGGAAGAGGTCGATCAGGACCGCGCCGGCCAGGCCGAGTGCCAACGCCTGCCGATGGATATGCGGATGGCCGTTGTCGTCGTTGTGGCCGAGCAGGAACAGCTCGTCGCGCAGCGGCAGTCGAGGAGCGTTCATCGGCCGGCTCCTTTCATGCCGACGCCCGCAAGGAAGCCGGCGAGGAAGGGGCTGGCGGACGTATGGCCCCTCTCGATCTGGTCCTCGGGATCTGGGCGCCATTGGGCGACGGGGACGAGCGCTGTGCCGCTGGCTCGCAACGCTGGTGGGTTGGCAGGGATCATGGCGAAGTCGTCGAAAAGCGCCTCGACCTCTGCGGGGGCGCGCAGTTGGAGTGGGGTGGGCGTGCGTTGGTACAGCCGCTGCACCTCATCGGTCTGGCTGGTAACCGTGCCGGAGGTCGCGTGGGAGATGACGAGGGCGCTGCCAGGGGGCATCGCTGCGCGGAACGGTTCCACGATGGCGTTGACGTCACCCGGGATGAAGTGCAGGACCGACACGAACAGGACGGCAACGGGGCGGGTGAGGTCGATCAGCCGCTGCGTGGTGGGGTTCTGCAGGATGAAGTCCGGGAAGCAGATGTCTGCCTGGATGACGTCGACCCGCGGGTCGTTACCCAGCAGGGCCCTGGCGTGCGCTACGGCTACCGGCTCGACATCGACGTAGAGCACGCGAGCGCCGCCGTTGGTGTGGTGGGCGATGTCGTGGACGTTGCCCACGGTCGGTATCCCCGAGCCGAGATCGAGGAACTGGTGTATGCCCTGCTGGAGTGCGTAGCGGA
This sequence comes from Micromonospora sp. CB01531, assembly GCF_001905095.1. Taxonomy (GTDB): domain Bacteria; phylum Actinomycetota; class Actinomycetes; order Mycobacteriales; family Micromonosporaceae; genus Micromonospora. The sequence continues at coordinate 55,869 of NZ_LWLS01000058.1, forward strand.
CGGCGCGGCGCAGGAACGCGCGGTTCGCCCGGGCAGCGTCGGCGACATGGGGTGCGACGGCGAGTACGGCATCGGCGGCCTGACGGTCCGCGGCGAAGTTGTGGCTGCCGCCGAGGAAGTAGTCATACATCCGTGCAGCATTCGGACGAGTCAAGTCGAGCTCGGCGGGTGCCCAGCTCATCGCCTCAGTTCCCATGATCTTTCCCCGGTTGCTCGCGCGGGGCCCCGGCGATGCGGCGCAGCCGCTGGTGCACTCCGTCGTAGGGATTCACGCCCGCCAAGATCGCCTTGTTGACGGCGGCGTGCATGGTGTAAAGCGGGTCGCAGACGTTGCCAGGTGCGGATCGGCCGGCCTGCGAGACGACCTGGTAGGCGTCGAGCAATTCCAGGCCGGTCAGTTGCGCGGTCCAGGTGACCAGGTCGTGCTGGCTGATCCGGTAGGCATCCTCAAGCGGACGGGCAGCGCCGATCGAGATGATCCGGTGGTCGGTCTCGATGCGCGGCCACGGCGTAGCCACGCCCTTAATTAGGTCGACTGCAACGGTGACGTTCATGGCTGTCTCCACCGCGACGCCGCATACCTCGCCCTGGCCCTGGCGGGCGTGGCCGTCGCCGATGGCGAACAGCGCGCCGGGGACGTTGACGCCCAGGTAAACGGTGGCGCCGGGGCGAATCTCCGGGGTGTCGAGATTCCCGCCGTGCGCGTCAGGCACGATCGTGGAGCGTGCTTCCCCGCCGGCCGGGGCCACTCCCACGGTGCCGAGCATCGGCTCCAGGGGCATGACAATCGCGTGGTCTGACCGGCGGGCGTGGAAGGCCACGATTTCGGCGGCGGCGTCGATGCTGTAGCGCCACACCCGCTCCTCAAGCGGCGGGTGCAGCATCGCCGTGGTGTGGGTGCCGGTCAGTGCCCCGAAATGCGGGAAGGTGGCTGACATCCCCCAGTCCCGGGCCGGGGTGATGGCTGCGAAGTGCAGCACGAGAGTGTCGCCGGGTTCCGCGCCGAGCACGTGGAAGGGGCCGGTGACGGGGTTGAACGCTTGGCACACCTTCGACGGCAGGTCGTCCACGGTGCGCACGGCACCGCCGAAGCAGTCCTCGGTGCTGGTGACGAGCAGACTGCCCGGCTTGATCTCGGCGACCGCCGGCTGGCCACCGAAGGTATAGCGCAGCTCGTCCTCGCGCGGCTGGTAGGTGACCGTGCTGGTCATGCCGTCTCCCGTCCGTTGACGAGGCCGGACAGCTCGGGACGGCGGCCAGCGGCGTACAGACCTGCCAGGGTCAGCAGGCCGAGGGTGAGCCAGACGAAGCCGAGGCGTTGTGCGGCCACGTTGGCGTTGACCACGACGTAGGCGAGGATGGCGAATCCGATTCCCGGAAGGATCAGGTGCGCGATCAGGTTGCGGCTGCGTCGGCGGACCAGGTAGTGCCAGACGACGGCGAGGTGCAGCACGAGGAACGCGGTCATCGCGCCGAAGTTGATCAGGCTGGACAGCAGTGCGATGCCATCGGTGCGCCAGTTCATGTAGAGGCCGATCGACAGCGACACCAGGGCGGTGAGGGTGATGGCGTGGGTGGGCACGCTGTGGCGCACCGACACCTTGGCCAGGAACTTCGGCAGCTGCCGGTCGCGGGCCATGGCGTACAGCAGCCGCGAGGTGGCCACCTGCGCGACGAGGGAGTTCGCCACGCCCCAGGCGACGGCCGTGGCGACCGCGCACAGGGTGGCCAGCCAGGGACCACCGGCGACCCGGGCGGCGTCGTAGAATGCGGTGCCTTCCGGATCGCCATTGGCGAGGAGGCCCTCCGGGTTGGGCAGCAGCAGCGCGGCCATCCAGGTCTGGGCGATGAACAGCAGTCCGGCCACGCCCAACGCCGCGGCCATCGCCCGGCCGATCTGTCCTGCGCCGCCTTTGTTCTCCTCGGCCAGCATCGAGATGCCGTCGAAGCCGAGGAAGCTGAGCACGGCGATCGACACCGCGCCGAACACCAGCGCCCAGGTGAATGTGTCGGGGTTGTAGAGCGGTGTCCAGGAGAAGCCCTGTCCCTTGCCTTGCGCGAGGGCGCGGACGGCGGCAGCGAGGAAGATCACCAGGACGATGACTTCGCCGACGAGCATCACTCGGGTGATCAGGGCGGTCATCCGGATTCCCCGGTAATTGACCAGGGTGTTGACCAGGACGAAGCCGACCAGCCAGACCCACACCGGAATCGCCGGCACGGTGGAGTGCATCGCCACCGCCGCGATCAGGTACAGCAGGCTGGGCACCAGCACGTAGTCCAGCAGGATCGCCCAGCCAGCGAGGAACCCGACCGGTGCGCCGATCCCTCGCCCGGCGTAGTTGTACACGCTCCCGGCAAGGGGGAACGCCTTGACCATCTGGGCGTATGAGGCGGCCGTGAACACCAGCGCCGCCATGCCGATGACGTACGCCAGCGCGACCATCCCGCCCGCGCCGGAGTAGACGGATCCGAAGATGCCCATAGGCGCGATCGGCACCATGAACACCAACCCGTAGAAGAGCAGGTCAGCGAAGCCGAGTGAGCGGCGCAGCTCCGGCCGGTATCCGAACCGCGATGAGTCGGGCGACACCTGCGCCAAGTCGATCTTTGGCGGAGGCGCTGCCTGCCTGGTGTGCATGCTGTTCCGTTCCTTTCTGTCGGTCATCGACGCCGGCTCACTGCCGGCGGTGTTAGAGCTGGCCATACGGCGGCAGCGGCTCCGTAGGCAGACGCATAGCCAGGCGCTGCTGGATCGGCCGTTACAGGCGCCAGACGATGGACAAGTCCTGGGCGCAGCCGCCGACCCGTACTGCGACGAACAAGCGGCGGAAGATGCGCCCGAGTTCCTCGGGCGCGGCGTCCGCCACCAGACGCGGCGCCGGCGCCGCCACCGCTTCCAGGACGAGCTGTTCGAGGTCGTCGGCATCCACGGCGGTCAACCGCCAACCGCAGGGCCCTCGGTAGGCCCGGTGACCGAGCATCCGGACGGGCTGCAGCGACGCGCCGCAACCGCGACAGCGCAGCAGACCCTCGAGGGTGAAGGCCCCCGAGAGAGGCGATCCGGGCTGCCCCGGCCGCTCACCGCTGCGGCCGGATGCGGCACGACGTGCGCAGTCGCGCATGTTCTCGCTTCGAACGTCGACGGCCACGGGGCACCTCCACCATCACCACTGATCGCAAATGCGAGGGCTTGGCCACAGCCGTGGAGGTGGCGCGAAGTCGAAACGCCCATCCATCGCCGTGGTTGTCTGTGCGACCAGCCTGCGGGTCCGGCCCGTCCCCTGACGATGCGTGGACGTTCTAGTGTTGTCCTAGTTTCGGCTCGCCTGCGCCCGCCGTCGTCTACTACGCTGCCGACTGCGACAATGACGCTGAGTGCACGGCCTGGGGGATAGCCCGTGGAGACGGTGCGGCGGTGGACCGGCCGCGAGGCGAGAGCACTACGCCTGGCGTTGCGCATGAGCGTGCGCGGCTTCGCCGAGCACCTGGGTGTCAATCCGGCGGCCGTCTCCAACTGGGAGAAGCGCGGTGCCGCGACCCGCATGCGCTATGAGACCCAGCAGATGCTCGATGTCGATCTGGCGCGATCGCCAACCGAGGTCAAGCAGCGGTTCGCCCAGACCATCAAGGCGACTATGACCGCAAGTTCGAGCGGCTCACCCGCACCTGCCGACGACTCCGGGCCCGCAATGCAAGATCTCGGCGCCCGTTCCAGGGAACGGACGGCAGCCATCCTCACGGCGCTCGGTGGCCAGCAGCCCGACGATCTCGTGTACACGCCTCCGGCCGACGTCCAGCGGCTGGTTGCGGACTTCCTCGCCTCGACCGCGCGCGTCTACCTGGTCACCGGCCCCCCGGGCTGCGGCAAGACCAGCTTCACCCGCCACCTGGCGTCGCAGGCTCCCGGAGTGGATGTTCAACTGCTGACCGCGGACTCGTGGACCGAGGACGTCGACCTGGCGCGGGAGATCCTCCGCTACGGCTCCCTGCCAGCCGGCGTAGATCCGCTGCTGACCCTTGAGGATGAGAGCCAAAGCCTGTCCAGGCCGCTGCTCGTCGTCATCGACAGTCCGCAGTCCCGCGCCGTGGTGGACAAGGTATGCCGCCAGCTCGACGGCACGCTGCGGCAGGTGCTCTCGGGCAGCCTGAAGTTCCTCGTCGTACTGCGCACACCGCCGGACGTCGAGCTCGCGCCCTACCCCGTCCTATCGGCGGCGGTCATGCCCAGTCAGAATCACGGTGCCGGCCCGTCGCTGCCGCTGGACCGCTGGGACGCCGGCACGGCCCGGGACGTGTGGAACACGCAGCGGCACGAGAGCGAGCCCCCGTTCGACGCCCTGCCCGCGAAGATTCGCAACTTGGCCCGCCTGCCGCTGTACATGAGCCTCATCCGGGCCGCGAAGTCGACCGAGCCGCTCGGGCAAGCCAACGCCTACCGGCTCGTGGAATTCTGCGTCGCCTCGATCTTGAAGGCGGCGGGCCTGAACGTCGAACGTACGACGGCGGATCTGACGGCACTCGCGCGACGGCAGCTCGCCTCCGCATGGCCGCATCACCTCCTTCCCCCGATCCCGAACGGCCCGCCAGGGAATCCCGGTGACCTCACCATGTCCTCGATCGCGAGACTCGTGCGGTCCGGCCCGTTCGGCGGACTGACGTTCCATCACGACGTCATTCGCGAGTACCTCTTCGCACGGTGGCTCGCCCAGCTCATCGAGTCCCACGGACGCTCGACCGTCACCATCGAGCTGCTCAACGACCTGGCCGCTCGCACCAGCACGTCGGCCGACCTGCGAGGCGTCCTGGAATTCCTCTTGCAGGGCTTGGATGCGACCTCACCGGAGCTGCTTGCCGCCGTCGCGCAGTCACCGTCGGTCAGCATCACCGAAACGCTGCCATTGATGCTCGACCTCACTGGCGACACCCCCGCCTTCGCCACGGCCGAGGTGCTGCGCGTGTGCGCCTCCCGGTGCCTGCACGACAATGGCCTTCCCCTCGCCAGAGCTCTCCTGCACACCAGCGCAGCCGCCACGGCGCTCGGTGCGGAGTACCCCCGGTGGATGTTGCGGGTGCTGCGCCGCTTCGGCCCGGCAGTCTGGTCCGACATCGTGGCGTGCGTCGAGACGCGGCTGTCCATCGCGGCCATCCACGACTTCGTCCGTCTCGCGCAACTCGACACCGTAGAAGACGCGGTATTCATCGCTCGACACTTCTACGTCTTCCTCGCCACCGACGACGGCAACTCCCAAGAGCTGAAGGCACTGCTGGCCCACCCCGACTGGCGAGCCCGCGCCGCCCTCGCCGAGGGGATCCGAGCGGGCCACGCTATCCCACACCACACGATGATCTCGATCATGGAGTCGTTGGCCGCGGACCGCGACTACAAGGTCCGCGCCGCCATCGCCGAAGCCGTCGGCCGCTTGGCCACAACCGGTGCGGAACACCTCCTCGCGACTCTCCTCGACGACCGGAACTGGCACGTCCGCGAGCGCCTCCTCCAAGGGCTTGCCGCCCGAGTCGGAGACAACGACTCGGCCGCCGACCTAGTCATCAGGGCCCAGGCAGCATGGCGAAACGGTCCCCGCAATGTCCGAGTCGCCGCCCAGCGACTTCTACTCAAGTCCGGCAGACAACCGATCCAGGACGAGGACTCATCTCGCAGCGCTCTGTTCGGCCTGCTCCGAGAAATCCGCACCGGCGCCCTACGGCTGCCCACGAACGTCCAATCCGCCCTGGTCAACCAAGGCATCGCCTCGGCTGACTGGCTCGTTCGCACCGAAGCCAACCTGCTCGTCCAAGACGGCACAGCCACGAGCACGGCTGGAGGCATCAGCAAGGAAGCCTTCCGCCGTCTCCGAGACGGACGCGCACTTCAAGTCGCGCTCGATGTCCGCGACATCGACTACGCCATCGCCGTCGCACGGGCCGCCGCCAGCGCTGGGGTGCAATTCATCGAGATCGGCGACCCGCTCGTCAAAAGCGTCGGCATTCAAGCCATCAGCACCATCAAGCAGCGGACCCCTGGTGCGTGGATCGTCGCCGAGATGATGTCCGCAGACTGGGGACGCGATCAGGTGGTACTCGCGACCGAGGCCGGAGCCGACGTCGTGCTGCTCATAGGACCCGCCAGCATCGCCAGCGTGTCCGCTGCCGTCGAAGCGAGCAAACGGCTCGCCGTCCCCATCATCATCGACGTGCCCGAGGGCCGGTTGGTCCAAGGCTGGGTCCAGGACATGGAACGCGCAGGAGTTGACGGCTTCGCCATCACCACGAACATCGACCTGGGCGTAGCCGGTTTCCACCCACTCGACCAGGCACAACTCATCAGGTCGTGGACCAAGCTGCCGGTCGCGGTCTCCGGCGGCTTCGAACCCACCGACGTCGAAGCCAGCCGACGACGCTCCTGGGACATCCTCGTCGTCGGTCGCGGAGTCACCGACTCCCTGGACCCCGCCATCGCCGCGCGGGACCTCGCCGCATCGATCGAGCTCACCGAAGGAAACCGCTCATGATCGTCACCCCGCTCACGGTCGACCGGATCCCCGACCTCGAGAAACTGCTGGCGCTCGGAGAGCCGTACATCAGGCTGCGGGGCTCATCGGACTACTGGCTGTACGCCACGCTGTTCGCCAACACCTGCCCACTCGCCATCGTCGACGGGCAGGTCGTCGGCAGCGTGATCGCGTTCCGAAGCCAGGTCGACCCGTCAGAGATCTACCTGCAGGACGTGATGACGCACCCCAGCCACCGGCGTCAAGGGGTCACGCGGGCGCTCGTAGAAGAAGTTCACCGCCAAGGCGCCCTCTGGGGGTGCCGGCGCCTCTTCCTCACATCAGAACCCGACAACCACGCCGCGCACAGGGCGTGGCTGGCCTTGGGCTTCAGCAACGTTCGCGGAGACACAACAGAGCAGGGCGTGTCCGTGACCTACGACTACAAGGGGCCGGGGAAACACCGCGCAGTGTATGAGCGATCGATCTGCGCCTAGCATCAAGTGGCCCCTTGCGAACCCAACGCCGCACGGCGAAGTGGATCTCGACGATGTGTGATGTCAGTGGGCGAGGGCGTCAGTGTTCCGGCGAGATCTTCGGCTCGCGCAGCTCTGCGGGTAGACAGAGGCATGCCGCGGCGGCGAGGCGGTCCTCCATCGCGTCATTTGTCGCGTTTATCGCCAGTGCCATCAGCGATCCCCCGCCGACGATTTCGGGCTGGCGGTACCAGCGGCTGCGCCCGCCCCTGACGGGACGGGCGCAGGTCACGCGGCGTGGGGTGGAGCAGCCGGCTGGTGGTGTAGGCGTAGGAGGCGGGCGAGTCTGGCGGCTTGGTCGATGTCGGGAAGGCCGGCTTCGGCGGCGAGGGCTTGGATCTCGTCTTCGATCTTGGGGTCGGTCAGGTAGCGGGCCATCGACAGCGTTCCCGGCAGGATTGGATGGCTGCTGTCGGTCGTGGCCTCACCGTCGGCTGTCCGCGTGGGCGGGGTCGGCGGCGACGGGTGTGGTGTGTTCGCGCGTGATTGCTGGTCACGGCGTGTGGCCATGTCCCTCCCAGGACGGCTCGGGGTGTGCGGTCGAGGTGTGGGGCCATCGGCAACTCCTTCTCGGTGGTGGGAACTCGCTGAAGATCGGTCGCCGGGTCGCGTCGTCTGTGGACGGCGGCGGGTCGGCGACGGGCAAGTGGGCGCGGACTGTAGCTCTGGCGGCTGCGGAAGTGAAGACGTGTGCCACTCACAGGAACTGTCACGGCGGGGCCGTTGGTGTGAGTGCGCGTGGGTGTCGCGGTGTCTGCCGCCGGGAACCCGCCGTCGACAAACGTGTGGCCGGTGGCAAGGCGTCTGCGCCGCTTCCGATGCGCCCGCCGCTGCGGGCTGTGGGGCGGGGGACGGCCGTCGCTGCAGGGGGTTGGCGGGTGTGGGCGGGTTCGGCGGCGTGTGGGGCCAGCAGGCCGTCCCACGCGCCGCCTTTCCGCCGGTCCCATCAGGCGGCCCGCCCGTGCGGGCTGGGCGTGGTGTGGGTGGGAAACTCGTCGTCGTCGTCGTCGTCGTCGTCGTCGGTGTCGGTGTAGGGCAGGTCGATGAGGCGGTGACGGCCGGTGCGGCCGGCGAGTTGCCAGACCTGGTCGGCGGGGCTGGCGCCGGTGGCGGTATGCAGTTCGGCGGTGGTGGTGGCGACGACCGTCTCCAAGCCGGGAACGGCGGCGAGGCGGTGGTGCAGGTTCGCCTCGCGGCGGGCCGCGGGCAGGTGGAACAGGACCGGCCACGCCCAGGTGCTCATCGCGTAGAGCCGTTCGTACTTGGCGATCTTCTCGGTGAGGATGTCGAGGCGTTCGAGCCCGGTGTCGTACTCGAGGAAGAACGGCACCGACCGGCCCTGCTCGGTCCACACCCCGGCGCCGTCCGGGCGGGGGAAGCCGGTTGCTCCGCCGATGATGATCTGCGGGTTGCCGCCTTCGCGGTAGAGGACGCCGGGTTCGTGGTAGGCGGACGCGGGCTGCCAGCGGACCAGCCGGCTGTCGGGGTGGGTGCGGGCGTGGGCGGCGAGGTCGATGAAGACCTGGTTGCCGCCGAGCAGGTGCGGCAGGTCCGGCTGTGAGGTGAGGGCCTGTTTGCGGCGGCGGGCCTGGTCCCGGCGTGGTCGTCCGAGTCCGCGTTGGGCGTGGACGTGGTCGTAGCCGAGCTGGTCCAGGACGTAGTGGTACGGGTAGGAGCCGCCGTAGGCCCGGTTGGGCCGGAACCGGTCCACCGCCCGCAAGACGGTGAGACGGCGCAGCCGGCGTTGGGCGAAGTCCAGGGACGGGAACAGGGCGGCGGCGATCTGATCGGTGGTGAGAACACCGTGGTCGTAGAGCCAGCCGAGAAGCCGGTCGTCGCGGGCGGTGATGCTGGCCTGCAGACGCAGCAGCGGATCCGCGGCCGGTAGCGGTTTACGTATGGGCAGCCCCAGGGGGGAGACCCCAGACTTGAGGGTCTGTCTGGAGCGGTATCGAACCGCTGACAGCGGGGCTGACCTGGGCTGTGAGCGGGATCGGGGGGTCAGTTCGGGGGTCAGGATCAAGACGGACGGTAGAACGGGGATCGACGTGGACACCGACACGGCCGGACACACCGGATCCGCGGTGACGGTGCCGTGAGAGGCTGTGTGAGTCGCGCCGGTAGCGGCGCTCGTGGTGGTCGCTGTGCGGGGACATCATCGTTGCTGCTCCTTGTTCAGGGTGCGGATTGGCATAAGGTGCGCGGAGCCGCCGCTGTGGCGGGGGAGCGCGGTGATAGGTCTGGTCAGGTTCTGTCAGCTCGCGGGCTTCCTGAGAAACGGGCGCGTGCTCTGACAGATATCGCGGGCCGGGATCTGTCACGCGGCCTCCGGCGATGACAGATCCGGTATGGGCGGGGTGGTCTCGGCGCGCAGGACGCGCACAAGCACCGAGGCGGTGGCGTTGGACAACTGGTGCCCGTCCGCGCGTAGTTGTCGGGCGAGGGCTTTGCGGGACAGCGGCGTCCGCTCGGCGGCGAGGGTGCGGGCGGCGGTCCGGGCGGCCGGGACCAGCGCGGCGACCTCCGGGCTGACGTCCCCGCCCGGCGCGTCGCCGGTCCGCCGGTCCGGGACCGCCGGGTCCTGGTCTGCGGTGGTGGGGACCGTGGTGGTGGAGTTCCGGACCGCGGCCGTGTCCGTGGGGGCCGGCAGCGGCGGTCCGGGGACCAGCTCGCGGGAGTCCGGGACCGCAGCCTCATCGATCGGCGACGGTCCTGGCTCGGTCCGCGCGGGCCGGGCGGTGCGGTCGGGTGGGGCGGAGTCGGCGCGGCCGAGGGCGATCTTCACCATCGTCAGGAAGCCGAGCGCCGGCAGCGCGGCGGCGACCCAGCCGATCACCGATGCCTCCGCCTCCACTACTTGCGCCGCCAGGGACAGGAACACCGCCACGGTCAGCACGGCCGCCGGGAAGGCGACGCTCTTGCCCCGCCGCCGGTTGCGGCGCAACTCCAGACCGGCGGCGATCGAGGCCAGCTCCAGGACGACCGCGTCGGCCCAGGCCAGCCAGCCCGGCTGGCCATGCGCCGCCGCGACGTCATGCACATGCCGGAACGAGGCCGCGCCGGCCGCGCCGCCGATCAACAACATGATCAGCACCTGGATCCGGTTCTCCAGCCGCTCTCGGCCTGACCCCGCCTCGGCAGGTAGGACAGGTGATCGCTGCTCAGGTGTCGCCAACGGCCCACCACCCGTCGACAGGCAGTCCACCCGAAGCCTCTGGCCTCGTCGTGGCGAGAGAGCGGGCCCGACACGCAGGTGGGGTGGGGACGGCCGCTGCGAGCTTCTCTGGGACGGTGTTGAGTGAAGTCATCTCGGTTGCTCCAAGCGTGGTCGTAGGGTTCGAAGTACGGAGGGCTCCGTCCCAGGTCGCGCCTGCCAGGCTCCCGGGCAGGCGCGACCCTGCCGGGTGACGCCCGGCCGGGCGGACCCCCTTGCGCGTGCACGGGGTCGATGAAAGTCACTATGGTCGAGTCAACGAACACGCCAGACCCCGCGCAGGGGCAGGCACCAGGGCAGCAGGCGTCGCCACAACCCGCACAGCAGGCTGCGGTCAACAGACGGACACAGGGCGGACGGCCAAGCCGAGCCACAAGAGATCGGAACTCACCACCGGCCGCCGCAGGAGCGTCACGGTGGCCACCGGCCAGGCAGACACCTTGATCACCGCCATGCTGGCGGCCGAAGGACCCACCGTCAACTGCCTGCCCTGGCCATCGCCGCTTCCAGCCGATGAGGCTGGGCCAGGTCCGGCTGGCCGCGCTGCTCGGCGCGGCGCTGAGAGCACTGCCGGCTGGCCCGCAGCGCTCCGCAACGGTCCGTTGCCGTACGCGCTCGCCGCTCCCGATGCGCCAACGCGCTGCGCGCTGCGCCGCCAGCCCCACCGCGCTCTCGGCCCAGTCAGGCGAGGCGAGGATGCCTATTGGCGAATGTCATGGAAGGCTGGCCAGCGTGATTGAACAATCCCTCGACTGCTGTCCCTGCTGCGCATACCGGACTGGGTGTACGACCTGCCCGGTCTGCTTCTGGACCGATGACGGACAGCGGGATGCGGACGCCGGCGCGGTGGCCGGCGGCCCCAACGGGGATATCAGCCTGAGCGACGCCCAGCTCAACTTCGCCATCTATGGGGCCAGCCACCCACGGTACGTGGACGTGGTACGGCCGCCCCGCAGCGATGAGCTGCCATAGCTTCTCCCGCGCCTTGTCCAGTTCACCGTCGGCGAGGTCCTTCTCGACCGCACGCAGCCGCTTGCCCAGCTCGTCGCCGGCGTTCCGGGATATCTGCCGCTCCCGCACAAGCCAGTCGACACCGCCGCACCCGCCACGGCTGTGCACATCAGCCGGCGGGCCCGATGGCCGGCTGACGTCCACCCGCCACTGGCCACTGTCTCCGGTGCCTACCCGTCGAACGCGGGGCTCCAGCGGAAGGTGGTTGCCGACGTCGTCCGCCGCTTCGATCCTCAAAAGTCGCCGGACCCGGTGGAGATCACGTTCAGTCCCGCATCTGTGGCTACGTCGGGCTCACCGGCTCGCCGTCCAGCAGTATCGTGACCCGATCCTGGTAGAACGCGGTCAGTCCGGCGATGTTGGCCACGCCGGGCAGTGGGTCGGGGTAGTACCACCCGATGTTGCGCCCGTCGCGTCCGGGTAGGTCGCGCAGCGACCAGTATGAGGCGACACCCTTGTAGGGGCAGCGGGTGTGATGGTCGGAGGGTAGCAACAGATCCTGGACCAGGTCGGCGGCCGGGATGTAGTAGCGGGTGGGCAGGCCGGTCTCGAACAGCAGCACCGGACGGTGGGTGTCGGCGAGCACGACGCCGTCATGTTCGACCACCACATGCCGTGAGCTCGGCAGCGAGTCGACGCGAGAGAACGGATCACGTGGGTGCACGAAGATCTGTTCGTCTTCCTCGTACCACCGCTCGATGCCCTGGCCGAACCACTCCCGCCAGGCGAGGCACACTGTCTCGGCAAAGATGTCGCCAGGGTAGGTCCACGCGGCGTTGGGCAGGGTCACCCCGGCGACGGTCAGATCGTAAAAGCTGCTGCCGGCCCGGCTGCCGGGCTCCGGCGGCCGGGCGGCGGGCCGCAGCGTTCCACCGGTCACGTCGGTCAGCGCGAAGGCGTAGAACGGCACGGGCAGCTCGGGCTCCCAGACCAGCAGCGGTCGCCGGCTGTCCACGACGGTGACCTCGCCGATGGTGCCGCGGACCCACCGCTCGCTGCGGTGGTAGGTGAGCCGGTCGTTCGGCGGGGCGAAACGCGGTGCGGGCCCGAGCATGGCCAACCCCCTCGACAACACGCGGCTTTCCACGTGTTCCACAGTCAAAGCTTGTGTTTTCGACTCTCTACTGCTGTCCTGAAATCCTACATACGACTGCCGCCCAGCGGCACCCAGCGAGGGGAGCGATCCGGTATGGGCGATGAGCCGAAGCAGCGACCGCGGATGACCGCGGAGATCGAAGGTGACTTCGCCGTCTTCATCACCGGCATGCGGATCAATCGATACTGGAAGATCCATCAGTGGTACCCGAACTTCCGCGACATGCGCAAGATCTTGATGGCGCTCTTCAGCGACCCTGAGTACGGCGCGTTGTGCGCCCACCACGCCTGGACTCGCCGCGGGCCGATCCTGATCGGGTACTTTCGCAGTGTCGAGCAGTTGGAACGATTCGCCAACGACCCGCAGCAGCCGCACGCCGAGGTCTGGGCACGATACTTCAAGCGGATGAAGAACAACGGCGACGTCGGAGTCTGGCACGAGACTTTCGTGGTCAGGTCCGGCGAGTACGAGGCTGTATACGACTACATGCCGTCGCCCACCGGTTTGGCGATGGGCACGTCTCACGTGCCGGTCGAGCGCCGCGGCGACCTCGCCGTGCAGCGCCGCGCCACCGGTGCCCGGCTCGCGAAAGAGAGGGCGGCCGCACAGACGGCTGTGGAGGAAAAGGCTGCCGCAGGCCGCGTGGACGCGGAGTGAGATCGTCGTGCGGCTGGTCGCGGCGTTGCGGATCGGCCCGCCGCACCGCGGCCTCATACCGCCTGAGTACCACCCTTGTTACCTTTTGATCGTCCCCAGCCGGGCGCTCCGATGTCGCCCGGCCCGGTGTGACTTGACTGCCCCTGTCGTACGCATGATCCGGGGGGGTGTTGTCGCCGGGTCGGGTGGCGTCGGCGGACCGCTGATCGGGACCCGGCCGCACCTTTCGGGGGACGTCTCTTCGCAACGTGGCCAGTACGGCGGATCGCTGACCCGCACCCCGGCACCACATAGGCCGGCGCCCGACGCGTTGGTGATCGCCGCCGCGGTCCGCACCGTGTCCCACAACCCTGCGGCGGGTCGACACCGGCGCCGGCGCGAACCCACCTCGATCGCGGTCAAGAACGCGCCCCCGCATGGGGACGAGGCTGGTCGCGGCGATCCTGGCCGCCCTCGACGAGCAGACCGTTACCGTCCCCGGCGGGCAGGCCGCCGAGACGAGCGTGCCCCGCCTCGCCGGCAGCCCCCGCTACGTACCCGGGTGCCTGTCGGGTCCGCAGCCATGGCTGACGGCGGACCCGACTCGAGCACTGGGCAGGCGACTCAACCCTGCTGCTGGACGCGGCGGGGAAGCAGGAAGCTTGCGGCGATGGCCAGCGTGAACACCAGGATCTGGTAGAGCAGCGCCCGTTCGGTGGTCTGCTGGTAGGCGGTGCGGTTCGCCAGGAACTGCAGCTTGTCGTGCATGTCAGCGACGCCCGGGTCAGCGGCCCCGGACTGGGCCGGCACGGCGCGGCACGTGTCCAGATCGGCGATCGGGTTGGCGACCTCGATCCGCCCGGTGAAGCAGGCCCGGGCGTTGCCGGCGGCAGTGTCGACGGTCGCCACCGGCAGACCCCGGGCGGTCATCTCCTCCTTGACCGTGGCGCTGAGGTCGTCGCCGACGGCGGGGGACTGGGCACCCAGGACGAGGAAGAAGACCATGCTGCTCAGGGCGATGCCGATGGCCGCACCCATCTGCTGCACGGTGTTGAACACCCCGGAGGCGGCGCCTGCGCTGTCCAACGGCACGTCGTTGAGCGTGTAGGTGAGCAGCGGGGCGAAGGTCATGCCCATGCCCGCGCCGCCGAGGATGAGCCCAGGGGCCAGCGCCCACGGGGTGGCAGTGTCGAAGCGGTGGATCACGGTGATCAGGATGACCATCGCCGCGATCAGCATGACCAGCCCGAGTTGGAGGCCGAGCCGTCCGAGCTTCGGGGTGATGCGGCGCGCGGAGATGGCGGTGAACAGGGGGACGGCGAAGCCCCACAGCACGCCGATCAGGCCGGCCTTGATTACCGAGAAGCCCTGCCCGAACTGCAGGTAGAGGGTGTTGACCAGGAAGAACGGCATGACGCCGCTCATGAAGAACAGGGAGACGGCGAGGCCGCCGCGGAAGGAGCGGTGGGAGAACAGTGACATCGGGATGAGCGGCGAGACCGTTCGGCGTCGCTGCACCGCCACCAGCGCGGCGAAGGCCAGCACCGAGGCGGCCAGGCTGGCCAAGGTCCACACCGGCCAGCCCTGCTCCGGACCCTGGATGAGCGGGAACACCAGCAACAGCATGCCGAGACCCACCAGGACGGCGCCCTGGACGTCCAGCCGCTGGGCGGACTTCCCTCGGGACTCGGGCACCAGCTTCGCGGTGATCACCAGACAACCCACGGCGATGGGGAGGTTCACCAGGAAGATCGTGCGCCAGGTGAGACCACCGACATTGGAGGCGGTGAGCAAGGCGCCCACGACGGGACCGCCCACCGTGCCGACGGCGAAGACAACGCTCAGGGCGGAGAACGCGCGTCCCCGATCGTTGGGCGGGTACATGACCTGGAGGATCGACAGCACCTGCGGGACCATGAGCGCACCCATGCCGCCCTGCACGAAACGGGCCACGATCATCTGTTCGGGAGCTACCGCGATCCCCGCGACGAGCGAGGCGGCGGCGAACCCGGTCATGCCGATGATGAAGATGCGTTTGCGGCCGTAGATGTCGCCGAGACGGCCACCGGTCACCAGCATGGTGGCGAAGGCGAGGGTGTACCCGCCCACCATCCACTGCATGTTGGAGCTGGAGGCGCCAATGTCCTCCTGGATGGTCGGCAGGGCTACGTTGACGATCACGATGTCGAGCAGGTCGAGCAGCAGGCCGACCAGGACGGCGAAGAGCGCGATGGTCCGCGCTCGACCGGCAATCGGACGTGGCTCCGCAGGGGTCTCTGCAGGACTGGGGGATGGTCGCGTCCTCGGTCGTGTCATTCGCCGTACCTTCCATGATCGCTTCTCGGATCGTTGACCGGCCGGGGCGACCAGCGCGGACAACTCTGCCGCCTCGGCTGCTGGGAAACAGGCTATCCACGCTCTGTAACAGTGTCCATCAAAGACGCCTCTAGTGTCTTACGAGGTTTCGGTGGGATTCTTTGAGAGACACGCACGACCGGTGGGAAGCCTCGACGTGAGGAGCGCGCGATGGGAATGACTCAACCGGCCACCCATCTCTTGCCCGAGCCGGCGCTGTGGATCGGCGGGGAGCGGGTGGTGGAGTCGTCTGGCGGGCGGGCGGAACACGTTTACGCCGCGACGGGGCGGCCGACGACGGAGGTGGTGCTCGCCGGCCCGGCCGAAGTCGACCAGGCCGTGGCGCTGGCCCGACAGAGCCTGCCGCAGTGGCGGGACAGCTCGGCCGAGGTCCGGCGCGACACGCTGCTGCGGCTGGCCGACCTGCTGCTCGTCCACGCCGAGTCCCTCGCCGCGTTGCAGAGCCTGGAGATCGGCCTGCCGACGCAACTGGCGCGGCGGCTGCCGGCGCTGGCGGCTGACCACCTGCGGTACTACGCCGGGTGGTGCGACAAGGTCGGCGGCGAGGTGGTGCCCACCTGGCCCGGGCGCAGCCTCGACTACACCCTCGACGAGCCGTACGGCGTGGTGGCGGGCATCATCCCGTGGAACGGTTCGTTGATGTCGATGGCGCAACTGCTCGGCCCGGCGCTGGCGGCCGGCAACGCTGTCGTGGTCAAGCCGTCGGAGTTGGCGCCCTTCGTCGGCGTGCGGTTCGCTGAGATCGCGGTGGAGGCGGGTGTGCCGCAGGGTGTGGTGGTGGTCGTGCCCGGCGGGCCGCCGGCCGGTGCGGCCCTGGCGGGACACCCTGGCGTCGACAAGGTGCATTTCACCGGCAGTGCGGCGACTGGCCGGCAGGTGCTCGCCGAGGCGGCTCGGAACCTGACGCCGGTGGCGTTGGAGCTGGGCGGCAAGTCGCCGCACGTCATCTTCGACGACGCCGACGTGCGGTCGGCGGCGCGGTACGCGATGAGCGGCGTGGTGGCCTTGTCGGGGCAGGGCTGCGCCAACGGCACCCGGCTGCTGGTGCACTCCGCTGTCCGCGAGCAGGTGCTCCAGACGCTGACCTCGCGGTTGCGTCGTGTCCGGGTGGGTGACCCGGCCGACGAGACGACCGTGATGGGTCCCGTGGTGTCCCGGCAGGCGTGTGACCGCATCCTCGGTGTGGTCGACCGGGCCCGCGAGGGCGGCGCGCGGCTGCTGACGGGTGGCGGGCGCTGCGGCGGTGACCTCGCTGACGGCTTCTTCGTGGAGCCCACCGTCTTCGCCGACGTCGACTGCGACGCCGAGCTCGCCCAGGAGGAGGTCTTCGGGCCGGTGCTGGCGGTGTCGAGCTTCGACACCGAGGAGGAGGCGGTGCGGCTGGCCAACGCCACCCGATACGGCCTGGGTGCCTATCTGCACACCAACGATCTGCGCCGCGCCCACCGGGTCAGCCGGGTCGTCGCGGCCGGCAGCGTATGGGTGAACGGGGCGCCGGGCCTGATGCCGTCGGCCCCGTTCGGCGGGGTGAAACAGAGCGGTTCCGCGCGCATCGGCGGCCTCGCGGGTCTGCGCGAGTTCCTCCGGCCGAAGAACGTGTGGATACCGGTCTGAACGCAGCCACAGGTGGGGTGATCTTGGTAACACGAGAAGTGTCTTTCGGGGCGTCGTCTGACACACAACGTGGTCTTTCGAGCACCATCAGCGTTGCTGGACGTGTGTTGGGTCACCAGCCGTTATGATGACCTCACCCTGACCTGACGGGTGACCTTCCGTTCACGTCCGGAACGACCAAGTGCATGTGCGGAAACGAATAACAGTGTCTTAGTGTCTTACGTGCGCCGGATGCTGAGTACGGAGAAGGGCGGAAACATGGCTCAGTACATCGTCACGATCACACCGGTGCTTGGTGTGGAAGGCGCGGGAGAGGAGTCCTCCCGCACCACCATGCGCGTATTCGCCGAGGACGGCCAGGTCTACATCAAGGAGCTGACCGTCCGCGTCGCCGAGGACCTCAAGCTCGGCGCCGCCGACCTGCTCCAGGTCGACCTCGACCTGCTGATGCAGGCGTTCGCCGCCAAGCGTCCCGCGGCCGCCGCCGCGCCGCCCGAGAGCCTGGACACCGCCCGGCCCTACCGTATCGCCACACCGAGCCGGGCCACCAAGCCAGACCGCGCCTACCGTCGTATGCCGGACCCGAGCGAACTCAAAGACATCTACCTCAAGAACCGCACTGTCACCGGTGTCGCCAAACACTACGACGTGCCCACCCACACCGCCCAGGGGTGGATCACCCGGCTACGCCGCAAGGGTGTCATCCCCAGCGCCAAGTGACGTCGAGGCCCGCGAGTCACAGCGGGCCACCGTCACCGCCCTCACCCACCAGGTGTGCGCCGAAGGCCGCGTACGAGTTGCGGCTGGCCACGAAGTGCTGGCGGGCAGTGTTGACATCCCGCAGCCGGCGGGACAGGGGAGAAGAGTCGTACACCGCTGTCCCGCCGGCCAACTCGAAGGCCGCGTCGGTCGCCCTGACCGCCAGCGCAGTCGCCTGCGCGGCAGCCGCCCGCACCTGCACTCGCCGCAACGCCGCATCCGGACCCGGGTAGCCACCCCACTCATCGCCGGCCTGGTCGTAGAGCAGCGCCCGACCTGCCTGCACCACCATCCGCGCCTCGCCCAGCCGCTCCTGGAAGGCGACCGAGGCCGCCAGCCGCGTCGCGCTCAGCGCCGGCCGCTTGCCGCCCGCCGCCAGCTCGACGACGTCCCGCAGGGCCGCCTCGGCGACACCCAGTGCCGCCGCCGCGATGATGAGGCTGGACTGCGCGATGCTCATCGCCGCCCGCGCCGCTGTCGCCGACCCGGGCACCAGCTCCACGGCCCGCTCCGCCGGGCAGAAGCCGCCGGAGACGGCGAGGTCGTGGCTACCCGTGCCGCGTAGACCGAGGGTGTGCCAGGTATCGACCACCGTGACGTCTGCGGCGGGCAGCAACATGATCCGGGTGGCGGGCCGGTCCCCGTCCAACGCCACCGCGCGCCCCCGCACCAGGACGCAGTTGAGGTACACCCAGGCGGCGCGCTCGCAGCCGGTGACGAACGGCCACTGACCGGAGATCCGCCACCCGCCGTCGACCTCGGTGGCCCGGCCCTTCGGGGCCACCGCGCCGGCGGCGTAGACGTCCGGGCCGTCGGCGAAAATCGCCGCGACGGTCGCCGCCGGCGCGCACCCGATGATGAGCTGGGACAGGGCAACCTGGCCGACCATCCAGGCCACCGACCCGTCCGCCGTGCCCAGCGTCTCGATGACCCGCAGCGTGTCCGGCACGCTCAGGCCGGTGCCGCCGTGTTCCACGGGCGCGAGCATGCGCAGGCAACCCGCCGCGCGCAGCCCGTCAAGCAGCTGCTCCGGGAGCCCCCGCACCCGCTCGACCTCGTCGGCGTGCTTGACGACCTCCGGAAGGAGATCACGGACCATTTGCAGAGTCGTCATGCCGATCCTCGCCCTCCGGTCTGGCGTGCCGGTCCGAATACCGGGCCGCGCTCGCTCGATCCACCCAAGCGCCCCGGAACGACCGATGACCATCGTACTGTCTGCATGTATCGTCGCAACAGACACGAGACTGTTGTGTGTAGACACTCTGAAAGCACAGCCGAACCGGCTGGGGAGGTACCTCATGACGGCGTCTGACGCGCAGACACACGTGTTCGCGATGAGAATGTGGAAGTCTCTTCTCGCCACCCAGGAGCTGCTGTCGGCGTACCTGGGGGTCAAGCTCGGCCTGTACGAGGCGCTGGCCACCGCGCCGGGACCGCTGCGCCCGGACGAGCTGGCCCGGGCCGCCGACGTCGCCCCCCGGTACGCCAGAGAGTGGCTGGAACAGCAGGCCGTCTGCGGCATCGTCGAAACCGACGACGCCCGGCTGCCGGCCGAGCAGCGAGCGTACCGGCTGCCCGCCGGGCACGCCGCCGTCCTGACGGTCTCGGACGACCCGATGTCCCTGGCCTCCCTCGCCGTGCTGCCCCTCGGGGGCGTCGCCGCCGCCCTGCCGGACCTCCTGGCGGCCTACCGCAGCGGCGCGGGCGTGCCCGACGACGTGTTCGGCGTGGACTGGCGCGACGGCCACTCCGGCGCCAACCGGGCCCTGTTCGCCCACCAACTCGCCGGCTGGATCGCCGAGCAACTGCCCGACGTGCACGCCCGGCTCGACGCGCCCGGCCAGCGCATCGCCGACGTCGCCTGCGGGACCGGCTGGTCGAGCATCGCGCTGGCCCGGGCGTACCCGCATGCCGAGGTGAACGGCCTGGACCTCGACGGCGCCGCCCTGCGGCAGGCCGAGCGGCACGCCGTCGAGGCGGGCGTCGCCGACCGGGTCCGCTTCGCCCGTCGCGACGCCGCCGACCCTCAGCTGGCGGGCGAGTACCACCTCGTGTGCCTCTTCGACGCGCTGCACGAGGTGTCCCAACCGGTCGCCGTGCTCCAGGCGTGCCGGCAGTTGCGTGCCGCTGACGGCGCCGTGCTCGTGATGGACGCCAAGGTCGCGCCCGCCTTCACGGCCCCCGGCGACGACGTGGAGCGGTTCCAGTACGGCACGAGTGTGCTGCACTGCCTGCCCGCGAGCCGCACCGGGGAAGACTCGACCGGCACTGGCACGGTGTTACGCCCCGGGATGGTGCGCGAGCTGGCGGTCAAGGCCGGCTTCTCGGGCATGACAGTCCTCGCCGTCAACGACCGCTTCCACCGGCTCTATCGACTGACCGGCTGAACCCGCGCAGGCACGCCCAGCAGGGGTGCTCGTTCGGCCGCGGAAGTCCGCTGGCGACGAGGTGGTGCCCACCCCGACGGCCGGATGCGGACCCGCACGCCAAGTGGTGTGGGCAGGGTCCGGGGCGACCCGGACCCTGCCCCGATTCGTGTTCAGGCCCCGTCGCGCTCCGCGAGCCGCTGGACCACCAGGTCCTGCACGGCGCCGACAGTGGTGATCTTGCGGGCGGTGTCCTCGTCGATGGGGTCGAGGTCGAACTCGTCCTCGATGGCGAACGCCACCTCCATCAGGGCCAGGGAGTGGTAACCCAGGTCCTTGATGAGGTGGGAGTCCGCGGTCACCTCCACGCTGTCCTTCGGCGCCATGTCGGAGATGATCGCCGCCACGGCAGCGCGGATCTCCTCCTCGGTACGGCGGGCGGGAGCGGTCTGCTCGGTCATGGTCGATCTCCTCCGTGCTGCTGGCATGACGGTTGGGTGGGGGACGCTCAGGAGGCCCGAGCGCCGGTCAGCGGGTGGGAAACGAGCGGCGGAGCACTTTGGCGCTGGTGGCGCACCACCGCCCCGAGCGCGGGCGCCCAGCGGCGCGACCACCCCGCGACGACCCCTGGCACGTCCTCGAACTCCTCCTCGAGGATCGACAGGCAGGGAACCGGCGCGGTCGCGCCGAGCTCCGTCAGCAGCGGGCGCAGGTACTGGTCCCCGGCACCGCGGTGCTTGGCCCAGCCGGCGGTCATCGCCCCGACGGCGACGCAGTCGGCCAGCCCGTCCATCGGAAGCATGTCCAGGAACAGCTTCAGCAGGCCGGTGTAGGTGCCCTTGAACGTCGGGCTGACCACCATCAGCAGACCGGCCCGGCGGACCAGGCCCAGGCACCGCTCTATCTCCGGCCCCAACGGCACGCTGCGGCTGGCGCGCAGCGGCAGCGCGGCACCGACGTCGGCCAGGTCGACGATCTCCGGTCGGGCGAGCTCGACGCCCTCCGCGGCGAGGGCTAGCGACAGCTCCTCCACCAGCCGGACGGCGATCCCGCCCGTACGGGAGCCCTTGCGAGGGCTGCCCACCAGCAGCGTCGTCTGCACCAGCGCGCTCCGGTCCCTCACGACGCCTCCAGCCCGAGCAGCCCCCGGCGCCGCAGCAGCGGCAACACGCCCTCGGCGAAGTTGTACGCCTCCTCCAAGTGGGGCTGCCCGGAGAGGATGAGATGGTTCAAGCCCAGCGTGTGGTACTCCTCGATCCGCTCGGCCACCTGCTCGTGGCTGCCGACCAGTGCGGCGCCGGCACCCGGGCGGACCAGGCCGTAGCCGGCCCACACATTCGGGTACACCTCCAGGTCGTCGACCCGGCCGCCATGCAGGGCGGCCATCCGACGCTGCCCCTCCGAGTCGGTGCGGCGGAACCGCCGCTGGGCGTCGGCGATACGGCCGGCGTCCATGCCGTCGAGCAGCCGGCGGGTCACCGCCCACGCCTCCTGCGCGGTGTCCCGGCTGATGACGTGGAACCGCGTGCCGAACTCGACGCTGCGGCCCCGGGCAGCGGCCAGCTCGGCGACCCGGCCGGTGAGGGCGACCAACCCGTCCGGTCGCTCGCCCCACGCCAGGTAGACGTCGGCATGGGCAGCGGCCACCCGCTGCGCCGCGGCCGAGGACCCGCCCAGCAGGACCGTCGGCCGCACGTCGTGTGGCCGGGTCAGCATCCCAGCCTTGATCTGGTAGTGGTCGCCGTGAAAGTCAAACGGCTCGCCGTGCCAGGCGCGGTGAAAGACGTCGAGGAACTCCTCGGTGCGGGCATAGCGCTCGTCGTGGTCGAGCCAGTCGCCGTAGCGCCGCTGCTCGTCGGCGTCCCCGCCGGTGACGATGTTGAGCATCAGCCGGCCACCGGAGAGCCGCTGGAACGTCGCGGCCGACTGGGCGCACACCATCGGCGGCAGCGCGCTGGGCCGGCAGGCGATCATGAAGTGCATGCTGCGGGTCTGCTGCGACAGCGCCGCGGACAGCAGCCAGGGGTCCTCGCAGAACAGGCCGGTCGGCACCAGCGCACCGGCGAAGCCGAGCCCGTCGACGGCCCGGGCGACCTGGCTGAGATAGTTCAGCTCCGGCTCCCGCCGGATGTTCCTGGTCCCGCCCGCCCCGTCCGCGCTCTTGGCCACCTCCCGGCCGTCGCCGTGCAGTGGCAGGAACCAGTGCAGTCGCAGCGTCATCAACGGTCCCTTCCGCCTCGGGCCGGCCGACCGGCCCCGGATTGACCTACTATCCCGGTGAGCACTTGCCTTTCCTGCTATCCACGTGCATTTACGAGTATGTGTTGGAAGGTTCTCAGGACGCCTGTGACGCTGTCAATACCGTTGGCGTTGCCGCGACCCATCACCGCCCGGACGACGCCAGCGCGACGTCCGGACAGCGCGCCGCCGCCGCCGCGACATCCAGGTACCCGGCCAGGAAGTCCTGCCCGAGCGCCGGGTCGGCCCAACCCCCGGCACGGAACAGCACGGCCTGCACCCGGTGCTCGCCCACCGGGGCCAGGGCCAGCTCGAACGGGAAGCGGCTGCCGATCTCCGTGGGAACCACCAGCTCGAAGCGCGCGCCGCCGCCGGTCAGGTCATGCCGCAGGGGCGACATCACGTTGAACATCACGTCGTCGGCCCGCCCGCCGCCGGTGTCGACGATGCCCGTCGGCAGCAGATGAAAGGGCAGATCCTGGTACGCGAACGCGCCGATCACCGCGGCGTGCACGTGGCGTACCAGGTCCGCGAAGCTGCGTTGACGGGCGACCTGGGCGCGCAGCAGCACCATGCCGGCGAGCAGGCCGACGGTGTCGCGCACCTCGGGCCGGGACCGGTTGGCGAACATCGACGCTACCGCCAGGTCGGGCTGGCCGGTCAGGCGATGCAGCTGGGCGTGGAAGGCCGCCAGCAGCACCGTGAACATGGTCGTCTTCTCCCGCCTCGCCAGCTCCCGCAGCCCGGCCACGGTCGCGGCCGGCAGCTCCGCCGCGACGGATCGGGTCGCCACCGTGGCGGCGCCAATGTTGTCCGCGGCCGGATAGAGCGCGTCGAGCCGGGGAATCTGGCTGCCCTCGAGCTGGCGTCGCCAGTACCGCTGATACCGGGCGAGCTGGTCCGAGGCCAGCAGCTCCTGCTGCGCCTGCGCGAAGCGGGCCATCTGCCAGCCCACCGGCGTGGGGACGCTGGCCCCGCCGCAGGCGGCGTCGTAACAGGCAACCAGGTCGCGCAGCAGGATGCCGGTGGACCACGCGTCGGTGACGAGATGGTGCAGGTTGAGGCAGAACAGGTGCTCCCGCGGGCCGACCCGCCAGACGCTGGCCCGCGCCGGCCACTGCCCGGGGTCGATCGGCGTCTGGAGCTCCCGGGCCAGCGCCGCGTCCGGCGACTCGCCCGCTGCCGCCGCGTCGGCCCAGGCCAGCGGCTGCGGGCGCGGGGCGTGCACGCGCTGCACGAGGCGTGCGCCGCGGCCGTGGAAGGTCGTCCGCAGCGACTCGTGCCGGACCACCAGCTGGTCCACCGCCGCCTGTAACGCCCGGTCGTCCAGGCGCCCCACGATGCGGCAGACGACCGGGCAGTTCAGCGCGCCGAAGTCCGACCGGTAGTGCTTGATCATCCACAGCAGGCGCTGGGAGATCGAGGCGGGTGTTTCGAGTGCTTCCACAACGGCAGGATAGTCTTTCCATTGGCTTTGCGCGTGTGGCGAACTAGTCTTTGCTGCTATGAGCGAGTTGGTAGTGCGCTCCACCCAGGACGCCCGGCTCAACTGGAACTACGAACTCTCGGACTCCCGCACCGGCTTGCTCTACCAGCGGGCCAAGCAGGCGCAGTGGAGCGTCGACGAAATCGACTGGCTCCTCGACGTGCCCTTCGGAGCGCCGCTGCCCGACGACTCCGCCTTCGCCATGGCCGCGTTCGCCGCGTCCCCGCTGGCCCGGCGGGGCCGGCCAGCCT
Source organism: Micromonospora sp. CB01531 (assembly GCF_001905095.1). Lineage (GTDB taxonomy): Bacteria > Actinomycetota > Actinomycetes > Mycobacteriales > Micromonosporaceae > Micromonospora. The sequence goes on from NZ_LWLS01000058.1 coordinate 79,946, forward strand.
GGGACGAGTTCCGCTGGGAACTCCAGGTGTGGATGGTCAGCCAGTTCCTGCACGGCGAGCAGGCGGCCATGGTTGTCGCCGCCCGGTTGGTGGAGATCGTCACCGGACTGGAAAGCAAGCTGTACGCGGCAACTCAGGCGGTGGACGAGGCGCGCCATGTGGAGGTCTTCTCCCGCTACCTGAGGGAGAAGATCGAGCGGCCGTACCCGATCTCCGAGCCGCTGGCGCTGCTGCTGTCCGACATCCTCGAGGACAACCGCTGGGACGTCATCTCGCTGGGCATGCAGATCATGGTCGAGGCGCTGGCGATGGCCGCGTTCCGGTTGGCACACAGCACCTTCCACGACCCGCTGATCAAGCGGATCACCGGCCTCGTGGCGAGGGACGAGGCCCGGCACGTGTCGTTCGGCGTGCTGTCGCTGCGCGGGCTGTACGACGAGATGACCTTTCGCGAGCGGGCCGAGCGGGAGGAACTGGTGCTGGAGGCCGCCGCCCTGATCCGCCGCCGGTTCCTGCTCGGTGACATCTGGGACCGCATGGAGATCCCGATGGCCGAGGGGCTCGACTTCGCCGCCCGCAACGAGCTGATGGTCGCCTACCGGCAGGCCATCTTCTCCCGGGTAGGCCGGGCGCTGGACCAGATCGGGCTGATGACCCCTCGCGTGCGGGACGGGCTCGCCCGACTGGATCTGATCCAATTCGTGGAAGGTAGGCGCGGTGGCTGAGCGAACGGGCGTCCGGCAGCGGCCGCCGATGGACCTGTCGTCGCTGATGCGGCTGGCGGAGCTGGCCGATGTCATCGTGCCGATGACCGTGCGGGCGGTCAGCGACCTGGGGATCGCCGACCTGCTCATCGACGGGCCCCGGCCCGTGGCCGAGCTCGCCGCCGCGGTCGGTGCGCACGAGAGGTCGCTGTGCCGGGCGCTGCGGGCGCTGGCGGCCAAGGGCATCTTCACGGAGCCGCAGCCGGAGGTGTTCGCCCTGACGCCCCTGGCCCAGCCGCTGCGCAGCGACCACCCGCTGTCGGTGCGCGCTGTCTACACGCTGCTCGCCTCCGACGTGCAGGCGTGGGCGATGCTGCCGCACAGCCTGCGCACCGGCGAGGCCGCCTTCGACCGGGCGCACGGCACGGACTACTGGAGCCACCTGGCCGGGAACCCGGACGAAAGCCGGCGGGTGGACCGCTGGATGCACGCCGTCACCCGGCTGCACCTGCGTACCGTCTTGCCCTGCCACCCGTGGGGGGAGCTGTCCCACCTGGTCGACGTCGGCGGCGGTGACGGCGGCTTCCTCGCCGGCCTGCTCGGACGGTACCCCGCCATGCGCGGCACGCTGCTGGACCTGCCGCACGTCGTCGCGGCGGCCGACCGGGTCCTGACCGAGGCGGGGGTGCGGGACCGGTGCGAGATCGTCCCCGGCAGCTTCTTCGACCCGCTGCCCGCCGACGCGGACGCGTACCTGCTCAAGACGGTGCTGCCCGGGTTCGGCGACGACCAGGTGGTGGCGGTGCTCCGCCGGGTCCGGGAGGCGATGCGGCCGGACAGCCGGCTGCTGCTGCTGGAGGCCGTCCTGCCCGCCGGGGACACCTACGACGTAGCCAAGCTGTACGACGTGCACACGCTGGTGCTCACCGGCGGCACCCACCGCACGGCCGAGGAAACCGAGGCCCTGCTCGGCCGTGCCGGGCTGCGGCTGGACACCGTCCGGCCGACGGCCACGCTGACCATCCTCGCCGCCACGCCGGCCTGATCCGACCCCCCGGCCGGGCGGCCCGACGGCCGTACGCGGGCTCGACCGCCCACCGTTGGGGGGTCCGGCCGCGCCCGCGCGGCCCGGCCGACCGGGGGCCGCAGCGCCGACGCCACCGGCGTCAGGCAGGCTGGACGGCCAGCGGCACGTGGGCGAAGGCGCGGAACGGCGTGTCGCTCTCCCGGACCAGCTCGCCGGCCTGCTCGACCGAGCGGGTGCGACGCAGCACCCAGTCGAAGACGACTTGCGCCTCCGTGCGGGCCAGGAACGCGCCCAGGCACAAATGCCCGCCGCCGCCGAAGGTGACATGCGGGTTCGGGCTGCGGGTGACATCCAGCCTGTCAGGGAAGCGGAAGACCGCCTCGTCGTGGTTCGCCGAACCCAGCATCAGCACCAGCACCCGCCCGGCGCGCACGGTGCGCGAGCCGATCCGCACCGGCTCCCGGACCAGCCGGGCGGTGCCCTGGATGGGCGCCTCGAAGCGGAGGAACTCCTCCACCGCGCCGGGCACCAGGCCGGGGTCGGCGCGCAGGAGGGCGAACTGGTCCGGCGCCCGCAGCAGCGCGGCGAACCCGTTGGTGATGAGGTGGACCGTCGTCTCGAAGCCGGCGAAGAACGAGAAGACGGTGTTGTCCACGATCTCGTCGTGGGTCAGCCGGTCCCCGTCGTTCTCCGTCCGCAACAGCGTCGACAGCAGGTCGTCCCCGGGCGCCGCACGGCGCTCGTCGAGCAGGCCGCCGATGTACTTGCGCAGCCACTCCACGGACTCGTGCGCCGCGCCCCGGGCGGCCTCGGGAACGATGGCGCTGAACGCCCGCCCGAGACGCATGGCGTGCTGCCGGACGTCGTCGTGGGCCTCGGGCGGGATACCCATCAACGTGGACACCACCAGCACCGGCAGCGGGTACGCCAGGTCGCGCACCACGTCGCAGGTGCCGGTCTCCAGCGCCGGGGTCAGGAGCCGGTCCACCGTCCGCTCGATGTAGCCGCGCATCCGCCGCACCACGGCCGGGGTGAAGGCGCCGCTCATCAGCCGCCGGAGCCGGACGTGGTCAGGCGGGTCGCGGTAGAGCATGATGCGCTGGAAAAAGTGGCTGGCCGGTCCCTCGCCCACCGACAGGTGGTGGTACGCCTCGGGGAACTCGCTGCCGAGTCGGGGGTCGCGCTGCAACGCCACGACGTCGGCGTGCCGGGTGACGCCCCAGCTGCCGGGGCCGAACCGGCATAGCGGTCCGGCCTCGCGCAGCCGCGCATAGGTCGGATAGGGATCGTGCAGGACGGCGGGGTCGAGCGCGTCGAACCTGGGCGGCAGACCGGAGGCATCCATGCCTGCCAGTCTTGGCCCGGACCCGCTGCCCGGGCAAGTGTTTACGCGTGTTTGCCGAAAACCCTATGCCGACGCTTCGCGGGGCAGGTAGCTGCCGAAGCTCCAGACGTGACCCTCGAGGTCGTACACCCCGTAGTCGCGGGAGCCGTACGAGGTGTCATGCAGCTCGTAGACCAGCTTGGCGCCGGCCTGCACCGACCGCTGGTAGTGCTTGTCGACGTCCGCCGCGTCGCCGACGCAGATGTAGACGCCGCCGCTGGTGGCGGGCAGCTCGCGTGGGCTGACCATGCCCAGCGAGTCGTTCGGGCCGCCGCCGCCGAGCTGGATCGTGGCGTTGCCCCAGCTCAGCTCGGCGTGCACCACCTCGCCGTCGACCTCGGTGACGTCGAAACGCTCCAGGCCAAACGCGTTGACGAGCCAGTCAACGGCAGCCGTCGGGTCCTGGTAGCGCAGGAAGGGGATGACCGGAGAGAACGAACGTTCCGACATGAAGCCTCTTCTCGTATTGAGTCAATCCGTCCGGTGTGGTTCATCATAGGTGACTCGCCTCTGCGCGAGGGTCAACATCATGCTCGACAACCGACAGCGGCCGGCCGAGGGTGGCCAGCGCACCGCGGTAGTCGTCGCCGACGGCCAGGTCGCGCAGGTGCACGCTGATGTGCGGCGGCGGCCGGTCTGCCCAGCTCAGCAGGCGCGCGGGGGCATCCGGGGCGCTGACGGTCAGGTCGGCCGGCGACGGCACGAGGCCGTCCCCGGTCGCCTTGAGGATGGCTTCCTTACGGGACCAGTACCGGATGAACGCGGCGAGTCGCCGCGGCTGCGGCAGGCCGGCCAGCACCCGACGCTCGGCGGGGGAGAGTGCCGAGACCGGGATCCGGCCACCACGCAGGGCCACCCGCTCGATGTCGATGCCGCAGACCGTGTCGCGGGCGATCGCCACCACGATCCGCTCGGCCGAGTGCGACACCGACACGTGCAGCACGCCCGCGCCGGTGTGCACCTCCAGCCGGCCGTGCGGGCCGGCGCAGTGCCGGCACGTCGAGGAGAAGACGACCTCGCGCGGCGTCGTGCCGGCGTGCCGGGCGGCCAGCAGCCGCGCCGCGACGCGGCCCGCCACGAAGCGGGTGCGGGCCGCGTCGTGGCCCAGCCGCCGCGCCCGCGCGCGTTCGGCGTCGTCAAGCAGGGCGTGCAGCCGCTCGGGGACCGGCCCGGCCGGGCACCGCCACACCAGGCACTCGCCGCTGCCGAGCCGCTCGCCCACGCCGCTCCTCCGTCCGCCGCCCCGTCGCCTTTCCCCTCGCCTGTCGGACGAGTCTTTCCGAGTATCATCGACTGTCTCTAGACCCAAGTCATAAGTCGCTGATAGCTTAGCGCCAGCCGACCGGAGACGTGGTAGAGGCTGACTGAGGAGACGCGACATTGGACGTTGCCGTCGACACCGATCCAACCCTGACCCTCGACCGGATGCGCGAGGACGTCGCGGAGGCCCTCGAGTGCCCGCCGTCACTCGTCGGCGACGACGACGATCTGCTGGTGCTCGGCCTCGACTCGATCGCGGTCATGCGGCTGGCCAGCCGCTGGCACAGCCGCGGCGTCCCCGTCACCTTCAGCGAGCTCGTCGAGTGGCGCACCCTCGCACAGTGGTGGCACCTGGTCGCGAAGCGCCACGCCGAGGCCCGCCCGGCGCAGCTGCCGCCGGTGGCCGTGGCGGAGTCCGCGCCGTTCGGCCTGGCCACGATGCAGCACGCGTACTGGATCGGCCGGGCGGACGGGCAGCCCCTGGGCGGCGTGGGCGCCCACTTCTACAACGAGTTCGACGGGGCCGGCGTCGAACCGGACCGGCTCGACGCCGCCGTCCGCGCCGTGCTGCACCGGCACGGCATGCTACGGGCGGAGTTCCACGCCGACGGCACCCAGCAGATCCGGCCGGAGAGCCCGTGGCCGGGCCTGACGGTGCACGACCTGCGTGAGCTGTCGCCGCGCCGGTGCGAGGAGGAGCTGGCGCGGCTGCGCCACCGGTTGTCCCACCGCCGGCTGCGGGTGGAGGAGGCGGAGACCTTCGACATCCAGCTGTCCCTGCTGCCCGGTGGCGCCACCCGGGTGCACGTGCACGTCGAGATGCTGGTCGCCGACGCCCACAGCTTCCGGCTCATCCTGTCGGACCTGGCGGCCTTCTACCGGAACCCGGACCGGCAGGTGGCCCCCGTTGGCCTCAGCTATCCCGCGTACCTGGCCACCATCGCCGCCCGGCCCGACGAGGCTCGGGACCGGGCCCGCGAGTACTGGCGCGAGCGGCTGGCCACGCTGCCCGGCCCGCCCCAACTGCCGACCGCCGTCGACCCGGCCACCGTGGCGGGTCACCGGGTGGTCCGCCGGTACCACTGGCTGACCCCGGAGCAGCAGGCGGAACTGGGACGGCGTTCGGCGGCGGCGGGAGTCACCCTGTCGATGGTGTTCCTCACCGCCTTCGCCGAGGTGCTGGCCGCCTGGAGCAGCAGCGGCCGGTTCGTGCTGAACCTGCCGATGTACGACCGGCGCCCCGTCCATCCCGAAGTCGGCGCGGTAGTCGGCGACTTCACCAACCTGATTCTGCTGGAGATCGACACGACCGGCCCGGCCGGCTTCGTCGACCTCGTCCGCCGGCACCAGGACCGGCTGCGCAGCGACGCCGCCCACTCGGCGTACAGCGGCGTCGACGTGCTGCGCGACCTGTCCCGCGCCCGGACCGGCCAGCCCGTCGGCGCGCCCGTCGTCTTCACCAGCGCGCTGAACCTCGGCGAGCTGTTCGACGCAGACGTCCGCGACTGCTTCGGCCCGCCCGGCTGGACCATGTCCCAGACCCCCCAGGTCTGGCTCGACTACCAGATCACCGAGCGCGAGGACGGCCTCTACCTCAACTGGGACGTCGTGGACGAGCTGTTCCCCGACGGGTTCGTCGACGACATGTTCGCCGCCTATCTGCGGATTGTCGACTGGCTGCTCGACCCGGCCACGGACTGGTCCCGGCGCGCCCCGATCACGCTGCCCGCCCGCACCCTGGCCGCGCGGGCGGCGGCCAACGACACCGCCGGCCCCACCGACGACGGGCCGCTGCACCGCGGCGTCTTCGCCCGGGCAGCCCGCGAGCCCGACCGCCCGGCCGTGCTGCACGGACCGGACCGGGCGGGCGTGCTCACCTACGGCGAACTGGCGGGCCGGGCGCAGGCACTGGCCGACGAGCTGACCGCCCGCGGCCTGGCCCCCGGCGACGCCGTCGCCGTCACCCTGCCGAAGGGCCCCGACCAGATCGTGGCGGTGCTCGGCGTGCTGCGCGCCGGCGGCGTGTACGTGCCGATCGGCGTCGACCAGCCCGACGCCCGGCGCGAGCTGATCCGGGCCACCGCCGGGGTCCGGCTCACCGTCACCACCGCCGGGATCGCGGCCGGGTCGTCGCCCGTCGATTCCTCGACGATGCTGACCGTCCCCGCCGCCGGTGTGCCGTTGCGCGACGACGCGCTGGCGGTCGACCCCGAGCAGGACGCGTACCTGCTGTTCACCTCCGGCTCCACCGGCGTGCCGAAGGGGGTGCGGGTGCCCCACCGGGCGGCCCGGAACACCCTCGGCGACCTCGTGCGGCGGTTCGCGATCGGCCCGGACGACCGCGTCCTGGCGGTCTCGGCCCTCGACTTCGACCTGTCCGTGTTCGACATGTTCGCCCTGCTCGGCGCGGGTGGCGCCGTCGTCACCATCACCGAGGACAGCCGCCGCGACCCGGCCGCCTGGCTGCGCCTGGTCCACGAGCACCGGGTGACGGTCTGGCAGTCCGTCCCTGCCGTGCTCGACCTTCTGCTGACCCAGGCCGAGACCGAGGCGTCGGGCGCGGCCGGGCAGAGCCCGCTGCCGCTGCGGCTCGCCGTGCTCGGCGGCGACCGGGTCGGCCTCGACCTGGCCGGCCGGCTGGCCAGGCTGGCCCCGGCCAGCCGGCTGTACGGCCTCGGCGGCACCACCGAGACGGCGATCCACTCCACCGTGCAGCCCGCCCCCGCCGACCCGCCGCCGCACTGGCGGTCGGTGCCCTACGGCGTGCCGTTGCGCAACCAGCTCATGCGGGTCGTCGACGAGCACGGCCGGGACCGGCCGGACTGGGTACCCGGCGAGCTCTGGATCGGCGGGCGCTCGGTCGCCGCCGGCTACGCGGGCGACCCGCAGCGGACCGCCGACCGGTTCGTAGCGCACGCCGGGCAGCGCTGGTACCGCACGGGCGACCTGGCCCGGTACTGGCCCGACGGCACAGTGGACTTCCTCGGGCGCACCGACTTCCAGGTCAAGATTCGGGGACACCGGATCGAGCTGGGCGAGATCGAAGCCGCGCTGGAACGCGACCCGCACGTCTCCCGGGCGGTCGCCCAGGTCGTCGAGCGGGACACCCTCGCCGCCGCCGTCACCGTCACCCGGACCGGGGCCGACCCCCAGTCGATCCGCCAGCGCGCCGCCGAACAGCTTCCGCCGTACATGGTGCCAGCCGTCGTGGTGGTCCTCGACGCGTTCCCGCTGTCGGCCAACGGCAAGATCGACCGCGCCCGGCTGCCCGAGCTGCTCGCCGCACGACCCGCCGCCACCGGCACCGCGCCCCGCGGCGGCGTCGAGACCGCCGTGGCCGCCCTGTGGTCGGAGCTGCTCGGCGTGCCCGAGATACGCCGGGAGGACAACTTCTTCGCCCTCGGCGGCGACAGCCTCGTCGCCACCCGGCTGCTGGCCCGGCTTCGCGAGGCCGGCATCGCCCGCGCCGAGCTGCACCACCTGTTCCACGCCCGCGACCTGGCCGGCTTCGCGGCGCGGCTGCGCACCGACGGTACGGCCGGCGACGCGGGCACGCCCACCGAACGGCGTGAGCTGACCGCCAACCCGGCCCACCGGCACGAGCCGTTCCCGCCCACGGACGTGCAGCGCGCGTACTGGCTGGGGCGCACCGACGACTTCGCGCTCGGCGGGGTCGGCTCCCACTGGTACTGGGAGTTCGACGGCCGGGACGTCGACCTCGACCGGCTGCGACAGGCCCTCGACACGCTCATCGCCCGGCACGAGATGCTCCGCGCCGTCTTCGACGACAACGGCGACCAGCGGATCCTGCCGGAGGTGCCGCCGTTCACCATCACCGTGCACGAGGGGCGGAAGCACCTGGCGACGCTGCGCGAGCGGCTGTCCCACCGCGTCCCCGACCCGTCCCGCTGGCCGCTGATCGACATCCAGGCCGTACGCCACCCCGGCGGCACCCGCGTCGCGTTCAGCTTCGACTACATCGTGCTCGACGCGCTGAGCATCGTCATCTTCTTCTCCGAGCTGTCCACCCTCTACCGCGACCCCAGCGCCGAGCTGCGCCCGCTGGGCGTGTCGTTCCGCGACTATCTGCTCGGCGCGGCGCCGCCGCCGGAGGCGGTGGACCGGGCGGGGGCATACTGGCGCGGGCGCCTGGACGACATCGCCCCGGCCGCCGCGCTGCCGCTGGCAGTCGACCCCGACACCCTGGTCGCCCCGCGGTTCGTCCGCCGCGAACGCAGCCTCACCCCCGAACAGTGGGCGGCGATCACCCGCCGCGCCCGGGACCACCGGCTCACCCCGGCCGCGGTCCTCGCCACCGCGTACGCCGAGGTGCTCAGCGCGTACAGCGGGCAGGACGAGCTGACGTTGAACCTGACCATGTTCCAGCGCCACGACGTGCACCCGGACATCGGCGCGATCCTCGGCGATTTCACCTCGCTGGTCCTGGTCGGCTACCGGGGGAGCGCGGAAGAGCCATGGCAGGAGACCGCCCACCGGTTCCAGCAGGACCTGTGGGCCGGGCTGGAACACAACGACGTCTCCGCCCTGTGGGTGCTGCGGGAGTTGGCGCGCCGGCGCAACAGCGGCACGGTCAGCATGCCGATCGTGTTCACCAGCGCACTCGGCGTGGCCGCGGACCTGGTCAACATGCGGTTCCCGTTCGGCGAGCTGACCTGGGGCATCTCGCAGACCCCGCAGGTGTGGCTGGACAACCAGGTCATGGAACGCGACGGCGGGCTGACCTTCAACTGGGACAGCGTCGACGAGCTGTTCCCCGACGGGCTGCTCGACGCCATGTTCGACGCCTACCACCGGCTGCTGTGCTGGCTCGCCGAGGGCGAGTGGGACCGGACGCTGCCGGACCTGCTGCCGCCGGGGCAGCGTGCCGTCCGGGCCGCCGTCAACGCCACCGACGCCCCGGCACCCGGGCACACCCTGCACGAGCCGTTCTTCGCCCACGCCGCCCGCGACCCCGACCGGCTCGCGGTCGCGTACGGTGAGACGTCGATCAGCTACGGCGAGCTGGCCGCACGGGCGCTGCGGATCGCCGGGGCGCTGCTACAGGCCGGGGTGGAACCGGGCGACGCAGTCGCCGTCACCCTGCCCCGCGGGCCGGAACAGGTCGCTGCGGTGCTCGGCGTGCTGGCCGCCGGCGCCTCGTACGTGCCCGTCAGTGTCGACCAGCCCGCCGCCCGCCGCGATCGGATCTACGCCAAGGCGCAGGTGACCGCCGTCGTGGGCCGCCCCGGCGCGCACCACCTGCCCACAGTGGCCCCCGACGTGGACGGGCCCCCGCTGCGCGGGCCGGTGACGGTCGCCGCGAACGCACTGGCATACACGATCTTCACCTCCGGCTCCACCGGGGAGCCCAAGGGGGTGGAGATCACCCACCGGGCGGCCGTCAACACAGTGACCGACGTCAACTCCCGGTACGGCGTCGGCCCGGAGGACCGCGTGCTGGCGGTCTCCGCGCTGGACTTCGACCTGTCCGTCTACGACGTGTTCGGGCTGCTGGCCGCCGGTGGGGCGCTGGTCGTGCTGGCCGAGGAGGACCGCCGGGAGGCCCGCCGCTGGGCGTGGCTGGCCCACCGGTGGGGGGTGACCGTCTGGAACTCCGTGCCCGCGCTGTTGGACATGCTGCTCGTGGCGGCCGGCGAGCACCCGCCGGCCAGCCTGCGGCTGGCCCTGGTCTCCGGTGACTGGGTGGGCCTCGACCTGCCGGGCCGGCTGGCACGGGTCGCCCCGCACGCCCGGTTCGTCGCCCTCGGCGGCGCCACCGAGGCCGCAATCTGGTCCAACGCGTGCGAGGTCGCGGCGGTCCCGGAGCACTGGCGCTCCATCCCGTACGGCCGCCCACTGCGCAACCAGCGCTACCGAGTGACCGACTCCCGCGGCCGGGACTGCCCGGACTGGGTGCCCGGGGAGCTGCGCATCGGCGGCGCCGGGGTGGCGCTGGGCTACCGCAACGCCCCCGAGCTGACCGCCCGGCAGTTCGACGTCGACGACGAGGGCCGGCGCTGGTACCGCACCGGCGACCTCGGCCGGTACTGGCCGGACGGGACGCTGGAGTTCCTCGGCCGGGTCGACTTCCGGGTCAAGGTGCGCGGGCACCGCATCGAGCTGGGCGAGATCGAGGCCAACGCCGAGGCCCACCCACTCGTCGGGCGGGCGGTGGCGCTGGTCGTCGGCCAGGCGCCGGCACAGCACATCGGCCTCGCCGTCGTACCCGCCACCGAAGGTACGGAGCCGGACCTGGCCGGCTGGCTGGCCGAGCGACTGCCCGCGTACATGGTGCCCGAATACGTCGTGACGCTGGAGCGGCTACCGCTGACCGCCAACGGCAAGGTCGACCGCCAGCGGCTCGCGACACTGCTGCGCGCCGACCCGCTCGACGACACGGCCGAGCCGCCCAAGGGGCCCACCGAGGAACTCCTCGCCGGACTCTGGTCGCAGCTGCTCGACCAGCCGGTCGTCGACCGCCGGCACAGCTTCTTCGCCCTGGGCGGAGACAGCCTGCTGGCCACCCGCCTGCTCGAGACGCTGCGCCAGCGGCTCGGCGTGGACATGACATTGCGACAACTGTTCGCCGTACCCGCGCTCGCCCAGCTCGCGGCCGCCGTCGACGAGCAGCTCCGTGCGTCGGCCAACGACGACGTCGAGGAAGGTGTCATATGAGCAACGACCCCCGCATCCCCGTCGAGCGGCTGGTCACCGACCTCGAACGGGCCGGACTGCGGCTGTGGGCCGAGGACGGCACGCTGAAGTTCCGCGCGCCCGCCGGCTTCATGACCGACGAGCGGCGCGCGCAACTGCGGGCCCGCCGCGACGAGATTCTCGCCCACCTGGCCAACGGCCGGCTGCCGCGGGTCGTGCCGGATCCGGAGCACCGCCACGACCCGTTCCCGGTGACGGAGGTGCAGTCGGCGTACCTGCTGGGCCGCGGCTCCACCTTCGCCTACGGCGGCGTCGCCTGCCACGGCTACGGCGAGCTGCACTACCCGGACCTGGACCCGGAGCGGATGACCCGCGCCTGGCGGGCGCTCATCGCCCGGCACGACATGCTCCGAGCGGTGATCGACATCGACGGTTCCCAGCGGGTGCTGCCGCACGTCGACGACTACCACGTCGCCGTACACGACCTGCGCGGGCGCGAACGCGACGAGTTCGACCGCCGGGTGGCCGAGGTGCGGGCCGAGATGGACCACCGGGTGTTCCGGCCCGACGCGTGGCCACTGTTCGAGGCACGCGTGACCCGCGGCGACGACGAGGCCGTGCTGCACGTCTCGGTGGACTTCCTCATCGCCGACTTCGTCAGCATCCAGATCATCCTCGACGAGCTGCACCAGCTCTACCACGGCAACGAGCAGCTGCCCGCACTGGAGATCGGCTTCCGGGACTACCTGCAGGCCGAACGGAACTGGACGGCGAGCCACCGAGAAGCCGACCGCGACTACTGGCTGCACCGCGTGAACGACCTGCCGCCCGGCCCGGAGCTGCCGCTGACCAGCCGCGCCCGGCAGACCGACGGCCGGTTCCGCCGGCTGGCCGCCACCCTGGAACCCGAGCTGTGGGACGGGCTGCGCAAGCACGCCGGCCAGCACGACGTGAGCCCGTCCTGCGCGGTGCTCGCCGCGTACGCGCACGTCATCGCCGCGTGGAGCCGCCGCCCCACGTTCACCCTGAACGTCACGCTGCTCAACCGGCTACCCCTGCACCCCCAGGTGCCCGCCGTCGTCGGCGACTTCACCGGGGTGGAACTGCTCGCGGTCGGCCAGAGCGGGACGGAGACCTTCGACAGCTGGGCCCGGGCCGTACAGGCCCAGCTCTGGCAGGACATGGACCACCGGGCATTCTCCGGCATCGAGGTGATGCGCGAGATCACCCGCCGACGCGGCGCCGACGCGGCGCTGTTCCCCGTCGTCTTCACCAGCGCGATCGGCCTGGGCGAAGCCGGCGCCCCAGCAGCGGCGTCGCACGGGCGGCTCGGCTACGGCATCAGCCAGACCCCGCAGGTCGTCATCGACTGCCAGAACTCCGAGCGCGACGGCGGACTGTCAACCAACTGGGACGTGCGCGATGGTGTGCTGCCCGACGGAGTCGCCGAGGACATGTTCGCCGCGTTCGAGCAGCTGCTGCGCCAGCTCGCCACCGACGACCAGGCGTGGCAGCGGGTTCCGTCGAGCCTGCTGCCGCAGCGGCAGCGGCGCCGCCGCGAGGAGGTCAACGCCACCGCCACCCCGCTGACCCGCGCCCGCCTACACGACGCGGTTTTCGCCCAGGCCCGACGGACCCCGGACGCCCCGGCGGTCATCCACGGCACGACCACGCTCAGCTACGCCGACCTGGCCGCCCGCGCCACCGGCGTCGCCGCCCGGCTCGTCGAGTCGGGCTGCGTACCCGGCGACCTCGTCGGGGTGACCCTGGAGCGCGGCCCGGGGCAGGTCGTGGCCGTCCTCGGCGCGCTGCTCGCCGGCGCGGTGTACGTGCCGGTGGACACCGTGCAACCCGCGGCCCGGCGCGAGACGATCCTCACCGGCGCGGGCGTGCGGTACGTGCTCACCTCCCGCGACCTGGCCGCCGGGCCCTGGCCGCCCGGGATTGTCGTCGTGGCGCTGGAAGAGGTGCCGCCGGCCGACCCGCCCCGCGAACCGGGCGGGGCGCGGCCCGACGACCTGGCGTACGTCATCCACACCTCGGGCTCCACCGGGACGCCGAAGGGGGTCATGATCACCCACGAGGCGGCGCTGAACACCGTCCTCGACATCAACGCCCGGTTCGCCGTCGGCGAGCGGGACCGGGTGCTCGGCCTGTCCCAGCTCGGCTTCGACCTGTCGGTCTACGACATCTTCGGCCCGCTGTCCGTCGGCGGGGCCCTGGTCGTCCCCGACGCCGAGCGACGCGCGGACCCGTCGCACTGGGCCGACCTGGTGGCCACCCACAGGGTGACCGTGTGGAACTCCGTTCCCGCCCAGCTCCAGATGCTCTCCGGCTATCTCGGCGTGGCCGGCACCGCGCTGCCCACCCTGCGGCTGGCGATGCTCTCCGGCGACTGGATCCCGGTCGCCCTACCCGACCAGATTCGCGCCCAGGTGCCCGGCCTCAGCGTGGTGAGCCTCGGCGGGGCGACCGAGGCGTCCATCTGGTCGATCCACTACCCCGTCGGGGCGGTCGGCGAGGACTGGGCCAGCATCCCGTACGGTCGGCCGCTGGCCAACCAGACCTTCCACGTCCTCGACCCGCTGCTGCGGCCCTGCCCCGACTGGGTGACCGGCGAGCTGTACATCGGCGGCGTCGGCCTCGCGCGCGGCTACCTGCACGACCCCGAGCGCACGGCGGAGCGGTTCATCGTGCACCCCGTCACCGGCGAGCGCCTGTACCACACGGGCGACCTGGGCCGGTACCTGCCCGACGGCGACATCGAGTTCCTTGGCCGGGAGGACCAGCAGGTCAAGATCCGCGGCCACCGGATCGAACTGGCCGAGATCGAGACGGCCCTGCAGAGCCATCCGGACGTCGCCGCGGCGGCGGTGCTGGTCGCGGGCGACCAGCCGCTGGAGCGCACGCTCGTCGCCTTCGCGCAGCCCGCCGCCGCTACGCCGCCGGCCGGCGACGTAGCCGACCTGGCCGTAGTCGCGGCCCGGGCCGGCGACGCCGCGCTCGCCGGCGTCGACCCGGACCGCTACCTGGAGTACGCCCACCGGCTCGACCAGGTGGCCCTGCCCGCCATGCTGGACACCTTCCGCCGCGCAGGAATGTTCGCCTCGCCCGACGACCGCCACACCGCCACCGAGATCGTGGCCGCCACGGACGCCGCGCCCCGGCACCACCGGCTGCTGCGTCGCTGGCTCGCCGCCCTGGTCGCCGAGGGACTGCTGGCCATCGACGGCGACCGCTACCGGCTGGCCGGCGCCGTCAGACCCGACGCGCTCGACGCCGCGTGGGCCGCGGTCGAGGCGGCGGCGCTGCCGAGCGAGGAGCGCCTGCTGGACTACTTCCGGGCCAGCATCCGCCACCTGCCAGCCCTGCTGCGCGGCGACGAGGACCCGCTCCGGCTGCTCTTCCCCGAGGGCCGGCTGGACGTCTCCCAGCAACTCTACGAGGAGGCGGTGTTCAACCGCTGGGCCAACCAGGCCGCCGGTGCCGTCGTGGCGGACCTCGGCGCCCGCCGCCGGCACCCCGGCCCGCTGCGCGTGCTGGAGGTCGGCGCGGGTGGCGGCGGCACCACCGCCGCGGTGCTCGACGCGCTCGCCGGGCAGGACATCGACTACCTGTGCACCGACCTGTCGCCCTACTTCGCGGGGCAGTCGCAGGCCCGCTTCACCGACGTGCCCGGCGTCCGGTTCGGCCTGTACGACCTGGACGCCGACCCCACCGAGCAGGGCCTCGCGCCCAACTCCTTCGACCTGGTCGTCGCCGGGGACGTGCTGCACGCCACCGCCGACGTCGACCGGGTCCTGGAACGGCTGCGCGGGCTGCTCGCCCCCGGCGGATGGCTGGTGGCCCTGGAGATGACCCGGGACCACTACCAGATCATGACGTCGCTGGAGCTGCTGGTCCGGCTCGACGACGCCACCGGAGACTTCACCGACGACCGCGCCGGGACCGGGACGGTCTTCCTCGCCCGCGACCGGTGGCGGGACATCCTCGACCGGGCGGGCGCTGACACCAGCGTCTGCCTGCCGGCGGAAGGCACCTTCGTCGGGCGGATGGGCATGTGCGTGCTCGCCGCCCGGTTCAAGGCCGACCGCGCACCCGCGCACCCCCGGGCCCTCACCGATCACCTGCGCGCTCGGCTGCCCGAGTACATGGTGCCCGGCACCGTGGAAATCCTCGACGAGCTACCGGTCACCGACAACGGCAAGATCGACCGACGGTCCCTCGCGGGACGGCTGGGCCGCCGGCACGGCGGTACCCGGGCCGGACTGCCCGGCGCGGCACCCGAGACCGAGCTCGAACGGAACCTCGTCGCGTTGTGGAGCGAGGCCCTGGGCACGCCCGTCGGGCGCGACGGCAACCTGTTCGAGCTGGGCGGGGACTCGCTGGTCGCCGCCCAGCTGGCCGGGCGCATCATCGAGGAACTGCCGTCGGCCCGCACGCTGTTCTTCGACGAGGTGCTGCGCAACCTGCTCGAACTGGCCACCGTCGCCCGGCTCGCGCAGTGGTTGACCACCGCCGCGGAGGCCGGGGAACAGCCGCACGAGACGGGCCAGGAGCGGCCGACCGAACTGCTCGTCGCCGTGCACGCCGAGGGCACCGGCGTACCCCGGATCTTCCTGCCCGACGAGTCGGGGTCGCTCGACGGGGTCGCGCCGCTCGCCGCGGCGCTGCGCCCCGCCGCCCCCGCCTGGGCGTTCACCGGCGCGGGGCTGGAGCTGCTGCCCTCGGTGGACAACGCCGCCGCCGCGTACGCCCAGGCGGTCGTCGACGCCGACCTGGCCCAGGTGGAACTGCTCGCCCACGGACCGATGGCGGTCCTCGCCGTCGAGGTGGCACGCAACCTGACCGAACGCGGGGTGCTCGTCGAGGGGCTGCGCCTGGTCGCCGGCCACCGGCCCGGCCCGGGCACCGCGGACGACCCCGCCGCCCCGGTGCGCGCCGCCCTCGCGCGTCACGAGCCGTCCATCTACGCCGGGGACATCACCCTGGTGCAGCCGGCACGGGACGCGGAGATCGAGTTCTGGGAGGACCTGTGCCTCGGCAGCCTCGACGTGGTCGACACCGATCTGCCGGCGCAGCGGCTGCGCTGGTCGGCGGAGCCCGCCACGGTGGCCGCCGCGCTGGGCCCGGCGCGATGAGCCGCCCGATGCCCCGCGGCCCCCAAGGGCCACCCCCGCGGCCCGGCGGTTACCCAACACCAGGCGCCGTCGGCGAGGGCTCCCGGTGACCGGGCCGGCCCCCGTGGTGGGCATCGTCGGCGCGGCCGGCGCGGTCGGCGCCGCCGCCGTGGCCGAGCTGCACCGTCGGGGCCGGCACGCGCTGCGCCTCGCCGGCCGCCGCCGCGCCCCCCTCGACGCGCTGTGCCACGGGCTCACCGCCACCGACGGTTCCCCGCCCACCGCCGAGGTCCTCGACATCGCCGACACCGACGCGCTGCACCGCTACTGCGCGGGCTGCGACGTCGTGCTCAACTGCGCCGGCCCGGCCTACCTCGTCGAGGACCGGGTGGCGCGGGCGGCGCTTGCCGCCGGCGCGGACTACGTCGACGCCGCCGGCGACGACGTTCTGTGGGAGCAGGCGAGGGCCCTGTCGGCGCGGGCGCCGGGGCGGACAGCCGTGATCTCCGCCGGCATGATGCCCGGCCTGAGCGCACTGCTACCCCGCTACCTCGCCGCCACCCTGCCGGACCCGCCGCGGGCGCTGCTCGGCTACCTCGGCGGTCGCGACCGGTTCACCGCCACCGCCGCGGCCGACTACCTGCGGGTGGGAGAGGGGTTCGGCCAGGCGGGGGCGGCGCTGACCGGCGGCGTGCGAGCGCGGCACCCGCTGCCCACCCGCACCGACGCCGAGCTGCCGTTCTTCCCGGAGCCGGCCACGGCCGTGCCATATCTGAGCACCGAGCTGGAACGGGTGGCGCGGGCCCTGGGCGTCACCGACGCCACCTGGCACTCCGTCTTCGCCGGACCGCACGTCGCGCAGGTGCTGCGGCAGCCCCCAGCCGGCGGGAACGCCCCCGAGGCACTGCGCCGCGCCGCCGAGCTGGACGCCTTCGGGCGCGCAACCTACCAGCTGATCGTCGTGGAGCTGACCACCGTCGCCGGTGCCGCGCACACCCTCGTGCTGCGCGGCGACAGCGCCAGCTCGCTCACCGGCGCGTTCGCGGCCGTCGCCGTGGCGGCGCTCACCGAGGGGACCCTGGCCGCCGGCCTGCACCACGCGGGGGAGGCGCTCGACCCGCAGCTCGCGGTGGACCTGCTTGCCGACTCGGCCGCGGTGAGCGGCCTGACGGTGTTCGACGGCGAAGCCGCCCACGCCGGCGGCCACGTGGAGGAGGCACTTTGACGCAGCGTCCCCGGGTCGTCGTCTGCGGCGCCCGATTCGGCCAGGTCTACCTGGAGGCGTTCCGCAACCCCGACCTGCCCTTCGAGTTGGCCGGAGTGCTCGGCGCCGGCAGCGAACGCTCCCGCGCCTGCGCCCGCCGCTACGACGCGCCGCTGTACACCGACCCGGAGCAGCTGCCCGACGACATCGACATGGCGTGCGTGGTGATCCGGGGCGGCCTGCTCGGCGGCCGAGGTTCGGAACTGGCCCGCGCGCTCATGGCCCGCGGCATCCACGTGCTCCAGGAACACCCCCTGCACCACGACGAGCTGGCGGAGAACCTGCGCGCCGCCCGCCGGCACGGCGTCGTCTACCACCTGAACCCGTTCTATACCCACGTCGCCCCCGTACGCCGGTTCGTCGCCGCGGCGCAGGAACTGACGCGACGGCAGCGCCCGCTCCACGTCGACGCGGCGGCCGGGTTCCAGCTCGCCTACTCCCTGCTGGACATCCTCGGGCAGGCCCTCGGCGGGGTGCGGCCGTTCGCCTTCGGCGACCTGCCCGAGTCGGCCCCCCCGGTGCGCGCCGCGACCACCCTGGACATCCCGTTCCGCAGCCTCGACGGGGTGCTGGCCGGGGTACCCGCCACCCTGCGTATTCAGAACCAGATGGACCCCGCCGACCCGGACAACTACGCCCACCTGATGCACCGGATCAGCATCGGCACGGAGGCCGGCAACCTGACCCTGGTCAACACCCACGGGCCGGTCGTCTGGTCCGCCCGCCCCGACTTCCCCCGCGAGGTCGCCGACCCGAACGCCGACCCCCACTACGCCACCATGCCGGACGACGCGCAGGCACCCAGCGCCGTCGTGCTCGGACCGGACACCGTGCCCTCGTACCGGCACATCTTCCGCAGCCTGTGGCCGGCCGGCATCGCGCACGCCCTCACCGAGCTGTACCAGGCCGTCCAGGAACGGCAGGACCCACTGCGCCGCGGCCAGTACCACCTGTCGCTGTGCAAGCTGTGGCAGGACCTGACGCTGCGGCTCGGACCCCCGGAGCTGCTGTCGTCCACCCCGCCACGGCCGCTGACCGACGACGACCTCAAGGCCATCGCCGCCGCCGGTGACGAGGCGGCGCGGCCGTGAGGGCGACCGTGGCGGCCACGTCCTGGCTGCGCCGCTACCGGCCGCGTCCGGCCGCGACCCGGCGCCTGGTCTGCTTCCCGTACGCCAGCGGCAACGCGACCTTCTATCGGCAGTGGGCCGTGCGGCTGTCCGCCGAGGTCGAGGTCGTCGCGGTGCAGTATCCCGGCCGGCTGGACCGTATCCACGAGCCGTGCGTGCGGGACATGGCCACGATGGTCGACGGGATCGTCGCCGCGCTGCAACCGCTGCTGCACACCGACTTCGCCCTGTTCGGCCACAGCATGGGCGCCGCCGTCGCGTACGAGGTGGCGCACCGGCTCGAACACGGCCTCGGCGTATCGCCGCGCCGGCTGGTCGTCTCCGGCCGCCCCGCCCCGCAGCACCACCGGCCGGGCGTCAAGCACCTCGGCAGCGACCAGGAACTGTGGGACGAGCTGCGTCGCCTCGGCGGCACCACCGACGAGGCGCTGGCGCACCCGGAGTTGCGCAACGCACTGCTGCCCGCGCTGCGGGCCGACTACCGCCTCGTCGAGACATACCGGCCCATCCTCGGCGCGCCGCTGTCGGTGCCGGTCACCGCGATCACCGGCGACGACGACCCGGAGGCGCACGTGCCCGAGGTCGCCGACTGGCGGCGCTGCACCACGGGGGACTTCCAGCTCCGGGTGCTTCCTGGGCACCACTTCTACCTGATCGACCGGCAGGCCGAGGTGCTCGACCACGTCAGCGAGGCGCTCGGGCTGCCCGCCGGCCAGCCCCGCTGACCGCGGGTCACGTCGCCGCCGGCACCGCCGCCGGTCGGTCGTCTGTCGCCGGCGCGCCGAGCTCGAGCCGGCCGGCGAGGTAGTCCTGCCACATGAGCCGGCGGCGCGGCTTGCCGCTGCTCGTGCGCGCCACCGCGCCCGCCGGCACGACCACCGGCTCCACCGGCACCCCCTCCGCGGCGGCCGTGGCCGCGTCGCACGCCGCCGGCAGCCAGCCCGGCTCGGGCCGGGCCAGCAGCAGGACCACCCGAGGCGCGTCGCCGACCTGCCCGAGCAGGGCCGTGATCCGCCCGGCCGGCGCCCCGCAGGCCGAAGCCGCCGCCGCCTCGACGTCCTCGGCGAGCAGCATCCGGCCGCGCACCTTGACGCCGTCGCCGAGGCGGCCCAGCACGAACAGCTCCCCGCTGGCGAGGAAACCCGCATCGCCGGTGCGCACCTCGCCATCGAGCAGCCGGGTGCCGCTGACGGTGCGGTCCGCGACCGCCGGCAGGTAGCCCGCCGCCACGGACGGGCCGCGCACCACGATCTCGCCGACCACGCCGTCGGGAACGGCTCGGCCGTCGTCGTCCACCACCGTCACCCGCGCGCCGGCGAGCGGGCGTCCGCAGCCCACCACCTCGCCCCGGTCGAGGGTGGCGGTGCGCCAGCCGGTGTCCAGCGGCACGCCAGTCACCGACAGCGTCGCCTCGGCCAGCCCGTACGCGGGCAGCAGCGCCTCGCGGCGTAGCCCGTGCGGAGCGGCGAAACGGGCGAACTCCGCCAGCAGCCCCGGCGGGATCCGCTCCGCGCCGACGATCACCGCCCGCCACGCCGAGAAGTCCATCCCGGCCAGCGCCTCGCGGGGCACCCGCCGGACGATGTGGTCCAGTCCGAAGGCCGGCATCGCGGTCAGCCGGGCACCCCGCCGGCCGAAGCACTCCAGATAGCGCAGCGGCCGGCGGACGAAGTCGCCCGGCGACATCAGCCACAGGTCCGACCCCGTGGCCACGGGCGCCAGCAGGCAGCCCACCAGGCCCATGTCGTGGTGCACGGGCAGCCAGGAGGCGGTCGGGTCGTCGGGCGTCATCCGCAGCCACCGCTGGATGCCGGTGACGGTGGCCGCCAGCGCCGGATGGGGCACGCGCACCCCGCGCACCCGGCCGCTGCTGCCGGAGGTGAACTGCACCAGCGCCAGCCCGGCCGGCCCGGGCGCCGGCGCCCGGCGGCCGTCGGCGGCGGCGAGCAACTCCGCGCCGTCGTGCGCGGGCATGCCCGCCCCGGCGCACACGTCGGCCACCAGGGACAGCGCGGGGTCGTGCACGACCAGCCGCGGCGTGCTGGCCGCCAGCACGCCGCGCAGGTGCTCGGACCAGCGTGCCCGGTCCCCGAAGGGCGGCGGTGGCGCCACCGGTGAGGCGGCGGCGCCGGCCAGCATGGTGCCGAACAGCAGTCCCACGAACCGGGGGCCGGTGGTCTCCACGATTGTCACCACGTCGCCCGCGCCCACCCCGGCGCCGCGCAACACCCCCGCGTACCGGCGCACGAGGTCCGCCAGCTCGGCGTACGACCACAGCCGCCACGACCCGTCGGGCTCGGCGAACCGGATGCCGCGCCGGTTGTCGGGCCGGTCCAGCCAGCCGAGCGGGCCGGTCACGCGGGCGCCGCCTCGATGATCGGGAACATCGGGGTGGAAACGTTGCGGATCAGCCGTAGCCCGGCCCGGCCCAGCAGCTCGCCCTGCTGCTCAAGGGTCCGCGCGCCGCCCGCGGTGAGGGTGTGCATGAGCAGGTCCATGCGGCGCGCCAGGATCGGCACCTCGGCGTCCTGCCGTCCGGCCTCCATGACGAACAGCCGGCTGTGCGGCGTCATCGCGGCCCGGACCCGGCCGAGAATGCCCACCACCTCGTCGTCGCTCCAGCTGTAGAGGATGCGCTTGAGCACGTACGCGTCGCCGCCGGGCGGAATCGGCCCCTCCAGGAAGCTGCCCGGCACCACCTCCACCCGGTCGGCGACCCCGGCGGCGGCCAGGACCTCGGGGGCGTTGGCCACGACGCCCGGCAGGTCGAACAGCACGCCCCGGGCGCCCCGGACCCGGCGCAGCAGGCTGGCCAGGAAACCGCCGTTGCCGCCGCCGACGTCCACGATGCTGGCGAAGCGCCGCCAGTCGCAGGCCCGCAGCACCGCCAGCAGCTCCATCCCGGTGACCCCGCTCATCACCTTGTCGAACGCCTCCCCGTCCTCGGGTTGGGCGCTCAGGTGCTCCCACATGGACCGGCCGTGCACCACGTCGAACGCGGGGCCGCCAGTGCGGATCGACTCGGCAAGCCCCTCCATCGCCCGGGTACACGCCACGGGGGACAGGAAGATGTCACGCGCCGAGTACGGGTGCCCCTCGCGCAGCAGGTCCGACAGCGGGGTCAGCGCCACGCCATCCGGCTCCACCAGCTCGAACAGCTCCCGGGTCGCCAGGTACTCCAGCGTCTTGCGGAGGGTGGGCTCGTGGGTCCCGGTCGCCCGGGCCAGCCGGGACATCGGCACCGGCCCGTCCACCAGGTGGTCGGCCACGCCGAGCAGGCAGACTGCCCGGATGGTGTACGGCAGGAGGTAGTCACCGAGTTCGAGGAGCTTGAAGATCGACTCGGCGTCAATGGTGCGCCTGGTGCCCAAGGTGTCTCCGTCCCTTCACATGACAATCCGGCGGCCCCGGGCCACCGGAGTCGCGTGGCGGGGCGTCAGGAAGCGGCAGCCTCGTCCAACTCGGCCTGCAACTTCTTGGACGCGAGCCGGCGCCACGCATCGGTGATCAGTTCTCGCAGCTGCGCCGGGTCGACCGTCGCCAGTTCGACGAACGTCCAGCCGCTCTGCCCGTACCTGTTGTCCGGCGCCGAGAAGGTCGCCGGATCCTCGCTGATGAGCGCCGCCTGCTCGGCGACGTCGATGCGCATCCCCATCACCCCGGGCTTGGGAAGGGTGCAGAAGATCTTGTTGCTGACACGAAAGTCGGTCACGTCGAAGTGTGCCGACTGGTGTGCTCCGGGAAGCGACAGGGCGATGCTGCTGACGGTTTCGGGGCTGACCACTCCGACCTCCTCGGTTGTCGACGGACGGCTTCACGCTAACGCCCGTCCAGCGTGGTCGGGGTGATCCCGCCCGCGTCGTCGCGCCGCAGCAGCCGCTCGGCCACCCGACCGTGCGGATCGTCGCCGAACCCCGGGAAGGCGTCCAGCCACAGCGCCCGGCGCAGCCACCGGTGCAGCGGGTACTCCCACGTCACCCCCATCCCGCCCGTAATCTGCACGGCGGTCTCGCAGGTGCGCACCGCCGCATCGCGCGCCACCAGCACCGCCTCGTCGACCGCCTGCGCGCACGCCAATGACCCCTCGGGATCGTTCTGCACCAGCCAAGCGGCCCGGTACGCCAGCGACCGAGCCAACTCGGTGCCGACGTACGCGTCGGTCAGCTGGTGCGCCACGGCCTGGAAGCTGCCGATCGGCCGCCCAAACTGCTCCCGCTGGCGGGCATGGGTGACGGCCATGTCCAGCGCGCCCGCCGCGACGCCCACCGCCTCGGCGGCCAGCAGCGCGCCGCCACGCAGCCGGGCCAGACGCGCCACCTCCGGCGTGCGGGCCGGCTCAGTGAGCAGCCGTGCCGGCGTGCCGTCCCACCGGACCTGGGCCATCCGGCGCAGCGTGTCCAGCGTCGACAGCTCCTCCACGACCAGCCCTGGCGACCCGGTGTCGCAGGCGAACACGGCCGGCCCCTCCTCGGTGCGGGCCCGCACCACGACGCAGCGCACCGCGCCCGCCTGCGGCGCCGCCGGCACCTGCCCGCTCAGGGACCAGCCCCGACGCGAGCGGGTGGCCCGCACGGTCCCGGCGCCGGTGGGCGCGGCGCCGTCCGGGGCGCCGTCGGCGAAGGTCGCCGGCACGGTCAGGGGCTCCCCGGCGGCCCGCGCGTACGGCGCGGCCAGCGCGACCGTCGTCCACCACGGCGTCGGGTGCAGGCACCGCCCGCTCTCCTCGGCCAGCAGCGCCAGCTCGACCATGCCCAGGTCGTCGTCCAGCCAGCCCTGCCGGATCAGCTCGGGCCAGGCACCCGCCTCGCTCCCGCCGGGGCCCTCCGCCAGCGCGCACACCCGCGTCGCCGGGTAGCGTCGCTCCAGGTGGTCGCGGGCGGCCCGGCGGATCTCCCGCTGCTCATCGGTGAGCGCAAAATCCATGATCTTCTCCGTGTCGTCGCCGGCCGGTGGTCACTGGCGGGATCTGGGCAGGTCCAGCACGCGCTCGGCGACGATCCCGCGCAGGATCTCGGAGGTGCCGCCCTCGATCGTGTTCGCCCGGCTGCGGAGCCGCTGCCGCTGCCAGTAGCCCTGCCAGGCGGCGTCACCGCTGTCGAGCAGCGCCGCCGGGCCCTGTACGCGCAGCGCCAGCGCGCAGACCCGCTGGTGCAGCAGCGACCATTCGAGCTTGAGGATGGACGCCTCCGCGCCGGGCTCGCCGGAGCGGCGCAACGCGGCCAGCGACCGGTAGCCCGTGTACCGCAGCCCCTGCAACCGTGCGTGCAGCGTGGCCAGCTCGCGGCGGACGGCCGGATCGCCATCGGCGCCGACCTCTCGCACCAGCCGCAGCAACCGGTCGAACTGCGCGACCAACCGGGCGGTGAGGGTGACCCCGAACGTTCCCCGCTCGTGGGCCAGCGTGGACAGCGCCACCGACCAGCCCCTGCCGACCTCGCCCACGACGTCGGCGTCGCCGACCGGGGCATCGGTCAGGATGATCTGGTTGAAGTCGGTGTCGCCGTTGAGCTGCCGCAGCGGCGACACCTTCACCCCCGGCGCCCGCATGTCCAGCAGGAAGCACGTCAACCCTCGGTGCTTCGGCTCGGCGGGGCCGGTGCGGGCCAGCAGCAGGCAGTGGTCGGCCAGGTGGGCGTAGGAGGACCAGACCTTCTCACCGTCGAGCAGGTAACCGTCCGGCTCCGCCCGCCGGGCCACGGTGCGCACCGCGGCCAGGTCCGAGCCGGCCTCCGGCTCCGAGAACCCCTGGCAGAACAGGGTACGACCGGACAGGATGCCGGGCAGGTAGCGGGCCTTCTGCTCGTCGGTGCCGTGCGCGATGAGCGTCGGGCCGACCATGTTCATTCCGATGATGTTGATGTGGTCCGGCGCGCCGGCGCGGGCGGTCTCCTCGGCGAAGATGGCCTGGTGGGCGGCGGTCAGGCCCTGGCCGCCGTACTCTTTCGGCCAGGTGATGCCGGCGTAGCCGGCCTCGGACAGGTCGTGGCTCCACTCGCGCAGCTGCGCGGTGCTCCACGTACGCGACGGGTCGTCGTCCGGCAGGCGGGACCGTAGCCACTCGCGCAGCCCGGCGCGGAACGCGGCCTCGGCCGGGTCGTCGTGCAGGTTCAACGCCGTCCTCGCTTCCTGGCGGCCGGGTCCGGGCGCCTCGTGCTGGTCTCCGTCACGCCGCACGCACCGCGAGTGGCACGTGGTCGTACGTGCGGAAGTTGAAGCGGGGCCGGCGCACCGGCTCGCCATCGAACTCGATGGCGCTGGTGCGGTGCAGCAGCCGGTCGAACACGGCGACGCCCTCGGCGCGGGCCAGGGCGGCGCCCAGACAGTGGTAGACGCCGGCCCCGAAGCTCAGGTGCTGGTTGGGCCGGCGGCCGACATCGAAACGGTCCGGCTCGCCGAACTGCTCCGGGTCCCGGTTGGCCGACCCGACCAGCAGGTAAAGGACCCGGCCAGGGCGGATTGTCCGGCCGGCGACCTCCACCGGCTCCACCGGGCTGCGCATCGTCACCTGAATCGGCGCCTCGAAGCGCAGCATCTCCTCGATCGCGGTGGCGGTGCTGGCGGCACCCGCCCGTAGCCGGGCAAGCTGGTCGCGGTGCTCCAGCAGGGCGACCATGCCGTTGGAGATCATGCCCATCGACGTCTCGAAGCCGGCGTAGAAGACCGTGATGGCGTTGTCGACGATCTCCTCGCGGCGCAGCCGCTGCCCGTCCGACTCGGTCATGGCCATCCGGGTCAGCAGGTTGTCGCCGCCGGGGCCGTCCTCGACGAGGTCGCCGAGGTACGCGCGCAGCCAGCGCAGCGAGCGAACGGCCTCGCCGACGTCGCGATCGCTGCGGAACGCCACGTCGCTGAAGGCCCTGACCAGCTGCGCCGCGTGCGGCCACAGCAGGGCCCGGTCGGCCGCCGGCACCCCGAGCAGATCGCAGATGACCATCAGTGGGAAGGGCAGCGCGAGGTCGGCGACCAGGTCCATCCGGCCGGTCGCCAGAACGGGTTCGAGCAGGTCATCCACGAGGGAGGCCATGCGTTCGCCGAGCTGCCGGACCAGGCCGGGGCTGAACGAGCTGACCAGGACCCGGCTGGCGAGCCGATTGCGTTGGCCGAGATTCTGCCCGGACAAGAAGCCGCTCAGCTCCGGGTCCCCGACGGTGAAACGGTAGTACTGCTCCGGCAGGGTCTTGGTCAGCCGCTGGTCCCTGAGCAGGGCGGCCACCTCGCGGTAGCCGGGGACCACCCACTGCCCCGGCCCGTTGCTCAGCACGGCACCGGTACGGCGCAGCCGCTCGTACGTCGGGAACGGGTCGGCCAGCAGCCGCGGGTCCGAGACGTCGAAGCTGACCCGTGGCGCGCGAACGGCTGTCATAGGGGCCTCCCGGCGGACCGGTACGGCGTGCACCGCCCGCGTCCGCCGCCGATTATTCGGGCTCCCCGAAACTCGTGTCAAGGAGTGTTTGCGGAGACTGTTGAAGTATCTACCGGACACTCGTAACCACGCGCTTGCTGCGGTAGCGTCGCCGGCATGCGAGAGGAACCGGCTTCGGTGGGTCAACGCCTCCTGTGGCTGATGGACCACTATCGAGGGCAGCAGAACGCACTTAACGAGCAGGTGGTGTGGCACCTGCGCGGGGACTGCGACATCACCGCCCTGCGCCGCGTCGTGGACCGGCTGCACGAGCGGCACGAGTCGCTGCGGACCACGTTCGTCGCTCGGCGGCGCCAGCTCGTCCAGGTGATCAATCCGCCGCGCCCGGTCGAGCTGCTTCGCGTGGACGTGTCCGGGCACGCCGATCCCCGGCGAGCCGCCCGCGAGCACATCGCCGCCGAGCTGACCACCGCCGTGGACATCGGCGTGTGGCCCACCCGGCCCACGCTGATCACCGTCGGCCCCGAGCACCACATCTTCGTGCTGACCATGCACCACTACGTCAGCGACGACTGGTCCAACGCGCTGCTGTCGCGCGACGTCCGTGCGCTCTACCAGGGCGAGGAACTGCCAGAGGTCGGATGGCAGTACGCCAAGTGGGCGGCCTGGCAGCGAGAGCTGATCTCCGGGCCGGATTCGGGGACGCTGTTCGACCACTGGCGCGGGCAGCTCGACAGCGCGCGGCTGGTGCACCTGCCCGAGCGCGCCGAGGTCCCCCGGGGCCCCGGCGAGCCGGCCTGGGTGTCGGTGGAGTTGACCATCGACCCGCACGTGGCGCAAGGGCTGCACCAGCTCGCCCGCAAGCAACGCACCACCCTCTTCCCGGTGATGCTCTCCCTGTTCTACCTGGTGCTGCACCGGGCCACCGGCCAGTCGGACCTGACGGTGGCGTCGCTGTTCGCCAACCGAAGCCGCCCGGAGGTCCGCGACACCGTCGGCTTCTTCGTGTCCATGGTGCTGCTGCGCGGCCGGGTGGTGGCCGCCGAGCCGTTCACCGACCTGTTGCGCCAAGTGCGCAACGTGGTGATGGAGGGCCTGCGCCACCAGGAACTGCCGGCGCAGCTGCTGCCGCCCGGGACGGTCACGGGGGAGGGCCGCACCGACGACGTCATGTTCCAGCTGCTCGGGTCGTTCGTGCCAAGGGCCGACATGAGCGGCGACGAGCTGGACGACCTCGAGGCGCAGCTGGAGCGCAGCCGGTTCGCGCTGGAGTTCGTCGTCGTACCCCAGGGCGATGCGCTCACCGCCGTCGTCATGTGCGACCGCGACCGGTTCACTCCGGACTGGGCGCGGCAGCTCGTCAAGGACTACGTGGAGCTGGCCGCGGCGGTGGTGGCGGACCCGGGCCGCCTGCCGGGCACGCCTTCCTGAGGCGCCGATGCGTGCCGCACGGCGGGGCATCGGGGCCGGCGGGCGGCCGGCGCGCCGCCGACCACCCCCATCGCATCCGGACGGCCGGTCACCCGGCCTTGGGCAGCTCCCGCAGACCGAAGGCCACGCCCTGGTTGTCGCGGCACTCGGCGAACGCGCCGTACTGCGGGCTCGGCGGCCGCAGCGGGCCCACCTCGCCGCCCAGCTCCTTGACCCGCTCGACAGCCTTGGCCAGGTCGTCCACCCCGAAGTAGACGATGATGTGCGGAGGGTCGGTGTCCGGATGGGAGCCGGCCTCCAGGCCCGGGGCCGCACCCGGCATCTCGATGTACGACCCGTGGGTGAGCATCGTGAACTTCCAGCCGAACAGCGCCTCGTAGAATTCCCGGGTGCGTTCGGGAACCGGAACTGCGAACTCGATGAACGAAGGTTCTCCTGCCACGGCGCCCTCCGGTGCGTGATCTGTCAGGGGAGATGTCCTAGCATCATAACGGGTATTGGCTCGTCTTCCGCAGACGCACGAGGATGCTAGTGAAGACGAGTTCCGGTGGCTGGCGGGTCAGCCACCACGGCGGCCGACGCGCCACCGGGCCCACGGGCCCGCACCACCGGCCCCCCAGGGCCCCATGAACGGAGGGCACTGCTGTGACTGTCTCCATCGAGGAGTCCACGAGCCTGCGGCAGGCGCGCGAGATCGCCGACGAGGCGTTCTTCCCCGCCGCGCTTGCGGTCGACGGCGCCGACCGCGTCCCGATCTCCCACCTGGACTTGCTCGCCGAGCAGGGCTTCTACGGACTGGCCGCGCCCCCGGAGTTCAACCGCCTCGACCTGCCGAGCTTCCCAGCGGTGTGCCGCGTCATCGAGACGCTCGCCAGCGGCTGCCTCACCACCACGTTCGTCTGGGCCCAGCACCACAACGCGGTGATGGCGGCCGCCAACACCGGCAACGCCCAACTGCGTGCGGCCTGGCTGGAGCCGCTGGCCACCGGGCGGCGCCGGGCGGGACTGGCGATCGGCGCCGCGGTGCGGCCCGGTCCGTCAGCGCTGGCGGCGACACCGGCCGACGGCGGGTTCCTGTTCTCCGGCGCCGCGCCGTGGGTGAGCGGCTGGGGCCTGATCGACACGATCTACGCGGCCGCCCGGCTGCCCGACGACACGCTGGTCTTCGCCCTGGTCGACGCCGAAACGAGTGGCACGCTGGCCGTCGAGCCGTTGCGGATGTCGGCGGTGAACGCCAGCAGCACGGTGACGGTCACCTTCGACAACCACTTCGTGCCCGCCGACCGCGTCGCCAACCAAATGCCGCTCGAGGCGTGGCGGCAGCGCGACCCGGCGACGCTGCGGTTCAACGGTTCCCTCGCGCTCGGCGTGGCCGACCGGGCGATCGAGCTGGCCGATGAGCCGCGGCTGCGCCAGCAGCTCGACGCCGTCCGTGACCGCCTCGACGCCGCCGACCCGGGCACCATGCCCGCCGCCCGGGCTGCCGCCTCGGAGCTGGCGCTGCGGGCCAGCGCGAACCTCGCCGTGGCCGCCGGCAGCCGTGCCGTTCTGCTCGATCAGCACGCCCAGCGCCTGGTGCGGGAGGCGACCTTCCTGCTGGTCTTCGGCTCCCGCCCGGGCATCCGCGATGCCCTGCACACCGCGTTCGTCACATCCGGCGGCGTCGCCTGACACCCCGGGGCGGCGTCGCCGGGCGCCGCCCCGGTGCGCAGGGCTCGCGACGCGCACGACCGGCGTCGCGGGCCCTGCGCGCGTCCGCCCTACGGCATCCGGTCGACCAGCTGGGCCACGGCCTGCGCCTGATCGCGGTTCACCACCGTGAAGTGGTCGCCCTCCAGCACGTGGACGCGGGCCTGCAGCGCCGCCGCGGCGTGCCGCAGCGGCGACAGGTAGCCCGCCGCCGGACCGGTTAGCCCCCGCGACGCCTCCACGACGTCCAGCTCCAGTCCCTGCTCGGCGACGAACGAGTACCGCAGCAGCGCCCGGGTGTTGGCCTCGAAAACCCGGTACATCGCGTGCAGCTCGGCGTACGTCACCGACTTCAGCTCCTTGAGCTGCGGCGGCGGCGCCGCCCACGTCCGGCGTAGCGTCTCCTGGACAGCATCCGTGGCGCACGGGTCGCTCGGCACCTCCACCGGCGCGCCGGCGAGGTTGTGCAGGAACGCCTGCACGAGGGTGGCGTCGTCGACCGGGCGGCCGGTGCCGCAGCCGACCCAGGGGTCGATGAGCACCACCGCACACTTCCGTCCTTGCCACCGCAGCCGCCGGGCCATCTCGTACGCCACCACGCCGCCCAGCGACCAGCCGGCCAGCCGGACCGTCCGGTCCGGTGGCTCGTTCGCGATGACCGGCGCGAGTTCCGCCAGGTACCGGGTGGCCAACTCCTCGATGGTCACGCCCGGCTGCGCCGGGGACGGCGCGGACAGGCCAAGCACCCGATGCCGCTCGGCCAGCTCGGCCACCAGCGGGCGGTAACACAGCAGGTCGCCGCCGACCGGGTGCACCAGGACCAGCGGACGGTGCCCGTTGTCGGCCAGCGTGACCAGGCTGCGCGCCGGCCCGGTGCCGCCTGCGGCGTCGAGCAGGGCGGCGAGCTCCCCGACGGTGCCCGAGGTGTACAGCGTGGCCAGCGGCAGCCGCCGCCCCAACTGCTGCTCGATGCGGTTCATCAGGCGCGCCGCGAGCAGCGAGCTGCCGCCGTAGGCGAAGAAGTCGACGGCGCGGCCGACCTCCGGCACGTCCAACAGCTCCTGCCACAGCGCGGCCAGGGCCCGCTCGGTGGCGGTGCGGGGCGCGTCGTCGCCGACCTGCCGGGCGGCCCCCACGGCGGCGGCCCGCTCGGCCAACTGCCGCCGGTCGACCTTGCCATTGGCGGTCAGCGGCAGCCGAAGCCGCACCTCGATGCTGCGCGGCACCATGTAGTCCGGCAACCGGGCCACGAGGTGGGTCTTCAGCAGCGCGACGAGCTGCTCGGCCGGGGTCTGCGAGGCCACGAAGGCGACCAGCGACACAGCCCTTCCGTCGCTACGGGTGACCACGGCGGCGTCAGCGACCGCCGAGTGAGCCAGCAGCGCCGCCTCGATCTCGCCGAGTTCCACCCGGAAGCCGTTGACCTTGACCTGTGGGTCCTCCCGGCCCAGGAACTCCAGCGTGCCGTCGGGCCAGTAGCGGGCCCAGTCGCCCGTGCGGTAGATCCGTTCCTGCCGCCGCGGATGCACGAGGAACGACGCGGCGGTCAGGTCCCCGTCGCCCAGGTAGCCCAGGGCGAGGCCACGCCCGCCGATGAACAGCTCGCCCGGCACCCAGTCGGGGCGGTCCATCAGGCGGGCGTCGAGCACCTGGAAGCGCTGGTTGCGTAGCGGATGGCCGTACGGGATCGAAATCCAGTGCGGGGGCACCCGCACCGGCACCGGGTGGTAGTTGGACCAGATCGACGCCTCCGTCGCGCCCCCGAGGCTCGCGCACGCGGCGTGCGGCGCGATCTCCGCCAACTCCGCGCCGAGGTTGATCGGCACCCAGTCGCCGCTGACCATGGCCAGCCGCAGCTCGGTGAGCGGATGCCGGCCGCTCGTGCGTACGAACTCCACGAACATCGCCAGGTACGCCGGGACGCTGTTCCACACCGTGACCCCGGCGGCCAGGCACAGCTCGTAGAGGTGGGTGACCTCCCGTTCCTGCCCGGGTGTCGGCACGACCACCGCCCCGCCCGCGGCCAGCATGCCGAACACGTCCCACACCGACAGGTCGAATGTGTAGTCGGAGACGGCGAGCACCCGGTCGCGGGGGCCGAGGCCGAACCGCTCGTTGATGTCGACCAGCGTGTTGACGACGCTGCCGTGCGAGATCATCACCCCCTTCGGCGTGCCGGAGGTGCCGGAGGTGAAGATGACGTACGCCAGCGACTCCGGGTCGACGTCCACCGCCGGCCGCGCCGCCCCGTCCTGACAGGCGATGGCGGTGGCGATGTCGATGGTCCGCGCGCCCGCGTACGGCTCCTCGCCCTGGACGCTGCGGTCGGCCAGCAGCACCCGTAGTCCGCAGATCTCGGCCACCTGCTCCCGACGGCGGCGCGGCCACCGCGGCGAGACCGGCACGTACGCGGCCCCGGCCATCAGAACCCCGATCAACGCGATGATCTGGTGCGCCCCGCGCAGCGCCTGCACGCCGACCACCTCGCCGGGCCGTACCCCGGCGGCGACGAGTTCCGCAGCGACGGCGCTGGCCTGGTCGCGCAGCTGCGCGTAGGTGATCTCCCGGCCGCCGGCGATCACCGCGAGCCGGTCCGGCTGCCGCTCGGCCTGCTCCTCGAAGAGCTCGTGCATGGTGACCACCCGGGCGGGCGCCGCCGTGTCGTTGACCTGCTCGCGGATCTTGAGCTGGGCCGCCGGGGTGAGATCGAACGATTCCGTCCCCCACGCCTCGTCCTCGGTGGCCAGCCGGATCAGCAGGGACCGGTACGCGGCGAACATGTCGTCGATCATGCCCGCCGGGTAGAGGTCGTCCGCGCTGTCCCAGGTGGTGACCAGAGCGTTGCCGGCCACGAACACCTGGTGGTCCAACGCGACCTGCGGCGTGCGGACCTTGCCCTCCAGCCGCTGCCAGCCGAGGTGTTCCAGGAAGACCCCGGTGTCGGCCTCCCCGACCCCGAGCATGCTGGTGAACACCACCGGCATCAGCGCGTTGCGGGCGTTGCCCTGCCGCTGGTTGAGCTGCCGGATGACGGAGACCCCGCTGAAGGAGGAGTGTTCCATGTCCTCGAGCAGTTGCCGGCGCCAGGCGCGGGCCCGGTCGAGGAAGGTGTCGCCCGCGCTGCCCTGGCGGCACTCCATCAGCAGCGTGCTGCTGAAGTTGCCGATGATCTTGTCGGCGTCCGGGTGAAACGGCAGCCGGTCGCCGTACATGATGTTGATGGTGAAGTCGGGGTTCTTCGACCAGTGCCGCAGCACCTCGCAGAACGCCGCGCCGAGCACCATGGTGCCCGTGAGTCGACTCTTCCTGATGCGCGTGGCCAGGCTGGTCCACTGTTCGGGGGTGAGCTTGAAGACCCGGCGCACGAGGCGGGGGCTGGGGTCGCCGGTCATCCGGCGGCGGGGCAGCTCCGGCGCAGCGGGCAGGCTGTCCAGCCGGTTGAGCCAGTAGCGGCGGGCCCGCTCGTGTTCGTCGCTGTCCTTGCGCCCCTCGAACTCGCTGCGGTACTCCCGGAAGGTGTACCGCAGCGGGGGCAGCGACTCGCCGTTCAGCAGGGCCCGCAGCTCCTGGGCGAAAATCTCGCCCGAGAACCCGTCGATGGCCAGCAGCCGCGCGCACACCTGCACCACAACGTGGGTGTCCAGGGCGAAGACGAAGACCTCGAACGGAGCGTGCCCGTCGCGCGGTGGCCCCTCGTCGTAACAGCGCTCCCGATTACGGGTGAGGATCCGTCGCCACACATGCTCCGGCTGGCCGCGTAGCGACCGGTAGATCAGCGGTACGGGAAGCTCGTCCTGGACGTGCAGCAGGCCCGTCTCATCGAAGGACGCCCGGAGCATCTCGTGCCGGCGCATGAGCTGATGCAGGGCCGCGCTGAACGCGCGGACATCCAGCTCCTGGCAGGCGTACTCCTCGTAGAACAGGGCGGGGCCGCCGAGCTGGAAGTCGCCCAGCTCGCCGAGCAGGTACGCGTACTGCAGGTCGCTCATGGGCGCCGAGCGGGCGCCCGAGGCGTCCGCTCGGGAAGCTGCCGACGGCGGGGCCGGTGGGACGATGGCTGACGATGTGTGATGCTCCGGTCCCGTGATGTCCATTATGTTCCCCCCAGGATGGTCGATTGTGGACAAGCTGGTACAAATGATCTGACCGGAGATATGCTCCGGACGGTCCCCCGTGGGATGTGGTCGACCGGCGATGCCCGGCGACCGGGCAAGGGAGCGCAGGGAGGCGAGCGGCGGGGGCTATCGCGCGGCGGCGGCCCGCAGCTGGTGCACCGCCTCGGTCAGTTCCGCCGGGGTGGGCCGGTCGAATACCTCGATCATCGGCAGTTGTACGCCGAAGACGATGTTCACCCAGTGCACGATGGCCGCCGCCGCCATCGAGTCGCCTTCGAGGTCGTCGAAGAAGTCAGTATCCGGCCGCACCTGGCGGCCGAAGATGTTCTCCCAGATGTCGACCATCTGTTGTTCGTTTGTCACGATGCCTCCCCATGACGTGCCCGGCCGCCGAACGCGGCCGGTGCTCACCTCGGAGCAGGTACCGCCCTCCATGGGCGGGTGCCCAGGTCATTTATCAGTGTCTTTGTCTCTAGAAAGGCGTCGACGCCCGCCCTGCCCATTTCACGTCCCCAGCCCGATTCCCGCATTCCGCCGAAGGGCAGCGCCGGATCGAGAACGTGCCAACTGTTGACCCACACGGTGCCGGCCCGCAGCCGGCGGCCGACCTGGTGCGCCAGCCCCAGATCGCGGGTGAAGACGCCGGCGGCGAGCCCGTACGGGCTGCCGTTGGCCAGCGCCACTACCTCCTCCACAGTGTCGAAGGCCTGCGCCACCAGCACCGGGCCGAAGACCTCCTCCCGGACCACCGGCGCCTGCGGGTCGGCCCCGGTCACCACCGCCGCAGTGCAGAAGAAGCCCGGCGAGTCCGGCGCCTGGCCGCCGGTGACCCGCGCACCGCCGTCGCGGGCCGAGCGCAGATAGGACAGCACCCTCGCCCGGTGCTCCGCGGATATCAACGGCCCCATGTCCGTGTCCTGGTCCAGCCCGTCGCCGAGCCTGATCGCCGCGGCCCGCTCCCGGATCCCCGCGACAACCTCGTCGAAGACCGGCCGCTGCACATACAGCCGGGACCCCGCCACGCAGGTCTCGCCCTGGTTGTAGAAGATCGCATGGGCCGCGCCGTCCATCGCCCGAGCCAGGTCGGCGTCGGCGAACACGATGCTCGGTGACTTGCCGCCCAACTCCAGGGTCACCCGGCGGAAGTCGGCGGCCGCGGCCTGGACGATGCTGCGCCCGACCTCCGTCGACCCGGTGAACGTGACCTTGTCGACGCCCGGGTGCGCGGCGAGCGCTGCGCCGGTGCCACCGTCGCCGGTGACGATGTTCAGCACGCCCGCCGGCACGCCGGCCTCTCGCACCAGCTGCCCGAGCAGCAGCGCGGACAGCGGCGTCTGCTCGGCTGGCTTCAGCACCACCGTGCAGCCCGCTGCCAGGGCGGGCGCCACCTTCGCCGCAGCCATGTAGAGCGGGAAGTTCCACGGGATGATGGCCGCCACCACACCCACCGGCTCGGGCACGGTCAGGGCGACATGCCGCTCCGGGCTGGCGGTGTAGAGCGAAGCGTTCTCGCCGTTCAGCCGGCCGGGCCAGCCGGCCATATAGTGGAACACCGCGGCGGCGGCCGGGACGTCGCCCGCCCGGGCCACCCGCAGCGGCTTGCCGTTGTCGAGGCAGTCCAGCAGAGCCAGCCGGTCGGCGTGCGCGAGGATCAGGTCGCCGACCCGGTGCAGCAGCCGGGCCCGGGCGGCTGGGGACATCCGGTGCCACCGGGATCCGGGCTCGCCGGCGGCGCGCGCCGCAGCGACGGCCCGGGCCACGTCCGTCGGATGGGCGTGGGCAACCGTCGCAAGTGTCTCTCCGGTGGACGGACACACAGATGTCAGCAGACGACCATCGTTCGCGGGCGACCACTTGCCTCCGATGAACAACTCTCGAGGTAATTCGTCCAGACAGGACATACGTGGCCTGTCGGTTTCTGCGGTCGCCGACATGCACGACACGCTAGCGCAAAGACCACGCTCGGCATACGGTCAATCGGACGTAGCTATGTGCGTAACAGGCCGCCAGACTCAATCTTTCCGACGAAAACATCGGGGTAGGGCATGAGGTATCCGCGGAGTGTTTATCGCGTCTTTGACAGGATGCTTGCCAAGAAGCGTGGTGGGCGCAGCTGGCCGACCAGCTTCGCCGACCGGCTGACCCATCCGGTGCCTGACTCCCGGGCGGTCCGCAAGCTGATCACCGAGGGAGGGATGCGGCCCGACCTCAGCCAGGTCGACCGGATTCCCGTCCACCCCGCCACCGACCGACTGCCGCCCGCCGACGCGGGCGAGGTGGTGGCGACCTGGGTCGGCCACGCCTCATTCGTGCTCCAGATCGGCGGGCTCGTGGTGCTCACCGACCCGGTGTGGTCGCGCCGCATCCCCGGGGTACGGCCCCGGTTCACTCCGCCCGGCCTGCGCTGGGAGGCCCTGCCCCCGGTGGACGCCGTCGTCATCAGTCACAACCACTTCGACCATCTCGACGCGCCCACCATCCGCCGGCTGCCGCGCCGCGTTCTGATGCTCGTGCCCGGCGGCCTCGGCTGGTGGTTCCGCCGGCTGGGGTTCACCGCCGTCGTGGAGCTGGACTGGTGGGAGAGCGCCCGCCTCGGCGCGGTGGAGTTCCAGTTCGTCCCGGTGCACCACTGGAGCCGCCGGACGCTCTTCGACGGCTGCCAGAGCCTGTGGGGCGGCTGGATGCTCGAGGCCGACGCCGGCCCCGCCGCCCGGGCCGGCGCCGGCCCGGTGGACCCGGCCACCGGCGTCGGTGCCGGTCCCACCCCCGGGGCCGGACCCCTGCGCGTCTTCTTCGCCGGGGACTCCGCCTACGGGCCGTACTTCGCCGAGATCGGGCGCCGCCACGGCCCGATCGACCTCGCCCTGATGCCGGTCGGCGCCTACCTGCCCCGCTGGTTCATGAAGCCGCTGCACATGAGCCCACCCGAGGCCGTGCGCGCCTGTGGCGACCTGGGCGCCCGACGGATGGCCACCATGCACTGGGGGACCTTTGCGCTCTCCGCCGAGGCTCCGCTGGCGCCACTGGAGCAGGCCAGGCAGGCGTGGCAGGCCAGCGGGCGGGCCGCCGAGGACCTGTGGGACCTGGCGGTGGGGGAGAGCCGTACCCTGCACCGCGCCGTGACCACGCCGGCCGCCGGCTGACCGGCGCCGGCCCAGGACGGCTCGCGATGGCGCCCGCGCCCACCGCACGCGGGCGCCGCCGCCGGCGCGCCTCGGTCGCCGGCCGCGGGTCAGTCGCTGCCGCGTCCCGCGACGGTCCGGCCGGGGCCCGCCGTACGGCGGGCAAAGAACCGGTTGGGTGCCAGCGCCGCCCGGTACGGCAGCAGCAGCGGCAGCCGGTCGCCGACCCGTTGCCGCCAGATGAAGAACTCGCCGCCCTTGTCGCCGAACGGGGCGGGCAGGAACTTGGGCTGGTTGACCGTCACGAACGCCAGCTCGGTGAACTCGGTCCTGCGACCCAGCACGAGGTCGCGCAGGATCTTGCCGCCGGTGTGACTCGCAGCGATCCCGCTGCCGGTGTACCCGTGGCCGTAGACCATGCCCGAGTCGGTTCGGCCGAACTGCGGGATGAAACTGTGGCTCCAGCTGATGAGGCCGCCGTTGCCGTGGCTGAACCCGACGTCCCGCCACTGTGGGAAGAACTCGCGGAACGACTCGCCCAGCTTGTCGAACGCCTCGTCGTTGCGGCGGTGGCGGGGATCGGTGTCCCGCTGGCCGAACATGTACCACAGGCCGCCCGCCCAGAGCACCCGGTTGTCGGCCGTCAGTCGCGCCGCCGTGGAGAACGACAGCGAGTTCGCCACCCCCTCGCGCCCCGGCCAGGCCACCCGGCCCAACTGCTCCTCCGTCAGCGGATCGGTGACCAGCAGGTAGTTCCACACCGGCATCTGGCGCGGGTACAGCTCGGGGAACGCGCCCTGCATGGCCTCTGTCGCCACGACGACCTCGTCAGCGGTGATCGTGCCGTGCGGGGTGCTGATCTGCCACTTTCCGTCGACCTTCCGGATCGTCCGCGCCGGGGTCTGCTCGTGCAGCACCACACCCTGTTCCCGCACCACCCGGGCGAGCCCGCGCACCAGCCGGTACGGGTTGAGCAGCGCACCGCTGACCTTCAGTGCCCCGACGACGGTCGGCGAGCCGATCCGCTCCTGCGCCTGTGCCCGGTCGAGCAGGCGGAACGATGTCACCCCGGCCCGCTGAGCCCGCTTGATCTGCAGCTCCAGTCGCGCGAGCTGCTTGGTGTCCGTGGCGACCTGGAGGATGCCGGTGTTCTCGTACTGGGCGTCGATGCCGTTCTGCCGGCAGAACCGGCCGATCTCCAGGATCGACCGGGCGACCGCCCGGTAGACCCCACCTGCCTTCTCCGCCCCGTAGTACCAGAGCATCCGGCGCAGCACCTTGCCGGCGGTCATCTGCACGAACCCGGCGTTCATCCCGGACGCGCCGCTACCGGCGAACTCCGCCTCCACCACCCGCACCGAGATGCCCGGGTCGGCCTGCTTGAGGAAGTGGGCCGCCCACAGGCCGGTGTAGCCCCCGCCGACGATGCACACGTCGCAGGAGGCATCCCCATCCAGCGGCGGGCCGACGTCGGTCGGTTGCGTGGAGTGCCAGTACATCTCTGTGGACAACTGCGCCATACGGGTTTCTCCTTAACGGCTGTCGCGGGCAGGAACGGCTGTCGCGGTGCGGGCGGGTGACGGCGTCACGCGGGGCGGACGGCCAGCGGAAGGCGCTCGAAGGAGCGCAGGCTCCCGTGGTGGCGGCGGCGGGCGTCGCCGTCGGCGGCGATGTCGCGGAACCGCGTCGCGAGCGCGGTGAACGTCAGCTCGCCCATCAGCCGGGCCAGCGCGGTGCCCAGGCAGTGGTGCAGGCCGCCGCCGAAGCCCAGGTGCGGGTTCGGGGCCCGGGACAGGTCCAGCTCGGCCGGCCGGTCGAAGACCGCCGGGTCGCGGTTGGCCGCGCCGAGCAGCAGCATCACCGACCGGCCCGCCCTGATCTTGTGCCCGCCGATCTCGACGGCCTCCCGGGCCACCCGGATCGCGTTCTGGATCGGCGAGTCGAACCGGAGGAACTCGTCGACGGCCGACCGGACCAGCGTGGGGTCCCGGCGCAGCCGGTCCAGTTGGTCGGGATGCTCCAGCAGCGCCATGCATCCGTTGGAGACCAGCCCCATGGTTGTCTCGAACCCGGCGTGGAACAGGAACAGCAGGTTGTCGACGATCCCGGCGACGTCCCCGCGTTCCTCCGCCGGAGCCGCCGCGAGCATGCCGGCCAGGGTGGCGTCGCCGGCGGGGGCGTCCCGCAACAGGTCGGTGACGTACTCGCGCAGCCAGGCGACGGCGGCGTCGACGCCGCCGCGCTCGTCGGGCTGCAGGTTCGCCGCGTCGAACACCCGGGCCAGGTCGATCACCCGGGGCAGCACCTCCGCCCGGTCGGCGTCAGGGATGCCGATCAGCCGGCAGATCACCGTGACCGGCAGCGGCACGGCCAGCTCCGCGACGAGGTCCAGGCGGCCGGCGTCGCGAGCCGGGGCGAGCAGGTCCGCGACGAGCGCGGCCACCGCCGGGGTCATCGCCCGCACCCGGGGCAGGCCGAACGCCTGCCCGAGAAACCGGCGGGCGCGGGTGTGCTCCGGCGGGTCCTGGGTGAGGACGATGCGGGAGGGAAACTCGGCCGCGGGCCCGTCGCCCAGGGTCAGGCGGATGAACTCCCGCGGGAAATGGCTGGCCAGCCGGCCGTCACGCAGCAGGGCGCTGACCGCGGCGTGGTCGACCACCAGCCACTGTCCGAACTCGCCCCGCACGACCGGGCCCTGCGCACGCAGCCGCTCGTACTCCGGATAGGGATCGTCGGCGCAGGCCAGGTCGACCGCGGCGATCCGGGGCCGTGCAACGGCGTCGGGGAGCGTCACGGCTGCCCGCCGACGCGCTCGGCCCGCCGCGCCCGGTGGTGCTTCCGCATCTGCCGCATGAAGTAGTCGGCGTTGAGCCAGTACAGCTCCAGCCAGATGTTGTCCGGGTCGCGCAGCCACACGCCGTGTCCGGCCTCCAGGAACAGCTCCTGCACCCCGCCGTGGCTGACGCCCACGGAGTCCAAGTGCGCCACCCAGGTGTGCAGGTCCTCCCGCTCGGGAACGTGGAACGCCAGGTGGTGCAGCCCCACCCGGTGCTCGTCGAACGGCTCCTCGACCGGCCGGTCGGCCTGTCCGAGGACGATGGAGGTCAGGGCGCGGGAGTGCAGCAGCGTCCGGAACGTGAACCCCGCCTCGGCCGGCCGGGCGTCGCGCACGACGGTGAAGCCCAGCGCCCGGCAGTACCACTCGGTGCTGCGGTCGAGGTCCCGGACCGTCAGGTTGATGTGGGTACCGCCGTTGAGCGGGGGTACGGAGTCGTTGACCACGGGGTTCCTCTCGCAGAAGACGATCAAAGAACGGTTCGCATGACGGCTGCCGCCAGGGGCGCCGTACGCCGGAGCCGGTCCTCGTACCGGTCCGCGGCGGTGGCCAGCGCGCTGACCGTGCGGACGCCGACGGCCCGCAACGGTTCCGGCTCCCAGCGGCGTGGCCGGTGCCCGGTCCAGAACAGCCGCGTCTCGGGCCGGTTCACCCCGGCCACCAGGGCAGCCAGCGTGCGGCCGGCGAGGTTGCTCAGTGCGATGCCCTCGCCGCCGTAGCCGCCGGCGTGGCCGAGGCCGCTGTCGCGGTCGTACACCACGGCGGGCTCGCCGTCGCGGTGCATTCCGTACGCGCCGCTCCACTGGTGGCTCACGCGCGCGTCGGCCAGGGCGGGGAAGCTCTCCGCCAGGGACTCGCGCAGCCGGGCGAAGACCCGGGCGCCGGAGCGGGCGGTCGCGTCCGGCCGGGAGCCGGCGCGGTAGCCGGCCCCCCGGCCGCCCACCAGCAGGCGGCCGTCGGCGGTGCGCTGGAAGTAGGCGAACTGGTACCGGGAGTCGGCGACGGTGACCCGGTCCCGCCAGCCGGCCTCGCGCCACCGCCATTCCGGCAGCGGCTCGGTGGCCAGTACGCGGGAGATCACCGGCAGCACCCGGCGGGCGTGCCCGGGAAGTCCCCCCGTGTACGCCTCCGTGGTGCACAGCACACTGCGGGCACGGATCGTGCCCCGGTCAGTGACCACGACGCCCGGCCGCAGCCCGACCGCGCGGGTGCCCTCGACGATGGTCACCCCGCGCCGCTCGACGGCCCGCGCCAGCCCGGCGGCGATGACCGCGGGTTGCACGGCCGCGCAGTGCGGCGTGAAGCCGGACAGCAGCGCCCCGGTGACGCCGACCCGGTCGGCGGTCTCGGCGGGCGACAGCAGCGTCATGTCGGTGATGCCGAGCTTGAGCCGCATGTCCTGCCAGTTCCGCAGCCGCGCCACCTGGGGTTGGGTGCGGGCGACGTAGAGCGAGCCGTCGCGCCGCCACCCGCAGTCGATGTCCTCGGCGGCGAGGACCCGCTCGATCTCGTCCAGGGTGCGCCGGCCCGCACGGTAGAAGCGCATGGCGTCCATCGGGCCGTAGCGCTGCACAAGGTTGGCCAGCAGGGCGGGCATCTCGGTGGTGCACCAGCCGCCGTTGCGCCCGCTGGCCCCGTAGGCCACGCGCTCGGCGTCGATGACCAGCACGGAGGCCTGCGGCGCCAGTTCCGTCAGGTAATAGGCGGTCCACAGGCCGGTGAATCCGGCGCCGACGACGACCACATCCGTCCGCACATCGCCGGACAGGGCCGGCCGCGGCTCGCGCAATGGCGCGGGCAGCGTGTCCAGCCACAGGCTCACCGGCCGCCGGTGCCGGTCGGGGGAAGCCGTCATGTCGCGCCGCCGCTACCGGATGACGCTCAGGTCGCCGAGGACCGCGGCGGCCAGCGCCCGCTTGTCGACCTTGCCGACGGTGGTCAGCGGCAACGCCTCGACGATCTCGAGCCGGTCCGGCAGCTTGTAGTCGGCCAGTCCCCGATCCCACAGCAGCTTGCGCAGCTCCATCAGGCTGGGCGCCGGGTCTTCGGCGACGACGACCGCGCAGGTCTTCTCGCCCAGCCGCTGATCGGGGATTCCGACGACGGCCGCCGCCCGGACCCGGTCGTGGGCCAGCAGGTGCCCCTCGACCTCGTCGGCCATCACCTTCTCCCCGCCCCGGTTGATGACGTCCTTGATCCGGCCGGAGATGACCAGGCGACCCTCAGCGTCGATCCGCGCCAGGTCGCCCGTGCGTAGGAAGCCGTCGGGGGTGAAGACCGTTCGGTTGTGCTCGGGTACGGCGTAGTAGCCGCGCAGCGCGCACGGCCCGCGCACCAGCAGCTCGCCGACCTCGCCGGGCGGGACGGGGGCGCCATCGGCATCGACCACGAGAAGTTCGTCGTCGGCGCACATCGGGGTGCCCTGGGTGGTCGCCGCGGCCTCGTCGCCGTCGCCGGGGCGGGTGAAGCAGAGCATACCTTCGGCCATGCCGAACCAGTGGGTGAGCGTCGCGCCCAGGGCCGGGCGCACGGCGCGGGCGAGGTCGGGGTGCAGCACGGCCCCACCGACCTCGATGACCAGCTCGGACAGGTCGACGTCGAACAGGCCGGCGGTCTCCACCCACAGCGACAGCACGGCCGGCATGACGGTGGTGAGGGTGACCCCCTCCTGAGCCATGAGCGGGAACGCCTCGTCCGGGCTGGGGCTGGACGACAGTACCGCGCGGCCGCCCACCCGTAGCGCCCCGAGCACGCCCGGGCAGCCCAGGGCGGCGTTGTGCGCCACCGGCACCGCGGCGAGGTAGGCGTGCCGGTGGTCGAACGACATCGCCCCGGCGGTGGCGCGCAGCTGGAAGGCGTAGTCGTCGTGGGTGCGGGGGATCAGCTTGGGCAGCCCGGTCGTCCCGCCGGAGAGCAGGAAGAAGGCCACGTCCTGCGGGTCGGGCCGGGACAGTTCCCGGGCCGGTGCGCGCACGTCCGACCAGGCCAGGAACGGCCCGGGTTCCCCGACCACGAGCACGTGTCGCAGGGTGGGGCAGGCGGCGCGTACCTCCTGCGCCACCGCGCGGTGGTCCACACCGGGCACCCGGTCGGAGGTGACGAGGGCGACGGCCCCGACGTACTGCGCCAGGTAGGTCAGCTCGGCCCGCCGGTGGGCCGGCAGGGCCAGCACCGGCAGCGCGCCCGCGCGGAACAGCGCCACGCAGGTCACCACGAACTCGACGGTGTTGGGCAACTGGACGACCACGGCGTCGCCGGGTCGCACGCCCAGCTCGACCAGGCCCGCGGCCAGCTCGTCGGCGCGTGCGTCGAGTTCGCCGTAGGTGTGCCGACCATGTCGGGTGACGACGGCGGTGCGCCCGGGATCGCGGGCGTCGGCGTCCCAGTCGGCCCAGGGGCGGAGCAGGTCGCCGAGCACCTCGCCGCGCCAGTAACCGGCCTTGCGGTAGCGGTCGGCGAACTCCGCCGGCCAAGGGGTGAAGCCTTTACGAGCAGCCACGGAGCCTCCCGTACGCCGATCACCGGCTGGAGCCGGCCAGCTGGTATCCGTACGCACGGTATCGACGGTCCCGAAGACACACAAGAGCCTTCACAAAGACGATGCTCGTATTTCCCAGATACGAGTACTCCACTACGGTGGAACACGAGCACCGGGACCGAGAGGGGATGGCGGCGATGCGGGTACGGGTGGACTTCGACAGGTGCGACAGCAACGGCCTCTGCGAGCTCGCCGCGCCGGCGGTCTTCCAGGTGCGCGACGACGACTTCCTCCACGTGCTGCAGGAGAACCCGCCGCAGGAGCTGTGGAACGAGGTGACGCAGGCCGCCAACGCCTGTCCGAAGCTTGCCATCACGTTGGAGGACCGGTGACCGCGGAGGACCGCGAGCCGGTCGTCGTCGCGGCGGCCCGCACCCCCATCGGCAAGCGCGGCGGGGCGCTGGCCGGGCTGAAGGGCGTCGAGCTGCTCCGGCATGTGCTGCGTGCCGTCGTCAACGCCGCGGGCGTCGCGCCCGACGCCGTGGAGCAGGTGGTGGGCGGGTGTGTCACCCAGGCGGGCGAGCAGAGTTTGAACGTCACCCGCAACGCGTGGCTGAGCACCGGGTGGGATCCGGCGGTCGGCTGCACGACGGTGGACGTCTCGTGCGGCTCCGCCCAGCAGGCCAACCACCTCGTCGCCGCGCTGATCGGCAGCGGCGCGATCAGCGTGGGCATCGCCTGCGGGGTGGAGTCCATGAGCCGGGTCCCGATCGGCGTCAACCTCTACAACGGACCGGGCCACTACAAGACCGCCGACTACCCGTGGGACGACCCGCCGCGCGCGCAGTTCGGCGGCGCCGAGCGGATCGCCGCCCGGCAGGGCATCACCCGCGCCGACGCCGACGCGTACGGGGTGCTCTCCCAGGCGCGCGCCGCGGCGGCCTGGGCGACCGGGCGCTTCGACCGGGAGGTGGTCGGTCTCGACGTGCCGGCGCCGGGCGACGTCAGCTCCGCCGGGCGCCGCCGGGTCGACCGGGACGAGGGGCTGCGCGAGACCACGATGGAGGGCCTGGCCAAGCTCGCCCCGAACGTGCCCGATGGCGTGCACACCGCCGGCACCACCTCGCAGGTGTCGGACGGGGCGGCGGCGATCCTGTGGATGTCCCGCGCCCGGGCTCGGGCGCTGGGGCTGCGGCCCCGGGCGAGGCTGGTCGCCCAGGTGGTCACGGGAGCAGATCCGTACTACCTGCTCGACGGGCCGGTGGCGGCGACCGGCCGGGCGCTGGAGCGCGCCGGCATGACACTGGCCGACCTCGACCTGGTCGAGGTCAACGAGGCGTTCGCGGGCGTGGTGCTCAACTGGGCGCAGCAGCACCACACCGACCTGGAGCGGGTCAACGTCAACGGCGGGGCGATCGCGTTGGGCCATCCGCTCGGCTCCAGCGGCACCCGGCTGCTCGTCACCGCGCTGCACGA
Organism: Micromonospora sp. CB01531; assembly: GCF_001905095.1. Taxonomy (GTDB): domain Bacteria; phylum Actinomycetota; class Actinomycetes; order Mycobacteriales; family Micromonosporaceae; genus Micromonospora. The sequence goes on from NZ_LWLS01000058.1 coordinate 123,999, forward strand.
GCTGGAGCGCCGCGACTCGCAGACGGCGCTGGTCACGATGTGCTGCGGGGGATCGCTGGGCACCGCGACGATCCTGGCCCGGGTGTGACGTGCGGCGCGAGGAGTTCTACCGAGAGGCCCGCGACGACCGGGACGGCCCCCTGCACGGCCTGTCCGTTCTGGACGTGACCAAGGTCTGGTCCGGCCCGCTGGCCACGAGCCTGCTCGCCGACATGGGCGCGAACGTGCTCCGGGTCGAGCTGCCGCACGGCCGCGACGGCGAGGTGCCGCCGGAGATCCCCGGCACGGGCCTGTCCTGGTTCCGTGAGACGGTGAACCGGAACAAGCGCAGCGTGGGGCTGGACCTGCGCCAGCCCGCCGGCCGGGACGCGTTCCTGGAGTTGGTGCGCGACGCGGATCTCGTGGTGGAGAACTACAAGCCCGGCACGCTTCACGGCTGGGGCGTCGGCTACGCCGACTGCCGCCGCGTCCGGCCGGACATCGTGGTCGTCTCCATCACCGGCTGGGGACAGTACGGCCCGGACGTCGACCGGCCGGCATACGATCCGGTGGTGCAGGCCGCGAGCGGCTGGATGTCGCTCAACGGTGACCCGGCGGGCCGCCCGGTCCGGGCGCCGACGTTCCTCGCCGACGAGCTGGCCGGCCTGCACGCGGCCGTCGGCGCCCTGGCCGCCCTGGCGCACCGCGACCGCACCGGCGAGGGGCAGCACGTCGACGTGGCCATGCTCGACAGCCTGCTCGCCAGCAGCTGCGGCCTGTTGACGCTGGCCGCGGCCGGCGCGCCGCCAGCGCGATGGGGCAACCAGACCGACTTCGCGGTCCCGTCGAACGTCTACCGCTGTCTCGACGGCGACATCTACCTGTCCGTCGCCCTCGACAAGCACTGGCGGGCACTGGCGGAGACGATCGGCCGGCCGGAGCTGGCCCGCGCGCCGGGCTACGGGCGGGGCGCGCAGCGCCGGCAGAACCGGGGCGCGGTCGACGATCTCGTGGCCGCCTGGTGCCGGCCCCGCCCGGTCGGCGAGGTGATGGCGGCCTTCCGCGCCGCGGGCCTGGTGGCCGAACGGGTGCGCACGCTGGCCGAGGTCGCGGGCGATCCGCACGTGCGGGAGCGGGACATGCTCCAGCCGACGGTGCTGCACAACGGCGCCACCGCGCCGCTGACCGGCCCGGCGGTGAAGTTCTCCCGCACGCCGACCCGGATCCGCCGGGGCGCGCCGGCCGCCGGCGCGGACAGCCGCGACGTGCTGGGGGACACCGCCCCGCACCCCGACGGGTCATAGGCTTTTCGATGCTGTCTGCATAGTGTCTACGAGTGTCTTCCGTGTCTCCTGCTGCATCTATTGATGTCGAGCCGAAGATGCTTCAACATAGGAGCACGGGATACAAGTTCCCGTCGCCGATCGGGGGCACCCGGCGTGGGCGCGGCGGGCGAAGGAGGCGTGTGTGAGCGAGCAACCGCTGGCACTGGTGACCGGCGCCTCACGGGGTATCGGCCGCGCGGTGGCCGTCCGGCTCGCCGAGCAGGGCTACGGCCTCGCCTGCTGCTACAGCAAGCCGAGTGAGGCCGCCGAGAAGACCGAGGCGCAGGTCGCCGCGACCGGGGTGCCCAGCTACTTCGCCCCCTGCGACGTCGCCGACGACACGGCCGTGGACGCGTTCATCGCCGCGGCCGAGCGGCGGCTGGGCCCGATCAGCCGGCTGGTCAACAACGCCGGCATCACCCGGGACAGCCCGCTGGTGCTGGCCCGCCGCCCCGACTGGGAGGCGGTCATCGACACCAACCTCGGCGGCACCTGGAACTTCTGCCGCGCCATGGCCTTCCGGTTCATGAAGCGCCGCGCCGGGGCCATCGTCAACCTCTCCTCGATCGCCGGCATCCACGGCAACGCCGGCCAGACCGCGTACGCGGCCAGCAAGGCGGGCATCATCGGGCTGAGCCGGTCGCTGGCCAAGGAGCTCGCCCCCTACGGCGTCCGGGTCAACGTGGTCGCGCCCGGGTTCATCGAGACCGACATGACCGACGCGCTGGACGCCAAGGCCCGGGACCGGGCACTGGGCATGATCGGCCTGCGCCGGTTCGGCCGCCCCGAGGACGTCGCGGCGATGGTGGACTTCCTCCTCGCCGACCAGGCCGGCTACGTCACCGGCCAGGTGTTCCAGGTGGACGGGGGGATGACCCTGTGACCGCCACGACCGCGGCGCCGGCCTGGCGGCCCGCTGCCCCCGTCCCCTGCGCCGCCCCGTTGCCGGCCGTCGACCGGCTCCGCGTCGCTCCCCGCGCCGACGGATGGACGGTCACCGCCCGGGTCGCCGTCGACCCCCGCGACCCGAACCTGGCCGGGCACTTCCCCGGCCAGCCGATCTACCCAGGCGTGTTCGTGGTCGAGACCCTGTGCCAGGCGATGGCCCAGGCCGTGCCCGGCACCCCCCGGCTACGCGCGGTCACCTCGATCCGGTTTCTCGCGGCGCTGCTCGGCGGTGACGAGATGGAGCTCACCCTCGACGTGGATCCGGCGGCCCCCGCCGCGGGCGCCGCTTCCCCAACGGAGCCCGGCTGGACGGTACGCGGCACCGGCCGGCGGCACGACGGCACGGTCACCGCCCAGCTACGCGCCGTCTTCGACGCCGGAGCGGGCGCGTGAACGCCGCCGAGATCCGGGCCGCCCTGCCACAGCGCCACCCGCTGCTGCTGGTGGACCGGGTGACCAGTCTGGAGCCCGGCGTCGCCATCGAAACGGTCAAGGCGATCACCGCGACGGAGCCCTGCTACGCCCACCTCGGCGACGACGCCACCGTCGAGGACTACGCCTACCCGGCATCGCTGCTCATCGAATCGTTCGGGCAGAGCGCCGCGCTGCTGTGGCTGGACGGCTCCGCCCCGTCACACCGGCTCACCGACGACGCCCTGCTGCTCTTCGTGGGTGCCCGCGAGTACACCGTCGAGGGCCGGGCGTACCCAGGCGACGTCGTCCGCCACGTCGTACGCCTGGAACGCGTCGTCGCCGACACCGCCTTCGCCACAGGCGAGAGCTGGGCCGGCGAACGGCGCATCGCCACCGTCGGCTCGCTCATCGCCGCCCGCCGCCCCCGCGCCACGGTCGCCGAACCCGCACCCGGCCCCACCGGCACGGGCGCCGACCGCACCATCCCCGCTAACACCAGTGCCCAAGGAGGCCGACATGTCCGGTGACAATGAGCGGTACGAGCAGCTCCGGGAGATCATCGCCGAGGTGTTGGAGATCGAGACCGACGAGCTGACCGACACCGGGGACTTCGCCGAGGAATACCAGGCGGACTCGCTGCGCGCCATCGAGATCCTGGCCCGCATCGACAAGGAGTTCAAGGTGGAGATCCCGCAGTCGGAGCTTCCGGAGCTGCGCAACCTCAAGGCCACCTACGACGCCGTCGCGCGGCACGCCGGCTGGCAGGACTGAACGGTGCGGCGCGTGGTCGTGACGGGCCTCGGCCCGGTGTCGAGCATCGGAACGGGAGTGACCGCGTTCGGCGCGGCCCTGCGGGCGGGCCGGTCCGGCATCTCCCGGATCACCAGCTTCGACCCGTCCGGGTTCCCGCACCGCAACGGCGGTGAGGTCCGCGACTTCGACCCCGCCGCCTGGCTGCACCGGCTGCCGCCCGAACGGTGGGGCCGGTCCAGCCAGTTCGCGGCGGCCGCCGCACGCCTCGCGGCGGACGACGCCAAACTGGACCTGGACACGGTGGACCGTGGCCGGGCGCACGCCGTGATCGGCACCACCAGCGGGGAGTCCGTCGTCGTCGAGGCGTTCACCGCGCGGCTCGTCGAGGCGGGCTTCGACGCGGTGCCGGCGCAGCTGGTCGAGCAACTGCCCGCCGGCCGGCTGGCGCACGCGGTCAGTGAGGAGCTGGGCCTGCGCGGCGAATCGCTGACCCTCGCCACCGCCTGCTCCGCCAGCAACTACGCCATCGGGTACGCCTACGACCTGCTCGTCACCGGTGAGGCGGACGTGGTGTTCGCCGGCGGCGCCGACTCGGTCTGCCGCTGGGCGCACGCCGGGTTCTACCGGCTCGGCGCCCTCACCGAGAGCGCCTGCTCGCCGTTCGACCGGGACCGCTCCGGCATCCTCACCGGCGAGGGCGGCGCGGTGCTGGCGTTGGAGACGCGGGAGCACGCCGAGGCGCGGGGCGCGCACATCTATGCGGAGGTGCTCGGCTACGGCCTCAACTGCGACGCCAACCATCCGGTGGCCCCGGACCGGGACAGCATCGCTGAGTGCATCCGCATCGCCCACCGCAACGCCGGCATCACCCCGGACCAGGTCGACTACATCTGCGCCCACGGCACCGGCACCCCAGCCAACGACCTGGTCGAGGCGCAGGCCGTGCTGGCGGTGTTCGGGCCGAAACCGCCGCCCATGAGCTCGATCAAGTCGATGATCGGGCACACCATGGGTGCCGCCAGCGGGTTCGGCGCGATCGCCTCCGCCCTGGCGATCGACCAGGGCTTCCTGCCCCCCACGATCAACTGGTCGCACCCGGACCCGCAGCTGGCCGACATCGATCCCGTGCCGAACGTGGCCAGGCCGGCCACCGTCCGGCTCGTGCAGAACAACGGGTTCGCCTTCGGCGGGAACAACGCGATCGTGCTGCTCGGAGCCGCCCGATGACCCCACTGACCATCAACGGCCTCGCGGCGCTGAGCGCCGCCGGTGACCGGCCGGAGGCGCTCGCCCGACGGGTCGCCGCCCTCGCCGGGGAACGCCATCCGGGCGTTCCCATCGGCGGGATCGTCACCGAACCGCTGCCGCGCGCCGAGGGCCACGCCCTCACCGACTTCGACGTGCGGGCACGGCTCGGCCGGCGCGGCACGAGCTTCTACGACCGGGCCACCGCCCTGGCCGTGGTGGCCTGCGGCGACGCCCTCGCCGACAGCGGGCTGACGGTGGACGACACCAACCGGGCCCGCGTCGGCGTGGTGCTGGGCACGACCGTCGGCAGCCTGAAGTCCACCAGCGACTACACCCGCGAGACCCTTGTCCAGGACAAGCCGTACCTGGTCAACCCGATGCTGTTCCCCAACACCGTGATGAACTGCGCCGCCGGCCAGGCGGCCATCCGACACGGGCTCAAGGGGATCAACGCCACGGTCACCGGCGGGCCGCTGGCCTTCTTCAACGCCCTGCGATACGCCGGCAACGCTATCCGCCGCGGCTACGTCGACACCATGCTCGTCGGCGCGGTGGAGGAGTTCTCGGCGCACCGGGCCTGGGCATCCGCGCTGAGCCCGGCGGGCGGCGAGGTCGCCGCGGGCGAGGGCGCCGCCGTGTTCGTGATCGGCAGCGACGCCGGCTCCGCCGGGAACGCCGCGGTGTGCGCCGTGGCGACCGGGTACGGCCCCGACGGCACGGCGGAGCAGGCGCTCACCGACTGTGTCGCCCGTGCCCTGCACGTCGCGGGAGCTGCCCCGACCGACATCACTCTCCTGATTACCAGCGAGACCACCAGTTCCGGCCGCCGCCCGCAGCGCGCCGCCGCGTTGCGGGCGCTCGGCGGGCACCGGCCCGCCGACCTCGTCGTCAGCCGGGCGGCGGGGGACTGCGGGGCCGCCACCCCCGCCCTCGCCCTGGCCGTCGCGCTGGGCCTGTCCGGCCACGACGACCGGCCCCCGTCCGGCCTGGTCCTGCTCACGGCCCAGGGCACCGACGGCGGCGTCGGCGCCGCCCTGGTCCGGCGGTAGCCCGTGCCGGCGCTGATCGCGGCGAGCAGCCTGCGCACCTGTCTCGGCGACGGCGCGCGCACCTTCGCAGCGCTGCTGAACGGTCGTACGGGGGTGCGCGAGCTGCGACATCCGCTGGCCGGCCGGCTCAACGTGACGGCCGGCTACCAGATCGACGAGCCCGCCCCCGGAGCCGCGCTGCGGGCCGGCGCCTGGCTGCGGGAGTGCGTCGCCGAGGCGCTGGCGCGGGCAGCCGTCGACCCTCGGCGGGCCCGGGTGGTGGCGCTCGTCGGCACCGGGCTGCGGGAACTCGCCGCGGTCGAGGAGTTGGCGCTCACCGGCGCCGCCACGGCCCCGTCCCGCCTGCACTTCGGGCCCGCCGTCCGGGACGCCGCGCCCGGCCTGGCCGAAGTGGTGACCATCGCCAACGCGTGCAGCGCGGGCGGACACGCCCTCGCGCTCGCCCAGGACCTGATCGACGCCGGCGAGGCCGACGCGGTCGTCGTCGGCGCCGCCGACACGATGACCGCCTCCATGCTCGCGATGATCGGCAAGGTCGCCCCGACGCCCACCGCCCAGGTCCGCCCGTTCGACCGCGACCGCACCGGCGTGCTGCTCGGAGAGGGCGCCGCCGCGCTCGTCGTGGTCCCCGAGGACTGGACCGGGCCGGCCGTCGGCCGGCTGCTCGCCACCGGGCTGTCTTGCGACGCCGTGCACGAGACAGCCCCCGATCTGGACGGCATCTGCCGGGCGATGCGCGACGCCTGGGCGCGGAGCCGCCGCGGCCCGGAAGAGGTGGACCTGGTGGTGGCCCACGGCACCGGCACGGCCCTGAACGACCCCACGGAGTGCGCCGCGTTGCTGCGGTGCCTGCCCCGGCCCGGAGCGCCCCTGATCACCGCCGTCAAGGGGGCCGTCGGCCACCTGTCGGGCGCCGCCGCCCTGGCCAACCTCGACGTGGCACTGCGGTGCCTGGCGAGCGGCATGGTGCCGCCGGTCGTCGGGCTGGTGCACCCCCTGCCCGAGGGCGACGGGCTCACCTTCGTCCGGGACGTCCGCGCCCGCCGCGGCGTCACCCTGGCCCAGGTCAACGCCTTCGGCTTCGGCGGCGTGAACGCGGTGACCCTGGTGGAGGCGCCGTGACCGGCACGCAGACCCCGCCGGCCGCCGGTGCGGCGCCGGCCTCGCTCGCCGTCGGCGCCGCACCGGGATCCACCCCGGCCACCGCCGTCGCAATCACCTCCTGGAGCATCCACCTGCCCGCGCCGCCGACGTCCACGACTACGCCGTGCTCTGCGGCGCCGACCTCACCCGGCGGGCGCGCCGGCGCGACCTCGGCACCCGGCTTCGGCACGGCCGTCGCCGGCCTGCCGCCGGTGGACCCCGCCTGCCCGTCCGACCGCGCGCACACCCTGCTCGGCCGCAAGGGGTTGCTGTACAAGGAGCCGGCCACCCGGCTCGCGCTGTGCGCCGTGCACCGCGCCCTGGGCCTGCCCGACGGCGTCCGCCCCGACGCCACCCTCGATGCCCGCACCGCTGTCGTGGCCGCCAGCAACCTCGGCAACGTCGGCACGGTCATCGACGTGACCCGCGCCGTCGCCCGCGAGGGCAGCCGGGGGGTCAGCCCGATGGCGGCGCCCAACGCCTCCAGCAACGTCATCGCCAGCAGTGTCGCGCTGTGGTTCCGGCTCGGCGGGCCGAACCTGATGGTCTGCTCCGGCGAGACCGCCGGCCTGGACGCGCTCGCCCTGGGCACCCTGCTCCTCCGTGCCGGCCGGGCCGACCGGGTGCTGGTCGTCGGCGCGGAACCCGACGACGAGACCGCCGTCGCGGTACGCCGGGGCCCCGCCGCCACGCCGCCGCTGCGCGCCGGGGCCGCCTGCGTGGTCCTCGAACCCGCCGCGCGGGCCGCCGCCCCGCTGGCCACCCTGACGGTCGGGCCGGCCGTCCGCCGCCGCGCGGACGTACCCCCGTGGCCGGCCGGGCCCCGGGTCGTGGTCGGCCCCGGCCACCTCGACCCCGCGGCCGCCTGGGGCGACTGCTACGGCGCGCAGGGAGTGCTCCAGACGGCGCTGGCCGCGCGGCTCGTCGCCGAGGGCGCGGACGGCGTCGCGGTGCTCTGCGGCGGCGACGACGACGGCTGGCGTACCGCCCTGCTCACCCCGGCCACCCCAACCGGGAGGCAGCCGTGACGACGCCGGCCGTACGGGAGCTGCGCCAGCCCACGCCGGGCGGCCCGCTCGTGGCCTTCGTCCACGGGCTGGAGGACTCCTGGGAGAGCTGGCTGCCGTTGAGCCACGCGCTGCCGCCCGCGTGGTCCCCGGTCGCCCTCGACCTGCCGTGGCGGCCCGGCAACGACTACCAGTGGCGGCGCCGCCCCTCCGCCCAGTGGCTGGGCGACGGCCTCGACCGGCTGGGCCAGCGCCCGGACCTCCTCGTGGCCCATTCCTTCGGCGCCAACGCCCTGCTCGAACTGCTCTGCGTCCGCGACCAGCGGGTGCCCGACACCGTCATGCTGATCTGCCCGCTGTACCGGCCGCCGGACGTCGCCGTGACCTGGCAGGTGTTCGAACGCGCCCGGCGGGCCTTCGAACGGCACATCCACGACTCGCTGCGCAGCCGACTCGGCAAGCGGCTGCGAGCCATGGAGGCCGAGGTGGTGGACCTGATGATCGCCAAGGCAGTCGACCGGGTCGGCCCCGCCGGCTTCCTGACCGTGTTCGACCAGTTCTGCGCCAGCGCGTCACTGCGGCTGGACCGGGTGACGGCCCGGGTGCTGGTGCTCGCCGGCGGGTCAGACCCGACCCTGTCCCCGGAGGCCGCGCGGACCCTCGCCGACGGCATGCCGCACGCGTCGCTGTCGGTCGGCGACGGCTACGACCACTTCTGCTACGCCCGCCAGCCCGAGGATGTCGCGTCCCGCCTGCGGGCCTTCGTCGACGCGATCCCCGTCGTCACCGGTCATCCCAAAGGAGCAGCCACGTGACAACCCTCGCCCCGCACCCGCCCACCCCGAGCGTCCTGTCCGGCCGGCCGCGCTACGAAGGCGCCAACATCCGCACCTGGATCGGTTTCAAACACTTCATGTACCTGGTCGAGGAGGCGGTCCTGCAGTGGCTGCTCGACCAGGGCCACGGCGCCCGCGCGCTCTTCCACGAGCACGGCCTCGGCACCGAGATCATCGACTGCTCGGTGCAACTGCCCGCCGTGCTAGAGGTGGACGACGAGGTCCGCGCGGAGGTGGTCGCCGGCACCGGGAACCGGCTGCGGATGCAGCTGTCGGTGAGCCGTGACGGGCAGGACGTCGTGGTGCTGCGGGGACACGTCACGGTCGCCCTGGTGCCCGAGACCGACGCGCCGGTGCACCGGCCCGCCCCGGCCGCCATCGCGACATGGGAGGCCCCGGGACTCGGCGCGGCGACCGGCCTGCGCGCGGAGCTCCCACTGCCGGCCGGTGCCGACCCCGCCTCCGTGTTGACCCCGGCCGGCTCGGCGGCCTTCCTGTGGTCCTGGCGGGCGCCGTACTTCTACTGTCACTTCTCCGACCGGGTACAGCACTCCGGCTTCGTGCGCGCCCTGGAGGAGGTCGTCGACCGGTTCCTCGCCGACCGGGGCATCTCGGTGGGGCGCATGCTGCGGGAACGCGCGTGGATCCCGGTGGTGTCGCGGGCCCGGGTACGCCTGGCCGAGCCGGCCCACATGGAGGAGACGGTGCACACCGTCTTCCAGGTCGACGACGTGCTGCGGTCGATGATGTTCAGCGGCCGGATGGACTGCTACGTCCAGCGCGACGACCGGCTGGTGCTGGTCGCCACGGCGAGCATCCTGCACGGGTATGCGATCAGCCGGGGACCGAACGCCGGTCAGCTCGCCCGGCTCGACCCCGAGGTCTGCGCGATCCTCACCGGGGGGCATCCGTGACCCGCGCGCCCGCCCGCCCCCGGCTCTTCTTTTCCTTCCGCAGCCCGTACAGCTGGCTCACCATCCGTCGGCTGCGCGCAGCGGTGCCCCAGGCCTTCACAGAGCTGGACTTGTTCCCGTACTGGGACCCCGACGCGCGCACCGGTGCCGCCCTCGACGAGCGCGGCGCGGAGTTCCACTACGTGCAGATGAGCCGGGCCAAGCACCTCTATCTGCTGATGGACACGAAACGGCTGGTGCAGCGCGAAGGTGTGCCGATGGCGTGGCCGATCGACGTCGACCCGCACTGGGAGGTGCCGCACCTGGGCTGGCTGGCGGCCCGCCGCGCGGGCCGCGCGGAGCCGTTCTACGACGAGGTGGTCGCCGCCCGATGGGAACGCGGCGAGAACATCTGCGAGCCGAAGGTAGTGGCCGGGTGCGCCGAGCGCAGCGGCCTGGACCCGGAGCTCGTCACGGGCGCGGTCGACGACCCACAGCTGCGGGCGGAGGGCGTGGCCTGCCTCGAACGCGCCTACCTCGACGACGTCTTCGGGATCCCGTACCTGAAGTGGGGGCGCCACCGGTTCTGGGGACTGGACCGCCTCGACGGGTTCCTGCGGCTGTGGCGGCCCGACGCGCCCCCCTCTCCCGTTCCCGCCGACGCCGAAACGGACGACGCGGGGCTTCCTGACCGGGCGGAGGCCATCGTGACCTCCGGCGGCTACGACACCGACACGACGGGCGGGTGTGGATGATGTTCCCCCTCGACACACAGGCCATCCGGCAGCAGCGCATGCAACGGCTGGCCGCGACGCTGCGGTTGTTCGCCGAACTCGGCTACGACGAGGGTGCCGGCGGGCACATCACCGCCCGCGACCCCGAGCGGCCCGACTGCTTCTGGATCAATCCGTTCGGCATGTACTTCGGCCACGTCAAAGTCAACGACCTGCTGCTCGTCGACAGCGACGGGCAGGTGCTCGCCGGCAAGGGGCGGATCAACCCCGCCGGGTTCGTCATCCACTCGGCGGTGCACGCCGCGCGGCCCGACGTCATCTGCGCCGTGCACACCCACTCGGTGTACGGCCGGGCGTTCGCCGCCCTGGGCCGCCTGCTCGACCCGATCACGCAGGACGCCTGCGCGTTCTACGGCGACCACGCCCTCTTCGACGACTACAGCGGGGTGGTGCTCGACGAGCGCGAGGGCAAGCGCCTCGCCGACGCGCTGGGCTCGGCCAAGGCCGCGATCCTGCGCAACCACGGCCTGCTGACCGTGGGCGGGACCGTGGAGGAGGCTGCCTGGTGGTTCGTCGCCATGGAACGGTCCTGTCAGGTGCAGCTCACCGCCGAGGCCGCCGGCAAGCCGGTGCTCATCGACCACGAGGAGGCCGAGCGGACCCGCGAGGTGATCGGCTCGCCCGGCATCGGCCGGTACAACTTCAAGCCGCTGTACGAGGGTGTCCTGCGCCGCCACCCGGACCTGCTGGACTGAGGATGCCGCGCGTGGAGCTACCGCCCGCCCTGCTCGCCGCCCGCGTCGCCGCCGCCCCCGACGCGCCGGCGCTCGCCGACGAGGCAGGCGCCCTCAGCTGGGACGGGCTGGCGCGCCGGGTCAACCGGTGGACGGGCCTGCTCGCCGGGGCAGGGGTCGCCGCCGGCGACGCGGTCGCGCTGATGCTCGGCAACCGCCGGGAGGCCGTGGAGGCGCTGCTGGCCTGCCTGCACGCGGGCGTTACCGCGGTGCCGGTGAACTGGCACCTCACCCCGCCGGAGGTGACGTACCTGCTGGAGGACTCCGGCGCCCGGCTGCTCCTGGTCGACCCGCCCCGGGCAGAGGTGGGCGCCAAGGCGGCGGCCGAGGCGGGCACCGTGCGAGCGCTGGTCACCGGCGACCGCGGCGCGTACGGCCTTGCCGCGGCGGAGCCGGCGCTCGCGGCTCTCGACCCGCACGCCCCACCGATGGCGCAGCAGTGCGGGCAGCTGATGATCTACACCTCGGGCACCACCGGACGGCCCAAGGGCGTGCTGAACGGGCTGTTCGTCACCGGGGCGCCGTTCGAGCGGGTCACCCGCCTGCTGCACTACGCCACCGGCACGCTCGGCGTGCCCACCGACGGCCGGGTCCTGCTGGTCGGGCCCTGGTACCACTCCGCCCAGCTGTTCTTCGCGCTGCTGCCTCTGCTCAACGGGGCCGCACTGGTGCTGCGGGAACGGTTCGACCCCGTCGCGACGCTGGCCACCATCGACGCCGAGCGGATCACCGAGTGTCATCTCGTGCCGACCCAGTTCGTGCGGATGCTGCGCCTCGACGAGGCCAGCCGGGCCGGCTTCTCGGGGGCCAGCATGCGCCGGATCTGGCACGGCGGGGGCGCCTGCCCGCCTGACGTCAAGCGCCGCATGATCGACTGGTGGGGCCCGGTGCTGGTCGAGTATTACGCGGCCACCGAGGGGGGAGTGGTCACCCTCATCGACTCGGCCGACTGGCTCGCCCACCCCGGCAGCGTCGGGCGGGCCGTGCCGCCGAACCAGATCCTCGTCGTCGACGACGACGGCCGCGAGCTCGGCCCGCACCAGCGGGGCCGGATTTTCATCCGTCGGCCCGGCCGCGGCTTCCGCTACCACAACGCTGCGGAGAAGACGCGCGCCGCGCACCTCGCGCCGGGGGTGTTCACGTACGGCGAGGTGGGGCACCTCGACGACGACGGCTACCTGTACCTCACCGGCCGCGCCCAGAACATGATCGTTTCGGGGGGCGTGAACATCTACCCGGCCGAGGTCGAGCAGGTACTGCTGCGGCACCCGCAGGTTCACGACGCCGTCGTGCTCGGCGTCGCCGACGACGAGTACGGCGAGCGGGTGGCCGCCGTCGTCGAGTGGAAGCCGGGCGGGGGGCAACGGTCCTGGTCGGCGCTCGACGCCCACTGTCGGCGCCACCTGGCCGGGTTCAAGGTGCCCCGCTGCTGGCGGTCGGTCGACGCCGTCCCGCGCGAGCCGACCGGCAAGGTCCGCCTCGACCAGTTGCGCACGCTCTGCGGGGACGACCGATGGGAGCTCTGAAGGACATGCCAGCCACGCAGTCGGCCCCGCCGGCCCCGGTCGACATCGCCCACCCCGCGACCTACGCCGGCGGGGTGCCGCACGAGGAGTTCGACCGGCGCCGCCGCGAGGAGCCGGTCGGGTGGGTGCCGGAGCCGGCGCTGTGGCGGCACAGCTCGGCCGGCCGCATCCAGCAGCGGGGTGCCGGGTTCTGGGCGGCGACGACCCACGAGGCGGTCGTGGAGGTGTCCCGGCAGCCCGAGGTGTTCTCCTCCGCGCTGCGCGGGGCGTTCCTGCACGACCCGCGCACCCCGGCGGACCTGGAATTCATGCGCCAGCTGCTGGTGAACATGGACGCCCCGCAGCACGTGCGGATCCGCCGCCTGGTGACCTCGGTGTTCACCCCGCGCGCCGTGCGCTCGCTCGCCGACACCGTCACCCGGCACGCCCGGGACCTCATCGAGGCCGTGCGCCGGCGGGACACGTTCGACGCGGTCACCGACCTGGCGGCGGAACTGCCCCTGCTCGTGCTCGCCGACCTGCTGGGCATGCCTCGCGGCGACCGGCATCTGCTGTACCGCTGGAGTAACAACCTGGTCGGCTTCGACGACCCGGAGTACGGCGGCGGCGACGTCGAGGTCTACCGGCAGACGTTCGCGGAGGCGTTCCAGTACGCGCTGGCCGTAGCCGTACGGCGACGGGCCGCGCCCCGCGACGACCTGATCAGCCTGCTCGCCACCGCCGAGGTCGACGGGCGGCGGCTGACCGACCGGGAGTTCTGCCAGTTCTGGCTGCTGCTGGTGGTCGCCGGCAACGAGACGACCCGCCACCTGATCTCCGGCGCCCTGCACCTGCTGCTGCACGACCAGGCGCTACGCCGGCGCTGGCTCGGCGCGCCGCTGTCCACCGCCACCGCCGTCGACGAGTTCCTCCGGGTGGTGACCCCGATCATGCAGTTCCGCCGGACCGCCACCCGGGACGCCACCCTGGCCGGCACAAAGATCGCCGAGGGCGACAAGGTCGTCATGTTCTACGTCTCCGCCAACCGCGACGCCGCGGTCTTCGCCGACCCCCATCAGGTGGACCTGGAGCGGGCCCCCAACCCGCACCTCAGCTTCGGCATGGGCCCGCACTTCTGCCTGGGCGCCCACCTGGCGCGGATGGAGATGGCCGCGCTGCTCGACGCCGTCGTCCCGCACCTTCCCCGACTTGCCACCACGGGCCCGGTCGTCCGACTGGAGTCCAACTTTGTCAACGGCATCAAGTCGATGCCTGTGGGCTGGACCTGAGATCCAGGGCCGGACCAGCGGAGAGGAGAGCTCGATGTCCCTCAACGAACGGCTGCGAGAGTACAAGTCCCGCCAGGAGGCGGGTGAGGTGCCACCGATCACGCCAGCCCACCTCGAGGTGATCTACCGGGAGGCGCACGCACTGGCCGCCTCGGGCGCCGAGGACCGGGTGCTGAAAGTGGGCGCGCCGTTCCCGTCCTTCGAGCTGCCCGACGAAAACGGCGAGCTCATCTCCTCCGCCGACCTGTTGTCCCGGGGGCCGCTCGCGGTGGTCTTCTACCGGGGCGTCTGGTGCGACTACTGCAACTTCGAGCTGGAGGCGCTAGAGGAGGTCTACCCGCGGATCAAGGAACTCGGCGCCGACCTGGTGGCCATCTCGCCCGTCACGATGCCCCTGCTGCGCGCGGCCATCCGCCGCAACAAACTCTCGTACCGAATCCTCAGCGACCGGGGCAACGTCTACGCCGCGCGGTTCAACCTGACCTACACCATGAACCAGGACCTGCTCGACGTGTGGGGCAGCTTCGGGATGGACTTCTCGAAGATCAACGGCGACGACAGCAACAGCATGACGATGCCGGGGGTGTTCCTCGCCGACACCGACGGCGTGCTGCGCTTCGCAACGGCGTACGCGCGCCACTGGGAGCGAACGGAGCCGGCCGACCTGCTCGCGGCCATCGAACGCCTGAGCCCGGATCGCTCGGTCCGGTCCTGACCAGCGTCACCGGTCGCGTCGCCACCTTGCGCCGGGTGGCGGCGCGACCCTCGCGAAGGGGGAAACATGCATCTCAACGTGTTCACCGAATGCTCGCCGTCGCCCCAGTTCGTCGGCATGTGGCGCGCGCCCGGCGACGCCACCGGCACCGGCTACCGGTCGCTGGACTACTGGGCTGCGGTCGCCCGGCGGCTGGAGGCCGCCTGCGTCGACGCGCTGTTCTTCGCCGACATCCACGGCACCTACGACGTCTACCAGGGGTCGTGGGCGACCGCGGTCCGGCACGCCGTGCAGATCCCCTCGATCGACCCGGTGCCAGTCGTCGCGGCGGCGGCGATGGCGACCACCGACCTGGGCTTCGCGGTCACGTACTCCACCACCTACCACCAGCCGTACGAGTGCGCCCGGCTGTTCTCCACGCTCGACCACCTCACCCGGGGCCGGATCGGCTGGAACATCGTCACCTCGTATCTGCGCTCGGCCACCGACAACGGGCTCGGCGAATATCTGGACCACGACCTGCGCTACGACCGGGCCGACGAGTACCTCGAGGTGGTCCGCGCGCTCTGGGAGCGCAGCTGGGACGACGGCGCGGTGGTCCGCGACACCGATGCCGACGTCTTCACCGACCCGTCGCGGGTGCGCGCGATCGACCACCGGGGCGACTGGTTCACCGTGCGCGGGCCGCACCAGTGCGAGCCGTCCCCGCAGCGCACACCCGTGCTGTACCAGGCGGGCGCGTCGGGCCGGGGGATGGCGTTCGCCGCCCGGCACGCGGAGGTGATCTTCCTGACCATGGCCGATCCCCAGAGTGGGGCCGAGACGGTCCGGCGGCTGCGCCAGCGGGTGGCCGACGCGGGACGCGACCCGCGCGGCGTGCGCGCCCTACAGGGCACGATGGTGATGGTCGGCGCCGACCGGGCGGACGCGAAGCGCAAGGCGGCGCAGTACCACGACCTGTGGAGCCCGGAGGGGCAACTGGCGAAGTGGTGCGGCTGGATGGACATCGACCTGGCCGCGTATCCGGAGGAAACTCCGGTCGACGAGGTGAAGAACCAGGGCAGCCAGTCGTTCCTGGGTTTCCTGCGCGGGCTGAGCCCCGAGCGGTCGTGGACCATCGGCGACGTGCGGTACCTGGTGTCCCGTCCCCGGCGGGCCCGCCGGGACGCGCCGATGACCCTGTTCGGCACGGCCGAGGAGATCGCCGACCGGATGGAGCAGTGGCTGGAAGTCGCCGACGTCGACGGCTTCAACCTGATCCCCTGCAGCCCCTCGGACGGCCTTGGTGACATCTGCGACCTGCTCGTCCCGGAGCTGCAACGGCGCGGCATGTTCCGCACCGCCTACCGGGAGGGCGAGACGCTGCGGCAGCGCTACTTCGGCCCGGACGCCTGACGGCCCAGCGCGGACGGCGCGTGGGCGCTTCCACGTATTTTGGTAGCCAGTCGTTTGTGGTCAGTGGGGCTCGCCAGTCGCTGACGGCTCGGCGAGCAGGTCGCGCAGCCGCTCGACGAGGCGCAGCCTGTCCCGGTGCGTGCGGGCCAGCGGGGTGACGTTGAGGGTGCTCACCCCCGCCTCTCGGTACGCGGCCAGCCGCTCGGCCACCCAGGAGGCGGGCCCGATCAGGCAGGTGCCCTCCACCAACTCCGCCGGCACCGCCTCGGCCGCCGCTTCTCGTCGCCCGGTCAGGTACAACTCCTGCACGGTGCGGGCCGCCGCGCCGAACCCGTACCGCGCCGCGAGGGTGTTGTAGAAGTTTGCGCCCACCGCGCCCATGCCCCCGAGATAGAGCGCCAGCTCCTGCCGGGCCAGCCGGCGCAGGTGGGTGACGTCGTCGCCGATCGCCAGCAGGGCGTTGACGTTCACGTCGAGCGGCCCGAGCGACGGATCGCGCCGCCCGGCGCCGCGGGCGAGGCTCTCGCCCCACACAGCGGCCGACCGCTCGGGGTAGAAGAAGGCCGGCTGCCAGCCCTCCGCCAACTCCGCGGCCAGCTCGACGTTGCGCGGCCCGATGGCGGCGAGGGTGATCGGGATCCGTTCCCGGACCGGCTTGTTGATCAGCTTGAGCGGTCGGCCCAGGCCGGTGCCCTGGTCGGCGGGGAGCGGGATGCGGTAGTGGGTGCCCTGGTGGACCAGCCGCTCCCGACGCCAGACCCGTCGGCAGACGTCGATCACCTCGCGCGTCCGGGCGACGGGCGCGTCGAACGGCACGCCGTGGAACCCCTCGATGACCTGCGGGCCGGAGGTGCCCAGGCCGAGGGTGAACCGGCCCGATGAGACGTGGTCGAGCCCGGCGGCCGTGGTGGCGATCAGCGCCGGGGTGCGCGTGTACAGCTGCATCACCCCGGAGGCGATCCCCAGCCGCCGGGTCCGTCCGGCGATGAACCCCAACTGGCTGACGGCGTCGAACGTGTACAGCTCGGCCACCAGCACCAGGTCCAGGCCCGCCTGCTCGAAGTCGACCAGCTCGTCGGCGATGTCGGTGACGCCGGCGCGATAGTTGAGAGGCATGCCCAGCCGCATCGGCGACGCTCCCGAAGTCGTATGTATGAGTATGTGCAAGCCTTCCTACGTCATCCCGAAGGGTTTCCACAAGTTCCGGCGCCGGTGTGCGTCTGCTGCTCGGCCGTCGCCGCTGACTCCGCCTCGGGCAGCGGGCGCGGCCTGCACTCGCCGGCCACGACGTTGCGCTCACCCCGATCGCTGTGAGTTCCGGCAGCCGGTCGACGTGGGGCGACGCGGGTCCGAGCAGACAGAACCGGTCGACGATCAGGTGGGCCGCCTCCTCGTGTTCTCTAGGGTTTACCAGTCTTAGCTAGTATCTACGGGTGAGGATGTGGTTTCCTCTACGTGTGCTGTGCCGGGCGGAAGGTGGGCCGACGTGACACAAGCCGAACCCCTGCCGAGGCTCCACATCTCGGATCTCCGGGCGCTGACCGGGCGAGTGCCCGGGGCCGCGCTGATCGAGCTCTCCCGCAACGATCACATCTACCGTGCTGGATCACCCGATGCCCACGTCTACGTCGTCGAGCGCGGCCAGGTGAAAACCCAGATGGTGGCCGCGAGCGGCAAACGCTGCCTGCTCTCGGTGCACGTGGCGGGTGACCTGTTCGGCGAGACCGCCCTGCTCGGACTGGAGCGGCTGGAGTCCGCGATCGCGTTGACCCGTACCGTGTTGCGGCGGATTCCGGCAGCGCGCGCCGCCGCTGTGCTGGCCGCCGAAGGCTCCGCCGGCGCACTCGCGCGTCACCTCAGCATCCGCCTGCAGCACCAGCAGAAGGTGGTGGCGGACATGGTGACGATGCCGAGCGAGCTGCGCCTCGCGGTGTGCCTGCAGGATCTGGCCGAGCGCTTCGGCCGGCGCGGCCCGTGTGGCACCCGGGTGGACATCGCCCTCACCCAGGAGGACCTGTCCGAGATGGTCGGCACCACGCGGACCCGAGTCGGCCAGTTCCTCAAGCGATTCCGCGAACTGGAAATGGTGGATTTCACCCCTCGGTCACATTTGACGGTGCACGAGGAGCGCCTTTCCGAGTGGATTTCGGCCGCAGCGCATTGACTGCTCATTAGTGAGCAGACTGCCGGGCGGGCAACGGTAGAAGATGCCTTGCAACAGCTCACTCGTAAGGGAGGTTAGCCATGAAGAAGCTTGTTGTTCGCAAGCTGGAGCCGATCAAGACCAGCGCCGCCGCGGACTGCGTTCCGTCCGCCGCCTGACAAGGCCCGATCATCGGCGGGAACCGGCGCGAGCGGTCGCCCGGTTCCCGCCGAGCGCCGTCTGCATCGCAGAAGTGGAAGGGATCACCCCATGGCCGTCAACACGGCTGACTCCGTCGTCACCGTCCGCCCGTTCGTCTCGACCACTGACGGCGCGGAGGTCATCATCGGCGACACCGACCGCAAGGTCTATCTCGCCATTCCGGCCGAGGGGCTGGACATTCTGCATGCGCTCGCCGAGGGCCGGACCATCGCCGAGACCGCCCGGATCTACGAGCGTAAGCACGGCGAGAGCGCAGACATCGAGGATTTCGTCGCAGTGCTGGCCGACGAGGGTTTCGTCACTCGCGGCGGCGAGCCCGCTCCCGCCACCGAACCCGCCCACGAGCACGGGCATCGGACGATCAAGCGGTGGAGCTTCGACTGGATCTCGCCCGCCACCGCGCGCCGACTCACCGGTCCTGCCGTGATCGTGCCGGGCCTCGCGGTCATCCTGGCCGGCGTGGTGCTGGCGGCCAGCGATCCGGGCCTGCTGCCCGGTGCCCGGGCGCTGCTGTTCGAAGGCGGAAACTTCGCGCTGCTCACCGTGGTCAGCGTCACGCTGGCGATGATCGGGCTGTCAATGCACGAATTCGCGCACGCGCTGGCGGCTCGTTCGGTGGGTGTGTCGGCGACCCTCGGCATCAGCAACCTGATGTACATCCTGGTCGCCCAGACCGACATCAGCGGCATCTGGATGGCATCGAAGCGCGCGCGGTACAAGGCATTCCTCGCCGGGTTCTTCGTGGACGCGTTCTTCGGCTCCCTGCTGGTCGCGTTCCTGTTCGCCGCCCGGCACGGCGTCCTCGATGCGCCCAATTGGTCGGTCCTGCTGGCCAGTGCGGCTCTGCTCACCTTTCTGGTGCGTATCGGATTCCAGTTCTTCTTCTACCTGCGGACCGATATCTATTACGTGATCGCGACTGCCCTGAACTGCCGCAACCTGATGTCGGACACCGAGCGGTTCCTGGCCAACGGGATCAAGCGGTTGACCTTCCGCCGAGACAAGGTGGTCTCGCAGGCGGGTATACCGCGCAACGAAATGCGCAAGGTGCGAGTGTACGGAGCGATCTGGGTGTTCGGCCGGATCTTCTCACTGTTCGCCCTGGTGTTCACGATTCTGCCGGTGCTGTGGGTCTATCTCGAACAGTTCGTGCTGCTGGCGATGGGAGAGCCGACGCGGTTCTCGTCGGCCGACTTCGCCACAGTGGCGGTGCTGGCGGGGCTGCTCAACGGCGGCGGCCTGGCGATGTGGGGCCGCAACCTGTGGCGCGGCTGGCGCCGCCGGCGTGCCGAGGACGCCAAGATGCTCGCTCGGCAGGCCGCAGCCGGCTGACCCGCCCGACGACGCCGGGCCCATGCGGGCCCGGCGTCCCGGCGTTCCTGGCTCCTGGATTGCGATCATCGGCGCGCCGCCGGCTCGCCGGCGGTGCCGCCACCGAGGGGATGGAGCCCGGGTCGTTTTCGACGGAGCGGTTGCCGTTGCTTG
This sequence comes from Micromonospora sp. CB01531, assembly GCF_001905095.1. Lineage (GTDB taxonomy): Bacteria > Actinomycetota > Actinomycetes > Mycobacteriales > Micromonosporaceae > Micromonospora. The sequence goes on from NZ_LWLS01000058.1 coordinate 143,876, forward strand.
CGTCGTGGGCTGCCAGCGACTATGGAGACAAGCGGCCTGTGCTTCCCGCGGACGAGAAGGCGGAGTGTTGAGTTCAGCGTACGATCGCTGCGGTCGCCTCTCGGCCTTCGAGGCGTTCGAGTTCCTCGACGGCGGCGTCGTACGTGCCGAGGTGAAGGGTCTGATCGGAATACCCGATGCCGGCGGTGTTGTAGTAGAAGCCGATGTTGCCCCACGGAATGAAGTAGATGAGGTCGCCGTCCTTCGGGTCTGAACCTGGCGACCCCTCGTACTGCAAAGCGCGCGGAAGATCGGCGATCTTTTCGCGGCCATTGAAATCCTCGAGCGTGAGGGTGAGTGGCAACATGCTCAGGAAGTCACGGGTGGCGGGGCTGTCTTCACCGATGGTCACGTTCACCGCCTCCGCGCCCACGGCGAACCGGACAACCGTGCCCACAATGGCCTGATCGGTGCTGGGCGGTGACATGCTTGTGCTGCTCCGGGGTGCCGACGAGGAACCCGGCGCGGCGGTGGGAGTGGCCTCGCCGGTGGAAGGCGCACCGCACGCGGCGAGGGAGAGGGCCAGCAGGAGCGCTGCCGCCTCCCTGAGATTCACCTTCCGCATGCGATGAAACCCTTCCAGTCAGGCCTCGCCCGTTCAGGCCGTGGACAGTCCGTTGCTATGCAACCTGCCTCCTCCGCACGCAGGGAGTCCCTGTCGAGAGACGTACTGGCAGGGCACCTCTGACGCCCCGCTCGAACGATGAAGGCCATGAAGGTCGTGCTGTTCACAGGCGCGATGTCACCGTGCGGTGTAGCCGCCGTCGACAGGAAGTGCGACGCCGATGACGAAGCTGGCACCGGGGCTGCACAGCCACAACACCGCGGCGGCGATCTCTTCGGGTTCGCCGAGCCGGTTGATGGGTTGATTGGCGATGGCCTCGGCGCGGTCGAGCTCGCCCTTGTCGATCATGTCGGTGACCATGGGGGTGGCGATAGTCCCGGGGCAGACCGCGTTGATCCGGATACCGCGCGGCGCGTATTCGAGGGCAGCGCTGCGGGTGAGACCCAGCACGCCGTGCTTGGAGGCGTGGTACGCGGCGCGGCCGGGCAGGCCCACGAGCCCGCCGAGAGAGGAGCAGTTGACGATGGCGCCGTTGCCTTGGCTGCGCATCTGGGCGAGTTCGTGTTTCATGCAGGCCCACACGCCTCGCAGGTTGACGGCGTTGACCCGGTCGAAGACATCGGCAGGCTCATCGGCGGCATCGCTGGGCGGAACTTGAATGCCGGCGTTGTTGAACGCCATGTCGAGCCGGCCGAACTCCTCGACCGTCGAGCGGACGGCGGCGGCGACGCTGGCCTCGTCGGTGACGTCGCAACACACGTCGAGCACCCGGTGACCGGCGGTGGCCAGCGCCTCGGTGGCGGTCTGGACTGCGGCCCGGTTGATGTCGGCGAGGGCGACCGCGGTGCCGGCCTCGGCGAAAGCGCGGGCGGTGGCCAGGCCCATGCCGGAGCTGGCGCCGGTGACCAGGGCGACCTGGCCGGTGAAGTCGTAGTTCGGGTTCATCGTTGCGGTTGCCCTTTCGATGAGCAGCAGGTCCGTCGGCAGGCGATTCGGCGGGTGAGTCGGGCGGGACATGCAGGGCCAGGTGACGCATCGGTGCCGGTGACATCGGCGGCGACCATGTCAGCGATGCGTTCCCTGCGCTCCCACCGTGAACCGGCGCAGGCCGATGGCCGAGGTAGGCGCTATCCAGCAAACCCGATTTCACGACCGGGCGAGGAGTTTCTGCTGGAAGGTGTACTGATAAGGCATCCCGACGTCGGGCCGCAGGTCAGATCGATGGGGTGGGCTACTCGGATGTTTCGCGGTGGGCGCGGAGTTCGGCAAGGACGACGACCCCGAAGAGCACGGCGGTGGCCGCCTACGGCCAGGGGCGGCGCGAACAGCATCGCCGGGGGTGAGTAGTCCGAGCGCGAGCAGGCCGGCCACCCAGGATCGGGAGATCCTGCTGAACACCTCGAACTCGAAGCTGGCCGCCGGCGACCATGACCAGGTGGGTGCACGAGGCGGCGACGGGGGCGTCCACGATGACCACCTCAGCGACTTCTGGCACGTCCGGGACGCCTACCGGGCCAACGGCGGGGCGATCCGCTTCGCCGCTGCACCGCCGCGTTGGCGTATCAGGTCGCCCTCAAGGTGGTGCGAAGCGCCTGGTATGCGGCGAACATGCGCCCTTTATGCAGGCGCTGGCGAGACTCAACGCAGCGATTCATCCGAATGCCCGAATGCCCACCGGGCACTGCCTCATGGCGGGCGAGCCGATGATCCGGCCGCGGCGGATCGGATGGCGGCGCGGAAGATCAGGAGGAGGCGGGATGAACAAGGTCAGCATCTTCGATACGAGCCCGGTCTTCGCCCGTGGGCTCGCCGGGTTGCTGGCGGTGGAGGGTTTCGAGGTAATTGAGGTCAGATCCAGCACGGACGGGGACTACTGCCGGCAGGCAGACATCTTTCTGGTCGACCCGGCAGCGGTCCGGGTGGGCACCCTCTGGGCCTTCGCCGCGGAGGTGTCGTTGGTGGCACCCGTGTTGGTGCTCGCTCCCTTTGGCGGCCACCAGACGCCCGGCGAGCGCTGCCCCGGCTCGGGTATGGTGAGCTACGTGGACCGCTACGCGCCCGCCGACATCGTGGTGCGGGCGGTCCGGGCGGTGGCCGACGGTGGACGGTTTTTCGGCAGGGCGCAGCCGCCGGGCCAGCCGAATCCGCCTGGTGTCGAGTCCGTCCCGCTCTCGATGCGTGAACGGCAGGTGCTCCGGCAGATCGCACGGGGGCTGACGCACACTCAGATAGCCCGGGTACTGGGCATCAGCCGACACACCGTGGACACCTACGTCAAGCGCGTCAGGTCCAAGCTCGACCTCGGCAACAAGGCCGAGCTGACGCGGGCGGCGCTGGTCGGTGCGTTCCCGGAGGCGACGGCCGACGCCTCCTGATCGGTCGTGCTACCGGCCTGCGCCCTGGTGCCCCTCGGTTATGACCGGACCGGGCCGTGCGTACTGAATGCACAAAGCGACGTCTGCCAGATTCGGGCCGTTCGGGGGCCGGCCGGAGAAACGGGATGAACAATCGGCCGATGTGCGGTCACAAATTTATGATCTTGTTGTCCGGGATCGGGTGGGGCAGGATCAAACAATGTGACCATCGTGGGCGGCGACGGTGAGTGGGAGTTCCGCCTCCTCGGCCCGGTTGAGGCGTACCGGGGCGGCATTCAGCTCCCGCTCAACGGAAAGCAGCGCTCGCTGCTGGTAGTCCTGCTGCTCAATGCCAATCGGGTAGTCGCCACCAGGCAGCTCGCCGAAGCGGTCTGGGGTCAGCGGCTGCCAGCGTCACCCGAGGCGCGGGTGCGGCTGCTGATATCCGAGCTGCGCAGAGCGTTCGCAAGTGAAGGTCAACGGCTCATTCTGACCAGGCAGCCCGGATACCTGGTGCGCGCGAGCCCCGGCCAGATCGACGTGGACAGGTTCCGGCACGCGGTCGACCAGGCCAAGGAGGCGGCGGCCCGAGGCCGGCCGGAGATCGCGGTCGAGCAGTACGACAAGGCGCTCGCGGTGTGGCGTGGCGTGGCGCTGGGCGGCGTGAGCGGCGCGTTCGTCGACACCGAGGCGGCGCGCCTGACCGAGCTGCGGGAGCGGGTCGCAGAAGACCGTACCGAGGTCATGATGGCGGTGGGACGACACGCCGAACTCGTCGCCGAGTTGGGGCATCTGGTCGCTGGGCATTCGCTGCGGGAGAGGCCCCATGCCCAGCTGATGATGGCCTTGTACCGGTCGGGCCGGCGTGGTGATGCGCTCGAACTCTACGCCCGCCTGCGGGAGCGCCTGGTCGAAGAGCTGGGGCTCGAACCGACGCCACAGCTGCAGCGTCTGCAGCAACAGATTCTCGCCGGCGACCCAGCGCTGAACCCGCCGCTCCCCGCGGTGCGGTCGGCCGCGTCGACCGTCCGCCAGTCGTCGCCGCCGGCCAGGATGCCAGCGCGCCAGCTGCCGCCGGCCCCTGGACGGCTCGTCGGCCGGGTGCGGGAGCTGGAGCAGCTCGACGCGCTCGCCGCGCGGGGTGACGGCCCGGTACTGGTGGTGGGTCCAGCCGGCGCCGGCAAGACCACCCTGGCCGTGCACTGGGCCCACACCGCGATGGATCGATTCCCGGATGGTCAACTCTTCGTGGACATGCGTGGCTTCGATCCCGGTGCCCGCATCTCGCCTATGGACGCACTGCCGCAGTTGCTGCATGCGCTCGGGGTGGCGACTGCGGAGATTCCGGTCGGGGGCGATGCGCAGATCGCCCAGTACCGCTCGGCCCTCGCCGGACGGCGGCTGCTGGTCATCCTCGACAACGTGGCCGAGCCGGACCAGGTGCGACCCCTGCTGCCCGGCGGCCCTGGCTGTCTCGCCCTGGTCACCAGTCGGGATCGGCTTGGTGGCCTGGTGGCGTTGAACGGTGCCTGCCGCATGACGGTCGACGTGCTGCCACCGCTGGACGCGATCGAGGTGCTGGCGCACACGGCCGGCGGCGAGCTGATTGAGGCGGATCCGGACGCCACGGCCAAGCTGGCGAGGCTGTGCGGCCACCTTCCGCTGGCGTTGCGCATCGCCGCCGGCCGGCTCGCTGACCAGCCGCACCATTCGATCCGCCGGCAGGTGGACGAGCTGACCCGGCGCGGGCGGATGGCCGGCCTGCGGGTTTCCGGTGACGGACGGGCGTCGGTCAGAGGTGCCTTCGACCTGTCCTACCGGGCGCTTCCGCGCCCGGCGCAGCGGCTCTTCCGGCTACTGGGCCTCGTGCCGGCGCCGGCCGGGTGGTCGGCCGAAGCGGGCGCCGCGCTCGCCGGGATGGCGGTGGACGACGCCGGCCAACTGCTCGACACCCTGGCCCGGCTACACCTGATCACGGCCACCGCGGCCGGTCGATACGTCTGCCACGACCTGCTGCTGGAATACGCCGCGGAACTCGCCGCCGACGATCCGCCCGCACAGCGGGACGCTGCCGTGGACCGCCTGCTCGCCTTCTACCTGCACACCACCGATCAGGCCGCCACCGCCACCGTCCCGGCCGTCTCCCGACTGCCCCGCCCACCTTTACCGGCCGGCGTAGTGCCGGTGAAGTTCCCCGACGTGACCGGCACCAGGGAGTGGATGATCGCAGAGTGGGACAACGTGGTCGCCGGGCTGCGCCACGCGGCGGCGCGGGGGCTGCGTCAGCTGGCCTGGCATCTCGCGGACGCGTTGCGCAGTCACCTGTATCTGACGGCGTCGCGGCCCCAGTGGCTGGCCATCGCCGAGACGGGCTTGGCCGCTGCGATAGCGGAGGGCGATGTGGTCGGCGAGGCGGCCATGCGCTTCTGCCTCGGCTTCCTGCGTTACCAGGCGGCGGAGTTCGCCGAGTCGATCCGCGAGCATGAGCGCGCCGTGGAGCTCTACCGGCAGGCGCGGTGGAAGCCGGGCGAGTCCACGACGCTGCGCAGCATGGGCGTCTCGCTGGCACACCTGGGGCAGCTGCGGCCGGCTCTGGACCGGTTCACGCAGGCGCTGGCGCTCGACCGCGAGATCGGCAACGAACCTGGCGAGGCGGCCAGCCTCCAGAACATTGCCGGAACCTACAAGGATCTCGGTGACCTGGAACTCTCCGCACGGTACCTCAGCGTGGCTATCCCGTTGCTGCGTCGGGTCGGTCGCCGGCCCGGCGAAGCGATAGCCCTCATCAACCTGGGGGAACTCCGGCGCGAACAGGGCCGCCTCGACGAGGCCCTGGCCGCCGTCCGTGAGTCGCTGGCGATCTGCCGGGAAGTCGGGCTGCGCCACGAGGCGGCGGAGGCGTTGATTACGGCGGCAGAGGTCCATCGCGATGCCGGCAGGCACCGAGAGGCTCAGCAGGGGCTGGACGAGGCGCTGGACATCGCGCAGCAAACCGGCAACCCGCGACTCCAGATGCTCGCACTCAATGGACTGGCCAGCATCGAGATCCGGGCCGGCCGGGTCTCGACCGCGGTGGCACGGCTCGACACCGCACTGGAGGTAGCGGCGCGTACCGGCCACAGCGGCGGTCACGTCAAGGTCCTGCTCACGCTCGCCGAGGCGCACTGCGCGCTCGTCGAGTACCGATCCGCGCACCGCTACGCGTCCCGGGCCTTGAGCCTGGCCTCGGAATCAGGGGCGATGGTCGAGGTAGCCGCCGCACACACTGCCCTGGCCGCGGCCTACCTCGGCATGGGTGACCCCGATCAATGCATCAGCCACTGCCAGCAGGCCCTGCAGACGCAGCGGAGGTCGGGCCAGCGGCGGGCGAAGATCCGGACCCTGGCGCTACTCAGGCAAGCACGTCGATTGCGACGAGGGGCGGACGCCGCGCGGCGTCCCTGACGTTGACCCCGTCCCGTGTCCCGTAAATCGGGGACACGACGTCCTGCCGGCACGTGCCCTACGGTCCGCGTGGGCGAGAACCCCATTGATGGCAGTGATCTGCCATCGGCTGCGCCCGAGGGAGGTCGTGATGAGAGGTCGCGCACGCGGACGGAGATCAGGCGTTCGGCTCGATCAGTTACCCACGGGGAAGGTCGGCTACGGGCTGGCTGTCGGCCTGTCCACGACGCTGGTGGCCGCACTGCTGGCCGGCGTGGTCTCGCGCCCGGCGCAGGCAAGGCCGCCGGTGACCCAGGCGCAGCAACCGGCTGAGCCGTTGGAGCGCCCCGACGAGGCGGCGGCCGTGGTGACGGCGCGGATGACCGGCAAACGGGTGCTGATCAGCGGGCTGACGACGGAGACCACGGAGTTCTGGGCGTTGCCCTCGGGGTCGGTGGAGGCGAAGGTCAGCGCCGGGCCGGTGCGGATGCGCGATGACCAGGGCGGCTGGGTGGCCGTCGACCTGACCCTGCAGCGGAAGGCGGACGGCTCGGTGGTGCCGAAGGCACACCCGGCCGGGCTGACGCTGTCCGGGCCGGCCGGCCCCGGCGAGCACGACCTAGTGTCGCTGGGCACGGCGGGACGGCGTTCGACGTTGGGTTGGACCGGCGCGTTGCCGACGCCGGTGCTGGAAGGCGCGAAGGCGACGTACCCCGAGGTGCGTCCAGGTGTCGACCTGGTCGTGTCGGCGACGCGTACCGGATTTGAGCAGTTGCTGGTAGTCAAGGACCGCAAGGCTGCCGCGCACGTGCGGCAGTTCCGGATGCCGTGGCGCCCGTCGGGCGGGAAGGCGACCGCAACGCGGGTCGGTGAGTTGCCGGCGCTGATGTGGGACGCGCGGGTGGACCCGGCCTCGGGTGAGCACGTGCGGCGGGCGCCGGTGGGCACGCGACTGGACGGCCTGGGCGAGCGGACCGGGCTGGTGTTGACGCCGGACGCGAAGTTCCTGGCCGACGAGTCGACGGTGTATCCGGTGACGATCGACCCGTCGCAGTCGATCGGGCCGAACTTCGACGCGTTCGTGCAGAACACGTACACGTCGGATCAGTCGACGGCGACCGAGCTGAAGCTGGGTACCTACAACGGTGGAACGGACAAGGCACGGTCGTTCCTGCGGTTCGACAACATGAACTGGTTGTGGGACAAGCAGGTGCAGTCGGCGACGCTGAGCCTGTGGAATCACCACTCGTACTCGTGTACGGCGCGGGAGTGGCAGGCGTGGCGGGTCGGTGATGTCACCAGCACGGTGCGGTGGACGGCGCAGCCGGCCTGGTTGCAGCAGGTGGGTACGTCGACGCAGACGAAGGGCTACAGCAGCGCCTGCGGTGGCGGCTGGGTGACGATCCCGGTCACCGGCGCGTTCCAGAGCACCGCGACCGGGCATCTGGCCAAGACGACCATCGGTATCCGGGCGACGAGTGAGACCGACAGCTACACCTGGAAGCGGTTCAACTCCAAGGAGGGCACCTACCCGCCGTCGGTGACCATCACCTACCAGTCGGGGGCGCAGGTGACCGCGATGGCGACCGCGCCGACGACGGTGTGCGCCACCGGGGCGCAGCGGCCGTACATCGCGAGTTTGACTCCGCAGTTGCGGGCGCAGATCACCGATTCCGCGGCCGCGTCGCTCTACGCCACCTTCGAGTGGTCCGTCGCGGGCGGGTCGCTGATCGGCTCGGCCACGGAGGGGCCCGGCGCGTCCGGGTCGTGGTTGGCGACGAACGTGCCGCCCGGCGCGTTCGTGGAGGACGGCTCGTACGCGTGGCGGGTACAGGGCAGTGACGGCACGAAGGCGGGTTCGTGGTCGCAGTGGTGTGAGTTCACGGTGGACACGGAGGCGCCCAGGGTGGCGCCGTCGGTGTCCTCGACGGCTTACCCCTCGGGTGCGTGGTCCGGCGCGGCGGGCACTGCCGGTAGTTTCACCCTCGGCGCCGGCGGCGTCGCCGACGTGTCAGCCTACGAGTACGGCGTGGACGTCAACCCGCCGAACCAGACCGTGAACGCGCCCAGTCTCGGTGCCGCCACCACCATTTCGATCACGCCGACCTCGGACGGCCCACACACGCTGTACGTACGCACCCGCGACCGGGCGGGCAACCTGTCGCCGATCCGCTCCTACGCGTTCTCGGTCGGCGGCGGCGCGGTGACCGCACCGAAGACCGGTGACATCACTGCGGCGAAGACCGCGATCAGCGGGGTGGGACGGCCGGACGCCACCGGGGTGACCTACCAGTGGCGGCGCGGCGACAGCGACACGTGGACCAACATCCCGGCCGGGCACGTGACGGTCGCGGCCGGGGGCGCGGCGGTGATCTGGCCGCTGCCGACCAGCGGCGGGGGCCAATTCCCGAAGCTGAACTGGGACGTCGAGGCCACCCTCGCCGCGGTGGACGCCCAGCAGGTGCCCCGGGACGGCCCCCTGCAGGTACGGGGCAGCTTCACCGGCGGTACAGCCGCGTCCTCGGGCGCAGTGAAGATCACCTTTGACCGGAACCAGGCGTCCGCGGCGGCCGAGAAGATCGGTCCGGGTGAGGTGAACCTGATCACCGGCAACTACACCTTGTCGGACAGCGATGTGTCGGTGGCCTCGTACGGCACCGAACTGACCGTGGAGCGTTCGTACCACAGCCGACGGGCGGCGGAGACCGACTCGGCGAACATGTTCGGCCCGGGTTGGGTGTCCGGTGCGACGGTGGACGGGGCTGAGGCCAACTACACGTCGCTGACCGTGTTCGGGTCGCTGGTGCAGGTGGGTCTGCCGGACGGCGACACGATCGGCTTCACCAAACGCACCAGCACCGCCTTCGACCCGGAGATCGGGCTGGAGTCGATGATGCTGACGTACGACAGCGCGACCGACTCCTACGCCCTGACCGACGAGGACGGCGACACCGTGATGTTCACCCGCGTCGCGGGCACCGCGACCGGCAAGTACTTCCCGACGCTGGTGGCCGAGTCAGCCAGCAACCAGACCACCACGTACAGCTGGGAGCGGGTGACCCTCGCTGGGGCGGAAGTGGTCCGGCCGACCCGGATGCTGGCACCGGTGCCGGACGGGGTCAACTGCGCCACCCTGACCCGGGGCTGCCGGGCGCTGACCTTCACCTACGCCACCACCGCCACCGCGACCGGCACCACCGAGGCCACCTGGGGTGACTACCCGGGCCGGGTCAAGGAGATCTCCTTCACCGCCTGGGACCCGGATCTGCCCACCCCGGCCATGCGTACCGTGCCACTGGCCCGGTACGCGTACGACAACACCGGCCGGCTCCGTGCCGCCTGGGATCCGCGGCTGGACTGGACCGACGCCGGCACGACGCGGCACCTGTGGAAAACGTACGACTACGACGCCACCGGAGTGCTCACCGCGACCAAGCCGGTGGGCGAGGAGTCGTGGCAGTTCAGCTACACCACGGTCCCGGGTGACCCGGGCGCGGGACGGCTGCACAAGGTGACCCGCACGGCGCTCGCCGCGGGTACCGCGACGAGCACCATGGTCTACCAGGTGCCGCCTTCGGGTGCCGGTGCGCCGTACGATCTGTCGCCCGGGCAGACCGCCCGGTGGGGTCAGCCGGAAGCGCCGACCGACGCCACGGCCATCTTCCCGGCCAACCAGATACCGAACGGCAACCCGGCCACCGGCACCATGCCCTCGTCCTGGGAGCGCGCATCGGTGACGTACCTGGACGCCAACGCCCGCGAGGTCAACGCCGCCGCGCCGGGCGGATACATCGCCGCCACCTGGTACGACGAGTTCGGCAACACCGTGCGTTCGTTGACGGCGGCCAACCGGGCCCGGGCACTGGCCGACTCGTCCACCGACGATGCGGCACGGGAGACGATGCTGGCGCAGAGCTACTCCATCCGCAATGTCTTCAGCGGCGACGGGCAGCGGCTGCTCTACACCCTCAATCCCGAGCGGGACGTGATGCTGGCCGACGGAAGTACGGTACGCGGCCGACCGATGACCCGGAGCACCTACGACGAGGGTGCGCCGCTCACGGGCGGGCCGTACAACCTGGTCACCAAGCAGGAAGAGCTGGTGCGTTACTGGGGACCGACCGGCACCGAGACCGACGCCGAGCTGCGTACCACCACGACGAAGTACGACTGGTCCCTGCGCGAACCGACGGTGACCACCGTGGACCCCGGCGGCCTTGGCCAGACCACCCGCAGCACCTACGACCCGGGCACCGGGCTGGAGGTGCTGAACACCACCCCGGCGGGCGGCACCAGCACGAACACCCCGGCCACCACCCGCGCGATCAACTACCGGGCCACCTCCGGCTCCGGCTACAGCGAGTGCGACCTCCGGCCCGAATGGGCGAACCTGCCCTGCCGGGTGCAGCCGGGCGGCCAGGCGGCCAGCGGACCGGAGGTGCCCGCCACCGTGACCACCTACGACATGTTCAACCAGCCCCGAGTGGTCACCGAGAAGACCAGTGCCGCCACGCTGCGCACCACCACCACGACGTACGACGGCGCGGGGCGGGCCTACGAGACCGTGGTCACCGGCCCCGGCACGACCGTGCCGGTCGTGCGTAGGATCTACGACCAGGCCAGCGGGCAGCTCTTGCGTACCCAGTCGATCAGCGGTGGCACGGTATCCGCCCAGATCATCCGCGGCTACGACAGCCTGGGCCGGCTGACGTCGTACACCGACGCCGACGGGAACGTGTCGACCACCACGTACGACCTGCTCGGCCGGGTCGCCACCAGCACCGACGGCAAGGCCACCCGCACCTACACCTACGACGGCGGCAGCGAACGACGCGGCCTGCTCACCTCCGTCAACGACAGCCAGGCCGGCATGTTCGCCGGCAGCTACGACGGGGACGGCAGACTGAAGTCGGAGAGCTGGCCCAACGGCGTAGTGGTCAGCCGTGACATCGACGCGACCGGCGCCGAGGTCGGACGGTCGTACCTCAGGACCGGCTGCGGCGCCGCGGACTGCACCCTCTACCGCGAATCCGTCCAGACCTCGACCCACAACCAGGTACGGGTGCACAGCTCCACCCTCTCCAACCAGGAGTACGCCTACGACCCGGCCGGTCGGCTGACCCAGGTCCGCAACATCCTGGGAGACCGCTGCACCACCCGGGCGTACGCCTTCGACGCGGCCACCAACCGCACGTCGTCGACGGAGTACGCCCCGGCCTCGGACGGGTCATGCCAGACCACGACGGCGGCGGCCACCCGGACCTGGACCTACGACACCGCGGACCGGGTCAACACCGCCGGGTACACCTACGACACGCTCGCCCGCACCACCACCGTCCCGGCGGTCGACACCGCGAACCCGGCCGGCGGCAACGTGACCGTCACCTACCACGCCACCGACCTGGTCGACACCATCACCCAGGGCGGACGCACGACCGACTACCTGATCGACGTCGAGGGCGAGCGGGTCCGGTCGTGGACCGACAACGTCTCGGGTGCGGCCGCCACCTCAATCCACCACTACGCGGACGACGAGGACAGCCCGGTCTGGACGCAGGAGACGCCGAGCAGCTACACCCGCGCGGTCAGCGGGCTGGCCGGCGTGGCCGGGACCTGGAACAGCGGCACCGGCGTGGTCGACTGGCAGATCGCCAACCTGCACGGTGACATCGTCGCCACTATCAGCGGCAACGACGCCGGCCTGAGCAGGACCAGCGAAGCCACCGAGTACGGCACCCCGCTCGACTCGACAAACGTGGGCAACCAGCGGTACGGCTGGCTCGGCGCCGAACAGCGCGCCGCCGACACGCCGGGCGGGATCCTGTTGATGGGTGTCCGCCTCTACAACCCCACCACCGGCCGGTTCCTGCAGGTCGATCCGGTGCCGGGTGGCAGTGCGAACAACTACGAGTACTGCGTCGGCGACCCGGTCAACTGCACCGACCTCAACGGGCAGTACGCCACGGGGAAGTGGCAGTGGCTCCCCAACAAGGTGTGGCAGAGCGGCTGGAAACAGATCAAGCGGGGCATCTACCGCGTGTATATCAAGTTCCGGCAGCGCGACATGCGCCTGTTCCGTTGGATATACACCAGCAAGCGTCGCACCTGGATCGTCGGTTACCAGATCCTCACCAAGCGGTCGTTCTCCTTCAAGACCAAGCACTGCGTGTGGCGCTGCAAGACGACGCCCTGGATTCCCATGCCGGTCCCGAAGTTCGGCGGATACCTGACCTGGATCCAGACCTACATCTACTACCGTCCGATCCGAGTCCGCCGCTAGCTTCTGCTGTCGCGCAGCTCGGCCCAGCGGTGGCCGCCAAGCCAACCAGGCTTGGCGGCCACCGCCGTACCGGCCCCGAGAATGCCCGTCCACTTCGCCGGCTCGCCCGCACGTCCGCTGGTTCTCCTGGGCGACGGTCTGGAATGCTCCGCCCATGCCTTCCTACCCGCCTACCTTCGCCGACCACGTCATCGCACAGCCAGCCCGTGCCCAGTTCGAGGCGTTCCTCGACGAGCACCGCGGCGCGCTCAACGGCTGCTTGGACGGGCTGACAGAGGAACAGGCGCGCCGGTCGCTGGTGGCCTCCCGGACCACGCTCCTGGGTCTTGTGAAGCACGCGACCTTCGTCGAGAAGGTCTGGTTCGACGAAGCCGTCACGCGCCAGTCGCGCGCTGAGATCGGCATCCCTGCGACGTCTGAGGAGTCGTTAATCCTCGATGACGACGACACGATCGCCACCGTCCAGCACGCACACCGCAAAGCGTCTCTGATTAGCTTAGCGATCCTGAGTCGGATGGGGTTTCCGGGATCGTTTCCCACCGTGGTGGAGTTGCATGGGCGTGGAGATGGAATCCCGCGCCCAGTGCGGCTCCTCGGGGCCGGTGGCCGGTGGTGGTGGGTGTGCTGATCGTGTTCACGCTCTGGTGTCGGTGGGCTGCGCGGGGCAGCCTCGGCCGGTCCGTTGGTGCGTGTCCCTCCGGACGCTTTCCCGCTCGGCTGTGGGGCCGGGTGGGGGAGGGTGCCCTGCGTCGCCTGGGCGCGGGGCGTGAGGTGCGGGGCCGGGTGGGGCCGGTCTTCGACCGATCCCTCCGACTGGTCTTGAAGGTGCTCGGGGTGACAACGGCTGCGGCTTCGCGCGTGTCCACGACCGAGCGGATCACCATCTGCCCGCTGGTCTTGTCGATGACGGTCTTGCCCTGATGGGTGAGGCCGCGGGCGGCGATCCGCCGCCATGCGCCGTGGTCACGGTCGCCCTGCCAGCGGCAGGACTGGTTGGGGCAGATGGCCCACTTCCAGCCCGCGACGGTCCGCTTGTCGGGGGCTTTACGGTGCTGTAGCGGGGTCAAACATTGCGGGCAGTAGAAAGACCTCGAAGCGTTT